>JANYDA010000035.1 GCA_025360005.1 Fibrobacteria bacterium
GCGAGGCCGAGTTGATGCAATAGCGCAGACCCGTGGGCGCAGGGCCGTCGTCGAATACGTGGCCCAGGTGCGAGTTCCCGATCATGCTGCGCACCTCGTCCCGTTCCATTCCTAAGCTCTTGTCCGCTTCTTTCTTGAGGACGCCGGGATCGATGGGACGCGTGAAGCTGGGCCAGCCCGTGCCGCTGTTGAACTTGTCCTTGGAGCTGAAGAGCGGCTCCCCGGTCACCACGTCCACGTACAGCCCGTCCTTATGGTTGTCCCAATAGGCGTTGGCGAACGGGCGCTCGGTGCCGCTTTTCTGGGTCACGTTGTATTGCTCGGAAGACAGCTTCTGCTTCAGTTCCGCATCGCCGGGTTTAACGTACTTCTTGTTTACTCCCATGGCCTTGGCCTCCTCTACGCCGTCGTTGTCCTTGCTTACCGGAATGACGGGCGCTTCCGGATAATCCTGGCCCCAATGCTTTTCCAGAAATCCTTCCCGGCCCGATCCCTTGCGGTACGCCTGGTAATGTCCGGGGTCCTTGCGGTAATAATCCTGGTGGTAATCCTCCGCGGCATAGAATGCCTTGAACGGCGTTATCTCCACCACGATGGGCTTATCGAATTTCCTGCTCGCCTGCAACTGCGCCTTGCTTGCTTCCGCCAACCTCCGTTGTTCTTCATTGCGCGGAAAGATGGCCGGGCGGTATTGCCTTCCCCGGTCCGCGAATTGCCCGCCCGCATCGGTGGGATTCATGGAGCGCCAGTACACCTCCAAAAGGGTGGCGTAGCTGAGCTTGGCGGGATCATAGAGCACATCAACGGATTCGGCATGACCGGTTCGCCCGCTGCCTACCTGCTCATAGGTGGGATCCTTTTCCTCGCCGCCGCTATAACCGGACAGCACCGAATACACGCCTTCCACCCTTTCAAACGGCGGCTCCATGCACCAGAAGCAGCCTCCCGCGAAAGTCGCATGCGCCAGTTTGCCGGCGGGCGGCGCGGTCGACCGCATGGTAGCGGAGAGCTTGGGCGCTTCCGCGCGCGGGGCGCGCAGCCATAACACCCCCACCAGGGCCATGCAGGCCAAGCCGAACGTCAATCCAGGTCGGGAAGAAAGGCGGAACATGGGAAGCCTCCAGGTTGGGTATCTGGGTACCCGGTGAATCGCTATCTGATCCTTATGATCTTTATATACGCATTGGTCCCGGTTGGCGGATGGATGTTGCAGGCAGCAGCGGAAAAAACCAACGCTCAATCCCTAACCATGCCGTCAGAATTTGATCGCGGCCGGTCCTTTGATTTCGCCTCTTCCTTGCCCGTTGCGCCTTTGCCGCCGCGGTTTTTCCGGAATTAGGGGATCCGCTTCCTTGCCGTGCTATTCTAAGTGGCGAAAAAAAACGGTATCGGTTTTGCTTCCCATTCCCCCGGATGCCGAACGGGAACGCGCCCCGCAGGCATCGCCGCCGCGCTCCAACCGGGCCGCGGCGGCCTTTCCAACTTTACGTCCCGCCATCCTTGGCTATTCCTATCGAGGTATACCATGCCGTCCGAGCACGACCCATCCGTAGGTTTCCAAATCCTGTCCCATGCCGGGCTGCTCATCAAAGGCGCGGGCAAAAGCCTGGTATTCGATCCTTGGCTGGTGGGCAGCGCCTATTGGCGCTCTTGGTGGAACTATCCTCCCGTCTCGCGCGAGCTCATCGATTCCCTGCGTCCCGATTTCATCTATCTCACGCATATCCATTGGGATCATTTCCATGGACCATCCTTGCGCAAATTCCCCCGGGAAACCCCCATCCTCATCCCCAAGTCCCCGGCGCGGAGGATGAAAAAGGATCTCATCGCCATGGGATTCGCGAACGTGACGGAGATAGGCCATGGCAAGACCCTGGAGCTTGCGCCCGGCTTGCGCCTCAGTTCCTACCAGTTCTATCCGTTTACGGACAGCGCGGCCGTGGTCGAATGCGGCGGCGCCACCTTCTTCAACGCCAACGACGCCAGGGTCATGGGCGGGCCCTTGCGGCAGATCCTGGACCGGCATCCCCGCATCGACTTCGTCTTCCGCAGCCACAGTTCCGTCAACGAGCGCATGTGCTTCGACTATATGGATCAACCTTCCCGGCAACGGGAGGAACACGGGAGTTACCTCAGCGATTTCGCCGATTTCGCACGCAGGTCCGGCGCCCGTTACGCCATTCCCTTTGCCAGTAACCATTGCTACCTGCACCGCGAGACCTTCCATCTCAACGACACCATCATTACGCCGCCCCAGGTGGAAGCCTACTGCCGGACCCGGGGCGGAAACCTGCCGGAGGTGGTAAGCATGGTTTCCGGGGATGCCTGGTCCGCGGAGGGCGGGTTCGCCATCGCGGCCGGTTCCTGGTTCACCGATAGGGATCGCCATTTGGATGAATACGCCTCCCGGCAGGCCGATGCGTTGGGCGAATCCTATGCCGTGGAAGCCAGGACCCAGGCCAGCCTGGATCAGGTGGAAGGATACTTCCGGGGGTTCTTCCGCGCCATGCCCTGGCCGGTGCGGCGCCTTTTCAAGGATCGCCAGGTAACCTGGGTGTTATCGGGTAAAACGGTCGGGCGGTTCTGGGTCGACCTCAACCGCGGCGTGGTTCGGGAACTGGCGGGAACGGATGACGAGCTCCATCCCTTGCAAATCCATACTTCCGCCTACGTGTTCCGGAGATGCGTCGCGCAGTCCCTGTTCACCCATCTGGGCATCAGCAAACGGCTGCTGTTCCGTTGCCGGCGGGCGGATGCGAAATACATACGCTTGCTCGTTATCCTGTTCTGCATGTACGAGGCGGAGATGCTCCCGCTGCGGAAAATGCTGGCGCCGCACTTTATCGCAGCCTGGATCCCCCGCTGGCGGGAGGCGGTCCTGTATGGCGTGATCCTGTTCCGGCGCGCCCTGGGGCGTTCCTTTTCCATGGGCGATTATCTCAAGTCGGGGATTCCGCGCCAACCGGAGCCGAAGCGGACGGGGATTCCGTTGTTCCCGCGACCGGCCGCGCATAAACGCATATAGCCGGCAGTCGCCGGTTGCCGCCGTGGGCGCTATTTCCGGGCGGGCGCAGGCAGACGGGAAGCGGAGGTGGCGGCGTTCTTCGCGTCGGACTTCCGGCCCCGCACATCCACAAAACCGCGGCTTCCCGCCGGAGAGGCCCGGGGTTTTTTCCGCCCCGATCCGTTTTTCGCCCGGGAGCCAAGGGCCGCGATTTCGCCTTTGCTCTTGTCCAGGGTCGGCCAATCCTGGGCGGTCCAATATAAGGGGCGGATCTGCAAGGTGGCGCGGCCGTCGTTCTCCGCGTCGTAAGCGTGGTTCACCAGAAAAGCGGTATCGCCTTCGGTGAAGATGGCATTGTGGCCGGGCCCCTTCCAGCGCGCGTCGCCTTTATCGATCAAATCCCCGCCTTGGTCGATCAAGGCGATCCCCTTGCTGTCGAGGTAAGGACCGGTCAACTGGGCGGCCCGCCCCACACGGATGTTATAGGTGCTGTTGATGCCCTGGCAGCAGACGTCCCAGGACAGCCACAAATAGAAATACTTTCCACGCTTGATCAGGAAGGCGCCTTCGGCCCCGTTATCATGATAGGCCAGGGAGTACATCGGGGATTCCGCCGCGCGCTTGCCGGTGGCCGGATCCAATTGGAACATCTTGATGCCCGTCCACCAGGAGCCGAACACCAGCCAGGGAGTTCCGGTGGAATCCACATAGATGTTGGGATCGATGGCGTTGTAGTCGTTGGCATCGCCGGTATTGATCACCATGCCTTGATCCTGCCAGATCGAGGCGCCGTTGGGATTGAGCCTGGCAGCCGTGGCCAAACCGATGGCGGAGACGCGCGAGCCGTTGGTGGACACCGCGTAGTAGAGCCAGAATTTGCCGGCCCGGAAATGCACATCCGGAGCCCATAAGCCGGAGCCGGCGCCGGGCACGTATTGCTTGTGCCACGCGGGCATGGTGGTGAGCGCAGCGCCGATGTTCTTCCAGGTGATCCTGTCCTTGGAAGTTTTCACCCCTATGCCGTCGCCGGTATAGAACACGAAATAGTCCCGACCCGATTTGATCATCATCGGATCATGGGCGTTATCGTCGCCTTGCAAAGGGTTGGGCGCGCTTTGGCCGCCGCAAAGGCCTATTCCCAGGTTGGCTATGAAGCAGGCGAACAGCGCCGCGCGCGCCAGGTCCGAGCGCAAGCCGGGCAAGTTAGGATTTCCAGCGTGCATTTTTTCGGATTCCCCCTTTGGCGGCCATCCCACCTCAGGAATGAAAATAGGGCCGGGGCCGGTCTGTTGCAGTTGAAAAAAAGGGGGAAAAAAGAACCCCCGGTATCCCCCACAATCCAAAGAAAGCGGGCGACCCGGGGGTTGAAGATCTGAGCCAGGAAGGATTTGAACCTTCGACCCACGCCTTAAAAGGGCGCTGCTCTACCAACTGAGCTACTAGCTCGGGCTCCCCTTGGGTTTTTACTTCCAAGGGAGTGGCTAAGATAGCTACCCACCCACGTACTTGCAAGGAATGGGAGCCCCATTTGGGGGTGGAACAAGCGCGAAGGGGCGCGCCCAATGATTGTTTTTATTTCTCCATTATGTACCTTGTCCCCGTGATTTTAGCCCGGAAACCAAGCATATCCCGACTTTTGCCGAGCTGCTTTGTCCGGTCGTGCGGCTTCTTCGTCTTTTGCGTTTGTGGCTTGGCTTCCGCCCAGGAATATTCCGATAGGGTCGGTACGGCCGAGTTCCAATACTTGGAAACGCTGGTCTTCTCACGGCCTGCGGGTTTGGCCGGGGCTTATACCAGCTTGGCCCAAGGCTTGGACGCGGTGGGATACAATCCCGCGGGCGTCTCCAAGTCGGAAGGGGCCCGTACCGTGGCCGGCACCTTCCGTTACCACTTTTTGGATATCGCATCCGGAAACGCAAGCTATGCTTATCCGGGCGCAGGTGGAATGAATTATGCCTTCTCCGCCGCCTACATCAACTATGGTCACATTGAAGAGCTGGATGAGAATGGCAATGCTTCCGGCAAAAAGCTGCTGCCGGTTTCTTTCAACCCCTCTTTCACAGGCGCCAGGAAACTGAACGACAATGTGCGTCTGGGTCTGACGCTGAAGGGGCTTTCCGAATATCTGGGAGATTTTGAAGGCTCCCAATTGGCCTTGGGTTGGGGCGTGGATGCGGGAATGCTTTATCAGCCCAGCACGCGCAATGTAGGGTTCGGCTTGGCTCTCCTCAACTTGGGCCGGAAGGAAGCGGCGCACTATACCGGCGGCAGTACAGGTGGTTTGCTTCCCGTCTCCCTTAAGGGAGGCATGTTCTATTCTCCTTTCGATCTTCCCAAGGCGAAGGTGGTGGCGGATCTGGAGCTTCCCTGGCACGATGTTCCCAGGCTTTCGGGCGGACTGGAATACGCCTATCTTCCCAGCCTGACCCTGCGCGCGGGCAGCCGGGTGGATTGGGTGGAGACTCGGTACTATTTTCTCAAGGCCACGGACCAGCGGCCGGGCGAGCTGCAGGGCGGCAATGCTTTGAAGCTGGCGAGCGGGTTCACCTTTCAATCGGACGGGATCGCGGTTGATTATGCGGTGCAGTATTGGAATGGGTTGAGTTGGGTGCATGCTTTGACGGTCAAATACGCTTTGCTCTGATGCTGCCTCTATGAGCGCTCCCTTACACGGCAACCCCCTCAAAGTCTTGCTGGTAGCTTTAGCGTTCCAAGGATACAACGGTGTGGTCACGCACATTCCTTTCCATTTCATCCGCAGATTCTATTTGACCAGGATTCTCCGCATCAAGATGGGCCGGCGGGCCTCCGTGAACATGGGGTGCTTTTTCACGGGCAGGCGGATTGAAATCGGCGATCATTCCGTAGTGAACCGAAAGTGCGTGCTGGACGGCAGGGGCGGTTTGCGGATAGGCGAGAACGTGAGTATTTCCCCGGAATGCTACCTCATCTCTTTGACACACGATCCCCATAGCCCGGACTTCACGGCCATCCCCAAGCCGGTGATCCTTTCCGACTATGTATGGCTGGGGGCGCGGGCGATGATTCTGCCGGGAGTGGAAATGGGGCGCGGCGCCATCGCGGGTGCCGGCTCCGTGGTGTCCAAATCCTGCGGGCCCTACGAAATCGTGGCCGGCGCTCCGGCCCGGAAAATCGGCGAACGCAGCCGTGATCTGCGGTATTGCCCGGAGTACTTCCCCTTGTTCAACACCGACGTGCAATTGTAGCGGGAACGGTCCCTGGATGAGGCAGCGATACAACAGTTCCATGGCGATGCTGTTTTCCCATTCCGTTGCTAGACCAGGCGCTGATGCGATGATCCAAATAAGACGGGCGGGCGGGGCCGCCCTGGGCAGAGTGGTATGGAGGCCGGAGGCATGAACATGGAAACCTTGCGAGCATGCGTATTATGCGGCAGCGGCGATATCCGGCAAACCGATGCGGAAAAGCATTATGCGGCATGCCTGGCTTGCGGAGCCGTTTTCGACAGCCCCCGCCCCGCGCTGGAAAATATCGTCGCCTTCTACTCCCTTCCCGGGCAATACAATGAATGGGTGGCGGCGGGTACGGAACGGGATCGCCTCTGGAAACGGCGCCTTGGGAAAATGCGCAAGCGGGCGAAGGCGGGGAGCTTATTGGATATCGGCGCGGGCATAGGCCAGTTCCTCCACCATGCCCGCTCCCTTTTCTCCCCCGTGAAAGGAACCGAGGTTTCCCGGTCCGCCATCGATCTGGCTAAGGAGAAGTTCGCCATCGATCTTATCCCGGGCACGGCCGAGACCATCGACTTCGGCGGGGAACGATTCGATAACATTACCCTTTTCCATGTGCTGGAGCATGTTCCGGATCCGCGCGCATTGTTGAAGGTTTGCCGCGATCTGCTGGTGCCCGGGGGCATGCTTTTCATCGCCGTGCCCAACGATATCGCTTCGCTGGGCGCCATCAAGCGCAGGCTTTTGCGCGCTTTGGGTAAGGAAAAGCGGTTCGGCGTTTACGGCTTGCCCGCCATCACCTTGGACGGGAGCATGGATGAAATCCATTTGACCCATTTCACGGCTCCCGTGCTGGCGCGCTTCCTGCGATCTTCCGGTTTCAAAGCGGAAGACCTGTCCCTGGATCCTTTCTATGCCGCCAAAGGTTTCGCGCTCGTGAAATACACGCTCATCTACCGGCTTTGCTCGGCGTTCGCCTTCCTCACCGGCAAGAACGTATACGGAACCATTTGGGCCGCGGCCAAAAGGAAGGCGTGAGCAAGGACGTTTACCTGGATGTTACCTTCCTGGCCTTCGGGAAGGATCTCCGGGGCATCCCCCAGGTCATTTCCCAATTGGTACGCCTGTTCCGCCAAGATCCCGTTTTCCGTGACGTTCGGTACATTTCCACGCCGGAAGTCACCCGGTATTTCCTGGAGCCCTGGGGCGTGCCTTCGGAGCTCATTGCGCATGTCCGGCCAATCCCCTGGTTAGGCCGCTTTGAACGCTTCCATGGTCTGTTCAGTACCATACGATACAGGGACGTGGCTGCCAGGGCGGGATTGATCATCCACGCGGAATTGCGTAGCGTGCTGCGCTCGGTACTGCCGCAAATGATCTTGCATTATGATTTCATCATCTTCGAGCGCTTCGCCAACCATGAGCCCCGCAAATGGATGCGCTATCTACACTATCTCCATAAGAACCGGGTGGCCGCCAAAGCACGTTTTAAAGTGGCCATCAGCGAATTCACCCGCCACCGGGCCTTGGAGCTCTTCCCGGCCATCGATCCGTATTCCATCACGTCCAGGCTGATTGGCATCCGCATGCGCCCGGCCGGCGCGCCCAGGCAAGCGCCCGGCCCGGGCGATACCGTCCGCTTTCTTTACGTCGGCTCCTTCGAGGCGCGTAAAAACATACCGGCGTTGCTGGCCCATCTCGCGTTGGTGGGCGGGGACAGGCATTGCCGACTGCATCTGGCCGGGAAAATCGGCCCCCAACAAGAAGCAGAATTAAAAGCACTGTCCTCTAGCCTGCCGCCCCAAGTCCAAGTCCTGTTCCATGGCCTGGTTTCCGAAACCGAACTCGCCGGCCTGTACCGGCAATCGGATTTCTTTTTGTTCCCGAGCTTGTTCGAGGGATTTGGCCTTACCGTTATCGAGGCCATGGCGCAAGGCGTTCCGGTATGCGCATTCCGCAATTCCAGTTTGCCGGAAATCGGCGGGGATGCCGCCCTGCTGGCGGATGACGGGGACTTCCGCGCTTGGGGCCGTGCCGTGGCGGGCCTGCTCGCCAGTGCGGAAGCCTATCGCGCGGCGAGCGTCCGGTCGTTGGCGCGCGCGGCCGAGTTCACGGAAGCGAAAATGCACCAGCGTTATAGGGAATACTTTCTGGCCGCCTTCAGGGATGCGGGCATTCCCGCGGCCAAGGGGATAGGCGCATGAAGCGCACGGAAACGGGCAACGGTTATGCAGGCCAAGCCCGCGGTCTTTCCCTTTGCTTCAACGCCCTGTTCCTCCAGAATCATTTGGGCGGCATCGGCAACTACGCGTACCACATCATATCCGAAATCCGCCGCCTGCGTCCGGATTGGGAGCTTACCTTGCTGATCCATAAGGGGACCGCCCCCAGCTTTGCGGCCCTGGAAGGGGTGCGTTTGCTGGTGATCCCCCTGCGCAGCCGCAACCTGCGGTTGGCCTACTTCCATTGCTTCTTCCCCTTTCGCGCGCGGCGCTTCGGCCTTTTGCATTCGGTGGGCAATATGGGAATGCTCTTTTGCCCGGTTCCCCAGGTCATCACCATCCACGATCTCTATGAGCAGGTATCGCCGGAGCGGTTTTCCGCCGCCAAACGTTTCCTCATGAAATTCCTGATTTCATTTACGGGGCGGCAAGCCAAGGCCATAGTCACCGTCAGCGAGAATACCCGGCGCGATATCGCGCGCTACTATCCCCGCTTGGGGTGGAAAACCCGGGTTGTCTATTCGGGGAATAAATTCCCCGTTACCGGCCAGGATTCGGGGGCGGCCCGGATGGATTTCATTTTCGTCGGTACCATCGAGCCCGGGAAAAACCTGGTCCACATCCTCCAGGCATTCGCGCGCTTTCTGTCGAGACACAGCGGGAGGTTGAAGGTGGTGGGCGCGGCCGGCTGGGGGCAATCCCATGTCCCGGCCTTGCTCGACTCGCTCGGCATCCGCGCCAGCGTGGACTTTCTGGGCTATATCCCGGATACCGAATTGCGCGCGCTGTATGCTAATTCCCTGGCTTTGGTATTGGCCTCCAACTATGAAGGTTTCGGGCTTCCCGTTGTGGAGGCGATGGCCTGCGGCTGCCCGGTGATTTGCGCGCGCAATTCCGGCCTGGTGGAAGCGGGCGGCGATAGCGCTCTCTTTTTCGAGAGCGGGGATATTCCCGGATTGGCGGACTGCATGGAGCGCATGTACCTGGATGAGGAGCTGCGCGGGCGCTGCATCCGGACAGGCTTGGAGCACGCGCGGAAATTCACCTGGGAAAGGGCCGCGGCGGAAACCTTGGCGGTTTTTGAAGCTGCCCTGCTGCCGGCCCCCTGATGATTCACACAGACTCGGAAGGCGTAGCCGAGGCATATCTTGTACCTTATGGCATGTTCCGCAACCCCCTGATTTCACCGCGCCCCCCTTCCCGTGCAGGCGGCCGTTGCTGCCGGCGGAGACTACTGACCGATCAATGGCGGTCTTGATCAGGGGATTGATGCCCTGAACTGTCAAGGTGGTATCCCATCCTGTCTCTTCCATAGCGGCGGGAGAAGT
>JANYDA010000037.1 GCA_025360005.1 Fibrobacteria bacterium
TGTTCAACTACGGCGGGAACTACCGGCGCGGAGATGCGGCGAGCGGAAGGTCCAGGGTGGAAAGGACAAGCCATGGATAAGGCCGCGATCAAAACGACGGAACCGGACGCCTTCACGCAGCACCGGTTCGGCGGATACACCATCGTCGAGCATATCGGCAAAGGCGGCATGGGCGACGTGTACCGGGCCGTGCAGTCCGGCCTGGAACGCGTGGTCGCCCTGAAAATCCTTCCCAGCCTGTTGGCGCGCAGCGCCGAGTTCTCCGAGCGCTTCTTCACCGAAGCCTACGCCATCTCCCGCCTGCAGCACCAGAACATCGTCACCATCTACGACTATGGCGACGAGAACGGCCAGAAATTCATCGCCATGCAATACATCCAGGGCACCACCCTGAGCAAATTGATCCGGGACGAGAAAAAGCTGGACTACGATCGCATCATCGCCATCACCAAGCAGATCTGCCGGGGGCTGAAATATGCGCACCAGAACGAGATAGTGCATCGCGACATCAAGTCCGGCAATATCATGGTGGAGCCTGGCGACAAGGTTTTCATCTCGGACTTCGGCATCGCCAAGGTCATCGACGCGCCCAGCATCACCACCACGGGCATGGCCATGGGCACCCCGGAATACATGGCCCCGGAACAATGCGAAGGCGGATTGGTGGACGGCCAAAGCGACATCTACGGCCTGGGGATCATCATCTACGAGATGGTGACGGGGAGGCCGCCTTTCCTGGCCGATACGCCTTTGGCGGTGGCCTACAAGCAGGTGCATGAAACGCCGCCCCTGTTGGGCAAAAAAGCAGCCGATGTGCCGCCGCGCCTGGAACTGATCGTGGCCAAGTGCCTTAAGAAAAGCAAGGCGGATCGCTACCAGAATGCGGACGAATTGCTCCGCGATCTGGACTCGGCCCATTTCGACGCGGCCCCGGAAGCCGTTCCCGTCAAGACCCCGGCCCCTTCGGATTTGCGCATCACCGATCGCCGCGGCAAGGATCGCCGCTACACCGGAGAACCCATGGCCGTTTCGCGCGGGTATCTGTGGGGCATCCTGGGGCTCTTTGCCATCGTGCTCGGCACCTTGGCCTTCCTACTGTTGCGGCCCGCCCCGGCGGGCGGGGGCCTGCGCTGGGTGGTCCCGCGTTCCGCTTCCGGTCCCGCGGGCTCTGCGCCGGGTTCCGAGTCCGGCACGGCCGTCGCGTCAGCGGCCAATCTCTTCGACGGCAAGCGTTCCACCGCCTGGGTGGCGCCCTCCGCTTCCAAAGAGGACGCGGAAATCGAATTCGCCTTCCCGGGCAAGGTCATGATCACCGGCATGGTCATCGAAGCCGGATTCCAATCCCCGGAAGCATCGACCTCCGCCTATGCCTACCCCAAATCGATAACCCTGGAAGCCGACGGGCGCAAACCCATACGCCTGGCGCTCTCCGAAACGGATGGGCCGCAATACCTGGCCTTGGGGGGCATACTGCTGGAAAAAGGCAAGCTCCGCTTCGGATCCGGCGGAACCTCCGCCGCTTCCGCAGCCGCCGCCAAACCGGTAATCGTGCGGGAGGTCCGCTTCCTGGGCCTTCCCTATGAATGATCCCTTCCCCATCTTTGAAAACCATTGCCGGGCCGGACGCAGGGGCGAAGATCACGCGCTGGCTTTTTTGGCCGCGCGCGGTTTCCGGCTGCTCCACCGCAACTACCGGCATGGGCGCGGGGAAATCGATTTGATCATGGAAGATCCGGATCGGGTGCTTGTTTTCATCGAGGTCAAGGCCAACCGCGCGCATAGATCCGGGCGCCCGCTGGAACGCATCGACGGCCGGAAAATCGCCCGCCTGCAACGCCTGGCGCAGCGCTATTGCTGGCAATGCGGGCAATCGGATAGGGACATGCGTTTCGACGTGGTGGGCGTGGAGTTCCCGGCGGCCGGCGGCGAACCCCGCGTGGAGCACATCGCCAACGCGTTCCTGCCCAACGGCGCGGCCTATTTCCCCTCCCGCTAAATTCCTATCTTTACCGCTCCTTTGAAGGATTGAACGCCTCCATGCGCCTGGAATTGCATCCCAAGAACCCCGAAGTACGCCTGATGAAGAAAGTGCTGGAAGCCTTCGCGGCCGGCGAGGTGGTCATCTACCCCACCGACTCCGGCTATTCCATGGGCTGCGACGCGCTTTCCAAGAAGGGCGTGCACAAGCTGTACCATCTCAAGCGGGCGATGAAGAAGTACCTGATGGCCCTGATGGTGCGGGACTTCGGGGCGCTGACCGAATTCGCCAAGGTGGAAACGTCTTCTTTCCGCTACATGAAATCCGTGGTGCCGGGGCCGTACACCTTCGTGCTTCCCGCCACCGTGCGTTCGCGCAAGCTGCTGGACGTGAACCGGCCGGAACTGGGCGTGCGCATGCCGGACAGTCCCTTCACCAACACCCTGTTCCAATTGGCCCCGGAAGCGGTCATCCTCACCACGGCGGCCAAGATCCAGGAAGAGGATAATTTCATCGATCCGGCGGATATCGAGGCCACCTACGGGCACCTGGTGGATCTGATCGTGGACCTGGGTCCCTTGCCGGTTACCCCCACTACGGTGATCTCCCTGATTGGGGACGCGCCGGAAATACTGCGCGAGGGCGCCGGTCCCATACCCGGGGGAGGGACTCGTTCCAATACTCCCGGGCCTTCGCTGCGTTCACCGGGACGATAGCCGCGGCGGCCATGCGGCGCCCCTGATCCTAACCCTCCTACGGAACTCCGCTGGCGCTTGCGGAACGCGAACGGCCCGCTACCCGGCCGTGGGCCCGCGGCTTATGCCGACAGGATATGATCGACGATGGCTAGGGAATTGCGCGCCACCACGGGCAGGAAGCGGTTGAAGTCGTGCACGGCGTCGCCGTCGGCGCGATCGGATATGGTGCGGATGACCAGGAAGGGAAGCCCGTTCACGGCGCAGACCTGGGCCATGGCGCCCCCTTCCATCTCCACCGCATCGCCTTGCATTTCCTCCCGCAAGTACCGGTGCTGGTTGATTTCGTCCCGCGTCATGAATTGATCGCCGGTGAGGATGCGCCCCGCATGGATTTTATGACCGTCCGCGCGGGCGGAAAGCGCGGAAGCCAGCAGGGAGCTTTCGGCGGCGAAGATTTTCATGTCCGTATAGAGCAGGTTCCCGCGTGCGAAGCCCAAGGCCCTTCCGTCCACGTCATGTTGCAGGCAATCGCGGCTCACCACCACGTCGCCGATGGCGTAGGCCGGATTCAAGGCCCCGGCCACGCCGGTGAACAGCAAGGCGGAGGGAAGGTAGGCATCGATGAGATGCTGGCTGACCAGGGCGGAGAACACCTTGCCTACCCCGCACTTGACCAGGATGACCTCGCGGCCGCGCAGGCGCAAGCGATGGAAAACGAAACCGCGCCATTCGGTGCGCTCCAGCGTTTCCGCGTGTTCCAGGAATTGCGAGATCTCCGCGTCCATGGCGCCCAGGATCCCCACCCGGTCCAGGATATTATCCGTCCCCGCGTTCATGGGATGCTCACGTTAACGCGCACGGTATCCGGATCGGTAGGGCGCTTGCCGGTCTGCGGCTTGATGAAGATATGGAAAGCGTGCAGGCCATCCAGCGAGGCCACCAGATCGGAAGCATCGAGGCTGAAGGTTCCGTCGGCCCGCAAAGGCGCATCGGCGAAAAGCTCGGGGTAGATCATATTCCGGAAATATACAGTGTCGCGCTCCAGATCCGAATCGAATCCGTTCACTTTTCCCGATACCGTCCCCTGCATGCGGCTTACCACGGAAGACTCGCCTGTCAGCCCCGCCAGGGCCGTATCGCCCGCCAAATCCAGATCGAGGGACCAGGCCGATTTACCGCGCCGATCCAAAGATAAGCGCAGGGTATCCGGCGCCATGCGATACGCGGCTGACTTGGGCCTGAGGTAGACGAGCGCGCGCGCCTGTTCGGATAGGCCCAATAAATCGGCCGCATGGAAAGCGAAACTCCCGTCGGCGCCCAAGGGCGCGGCGATTTTCCGCGCAGGCTGATCGGCATCCTGGAAATACGCGAAACCGTCCGAGGCGATGGCGGGATCGATCGCTTTACCGCCGGCGATGTCCGGGACACCCCGGATCGATCCCAGAATGATTTCCGGAATTTCCACCGCCAACGCCGTGTCGCGGCGGAGCGAATCCACCCGCTGCCCCAAGGCCAGGCTCAAGCACCAATCGAAAGTCGCGGGTAGCGAATCGATGTGGTCCGACACGCGGAAATGCCCCATCATATCGTCCTCGAAATGCTCGGCGATATGGCAATGGAACATCCAGTCGCCCGGATTATCCGCATCCAGCAAAAGATCCACCGTGAAGCCGCGGCCGATGAGATAACTGTCGCGCCAGGCCAGGCCTTCCAAAGGCACCTTGCCGTTCTCCCGCACCACCAGGAATCTTTGTCCATGGAAATGGATGGGATGCGGCATGGGATGGAACATGCGCCCGGGGTCCGGACCGGAGGCGGTGGTATCGTTGCGTACGCGGATCAGCACTTTGCCGCCCCGCTTGAATACCCATTGGATATCGTGGTTCTCCTTGCCCGTCCTCAAATCGCGGATGGCCCAATGCATATTGGCCGCATTGGCCAGTTCGTTCATGGCCAGCATGCCCGGGCCATGCACGCTGTCGCTCCATTCAACCCCCAATTTGTTGGACGGGTCGGCGTCGTGCTCCGCGGCGGCCGCTTTGGCCAGCGGCGCGGACATGTCCATGTATCCGGTGAGGAGGATTTCCTCGTCGGGGAGCTTGTTGAAATACGGCCGGAAGGGATCGATGGAAGCCGCCGCTTGCGGGCTTTGCTTAAGGGTGATGCTCGAACTCAGATCGGGTTCGGCGGTGTCCGCATCGTACACGAAATGCCCCAGCACCCCCACGCCTCCCGGCGTCACGTTCCAAAGATCCAAGGTATCATAATCATCCAGCCCGTCGTTGAACCGGAGTTGGAAGATGGCGCGTTCGGAGGGCGCTACCATATAGGTTTCGCGGCTGGAAGGGAATTCGAAACGCCCGTTGTCGGCCCCCAGGATGTTCATGTCCATATCGCGCGAATAGCCCAGGTTGTACACGCGCGAGTTGGATGCGTTCACGACATAGAAACGGATCATCTCATTGCGTTTCACGTGCATGGTGAAGGCCGTATCCCCGTTGATCAGAAAGACATTGCCGAAGCGGCCCATCAGGGAATGATCGGAAAGGCCCGCGTAGAAGGGTTCCAGCGCGTCCCCGCGCATGGCCACATCGTCCAGCATCAGCACCGCCTCGCGCTGCACGGGCGGCCAATAGGTGCTGTCCTTGGGCGCCACCAGGTAGCTGCCGTATAATCCCAAATCCTGTTGGTAATCCTCGCGGTAATGCGGATGGTACCAGAAAATCCCCGCGTCGGGAAAGCGGATATGGTAGACGGAAGTCATTCCGCTATCGGCGGCGGGCCGATCGGTTGCGGGCACGCCGTCGCTGCGATAGTCCAATCTCACGCCATGCGAATGCAAGGTGGCAGGAAGATTGGTTTCGTTTTTCAGGAGCACGATGATTTCCGTGCCTTGCGCTACCTTGATGACGGGCCCGGGCACGCTGCCGTTATAGGCCAACATGCGGACCTTATGGCCGGAAATGGATTTGGCTACAAAAGAAACCGTCAGACGCACGGTATCCCCGTCCGAGGCCCGTATCTCTCCCATCGGCAGAGCTTCCGGCAATCCGGCTACGCTCGCGTCAAAAGGGATTTTCGCGCCGTTTTCCTGCACCTTTACCGGAGCGGATTTTTCCGTGCATGCCCACAGGAAAGAAATAACCGCCGCGACTCCCAACCATCGCAAAAAAGACGTCCTTAGGGAGCGGTTTCCGGCTACGGAATCAGCCATCGCACGCTCTGCCAAGCTTTATAATTGCCATGATGTTCCGCGATCATGGTACCCACTGTTCCGGAAGCGCTTTCGGGAAAATCATCCCTCCCAAGCGCTTTCCAGGGCCGGTTATTCGCAGGACCAAGGGTAACGGTATGATCGGTTTTTTTTCCATGCCCGCCGGCTTTTTTTACGGTATCCATATAAGCATACGAACCGAGCGGATTGGGATCCAGCGGTTCCATCCGGAAGTGGGAGGACGGCAATGAATAGGAACCCCATGCAGGGACTTTGCATGCTTGCGCTCGCTGCGTGCTTGGGACTGGTACGTCCGCTGGCCGCCGAAGAAGAGATGGTTTGCGGTACCGACGACGGATTGGCCGCTCCCCTTGCCAAGACTGCGCAGATCCCCAAGGTGAGCAAGATCTACTCCGGCAAGCTCAAGGCCATGGTCATCCGCATCGGATTCTCCGATGCGCCCTACGCGGTGGATACGGCCGCGATCGTCAAGACCAACACAGCCATCAATACCCTGTACAGATCCATGTCCCGCAACGCCTTCGAATGGGATTGGCGTATCTACGGCATCATCCTGTCCGCGCCGGGCACGCGCGCCGACTACGGCGCCAACTTCAGCAGCCTGCAATCCTGGATCGCGTCGCAGTTGACCGCCGCCGGCCTCAAACGCGGCACCGACTACGACGTCTACGTGGCCAACTTCCCGCTCATCACAATCGGCTGGTCCGGGCTTTCCAACCTACGCGATGCCGATTGGATCAACGGCAGCTATAGCGCGGGCGTTACCGGCCACGAGCTGGGGCATTCACTGGGATTGCCCCATGCCCATTCCATCGAAGCCGGACCGGACATGTTCGGCACACCTGGCACCACCACCCAGACCAACGAATACGGCAATCCATACGATATCATGGGCCACGGGGGCTCCACCGGCCACTTCAACGTGCTTTACAAATGGCGCGTAGGCTGGGAGGATGCGGACGAGATCAAGGAAGTCACCTCCTCCGGCACCTATCGCATCTATGCGCAGGACAATGACGCCCATAAAGGCCGCCTGCTTGGGCTGCGCGTGCCTTCCGGCGACGCCAATTATGGGTATTGGTTTGAATATCGGGCCATCACCCCTTCCGCACGCAACGGCGCGGCAGTGATGTTCCAGGGCTTCCGCACCACCGCCAACCTTGACAGCTGGTTCCTGGATACCACCCCCGGTTCCCGCGCCAGCGGGGACGAATCGGACGGCGTGCTCGCGGTGGGAAAGCAATTCCAGGACAAATACGGCCAGACCGCCTTCAAGACCGTAGCCATCAACAACGGCACCTGGACCCAGGACGGCTATGTTGACCTGCAGGTTACCTTCCCCGCCGCCGGGACCCTGCCCTTCGCGCGCAGGAGCGGGATCCGTCTGATCCGCGACTCGCGCGGTCCGGCCTATGACATGCTCGGCCGGGACGCGATGGGGCTGGCTTCCCTGCCCACCTTGTCCCTCGATCAGGGCAAAGGTTCCCCGCACCTGGTCCTGAACGCGCGCTGACCTCCGCGCGCTCCCATCCTCCCCGCGAATACGGACGTCCGCTATGCGGACATCTTCTTATCGACCCATTCCACCAGGGATTTCACCGCGGCTATGGACACGTCGAACGCCTTGCGTTCGGTCTCATCCAGCTCCACTTCGATGACCTTCTCGATGCCGCCTGCGCCCATGATCACGGGCACGCCCGCGTACAGGCCCTTGACGCCGTATTCGCCGTTCAGCTTGGCGGCGCAGGAAAGCACGTTCTTCTTGTCCTTGAGGTAGGCCTCGGCCATGTGGATGGCGGAGAGGGCCGGGCTGTAGAATGCCGAACCGGTTTTGAGCAAAGCCACCACTTCCCCGCCCGCATTGGCGGTGCGCTTGGCGATGGCATCCAGCTTCTCGCGCGAGAGCAGTTGGGTGACGGGAATGCCGCCCACGGAACAATAGCGCATGAGGGGAACCATGGTGTCGCCATGGCCGCCCATGACCAGGGCCTGCACGTCCTCGTTCGATACGTTCAGTTCCATCGCCACCAGGGCGGCGAAGCGGGCCGAGTCCAGCACGCCGGCCATGCCCGCCACGCGGTGCGCCGGGAAACCGGTCACGCGCTGCATGGCGTAGACCATGGCATCCAGAGGATTCGTCACCACGATCACGAAAGCATCCGGCGCCTTGGCCTTGATGTTCTCGCCCACCGTCTTCACGATGCCGAAATTCACGTCCAGCAAATCGTCCCGGCTCATGCCCGGCTTGCGTGGCAGGCCCGCCGTCACGATCACCACGTCCGCGCCCGCGATGGCGTCGTAAGAATTGGATCCGATGAGGTTGCTGGAGGTGGGAATCAGGGATCGCCCGTGCATGATGTCCAGGCTCTTGCCCTGGGGCACGCCTTCCATGATGTCCACGGTGATGACGTCGCCCAATTGCTTCTGGGCCGCGACCAGGGCCATGGTGCCGCCGATTTGTCCCGCTCCTACGAGGGCGATTTTTGATCTAGCCATGAGAAAACCTTCTTTCCGATTTCAGTGTTGATTGAACTTTCCGAGTCCTGACCAACATTTCGTCGGGCGTCGGGCGTCTGGCGTTGAAGACCAATGCAAGCATTGGCTTCACCTTTTTTGATTTATCCGACGCCCGACACCCGACGCCCGACGATCTTCCCTTGCTCTTGCTCTTAGTCTTACTTCCCCGCGGCCTTCATAGCCTGCACCATCTTGGCCCCGATTTCCGCCGCCGTGGCGGCTACCGTCACTCCGGCATCCTTCAATGCCTTGATCTTGGCTTCCGCGGTCCCGGAGGTGCCGTCGATGATGGCGCCCGCATGTCCCATGCGCTTGCCCTTGGGGGCCGAGGCGCCGGCGATGAAGCCCACCACGGGTTTCTTGACATTGTCCTTGATCCAGGCCGCCGCGATTTCCTCGTCGCTGCCGCCGATTTCCCCGATGAGGATGATGCCTTCGGTTTCCGGGTCCGCGTTAAGCATTTTCACCACGTCGATATGGCTGAGCCCGTGGATGGGATCGCCGCCGATGCCCACCGCCGTGGTCTGGCCCAGGCCCGCCACCGTGGTCTGATGCACGGCTTCATAGGTCAAAGTGCCGGAACGGGACACGATGCCGATGCGGCCTTTGCTGTGGATGGGGCCGGGAGCGATGCCTATTTTGCACACGCCCGCCGTGGTCACGCCGGGACAGTTGGGTCCGATCAGGATGCAATTCTTGGACTTCAAGTAGTTGTGCACCTTCAGCATGTCCATGACGGGAATGCCTTCCGTGATGGCCACGATCAAATGCACGCCTGCATCCGCCGCTTCCAGAATGGCGTCCGCCGCAAATGGGGCCGGGACAAAAATCATGCTGGCGTTGGCGCCCGTGGCCTTGACCGATTCCGCCACGCTGTTGAAGACCGGGAACCCGTCCACGGTGGTGCCGCCCTTTTTGGGAGTGACTCCGCCTACCACGTTGGTGCCGTACTCGCGGCATTTCTGCGAATGGAAAAGCCCGGCCTTGCCGGTGATGCCCTGGGTGATGAGTCTGGTTTCTTTGCCGATCAAAATGGCCATTTCAGTTCGCTCCTTTGCCGGCGCCGGTCTTGACCAATTGCGCGGCCTTCTTAGCCCCATCGTCGAGATCCAGCGCGCTGATGAGGTTCAGGCCCGACTGCTCGATGACTTCCTTGCCTTCCTTGACGTTGGTGCCTTCCAGGCGCACCACCAGGGGAACCTTAAGACCGGTGGTCTTGACCGCGCCGACCACGCCGCGGGCGATGCGATCGCAGGGCATGATGCCTCCGAAGATGTTCACCAGGATGGCTTTCACGTTCTTGTCCGAGCTGATGATCTCGAAGGCCTTGGTGACGGCCTCCTCGGAAGCCGATCCGCCCACGTCCAGGAAGTTGGCCGGCTGGGCTCCGTAATAGGCGATGGTGTCCATGGTGGCCATGGCCAGGCCCGCGCCGTTGACCATGCAACCGATGTCGCCGTCGAGCTTGATGTAGCTGAGGCCGTATTTGGAAGCTTCGATTTCGGAAGGATCCTTCTCGGCATTCTCGTCGCCGCCGGTATCTTTCTGCCGATACACCGCGTTCTCGTCGATGTTGAACTTGCAATCCAGCAGGGATAGCGCGCCCGCGCCGTTCACCACCAAGGGATTGATCTCCAGCAGGGTGCAATCCTTCTCCTGGTAAATGCGATAGAGCTTTTCCAATACGTCGGCGAAGGCCTTGGCCTGTTCGCCTTCCAGGCCCAGAAACTTCGCGCCTTGCGCGGCCAGAGAGGCATCGATATTGCGGCCCCAGGCGGGATACAGCTTCAGGATTTTCTCCGGGGTCTTTTCGGCCACGTCCTCGATGTCCATGCCGCCTTCCGGGCTCAGGATGAACACGATGTTGGCCTTGGCGCGATCCAGCGTCACGGCTACGTACAGCTCGCGTTTGATATCGCTGGCTTCTTCCAACAACACGGCTTCGATCTTGACGCCTTCCGGCCCGGTTTGCTTGGTGACCAAGGTCATGCCCAGCAGTTGCTTGGTAAGGGCCAACGCTTCTTCCGCTGTCTTGAACAACTTGATGCCGCCCGCTTTACCGCGGCCGCCGGTATAGGCTTGCGCCTTGGCGACTCCGGAGTTCATGCCCAGCTTGGCCAGCCCCGCGGCCACCTCTTCGCCCTTGAAGACCACTTCGCCTTTAGGCACCGGCAGGCCGGCCTGGCGGAGGATGGCCTTGGCTTGGTATTCATGCAACTTCATGGATTTTCCTTGCTTGGTTTACAAGGGCTAAAAAATGCTCAATAATGGGCGCGGGATCAATCGTTTTGAAGCATCCCGGGGGAAAAAAGGCGGGTGCGTAGCGGAGGCGGACTATTTGAGCACGGGACAGCCGAATTGCGGCTTGAGGAAATGCTTTTCCGGCAGCTTATTGAAAGGATCCTGCTTGGCCCGCACCATCAACTTGAGATTGGTATTGGCCAGGCTGCCCACTAAAGCGGTCTGGGCCGTGGCAAGCACGGTCATGATGGAACAGCCTTGGAAATCGCCGCAATGATCGGGATGCTCGAGGCAATTCATCAGGTTGATTTTGCCTTCCACGGCTTCGATGATGTCCAGGATGGAAATTTTCTCGGGCTGCCGTGCCAGCATGATGCCGCCTTTGACCCCGGGAACGGTCCGCAATAAATTGGCCTTGGACAGGCGTGAGACTATGCCTTGCAGAAAGCGCATGGAAAGGTGCGACTGCTCAGAGATGGCTTGCACGGGAACGGGATGCGGCCGACCCGATTCACCGCCATCGGGCTGGAACCATTGCCGGGCCAAGAACTGCATGGTTCTCAGCGCATAGTCCGATTTCTTGGTGAATTTCATGGGGCCATCCGGCTAACAATATAGTCTAACCCGCCTTTCCACGCCTTGCTCCCCGGATAGGCCCCGGAGATGGCCCATGCCGTTTTAACCGTCCCTCCCGTAAATATCAGGCATTCAACATCAAAAAGTTGAAATCATGTCCTGAAAACGGTTAAACTGAGCATGTATCTTTTGCCGACCGAGGACGGATTGCAATCCGTAAAACGATCAGGAGCACGGAATGTCCCATAAGATGATGCTGAGCACCCTAACCGCTTTCTGCACGGCTTCGGCGCTTTTCGCCTTGGATGAGTTCATGCCGATAGCGGCCCGCGTGATGCAAATCAATGTCGGCGTGGACAGGACATCCATCGACGGCGTTTACCAAGACAGTTGGGAAAGCGATGGCCGGCAAAACGAGAACAATCCCACTTCCCTGCCCATGCAAGGAAAGTTCGGATTGCTCGACAAGCTGGAAGCTTCCATGGCCATCACCTACCTCATGGTAGATAGCACCGGGCATACGGGATTGGATCGTCCCGTGCTCGCGCTGAAATACGGCGATCCGGTCACCGGCGGCGGCGGCTTCCTGGCCATTTCCCTGCCGGTAGGCTTCGAGGACATCATGAACGCGGGCAACTACGCCACCATGACTTTCGGCGGCATGTACGATAAGAATTTCCCCAATGTGAATCTCTACAGCAACGCGTCCTATTCTTTCAATACGGAGGACAACTCCAAGAACAAGATCGACAACCTCCATTTCTTCGCCAAGCCGGAGTATCCCCTGCCCTTCCGCGCCGTTACCAGGAACAACCGGTATCTGGGAGTGAACCTGGCCATGTCCTATGACTTCTATTTCAACCGTATGACAGAAGGGCAATCCGTGGATGCGGGCGCGCACCTGTTCCAGGTGGCGCCGGGAGCTTATTACACCTTCAACAAGATCCTGAGCGCTGAGATCGCCATTCCATTCACCTTGGCGGGCCAGAACCAGCCGGAAACCAAAACCTTCCACTTTGAACTGTTCTTCACCTTGGATGAAGGCCTCTATAACGCGCTATAGCCGTTGCCGCATGCGGATCCCCGCGGATGCGCAGCGGAAAAAGGGGCGAAATGCCCCCTTTTTCTTTTCCGGCCGGGGCTTGAGATCGTCGGGAAAGAGAGTAATTGAGTAGCCACCCATTCTCGAAAGGATCTCCATGAAAAACCTGATCTATTGCGGCATGATTCTCGGCGCCTTCACCTTCGGCCGGGCCGAAGATACCGCTCCCGCGGCCACTCCGGCCACGAGCCATGATGCCAAGGAAGTGAAGCAGGACAAGAAGGAATTGCGCAAGGACGGCAAGGAGATCCGCGCGGATAAAAAAGAGATCAAAGCCGACAAGAAGGAATTGCGCGCCGACAAGGAAGAAAAGCGGGACGATGCCGCCGAACTCAAGACTGACAAGAAGGAGCTCAGCGCCGACAAGGCCGCCGGGGCAGACAAGGCCGAGATCAAGGACGATAAGGCCGAAATCAAAGCCGACAAAAAAGAATTGGGAGCGGACGGCAAGGAAGTGAGCGCCGATCGTAAAGCGGAAAAGGCCGACAAGAAGGAACTCCGCGCGGACCGCAAGCAAAAGCGCGCCGATCGCAAGGAGAAGCGCCAGGACAAGAAGGAGTTGAAGAACGATTCCAAGTAAAGACCGGAATGGTTTTATGCGGGCTGCCGGTTTCCGGCGGCCCATTTTATTCCCCCCGTTTTCCCACGCTTGCCGGGCCGGTTTTTTCCGCGTTTCGCTCTTTCTGCTCGCAACCGCATTCGCTTACGGCCAGGAGGATGGACCTCGGGCATCTGATCCCGCCGTTTCCGAATCCCAAGCGGCCGGCTTTCGCCCTCTGCGCCTGAACTCGGGCCATGGATTGGCTTTCGGCCAAGGCCGCAAAACCGAAAACGGGTACCACCTCGCCGATTCGCTTTCCCTCTCGCTCAGGCAGCCGCTGGCAGGCGGGCGCCTGAGCGAGGAAGCCGATGCGGATGTCAATACGGCATTGCAAAAGGGGACCGTGCAAAGCAGCGACGCTGGCGGGAGCGTCCGGTATAAACGCGGCGGCTTCAGCCTGGGAGGGGAAATCGGGATCGCTTATGCGGCCACGCTTTTCAATAAGCTGAGCCGCACGGAAAAAGTCAGAGCCAAGGCTTCCACCGATTTGCATTTCGGCGCGAGCCTGTCCCAGGCTTTTACGCTGGACGCGGACAGCAGTTGGCAGGTATCCGCCGGCGCCGGTTACGACGATTTGGGCGGGACCTTCCGGACCTTGAGCGGCAATTCCAACTTGACCAAGGATATTGGTGATTTTGAATTGGCCTTGGAGGCCTCCGGCTATCGCCAAGCGCAACGCCAGACCGTCTCCACTTGCGCCGGCAAGGGCGGGAAAGCCGGTAAGACCTGTACGGACTCCACATCGCTGGCCAACGTGACCGGCGCCGGCGCGGCTTTGCGGGGAGACTGGGATCCGGGCAAACACCTGCTGTCCTTGCGCGCAGGATGGGATCTGGAATTCACCCAGCCCATCCAACGGATCCTGTCGTTGGGCCTGGGCTATGCGTATTCGCCCTGGTCCTGGTTGGACGTGGGAGGTTATGCGGAGCGGGAAATCGACTTGGATGTGAAAACGGGCGCCCGATTCTGGGCGGCCGGCGCAAGCATAAGCGTGGGGCTTTAGGCCAAACAGAGGCCGGCCTTCCGGAAGCTCCGGTCCCGGTTCAATTCTCCGAAAGCCAATCGGTCAGGGTTTTGATATCCGCGGGAGCAAGCGGGCCGGCCGGGGCTGCATATACGGGCGGCATGGGGCTGTTCGCATCGTTGATGCGCCGGATGATTTTCTGGGGATTGGTTTCTGGAAAACCGGGATAGACCACGGTAGCCGAGTCCTGCCAATTGGGCAAACCCGATCCATTCCCGGCAAAATGGCATTGGATGCATCGGGAAGCCAACAAGTTTTTAACCGCGCCGGTAAAGGGCGTTCGCACCACGGTGACGGGCCAATTAACCGTCTTGGTGGTGTCTGCGGCGGATTTGATCACGATGTTGGTGGTGACCAGGTGGTTGGCTAAAAGCGTGTTGGTACTGAACTGGGAGAAATTGCCCGCATCGGCGGGAGACCGCCTGAGCAGCACGGATTTATCGGTGGCATTGGAGGGGAAGATGGTAAAGACGGGAGAGAAAAAGGACCTCCAAGCCACCACGGACGGGCTTACCGAAATGGATTGCACCGGAACGGAGCCCACCGTGAATTTGAAGGTGGCTATTACCGTGGGATCCACGGTGGAGGTGGCCGTTACCGTGGCCGCCACGCCTACCGATTTGCAGAGGATTTGGCCGCCCCGGACCGCGGCCACCAAGGTATCCGCGGGAGGGAGGAAAGGGTATAAGCCTTGTTGGTGGTGGTAGCCGGCGTCCAGAGCAACCGTGGGGTAACAAGATCGCTACCTGTTCCGTTGGTATCCGGCACGGAAAGGGACTTGGGCAGCACCGGTCCTACCGTAAAGGCGATGCGCGCCTTCCGGCTTCCGTCCGTAGAAGTGGCTTCCAGGGTATCCTTCCCCACTGCCAATCCGATCACGGCCTTCCTGGCGGTATCCAGGCTGATGATGGCGGAAGGCTTTAGCAAAGCGATTTGATAAGTCTGGAAGGTGGCGTTGGCGGGGAAAAAGTTCACCTTGGGAATCACCGTATCCCCGATGGCTCCGGCCGAATCGTTCCCGGTGATGGAATCGACCGCCACGGGAATGACTTTGACGCTTATCTGCTTGGAATAGTTGCCGTCGAACGCGCGCACCAATACGGAGGTGCTGCCCAGGGCCCTGCCGAAATAGGCGTCCCCGTCTATGGTCAGGGTATTGGTATCCGTGCTTACCATTTCGTAAGCCTTGTTGGTGGCGTTCGCGGGGGTATAAATGATGGGTGGCATCTTCTTGGAGCCCAGCTTGACGCTATCGTTGGCCACGGAAATCCCTTTCAAGGGGACCACCTTGGAATTGAGCCAGGTGAGCAAGACATGCAGCTCAGCGGGAGTGAGATCCCCGTTGGGCGAACCCACTTTGAGGGGCATGCGTCCGGCCGCGCTGATATCGCGTTGCAGCCGATCGAGGGCGTTGGAGCCATCGGAAATCAGGGAGACCGAATCCTGCCAATTGAAAGTGGTTCCCGGGCCATGGCAGGGAAAGCATTTCACCGTAGTGATGGGCAATACGTTCTTCTGGAACAGGGGGTTATCCACCTGGAATTTGATTTTGACATGGAAGGAGCCTTCATCGGAGGTGAAATCGATATTGGTCGTACCAACATTAAGCGGCACCAGCGCGTTGCCGCGCAGCACGGCGACGCTGGAGTCGGCGATGGATACGGTATAGGCCTTATTGGCGGCATTTGCGGGCGTGAAGACGATATTGGGGACCACGGTATCACCCAGGTTAACCACGGTATCCTTAACGGCCATGCCGGTCAGGGGAACGGCCACGCGCGTCAGCCAACCCAGCAGCACGTTCAAATCCCGCTTGCCGATGGGGCCGCCGGTGGCGCCGGCCACGGGCATTTTGCCGGCCGCGGAATCCGCCCGCGTCAACCTATCCACGGCGATGGCGCCCTTGCGCACCAGTTGCGCCGAATCCGTCCAATTGAAGGTGGCGGGCGGGATATGGCAGGGAGCGCATTTGCTGCTGGTGATGGGAAGGATATCGGTTTTGAAATTCGCAAGCTCCACGGCCAGATCCAAGGTGGCCTTTTTGCCGCCGTCGTTGCTGAGGACTTCCACCTGGGTGGCGCCGGTTTTGCGGGGCACCAGCTTCCCGCCCACAATCACGGCGACCGAGGTATCCAGCGCTTTGAGGGTAAAGCCTTTGTCACTGGCGTTGGCCGGATCCCATGTGATGACAGCGTCCAAGGTATCGCCCACCAGGCCGCGCGCATTCTCCGCCTTGAGACCGTTGACGCGGAAGACCTTGGCCTGCACGGTTACTGCGAAATCCGCGGCAAAACCACCATCTTTACTGGTTGCCGTGATGCTGGCCGAGCCGATGGATTTGGCTTCCAGGCTATCGCCCCTTACCGCCACGGTATTGCTGTCCTTGCTTTCGAGCGCATAGCCTTGCAGAGTGGCGTTCGCGGGAGTCCACTCCAGCACCGGCGCGAACACATCCCCGACCTCCTTGACCAGACCGCTCGCCTTTAGCCCGGTAACGGGGACGCGCACCGATACTGCGAAAGAGTCCTTGGCGCCGCCGTCCCGCGATTTCATCGTGACGAATGCCATACCGGCCTTGAGGGCGTGGAGGGATTTGCCCGCCGCCGAAACCAAAGTGGAATCCGAGGAAGCCAGGCTATAGTCCTGGTCGGTGGCATTAGCAGGCGATACCGTGACCACGGGGGCCAGGGTGTCCCCCACTTTCAGGAAAAGCGAATCCGCATGCAACCCCGCCACGCGTACATCGGCGACGTTGACGGTGAAATCGATGCTGACCACCAGATCCGGAGTGGACGCGACGACTTTCGCCTTGCCCGACTTCAGGCCCCTAAGACTGTCCCCGACAACCTTAACGGTAAGGCTATCCTTGCTGGCCAGGATATAATGCTTGTCGGCAACCGTGGCGGGCGTAAAGGTGAGCGAGGGCGCGCGCGTCTCCCCCACGCTCAGGGTCAAATCCTCGGCTTGGATGCGGCTGATCAACAATACCGAAGGCTTGGTGCTGTCCGGAGCGGTGAAACCCTCCACGCTATGCTCGTTGCGGTAGGCGATTTCCTTTCCGCTGTAGCCCGTAATGATAACGGAGAAATCCTTCTTCACCTTGCCATTGAGCTGTATCGTAATTTCCTTGGTGGCGGGTCCCAGCTTCACGGTTTCCGTTTGCACCGGTTGGGCGGTATCTCCGGCGGTAGGGGCCTTGCCGTTGTAGATCCGCACTTGCGCGCTGTCGAACTTGCCCACCCGGGTCGAGTCCAGTTTGAAGGTCACCGTATAGACGTCATCGGTGTTGCCGGTATTGCAGGACCAGAGGATCAGGGAGAATAGGAACAGCGCTAAAGCGGTGAGGAGATAGGGCCGGATTATGGGAATCGCTGGTTCGCTGGCCATGGTTTCGCCTGGGGGAAATATAGATCAATTGATCCGGGAACCCGGCGATTGATCCTATCGGACAGGAAGGATCCGGGACATAGGGAAAGCGGCGGAGGCTTTGTCTACCCGGACGGCGCGGAAGAAGATCGCCTAGAGCATTTCAAAGAGGCCGGCCGCGCCCATGCCGCCGCCGATGCACATGGAAACGATGCCGTATTTCCCGCCTCGGCGTTTCAATTCGTTGAGCAGGGTCACCGTCAGTTTCGTTCCCGTGCAGCCGAGCGGATGGCCCAGGGCGATGGCGCCGCCGTTTACGTTGACTTTTTCCTCCGGAAAGCGGATGGCCCTGAGCACGGCCAGGGATTGGGCCGCGAAGGCCTCGTTCAATTCGATCAAGTCGATTTTATCGATGGAGAGTCCGGCTTTGCGCAGCACCGCCGGGATGGCGTCCGCCGGGCCGATACCCATGATTTCCGGAGGCACTCCCACCACGGCGTATTTGACCAGGCGCGCGATGGGCTTGAGGCCGTGCGATTCCGCGTACTTGCGGGAGGTCAGCAAGGTCATGGCCGCGCCGTCGCTGACCTGGGAACTGTTGCCCGCCGTGACCGTGCCGTTATTCTTGAACACGGCCTTGAGTCCGGCCAGGGCTTCCACCGTGGTATCGGCGCGCGGGCCTTCGTCCACGGCCAGGGTGCGTTCTATCTTACGCTCTTTGTTGTGGCCGTCCAATTGCGTTTCCGTCCAGGTGACCGGGACGATCTCGTCCTTGAACTTGCCGGACTGGATGGCGGCGATGGCTTTTTGATGCGAGCGATAGGAAAAAGCGTCCTGATCAGCACGGCTGATGCCGTACTTCTCCGCCACACGCTCGGCGGTAAGGCCCATGGTCATATAGGATTCCGGGCGTTTGCCTACCAGCTCTCCGTTGGGCGCTATCTTATGCCCGCCCATGGGTATCATGGACATGCTTTCCAGTCCGCCGGCCAGCATCGCTTCCGCGTCCCCCAGGTTGATGCGATCGGAGGCCAAGGCGATGGATTGCAGGCCCGAAGAACAATAGCGGTTGACCGTCATGCCCGATACGATGTCCGGCAATCCCGCCATAAGGCCCACCATGCGGGCCACGTTCATGCCCTGCTCCGCTTCCGGCATGGCGCACCCCAGGATCAGATCCTCGATGTCCTCCGGCTTGATTCCCGGAGCCCGCTTCAGGACCTCCCGGACCGTGATGGCGGCCAGGGAATCCGATCGCACATGCGTAAAGGAACCTTTGCCCGCCTTGCCGACCGGGGTTCGCACACCTGCTACGATGACTGCGTCGTTCATACCAGACCTCCAGTGAAATTCTGCACGTGTGGAAACTGCCGCGGGAAGAAAGCGAAGATTTTGTGATTTTCAATTTTCATTTTGCAAAGTTCCCATTTCGATGTCCGGATTGGCCGGTTAATTCCGCAACGGCTTGCCCTTCTTGAGCATGAACTCGATGCGCTCCTGCGATTTCTTGGTGCCGACCAGGCGCAGGAATCCGTCCCGTTCCAGGTCCAGCAGGTAATCCTCGTCCACCGTGGTGCCGGCGGTGACGTTGCCGCCCGCCAGGACCTTGCCCACTTCGCGGGCGATAAGCGCGTCGTGCTCGGAAGCGAAGCCGGCTTCGCGCAGCATGAACACGCCGGTGTCGAAAGCGGCCAGGGCCTCGTTGCCCAGCACCTCCACCTTGCGGGCGGGGGCGGGGGGACGGTAACCTGCGCGCGACATGGCCAGCACCTCCGCGCGGGCCTGATCCAGGCGCGTGGACTCGTTGGAAGCGATGACGGCGCGCTTATCCAGGTAGCCCATGTCGAAGGCTTCCTTGGCGCTGGTGGAGACCTTGCCCATGGCAATGAGCTCGAAAGCCTTGATGAGGGTATTGAGCGCCAAGGCGCCTTTAACGCTTTGATAGGCGCGCACGGCCAGTTCCTTGGTGCCGCCGCCCGCGGGCAAAAGCCCCACGCCTACTTCCACCAGGCCCATATAGGTTTCCGGCGAAAGCACGGGACGATTGCTATGGATGACGAATTCGCAGCCGCCGCCCAGGGCCATGTTATGCGGCGAGACCACTACGGGAACGCCGGAATACTTGATGGCCATGCTGGCGCGCTGGAACTGCTTGATGGCATAGTCGATATTGTCGAATTCGCCGTTGGCGGCATCGATCAGGACCATGGCGATATTGGCGCCGGCGCAAAAATTCTGGCCCTGGTTTCCGATCACGAGCCCCGCCCAGCCATCGTTGGCTTTTTCCACCGACTTCAGGATCATGTCGAGCGAGATGGGCCCCATGGAGTTCATCTTGGAATGGAATTCCAACAGCAGTACCTGTTCGCCCATGTCCCATAAGGTGGCGTCGGTGGTTGCTATGACCGGTTTGGAACTGGCGCGATGGCGGACCAGGCTGAAGCCGCGCGGTTTGAGATCATGCCGCGCTCCCGCGGCGGCGCTGTTGGGCAAAGGCAAATCCTTGATGGCGATTTTGCCGCCCTCGGGTTTGTAAACGCGCGCGTCCCCGGCTGCCTGTTGGAACAGCCATGCGGGCGCCTCGATCTTGTACTGGGCGCAGGCGGCCTGGAAATTCTCGGGGCCGATGGCGTCGATGATCTTAAAAGGACCCAGCTCCCAACCGAATCCCAACTCCATGGCTTCGTCCACGTAGGACAGGTCTTCCGCGATGGTGGGGGCCACGGTGGCGGCATAGGCCAAGGTGGTGGACAGGATACGCTTGGCCGCATCGGCCCCGCGGCCTTCCGCGGCGAACAGTTTGCGGAATTTCTTTTCCGGCGTCTCTTCCTTGGAAGCGTCCTTCAGCTCCTCGAAGCGGGCCTTGGCTTCCGGACGGTATTCGCCCTTGGCCAGGTCCAGGGCTTCCATGCCGCCGCTTCCGGCGGCCCCATCCTTGCCTTTGCGGTAGAAACCCGCGCCGGACTTGCGCCCGAAGGCTTTCTTGTCGATGAGCCCTTGAATGACGGGATCGATGGCGAAGATTTCACTCGGGAACGCTTGCTGCAAACCCTTGATGATATGGCCCAGGGTATCGATGCCAACCAGGTCCACCAACTTGAAGGTGCCGGTCTTGGGGCGGCCGATGATGGGGCCGGTGAGGGCGTCCACCTCTTCCACCGTAAGGTTCAATTCCTTGGCCAACTTTACCGTGGCCACCATGGCATGCACGCCGATGCGATTGGCGATGAAAGCGGGCGAATCCAGGGCGGGCACGGCCACCTTGTTGAGCACCGCGCCCAGCACATGGTTGATGCGGTCGACGGTGAGCTGGGAGGTTTTGGGTCCGCGGATCACCTCCACCAGGCGCAGGTAGCGCGGAGGATTGAAGAAATGCGTGCCGATGAAGCGCTCCTGCACGGCGGCGGGAAGATGCTGGCAAAGTATTTTCAGCGGGATGCCGGAAGTGTTGGTGGCCAGGATGGTTTCCGGACCCATGACCACGGCGAGTTTTTTGAACAGCTCCTGCTTGGGCTCCGGCTGTTCGATGATGGCTTCGATGATCCAATCGGTTTTGCCCGCCTCGGCCAGGTGGTCGACGGTGTTGCCGGTGGAAATGAGATCCAGCGCATCGGCGGAATAGGTGGGCGAAGGTTTGATCTTCTTCAGGCCGTCGCGGCCTTTGTCCGCCACCTGGTTGCGGTTCTTGCCTTCTGTGGGCACATCCAAGAGCAGTACCGGGATGCCGCACCCGGCCAGATGCGCGGCGATTTGGGATCCCATGATGCCGCTGCCGATGACGGTTGCGCTGCGAATCGGATGCATAGGGATTCCTCCGGGGGATCGGGGCGGTATGTCTGCGGACGGCCGCTCCCCGGCCATCCTGCTATCCAATATTGTACTTATGGGCGGTACATGGAATCAATTTCCGCGCGGTATTTTTCCATCACGATGTGGCGGCGGATCTTCATGGTGGGAGTCAAGGCGCCCGAATCGACCGTTATGGGAGTCTTGATGATGATGAATTTCTGGATTTGTTCCCAATGGTTGAGCTTGGCGTTGACCTCATTCATGGTTTTTTGGATGAAGGCCTTGGCTTCGGCGCTTTCCAGAAAGATATCGTTGCCCGACTCGGCAAGGCCGAGTTCCGCTTTGACCGCCTTCATGTTCTCGAAGTCCGGGAAGATGAGGCAGGTTGTGAAAGGTTTCCCCTCGGCCACCACCATTACCATGTCCACCAGCTTGTTGCCGGCGACGGCCTGCTCGATAGGCACCGGGGCCACGTATTTGCCGTTGGCGGTCTTGAACAACTCCTTCTTGCGACCCGTGATCTTGATGAAGTTCTCGGCATCGAAATGCCCCAGGTCTCCCGTATGCAGCCATCCCAGCTTATCGATCACCTCGGCGGTTTCCGTAGGCTTCTTGTAATATCCTTTCATGATATGCGGGCCGCGGGTCAGGATCTCGCCGTCGTCGCCGATCTTGACTTCCACCCCGGGGAAAGCCAATCCCACGGTTCCCAGCTTGCGGTGGCCGGGGAAATTGCAGGAGATGACCGGGGACGCTTCCGTGAGGCCGTAGCCTTCGTAGACGGGGATGCCGATATTGAGGAGGAAAGCCGCCAGGGTGGGATCCAGGGGCGCGCTGCCGGATATGACGATGCGGAGATTGCCTCCCAGGCCCGCCCGCATTTTCTTATACACCAGCGCGTCGAAAACCTTGTCCATGAAAGTGTCTTTGCTGCCCGGTACCTTGCTATGCGCTCGCGCCCAAGCCTTGCTTCCCAGGATTTTCTTGAAGCCTTGCGCCATCTCCACGTTGGCCTGCATCTTGGCATGCACCTTTTCCAAAAGGCGCGGGACCATGGTCACCACGGTGGGATTCAGCTCGCGCAGGGTTTCCGCTACCTTCTTAATCTCTTCGGCGAAGTAGATGCTGGTGCCCGTAAAGAAGTAGTAGTAGGTGACCATGCGTTCGAAAACGTGCGCCAAGGGCAGGCAACTTACGATTTTATCCGTGGCCGGATTGAGCGGAAAGCGTTTGTGGGCGGCTCCCACCTGGAACACCAGGTTGTGGTGGGTTATCTCCACGCCTTTGGGAACGCCGGTGCTGCCGGAGGTGTAGATGAGCGTGGCGGTATCCTGCTCATTGATGGCTTCGGAAAGGCGCATGTATTCGCCCGAGTTCTTGGCATGGCGTTTGGCCCCCACCTGCACCAAAGTGGAGAAGGAAACGCATTGGCCGTCGCCCAGGCCGTCGGGCAAGGTCAGGATTTTCTCCAACTTGCCGAAGAAAGGTTTCATGGCCTGGTATTGCGGGTCCGAACCCACGAAGAGGAAGCGCATGCCCGAATCCTCGATCTCGAAAGTCAGATTGTCATGGGAAATGTTGGAGAACATGGGGACGGAAATGGCGCCCGCGCCCAGGATGGCCAGATCCATCAGGATCCAATGCGGGGATGGGTCCGCCACCATGCCCACTTTGTCACCCGGTTTCAGGCCCAGCTCCACCAGGCCCAAACACAGGTGGCGCACGGTTTCCCCCACTTCGGCCGTGGACATGCGCACCCAGGCGCCGCCCTTCTTGTATCCCAGGGCGCACTCATTCTTATAGTTCGCCTCGACATACTTGAGCAGGCCTGGCAAGGTCCGGAATGTTTCACTCATCGGGGATCTCCCTGGAGAAGATGCAGACATAGGTCCGCGCATATCGGCTCTGTGCCGGTTGCCGGGTCCGGATTCGACTACCATATTCGTCCTTGTATAATAACATAACGTCCGTTCGAGGTCATCGGTTAAGGCTTTCACGCGTGCAGGAAGCGGAATGCAATCGCTTTCCCTTGGACCTGGACTCGGAGGGAAGAAAATGGGTAACCTGCAAGGCGGCTTTCAAGATGGGGATAGGACGTTCCGGCCGGGCAAAATTGTGCGCGGGTCAGGCGAATGCGGCAAGATCGATGCGGCGCAACCCCGGGAAGATTCCCTCCGCCTTGACCGCCAAAGGCGGCGACTTGGTAAGCAATACGATTTGCCAGCCATGCCGAACATGGAACTCCCGCAACATCTCCATGGCCTTAGTCTCACGCTCATCGTCCATGGCCAGGAAGGGATCATCCAGCACCAGCAGTCCCGGACCCGGCCTATGCTTGCGGGCCATGGCCAGCTTGGCGGCCAATACCATGGCATGCCGTGTCCCCGTGGAAAGCTGATCCAGCGATCGCATTCCCCCGCCCGCATCCATAACCTGGATTTGCCTGTCTTCCAGACCCTGGAGGGAAACGGTCCTGCCCGCCGGCAGGATGTTCGCCAGCATGGCTTCCATTTCCCCGGACAATCCCGCCAGGACCTGGTCCGCGCCGTAACCGATGGAACGGAATATTTCCAATGCCAGGGCGGCGGCCCGCTTGTCCAACTCCTTGCCCGCCACTTCCTCCTCCGCATCCGCGACCGCTTTTTCCCAAGCCACCATGTCGCCGGCAAGTTTGCCGAATGCGCCCCGGATTTCCCCCGCCAATCCTTCCCGGTCCGCGATCATTCCGCGTTCCGTTCCGCCCACAATCTCTTGTTCCTTAAGCATTTCCCGACGCCGATTTCGCAATCTCTGTAAAGCGGCCTCATCCTGGCCATGCTGCGGGACGCCCGCCTCATCCAGGGCGAGCAATTTCCGGTGCAAATCCACGCGGAAGGCATTCAAATCGCTTCCGCCCGCAAGCGTTTCCAATTCCGCGCGGCGCTTCCCCAAATCCGAATCCACCTGGCGGCAGCGGGAAACCCTTTCGGCGTAGGACTCGGCGCTTTCCACGCCGTATCGGGCGAGCCAATCCTTTTCCGCCCTATGCGCCAACGCTTCCGCTTCCGTCAACCCCGCCAGTGTCGCGGTTATTTTTTCCAGGCCATCCTGGAGCGATTCCAATCTGCGCGCCGCTTCCCATTCCCGCGCCTCCGCGTTTTCCTTTTCCCGCGACGCCGTTTCCATGGCTTGCAGAAAACCTTCCGGCGTGGCCAGGTTCACCGCGCCAACCGACGCGCCCCCTACCAACGCAGTACTTTGCGCCACGCCGGGCCCGGCGACCAGATTCCATTCGTCCTTCCAGCGCGCCAACGCCGCCGCAGCGTCCGCGCGCGCCTGTGCGGAAGCGGCGCGCGAACCCAGGATGAATGCCGATACGGCGAGCAAAACTCCCGCAGCCGCGGAAGCCACGGCAAGCTTAACGGCCAACCACGCCGCGCCCAGGCCGCCCAACCCTATCGCCAGGCCCATGGCGGCTATGGTCCAAACGGGGAGGCCGCCCCGCGGTTTTTTCCCGGCGAGATAAGCCATCGCGGATGCGGCCAACTTTGCCGCCGCCGCCGACCGGATAGCGGCGGCCTCCTTGGCCTCCCGCATACCACGCGTCTCAACTTTTGCCTGCGCTATCAGATCCGTTTGCTGATCCCTTTTCCCCCGTTCGGCTTGGATCGCGGCCCCGGCCTTGACGGTCGCATCGCGCAACGACTTCAGTTCTTCGCGCCGATCCAGGCGAAAGGGGGCTAACGTTTCCGCTTCGGTTCCCGACTGCTGCCATTCATCCAGGCGGGCCAGGTAGCCGTTCCATTTCCGCCGTAGGGCGATTTTTTCCTCCGAAGCGATTTCCGATTCCAACCGGACCGCCTCTTCGGCTCCGGCCCGGAGTAACTTACGGGTTTCCTGCAGGGCCGCCTCCGCCTCCGCCAATTTCTTTTCCCGGGCCAGCACGGAATTCCGTTCCTGCTTTTTGGCTTCCAACTCGCGCCGGGCCTGGTCGAGCGTGGCCTTAGCCTTCTCCAACTCCCTGGTATGCGTGAGCGTCCGCGAATCCGAACTGCGTTTCTCGAATTCCGCCGCGAACGCGGAGGGATCCAGTCCGCCATGGAAGAGACGCGATTTCAATTTCTCCAGCCACTCCGTGCCTTTGTCCAGCTCCAGCCGCAAATCCCCTTCCCGGATGGCGTAAAGGTTCAGGAATTCTTCATCGCTGATGGGGACTGGCAGAGGTTCCGCCAAAGCGCCGCGGCCTGCGCCGTACCTCGCCTTCAGCACCTTGCCGGATTTCTTGGTCTCGCTGGGGCGGCAAATGGCTTGGAACAAGGCGTCGAAGAAGGTGGTTTTGCCGGCCTCATTGGGACCATAGACCAAGGTGACGCCGGCAAGCCCGAACACGGCTTCTTTGAATTTTCCGAAACCGGTCAGGGTGAGTTTTTCGATCAAGCCAGCCGCTCCAGGTTGGCCTTGAACAGGTTGAGGGACAGTTCGCGCGCCCGGATCCAGATGGCTTGGGCGGAAACGTCCACGCAGCCGTTCTCGCCGGGCCTGGGGGCGCGGGCCTCCCAGGCCTCCAGGAATTGCCGCACCATGGGCTGGGATGCGATGCCCGGCAAGGCAGAAACCCCCGTCCTATCGATGTCCAGCGCCCGCACCCGGGCAGCGTAACGCGCGCGTAACCTATCGGCGGAAGCGGCCGCGCTCCGCTCATCTTCGACCACCCCCGTGAACGCCACTTCGATATAATCGGCTGCGCCCCAGGCTTTCGATTGCGCCTCCAGATCGGCGGGCTCGCCTTCCAGGGTAAGGGGCAGGATGTATTTGCGGTATTCCCCCGCGGACGCGAAGGGGATGAAACGCGGTTCCGGCAAACCGGTATCGGTCCCGGCGGATGCGGAGGGAAGCTCCAGCAAAAGCGCGCCGCGCGGACCCGTTTCATTGCGGCGCCACACGCGCGTGGAACCGGGATAGGAAAAAATCGCGCCGCCTATGCGCTGGCTGCGGCGCCCGTGGATATGGCCCAGGGCCGCATAGTCCGCGCGGAAGCGCGTGAAAAGATCCGCGTCGATGGCGGTCGCCCCGCCTTCATCGTCCGGTCCGCGATAGGCCATGCCGGCCACCACTCCGTGGGCCAACGCGATTCGCCAGGGAGCCGCCTTGGCGGGAACGGGCCAGTCCGCGTAGCCTTGGTATTGTTCCTGATGGGGAATGGCCAGGAACTCCACCGCCACGCCGCCGCGATCCCGCCGCAACAACTCCCAGGGCCGGGTATGCAGCACCGTGGCCGCGCCGAAATCCAGCCGCGTCAAATCCCCGCCTCCGCGCTGCAACTCTTCGTGGTTGCCGGGCAGGTAGAGGAATTCAAACGGCGGCGCTCCCAGCATGCGGCGGAAATCCGCCCGCAACTTTTCCGCGTCGGCGAAGGTATTGAACAGGTCCCCGCAGAAAACCACATAGTCCACGCGTTCGCGCAGCGCGGTTTCGATCAACTCCGCGAACACCGCCAGGCCATGGTCCTTTTCAGCATCGGAAAGATGGAGATCGGCAGCGTGCAGGATACGTGGCATGGAACCGTTTTTCCGGCCGGAAACCTTCCGGCCAAGGCCCGGGGAATATAGCAATCGGGATGCAACGGCTTTATAAGGGACTGACGGGTAGGGCCAGCCGGGCCAAGGTAGCCTGGAAGCGCCCCACCCAATCGGAAAGCTTGCGGTACTTCTTTTCCAGGATGTCCGCCAAGGCGGGATAGGTGGCGAACTCCATGTCCATCATTTCGAATTTCAGAAAACTGCCGCAGAGGCCGGCGTCGCGGGATTCCTCGGCCATGGGTTTGCCCAGCCGCGCCAAACTCTCATGCAACCGGATGATGCGCTCCCGCCGCGGGGACTCCGCTTCGAATTCAGCGCGCAAATTTTCCGCCAATGCCAGGCCTTCCCGGAACGGCCTTCCCAGCCTGGCCAATCCCGCCGCCAGGCCATCCCTGTTGCGCTCCCACAACTCGCTTCCGCGCGCGCTTTCCCAACAGGATTCCAACGCCCGGTCCCGCTCCAGGCCAAGCGTCTCTTCCCAGAGCAAGCGCCCCAACAATCCCGTCAGGAAATGGCCCGAAGCCTGTTCCCGCCGGACCGGCAGATAAGCCAGGCTGCCGTTGTCCAGAAAGCGGCTCCGGTAAAGGGAAAGGTTGGGGCGCGCAGAAGGGGGTTCGCTTCCGTCCGCCAACATCCACGCCGCGGTTTCCACCACGGCCGCAGGCGTGAGGAATTCCCGGCAGGTTTGCACCGCGCAGCGGGAAGAGGTTAAGCACGGGGCGCATGGGATCTCCACCTGAAGCACCGCGTGATTGTCCCCGTAGGGCGCCGTTTCCGAATAATAGGCGGTGGAAAAATACAGTCCCAAGGTGGGCGTACCCGCCGCCGCGGCCACGTGGATGGTACCGGTGTCATTGCTTACGAGGAGGTCGCAAGACTGGAGCAGGGCGGCCAATTGCGGCAGCGATGTCTTACCCGCCGCGTTGATGACCGGCATTCCGATCATGGCGGCCAATTTTTCCGTACGCTCCCGCTCGCGCGCATCCCCCACCAACAGGATGTCCGCATAGCCGTCGGCCAGCATTGCCCGCGCCGCCGCCGCGAAGTTTTCCAACGACCAGGCCCGATGCAACTCGCTGGCCGCCGTCTGCAAGGCGATCAATTTCCGATCCGGCCTGCGCCCGGCGGCAGCCAGCGTTTCCAGAGCCTCCCGCTTGCGCGCTTCCGTAACGCGCAGGGAACCCGGCTCCGGCCGGGGTGCCAGGCCCGCGATGCCCATCTGGATGTCCACGATGTTGAACTGGTTCTCCATGCGATGGCTGACCATGGAGAACATGTATTTGGCCCATGGCCCCAGCAGGCGCAATTCGCCCTCGTAGGTATGGATGCGCCCCAGCTTGCGTTCCGCGCGGATCTTCTCGCACAATACGGCGGAGCCCAGATCGTTGGTCAGGTTCACGATCAAATCATAGGCCTGCCTGAATTCCAGGTGGCCGTCGTAAGGGGCCAGATCCGGAAAGGCGGCCCGATGCTCCGGAGTTCCCAAGGCTTCCAACTGGCTTAAGGATAACGTAATGAGCTTGTCGAAATAATCGCACCCGTCCAGAACGCCGCTGAAGCCTTCCTGGGCCACCAGCACAATCCTGGCCGAGGGATTTTCCCTGCGCATCCGCCGCAACAGCGGCAAGGTCTGAACCAGGTCGCCCAGGCGGTTCAGTTGCAGCAGGAGGATGTTGTTCATGCCGGGGAGGGGCTAAAGGGAGCGCATCCGATCAGAAGTGGAAGCCGACGATCATGTCCAGATGATGGCCGCCATGGTTCCGCTTGCCGTACATCTCTATGGTGGCGGAGGAATAGAGGTATTCCAACCCCAGGTTGAAATGGCGATCGAGTTCCCAATAACAGCCGCCGTTCAACCAGATCCCCAGCTTGCCGTCCCGATACGGATCGTTCGACTCGGCGGAGACGAGATCCCATTCCGTGGTGATCCGCCCGAAGCCGCCGCCGAAAAAGGGCCGCACCGAATACAGGCGGAAATCGAAAATCTTCCGCACGCTCACATTCAACTCGTAGGTTTCGATGGTCTGTTTCTGGATGCCCTTACCCAGATCGGTGCGATCCTGGTAGACCACCGGAGCAAAGGCATAGGAAAAATCCAAAGCGATGTTGATCGGCCATTTTCGCTGGCGGATATCGGAAGCCACCCGGATCTCGGTTTGATCGGTCACGCCGGCCGCCGCCTCCCATTCCGTCTTGTCGAGGAACTTCAGTCCGCCCCCCACGTTCAGGTTGCCGGTCCAATGGGAATCGTCCTTGGCGGTCTTGTCCTCGATGGGAACGTAGCCGCTCACGATGCCGGCCTTGATGCCGCCCTTCACCTCGCTGTAGCCGCCCTTGATGCCGTCCGTCAACGGCGAGATCCAGTTGTCCTTGACCACCACGGTATCCTTCAGCACCACGGTGTCTTTCTTTTGGGAAATATCTCCGTCCTTCACAGCCTTGGCCAAGCGCGTATCATTGATGCCGCGGTAGTTGCGCCGCACGATGAATTCCGACTTCACTTTCTCGAAAGTCTTCTCCACCTCTTCGCCCACGTACAGATCCACCAGGTCCGCGCCGGGATCCATCTGCAGCATCTTGTACAGCCAATATTTCCCCTTCTCGCGGGAGTCGGGATTGGAGGTATAGATCACGCCCAGGTACTTGGCGATATACACGCTGTCCGCCACACGGTATTGATCATGCTTGGCGCGATAGTCTTCCAGGATTTGCACCACGGTTTCAAAATTGCCCTCGCCATATTCGGCATGGACCTTCTGCTGATCCACCGTGTCCTTGTCCGGGGTTTTGCGGGCCGGGGCGGCGGCGGCTGACGCTGCGGCAGGGGCAGCGTGGACGGGTTCTCCGGCTTGGGGCCGCAAGGAAAGGCTTAATGCGAAAAGAACCGCAAGCATCGGGAGGGTGGGACGCATTTCCTGATGATTATGACCTACTCTCCCTAATATTTCAAGCCTATACTCACTCCGCTTTCACCCCGCTTCGCGCCGCTTCCGGATCCGGCTGGGATGGCGCAGCCGGTTGAGGACGCATTCCTTGATTTGCCGGATTCGTTCCGGACCGGCCCGTTCCTCCGATTGGGAAAGCACGCGATGCTTTCCGTTCTCGCGCAGATAAATCCGCAGACCGTCCATATCACCGACATTCCTAGACCCTACAGGGCACTTTCCGGATTTAGCCCGTGCGTCCGGCAGGCTGTTGGACCAAATAGCCGGATGATCTTTTTCCGCACTTCCGTAAGATTGGTCAACAGTTCACGTGGCGGGTCGTCGGAGTTT
>JANYDA010000056.1 GCA_025360005.1 Fibrobacteria bacterium
AGGGAACGGGGACTGCTGCGGTGATAAGCCTGCGTTGCTTGACGTATTCCACGGGCAGATGGAATCAATTCTGGGAAAAGGTGGACCAGTATGGATTGTCCATGGTAGCGTGAATGTTACATCAGATCGAGATCACACCCGATCCAACACGAACTTTTCGGCCGCATTCCAGGGATTGCCGGGGGTCTTTGGATTCAGCCACCCATCGAACACCTCGTTCGGAGAGGCGGGGATTGTTCGTTCAATCTTGAATTCAAGCGTGTTCGCCGAATTGTTCACCACCGCTTCTCCTCCTTTTTCTTGTCCTTAACCGCGTTTAGGGCGGCGCTGAACGGCTTTGCGACATCCGGAAATCGAGATGGGCCTTTTGCCGGCTGCCCGATAATTGCCCGTAGAGTCGGGTGAGAAATGGCTGTAGGCACATTCGTCAATTGACTCAAGGTTTAAATTATACCTTATGGTGTAATGTTTTGCAAGTGCTTTTTTCGGGTTAAAGGGGGGAAATACAGTAATAGGGGGTCGGGCGCAATCAACGCGTTCAGCGATGTCCATAACCGTATGACCGGCATGGACAAGTAGTAAAATGCGGCGGCGCTGCGCGCGGTAGAGAACCATGGCTATATTCATGAAGGGGAAGTCTTTTGCGAGAAGGTTGGGGAGTGTGGTAGCGTACCCCACCATCGACTGGGGGTGCGCTACCATCGTCCCCGACGCAAGCGGCGGGGGCACGGGCCGAAGGCCCGTTAAATATTGGAAGCGATTGAAATTAGGATCGAGGGATGGGAAAAGAATGCGAAAGCGATCTCCTTTCCATTCTGCCGCGCGGCCCATTCCTCATCCATCCGAAGGCAATGAATAAAAGAGTTCCCGGGCAACGCACTCCGAAAAAATCACGGTCTTAAATATCCGAAGCGGTTGATGAATTTCGTGGTGACCGCGGTAATACGGCTATGGGTGACGGGATCGGTTTCGCCTTGGGTCGCGATGGTCGCCTTTATGATGTAAACTCCGGTTCCATACAATTGCCCGTCGCTGGCAACCGGAATGATATTCATCATTACCGTGACCGTGTCGCCTTTTCGGGGTAGCGATTTCCATTTAGCATCATCCGCCACGGTTCCGGTGGATTTGTTGACGAAGACTCCCAGGTGATCGTAAATGATCGCCGTATAGCTGAAGGGAGACAGGACCTTGAACACGAAAGCGGGAGTATGAGTCGGGTCGGCATTCGCCAATACGTTGGGGTCACAGTTATGAACGCATGTACCTCCGGTAACCGTCGCCGAGTCCTTGGTAAACCGCACCACCGAACTAACCCCGCCTCGAATCACGATGGGATCCGAAATAGGCGTTAGGACGGGAACCCCTTTGGGAACCGCCAACAAGCGATCGACATTCAGAATTCCATGCAACACCGGCGCCGCATTTCCGAATTTCGCCGTGTTATCGGCGTGATCGCCATCCAACGGATCCACGTAAACGCCGACCACTTGATCCCCGCCCCAAACCTCCAACGTGGAGTTGGCGGTATTCGCCGGAGAGCCGATTTGAGTCGGAATGACGCCGAGGCAAGTTCCTTTGACGCAGTTCAAGGTCACAATGAGGGTATCCGGACTATGCGCCTCGGCATCCGGCGAGGGAACCGTGGTGATTTTCGCCGTCATTGATTGGTTGGGAGGCAAGGGTTCGTCCCGCACGACGAAGTAAATGCGCGATTCGGTGCCCGCGAAAGTCGTAGTGGTCGGCGACCCGGTGGAGTTCGCGCTGAAAGCCGCCGTGGATTGCCTGGGCGAAGGGCGAACTGGCATTTTGACGCTGGGGTGATCCGTCGCGTTCAAGGGATCTTGCCATGAAACCGTGAGCGTGTCGTAATCCGAGGCTTCGGTTTGACCATTGCCATTCTTGGCAGTAGAGCCCGCGTGGAAAACGATAGGGGCGGCGAAAACCTGGGTGCCGTTCGCCTGGGTTGGGCTGGTGGCGCGTATCGCGGATTCATTGTCCCGGCTCACGCTCGTTAAGGCTGAAAAAACCACGGTGTCCAAACCCGCTTGTGTGGTGAGACGGATTTCATACGCGGGGTTGAGTTCGGAGAGATAGCCCACGGCGAAGGGTTTTCCGTTTTGATCCAGAATTTCCAGGCTCGAGATCCCGGCGAATTGTTGGGTGTAAACCTGTGTCAGCACGCCGCTGGGAGTATACCCTGCCTTGGTAGCGATGGCTTTCAAGGTGGTGGTTGCGGTAAGCGCAATCGGTCCAGCGTACAAATGGGTTTGTGGACTCGAGGTATCCGGCGCCGACCCATCGGTGGTATACCAAATCACGGCTCCCGGGGTACTGTCGGAAAGCGTGACGGTTTGGTTGGGCGAGGTGAACACGACGGGTCCGCCACTCGGGTTGGTGGGATTGGCAACGGGAGATCCCACTTGGGGCGTGGACCGTAGCGCCAGGCTGGTGGTGATTTTGGAGTTCGATCCGGTGCTATGCCTTTCGGCCTCGAAAAAATCCAGAATGTAAGCTCCATTATTCACCAACCCCAAAGCCGCGGCGCTCGCGTCCAAATCCACGCCCGCGTTTTGCTCGGTATGCAGCCCGCCCAAATCAATCGCCAGGGTGCCGTTGATGAAGACCCAAACGTCATCGTCTCCCGAGAAGTTGAACACCTGTCCGGTGCCTTTCAAGTAGGTGAAGTAGGCGTGGAATTCCAAGGTAAAACCAAAGACGTGGTTGAAGGCGGGATCCTTGTCCGGAGCGGATTGCAAGTAGCCGAAAGAATTCGCGTTCCCGTTGGGAAGAGCCCTGCGGTTGTAGGCCGCGGTTTGATCCGAATCCAACGGGATAAATTGTTGGTTCTGGCTAACCGGATTGGTTTTGGTTCGATCAAACACATAACTATTCCCCGCTGCGTTGGGAGTGAACGTGAGATCAATCAAGAAGGGCCGGTTGATGTCCTGAGCGGTTCCCGACGCACCGGTCCTGTCGTTGTACCACTGGCCGAATCGCGTAATGCTGGTAAAACATGAGATTCCGGTGCTGGAATTCAATTTGGAATTCTTGACGGGAGTCCGATTGTCCATGGGGAATACCGCGGTGTCTCCGAGATCCCCGGCGGTACCGATGGTTTTTTCCACATAACCGGTGTCCATGCAAGTTTTGAAATGCTCGAAGTCGGGCTGGGTGTTGACGGGATTGGAGATGCCGCAAGTGTCGTTGTCATTGCATTCCCGCAAATCCCGTATTTTGGCCTTTAACGTGATCGATTGCGGCAACTGGGCCTGAATCGAGACCGTCAGGCCGACGATTAATCCCCATGCTATTTGGATTTTCACTTGTTTAACCTCTCTTTTAATTCAGCGGTATTCCTTGGCCATTGCTCCAGCCAAACCGGATTAGAGAATAAACTTACTGTTAAACCTAAGGTTCAGGAGCCCAAATTTTGCGAACCGTAACGTTCGCGCCATGGCGAAGTGGGTTTTTGCGAAAGGCTGGATACGCGAGGAGGCGGCTGGAGTGGGGTACTACGCCCCCGGAAGCCGCGGTGTCCGCCACTGTTTCTGGTTTAACCAGCGGACATTTTGACCTGAGCATGCCCGCGGGTTCCCTACTGGCGCTTGTTGCACGACGTTTCGCCTCTTTCTTTTTTAAGGGGGGGTATTATTTCTTGGTCTTCGCTAAAACTTTGTCGTACTCTTCTTCTCCATTCGAGAATCGTTTGGTAATGGACGCTATTTCTCCGGCTTGGTATTTCATTTTTAGTTTCCTTATTCGTTATAGTTTAGTGCGTTGAGTTTGAGGCCGATGTAAGCCCAGAATCTGCCGCTAAAGGATCTCTAATTTCATAAGTCGCCATCATTTCCGAAGCATGATGCTCAACATGGCAATGGAGCATCCACTTGCCCACATTTTCAGCATTCATGATCAAATCGATCGCTACGGCCGAGGGAAGATCGAACACGTCTTTGTATAACTTGGTTCGAGACATTTCCTGTAGCATTTCCCCGTGAAAATGGATTGTGTGGTTTTGCGTGCCTTCATCGTCCATCGCCACAACTACGAACCTTATTTTTTGGCCTTTTACGAAACTGAGGCCTTTGAGGTTAGCATATGCGAGCCCGTTGATCGTGTGGACCTCTGGTCCGCCCCCATGCGCCATGGAGTCTACGATATTTTCCGGCCATTGATCTTGCGGCACATGCTCTCTTGGATGACAGCCGCCATTCCAAGGTATCAGGGGCGACGTGCAGGTATCCTTCTTGGTGGAATCCTTCATGGTGGTATCCACGGGGGAAACCATTGCCAAGTAAGTCTTAAAAACCAATGCGATTGTGGTATCGAATTTTACGTATTCGGGATGATCGGGGGGCTCATCAACAATGATCGTTCCGATAAGCCCCAGTGAGAGTTCCTCCGCTAGGTGGAAGGAGTGGCTATGGTAGGGACCGACTCCCACGGACTTTTCTTCAGCCTTCCAGTGGTAAAGAAATTCATCCCCAGGTTGCACCGATCCTCCCGCCGTCCCTTGGGCAGGCCAGTCTTTGGGCCTATCCTTCCTCCATACGCCTTCATTCGTCTCGTTATAAAAAAGATTATGGGGATGAATGCTTAAGGGCATACCCGTGTTCAGGCCGTTCTTGAAGTGGACTAGAACGGAATCCCCTACGGTAGCTCGGATGATGGGGCCAGAAAGCTGCTGCCATTCAGGTTGGGCCAACTTATTCCACTGGCTGTCGGTTTGCACGTACCGTATGGTTTTGTAGAGGTAGCGCCGTTCCGGGGTTATAACATCATTAGTCATCATGGCTTCACCCTGTGGAACCATATCCCATTTGAAAGTCGTCTCGGTAGTGATCCAGTATTCCCTTTTGATGGGCGTATAGGTCGATTTGAAGGAGGATAGGTTTGCCGGGCCGGTAGGGGAACTTTCTTGCTTAAAGCAACCCGATAGGGATAGAAGTGCGAGGACTAAACATATTCTGAGGGCTTTTTTCGCTTCCAATCGCGTTCTCCTGATTTGGACTTTTTCTTAATTGGGAATCAAAGTAGATGACGGGCCCCACGGGTTTAGGCAGCCCCTCATCCCTATATCTATTTGCTCGCGCCTTTTGGATTCATGGCATCTTCATGCTTCGCACCCTCGGTGGGCTTGTGCGAATGGGTGAACTGCTTGTCCAAAAGATCCACTTGAGCCTTCAGCTTCGCGAAGGCCTTCTTGGTCTCATCCAGTTTTTTCTCATCGGCGGCATCGTGCAACTTATCCGCCAACTTGGCGATGTTTTTGGCATAACCTTGAACCCGCTTCTTCTTGGATGCATCTAGGGTAGTGTCCTTGTCCAGGTCTTTGGTGGCGGCCTCGATGGCTTCGGCATGTTCATGCATTCCTTCCAATTTACCAGCGGCCAACTGCGTTTCAACTTCTTTGAGGTGTGCATACAAGGCGGTCATTCCGTCATGGGAGCTCATGACGGTGCCTGGCTTCATCGAATCCATGGAATGGGCTGCCGCTTTTGTAGAGTCTTTCCCTTCCTGGGCTTGGGCTCCATGGCTGGTGAAGAGCAGGGCCCCTGCAAAGACGGTGGACAGTGTCAACTTGGTGTTCTTCATTTGAATCTCCTTGGTTGTTGGAATGAAGTTCTTAGGACGAAATAGGTATAGAGCAATCAATGTGCCTTGGTTTCCAGAAGGTGCTGGACTGCTTTCCGGCTAAAGTTCCAGAAGAGGGTGGGCATCAAGGCCATATTCATCAAGGTGGAACTTACCAGGCCTCCGAAAATCACGATCGCAACTGGATACAGGATTTCTTTGCCAGGTTCACCGGGGCTTAAGATCAACGGTATCAAGGCTAAGGCTGCGGTGAGGGCCGTCATGAGTACGGGTACCATGCGCTCCAGAGCGCCCCGGATAATCATATCCTTGGTCCATGTTTCTCCTTCCTCTCGAAGGAGATGCAGATAATGGGAAATCATCATGATCCCATTTCGGGAGGAAATCCCGCATAGGGTGACAAAGCCTACGAGGGATCCGATGGAAAAGGTGCGGGTGGTGAGCCAGATCGCGGCCACGGCGCCTATCATAGAAAAAGGGATATTGAGCAGTATGAGGCCCACAAGATTGGCGGATCGGAAGTGCATAAACAACACCAAGGCCATGCCTATAATCGAGAAGATGCTGAGGATGCCGATCATCCGCGAAGCCTGTCTTTGACTTTCGAATTGGCCGCCATATTCGATGAAATAGCCCGTAGGCAATTCGATTTTCTGACGTATGGTTTTCTGAATGTCTTCCACTACGGATCCCAAATCCCGCCCGCTGGTATTGCATTGGATGACGATTCGGCGCCTCACATTTTCCCGGAGGATTTGATTGGGGCCTGTGGCGGGCTGAATGGTAGCTACCGTATTCAATGGGATTTGCTCCCCATTGGGTAGGTCAATCAGTATCTCCCCGATTTTCTCTATGTTCGCCCGGCTCTCTTTATCCAAGAGCACTACCAGGGAAAATCGTTTCTGGTTTTCCAGGACCTCGGATGTTTTCTCCCCACTCAAGGCGGTTTGAACGAGTTCGGTGACCTCGCCGGCTTGAAGGCCATAGCGTTTGAGCTCGTCTCGATTTAATTGGACTTCCACTTGGGGAACGAGCACCTGTTTCTCAACGGACAAGTCGACCACACCTTTGATGGAAGCCAGCTCTTTTTCAATTTGTCCGGCTTTCTCCCGAAGCAGTGCCAAGTCGTCGCCGTAAAGCTTCACGGCTACCTGAGCGCGGATTCCGGAGAGGAGGTGATCGATACGATGGGAGATGGGTTGTCCGATATTCACGGCAACACCGGGAATCTGATCCAGATTGTGGCGGATGTCCGCCAGGACGGCTTCCCGCCTTCTCTTGGTCGGTTTGAGGTCCACGTCGATCTCGGAGGAATGGACCCCTTCCGCATGGTCATCCTCTTCGGCCCTGCCAGTGCGGCGTCCCGTTGTAATCACTTCCGGGACCTTGAGGATCAATTTCTCCGCAATGGTGCCTATGCGATCCGATTCGGCCAGGGACGTTCCAGGAGGGGAGAGGATATTGATGGTCGCGGTCCCTTCATTGAACGGGGGCAGGAATTCTTTGCCCAAGAATGGAAAGGAAACCAAAGCCAAGGCTGCAAGAAGAAGAGCGATCCCCAGAGCCATCCAGGGTCTACCCAAGGTGGGAATTAGAATGATATTCCGGTTTGCCTTTTTTAGGAATCGAACCAAGGGCCCGTCTTCTTCCTTCTTTGGAATCGTGCCGTCCGGAAGGATTTCCCTCTGCATCAGCTTTCCCGTGGGAAGGAGATAGGCACAAAGAGCAGGGGTTATGGTGAGTGAAACGACGAGTGAGGCCAGGATGGAAACGATATAAGCGATTCCAAGGGGGGCGAAAATCCGGCCTTCGATGCCGCTTAGGGAAAAGAGAGGTAGGAAAACAAGAACCACCACCAAGGTGGCGAAGACGATGGAGTTGCGTACTTCGGCGGACGCTTTGAAGATGACTTCGAGGGCCGGTTCCGGATTGGGCCTATGGCGGTTTTCCTTGAGGCGCCGGAAAACATTCTCGACATCCACGATGGCGTCATCCACCAGTTCGCCGATGGCCACGGCCAAGCCTCCCAAGGTCATGGTATTGATGGAAACGCCGAACAGCCGGAATACCAAGGCCGTGATGAGGATGGACAAGGGAATGGCGGTCAAGGTGATGAAGGTTGTCCGGAAATTGAGGAGAAATAGGAAGAGGACGATGATGACCAGGATACTTCCATCCCTCAAGGCATCTTCGACATTCTTAATGGCACGATCAATGAATGCGGACTGGCGGAAGAGATGGGGATTGACCACCACGCCTTTGGGAAGCCCTTTCTCCAATTCCGAAATCGCGGCATCAATTGTTTTTGTCAATTCTATGGTGCTTGCTCCCGGTTGCTTCTTCACGCTGAGAATGACTGCGGGATGCGCATTGGCTCCGGCCGAGCCTCGCTTCTGAGGCGAGCCAAACTCGATGCTGGCGACCCTGTCCAAGGTGATGGGCTGACCGTCGTGGAAAGCCACCACGGTTGATTTCAAATCGTCTAAGGATTGCAACCGGCCCAAGTTCCGGACTACGGCTTCCGTATAGTCCTGAACAAGAAAGCCACCGGAGGAACTTGTATTGGTGTTCTTGACTGCCGTCTCCACCTCATGCAGGGTGACGCCATTTTGTTTCAGCTTATCGGGAGAGACGAGCACATGGTATTGCTTCAGATCGCCGCCGATGGCGATGACCTGGGAGACGCCGGGTATGCTTAAAAGCCGTGGCTTGATGGTCCAGTCCGCCAAGGTCCGCAAATCCATGGGGGAGATGGAGTCACCGCTGACACTGATAAGCATGATTTCGCCCATGATGGACGTGATGGGCCCCAGCATGGGGTTGACCCCACCCGGCAGGCCTTCACGGATGCTTTGCAATTTCTCGGCCACGATTTGCCGGTCGATATAGATATCCGTGCTCCAACCGAATTCAACATAGACGATACCGAGACCTGGTGCTGAGACGGAGCGAACCCTTTCCACACCTGTGGCGCCGTTCAAGGCCGTCTCAATGGGATAAACGACCAGGGCTTCCACTTCTTCCGGTGAAAGCCCGGCAGCTTCGGCCTGGATGGTTACGGTAGGCCTATTCAAGTCTGGGAAGACATCCACCGGTAGCTTGATCAGGACATAGGACCCATAGACCAGTAAAAGGGCGCCCAAGGCCACGACCAGGAGGCGATTGCGCAAGGAAAAACGGATGATTGCGTTAAGCATGCATTGCCTTCACTTGCCGGCGGGCTTGGTGGCGGGTTTCGCTGCTGGATTCGCAGCGGACGCAGCGGTCTTTGCGAATTGCAATTGATAATTGCCGCGGGTAACGACGACATCCCCGGGGGCGACGCCTTCTACGATTTCCATCCATTTATCGTTCTCGATGCCTGTTACTACCGGTGTCCGGGTGTATTTATTTCCGTCCTCAATGAATACGAATCGGTCGCCGCCCGTGCCGAGCACGGCGATGCGGGGAACCGTGATGGTTTCCTCCTCGCGATTGGCCAGGAAGTAGACGTTCACGGTCATATTGATTTTAAGTCGCTCTTCCGGGTTCTTGACTCGCAACCAGACTTCTACGGTTCGGCTCTGTGGGTTGACTTCGCTGCCTATGATTTCCACCTTGCTGTCCATCTCGGAGTTTTTGAGAACAGGAGAATAAACTCGGGCAGACATGCCTTTGGAGATGCTCCCTATTTGGGATTCAAACACTCGGGCCACGGCATAGACTTCATGGTAATCGGCGATCTCCAGCAGGGAGGTACCGGGCTCGACCGCATCCCCCTTGATCACATTCTGTTTGACGATTTTTCCGGCGCGGGGCGCGGCTACCGGTACCCGAATAGGTGTTTCGGAAAGCTGCCTGGATTCGAGAGTGAACAAGGGTTCGCCTTTTTTCCGATATTGACCTAAGGTCGCCTGTATATCCGCCACCTTTCCCGATATTTTGCTCGAAACATTTTCACGGCTGCCGGGAATGGCCTGGACGGTACCAGACGCTTTAATGGTCTTCTCGATGGCTTGAACCGTGGCTTCCGCCGTTTGGATTTCAAGATTCTGTTTTGCTTCGGAAGACAGGGTTACGGGGCCGCTCTGGGCCGTTTCCGAAGGTGCAGCATCCCCATGACCTTCATGGGCGAATAAGGGCAGTCCAAGTGCAATCAGGCTCGCTGTCAGAATTCTAAGGGTATTTGAAATTACCACGTCTTTCCTCCCACAGCTTTTCCAAGCCGGTTCCACTGGTCGTAAAAAGCATCAAGAATGTTGAGGCCGTCCTGTTCTTCAGAAAGGAACTCCTCCTGCACACGGGACAATTCGAAAATCCCTAACAGGCCCTGGGTGAATCCTTTCTCAGATAAATCGAGTTGTTTGCGGCTGAGTGTCTGGATTTCCTTCTGGTAACTCTGGTATCGTTCAACTAAACTTTCCAGCCGTCCGTGCATCTCCGTGATTTCGGTTTTGAGTCGCGCCTCGGCCGCCGCCCTTCTCGTTTCAGCCAGGCGTATCTCGGCGCGGGACTTCGCGAGCCCGATTTGGTTGCGGTTGAAAATCGGAAGGGGAAACTCAATCCCACCGCCCAACATGTGGTAGCCTTCCGCTTCGCGATCATATCCCAAGGAAACCGTAAAAGAAGGATTCCGAAGAATTTTTTCCAGCTCCAGTTGCCGCTTTTGAGTTTCCAGTTCCCGGTCCAAGGTCTTGAGATCCAAATTCTCTTCGATTGCCAATTTATAGAGGCCCTCAATTGAGGGGACAATAGGCAGGGTGTCGATAGGATAAGGTGCGATGGAATTCGGACCCATGTTCTTGCCCGTAAGGTAGGCCAGCCGATTTTCTACCGCTCCCATTTCGGTTTGGATTTCCATCTCCTTCTGTCTTGCCCGTGCTCGATTGAGCTGAGCCTGCGCCTCATCCACCTGGGATAGTCGACCTTCTTTTACCTTGGCGGATACGATGCGTGAAAGGGTTTCCCATCTTTTTTCAACTTCCAACTGAAGCGCTTTTTTGCGGCTTAGAATCTGCCAAGAATAGTAGACCGACCGGATGTCCGAGGCGATATCAAGTTCCCGGGATTTTTGTGATTGACGCTTTGCGGCCAGGTTAGCTTTGGAGACTTGGTACTGATTGCCGCGAAGGCCGGGCTGGAATTCCTTGGAAAGTCTGACTCCCGCCTTGGGCTTGGCAGGGTCGGTCCAATTATAACCGGCCTCGAAGCCAAGGGTGGGATTTCTATAAACCGTCGTGGCCAAGGTGTCGCTCGCCACCACGTCACCTTCTACCTGGGTAGTCAAAAGATCCGGATTGTTCCGGAGCCCCAGTGCGACAAGCGAGTCTAAGGTGAGTCCTTGAGAAAAGGACTCAGCGTAGCCTAGTATAACGAGGAATACACCAACTCCCCAAAAATTGCGCATGTGAAAAGAACTCCCCGTGGTTGAGCCATAAGAAACCGAAGGTTGGATTAAATACGGAAACATCGACTGAAAGCACCGGAGGCATAGGCTCAGGCGTTAGTCGATTGAAGGGATGCCGCGTATCGGCTCCCTATGGAGATTTAAACGAGGATACGAAGCGTGAGGAGATAAACAGGTGGGCCGGACCTGTTTTGGGGGCGAGGTCTATCAACGGAATAGGTTTGAACGAGGACGGGTCCTTCGAAAATCGCAACATATGCGGTAGGGATTTCCAGCGCGAAGGATTCGCTTCCCACCATGGATTTTTTGGTAATAGACAATTCGGAAATGCAGCTTCCATCTTGCGTGAACATGGAATAGCCGGTTTGGACGGCCTCATCTAATTGAGCGTTAGAGGGCGCTTCATGGCCATGGCAATGAGAGTGATGATCAGGGTCCTCGGAAGTATTGGAAGCCATCTTTAAAGGCTTCATCAAGCCCAGGGATTGGATGGCTTGGCGGACGTCACTCGCGAAGGCTTCATTGATGCGGCAACAGCTGAAGAACTCGCCTGTGAGAAGAAAAAAAACAGAGAGTACAGCGATTGCAGGGAGCAGTCGATTTCTTTTGAAGCTTAAGATAGTCCCTGGCATAGTATCCTTCTGGTCGAGGAAATATAAGAACATGCGGGAGTCAGGGCAATCAAAGACGCTTGGTTTCTGAATTCTCCTGGCCGCAGTTCAGTTTGAATCAAAAGCCGACCCTTACTTTCTAAAGATTTGAAGTGTAAATCATCAACGAATTGCCATTTGTGGGCTATGTAAATCCCGAAAATGGAACCTGGAATAGGCGTGTCGTCTTATTTTCTGGAATGGAAAGGTGGTTGATCCACTCGGAACTTTGATGCCCAAAGAGGATAATGATTTTCAATTTTTCTACACTGAAATCAAGATCAGTGAGAAACTCATTCACCAGATCATCTCCCGTAGATTTTGAGATTCCTTGGAAAAAGAGATTGCCCCTTAGCAGGGTGTTGAAAAAGTCATTTCGACACCCTGAAAACGAGGCTGAAATGCCAAAATCGCAGGAATTTCAAACATCATGGGTATCATACGTGTTACGTAAACGGACTTTTTCAACACCCTGTTAGAGTGAGAGCGGCAAAGCACCAGGATTCACCAGTATTCTCAGGGAATATTTTTAATTGAATTCTTTCAATAAAAACGATTTCCGCCCTTTCCTTTTCTGCAGATTCTCGAATTTTGGTGAACTCTCCATGTATCCAAGATTGGACCTCGGCGGACGAGGATTGGAACAATCCATTTGATGGTCGCCTAATACCCAGTCCAAATTTCTGGAGGAGCCTTCCAACCGAACGTCGGGAAAGGTTGACTTTTTCCGGTTTCTATTTTTTCACACCACCCCAAAAACACCTTCAAAATGCTTGCCCGAAGGGCATCTATTCGATGTCGCTCGCCATTTCCGAAACGCGCTACTCCGCCTTCTTTTCTTCCATTCGATCCCAACCTGAAAACCCGCATCTCCCGTCATTCTTTCTTCCACAGCGAAAACCTCCTATCCGCCACCGCCTTATAAAAATCCACCAACCTGCTCCTTGCCTGCCCCTCCCGCACCAACGCAAACCCACGCGCCTTCTTACCCAATTCCTTGAACAGCTCATGCTCATTTTGCGTATGCGTATACACCAGCATCCATCCGCCCGGCTTGAGCGATGCCGCCGCCTTCTCCAGCAACTTCTCCGGCCGGTAAAAGCGCAGCGGCAGTCCCCACAACAACAGATGATGCCGGGTCACAAAGGGATAGAACCAGGTCAAAACATCCGCCGCATTCCCCGTCGTTTTCAGGAAATCCCCGACCTCGTAGGTAATGTCTGAGTTACCTGTCTGCGCGCCGTAGGCCTGCGCATAGTCTTTGCGCGAGCGGAAGTCAGGATAGATTCCGTAGCCATCCGCTTCCACGCCTTTCAATTTCACGTCGCGGCCCTGGGCCGCATTCGCGTAGCGCAGCCAGCGCTCCAGGGCGAACACATAGTGCCAATCCTGCGATCCGACGTCTATTGCATTCAGGGGGGACGGCAAAAAGCGAGGAATTTTTTGCCCCTCGAATTTGCTACTGGAAGTCGCTTTCGTCGAGGATCCGGGTTCCGCTTCCCGCGCCCCGGGAATGTCCAATCCCCCGCAAGCCTGTTCCAGGATATCCAACAGATAGAGATTCTTCCTGTACAGCGCCCGCGTAGAGGCTTTCCGCAGCGGCGCCAGGTTGTATCGCTCCCGCAACTCCCCTTCGCGTCTCTCCGCCTCCTTCCTGGCATCCGGCGATTCCCCGGAATTTTCAAGTAGTGGATTCCGGCCGGCCGGCTTCGCTCCCTGGGGATTGTTTAACTCGTGATTCGCAATGCCCAAGTAGTCGAACAGGTTTTCCTTGGGCTCATGGGGCAAGGTCGGGGCGCCGCGGGACCACTTGAGGGTTTGGCGGATCCAGAAGGAGAATGCATTTCCGGGAATGCGGGAGAAGGCGAGCATCGTCCAGAGTCGGTAGGGAACCAGGGGCATTCACTCCTCGGCCGGTCCATCGGAAAGGCGATGGGGAATCGCTGGTCTCGGCGGGGAAGGAAACCACCGGAAAGATTCCCTTACGGGCCGCGGTAAAGATAACCAGAGGAACTATCGGGCGGATGCGTATTGGGTATGGAAGGATGAAAAATGGGCGGAATTGTTCCATGGAGGATGCCGCAGGGAGGCGGATTGGTATGGCGTTAGCCCGGGAAGGCGCCTTTCCACGGTTAACCTGTTCAGTCTGTGCGCAAATAATCGAAGCTTGGCTTGTGTCCCCCCTTAAATAACTCTAATTAAAGTTTTAGAATATTCTCAAGTGGCTTTGCGGGATCCGGAGGTCAGTGATGTGGGTTTGCTTTTCCCGTCGTTTCAACCGTGCGGGGGCAGGGCTGTTGCTATTGCTCACGGGGATTGGAAGCCTGACCGCGCAAATCCCGGACACCCTTCCCACCCCGTCCGAGCTCAAGAAGATGAGCCTGGAAGAGTTGATGGATCTCAATGTCACCGTGGTCTCCAAACATTCCGAGCGGCTGGTGGAATCCCCTTCCTCCGTCCAGGTGATCACCCAGGACGATATCAAGCGCTTCGGGGCGTTCACGCTTCCGGAAGCGTTGCGGCTGGCGACCAATCTGCAAGTGGCCCAGGTGGATGCCAGCCGATGGGCCATCTCCGCGCGCGGCCAGAACAATATCATCTCCGACAAGCTTCTGGTGATGATCGACGGACGCACCGTCTACACCCCGCTCTATGCCGGAGTCTTCTGGGACGTGCAAAACATCATTCTGGACAATGTGGAGCGTATCGAAGTCATCAGCGGACCGGGCGGCACTTTATGGGGCGCCAATGCCGTGAACGGCGTCATCAATATCGTCACCAAAGGGGCCGAATTCAGCCAGGGCGGCCTGGTGGGAGGCGCGGTGGGAACGGCCATGAAGGACTTGGCGGCGGCGCGTTACGGCGGCAAGATCGGCAAGGATGCCTATTACCGCGTGTGGGGCCGCTGGATGGATCATAGCAGCACGCAACAGCTGGATGGCGCCGATGGCGGAAATCCCTGGAACATGTCTCAGGGCGGCTTCCAGATGGACTGGCTGCCCCAAAGTGGGGAAAGGCTGATGGTCTCGGGCAATCTATATACGAGCGATCAAGATGAGAAAAAACCCGATCAACCCACCCAGGCCAATGGGCAAAACATCATGGTCCGTTGGTCCCGGGATTATTCGGATGAGTCCGGTATTCAATTGCAGGTCTATACCGATAGGGCGGTGCGGGATATCCGCGACACCTGGAGGGAGGATCTGCTTATCCAGGATTTCGATTTCCACCAGCGTTTGCCGGTTGGGGATAGGAACGGGTTGATCTGGGGCGCCGGTTACCGGTTTATGCACGATGAACTGGTGAACACCCCCATCATCGCCTTTTTGCCCGCGCATAAGATCCTGAACCTGTACAATGGATTCCTGCAGGATGAGCTGACCCTGATCCGGGAACGGTTGAAGCTGACCCTGGGCTCCAAAGTGGAGCACAACGATTATTCGGGCTTCGAGTGGATGCCTTCCGGCCGTCTGGCGTATACCCCGGATACCCGCCAGACCCTGTGGGGGGCTGTATCCAGGGCCGTGCGTTCGCCCAGCCGCATCGACGTGGATCTTTTGCTGCCGGTGGGAGGGACGGTGAACATTGCGGGCGGAAGCGACTTCAAGTCGGAAACCCTGCTGGCATACGAGGCCGGATACCGGGTGCAACCCGCGAACAACATCACCTTGTCCCTGTCCGTTTTTTACGATTGGTACGATGATCTCCGCGTCCTCGAGCGACCCGGCAACGGCGACTATGTATTCATGAACGGAAAGAAAGGCGAAGTGAAGGGCGTCGAGTTCAATGGCGGGTACCAGATGCTGGAATGGTGGCAGTTGCGGGGAGGCTATACCTTTTTGCGGGAGGCTTTTTGGGACAAGCCCGGCCATGCGGAGATCCCCACGCCCGGCAGCCAGGGGAACGATCCCGAGCACCAATTCCTGATGCAATCCATGATGGATTTGCCCATGGGGTTCCAGCTTAACCAGACGGTCCGCTACGTCGCGGCCTTGCCGCACCCGGTTATCCCATACTATGCCACTTTCGATCTGAGCGCATCCTGGCATTACCAGGCGCTCACGCTGACCGTGGTGGGGCATGACCTGGCGGAGGCCAACCATCGCGAGTTCTTTTCGGACAAGGCGCAGAATGAAGTGCCGCGCTCGGTATCGGGCCGGGTGGGATGGCGGTTCTGATGCGCGCGCGCGGGTACATGGCGGACGGGGCGTTGCGATTGGCGGCCAAGATTCTGATACTGGCCTGGGCCTGCGCATGCCCGGGAGCCTGGGCGCAAGCCGCCCCGGACAAAGAGCATCGCGTCAAAGCCGTTTTCCTGTTCAACTTCGCGCAATTCGTGCAATGGCCGGACAGCGCATTCGCGGGTCCGGAAGAGCCTCTGGTGGTGGGCATCCTGGGAACGGATCCTTTCGACGCCTATATGGACGAGGTGGTGCGAGGCGAGAAGGCGAACAAGCGGCCCATCATAGTGAAGCGGTGCCGGAAGATCGAGGAGGCCAAGGCTTGCCACGTGCTCTTCGTAAGCAATTCGGAAATGCCCAGGGTGGAAACCATCCTGGCCGCCCTCAAGTCCCGCCCGGTATTGACGGTGGGGGAATCGGAAATCCTGTACAGGCACGGGGGCATGGTCAGCTTCGTCACAGAAGGCGGCCGCATCCGCCTTAAGATCAACCTGGAAGCGGTGCAGGGTTCCTCGCTCACCGTAAGCTCCAAACTGTTACGGCTGGCCGACGTGACCGCGCCTCCGAGGGACTGACGGATGGCCTTCGAGAACATGCGGTTGCGGCAGCGGCTGATGGCCATCATGCTGATGACGAGCGCGTCGGTGCTTCTTCTCACCTGCGCGGGGTTCTTCGCTTATGAATTCCTGACCTTCCGCCACTCCATGCACCGGCAGCTTTCCACCATCGCCGCCATCGTGGCGGACAACAGCACCGCCGTGCTGGCATTCAAGGATCGCGGCGCCGCCAGGGAAATCCTCTTTGCCCTCAAGGCCGAGCCGCACATCACCGAGGCGGCCCTCTATGATGAAGAAGGCCACCTTTTCACCACCTTTCCGGACGGCAACGGCGCGGAAGGGGCGGCCAGCGTTCCCTTGCTGCCCGCCGCGGACGGCTTCCGCTTCGACGAGTCGCATTTATCCGGCTTCCAACCGGTGATCCAGAACGGCAAGCGGCTGGGGACCTTATACGTGCAATCCGATCTCAAGGCCGTGTCCGAGCGCTTCCGCCTCTACGGGGCGGTGGCGGGGCTGGTGGCCGGCGTAGCTTTCCTGCTGGCCTACCTGCTTTCGCGCGCCTTGCAACGGCAGATCTCCATGCCCATCATGGCGCTGGCGGAAACGGCGCGGATGGTCTCGCAGCGGCGCGATTATTCCGTGCGCGCCAGGCGCATCGGGGACGGGGAACTGGGGATGCTCACCGACTCCTTCAACCAGATGCTGAATCGGGTCCAGGAGCAATTGTCGCGCATGGAGCTGCTGAACCAGATTACCCGCGCCATCGGCGAGCGATTGGATTTGTTCAGCGTATACCAGGTGATGGTGGGCGCGCTGGAGGATAACCTGCCCGTGGATTTCGCGTGCGTATGCCGCTATGAAGCCTCGGCGGGCAAGCTGACGGTGACCAGCGTGGGCGGCAAATCCATCGCCTTGGCTTCGGACCTGGGCATGCAGCCCCACGCTTCCGTAGAGGTGGAGGGCAACTCGCTGGAAAAATGCGTGCAGGGCAGCATGATCTACGAGGCCGACGTTGCCGAGACCAAGCTCCCGTTCGCTGAAGGCCTGGTGGCGCGGGGCTTGCGCACCGTGGTCCTCTCCCCGCTGATCGCGGAAGGCAGCGTGTTCGGGGTGTTGATCGCGGCGCGGCGCCCGGTGGACGGCTTCAGCGGATTGGATCGGGAGTTCCTGCGGCAACTGAGCGATCACGCCGCGCTCGCGGCCCACCAGGCCCACCTGTACGGGGCGCTGCAACAGGCCTACGAGGACTTGCGCCGATCCCAGCGCGCGGTGATGGAGCAGGAGCGGCTGCGCGCCCTGGGCCAGATGGCAAGCGGCATCGCCCACGATATCAACAACGCCATTTCGCCCGCGGCCCTGTATACCGATTCCATTCTGGAACGGGAAACCAACCTGAGCCGGAAATCGCGCGAGCAATTGCAGACCATCGCCCATGCCATCGAGGACGTGGCCGCCACGGTGGGGCGCATGCGCGAGTTTTCCCGCAAGCGTGAATCGGCCAGGGCCCTGGTGCCCGTGCAGGCCAACCGCTGCCTGCAGCAGGTCATCGAACTTACGCGCGCGCGCTGGTACGATACCCCGCAGCAACGGGGCATGGTCATCAAGGTCAAGACGGAGCTGGAAGCCAACCTGCCCCCCGTAATGGGCATCGAAGGGGAAATGCGGGAAGCCCTCACCAATCTTTTCCTGAATGCCTTTGACGCCATGCCGGAGGGCGGCACGCTTACCTTGCGCACCCGCACGGTGGCGGATCAAGTGCATGTGGAGGTGTCGGATACGGGCAGCGGCATGGACGAGGAAACACGGCTCCGCTGCCTGGAACCCTTCTACTCCACCAAAGGCGAGCGCGGGACCGGATTGGGCTTGGCCATGGTTTACGGCGTGGCCGAGCGGCATGGCGCGGAATTGGTGATCGAAAGCGAGCCGGGCAAAGGCACCACCATGCGGCTGGTATTCCCGATGGCTAAAGAGGCTTTGGTGGAAACGCCGGCCCCGCCGCCCCCGCAGCCTCCCTCTTCCTTGCGCATCCTGGTGGTGGACGACGATCCCATGGTGGCGAAAGTGCTTAAGGAAACCATCAGCGCGGACGGCCATGCGGTCACCACGGCCAATGGCGGGCAAAGCGGCATCGATGCCTTCATTTCCGCCCTCCGTTCCAACGCGCCCTTCGCCGTGGTCCTTACCGATCTGGGCATGCCCTATGTGGACGGCCGCCAGGTGGCCAAGGCTATCAAGGATGCCTCGCCGGGCACGCCTGTCATCTTGCTGACGGGTTGGGGTCAAAGCCTGTTGGAAGACGGGGAGATGCCGGCCAACGTCGATCGGCTCCTGAGCAAGCCGCCCAAGATGGCGGATCTGCGCCAGGCCCTGGCCGCCTGCTTCCCGCAGCACGCGCGTTAACCTTCCGGGGAACCCGGGTTCCGTCTTTCCATCGCGACTTCTATCGGGTACCGGTCCGCATAAAATAGCGGGCGTAAAATCCATTGCGCCTTTGATCCTGTTCCGGTAAGGGTGAGTATCTTTTCTTACAATGTCCGCCTCCGCCCCAACCTTCCGCGATATCCTGGAAACCCTGCCCGCCGAATACCGCTCCGACAACGGATTCCTCCTGGAATCCTTTCTGGACTGGGCCAGGCTGCGCAACCTATCGCTGTATCCCGCCCAGGAGGCGGCCGTGCTGGAGCTGTTCGAGGGCAAGAACGTCATCCTCAATACGCCCACCGGATCCGGGAAATCCCTGGTGGCTTCCGTCCTGCATTTCCAGGCCCTGGCGCAGGGCCGCCGCTCCGTGTACACTTGCCCCATCAAGGCCTTGGTGAACGAGAAGTGGATGGCGTTGTGCAAGGAGTTCGGCCCGGAGAACGTGGGACTTTCCACCGGGGACGCGACCGTGAACCGGGATGCGCCCATCCTCTGCTGCACGGCCGAGATCCTTTCCAACATGGCGCTCTCGGAAGGCGAAGCCAGCCCGGTGCGGGACGTGGTGATGGACGAATTCCACTACTACAGCGACCGGGACAGGGGGGTAGCCTGGCAGATACCCCTGCTGACCCTGCCGCGCGCGCGCTTCCTGCTGATGTCCGCCACCCTGGGCGACACTGTTTTTTTCGAGGAAGCCCTGGCCAAGCTCACCGGCCTGCCCACCGTGGCCGTCAAATCTCAGGATCGGCCCGTTCCGCTTTCCTTCCATTATGCGGAAACCGCTTTGGCGGAAACGGTCATGCGCTTCGCTTCCGAGGGGAAGGCGCCCGTATATGTGGTGCATTTCACCCAGGCGGACGCTGCCCGCAACGCGCAGAGCTTCACCAGCCTGGATCTTTGCAGCAGGGAAGAGAAGGCGGCCTTGTCGGCGGGCGTGGAAGGCTTCCGCTTCTCCAGCCCGTACGGACCTGATCTCAAACGCTGGCTGCGCCAGGGCATAGGCCTGCACCATGCGGGGCTTTTGCCCAAGTACCGTATCCTGGTGGAGCGCCTGGCCCAACAAGGCCTTCTCAAGGTCATATGCGGCACGGACACCTTGGGCGTGGGCGTGAATGTGCCGATCCGTACCGTGCTCTTCACCCAGCTCTGCAAATACAGCGGCGAGAAGACCGCCATCCTGACCGCCCGCGATTTCCACCAGATCTCCGGCCGCGCCGGCCGCAAAGGATTCGACGATCACGGCTACGTGGCCGCGCAAGCGCCCGAGCACGTGATCGACAACCTGAAGCTGGCCGCCAAGACGGCCCAATCCGGCAAGAAGTTCGTCAAGCGCCAGCCGCCGGAAAAGGGATACGTGCCGTGGGACAAAGGCACTTTCGAGAGGCTCATCGCCGCATCGCCGGAACGCCTGGTCTCGCGCTTCCAGGTCACCCATGCCATGCTGCTCAATGTGCTGGGAAGGCCCGGGGACGGCTGCGCGGCCATGCGCAGGCTGATCACGGACAGCCATGAATCGGGCAAAGACAAAGCGTCCCATCGCAAGCGGGCCTTCCAACTGTTCCGATCCCTGGTGGAAAGGGGTATCGTGGAGATTACCCCCGGGTCCGGCGGAGGCGGCGGCAGCGCGGTCCGCAAAGCCAAGTTGCACGTGAACGTGGATTTGCAGCAGAACTTTTCCATGGATCAGGCCTTATCCCTGTACCTGTTGGACACCTTGCCGCTATTGAACCCGGAGATCCCGGAGCATCATCTGGATCTGCTCACCCTGGCGGAAGCCATCCTGGAGGATCCCGATCTGGTGCTGCGGCGCCAGTTGGACATGCTCAAGACCGAACGCATGGCGGAACTGAAGGCGCAGGGCGTGGAATTCGATCAGCGCATCGCGGAGCTGGAGGCCATGGAGCATCCCAAGCCCTTGCGGGAATTCGTCTACCGGACCTTCAACGATTTCACCGAGAAGCACCCTTGGGTGGGCGGCGGGAACATCCGCCCCAAATCCATCGCCCGCGAGATGCTGGAAGGCTATTATACCTTTTCCGGCTATATCAAACGCTATGGGCTGGAGCGATCGGAAGGCCTGCTGCTGCGCCATCTCAACAGCGTCTACAAGGTTTTGGCCAATACCATTCCCGAGTCCTTCAAAACCGATCCGGTGCGCGAGATGGAAGCCTTCTTCGGCGATCTGGTCCGGCGCGTGGATTCCAGCCTGTTGGAGGAATGGGAGCGGCTCAGGAACCCGGATTTCAAACCCGCGCTGCAATCCGAACCTTTGCCTCCCGGGGCGGAAGCGGCCGCCCTGGCCGCGGCGCGCGATGTCACCGCGGACGTGAAGGCCTTCACCGCTTCCATCCGGGCGCGCGTTTTCAGTTTCCTGGCGTCACTGGCGCGTTACGATGTCGCCGGGGCCTTCGAGGCCTTGGCGGAAGGATTGGGCGAGGCGGGACCGGCCGGTCAGGGATCGGGCGGCCCCGGATGGGACGCGCAGAACGCGGCGGCTTTGGCCATGGCCGCGCTGGCGGGCGGGGAAGGGGCGCCTTGGTCGGAAGAGCGGTTGCGCAAAGCCTTGGAGGAGTATCGCGGCGATCACGGCATGTATCGGTTGGATCCGGAGGGGCGATCTTTTCAGCATACCGTGATCGATATGACAAATACTCCAGGCGCGTGGCGCGTGGAGCAGATGCTCCAGGACCATGAGGGGCACAATGACGGGAAAGCCGTGTTCGAAGCGGATCTGGCGGCCTCGCGCGCGGCGGGGGCGCCGGTATTGCGCTTGATCGGTTTCGGCTAAGGGCCTGTTTTATTTCCGGGATCGGACCAAATCCGCTACCGGAACTTCCAAGGCCGCGGCGATCTTGTTCAGGGAGCTTATGCGCGGATCCGCCTTGAGATTGAGGATCCGGCTGAGCAGGGACTTCTGGAGCCCCGTGGAGCTCGCGAAGTTCTCGATACTGGAGAATTCCCCCAGCTTGATCTTCTTAGCGATCAAACGCCGGATGTTTTCCGCGATGGTTTGTCTGTTGTTCAATGTGGATCAACCTTGACTTGCAAAGGTACGGATTAAGGATGTTCCATGAGTTCTATTGATAGAACAAACGTCATTACCTATACTTTCATCTTTACTCATGGCATCGCCCGGACAAGAACACAGGCTCTCTCTCAACGCGGATATTTCCGTCGTAGAGGATCGATGGGAAGTCATCTGCTCCGGTTCCCTGGAACGCGCGGACGTGGTCGCCCTCATCGACAAACTCTCCGATCGCATCGCGACCCAGCCCGACGTCAGGAAATGCCTGGTGGATATCCGCGAGGCCCGCGTGACCTTGGGCATCATGGGGGAGTACGTGATCGGAGAACATGCGGCCAAAAGGCTGGCAGGCATCCGCATCGCACTCATCCACCTTACCGGCCAAGTCAACAAGCTTCTGGAAGACACGGCCCATAATCGCGGATTGCGGATTTTGATGGTCGATTCCCTTTCCGTGGCGCGGGAGTGGCTGGACAAATAGTTGGGGGCCCGGCATCGGCCTAATCTACCCCATCCTGCGCCATTCGCGATCACCAATTCGAGTGGTGTTTAAGACCCGGAGCCTGGCCCCTTCCGGAACCAATCGCACCGGAAAAAGTTATTTTGCCTGATGTGATCATCTATATCGATGCGGATGCCTGCCCGGTCAAGGAGGAAATCTACCTGGTGGCCAAGCGCCACGGCCTGAACGTGGTGGTGGTGGCAAACTCGCCCATGCGCATCCCCTCCGATGCCGCCATCAGGCTGCAGGTGGTTTCGGACGGATTCGACGCTGCGGACGATTGGATCGTGGAACAGGCCGCTCCCGGCGACATTGTGGTGACATCCGATATCCCCCTGGCCGATAGAAGCCTCAAGAAAGGCGCCTTCGTACTGGGGAACACCGGCCGGCCCTTTACGGAAGAGAACATCGGGGATGCGCTGGCCTCGCGTGAAATCTCCTCCGAGCTCCGCGAAATGGGTGTGCTGCGCGGCGGGCCTGCGCCCTTCCAGAAAAAAGACCGCTCGCAATTCCTGCAGCAATTGGACAAGGCCATCCACGCTCTCAAGCGGCGCTACAAGCCCGGCGGCCTTGCTGCGCCCCCGGCCATACCACCCTCCCTTCCACACGGGACCGGACCTTGAGCGATGTGGAGGTGGGTGAACCGAAACCGCCGTCCCCGGCCGTGATCCGCGTCCTGCCCGCCGATCTGGCCGATCCCGCTCATCAGGCCGCCATCCTGGAAATTGTGGACATGTATGCTTGCGATCCCATGGGCGGCGGCAAACCGTTGCCGGATTCCACGCGCATCGGCTTGATCCCGGGCTTGCGGGCGCATCCCACCACCCTGGTTTTCCTGGCCTATGCAGAGGAGCGGCCCGTGGGCGTGGCCGTGTGTTTCCGGGGCTTTTCCACTTTCGCGGCCAAACCGTTGCTCAATATCCATGATTTGGCGGTCTATCCGGAACAGCGCGGGCGCGGAGTGGGCCGGGCGTTGTTGGCGGCGGTGGAGTCGCATGCGCGCGCCATCGGTTGCTGCAAATTGACGCTGGAAGTCTTGGAGGACAACCCCATCGCGCGCAAAGCCTACCATGCCGCCGGGTTCAATCCGGCCGGCTATGTCGCGAACAAGGGCCACTGCCTCTTCTACGCGAAACCCCTGTAAAAGGCCCCTAGGTTGCGGGCGGACCGGGACATTCCCATCCGGACGTGAAGCTTTTGTTTTTGTCCGGGCCGAACAGAGGCGCCCGAAACAGCAAGGTTACCCCCGCCTCCAATCCCCCCGCGCCAAAGCCGGGATTTTCCGCGCAGTCGCGATGATCCCGCGAGGCCTGCGGCCCACCCCGAGTTTGCCCGGTCCCGGAAGCCGTTATCTCCCAGCCCTTACGATGGGCATCCAGATAAGCGGCGGCGCGATCGGATTCATATAAAGCAACGGTGACTGAGGTGGACGTGTTTTCGCAGAGGCGGGAGAAGGACGAGGAGACCAGCGCCTTGCCCCAAGCCCCGGCATCGATGCGGGCGGAGCGCGGCGGGTTTTCCCGGGTAAGCCGGATCAAGGCGCGGGTATCCAGGTAGGTCAAATGCAGTTCGCCCGGCGAAGCGATCAGCCAGGCCGCGAAGGGGGCCAAGGTGCGCGTGGCCGTGGGCGTGCCCCCATGACAAGCGGACAAGGCCACCAGGTCGAATGGCTTGCCGCTATCCCGGCGCATCGGGGCCGCGAAGGATCGCAAGCCGGCGGCGAAGGAAGCCAGGGTAAAGGCCAACTCCGGCTGGGAACGGGAGTAGGGGATGCCGTTTGATTCGGGAATTTCATGCCCGAAATAAAAAAAGGAACGATGCTCCGCAGGCGAGGCGTATTTGCGGAAGAGGTCGGCCTCGGCCTGCATTCCGTCTTGCTTGCGCGCATAGGCCGCCGTACGCTCCAGGCGGCCGTTACGGTATAGCCGCAGCGATCCTTGCCCGCCGGGAAGGCCCCACAAATGCTTGGGACGCTGATGGAAAATCAGCACTTCCGCGTCCTTGGCGCCCAGACCCACTTCCTCCGCTTGGGATTCGGCTTCGCTGTCGGCCAGATGGCGCTTACCGTTTTGATCAAAATAGGCATAACCCGCATCGCCATGGATGACGTAGACGAACTGGAAACGTGTGGGGAAAGAAGACGCTGGGGAAACCTGCGTGTTACCTGGCGCACCGGAGGAGGACCGGGAAACGGCGCAACCTTGTGCTAGAAGGCCGCAGGTGGCGGCGAGCACGGCCAGCCAAGAGGCGCATTTCCGCATCGCATCCTTAGGTAAGGATAATGATGAGGATAAGGATCACTATCAATACGCCGCTACTGATGTAAATGCCTCCGCCCAGGGGGGCCTGCTCCATTCCTTGCTGGATATACCCCGCGAATGCGTTCAGTCCCCCATCCGGAACCCGCGCGAACCCGGCCGTCCCGTTCAATTCCGCGCCATAGTCCCGGTATTTGCCGGCCAGGGTCTCCAGGGTTGTTCTATCGGCAGGATCAAGCCCTTGCAAGCCTTCCGCCTTTTCCAGGCCTTGCGCCATATGATCGATGAACTTTCCCAACTGCTCGCGCTTGGCCGCGGGATCGGAGGTGTTCTTGGTCGCCTGCACCATTTCATTGAGAGCCGCCTGGTAGCGGGCTTCCAGGGCATCCGATGCCGACGCCATGGCACCGGTTGCCGCGGTTAAGGTGCAAAAGACGCTCAACGCCATATATCTCGTAAAATTGTTCATTTTGTTGCTTCTCCAAGTTAGAGGGCCAAGCGGCGGAATTCTAATGGGTCGCCCTGTCGATGGACCTGTCGATTTTATTGCCGGCTTTATCTACGCTATTATCGATGTTCCGGCCCGCTTTGTCGATTTTCTTACCCGCCTTTTCCCCTATGCCATCCGGTTCCAAAGCATCGTGGATGGGATCCTTGGTTCCGTCGATTTTCTCGCCCAACTTCTCGGCAGGGCCTTTCTTGCTGCAACCCGTTGTCCCCATCAGGGTGGCGGCCAACAACAAAAGTGCGGCCGATAATCCGAAATTCTTCATGGTAATCCTTTGGATGCCGCGGGAGCCCTCTGTCAATGGGCCCCCGGGAATGGTTCACAGCGAAGATAAATTCCTGCTCCCCATGCGCAATGGAAAAGGAGGAAAGGATCAGGCGCGCTTTGCCGTATTCCTCGAGCATGCGCTCCCGCGCGGCCGCGGAGGAGTTATTTTTCGGACCTGTTCCTTTCCAAATCCCGTCAAGGAAACCCACATGGCCAAGGAAAAAGGCAGCAAAGAAAATCCCTGGAAGCTCAAGACCCCGCCGGGCGCTTCGGAGTACGCCATGCATAAGGAGGAAAGCGCGGAGCCGCCCATACTCGTATGCACCGTGGGTAAAACGGTTTTGCATTACCAATGGCGCGCCGTGGACGATCTGCATAAAATGCTGAAGAGGCACGGGGACTGGATGGATCTGGGCGGCGCGGACGAGCAGAAGCCCGCCAAGGACGGCACCGTAGAGGCTTGGGGCCGATCGCCTAAGAACCCGGTGGGCGGCTGGTATGGGTTGAAGAAGGGCTTGCGCGGCCGCTTCGGAGTCTACTTGCCACCGTTGTTGGAAGCGCTGGGGCTGGCGGAATTGGAGCACAATCCCAAGAACAACCGCATGCGGGCAAAGTAGAGATTTTTAAAACTCCGCGCGCCGCGCTTTAACGGGCACGCCCTTGATGCGCACCTTTTTGAACACGGCCACGATGGTGTCCAGGCTGTCCTCCGGCACTTCCGCGATGGTATGCTTTTCCTTGACGTCGATGTTGCCGAAGGCTTTTCCGGGGATGCCGGTCTCGCCCGCCAATGCGCCCAGGATGTCCTTGGGACGCACGCCTTGCAGCGTACCCACATTGATGAAAAGCTTGGCGTGGGCGGCGCCGTCGAATTCGGCCATGTCCTTGGAAGCGGGCTTGTTCTTCCACTCGCGTTTGGGCCTGTCCTCCCCGATATTGTCGCTGCGGCTGGGGCGGTCGTTGTATCCGCCCCGATCCTTGGGTCCCCGATCGTTTCGATCGGACCGATCGTTGCCCTTGCGATCGCCGCGATCGCGCGGATCGAAACCGCCGCCTTCGCGGCCGGCATTGAAGGGCTCCGGTTCCCGCACCTGGGCTTCCGGCAGGGTCAGCTTGAGCATGGCGGCGGCCACGTCGGACGCGGTCACCTCGCCTTCGATCAGGGTATCCACCATGGCGTGGAAGCGATCCAGGCCGCCTTCGGCCAGGGTTTCCCGGATCTTGTCCAGGACCACGGAGTGTTGGGCCGCTTCCACCTGATCCAAGGTGGGCACGGCGCGGCGCGCGATCTTCATCTTGGCGAAGCGCTCGATGTTGCGGAGGCGGAAGATATCCTTGCCGGAGGCGAAGCTCAGGGCCAGGCCCTTCTTGCCCGCGCGGCCCGTGCGGCCGATGCGGTGCACGTAATCCTCTTCGTCCTTGGGTAGATCGTAATTGACCACCATTTCCACGTCCTTGACGTCGATGCCGCGCGAAGCCACGTCCGTGGCCACCAGGATCTCCACGGTGCGGTTGCGGAACTTGGCCATGATGCGATCGCGCATGGCCTGCTTGTGCTCGCCGTGCAGGCCTTCCGCGGAATAGCCGCGCGCCTGCAGATGCTCCACCAGTTCGTCCACGCCGATGCGGGTATTGCAGAACACGATGCCCAGCTTGACGCGGTGGAAATCCAGCACCCGGCTCAGGGCCTCGGCCTTCTGATAGCGTTGCACTTCCATGTACGCCTGTTCGATGGCGGGGATGGTCAGGTTTTCCGGCGTCGATTTGATCATCAGCGGATTCTTGAGGAAGGCCTGGGCCAGGCGCTTGATGCCGGGTTGCATGGTGGCCGAGAACAAAATGGTTTGCCGCTCCGCCGGGATGCGCCCGACGATCTTTTCCAGATCCTCCTGGAAGCCCATGTCCAGCATCTCGTCGGCTTCGTCCAATACCACCAGCTTGACCTTGTCCAGCTTGAGGCTGCCGCGTTCCAGATGATCGATGAGGCGGCCGGGGGTGCCGATGACGATATGGGCGCCGCGCTTGAGGCCGAACAATTGGCGATCATAGGCCGTGCCGCCGTAGATGGGAAGCGCGCGCAGGTTCTTCTTATGCTTGCCCAGTTTGCCTATTTGTTCCGCTACCTGGATGCACAGTTCGCGCGTGGGGCAGAGTACGATGACTTGCACGGCATCGCTGGAGGTATCTACCTTCTCCACCGCGGGCACGGCGAAGGCGATGGTCTTGCCGGTGCCGGTGCCGGATTGGCCGATCACGTCGCGGCCTTCGAGGATGGGGGGGATGGCCTCGCCCTGGATGGCGGTGGCGGTTTCGAAACCCATTTCCTCGATGCTCTTGAGCACTTCTTTGGAAAGGGACAATGAGGTAAACGCGACTTTGGACATGGAACTCCTGAATGGGCCAACGCGAACGGCCGGAACGGCGGCAAGGCGGGCAAGGGAGGATAGCTTTTTATACCCGATCGGACAATGCCGCTTTTTGAGAAGCGCCGCTACGGGTCGGAAACCGGGCCTATCGCTCCCAATCCATGGAAAATGCCGTACTCCGCCCCCCTAGACCGTTCCGCACAAGGGGAACGGTCTAGGGGGGCGGAAACACGGCGGTAACGTTTTGCTCTATGAATGCTTAGTTTGAAATGATATTTTTCCCAGTACATCCACGGCTGAATACCTGCGGGAGGAACGATGAAGACCAAGATGAAGTCCCGAGGGGCAAAGTCCCGCGCACAAAGTGAAATCGAAGATTTGCTGGAATCCACCCCCGTTCGCATCAACGGCGATCGCCCTTGGGACCTGCGCATCCACGATGATCGGTTTTTCGACCGGGTGCTCGCGCACGGCACATTGGGCTTGGGAGAGTCTTACATGCAGGGCTGGTGGGACTGCCCCTCCATAGACGAATTCTTCTGCCAGGCATTGCGCGGAGGCCTCCAGGAAAAAGTGGAGCGTAGGCCCATGCTCATCCTATCGGCCATAGAGGCGAAAATCCGCAACCGCAGCGCCAAATTCGAGCCCATGGGTTCGGTCAGCGCGCATTATGATCTGGGTAACGATTTGTACCAAGCCATGCTGGATAAGCGCATGGTGTACACGTGCGCGTATTGGAAGAACGCCCACAATCTTGAGCAGGCCCAGGTGGATAAGCTCGATCTGGTCTGCCGCAAGCTGGGCCTGGAGCAGGGTATGCGCGTGCTGGACATCGGCTGCGGCTGGGGCAGCTTCTGCAAATACGCGGCCGAGCGCTACGGCGTGGAGGTGGTGGGCATTACCATCGCGGGGGAGCAAGCCAAGCTGGCGCGGGAAATGTGCGCGGGATTGCCGGTGGAAATCCGGGTGCAGGACTACCGCGAAATCGAGGAGCCGTTCGATCGCATCGTCTCGCTGGGCATGTTCGAGCATGTGGGCGTCAAGCATTTCCGGCCATACATGAAGGTGGCGCATCGCTGCCTCAAGGACGGCGGCCTCTTTTTGCTGCACACCATGGGCGGGAACAAATCCTACACGGAAACCAACGATTGGATCGCCAAGTACATTTTCCCCGATTCCATCATCCCTTCCATCGCCCAGATCGGCAATGCCCTGGACGACTTGTTCATCATGGAAGACTGGCACAACATCAGCACCGATTATGACCGCACCCTGCTTTGCTGGAACGACAATTTCCAGAAAGCCTGGCCGCAATTGGAAGCCAAGTACGGCTATACCTTCAAGCGGATGTGGGAATATTACCTCCTGTCCTTCGCGGGGTTGTTCCGCGCGCGCCAGAACCAGGTCTGGCAGATAGTGCTGTCCAAGAATTTCCGGTTCCAGTACCAGTCGGTGCGGTAGGGCCCATCACCCCTCCCCCAACGCCTGGTCTATGTCCCAGATGATATCCCCGTAGTCCTCCACCCCTATCGACAGGCGGATCAGCTTTTCCGTGATGTTCATTTCCGCGCGATGATGCGCCCCCACCCCTATGTGGGTCATGGTGGCGGGATGTTCCGCCAGCGATTCCGTGCTGCCCAGGCTTACCGCCAGCTTGATTAGCTTGAGCCGGTTGAGGAAGCGGAAGGCCAAGCGTTCCGAGTCCTGCCCATCCGCGCCGCCATTGATATCGAAGGCCATCATCGCGCCAGGCGAGTTATGCTGCTTGCGGTAGATGCGGTATTGCTGCCCGTCCTCCGGCGTCAGCAAACCCAGGTAATAGACCTTCTCCACCTTGGGATGCTTGGTGAGCCAGGCAGCCACTTTTTCCGCGTTGGCGGCCTGCTGCTCCATGCGCACCTTGAGCGTTTCCAGGCTGCGTAAAAGCAGCCATCCGGTCCAGGGCCCGGCCATGTTGCCCATGAAGGTTCGCAGCCCCTTGACGCGATGGATGAGCTCTCCGCTGCCCAGGCACGCGCCGGCGATCACGTCGCTATGCCCGCCGATGTACTTGGTGGCGGAATACAGGACCAGATCCGCGCCGTGCTTGAGGGGATGTTGCCACAACGGGCCCATATAGGTGTTGTCCACCGCCACCAGCACGCGCTTGCCCTCCTTGCTGTAGCGATCCGCTATTGCCCGGCAGGCTTCGATATCGATAAGGGCATTGGTGGGATTGGCCGGCGTCTCGATATAGATCATGGCCAGGCGGTCCTGCTTGCCGGAGGCCTCCAGTTGCTTGATGATGTCCGCGCCTTCCTGCCGAGGCTGGAATTCCATGGACTCGATGCCGATCTTGGGCAGGAAGGAATGCAGGAAATGATCGGTGCCGCCGTATAAAGGCGCGCTGGTGAGGATCAGATCGCCGGGCTTGAGGAATTCCAGGAAGGCGGTGGTGATGGCGCCCATGCCGCTCTCGAACACGGCGCAGTCCTCGGCCTCCTCCCACAGGCTGAGGCGGTCCTCGAGGATTTCCAAATCGGGATTGTTGATGCGGCTGTAGATGAGCCCGCTTTTCTCCTTGGGCCGGGCCGCGCGCAATCCGTAGGCCACTTCGAAAAAGGCCTTGCCCTGCTCGGCCGATCGGAACACGAAGGTGGAGGTCTGGAACACGGGGCATTTGATGGCGCCCTCTGACCATTCCGGATGATAGCCATAGCTCATCATCCGGCTCTCCGGCTTTAGCTTCCTGCCGTGATCGGGTTGGTGCTTTTCCTTGGGCATGGCTTCTCCGGGTTGGTGTCCGATCGAATAACCCGATTTTATCATTCGCAGGCAAGCAAAGGGGAGAGATTGCTAATTTCACCGCCGGACCTCATAGGAGCAGCGCATGGGCAAGGGACGGATGGAAGCGTTCAGCGACGGCGTCATCGCCGTCATCATCACCATCATGGTGCTTGAGTTGAGGGCGCCGCATGGATATGGGCTGGCGGATCTTCGTCCCCTGTTCCCGGCGTTCCTGAGTTACGCGATGAGTTTCGTCTTCATCGCCATTTATTGGAACAACCACCATCATCTGCTCCAGGCCGTCAAGCATGTCAACGGTCCCATCCTGTGGGCCAACGCCAATCTTCTTTTCTGGCTTTCCCTGGTCCCATTCGTCACCAGTTGGATGGGGGAGAACCATTTCAAGCCCGTACCTACGTCCCTTTACGGCGTTGTGTTGCTCTGTTCGGGCCTCTCTTTCACCCTGCTGGTGCGCGTTCTCATCAAGCATCACGGGCCGGATTCGGACCTGGCCGCAGCGCTGGGAGCCGAATTAAGAAGCGATCGCAAAGCCTACCTATCCGTGCTCCTGTACGCCGCCGCCATCCCCGCCGCCTTTGTCAGTCCGTGGATTTCCGGTTGCATGTACGTTACGGTATCCATAATGTGGCTGATCCCGGATCGCCGCATCGAGCGCGTCATGGGGATCAAAGGTCATTAAGATCACGAAAAACCACCGGGGTCATCGAGTCCATCAATCCCCAAGGGCCCGCCAAAGACGGTTGAAGCCGGAGCGCGCGGCCGTCCCGTTCCCTTGAATAGTCCAACTATTCCCATTCGATTTCCAATCTCGTTGCGGATTCCGCCCCTACCTTAGGAAAGGGTGGGGGGGTTAGTCCATCAATCTTGCCGGCGGAGTATTTCCCCGTTTAAGGATCTCTCATGAATTCCCAGCTTTCCATATCCGTCCCCGGCATGGTGCCCTGCCTTGCGTTCCTGGCGCTCTTCCACGCGCTCCCGGCGGCTGCCGACGCACCCGCGGGCATGGTCCTGATCAAATCCAAGGGCGACAGCTTTACCATGGGCATGGCTCCCAGCGAATACAGGACGGGCGATCCCTGGGCGCATTATGAAAACGCCCACAAGGTTTCTTTCACCTACGACTTTTACATGGATACTGCGGGAGTCACCCAAGGCGATTACAAAGCCTCGACGGGGCGCACGCCTTCCAAACATTTGATTCCCGGGGAAATGAGATTGCCGGTCGAGCAGGTTTCCTACTATGACGCCATCCTCTACTTCAACGCCAGGAGCAGGAAAGAGGGTCTGGACACCGCCTATTCCTATAAGACGGTGATCAAAAGCGCCACGGGATCGGCAAGCGACATGACGGGCCTCGTCTTCAATCTCAAGAGCAGCGGCTATCGCATCCCCACCAATGCCGAGTACGAATATGCGGAGCGGGGCGGGGCCAAGGGAACCTACTTTTTCGGGTTGGATGCCGCGGAAGCCAACAAGGCGGGTCCGGACTATGTTTGGTGGTCCGGAAATTCCGGGGGTGTGACCCATCCGGTGGGAACCAAAAAACCCAACGGCTACGGTTTGTACGATTTGGTAGGCAACCTTTTCGAATGGTGCAATGATTTCGACGCGCCCTATCCCACCGCGGATGACGTGGATCCGGTAGGGGCGGCCACCGGAGGCAGCCGGGTAGCCAAGGGTGGCTCCTATCGGAATGACATCACCGGGCATATGCGCATCAAATACCATTACAAGTGGGGACCGGCTTCCAACCATTTGGAGGTGGGATTCCGGGGCGCGCGCACGGTGACCGGGGTGACGGGTATCGGATCCCAAAACCGCTCTCTTTCTCCCATCAAGCTCCGCAGCTCCTACCTGCTGGGCAACGGCGTGCCCGGCATCCAAGGTCTCTCGGACGGCGCGGTCTACGATATCGGCGGCCGGCTGACCCGCGCCACCGACCGTAAAATATGGATCATTCCTCTCGCCCAATAGAGAACGGAAAAGCCCCATGAAGCGATTGGAATCGGCGGTCTTTGCCGGACTCGCGTGCCCGGCCATGGCGTTCCTGTTGGGGATCGCCGCATCCGTGCGGGGTCAGGACGCCGTGCCGCGCGCCGGATTGCAACTGTGGATCCGCGCCGACAGCGTGAAGGTCGAAAGCGGCAAGGTCACCCAGCTTTATGATCTCAGCGGCAAGAATAATCATCCCATGCATGAGAGTCTGAACGGGATGGATCCGCTTTCGCCGGCCTTGGTGCCCAACGCCAACAACGGGCATCCCACGCTCCGCTTCAACAACAAGTTCACCGGCTTCGCCTTCGCCAACATCGCCGATATCCGCACCGTGATCGCCGTGCTCGCCAAGGATTCCGCTTCCTGCCTGCCCACCCTGCCCAATTACAAAACACCGGCGAAGTTTTTCCTGGGGCAGAGCGACAACAACACCAACTTCCATCCCGAGCACGGATGCAGCCTTTACAACGCCAACCTTTCGGAAGTCTCGCCTTTGCTGGTGAACGGGAAAACCTACGTCAACGGCAAGCAGGTCGCGGACGGCAGGAAAACCTTCTTCCCCTTCAAGCTGGGCCTGGTCACCATGATCCCCACCGGCAACGTCAAGGCCAGCACCGTGGCGCGGGACCGCACCAATGCCGACCGCTCCTGGCAAGGCGATATATCCGAAATCCTGATCTACAACGTGCCCTTGGACGATGCCGCGCGGGACGGCGTGGAGAAATACCTGATGGGCAAGTACGGCATCAACGGAGTGGTGGGCATTCGGCCCCGCCAGGCGGGGGTTGCGGGGCTTCCCCAGGCCTTCAGGACAGCCTTCGCTTACGTCCGGCCATACGCTTCCGGAATGGAGCTTTCCTTCTCCTCCGCGGGGAGTACCTTGCTGGTCATCCGGGATTGGAACGGAAGACGGATCCGCTCCCTGATGGATTCCTCCCTGCCGGCGGGGGATCATAGCGTGCAATGGAACGGAAGCGATGACGCCGGCAGGCGCGTTTCGCCAGGCGTTTACGTGGCCGAATTGGAAACCCGCGGCGGCCGGCTCGTGAACCGCGCCCAACACGTCTTCTTCCTAAGGTAATCCGCATGAATCTATGGATCCGTTTCTTGGCGCTGTTCGCCATTCTATTCATGATCCCTTCCGCCTCCCGGGCCCAGACCGGTTTCCCGGAAAAGTGGGCCTTCAAACGCGCCATCACCCTGAACACCACAGCCGCCGGGGCCAACGTCGTCTCCGATCAATCCCGGTTCCCCGTGCTCATCAGGCTGGGCGCTTCCGAAAGCGACGTCTTCGCCGGTTCGCGCGGCCGGGGGCGGGACATCCGCTTTGCCAAAAACTCGGGCGCGCTGCTGGGCCATCAGATAGAACGCTGGGACAGCGCCGCCGCCCAGGCCGCCATCTGGGTGTTGGTGGATACCGTGAAAGGCAACGCGACTCAGACTTTGCAGATGTATTGGGGCAATGCGGACGCGGCCGAATCGTCCAACGGCGCCGCCGTATTCGAGACCTCCAACGGTTACCAGGCCGTCTGGCATTTCAACGAGGCCGCCGGCGATTCCGCGCGCGATGCCACCGGCAATGGTTTTTCCGCCGCGCCCAAGGACTTGCTGGGCCTGGGCAATCCCGCCGACGCAGCGGGCATGATAGGCAAGGCGAAGGCCTACGCCGGCAATGCGAACGGAACCGGAGGCGGCTACTATCTGGTTCCCGGCAGCGCCGGCGGGAAGCTGGATTTCCCGATGGGAAGCAGCTATACCCTATCCGCCTGGGCCAGCACCGATATCGTCAACAAGCAGTTCCGCGCCATCGTCACCACCCATGATCAGCAATACGCGCTGGACATGACGGCGGGGGATATGTGGGAGTTCAACGAATACGATAACGCAAGCGGCAAGTGGGGATGGCAGGATGTGCTGTCTCCGGCCGCCGGGCATGAAGGCAAGTGGAAGCATATCGTGGGCGTGCGCGACGGTGCCAAGGAATACCTCTACATCGACGGGGCCTTGGCCAATGCCGTCATCAAGACCAATGCCGGCGGTACCGGCGCGCATCTTTCGGCCCCGGTATGCATCGGCAAGCGCGGCGACAACCTGTCCCGTTTCTGGGCGGGAAAGATAGACGAGGTGGAAATGGCGAGCGTGGCCCGCAGCGCTGATTGGATCAAGCTGAGTTACGCCAGTCAGGCCGCTGCCCAGACGCTGGTTTCCATCGGCCCCGCTTCCGCCGCGGCCGTTCGGATGCGCGTTCGGTCACCCAAAGCGCAGGCTGCGTTTTCTGGCGCGGCGGAATCCACGCCTTCGCCCTTTTTTCGCGCGCCGGGATGGGGACACGGTTGGGATTATTTCGATATGACCGGCCGCATTCGGGCGATGCGGTACCGCGCGCAAGCGGCCACGGCCGAATCCCAAACCGGCAGTGGCCCGGGGAAGCCCGGGCAAGCATGGAAATGGAATCGACCGTGAAAAAGGGGCCCGCCGCCGGGAGGCGGCTGGACCGGATTGGGGTACTTAAGGCCTAGTGCCCGGGGTTGTCGGAGGCCTTTTCCGCTGCGTCTTCTTTGGCTTCCTTCTTTTCGCGCTTCAGGACGGACTTGTCATGCTTTTGATCATGCTTGTCCTCGCTCAGGTCCTTTTCATCGCGCTTGATGTCCTTACCGTCTTCCTTGATTGCCGCTTTGTCGGTTTGGACTTCGCGTTTTTCCACCGCTTCGGCGTGCTTGGCCTTGGCCACCGCCACCTGGTTTTGGGTCACCTCATGGGTAGTGCCATTCTTTTCGGACTTGCTTAAATCCGATTCGGCGGCTTCGCGTTTTTCATGCGCGGCTTCGGCCTCTTTCTTATCGGCCTTTAGCCTGCGTTTGTGGATCTTCATCGAGGTCTCGCCGTTCTTGACGTCCTTGCGATCATTCTTGACATCAATGCTGTCTTTCTTGACCTCTTGCTTTTCCTGCCCCACGGTGCTTTGCGCACGCGAGGGAAGGAAAGCCAGGCCGGTGGCCAGCGCCATAATAGCGGCGGTGTAGTTGAGTTTGTTGTTCATGATGACCCCTTTCGGATGGTTATGGCACCAAGGTATGCTTTGCGGATGGGGGGAGCAAGAATGTTTTAGTTTTCCTGCCCGTTAAAACGGAACCCCTGCGGCGCGAAAACCCATGAAACCGATTGGAGCATTCCTCCATTCGGCCATCCTACCCAGGCTCTTCCGGCCGCGGTTTTTGGGTTTTTCCCGCGGTCATCCCAAACTCATCCTGTTCCCCATTCTTGCCGCCAGGCTTCTTGCTTGCATCAGCTTCTTTAACCGACCCCCATTTCCCCAAAAAGATGAATCCGGCTGCCCGAGCGGTCGGGATTCCCTACGCGGTCTCCATTTCTCCGCTGTATTGTTCGTGACAGCAAGATTGGGAAAAGGGGAAACCGTGGCCGCTCTCATTTCTACCGTAACCTGTACGATACGCTGGTTCCGATGCGCGGCCTCCGTGGCCTGCTTGTCGGCATTCTCCTTGGTCCGCGGGGCGGAGGATCTCTCCCAGTGGGCCCATTCCTCCGACCTTTATTTCGACACATCCCCGGCGGGAGCCAACGTGGCCAATCGCGTGCTGGACTTCCCCGTGCTGGTGCGCCTCCGCTCCCCGGACTTCGACTTCTCCCAAGCCATGGGCAAGGGGGAGGACATCCGCTTTTCCAAACCTGACGGCGCTCCCATCAACTACGAGATCGAGCGCTGGGACCCGGTTGCCAAAGCCGCCGAGATTTGGCTGCGCCTGGACACGGTGCCAGGAGCCTATCAGGGAAGGCTGGCCCGTATGCACTGGGGCAAACCGGGATCGGCATCCCTGTCTTCCGCCGCGGGCGTATTTTCCGCCGCCAACGCCTATGAATCCGTCTGGCATATGGGCGGGGCGGGCAGCGGTCCGCGGGCCAACGCCGTGACCGGAAAACCTCCGGCCTCCCCGGGCAATTTCGAGGGAGACGAATCGGGCGAGGGTGTGATCGGCCTGGCGGACAACCTGGATGGCGGGGCCCCGGGGGATTATCTCAACATCGGGAACGGCTACGCCCAGTTCCCCAACGGATTCACCTTTTCCATATGGGCGCATCCTACCAGGAACTCCAAATGGGGACGCTTGTTGGACATGGGAAACGGTCCGGGCATGGACAACATCTACCTCATGCGGAAATTCGATTCCCAGGATCTGGTCTTCGGCTTATGGCAGGGCGGGACCAAGACCGCCGGGGAAATCACCGCCAACGGCATATTGTATCCCGACCAATGGGGATGGTACGCGGTCACCGTTTCCGGGAAATCGGTCCGCATCTACCGCAATGGCGCCTTGGCCGCCTCGGGCGATCTGCCGGTGGGCATCAACAATGCCGTCCGCACCAAAAGCTATTTGGGCCGATCGAATTGGGCCTCGGATGAATACTTCGCGGGCGCCTTCGACGAGGCCGAGATCGCCAACGTCGCGCGCAGCGCCGATTGGATCAAGCTGGCCTATGCCAACCAGAATCCCCGGCAAAATCTGGTCAGCTTCACGCCCCCCTCCGCCTACTGCGCCGAGCCGAAATTCTCCGCTCCGTCCGACACTTCCCTGCCCGAAGAATCGGTGGTGGAACTGGTCGGCATCGCCGAGTGCGCCAAGTCCTTTCTCTGGTCGGCCTTGTCCGGGCCCGCCCCGCGCATTCTGGACCCGGAGGTAAAAGTCCTCCTGGTATCCTTGCCCCGCGTCGGCAAGGATACCTCCATCGTCTACCGCTTCTCCGCCGACTACGGGGTTTCGGCCCAGGCCGGGAACGTGCAGATCCGCATCAAGAAGTCCATTCCCGATCCCGTATTCACCCTGGGCGCAGCGGCCTGGAACGGCAAGGATTCCCTGGTGCTGAAGCCGGTGATCTCCAACCTGGACGAGATCAGGGCCAGCCGCGAACCCAATATTTCCTATGCCTGGACGGTTGCGGGATTGAACGCAGATACGGCATGGCGCGCGGACGGTTTGCTGCTGAAGTCGGCCTATGCCGAAGGCGATCTGAACGTGGGCCTATGCCTCAGCAACAATGGCGCGCCGGTCTGCAAAACGGTCCTCGTCAACGTAAAGTATGCAACTACCTCGCTAGGTGGAAAAAAACCGCCTATCGGAGGGGAGTCCACGCATGGGGCCCTGCAGGCCACGCCCGGGCACGATGCCCAAGGAAGATTCATATCCGCTTCAAAGTCCCGGACCGAGTTCCCCGCGGGGCGGTTTTTCTGACCGGCTTCCGCTCCCATTCCTGCTCCTCTGCGACGCGGCGATACCATACGACGATATTTACGCAGCCCGCGGGCACGGCCCGCTAGTTGTTGAGATGGAATTTATGCGCCGCCCGATGCAAAATCGGCGCGAAGAAAATCCCCACCGCGGTCAGGAAGGCGATGCCGCTGTATAGCGCATAGCATCCGGCGAACAGCTTCGCGCCGGGCGTGGCCATGGCGTTGATGGGACCCATCCCCGTCAGGATCATGCTGGCATTGAGGAAGGCGTCCAACCAGGGCAGTCCGCTCAACCCATGGTATCCCAGCATGCCGATGGCCAATGAGAAGAACAAAAAGGCGCACGCCATTCCGCCGTGCCGGACCACTCGAAAAAGGAAAATCCGCCTGGATAGAATGGGCTGCGAAAAGTGCTCGAACCTCCTGGAACGCGTCATCTTATCCACCGAAGGATCCTTCCCGCTCGTTTTCCCGGCCCCTTTCGGCCCAGGCCAAAGATAAAATCTAACCGGGAAAGCGCGTGGGAAGGTTTAAGGGGCGGCTCCGGCCCGCTCTTCGTAGGTCCACACATTGAAGACGGCGAGCTGATTGAGCCCGAAAGAGGTGGTCAAAGGGACATCGGCGGCATCGCGACCGCGGCCTATGAGGATGCGGCCGATGCGGGGCGTGTTGTTGCGCGCGTCGAAAGTCCGCCATTGTCCGCCCAGATAGACTTCGAACCAGGCGCTGAAATCCATCGGGGGCACCTCGGGAACGCCGATATCGCCCAGATATCCCGTGCAATAGCGGGCAGGGATGTTCATGATGCGGCAAAATGCGATGGCCAAATGGGTATAGTCCCGGCAAACGCCCACGGATTCATGGAAGGTTTCCAAGGCCGAACGATTGGAACGCGCCAGCATATAATCGAAACGGATATGCCGGTTGACGAAGTCGCAAATGGCCTGCACGCGCGGCCACCCCGTGGGGGTACCGTAAAAATTCCGCTTCGCGACTTCGCGTAAATCGCTATCGATATCACAATAGCGACTGGCCAGCAGGTAAACCAGGGTGTGGTCGGGAAGGTCTTGCACGTCATGCTGCCGGGCATCCCATATCTGGGGATCGGGCAAACCGTTGTCCTCCAACAGGAGGTCATTGCGGAAAGCGGTGCGGCCCGGGTTCACGAAGACGCGCGCGCATCGGTTGCCGTACAAATCGGTGTATTCCGAAACGGAGGTGGCCGGCAAGACCTGAAAACTTTCCGGCTTGCGCACATCCGCCAGGCGGGACGGGTGGAGGAGGAGCGTGAGCACAACCGCGGTCGGCTCCGGATAGTCGAAGGATATTTCATAACCGGCGCGGATGATCATTTCAAGAACCTAGTTTACGGCGCGGCCTTTCCTAACCGATATTCGCGCGCGCGCGATTAATCTCCGGAAAGCCCAACAATAACGAGCATCTTGGGCCATTTTATGACATAAAAATCATGCCTAACCCCAGATGAAACGGCGTGAATCCGGGACCAAGGGTCTCCTCTTGCCGATTCCCGTCAAGCATGGCGAGAACGGCGGACTTACTCCGGCACCAGAACGTGGTGCGCCCCTTCGGCACGGTCCGTTGAACGCAACGGATCGGGCGCCATGAAATTGGGGATGCCGGCGGAAGTCGCGGTGGGCAAGGATTTCCTCATAGCCTACGTCCAGCGGGCGGAATCCCTTCGGGTGCTGGGCGCCACGCGCATGGCGCTCCCTTCGCAAATCCGTTAGCGTTCCTTTTCGTTCCCCGCGGGGCCCGCGTCCCGCTTTTTCAATCCGGGATCCTTTTATACCTTTAGCGCCCATACCCCCCATCCGGCGGGTCAACCCTGACATGGCCGTGGACACGATGCGCGCAGATACGATGTATGAAACCCCGCGGCTCACGGTGCGCCGCTTTCTGCCCGGGGACCTGCAGGACGTTTTCGAGATCCTGTCCGATCCGGAAGTGGCCAGATATGAATTCTGGGAGGCCTATGATCTGGAAGCCGCGCGCGAGGACCTGGAGATCCAGGGCGCCGTGGAGCCCGGCACCTGCGGGGTCTGGAACGAGTTCGCCGTTCAGCTTAAGGACGGCGGCAGGGTCATTGGCAACATCTCTTTCAAGATGCGGGATCGCGTCCAGCTCCAGGCGGAGATCGGCTTCCATTTCAACCGCGCCTTCCATGGCCGCGGCTACGGCAAAGAGGCCGCCGCCGGCCTGATAGAATACCTGTGGAAGCTGGGCGCTCACCGGGTCTGGGCGGTGGCGGACACGCGCAACGTCAATTCCTGGAAGATGATGGAGAAGCTGGGCATGCGGCGCGAAGGCTGCATGATCCACAATTGCTTCGTAAAGGGCGAATGGTGCGACGAATACCTGTACGCCGTTTTGGAAGAGGATTGGCGGGGCCTGCGCGCAGGCCCGGTCCCGTAGCCGACAGGTTACCCTCCGCCCAAAGGTTCCCTTAGCAGGGTGTTGAAAAAAGTCCGCGCGGGCGTCGGCCGGCTGCGCGGACTTTTTCAACACCCTGTTAGTTCTACTGTGTCATATAAAAAGTACGAGGAGGGAGATTGGCGGAGCAGCAAGCCGGACAGAACTTCAGAGTTTGCACCAGGGAGCGCGCCAGGAGGATGCGCAGCGTCGCGATGGAGTAGGGGTTATGC
>JANYDA010000057.1 GCA_025360005.1 Fibrobacteria bacterium
AAGTTGAATCTGTTCTGATTGATTGGATAGAGACCTGGTACAATCGCATACGAAGGCATACATTTATCGGATACTGCTGCCCAACCGAATACGAAGCAAGGTGGGCAGCATAATCTGTCCGGATCAGGGAGGACAGTTCAATGTCAGGGGCCTGGCCTAAGGCCATGCGGCGGGCTTCCGTCTTGCGAAAATGCAAGTCGGAAGGAGGTCGTGGAGAAGGGGAAATCAGAGGAAGTGTTCGGCGGAAAGATGGAACAAGGCGGAGAACTTCTTCGCGGCGGTCTTGCTGATGGGGCGTTGGTTGTTCTCCCAATCGGAGATGCGCGAGGCCTTCACGCCGCCCAGCTTCTCGCCGAGAAAGGCCTGGGACCAGCCATACGCTTCGCGCGAATGCTTGAGCCACAGCCCCGGCGTCATGGTGGCCGCGATCTTCTTGGCCAGATCCGTCTCAAAGTAGTTCACCGTTCCGGTGCCCTTCTCCAAGAGATAGCGGGAATACCGGCGGCGGGCATCCGTGATCACGCGACTCGGAGTGCCTGGCCGGAAAGTCAGCTTAGTAGGGCGCGTCTTTGTGGCTACCGACATAGTATACCTCGATCGTGATCGTGTTCTTCTCATACTCCCAGCAGACGACATAGGCGTGGTTATTGGCCAAGTGGCAGCGATAGCTGCTTTTTTGGCCTTTAAGCTTCCCGTAGTTCCTCCACTGATGGGGTGCTGTAGGACCTTGGCCCCTTAGCACGCTCACTAGCAGGTGGAACCGTTGCTGGATGTCCAAGGGGAGCTTCGCAAGCTGCTTTTGGGCGGCTCGTCGAATGATCACCTCGTACGCCATCCTTGAAAATATACCCCGAAACGGGGTATGCGTCAAGGGAACCCGCCGGGTGGGGTGGCGGCGGACGGCCCTGGGCTAGGCCGTGTGCGGCCGTAGCTGCAACCGCCCAGTAGGCATAATGCCCGTTACGCGAAGGCTGGAGGGCCGCACCGGCGCAGCCGGTTCGCCTAACGCCCATTATGACAAGGACCCAGGCACCCTTGGTGCCCAGGGACGGACTGCCCGGCCGGGCTCCGGGGTGCGACGAGCGGGGCGTACGGAGCGAGAAGGATCCCGCCGCTTCAGCGGCCGCGCGGGGGGGGCGGGAGGTGGCACATCTTTGTCTTGGGCTTTGAAACAGAGGTATCTTTGACCCATTCCCCGGGTTACAGAGGTGGAGGTCCCTATGCAAACGATGATAGAGGCGGGGGGTAAACCTTACCCGGTACGAATCCGAAAGGAGATCCTGTTACTTATACTGAATGGGATGTAAATCCACGGACAAGACGGTCCCTTTTTCCATAATCTTGTTGCAAATGAATCGGCCGTCTGCGACTTTCAATGGAAATTAGCAACCGCAGGAGATAAAACTTGCGTCGCTAGGCGATTCCGAGGACAAAATATGAAAACGCAAAATCGTTGTTTGATGAAGGACTTGTCATGGCTTCCTGGGATAACGTATGGGATTGTTTGATAAAAAGAATCTTTGCTTTCTGTTTGTCCTGATTTTTTTCCTCCATATCGCCAAAATCCCTAACAACTTCACATGGCTTGACCATCGGGATATCGAGGCGGGAAGGAGCTTGTTCCCGGTCAAGGAGCTATCGCACGCTTTTTTAAAACCTTTTTCCGACACGCATTTTTACCGACCCTTGGTGAGCATCTCCCATAGCTTGAATTTCGCCCTATTCGGCTTGAACCCACATGCATTCCACGCCTTCAGCGTGGTCCTCCACGGCATGGCTTGCATTTGCCTCGCCTTCTGCGCAAGAATCGTGTTTCGCATGAGCGAGCGCGCCAGTTTGTTGAGCGCGTTTTGCCTGGGAATTTCTCCCACAAGCTTCTTGCCCGCGGGTCAGATTTCCTATGTATCGGAGCTTCTGCTCGCGCTATTTTACCTGCTCAGCCTGATATTTTATCAGCTGTATGATTTGAAGCGCTCAAAACGCTACCTGGTTTTATTCGGGATGGCTTTTTCCTTGGCGTTACTCGCGAAGGAATCCGCGCTCGTTTTTATTCCGGCAACTTTGTTCATCCTGGAATATTATTCGTCTGCCGGATTGACCGTCAAAAAATCAATCCGCTTGTTTTCCATGACTATTTTTCAAACGGCCGTTTACTTAAGTTTGAGGTTTTCCGTACTGCCTGGTGGATGGGCCACTCCTAACCAACCCGATGCCGTAGGGCCGTGGCTGGCTGTTCGCTTGGTCAATTACGCTACGCATCTGGCCTATTTGCTGAATCCACTGCCACCCCAGCTGAGTGACGTGGTCCAAAACCAAAACTTCTTTTCCATTCCTATCCTGATTTCTCTTTCGGGCATCATTCTAATTGCCGGCGCGATCTTTAAGTTGAAGGATTTCCCGCTCCGAGCCGCGCTTACCCTGATCCTTTTTCTGGTTTCTCCTACCCTCGATATCCTGTCGTTGCCCCGGTTCTTTTCTTCGCATTACCTCTATCTTCCCAGCCTTATGTTTTCCATTGCCCTTGCGGTTTTACTGACCAAGGCAAACCGGATACTTAAGGCATTGATCATTTCCTGGATAAGTATCGCCCTGGCAGGAACGGTCATCAGCGGGGAAAGATTGCGTGACGATTTCACGCTTTTCAGCCCCGCAGTTGAGCGGGACCCCAACTACCGCGAAGGGCATTTTTATTTGGGTGGGTATTTCCTGTCGCATGCTTTACCCTTGGAAGCCGAACGGCATTATGTTGAGTCGCTAAAACCACTGCCTGGATTTTATTCTTTTTACGATCCCATGGCGGGCTCAATGGGCTTGGCGCTGGCGGAAATCAGTTTGAAAAATTATTCCGAAGCCGAAGCTGTTTTGGAGGCGATAGAACCGGATGCGGATGGCCTCGACCTGGAAAACGTCAAAAAAATCAAAGGACTTTTATCCGAGGAGAGGGCACGCGGAAAATAATTGTGCTCCGCATTTCAAATCCGAACGATCCGGACGGAGGGAGGGAGAAAAGACGCCTCCCCTTTTTGCGCGGTGAATAGGGACTGGGTCCTGCTGTTCACATCGGATACCTGCGAGCGGCTGCCACACAGGTACCATATCCTGCCGGGCTTGCCGGCGAAGCCGGGCGGTAAAAAGGTCGGCCATTGCAAGTGAATAAGCAAGGGGAATCCCGAAGCGAATTCTTTTTCGTACTCACGTGAGTACGGATATTCTCCTGATTTTGCGCACACTCAGATAGGAATGGACGAGATGAAAAGCATTGTGGTCGAGGTATACTGCGCCGATATGAGAAGGTGAGGGATTGGGTGGAGTGGAAGGGGATAAGACCTTGCGGAGGCTGAGAAGAACGGGGATCCGTCTTGAATTAGGGTGGTCTTGCTAAGGTAGGTTGGGATTGGAAAAAGACTTTGATTTACTTATGCTCCAAAAGGGGTTTGATTTACTTATGCTCTTCCGCCCAGATATTCAAGAACGGACAATCAGGAGAAATCATGACGTCGGTAAAACCGGTCCTTGCCTTGGCAAAAATATTGACATGTTGCTCTCTCCTGCTGGGCATAACCCAATCGGTGAGGGCGGCGATTCCGAGTTTTACCGAGCACCTGATGGGAAATACGGGGGAGACCAATCAGGGACAAACCACCTTGGTCGATGTCGATTTGGACGGGGATTTGGATTGGCTCATGGGGACGCAAAACGCCGGCACCTACTTCTGGGAGTTCAAGGGCTATACCGCCGGCAAGGCCAACTGGGTCATGCATAAAATCGGGGACGGGGGCGGCTGCGAGACTTCCGGCGTGGCCATGGATATCACCGGCGACGGCTATCCCGATATGATCGTCGGCAGCAAATGGTGGAAGAACCCCGGCAAATCCGGAAACATAACCGGACCCTGGCAGGTTTTTACCAACAACGGGGTCAAGGTGAATTGCGCGGACGCAATCATCGGCGACTGGAACAACGACAAGAAACTGGACGTCGCCTTTGTCCAACGGGGACAGATTGCCGCATGGTACGAGACCAATCCCCAAGGACCCTGGATCGAACATATCTGGCCGGGAATCCAGATCCATTCGGGCCTGGCGGCTGGCGACTTCAACAATGACGGCTTTCTGGATGCCGTTGTGGACAACATTCTATTCCTTTCCAAGAACAAGGCGGGAAGCGCCTGGGATCAGGTCACCCTGCCTTACAGCGCACGGCCCACCGATGGCGTCATCGTCGAGGCCGGCGACGTCGACGGGGATGGGGATATGGATCTGGTGCAAATGGGCCACTGGACCACCGGACCGGTGTCCTGGGTGGAAAACGTCGATGGCACCGGCAAGGTCTGGGCCAACCACGTTCTCCCGGGAAATGTCGGAGACCTTTCCCATTCGGTCAATATCGCGGATATCGACAACGACGGGGATATGGATCTCGAATTGGGCGCGGATGGGGGAGCCTCCTTCTGGTATGAGCAAACCTCGCCCAAAGTTTTCAAGGCCACCTCCTTCACGAGCCGGCCCACTCATGACATGCGGGTCGGCGATGTCGATCGCGATGGCGATCTCGACATGATCGGCAAGCCTTGGGGGGTAGGCCCGCATTACTTCTTTCAGAACATGCTGGTGGACAACGGGGGCGTTAAAAAGGATTGGTCCCGCGGGCCCATCGGGTCTCACAATCCCACCAACTGGAATCGCATCCAGCTCAACGGTTGCATGGACCCTAAGTCGTCGAATTACGATCCCTGGGCCCTGCATAGCGGGCCGATAACCCAATTCTGCGGCACCACAACCCTGATCCAGCCGAAGACCGAATCAACCTCGGGTGCATTCGCCGGACGGTTTTTCAGCTTCCCGGAACAAGGCCCGTATTCCCTCACCTTGAGAACATTGGACGGCAGCCTCATTTCCAGCCTCAACGGCCAGGCAACCGATCCGATCGACCTCCTGCCGATGTACCAAAAGGCCCGTCCCGGTATATATTTCCTGGCAGGGCAGGTGAACGACCGGAAAACCGAGACGAGGATAATCGTGAAGTAATCGTTTTCAGATCCGGAAAGTCGCGCATGAGACAAGTTCTTTCCTTTCTAGCCGCGGTCTCGGCCTCGATACTCCTCTGGGCCTGCCTGAGCGAGCATTCCGGGCCCACCGGATCCGATTCCGCGTATTTCACCACTTCGGTGAAAGGTCTGGAGGAGGCGCGGCCCCCTGCCGTCTTGGATCTCAAGGACGGCGATAGCCTGGTCCTCACCGCCGCCCCGGTCAAGAAGGTGCTGCGTGGAATGGAGGTGAGGATGCTCGCCTATAACGGCTCCATTCCCGGACCTCTGATCCGGGTTCCCCAAGGCGCCAGGATTACAGTCCGCCTCCGGAACCGCCTCGGTCTTCCCACCACCTTGCATACCCATGGGGTCCGGCTGGAAAACGCTTTCGATGGTTCCACGGACGTACAGACGCCCATCGCGGACCGGGATTCTTTCGACTATACCCTCAGTTTTCCCGACCCCGGCCCCTTCTGGTATCATCCCCATTTCCGGGAATCCTATACCCAGGAATCGGGCCTTTACGGGGGGATCCTGGTGGCCCCCAGGGATTCCGGCTATTGGGCCCCGGCCGACCGGGAAGTGCCCATCATTCTGGACGATGTTCTCATGGATAGCGCCGGCATGATGAAATTCCGGACCGACATGACGGATCATACCATGATGGGGCGCTTCGGCAATGTCTTCCTTGCCAATGGGGACACGGCCCTGACCCTGGCCGTGCACAGGAAGGAATTAGTGCGGTTCTACTTCACCAATGCCTGCAATGCCCGGGTGCTGAACCTGGGTTTCCATACCAAGGACGCTTCCGGTGATTTCCAAAGCCGATCGATGCGGATGGCCGGAACCGACATGGGCCGTTACCTCACCCAGTTCTTCCCCAACTACCAGATCGTGGCGCCGGGGGAGAGGATAGTTTCGGAAATGGTCTTCGACGATACCGGCACCGTTTATCTCAATCATACCATCGCCAAGGTGGATACGCCTAAATCCTATATTACCCTCGCCGTCATCAAGGTCTTGCCGGATTCGGTAACGACCGGTTTCGGCGGGGATTTTTTCAGGTTCGATACCAATGGCTTCGCCCGGGCCAGCATCGATTCCTTCCGGACGGATTTCGATCGGCCCCCGGATAAGAATCTGCTCCTGACCGTCCGCATGAACCATGGCGCCCTGATGAAGTCGGCCCATGGATCGGACGGCAAGGGCATCGAATGGCAGGATCACCCCGTTATGGGGATGGACAATGCCGCCTCCAACCTTACGAATACCACCTGGGTCATCCGGGATACCCAGGACGGAAGCGAGAATCAGAACATCAACTGGAGTTTCTCCCGGGGGCAAAGGGTGATGATCCGCATCTACAATGACGCGACTTCCATGCATCCCATGCCCCATCCGATCCATTTCCATGGCCAGCGCTTCCTGGTGATTAATGTGAACGGGATGCGCGATCCCGAGATTTCCTGGAAGGACACCTACCTGGTCGGACGGGGCGAAACCGTGGATCTCCTCCTGGATGCAAGCAATCCGGGGAAGTGGATGGCCCACTGCCATATCTCGGAGCATCTCGAGGACATGATGATGTTCAATTACCGGGTGGAATGAGGATCATGGAAGGAGTTGGAATCGCGCACCTTTGAAAAAGTGATGCGCCCAACGCAGCGAATTCGCGATCCGCCAATGATTGCGATTTGATCCTTCTTATCCGCGACATATATTGCACACATACAATTCCAACCGGTTCGAGGACCCTCTTTCTCGCACCCTGTGGATGCCGAGAAATCGTGTGCAATCTCTGCTGATGTATCCATTATTTCCTACCGAAAGGTTCATTTAATGAATGTCGCCCATCTGAGACTTCCTAACCTCAAAAACACAATCTTAATCCTGGTAGGCCTTGTACTCACCTGCTCGGCGGCGGATGTGGAACAATGGCATCCCGTGGATCTCTCCTTTACCACCACGACGTCTTTTACGAATCCCTTCATGGATGTTACCCTCGATGCGACATTCAGGGGGCCGGGGAACCTCACCCTTAAAATCCCCGGCTTCTATGCCGGAGGCCATACCTGGAAAGTCAGGTTCGCTCCCACCAAGCTCGGCAACTGGACCTATGTCACGTCCTCGCCCGATGCCAAACTGGGCAATGTTTCCGGCAGCGTCAATTGCGTGGCCAACACGCAGGCGAACGTCCATGGAAGGCTCGCGGTCGACGCCGCGAATCCCCATCATTTCCGGTTCGAGGATGGCGCTCCCTTTTTCCTCATGGGAGGCGAGATCGACTGGCTGGCCCTCATCAATTGCAATGATGCCACCCTGGCGAAACCGAAACAGATCATCGACATGTATGCGACCCGTGGATTCACCGCGATCAATATGTTCGCGTATGCTTGGGACACATCCTGGAAAACCGGCCATACCAGCGCGGATGACTTCGGCCCGCCGGACATGTTCGCATGGGCGGGTACCAATGCCAGTCCAGATCATTCCCGGTTGAACACCGCGTTCTGGGATCATTACGACAAGGTCATCGATTACCTGTTCCAGAAAGGTATCGTGGCTTACATCTACTTCAAGGACAACAACAAGGGCGTCAATAATCCCGTCAATGGATCCAGAAATGATTCTTTGCGTTTCAATAACATCGTTGCCCGTTACCAGGCCTATCCGAATATCATGTGGAGCTTTATGAAGGAATCCTACAATGAGCCCGATGATGCGTATATCCATCGGATGTTGAATTTGATCACCGCCAAGGACGCCTACAAAAGATTGCGCACCACCCATGATGACCTGGGGAAAGGGCACGATTATGCCGGGGATCCCGCCCTGAACACCAACATGGATTTCCGCACCGATCAACAGGAAGCCTCTCAGTATAGCACCGCGCTCGGCCAACGGAACCAGAAAAACTGGCCGATTTACAATGCGGAACTGGGCTATGAGATCGGCAACGATGGCGGCCACACCTACTCCAGCGTCCAGTCCAAGGAACAGGTTTTGAAGTGGACCTACGAAGTTCTCATGGCCGGCGGGTATCCCGCTTACTATTACACCTATCACGCCTGGGATGTGGTGAAGACGACGGAAGTCCCCAACGGCCTCAAGTTCTACGGGTACCTGAGCAACTTCTTCACCCAAAAGACAAAATGGTACGATGTGGCTCCCAATGACAACCTGCTGGGAACCAAAACCGGAAACCATTGTATGGCCAAAGCGGGTTCGGAATATATGGTGTATCTGAGCAATGGAGGCTCGACCACATTGAACATCGCCGGAGCCGCCTCCCCAGTGCAGGGGGTTTGGATGAATGCCTACACCGGGCAGCAACAGGGCGCAGGGCCGTTCACCAACGGCTCGCCGAAACTAACGGCGCCATGGTCCAATGTTCCCTCGCTGTTATGGCTGGCCGCCTCCGGCACGGCGAATATCTCACCCACCGTTTCCATCACGGCGCCCGCGAATGGAGCTAGCTATACCGCGCCGGCCACCATAGCCCTCGCGGCGAACGCGGCGGATCAGGATGGCTCCGTGGCCAAAGTGGAATTCTATCAGGGCTCCACCTTGCTTTCCACGGCCACCACCGCTCCCTACGGCTTTTCCTGGGCGAATGTCGCGGCGGGAAGCTATAGCTTGACTGCAATAGCGACGGACAATCTGGGCGCAAGCACCACTTCCGCAACGGTGAACGTTACGGTGACCGGCGCCGGCGGGACCGTCAATCTATCCCTCAATGGCACGGCCAGCGCAAGCAGCATGCAGACGACCCATCTTGCCGCCTATGCAAATGACAATAGCACGAACACGCGCTGGTGCGCCGCCAACGGCAACGCCGGCTGGCTGGAAATCGATCTGGGAGCCGATCACGGCCTGACCGGCACCGAGATCGTATTCGAGAAATCCTGGACCTACAAGTATAAAATCGAGACCTCCAGCGATAACGCCGCTTGGACTAAAGTTATCGATAGGACCGCGAACGGAACCACGGCCCAGACTTTCGCGGATGCATTTTCGGCCACCGCGCGGTACGTTAGGGTCACGTCCACGGCGACCGATGTGAACCATTGGGCCTCGATTTTCGAGTTCCGGGTGCTGGGGTCAAGCGGTTTGTCCAAGTCCGCGCCGCGCGCCTTGGATGCGGTCGCGGTCGACCCAGGGGGCCTCAGTATTGTCGCCTTCAATCCCCATGGCCTAGGCTTCAACCTTCCGTCGCAAGGACGCTTTACCCTCTCCGTTTTCGATATGAATGGCGCAAAAGTGGCGGCCCTCACGCGGCAAGGGAATGCAGGCGCCAACCATGTGGACTTGCAGGTTAAGAACCGGGATCACGCCCTCTATTTCGTGAATCTGCAAATCAACGGCAAATCCTTGACCCAGAGGGTCTTGCTGATCAATTGATCCATCGCCGAGATCCAGATCCATAAGCCGGCAAGGTTGCCGATGATTCTGCTTTCCAGCCTCTACGCTCTCCCTCGTTGGGAAAGGAAAGCTTTGCTCCTGGAATCCTTCCGGCGCGGCCCCGTTGAAGAGCCATTCCATGCGGCCTGGGTTCTCGGAACCGGTGGTAGGAACGAGCGCTTGTTCCGGCGGAACACATCGAAAACTAACAAAGGCGATTGGCAGCGGGTCCATCGCGGGGCTATATTTGCGGGCCCGGACACATGGGTAGGAAAGAGACAGCATGAAGACTTTCAAAATCGCGGTATTGGCGGGCGACGGCATCGGTCCAGAAGTAATGGAACAAGCGATCCAAGTGTTGGACGCCGCGGGCCGCAAGTTCGGATTCGCGTTGCAATACACCCGCGCCGATGTGGGCGGATGCGCCATTGACCATCATGGCGAAGCCCTGCCGGCCTCTACCCTGAAGGCTTGCGAAGACAGCCAGGCCATCCTGTTCGGTTCGGTGGGCGGCCCCAAATGGGAATCCCTGCCGCCGGAAAAGCAACCCGAGCGCGCGGCGCTATTGCCCTTGCGCAAGCATTTCAAACTGTTCTGCAACCTGCGTCCGGCCAAGGTCTATAAGGCTTTGGCGGCGGCCTGCCCCTTGCGTCCGGACATCGTGGGCGAAGGTTTCGATATCCTCTGCATCCGCGAATTGACAGGCGGCATCTATTTCGCCAAACATGCCGGCAGCAAGGGCCGCGAAGGCTCCGGTCCGGAAGAGCGCGCGTGGGACACCAAGGAATATTCCCGCGCCGAGATCGAACGCATCGCGCATAAGGGTTTCCAGGCCGCGCGCCTGCGCCGCAAGACCTTGGTTTCCATCGACAAGGCCAACGTGCTCACCAGCATGGTGTTCTGGCGCGAAGTGGTCACCGGCGTGGCCAAGTCCTATCCGGACGTCAAGCTCTCCCATATGTACGTGGACAACGCGGCCATGCAATTGGTCAAGAACCCGCAGCAATTCGACGTGATGCTGTGCGGTAACATGTTCGGGGACATCCTCTCCGACGAATGCGCCATGATCACGGGCTCCATGGGCCTGCTGGCTTCGGCGAGCCTTTCCGAGAGCGGGTTCGGCCTGTTCGAACCGGCGGGCGGATCCGCTCCCGACATCGCGGGCAAGGGCGTCGCCAATCCCATCGCGCAAATCCTCTCGGCGGCCTTGATGTTGCGCTATGCCTTCCAGGAAGAAGCGGCCGCCAAGGCCATCGAGGACGCGGTGGCCAAGTCCATCGCGGACGGCGTGCGCACGGCCGATATCGCCGGGCCCGGCGGCGGAGCGCAGTCCGTGGGAACGGTCGGGATGGGTGCGGCTATTCTCAAGGCCTTGGGGTGAACGGAGCCCCGGTCGGCGGCCCGGTGGAGGCGGGGCAAGAGCCTTCTCTCTCCGCGGCGCGATCGCGCTTGCTCAATCCAAAAATCCTGGCCTGGCTTCGCTGGGGCCTGACCCTGATCACCTTCGCCGCCATATTCTGGTATATCCGTTCCCGTCCCCGCTTGGATATTTCCGCCCTGAGCCTGCGATGGCGATATCTGGCTTGCGCATCGATCTGTTTGCCCCCCTTGTTGTATTTGCGCGCTTGCAAATGGCGGCTGCTTTTGCGCGGGGCCGCGCCGGAAGTGACCCTGGCGCAGGCCTGCCGCAGCTATCTGGGCGCCATGGCCTTGGGGCTGGTGACTCCGGGCCGGATAGGGGAGTTCTCGCGCGGGTTGTATCTGCCCCACCGCAGCGTGCAGGGATGGCGCAGCGCGGGGCTGGTGCTCATCGACAATTGGATCGATTTCCTGGCGGTGGCCGCCTGGGCTTGCCTGGGCTGGCTGATCTGGTTCGGGCCCGAGGGATTGATCCTGGGCGCGGCGGCCGCGCTGGTCTTCGCGCCCATCCCGTTCTGGCTGCGCGCCGCCGGTATGGTAACCTGGGTGCTACCGTCGCGCTGGGGTTTCCGGGAGTCCGCCCGCAGGGCCATGTCCGCGGGGGAAGGCGTTTCCCGGCAGGATTTCCTGGCATCCTTTGCCACGGCGCTGATGGCCTATGGATTGGAGTGGCTGCAAGCCGCCTTCCTGCTGGCGTTCCTGGCGCCGGCCCTGCCGCATCCCTGGCGCCTGGCGGGAATGATGGCGCTGGTAGCGCTGGCCAATTCCATCCAGGTCACTTTCGCGGGCTTAGGCGTACGCGAGGGGGTTTCCATGTTGCTGCTGGCGCGGGAAGGCGTGGGACCGGAAGCGGCGGTGCTGGCGGCCTTTCTGCAATCGACGCTGGTGCTTTTCCTTCCGGCCGTGGCCGGCTTGGCGGTGAAACCGGTGGCGCTTTATGGTGGCGGAGAAGGCGCTTCGTCCCCGGCCAGCAAAGGCCTGATGAAGGCCCGGGCGAAATAATCCGCGCCCTGCGTGTTCAAGTGATCCAAATCCCGGAACAAATTCCGATCCTGCACCGCCGCATGGAAGTCGCGGAACAGGAAATGGTGGCGTTTTTTCGCCGCTTCCAGGTAGGCCTGCAACTCTTTCATGCCCCGTTGCGTCCCCAGCAGGGTGGGCGGAAAAACCAGGATGATCCGGGTTCCCTGGGATTCGGCCAGCGCCAGTATGTGTTCCAGATAGGGAGAGTAGCGGGCGAAGCGGGCGGCCGTGAATCCATCCGGATACATGTTGGCGTCGCGGGCGGCGACCGATTCCGGCGCGACGTCCCTGACCATGCGCCAATCCCCGTCTTCAGAGGAGGTATCCGCCAAGCCGCGGCGGATCCAATCCGGTGAGAATTTGTTCTGGACGTATCCGGCTATGGAACCGGCGGGATAACGGTTCCGGATGAGTTCGGCGAGGAAATCCAGGCGGAACGGCTCTTCCTCCAGGCGGCTATGGTACTCGTTGAAAACGGGGGATCCGAAAGCGAATGGATGGATCAGGTACAGCAGGCAAGCGGCATGGTTGCCGCGGCGGTAAAAGTAGGATAGGTACAAGTCCATGGATCGGACTCCGCCGCCCCTTCCTTGGGACAGATTCAAAACCGGCATTCCCAACGCCCTTTCGGTCCTGGCATGGTTTCCTTTCTCACTGAAGACGCGTCCATGGGAGGCGCCCATGATCAGAAGGGAAAAGCGGCCGTTCCCGGGGATGAGGGGAAGGTTGGCCTGGGTTTGTCCGTTGGAAAAACCCCGCCTGGAATCGGTGGCGGAAAGAAAGGCCAGGGCGAGCAAGGCCGCGGCCGCGTTCATCGCAAGGAATTTCATGGCGGTGGGGAAAGGTTTCATGCGCCGCTTTTCAGAATGCGTAGTAGATGAACCTGGCGCCCGAAAAGACCCCGAAGAGGAGCACGCTCCAAAGCGCGATGGTATAAGCGGAAAGCCTTACCCATTCCGTCCGCGCGTGGAGAAAGGATCGCAAGGAGCGCGGACCTTGCGATCCTTCGATCGCGATCATCAGTCCGGCAGCGGAAAAGACGAGCAGGGATTCCAGCCGCCCCATTCCGAATTCGCTTTCCCAGAAGCCCACGGCGGCTTGTCCCCGGACCAAAGCCGCGGCGTTCTCCCATCCCCGCGGAAGATGGCGGACGATGGAAAGCGCATCCTCCAGGTTGGCGGCGCGGAAGAATATCCAGGCGAAATCGATGAGGAGAAAGGTGGCGAGGATCGCCATGGCCCGCGTGCAGGCCGGCCGGGAAGCGAGGCCCAGGGCCGCCGCCAGCCTATGCCTGAATCCGGAGGTGAGGAACGCGATCACCAGAAACGTTCCGTTGAGCAGTCCCCATGCCAGGAAGGTCCAGTCGGCGCCGTGCCACAGGCCGCTGATCGCGAACACCAGTAGCAGATTCATGATCGTGCGGGCGGGCGCGCCGCGGTTCCCGCCCAGGGGAAAATACAGGTAATCGCGGAACCACGTGCTCAGGGAGATATGCCAACGCCGCCAGAAATCGGAGACCGATACGGCGAGGTAGGGATTGTCGAAATTCCTCCCCAGCCGGAAACCCATGACCCTGGCCGCGCCGATGGCGATATCGGAATAGCCGGAGAAATCGCAATAAATCTGGAAAGCGAAGGCCGTCGTGGCCACCGCCAGCACGGGTCCGCCGTGCCGGGACGGATCTCCGTAGACATGATCGACAAGGATGGCCAAGCGGTCCGCGAGTACGGTTTTTTTCAGGAAGCCCCACAGCATCAGCCGCAGTCCCGAGAAAATGCGCTCCGGATCGAAAGGATGATCGGCGTGGAACTGAGGCAAAAGGTTTTGCGGCCGCTCAATGGGACCGGCCACCAATTGGGGGTAGAACATGACGTAAAGGGCATAGGTGGGGAAATCCCTTTCCGCCCTTTGGCGTCCCAGGTAAACCTCGATCACGTAGCTCAGGCTTTGGAAGGTGTGGAAGGACAGCCCCAGGGGGAGGATCCAATCCAGGTGGGGCAGTGGCCTGGCGAGGCCGACGGGGGCACAAAGCGCCGCCAGGATCCCGCCGGCGAAATTGAAGTACTTGAACAGGAAAAGGATCGCGCAGGTGCTGGCTATGCTGAGCCAAAGCCACCTGCGCTTGGCCGCTCCCCGCGCGTTCTCAATGCCGATGCCGGCGCGGTAGTCCACCAGGATCAGCGCCAACAGGATAAGGATGTATTTGGGGAGGAAGGCCATGTAGAAGAACGCGCCGGCCGCCAACAGCCAATAGATGCGGCTGCGGCCATGCAACAGGAAATAAATCGCGGTGACGGCGGGGAAGAACAGCAGGAATAGGAAGGAGTTGAAAAGCATCGCGGCCCGGGAACCTGGCGCGCTACGGTGCGTTGGCCGGTAGGTTGGGCCGCGGCGCTGCGGCGGCCCCGGCGATGCCCGGCCCGGCGGGGACCCATCCCGGAGCCGGATCGCTCCGGCCCGCCTCCGGCCCGGAGCGATGGACCGTTTCCGTGGCGGCCTGGTCCGCTTTGATCCGCAGCAAGGCGATTTCCTGGGAAAGCTTTTTCACATCCTCGCGCAATTGCGACATCCCGATGGTGAAATACAATTGGATATTTGTGAATACCATGATCACAACCAGCACCGCCACCGTCATGTAATGCAGATGGACCCTGGCCGAGAACTCCAGCAGCAGATCCGGGAACAGGCTCATGGCCATGAATCCGAATCCCAGCGGCAGCCAGAGCAGGGCGTATTTCTCCTTGATGGCATTCTTGCGGATCATTGACAGGATGATGGCGAGCAGGGCCAGGGAGCAGAGCCCGAAGAAAATGCGCGCGGAGGGTTGGATGGATTCAAGATGCATGGGCGATACCGTAGGGATTCCTTTTCAGGAAGGAACTGAAGAATGCGAGCGAGACGGAAAGCATGTACACCAGCCCGCGCATGGGGCCGATGCTGGATGAACCCGCGCGGCGCGCTTCCATGGGCACGGTGACGGGGATGATGGCATGGCCGGAGCGGATCAAGAGGACAAGGGATTCGATCTCCGGAAAATCGGTCGGGTAGCTGGTCGCGAACTTGGCGGCGATGTCTTTTCCGAAACACATGAACCCGGAGGTGGGATCCGGAATCCTCCGCGAAGTCCAAAAGCGGAACAGCATTTGGAAATAAAGCGATCCGAATTTCCGCACCCAATTGCTCGTCGCCGCGAATTGTTGCGGGCTCCGCGATCCTTGCACCAAAGTGCGCGGCCCCAGATTGGCCAGCATGGCGACGGCATGGCCCGCATGGTGTTGGCCGTCCCCGTCCATGCGGACGAAGCGGGCGATCCCCAGGGAAAGCGCGTATTTGATCCCCAACTGCACGGCTCCACCTATGCCCAGGCAGATGGGCGATCGCAGCACCGTCACTTGCGGGAAGGTTTCGGCGGCCTCGGCCGTGCCGTCCCGGGAATCGTCATCCACGATTACGATTAGCGCGTGCGGCAAATGCTCGCGCACGTCCCGGATCACGGAGGGAATGCTGGCGGCTTCGTTGCGGGCGGGGATGATCACGGCGATCTTGTCCCCGGCAGGCGGGGTCGCATGTTTGTCAATCATGGTGCCATGCTCTCCACGGGTAATTCTACCATAGGCGCCGCAGGCGGGGCAAAGCCCGCGCATACGGGGAAACGGCGCGGATACCCCCCGGTGGGGGCAAGGCAAGCGGCTCTACCTCAAATTCCGCCATCCCGTCCGCGATCGACTTCCCGGATGAAGTCTCCGAGCGCCCGGTAGAGTCCCGTCGGCCGGAAATCCGCCGCGTTCGCCGGCGCCTCCCGCATCGCTTTCTCCAGCTCGGCTTCCAATCCGGCCACTTCCAGGACGATGGGGTAGCGGAACCGTTGCGCAAAGTGGCGCGACCAATCAACCTGGTGATCGTTCATCGCCTCGCCGAACCTGGCCAGCCGGGGGACAACCACCAGGCGCCTGCCGGCCTTCAATGCATCCAGGATGCAGACGCTGCCGTGGGAAACCACCAGGTCGGCCCAGGTAATGTCCTCGATCAGGCCGGGCTTGAAATCGAACCAGTCCGCGTGCCCGGGCTTGAATTTGGAATAGCCTTTCTGGAGCCTTACCTCCCATCCGGGCCGACGCCCGGCGATGGCGTCCAATTCCATCAGGAGCCGATCGAATCCGATATCGTGCATGCCCACCATGCAGAAGATTTTCATACGATGCCGCCGTGGAATTCCGCCCGGGGTCCGAAAGACCGCAGCGATTCGCCGTTCTGGACATAGAACTTGTCCGCGAAGGGGTAGAGGATCCTGGCCGTCAGGGAAGGCTTCTCGACGCGGGTCAGGGTTTCGATGAATACCGTCCTGGCGCGGAAAATTTTCGCCGCCAGGAATACCGGGATGGCGATTTCCGAGCCGGTGCTGAGGACAAGCTTGGGCCGCTCGCGCCAAAAGGCGCCGAGCACTTTCCATAGCACCGGGATGACGCGCAAGGGATTGCGATCGAACTTGGGCACCATGCAGATGGGGAAGGGAAGTCCGCCCATGCGCGGGTTGGCGTAAGTGATGAGGAAAACCTCGTGCTCGGCGAAGGCGGGGCGCAGGAACAGCGCTTCCGTCATGTGGCCCCCGTCGGAAGCCGCGATGCATATTTTCATTCCCACCCCGGCAGCCGCGCCATGCGCCGGAAATCGGAAGCCTTTACGCCGCCGCATAGGGAGAAGGCGGCGAGCAGAAGGGCCAGGTTCACCGGCATGGGCCAATGCAGGGAAACGAGCGCCAGGCCCGCCGTTCCCGCCCCCAGGATCCTCACGAAGCCGGGCATGGGCGAGAAGGCGACATATTTCCGGACATGCAGGATGCGCAGCAGGCCGAAAGCGGATTGCGCCGCCAGCACCGACATGGCCACGGCGAGGAGGCCGCGGCCCAGCAGCATGGCCGCAAGGGTGGCAATCAGCACCGTAGCCACGCGTCCCAGTTCAAGCAGCATCGCCGCTTTGGCATGGGCCCCTCCGCTCAGCATAGGAGTGGTGAAGTACCTGGGGTATTCGGCCAACTGTGCCAGGATGAAGATCCCGAAGGTGGTTTGCAATCCGGAATACTCCTGGCCGTAGCAGCGCAGGATCAGATCCTTGCAGGCCAGCAGGATGAAAGTGAAAGCGAGCGCTATCGTTCCCGAGGTCCGGAAATACTCGGCGGGAAGCGCGCCCGTTCCCGCGGCTTGCCTTTCCGCGCCGCGTGCCGTCCAGGCGAAGAATGCGCCCGCCGCCGGGGTCAGCACCACGGTGGCGGCCATGCTCCAGGAGGCGATGGCGTTATAGTAGGACGCGTTCCGATCCGATAAGCCGATTTTGATGGCGATGGGCAGCAACTGGGAGAGTACGCCTACAGCGGCGTTGGGCACCCATAAGAGGAGCGCCAAGCGTAACGTCGCGGAGACGGGCTCGATAGGGCCCTGCGGGCGGCGAGGCGCGCGCGTCCGCAGGAAAAGCAGCGCGGCGATGGCCATGCCGGATGCGAAGAGCGCCAGGTTCAATTGCCGCAGGAAGCTCTCGAACGCCGGCTTGGCCAGCACCAGGTAGATCACGGAACCTATTTTGGCGGTTTCGTAGGTAAGGCTGACCAAGAAAGAGAGGTTCATCGCCTGCAGGCCGTTGAAAACCGAGACGGCCACGTTCTGGATCACCAGGACCGCCAACCACAAGGCGAAGAAGGCGAAGACGTGCGCTCCGGACGGCTGGAAAAGTTCCGGCCGGAACCAGATCAGGAGGATGAAGGGAAGGTTGCACAACGCTGCCAGGAAAATGCCCCGGCCCAACATGCGCACCGGATCGTTCCGCCCTTCGCCGATGCGCTTGACCATCGCGGCGCCGATGCCGGCGTCGCAAACCAGCCGGATCAGGGAGATAACGCTGATATAATAGACGAAGCGTCCGTGGCTTTCCGCCCCATAGCTGCGGATCAACGCGAAGTTAAGGATCAGGAGGCCCAGGTTTTCCAACCCGGTCGCGGCGATCAACCATATGCCATTGCCGAACAGTGAGGGGCGTTTTGCCAAAGGGGGGCCTTCTTTAACCTTGATTCTAATGCTCCGGCCGGGAGCTTGGCAAGGAATTCAACCGCCTCGGTTTACCTGCGATTGACACCACCAGGCCTGAGGGGTAGAATAGCCTGGGAACCGGATGTATTCCGTTGATCGGCAATGACAAAATCCCATCGTCTCCTCCGGATCGCGGCTCTTTTGTTCCCTTTGCTCTGGGGCATGGGATGGATCCTCTCCAAGGGTTTTCCGGACTATCCTCCCGGCAACGACAGTTGCCTTTACCTGACCATGGCCAAAGGCTTCGCGCAGGGAACGGGTTACCAAGACGTTACTTCCCCGGATCCGCATGCGGGCACCTTGCAAAGCCCGTCCTTCTGGCCCCTGCTGCTCAGCCTATATTGGCGGCTCCCCCATGCCTCCCTGTTAACGTTGAAACTGGTCAATGCCTTCCTGTTGTGCCTGGCGGCCATTCCCTGTTTTTTCTGGCTCCGGCTCTTTCTCCCGGAGCTTCCCGCCTTCCTCATCGTGGTTGCCGTAGCCTCGTCCTGGGTGAACGTTTTCCTGGGGAACTCCTTCATGACGGAAACGGTTTTCATGCCGCTCCTCTATTGCGGGCTCCTGCTTTCACAAAGGGGCATTGCATCGGGAGGCGACGCGAGGGGAGGAACGGGCATGCGGTGGGGCGCGTTGATCGTTTGGACCTTAACGGCCCGCACCCGCGTGGTGGGGTGGGTGTTCTGGGGGACGTACCTGTTTCTGCTGGGGAGGCGCAAGGAATGGATCAAGGTAGCCGTGGGGCTGGCCCTGATGGGGGCTTGGCTGGCTTTCGAGCAGGCCATGGCGGCGGGCCTGCGCGTAAGTCAATACAAGGATGGGATGTTCACGGAGAAATACCCCCTCCTGGTCAGCCTCAAAACCGGCACGGCCATCCTCCTGGGTAACCTGAAAGATACCCTATGGGCCTGGGCCACTGCCGGCCAAGCCCATGCCTTGTTCCCCTGGTTCTATTATGCGCATCCCATGGACAAGGCCAAGCGCCTGATCTGCGCCGCCATTTTCCTGGCCGTGCTCCGGGGGCTTTTCCTGGTCTGGCGCCGGCAGCGGGCGAGCCGTCCCTGGCTTCTGGCGGCACTGGTTGCCAACGCGCCCACCTTCGCGATCTTCCATCCCCAGGACACCTGGCGTTACATGCATCCCTTTCTGCCCTTCTCCTGCCTGTTCCTGATGCAGGCATTGCAACGCGTCCGTTCTCCATTTACCAGGGTCGCATCCGAGGGGGCCATTGCGGACGGCGCCGGCGCGAGCGGCAGATGGATGGCCGCCGCGGGCATGATCCTGATTTTCGCCCAGGCCATGCACAGTTACCGGCGGGACATGGATGACGACTATATCGATCAGAGCCGGGATTTCCGGGCCCTGCACGATGCCATCCTGGCCGCCCCGGCCAAGCCGGCCCTGATCCTGTCTCCGGATCACTATTACACTTGGTTGCGCACGGGCATTCCGGCCATGAGCGATTTCGGGCGCCAGCGATACCTTCCTGATGCGATCCCTTACCTCAAGGATAGGGTAACCTGGGCGATACGGGGTTCGGCCAATGCGTATTACATGGAACCCTGGGAGCGGGCCGGAGTGGAGTTCGAGCGGCCTCCCGTGCTCCAGGTGAAGCAATGGCAAGCCTTCCGGGCCGGATGGAAAGGGAAATAGCACGATCAATCCCTAAGGGCCACGTCCTTGGCGGGCATGCCGTAGTCCCTGAGCAAGCGCCGATAATCCGCATCGGCGATCACGCAGGTGGCGCGTATGTGCCGCCGTTTGGCGAGCATTTTGGGAAGCTGCCTCATGGCACCCCAATACGCTTTGCACAGCACCCCGGCCAAGCGCAGGCTGGAATGGTCCCCGGCGAATTTTCCCGCGCGTCCCGTTCCCGATAATGCGCCGTACGTCTGCCAGAAATACCGGAGCAGCGTATAACCCAGTCCGTAGAGCAACACCAGGGCGGGGAAATTCTTCACGGCTACCCAAATGCGGTTCCGTTCCACCAGGTAGGCTTTGAGCGGGCTGTGGCTGCCGCCGCTGCCGGAATGGTGGTGGTTGACCGCGGCGGTGGGCACGTACATGCATTTCCATCCGCGCGCGCGCGCGCGCCAGCCCAGATCAGTGTCTTCCGCGTAGGCGAAGAAGTCCTCGTCGTAATGGCCGATTTCATCGAGCATGGATTTGCGGAACAGGCTGCAGCAGCCGCTGGAGAAGAACACTTCCCTTTCGCGCAGAAAACCTTCCGGCGTCTCCATACGGCCGCGTCCCAGGGCCAGGCCATCCGGGCAAACCGCGATCCCGGCCGAGTCGATCCGGTTCTCCTCGAACTTGAGCATGATGCGTGAAGCGCAGGCCCCGATGCTTCCGTCCCGGTCCATGGCGCGCTTCAGTTCCGCCACGCACCCGGGAAAAAGATCGGTATCGTTGTTGAGGATGATCAGGTAGGGCGTTTCGCAAGCGCGGATGCCGGCATTGTTGCCTCCGGCGAATCCGAGATTCGATGCGTTCCGGATCAATCGTACTTCCGGATATTCCCGGCGGAGGAAGGCGACGGAGTCGTCCGTGGAACCGTTGTCCACCACCAGGATGGAAAGCCGCGGATAGCTTTGCCGTTTGACGGAATCGAGGCATTCGGAAAGGAATTTTCTTCCGTTCCAATTCAGGATGATCACGGTGATCAGGTCGTCCACAAGGATCGAGTATACCATTAGCCGGTCCCCGGCGTCCGGCGCGGGTTGACGACCAAGGCGGATGAGGTCCGGAAATCGCCCCTAGGTTGGCGATTCTTCACGCGGCGCTGGCCTAACGCATTCATTTACGATACTATTTCCAGGTGGAATCCCCCTATGATTGCGCTTCGCGCTGGGCGCGGTGAAGCTTGCTCGATCCGGCGACCATATCCGCCATAGTCGGGCATTATCCCCACGCATCGGCCTTGCAACGCTGGCACATGCGCGGGCGCCTGCGGCTCTGCCCCTACGATGCCTTGCTCAAGCATTTGACCGGCGCCGGCGATCTTCTGGACGTGGGCTGCGGCTTCGGGCATTTGGCCTGGTACCTGGCTTCGCAGCAACCGCGATTGCGGTACTTTGGCACCGATATCGATTCCCGGAAAATAAACCTCGCGCGAGGGAGCTTAGCGGGCGCGGAAGCGCGGCCGGAATTCCATCCCGGCGATGCGCGGGAACTGGTTGGATTGCCGGCGCGCTTCGGCAACATCGTTTTCCTGGACGTGCTTTATCTCATGCCTTGGGACATGCAAAAGCGGATGCTGGCGTGGGCTTTTTCGCGCCTGGCCCCCGGCAGGGAAAGCACGCTGTTGATCAAGACCATGGATGAGGCGCGCGGTTTTTCCGGTTTCCGCGCGGTGGCCGAGGAGTGGATCATGGTACGGTTGCTGGGCCGCACCCTCAGTTCAGGGGCCCTTAATGGCGCGCGTCCCCTTTCCGACTACCTGGATCACGCCCGCGCGCTGGGCTTCCGGGGCGAATCGGAAAGCCTGGGGACCTTCAATCCTTCCACCATCCTTAGTTTCCGGCGCGCATAGGCGGAACCGTGGTCACCGATTTCCATGCATATGAAAAGGCGCTTTGCCTCCGGGGCCTGGTGCCCCTGCTGCGCAAAACCGGATTCGATCCCACCGGCCGATCCGTGTTGGACGTGGGGTGCGGCTACGGCGGCGTGCTGGCCGGATTGGCCGGGGTATTCAGGTTGCGGGAAGCAGTTGGCATCGATCTGGATTCGGATATGATCCGTGACGGAGTGAACAAATCACCCGCCGGGGTAAGCTTGCGTGTCGGCGACTTTTTCGGATTGCCCGCGCGGGAATTCGATCTGATCCTGATGCGGGACGTGCTGGAGCATATTCCGGATGCGGAAACCGCCTTGGCCAAGGCGGCGGCGATGCTCGCGCCCGGAGGAATCCTCTTCGTCAGCTTCGCGCCTTTCTATTCGCCCTTCGGCGGCCACCAGCACAACGGGTCCGGCCTTTTCTCCCATGTACCGTGGCTGCAGGCTTTGCCGGAAAGCTGGTTCCGGGCCGCGCTGGGGTTGAAAGGCAATAGCTATAAATCCGGCCGGGGCCTGGCGGACGATATGGAGAGCGTTTTGCGCACGCGCTTGACCCTGGCCCGCTTCCACAGGATGATCCCGGCGGCAGGCCTGCGCGTGGGGTATTTCGCGCGTTACCTGTCGCGCCCGGATTACCGCATCAAGTTCGGCCTCCCGGAGATCGGCTTCCCGGCCATCCCATTCCTGGATGAATTGGCCAGCACGGGCGTGGAAGCCCTGCTGGAGAAAGCGTACCCGCAGGATGGGCCCGCCGCCGAGGCCGCAGAATTTCCGGCGCCGCCCGCCTCCGGGAACACTGCATGATTCCGGGCAATCTCACCATCAATGCGGACGATTTCGGGCTGGATGCCCGCGTCTCCGCCGCCATCGCCCTTTGCCTGGACGAAGGGTTGATCAATTCGTTTTCCGTGTACCCTTTCCAGGACGCGTTCCATGCGGATCTGCTGCGCTCGATCCTGGTCCGCCATCCCCGTGCCAAAGTGGGCGCGCATCTGGCCGTGATCGATGCCGCGCTCAAGGATCATCCCGGGCATTTCCGGGATTTCCTGGCGCGCTATCTCACGGGCCGCATGCCGCCCGCCAAGATCCGGTCCCTGTGGCGGGCCCAGATCGAAACGCTGGGCGCTCTCCTGGGCGGGACCGATCGCATCGCGCACCTGGACAGCCATCAGCATTTGCATGTTCTGCCGGGGTTGTGGCCGGAGGCGCGCTCCTTGCAAATGGAATACGGCATCCCCCGCCTGCGCGTGCCTTATGAATCCTTGCGGCGCGCGGTAACCTACCGGTTTCCTTTCGGACTGGGATTGCAGGCCTTGGCCTTTTGGCGCTCCTGCGGGGCGGGGAAGGCGCCGGTTCCCGGCTTCCTGGGTTTCTTTACCAGCACGCGCTTCACATTGCGGGAAAACCATGCCGCCCTGGAACGGGTGCGGTTGCAACCGTGGCGCGGTTTTGAACTGATGGTCCATCCGGCCCTGCCCGCTTCCGGAACAGGCGGAATTGCGCCCGGGGTGGCCGCGTCCCAGGAACTGGAAATCGCGGAACTTAGGTTGGTGGGGGAATTCTTCCGTCCCGCCGCTCCCGCTTAGCCCCACGGCCGCGGCGCCGGAAGGTTCAGAACAAAGCGTAGATGAAGGGAGCGATGACGCCCGATTGCCCCGCGATGATGAGCAGGCCCATCAATAACAGCACGACGATGATGGGCGTGAGCCACCAGGCTTTGCTCACCTTCAGGAATTGCCAAACGTCCGCCGCGAAACTTCGATTCTTGCCCATTGCCTGCTCCGTCAGTCCGTAGCCGCGGACTCGCTGTCCCAGATATCCCGCGGATTATCCTTCCGCCGCACCAGATAGTCGCCGATGATAAGGCAATCGATGCCGGTCCCCATCATGCAGCGATAGGCGTCCGCGGGCGAGCACACGATGGGTTCGCCGCGGATGTTGAAGGATGTATTGACCAGCATGGGTATCCCCGAAAGCGTTCCGAATCCCTTGATGAGATCATAATATAGCGGATTCGCCTCCCGCCGCACGGTCTGAACGCGGCCGGTTCCGTCCACGTGGGTGACGGCGGGCAGGCGCGCTCGCCAATTTTCCCGGATAGGATAGACCATGAGCATGAAATCCGCGGCCGCCGGGATGGCTCGGTCGCATTGGAAATATTCCTCCGCATCCTCCGCGCATACCGAAGGCGCAAAGGGACGGAAGGCTTCGCGGTGCTTGACCTTCTCATTGAGGATGGCCTGCATGTCCGGGCGGCCGGGATGGGCCAGGATGCTGCGCGCGCCCAGGGCTCGGGGGCCCCATTCCATGGCCCCTTGGAACCACCCGACCACTTCACCCGCGTTAAGCAGGCGCGCGGCCTGGGAGATCAGATCGGCGCGATCCGCGAAGCGCCGGTGCAGGATGCCTTTTCCGGCCAGGAAATTCCCGATCGCTTCGGAACCGTATTGCGGCCCCAGGTAGGCGTGGGTCAACCGGTATGCCCGGGATTTGCCGAGCACGCAGCAATGGGCGAACAGGGCCGCGCCCATGCTGCTGCCCGCGTCGCCGGCATTGGGTTGGATCCAAAGGTCGGTGAAACCGGTTTGGGAAAGGATGCGGCCGTTGATGACGCTGTTGAGGGCCACGCCTCCGGATAGCGCCACATTGCCGCAGCCCGTGATCCTGCGGGCATGGCGCAGGATGGCCATCACCACGTCCTCGGTGATCATTTGCAGCGCCGCGGCGATGTCCTTGTGGCGCGGAAGCAATTCCTCTTCGGCCTCGCGCACGGGGCCGTCCAGCAGTTGCGACAGGCGCGCGCCCGGCATGCGATCGCTATGCTGGAAGGTGAAATAGGAAAGATCCAACGCATAGCTGCCGTCCGGCTTGATATCGATCACGCGCTTCAATTTGGCATAGTAGGGATTGCCATCCCGGTCCATGCGCCCGTAAGGACTCAGCCCCATCACCTTGTATTCCGAATTGTTCACCGAAAAACCCAGGTAGGCCGTGAGGGAAGAGTAGAGTAAACCCAGCGAGTGGGGGAAGCGGATGTCCTGGTAAAGTTCCACGGAGGAGCCGCGGCCGCGGCCATAGGCCGTGGTGGTCCATTCCCCTACGCCGTCCACGGTCACGATGGCGGCCTCCTCGAAAGGGCTGGGCAGGAAGGCGCCGGCGGCATGGGATAAATGATGATCTGCATATACAACGTCGCCCCGGTAGCCGAGGCGTTTCTTCAAAAGCGAACGGACGCGGATTTTCTCGGACAGCCAGCCGGGCATGGCCATCTGGAACGTCTTGAAGCCGCGCGGAAAGCCCTCCAGATGCTGGCTGAGGATGCGCTCAAATTTCCGGAAAGGCTTTTCATAAAAGGCCGCCAATTCCACCTGATCTATGCCGATGCCCTGGCTTTCCAAGCACCATCGGATAGCGGAGAGCGGGAAAGAAGCGTCATGTTTGCGGCGCGAGAACCGTTCCTCTTCGGCCGCGGCCACCACCATGCCGTCCTTCAGCAGCGTGGCGGCGGCATCGTGGTAATGGCAACTGATCCCCAGGATATACCTGGGCCCGGAAGGGCCAGGCTCACAAGCGGTAGGCTCAGAAGGGGCGATAATAGGCATCCGCTTCCCTCTTTGCGGATTCGAGATCCCGCCAATAGCTGTCTGGATTGCCGTCCGGATGGCCGTCGGAACGGGCCGCTTCGGCAGCGGGTTTTTTTCCGCCCTGCTTGCGGACGAACATGGAAGTGAGGCCCACGCCCAGGAGATAGGCGATGGACAGGAAGATGAAGTTGTTGAAAGCGGCGGTACCCTTGAAGAATAACAGCAACCCGTCCAGCCATGCGCCGCCGAATCGGCGGAGGAAGCCCTCTTTTGGGGACGGCTTGGGGAAGGATGTTTGCTTGAGCCACCGTCGGACCAGATGCCCGGCGCCGCTGAGCAGGATGGCGGCGGCGGCGTAAGGGAAAAGATTGGAAAAGCCGGGTCCCAGCCGCATCGGGCGCGTTGCGACGGAGAGAAGAACGGCGAAACCGGCCCATCCCACCGCGAATCCCATGGCCTTGGCGAAGGCGGCGGGAGAAAAAAGCCTGCTCATGACAGGAAGTATATGCAGTATCGGTGCACCCTGGCAAATCTTTCCCGGAGCCGGGGCGCATGCGTTTACGATCGCCGGCCAGCCGCAAGCCGCGCTAGCGGCTTGTCCAATGTTCATGCGGGTCTGGCGCGATCGCGGGAGTTGAATTATTATCTTGGTAAGAAGTAGGAGCGCTCCATGCCATCGAATACCTTAGACTGGAAAAATCTCGGATTCTCTTTCCTCCCCACCAACGGCCACGTGCAAGCGGATTTCGCCGACGGCAAATGGGGTCCCTTGCAGGTGAAAAAGGATCCCTACCTCTCCATGCATGTGGCCGCCAACTGCCTCCATTACGGACAGTCCTGCTTCGAGGGCTTGAAAGCCTTTACCACCCGGGAAGGCAAGCGCGTCCTTTTCCGCCCCAACCGCAACGGGGATCGCATGCGCTTATCCGCCGATCGCATCTGCATGGAAGCGCCTTCCGTGGAGATGTTCGTGGAAGCCTGCCGCATGGCCACGGAAATCAACCGGGAATTCGTCCCGCCATACGGCACCGGCGCCAGCCTCTACCTAAGGCCCCTGCTGATCGGCACCGAGCCGACGGTGGGCATCCGCGCTTCCAGCACATTTTCCTTCATCGTGCTGGTCACGCCGGTGGGCCCTTATTACAAAGACGGCTTTTCCCCGGTGGATGCCATCGTGATGGAAGACTACGATCGCGCCGCGCCTAAAGGTACCGGACGCGCCAAGATGGGCGGCAACTATGCCGCCAGCCTCAAGCCCGGCCTGGTCGCCAAGAAGATGGGCTATCCCATCGTGCTCTTTTCCGATCCCAAGGAAAACAAGTACGTGGACGAGTTCGGCACCTCGAACTTCATCGGCATCACGGAGGACGGCCAGTACAAGACCCCGGAATCCGGATCCATCCTGGAGAGCATCACCAACGAGAGCCTGCAAGTGCTGGCCCTGGAAATGGGCCTCAAGGTTTCCCGGGGCAACATCGCGCTGGACAGCCTGGAACAGTTCCGGGAAGTGGGCGCATGCGGCACGGCGGCCGTGATCACACCGGTCCGCTCCATCCAATTCCGCGGAAAGAAATTCACCTTCGGGAAGAAGGACCAGGCGGGCGAGACGCTAACCAAACTGTACCATGCCATCCAGGGCGTTCAATACGGGGAAATCCCCGATCGACATGGCTGGTTGACGGCGGTATAATCATCCCTGGCAAGCGGGGAGTCCATGAGCCAGATCGAAACCGGATTCAGGCGGATGCTGGCATCCCCGCTGATCTACGATTTTTTCCAGGACCTGGTGGGCGCTCCGGCTTTGCGCATCCGTTTGGTGCGGGAATGCCTCCGGCCTTTTCCGAGGGCCCGGATCCTCGACATCGGCTGCGGCACCGGGGATTTGCTCCGCTACCTTCCCCCTGGCATAGACTATTCCGGTTTCGATATGGACCCCGGCTATATCGCATCCGCCCGGCGCCGGTTCGGCGGGCCGGGACGGTTCACCTGCGGTACGGTAGATGCGTTCGCCGCATCCGCGGAGGCCGGCCCGGGACCGGGTGCTGATGAAACCGAGCGGGCCGGAAACGATGCCAAGTACGATATCGCGGTCGCTTTCGGCGTGCTCCACCATCTGGAGGACGGGGAAGCGCGCCGGCTCTTTCAAAGCGCCCGTCGGGCCCTGCGACCGGGTGGACGGCTGGTCGCAATCGATCCGGCCCGGGTGCCGGATCAGGCGTATCTTGCGCGTTACCTGGTCTCGCGGGACCGGGGCCGCAATGTCCGTTCGCCGGAGGAGTATGCGGCCCTGGCGCGCGGCCCGTTCCAGGCGGTCGAGGCTTCGGTCTGGCATAACGCCCTGCGCGTTCCTTTCGATCATGCCGTCCTGGTTTGCCTCGCATGAGCGCGGGCGGATTCTCAATCCTGCCGTGGGACACGGATTTTTTCGGTTTCCGCGTCGCGCGCATCGATCCCGGCCCCTTGGATGAGCGCGCCTTGCGGCAAGTGCTGGCGGCCCTGGCCGCCGACAAGGTAAAGCTGGCCTATCGCATCCATGATGCCGGGGACCACGCTTCGGAAGCGGCTGCGGAGGCCTGCGGGGGCTTCCCGGCGGATCTGAGGCTGACCTACGTAGCCGATGTGTTACTCCCCGGAGGGCGCGAAGCGTGGCCGGTGGTTCCGGCGCGAGGGGAGCATGGCGAAACCGGTTTGCAGGCGTTCCAGGATTTGGCGGTGGCGGCCGGCGGCCATTCCCGTTTCCATGCCGATCCCTCCTTTCCCCGCGATCGGTTCCTGGCGCTGTACCGGGAGTGGATGCGCAAGTCCTTCACGGGGGAAATGGCGGATGCGGTGCTGGTGGCGGAAGCCGGGCCCGGATCGCGGGGAAACCACGCGGCGGGAGTGATCACCGTGAGCGCGCGGGCGGGGGTGGGGAATATCGGGCTGCTGGCCGTGCAAGCCGGCTTGCGGGGAAGCGGCATCGGCACCGCTTTGATCCGGGCGGCCGCGGAGTGGTTTTTGGAACGCGGATGCCTGCATGCGGAGGTGGTGACCCAGGGCGCGAACTTGGACGCTTGCCGCCTGTACCAGGCGAACGGTTACCGCGTGGCGAAGCGCGAACAAGTCCGCCATTTCTGGCTGGAATAATTGGAAAGGTCGGCCACGGCGATCATGCCATGGCCGTGAACACGGCAAAGACGAGCAAGGAAAGGAAGAACGGGAGAGGCGTAAGGGATTCACGGCTGCCCGAAGAAATCCCGGATCGCGCCCAGCACCCGGTCCTGCTCGGTTTTTTTCAGATCGTAGAACAAGGGGAGCCGGAGAATGCGCTCGCTGCAGGCTTCCGTCACCGGGAACATCCCGGCCCGGTAACCCATGGAGAGGCCCATGGGGGAGCTGTGCAGGGGCACATAATGGAACACGGCCATGATGCCGCGCTCCCGCAGATAGGCCATCAGGGCATCGCGGGTTTTCCCGTCCGCCAGCAGGATATGGAACATATGGGCGTTGTGGCGCGCGTAGGCTGGGATGACCGGAAGCCGCGTCTCGCCTGCGCTTTCCAGGCCCGCCAGGCCCTGCCGATAATATTGCCAGCAGTCCAGGCGCCGGCGGGTGATCTCTTCGGCCTGTTCAAATTGCGCATAGAGGAATGCGGTGATCAACTCGGAGGGCAGATAGGAGGAGCCGATGTCCACCCAGGTGTATTTGTCCGTGACACCGCGGAAGAACTGGCTGCGGTTGGTGCCTTTCTCCCAGATAATCTCCGCCCTTTCCACCAGGGATTTATCGTTGATGCCCAAGGCGCCGCCCTCGCCCGAGATGAAGTTCTTGGTCTCGTGGAAACTGAAGGCGCTCAGCGCGCCGAAGCTGCCCAGCGGTTTGCCGTTGTGGTAGGCCCCGATGGCGTGGGCCGCGTCTTCCACCAGGATGAGATCATGCTTGGCGCACATGGATTGGAAGGCATCCATGTCGCAGGCGATGCCGGCATAGTGGACTACGCATACGGCCTTGGTTCCGGGCCCGATGCGTTCCGCCACGGAAGCCGGATCCAGGTTCAGGGTATCCGGCGATATGTCGGCGAAGATGAGTTTGGCGCCGCGCAGATGGAAAGCGTTGGCGGTGGATACGAAGGTGTAGGAGGGGAGTATGACTTCGTCCCCGGGCCGGATGCCGCACAGGATGGCGGCCATTTCCAGGGCCCCCGTGCACGAGGCCGTCATCAGCGCCTTGCCGCATCCGCAGCGGCTTTCGATCCACTCCTGGCAACGCTTGGTGAATTGGCCGTTCCCCGCCAATTGGCCGCTCAGGACCGCCTGGGAGATATGGTACAGTTCCCGGCCCGCGATGAAGGGCTTGTTGAAAGGTATGGGATCGGATCCGTCCGGGGTCATGCGGATGTTACCTTACCGCCTAGAGCGGATGAGCGGCCCGGCCGGGATTGGGCGACTGCGATGAAGCCGATGTCGGCGGCAGTCCTTCCGCCGTTTCCATGACATAGGCCGGTTTGGCCATGGAGCTGGAATGCATGCGCGCCAGGTATTCTCCCATCACGCCCAAAGCGAACAACTGCGCGCCTGAAAAAATGGCGATGATGGACGCCAGGAAGGGGAAGCCGGGCACGCCGCCCCCCAGGAACAGGAAGCGTCCCACCACGAATACCAATACCAGCAGCCCTAAGAAGGTGAAGGCGAATCCCACCCAGCTGGCCAAGCGCAAAGGCATGGTGCTGAATCCGGTCACCATGTTTAGGGCATGGTTCAGGAGCTTGCCCATGGTGTAGTGGGAGGTTCCCAGCGAACGCGCATCATGCTTAACGGATACCGCGGCGAAACGCACCGTGCCCCACGTCAGCAGTACGTCGATGGAGAGAAAAGGGCTGTGGAAGCGATCGAAAGCGACGCGCAAGCGGGTGCGGAAAACCCGGAAAGCGCTGACCTTGCGGGCCGTGGACGCGCCCATAGCGCCTTGCAGAACCAGCTTGGTCACCACGGAGGCGATGTTGCGCAGGAAGCCGTGCCGTTCATGATCGGGCGTACCGTACACCACGTCGAATCCCGCGTCCAGCTTGGCCAGCAGTTTAGGGATTTCCTCGGGGGGATTCTGGAGATCGTCATCGATGGTGATGATGGTTTCCCGGGAAGCGGCGCGGATACCGCATAGGAGCGCATTGTGCTGCCCATAGTTGCGGCTCAGCTTGATGGACTTGATGCGGGGGTCGGATTTCGCCAGGCCCCGGATATATTCCCAGGATCCATCCTGCCCGCCGTCTTCCACCAGGATGATTTCATACTCGCCGCCCAATGCGGCCATGCATCCCGTCAGCCTCCGGTACAGATTGGGAAGGCCTTCCACGCTTTTGTAAATGGGTACGATCACGGTATGGCCCGGTAGCAATTCCACCTCGCCATTATAGGCTATCGCAAGTGGCATGGACCAGGGGTTTTAAGGCAGGGCGCGGCTTAGGGGATCGATTAAGGGAAGCGGTTCCTGCGGTACAGGAACAACCCGTCCCGGGCATAGTCTCGGATCCATTGCGGCGAAGTAGCCAGGCTATCCATGCCGCGGGCCAGGTCCTGCGCGTCCACCAGCCAAGGGGGCGCGAATCCGGTATCCACCAGCGCGTAGTCGAAATGGTCCAGCTGCCTGCTCCGCCAACCCCAAATCGTGATCTCCCGGCGGCCGGCCACCCGGGCGGAAAAGGAACCGTTTACCAGCAAGGATGCATCCTCGGGGATCTGCTCGCGCAGGCGTTCCACTTCGCGCGCGCGCGCCAGGTTGCCGGTGGGGACGGAAAAAATCTCCCGCCATAACGGATAGCACAAGAGCGAAACCACCGCGCAGGCCGCCAGTACGCTTCCCTCCAGACGGAATACTCCGGTCTCCCATACTCCCGCCCCATCCGCCACCCGGATCCGTTTGCAAAGGACCAAACCGCCCGCGCACAGGAAGGCCAAGGGAAAAGCGTAGTTGGGCCACATCACCATGAAAAGCGGATCGGGAAAGGCCGCGTAGAAAAGCATCAGCGGGATGGGCAGCAGCAGGTAGCGTTTGGGAAGCGCCAACTGCATGGGCAGGAACGGCAGGAATACGTGCAGGGCATAGAAAAAGGCCGCCGGCCGTAGCCACATCGCCAGGACTTGGGCTGCGGAAACAGGTATATAATGGCCCAGCAGGTTTCCTTGCGGGGCGAAGCGGGGAAGGACAGCGTACCAATAGATCCCCATCTGCAGGCAACAGAGCGCACCCGGCAGCAGCAGCCATTTCCACGGGCGCCGTTCGATCAGGGCCACCAGCAGGATGCCGCCCACCGCCAAGGTGAACACTTCTTTCGAGAAGGCCAGGAAGGCCGCGCAGGCCAGGAAGCGCCCCAGCTTTTCTTCCCGATAGGCTTCCAACGCCAATACCAGCGCGGGCGCGGCCAGGAATTCGGGATGGAAGCCGAAGAAGAATTGCGAGGCGATAGGCGGACTCAAGAGCAGCGCGGCCCCTGCCCAAGCGGCTATCCGGCCATCGTCCCGGAACCGGCGCAGGAACAGGTGGACGGCGGCCAACAGGCACAGGGCTTTGCCCGCCTTAAGGCCCAATTCCCCGAACAGGTATTGCACCGGAATCCACAGGAAGGCCGTATATTGCGAATGCACACCCAGAATGTCGGTCCCCCGGAAATCATAATGCAGCCGGCCATGCCGGAAGTTCCACAGCGCGGTGGCATAGGTGGCTTGATCCAGGTCGCCGATATCGCGCAATTGCAGGAACTGCCACAGGCCCAGGCAGGGCAGCGCGGCGGCGATCAGGATCAAGACGATAAGCCCTAGCGGCCGGCGGGCGGCTTTATCCCAGTGACGCAGCAATAAAAAAAAAGCCCCCAATACCATCAGGCCGCCCGCGAAATAACCCGGCGAACGGTAACGCGCAAGGAAATACAGGAATGCGGCGATGGGAACCAGGACAGGTGCCCGCCAAAGCGCCCGGGGCGGAGGATGGTTAGACACCGTCCATTATGGATTTCCCCGCTTGGCGGCTGCAAGGCAATGCCCTTGTTTTCCCACGGCCTATAACCGATAATCTGGGGGCGGCCCCCCAAAGGGAGGCCGGGGAAGGCCGTGTCCATGCCGGAATCGTTCGAGTATGACGTATGCGTTATCGGGGGCGCCGGCCACGTGGGCTTGCCGCTTTCCATCGCCTTCGCGGACAAAGGGAAAAAGGTCGTCATCCAGGACATCAACCCGAGCGCTTTCTCCCTCATCGAAAGCGGGAAAATGCCGTTCATGGACAAGGGCGCGGAAGCGGTGCTGGCCCGCGTGATCCACAAAACCCTGTTCGCCACCACCGATCCTTCCGTGGCGGGAAAATCCCGCTATGTCATCGTAGTCATCGGCACGCCCGTGGATGGGCATTTGAATCCCGAGCTGCGCACCTTGAACCGGCTCTGCGAGGAATTGGGCCCTTATCTCCGCGGCGAGCAGGTGGTGATCCTGCGCAGTACCCTGTATCCGGGCACCACGGAACGCTTCCGCAACATCCTTAAGAAGTTCAATCCCAAGGTGGAGGTCTGCTTCTGCCCGGAGCGAATCGCGCAAGGCAAGGCTTTGGAAGAGCTGCATTCGCTGCCGCAAATCGTTTCCGGATTCGTCCCGGAGGCCGTCGACAAGGTCCTGGATCTCTTCCGTTTGCTCACCGAGGATACGGTCACCCTGATGCCTTTGGAGGCGGAGCTCACCAAGCTCTTCACCAATTCCTACCGTTATATCCAATTCGCCATCGCCAACCAGTTCTATATGATAGCGGGCGACTACGGGGTGGATTTCCACCGCGTCTACGAGGCCATGACCCACAATTATCCCCGCTTGGCGGACTTCCCGCGTCCGGGCTTCGCCTCCGGGCCATGCCTGTTCAAGGACACCATGCAGCTTTCCGCGTTCACCAACAACAAGTTCTTCCTGGGCCACGGCGCCATGCTCATCAACGAAGGTTTGCCCAATTTCCTGGTGGAGCAGACCAAGAAGCGCATGCGGTTGCGCGATCTCCAGGCCGGCATCCTGGGGATGACGTTCAAGGCCGACAGCGACGATAAGCGCGACTCGCTCTCCTACAAGCTCCGCAAAGTGCTGGAGATGGAGGCGGGCTCGGTGCATTGTTCCGACGCCTACATCCACGAGGCGGGATTCCTGACGGAGGCGGATTTGATAGCCGAAAGCGACGTCATCTTCATCGGCGCGCCCCATGCGCGCTACAAGGGCCTGGATTTCCGGGGCAAGCCCGTGGTGGACGTGTGGGACTTCCTGCCGTTCCCCACCTTGTTGACGGGTGCGCCATGAAGGCCCTGGTCACCGGGGCCAAGGGGTTCATCGCCGGATACCTGATCCAGGATCTGCTGGAGCACGGTTGGGACGTGGTGGGTTTGGACAACGGATCCAAATACGGTCCGGTCGAAAAAAGCTACGATCATCACGCGCATTACCGCTATGCGCAAGGGGACGCCAAGGATGCGGCTCTGCTGAAAGAACTGCTCGCGGATTGCGACCACTTCGTGGCGGGCGCGGCCATGATCGGCGGCATCTCCTATTTCCACGCCTATGCCTACGATTTGCTGGCCGAGAACGAGCGCATCACCGCGGCCGCTTTCGACGGAGCCATCTGGGCGCATAAGCATGCCCGCTTGAAGAAGATCACCATCATCTCTTCCTCCATGGTTTTCGAGAATGCCGCGCGTTTCCCCACGCCGGAAGGCCATCAAAAGGAATGCCCGCCTCCCTTCTCCACCTACGGGTTCCAGAAGCTGGCCACGGAGTATTTCGCCCTGGGCGCCTGGCAGCAATATCGGTTGCCGTTCACCATCCTGCGGCCGTTCAACTGCGTGGGCACGGGGGAAAAGCGCGCGCTGGGAGGCCATGAGATAAAGTCCGGCAACCTATCCCTGGCCATGACCCACGTGGTGCCGGACCTGGTGCAGAAGGTTTTGAAGGGGCAGGATCCGTTGCGCCTGTTGGGCAGCGGGGAACAGGTGCGCCATTATACCTACGGCGGAGACCTGGCCCGGGGCATCCGCATGGCCATGGAAAGCGATAAGGCCGCCAACGAGGACTTCAACCTCTCCACCGCCGCTTCCACCTCGGTCATCGAGCTGGCGCAACTGGTGTGGAAGAAAATCAAAGGCGATCAGCCGTTCCGTTTCGAGAGCGACCGACCCTTCGCCCATGACGTGCAGAAGCGCGTGCCGGACGTCTCCAAGGCCAAGCGGGTGCTGGGCTACGAAGCGAACACCACCCTGGACGCCGCCCTGGACGAGATCATCCCCTGGATCGAGAACCAGATCCGCCTGGGCGGCATGTAGTGGCCGGCCTGGTGGAAATCATCATCCCCGTCTACAATGAAGGGGAAAACATCGTCCGCACCCTGGAGGAGATCGAGGGTTCCATCTCGCATCCGCATTCCATTACCGTGGTGTACGATTTCGAGCAGGACAATACCCTGCCGCCCTTGCGGCGCTTCATGGAATCCGGCCGCGCGGATATCCGCATGCTCAAGAACAGTTACGGGCGGGGCGCGCTGAACGCCATCCGCACCGGTTTCGAATCGGCGCAGAGGGAATGGTGCCTGGTATGCATGGGGGATCTTTCCGACGACATGACCGCGGTGGCGGCCATGCTCGCCAAGGCGGACGAAGGTTGCGACGTGGTATGCGGCTCCCGTTACATGCGGGGCGGCCGGCAGATAGGCGGCCCCATCTTCAAGTCCCTGCTGTCCCGTATCGCCGGGGTTACCCTGCACTTCATCGCGGGCGTTCCTACCCATGACGCCACCAACAGTTTCAAGCTGTACCGCCGCAGCCTGTTCGACCGCATCCGCATCGAAAGCGACGGCGGCTTCGAGATAGGCATGGAGATCCTCATCAAGGCCCATCTGCTGGGCTGCAAGATAGGGGAGGTGCCTGCCACTTGGCGGGACCGCTCCGGCGGGGAATCCAAGTTCAAGCTCTTCAAATGGCTGCCGCATTACCTGCATTGGTATTTCCTGGCTTTCCGGGGCCGCTTCCAGCGCGCTCCCGCGCGCATGCGGGCGGGCTCCCACGGAATGAACGCGGCCGCCTGATCATGGGCGCATGGGACCGGGCCCCCGGGCCCCACCGTCCTTCCGTGCATCCCACCGCGGGCGGAACCCGCAAGGGATGGGACAGGGTAACCGCGCCGCTACTGGGCTGGGCCGCGTTCGCGGCCGTTTATTTCCTCCTCGCCTTCCGGCCCGGCATCGTCCGTAGCGACGATTTCGGCTATCTCCGCAGCGTCATCGGGACTTTGCGCGCGGGCCGCCCGTTCCTGGATGATTGGCTGGAGCCGTTCAGCGCGGTGTTTTCCTCGGCCTGCGCGCTGCTCTACCGGCTTACCGGCAGTTTTCTCCTTTCCACCTGGGGCTTCCAGGCGGCCTGCGCGCTGGCGCTGTATCCGTTGCTGTACCGCCTCTTGGCCGTACGCCTGCAACCCCGGCACGCGGCCCTATCGGCGTTGGCCATGGCCGGTTTACCCTTGTATCTGGCCAAGGCGGCCGATTTCCACGCGGGCATCTGCACCTTGGATCTGTTTCTGGCCTCGTTGATCCTTTTCGAGACGGATCGGATGGGCTGGTTCTATGCGGCGGCGTTCCTGGCTTTCGCCAATCGCCAGAACCAGATTTGCCTGCTGATCCTGCCCGCGTGGAAATGGTTCTTCCCCATGCCGGCCGGCAAGTCCCGGCGCCGGACCGCGGATGTTGTCGCGCCGTGCCTATACGCGTTGGCGGCCCTGGCGCTGACGCTGGCCATGAACGGAACCTATGCCGCGCGGAACGCGGGATTCCGGCATAGCGCGCCGGGGCCGCTGCTGGCCGCCTTCGCCTCCGCGGCCATCGCCGGCGGCCTGCTGAGCTTGGGCTGGCTTTCCGCCTTCTCTTTTCTCCGCGGCCGCCCGGGTCCGCTCGCAAACGCGCGGTGGCGGTTTCCGGCCGCGGCAAGCCTGGCGGTGCTGGCTTTTCTTCCCTGGTGGGATCCATCGCTGCTGCGGATGGATACTCCCATGTTCGGCTATCTGGGCTGGTCCCGGGTCAATTTTGCCTTGCCCTGGATCTTGATTGCTTCTTACTGGCTGCTCGATTTCCGGCTTTTGCGCCCCAGGCCCTACCTGGCCCTGATCGGGGGTTACGTGCTGGTTACCTCGCTGCGGGGGATCTGGTGGGACTATTATTTCCTGGAAATCGCGTTGCTCTGCCTGCTCCTGGCCTTGCAAGGCCCCGGGATTTCCGGCATGGATCTGCCCGGGCCCGCCCTCGTGTTCCTGGGCGCGTTGCTGGCGGCCGATATCGGTTATGCCTATCTCCTCAAGGTGCAATCCGATAAGCAGCGGCTGGCCGTGGTAATCCTGGAAGGCCTGGAACGCCAAGACCGCGTGCGCGTGGATCGCATGACGGGGGCCCCCTTCGGGTTGCTGGGATGGAAGCTGTTCGGTTATTTCACCTCCCACGAAGGCCGCGACTACGGGGAGTTGGCGGACTTCCTGGGTTATGTGCGCAAGGACAGGGTGACGGTGGAAACCCAGTTGCCATGGCGGCGGGCCTTCAAGTCCGCATTGCCCGCGCAAGCGGTGATGATCGACAGCGGTTTCTGCCGGGTGGGGTTTGCCAGCGTCCGTTACCGGGTGGCGGATTTGCATGGACCGGATTCCGGCGTCCAGGCGCAGGGACGCTTTCTGGTTTTGGATTCCGCCCGCTATCGTCCCCTGCGTTTCCCGTTGGACGATGGGGAGTGGAAGGAATACCTGGATGTTCCGGGCCGCAGGTAACATGCGCAAGACGTATGCCTTTCCGCTGTGGCCCGTGCTGGGATTCTGCGCCTATTCCCTGCTGTACTTCCCCTTGCTGTACCATCCCGGACTGGTCCGCCTGGATGACTTCGGATATTTGCAAAGCGTGGCGGAAACCCTGGTCCGGCATCGCCCCTTCACGCACGATTCGCTGGAGCCGTACGGCGCCACCATGTCCGTGCTGGGAGCTTTGATCTATGCGGTCACGGGCGATTTCCCTTTCGCCACCTGGGGCCTGCAAGCGTTGTTCGCGGGCGCGAATTTCTTCCTCCTATACGCGTTGATCCGGCCGAGGCTGGGTCCGCGCGGCGCGTCCCTGTCCGCGCTTTTGCTGGCGACCCAGCCCATCTACTGGTACAAGTGCGCAGAGTACACCGGCAACGTTTTCACCATGGCGTTCGTACTGGCGGCGCTGTTGGCCTACCGGCGCGGCCGCTGGGGCTGGTTCTTCCCCCTGGTTTTCCTGGCCTTCGCCAACCGCCAGAACAGCGTGGCCATGCTGGCGCTACCGGCCTTCCAGCTGGCGTTTGATCGAACCATGCCCGCATCCGTTAAGGCCCGGTTATGGATCGGCGTGGCCGCGTTCGTCGCGGCCGGCCTTGGCCTGCATGCCATCATGAACCATACCGTGGCTCAAGCCCAGAACATCTATGCGGTTCTGGACGCGCGCAAATGCCTGCTCATCGTCCGCGCCGGGTTCATCGGCTTATGCCTGGGCCTGGCCTGGCTTTCCTGCCTGGGTTTGCTGCTGGGGAAAAACGCCTTGGCCAACCTGCGCGCCAACCTTTCGCGTCCCTGGCTGCCGCTGGCCGCCACCTGCGGCTTTCTGGCGCTGTTGCTGCCTTCCTCGCTGCCCCATTTGCGATCGCATCCCTATGTGGAGTTCTGCGCCCCTTTGCTATTGGACTTGGACGCGCGCATCCATTTGCAATGGTTCCTGGCCGCGTTGGTTCCCGGCCTGCTATGGGCGCTGGACTGGCGCGCCGCCTCGCGGCCCACCCCGGCCATGGCTTTGTTCCTGGGCTATGTGGCCGTAAGCGGTCTCAGGGCGTTCTGGTACGATTTCTATCTCATCGATCTGGCCCTGGCCGCATTGTTCCTGCTGCTGGAGGACGGAGGCGCGCTGCGGCCCGTCCGGATCGCGCCGCTGCTGGCGGGGTTCATCCTGCTTGCGCATATCGCCTGGGGCTACGGCTTCAAGATCCTGGCGGACAAGGAAATGCTTTCCTTGCGTTCCTATGAAGGCATGGAAAGGGATCGCGGCTTGCCGGTGGATCGCATGACGGGAGCGCCCTGGGGGTACCTGGGATGGAAACTCTACGATCATCTCGTTTCCCATTCGGATACGGATGCGCGCAAGAGTTTCGGCTGCTATATGCTGGCCGACCAGGTGGTGGTGGAAACGCAGTTGCCCTGGAGGCGGAGCTATAAGCGGAGCGTGTTGCCGCCGCAGGCCCTTATCCTGGAAGCGGGGAAGACGCCCATCGGCGGATTTCCGGTGCCGTATCGCGTCCTGGATTTGAGGAGGGCGGGGTCGCCGCCGGGGGATCCGGCATGTTACCTTTCCCTGGAAGGCGCGCAATATCGCAGCAAACCTTTCCCCCTCGATGCCGCGGAATGGTCCGCCTATATCCGGGAGCGGCGCCGGAATTACGGGTCCGGGACCGGCACCGGTGCCTCCCTCCCACGGCCCGCAAGTCCCTTCTGATGCCTTTCGGAAGCATTTCGGGGCCGGGTTTTTAGCTATTGGGACTTAGCAGCGGGGTTGGCCGGGATGATCCGCCGCTTCCGTCCGCGTCCGGTTGACAACCCCCGGGGTAGCGGAGTTACATTGGGGAACATGAACCGCCGGTATGCCATCCTGATTATTCGAATTAGCATCGGAGCATCGAGCGGACTTTTGTAGGCGTCCACCTACTGCCATTGGCAAAGCCCGCTCCCAGGAGCGGGCTTTTTTTTTGCCTTGCCGGGCCGAGAAAGGTCGAAGATGAAACAGGTTAAGATATACGATACCACCCTGCGGGACGGGAACCAGGCCAAGGGCCTCTCCTTTTCCCTGGAGGACAAGATTGCCGTGGCGCGCAAGCTGGATCAGTTCGGAGTGGACTACATCGAAGGCGGCTGGCCCAATCCCACCAACCCGCTGGACATCGAATTCTTCGCGCGCGCCCAGCGCATGGAATGGCGCCATGCCAGGATCGCCGCCTTCGGCAGCACCTGCCGCCCCAAAGGCAATCCCGCCAACGACATGATCCTCAAGCACCTGGTGGACACCAAGGCGCCCGTCATCACCATATTCGGCAAGAGCTGGGACCTCCATGTAACGGAGGTGTTACGTACCACCCTGGAAGAGAACCTGCGGATGATCCGGGAATCCGTGGCCTTCCTCAAGCAACATGCGCAGGAAGTGGTGTACGATGCGGAGCATTTCTTCGACGGCTACCAGGGCAATCCCGAATATGCGACCCTGGCGCTGGAAGCGGCCCGGGACGGCGGCGCGGACGTGATCGTGCTGTGCGATACCAACGGCGGGCAATTGCCATGGCGCGTGGAGGAACTGACGGCCAAGATGAAAGCCCACCTGGGCCGGCCAATCGGCATCCATGCCCATAACGATACCGGCACCGGCGTGGTCAACGCGCTGGCTTCCGTGCGCGCCGGCGCCGTGCAGGTGCAAGGCACCATCAACGGCTACGGCGAGCGTTGCGGGAATGCCAACCTCACCGTCATCATCCCGGCCTTGCAGCTGAAGATGGGCATCCCCGTGGTAGGCGAGGATCAGCTCAAGGGGCTGCGCGGACTGAGCCTGGCCGTAAGCGAGATCGCCAACCTGGCCGACGATATCCGCCAGCCTTATGTGGGTGAGGCCGCTTTCGCGCACAAGGGCGGGGCCCATATCGATGGCGTCATGAAAATCGCCCGCAGCTTCGAGCATATCGATCCGTCTTTGGTCGGCAACGCCCGCGACTTCATCGTGTCCAATCAGAGCGGCAGCAGTCTGGTGTGGGACAAGATCAACGCCATCGTCCCCGATCTGGACAAGCGCGGCCCCCAGGTGGCGGCCATCCTGGCGGACGTGAAGCAGAAGGAGGACGAGGGGTACCATTTCGAAATCGCCGACGCCAGTTTCCAACTTCTCGCGCGCCGCAAGCTGGGTATGTGGCAGGATCGCTTCGAGTTCCTGGGCTTTCGTTCCATCGAGGAGCGCCGCGAGAACGGAGAGGTCTATTCGGAATTCACCATCAAGCTCAAGGTGGGGGAAGAGGTTGAGCATACCGCCGCGGAAGGCAACGGTCCCGTGGACGCCATGAACGCGGCCACCTGGAAGGCCCTGCGCCGCTTCTTCCCGGCCTTGGCCAACATCGGGGTCATCGACTACAAGGTGCGCGTGCTGGACAACAACAAGGGCACCGGCGCTAAAGTGCGGGTGTGGATCCGCTTCCATGATCGCACCCGGCCGGAGCAGGAACCCTGGGGCACACTGGGCGTATCCACCAACATCATCGAAGCCTCCTGGCTCGCGCTTCTGGATGGAATCAACTACAAACTCCTGCAAGGATGAGGTAACGATGGACTCGACTAAACAAACCGGTAATCCCATAGCGCCGACTGCGCCCATCGCCCCGCTTTCTCCGTCGGCTCCGCTGCCGCCGCCCGGGCGGGATGCATTCGCCATGCCGCAAACCTGGAATCCGGATCGCTATATCGCCAATGCCCGCTTCGTCGCGGAGCTGGGGATGGGGGTGGTGGAGTTGCTGGCGCCCGTGGCGGGCGAACGCATTCTGGATGTGGGTTGCGGGGACGGCTTCCTCACCGCCAAGCTGGCTGCCATGGGCTGCAAGGTGATGGGTATCGACGCCAGCTCGGCGCAGGTGGACGCAGCCCGCAAATCGGGCTTGGACGCCCGCGTGGTGGATGCGGAAACTATGGCCTTTACGGAAGATTTCGATGCGGTATTCAGCAATGCCACCTTGCATTGGATGCGCAAGCCCGACGCCGCCATCGACGGGGTATGGCGCGCCCTCAAGCCCGGAGGCCGTTTCGTGGGCGAGTGCGGCGGCGCGGGTTGCGTGGCGGAGATCCGCGCCGCGCTTGGACGCGCGCTGGCCAAACGCGGGCAGGACTTCGATGCCCTGAACCCCTGGTACTTCGCCACTGCCGAAGAATACGGGGCCAAGCTGGCTGCCCGCGGATTCAAGGTGGAAAGCATCCTGGTCTTTCCGCGGCCCACGCCTTTGCCCGGGGAAATGCGGGCTTGGCTGGAAACCTTCGCCGAGAATTTCATGAAAGGCATCCGGCCGGAAGAGCGCGCCGCATTCCTAACCGAAGTCCAGGAGGACCTGCGTCCAGTCTTGTGCGATGCGGAGGGCCAGTGGAGCGCGGACTATACGCGCCTGCGCTTCCGGGCCGTCAAACCTTAGTTTATAGGCCGCATTTGCTAACTTTGTCCGCATCATGAAGACATCCCAGCCCATGCGCATTGTCCGCGTTTCCAGCCTCAAGCACCCGGATGTCCGGGCCATCACCTCCCGCGAGCCCAGCCCTTCCCCGGAAATCACCAAAGCGGTCAAGGACATCCTGGCGGACGTGAAAAGCATCGGCCATGCGGCGGCCCTGGGGTACGCGCGCAAGTTCGACGGCCTCCAGGGTAACCTGGCGGTTTCGGCGGGGGAGCTGGACAAGAAGGCGCGAGGCCTGGATCCGCAGGTGAAAAAAGCCATCAAGGGCGCTATCGCCAACGTACGCCGGTTCCATCAGCGCCAGGCCGAGAAATCCTGGCGGTTCACGGGGCCGGACGGCGAGACCCTGGGCCAGATCATCCGCCCGCTCAAGCGCGTAGGCCTTTACGTTCCCGGCGGCGCCGGCGTCTATCCCTCCACCCTGATCATGAACGCGGTCCCGGCGCGCGTGGCCGGCGTCAGGGAAATCGCCGTGGTCACGCCCGCCGCCAAAGGCTTGCATCCCGCCATCGCTTTCGCCGCCCGCGAGCTGGGCATCACCGAGGTCTACCGCATCGGCGGGGCCCAAGCGGTGGCCATGCTCGCTTTCGGGACCAAAAAAGTGCCCCGGGTCGACAAGATAGTGGGGCCGGGTAACGTCTATGCTACCCTGGCCAAGAAGGAAGTCTTCGGCACGGTGGACATCGATATGATCGCCGGCCCATCCGAGATCCTGGTGCTGGCCGATGAAACCGCCGACCCGGACTGGGTCGCAGCCGATCTCCTGTCCCAGGCGGAACACGGCTCCGGCTATGAAGCCGCCATCTGCATCACCACATCCGCCAAGGCGGCCGCCTGGATCGCGGACTGCGTGGCCCAGCAAGTGGAGGCTTCGCCCAAACGCGCAGTCCTGGAAAAGAGCCTGTCCCGTTTCGGCCGCATCTACCTGGTTCCGGACTGGAAGTTCGGCTGCGCCCTGGCGGATGCCATCGCCCCGGAACACATGGAAATCCTCACCGCCAGGCCGGAGGCCCTTTCCGCGCGCATCCGCAATGCCGGCGCTATTTTCCTGGGCGCTTATTCATCGGAACCCGTCGGCGATTACTTCGCGGGTCCCAACCACGTGCTGCCCACCAACGGTTCCGCGCGTTTCTTCTCGCCGCTGGGAACCTACGATTTCTACAAGCGCACCAGCCTCATCAACTATACCCCTAAGGCCCTCAGGAAACACGGAGCCCTGATAGCCGCCTTGGCTGACGCCGAAGGCTTCCACCACCACGCCCAGGCCGTCCGCAAACGACTCTAGTCGGGGGCCGTATGCCGAACCGGATAAAATCCGTTATCAGTCTGGCGATGGTTCTCAACCTGGGCTATTTCATGATTGAATTCGCCGTGGCCCTGGCCATCCATTCGGTGGCGCTGTTCGCGGACAGCATAGATTTTCTGGAAGATGGAATGGTCAACATGCTTATCCTGCTGGCGCTCGGTTGGAGCCTGCGGCGCCGTTCCCGCGTTGGCGTGGCCTTAGCAGTCATCCTGATGCTGCCGAGCCTGGCAACGCTGTGGACCGCATGGCGGCAGGCCCATCTGCATGCGGCTCCCTCCCCGATTCCGATTACCCTGACGGGAGCGGGAGCCCTGCTGGTGAATTTCTCCTGCGCGATGATGCTTTCCCGCTATCGCCACCATGCGGGCAGCCTTACCAAGGCGGCCTTCCTTTCCGCCCGCAACGATGTATTGGCGAACATCGCCATAATCACAGCAGGCGTTATTACCATCGCGTATCCATCCATTTGGCCGGACTTGCTAGTGGGGCTTGGCATCGCCGCCATGAACGCCGACGCGGCCCGGGAAGTCTGGACAGCCGCCCGCGGAGAACATAGAGCGGCCAAACCTTGATACCCGGCTGAAACTTCCGTCCAAAACCCAACCTCTTCTCGGCCTCAAAGGCTGCGAGATGGGGCAGGGTGGGCGCGGGCCTGCGCCCCCACAGACTACTCCGTCTTAAGCCACTTGATCCACTTGTCCGGCTTCCCATTGGAAGCCGCCAGCAGGGATTCATACGAGGTAGCATCCACGTTACGCACGGGGATCTTCAGCTGGGAGGAATCCCTGCCCCAGGCCGGCAGGGAATCGTGGCAATTGGCGCGATTGCGGATTTGCTCATAGGTCAGGGTCAGGGTCCCGCCGTCCTGGATCCATTTCCCCGTCATTTCCATCAAGAGGCAATGGTCCACCACGTGCTTTTCCTCGAAAGTGCCTTGGGCCAGGAATTGCCGCTCCATGCTGTAGTTCTGACTGCTATACTCCTGATCGGCCACGGCGTATTTACCGGATCCCAGCTTGCCCACCCGGCCGCATTGGGATAGGATAAGGCAAAGCATGATGAGGAGTGGTTGCTTCAAGATCGACCTCCGGCTGGCCGACCGGAATCCCCCGGACGGCGCCCGGTGATTATCCGAAATCGGCGGGGCAAGGGGAATAGCGGATTGGAAAATCCCCCTCAAAGGCGGATCCGGGCACAATGGATTTTGTAAAAAAGGTGTATTTGTAAATAGATGTAACCTTTGGCCCCTACCCATAGGCAATCCGGCCGGATGTTGGTTTAATTAGCTCAAGCGAACGACACGGCCCATTCCTATCGTTAAAAGGACATCCTACCATGGAGAATACGTCTCCCTCTTTTGCCTCTAAAGTCATCACTTGGTTCGATACCCACGCCCAAGCCAAGGCGGAACTAGGCCATACCGACCAGGAGAAATGGATTTTCCCTTTCCCCTTCGCGCTCATGAGCGTCAGCACCGTGGCCGTATTCTTCGTCGGCTTCAGCTGGGTGGCCTTTTCAGTGGCCGTCTTCCTCTATGGGGTCCGCATGTTCGGGATTACGGGCGTCTACCATCGGTATTTTTCCCACAAAACTTATAAGACTTCGCGCTGGTTCCAGTTCGCCCTGGCCTTGCTGGGGAATTCCGCCGCCGAGCGCGGCCCCCTCTGGTGGGCGGCCCATCATCGCCACCACCATCGTTTTTCCGATACCCGGGAAGACACGCATTCGCCATCGCAAAAAGGGTTTTGGGATGCCCATATGCTATGGTGGAGCCGCCGCAAGAACGTGGCGACCCGCTTGGATCTGGTGCCGGACTTGGCCAAATACCCGGAGTTGATGTTCCTGGATCGGTTTGATTCCGTGGTCCCGCTGACCATGGGAGCCTCGCTCGCCGTGCTGGGAATGTTCCTGCATCGCTATTTCCCCGCCTTGGGCACCAACGGTCTGCAAATGTTCGTGTGGGGATTCGTGGTCTCCACCGTTGTCCTTTTTCACGGAGTGGCCACCATCAATTCCCTGTCCCACGTCTACGGCAGCCGCCGCTTTCAGACCACGGACACCAGCCGCAATAATTGGTTCTTGGCCCTTATCACCCTGGGCGAAGGCTGGCACAATAACCATCACCATTATTGCAACTCCACCCGGCAGGGGTTTTTCTGGTGGGAAATCGACATCACCTTTTACGGGCTCAAGCTTTTGGAGAAGTTGGGATTGGTTTGGGATCTGAAGCCCGTGCCCCAACGCCTGTTGCGGCCCTTAAGAACACCCGCCAACGAAACCGTGCGACCTCACGAAGTAGTGCCCGAACCCGCTTTCGCAAAAACCCGTATTGCCGGCTTGGCTGGCTTGCTGCCGGGCCTTACCTCTCCCTTGGCTACCCAGGTACCTGCACGCGGCCCGGATCTCCCCAACAGCTGATTCTCCTGGGTGGAACCGGTTTCCAAGTTTCGGACCCTTGATAATGTCGCTTCCCAAAGGCGGCGGTAATTATAGGTCGTAAACGCCAAAACTTGCGCCGACACCATAGCCTCAGATGAGAGGGATGAGTTGCCGCGGAAAATCCAATACTTCCTGGGTTTATTCCAAAATCCGACGGCCGAACCCGGATATTTTCGTTATTGTAATGGCCACCCCGAGCCGTCTGGAAGAAAAAAAATGAAACCGATGCCTACCTCCAAGTTCTTGCTTCACCCTATGCTGGCCGCCCTGGTGGCGGGGTTCGCCGTATCAGGTGTGCAGGCCCAAGCCACCAAGCAAGACTCCGGCTGGGTCCCGCTTTTCAACGGAAAGAACTTCGACGGCTTCTTCGCCTATTTTAACGGCACGGGTAATGTTGATGCGACCAAGCAGGATGCTTTTTACGTGGATAGCGGCATGGTACATGTCCCCAAGAAGAAGGCCTCCGGTTTCTCGACCGTGGAAGGCCATCTCGTCACCTTCAAGCAATACTCCTGGTACAAAGTGCGACTGGACTATCGGTTCGAGAACGGCCCCATCGACAACAACAACGCGGGACTGGTCATCCACATCGATAGTGCGAAAATTTTCGTGGACAAATTCAAAGGCCAGCGTCCCCGTTCGATCGAAATCAACATGAACAGGGTAAATGCGGCTCCTTGGACCCTTTGGTCAGCGGTAGGACAAGGTCCGTACATTTCCACAACCGTGCAGTCCGGCACCAATAAATTCCTGCCCAAGAAGGACGGCGGCGTGGATTGGACCAACGACCCCTGGGGCCAACGCATCATTTACAGCAGCTACCCCAATCCGGAAAGCCCTTTTGGCCAATGGAACCACGGGGAAGCCTACGTATACGGGGACAGCATGGGGATCTTCTACCTCAACGGAAAATTGCGCACCCAGGGATGGGATTTCCGCGATCGCAAAAATCCGAACGATGCCAGCGTGGCTAACCGGATCCCCGTCGACCGCGGCGAAATCGGGATCCAATCCGAGCAACAGGAAATCTGGTATAAGAATTACGAGATCATGGAATTGGAACCGCATACCCTGCGTCCCATCAACGCCAAGACCACGGCATTGCGCAACCGGAGGATAACCACGCCTACCAGCGTGTCGGCGCTCCCGGCCAGCCGCTTCACCTTGGACGGCAAATGGGTTAATCCCGCCCTTCATGGAGCCGCCAGCCCCGCTTTGCCCCGGCCCCAATAGCCATAGCCGCAACCCGCTCTAGTCCGTCATCCGCCTCCCGTCAGATCGGAATCGGAGCTCCACCATCCTCAAGTCCGCGCGGGCGCGCCCCGCTTCTGGAACTTATCGGGCCCCGGCCTGTAACGTCGAAGTGACCTGGTCCAGGAAGGGTTTAACAGGGTGTTGAAAAAGTTCCCGCGAGGGCGGCCACCAATTGGTCAGTCGCCTTAACGCGCCCGGCATCGGTAAGATAAGGCTGGCTTCGTGGAAGCGGCCATGGTCGCGGTCCGTAGCCGTCTTCCCAAGCTGATGCCGGGAAGCGTGGGGCCGGCCCGGAAATAAACCGGGACCCAGCTATTCCGCTTTCGCGGGCGGGACGGCCTTTTCCGGCAGGAGCCTTCCGTCCGCGGCATGGGCCTTATCCCCTTCGGGACCGAATCCCAGCACGCCGGTCTCGCTGTTTTCATAGGCGGCCCGGCCCTTGTTCACGGTAATATGGCCGTTGTGCGGGTCGTGGATGGACACCGTTCCCTTGGTGGTCAGGTAATTGAGGGGATCCGGCTTGGAGGGATCGAATACCGGTAGATCCTCGTTGAGGAACGGCGTCAGGGAATTGTTCTTTTCCTTGAGATCCTTGGCCATGCACCGGGCCAGCTCAAAGGCTCCGTATTCGGTGAAATGCGATCCGTCCATATAGGCCAGCTTGTGATTGGCTCCCAGGGCTTTGACGAAGGTGAGGACCATGGCATTGAGATCGATCAGGGTGACGTTGAGATCCTTGGCGGTGGTGCGCATCACCTCCGCCAGGCCGCCGATGGAGGTCTTGGGATCATTGTCCCCGTCGCGCGCGGTGGGGGCTACGAAAACGGGAATGGCTTGCTTCGCCAGGATTTGATCTCGAAAGGCTTTTAGGTTGGCCGGGTAGGCCTTGACGTCGGCTGGGTTCTTCTGATCATTATGCCCGAACTCGACGAACACATAGTCTCCGGGTTTGGCTTCCGCGAGGATCTTGGTCAGCCTCTTCATGGCCAGGAAGCCGCCCGAGGTGAGTCCGGACTCGGCGTAATTGGCCACGGAGACACCCGGCTTGAAAAACTTGCAGATATCCTGGCCCCAGCCGCACCAGCCTACCCTGGTCTCATCGAGCTGATCCACCACGGTGGAATTCCCGCATAGGAACACGGTGATGGCATTGTCCACCTTGGTCAAAGTGAGGCCGCAAATGGCCGGCTTGGCCCCTGCGAACCGGAAGGTGAGCTTTTCGTCCCAAGTGAAATAGGTGAGTTCCCGGGCCTTCAGGGACATGGTCACGGAGCCGTCGCTGCTTTTGGCCTCCCGCCGGTTGACGGTGATGGTCTTGCTCAGGAATTCGCCCTTGGCGGTGGTGGCGCGGTCGAAGAGGAAGCGCCGGTTTTCCGCCTTGATGGTGGTCTCGGAGGTTTCCGAAGCGTCACCCAGGATGAAGGTAACGTCGTAGTTACCCTGGGGGACCTTGACGGAAAAGAACATTTCCTTGGTGCCGGTGCAATTGTCGCCGCGGAGGGCGTCCGCGCCTCCGCGATCCACGCAGGTGATGCCGGAGGTGCTGTCGAACCCGAAGCCGGCGGCGATCGAATACTTGGAGGTCGCCAGGACCTGGGTGTATCCGGTTTCGGTTTTCCCGGGGCCGAAATCGAATTTGTATTCCTGGGCGGCGCAGAGGGCAAAAGAGACAAGGGGTAGGGCTAGGACTAGGCGAAAACCGGGCATGGAGGATCCTTTGGCTGCGTTCATGGTTTTGACAGTTCCCGCGTGAAGTTGCCGCGTACCGTGGCCAGGCTGACCAAGTACACGCCGCTTTCCCGCAGCAGGGTTTTGCCAAGGGGCAATTCCCTGGGTCCCGTCTGCCGCGAGGTGAAGAGGACGCGGCCACGCAGATCGCGGATGATGACGGTGGATTCGCCCACCGCAAAAACGGAGATCCTGTCCAGGGTGGCACGGAAAGAGGCCGCGCCGGGCGCCGCCGCATTGCTTCCGATTGCCGTGGCCACCGTGGGCCTGCAGGTGCCCGTGTATTCGATCCTGCCGATATGCGTTCCCGTGGTGGCCGTATGCCATCCGGCATACATGATGACGTAGATGGCGCCGTCCGGGCCCTGGTCGAAGCTGACGGGTTCGAACCAATTCAGGTTCTGGAACCATTTCAGGGAGTCGACCACGCGGTCGCCCGCGTCGCTCATCTTGAGGATTTTGGCGCCCTTGAATCCGTTGTTACCGCTGCCCTGGACCCAATCCGTCAGAAGCCAGGAGCCGTCGAAGTGGGGCGGCCATTTGATGGTCGACGTGGATGCGGGATCGTAATGATAAATGGGTCCGGTGATGGCTCCTGCGCCGCTCCCGTGCATGTAGGTATGCATGGCGGGCGTGACCGGCGGCATTTGTTCCGGGCCCCGGTTCCACTTGGACTTGTTGATCGGCCCGGCGGCGGATTGCTTCAGACCCGGATGGGCGGCGTCGTATTGGGCCGCTCCCGCTCCCGACCATAATTCATAGTAGCCCGTCCCGTCCCCCGCGCCGAAGCCACCGGCAAAGTAGGGGTAACCGCCGTACGCGGGATGGGTGACCAGGTTATGCTCTTCGGTATAAGTGTTGGTGGTGTTGACGCCGAACTCGCCCCATGCCAGCCATCGCTTGGTGGGGTGCACGTTGATAGAGTAGGCGTTGCGCGTGCCCTTCACGTACAGTTCCGGAAGCACCTTTTTCGGATCGGCGTATTGATCCGCGAGCGTGGTATTGCCGGCAGCGCGGAATTTCGAGGACCAGTACTCGGCGAAATTCCCGGGCGGAATGGAGTATCCCTGCGCGGAATTGTCGGGATGGATGCGGAGCACCCCGCCGCGGAAGTCCGCCAGATTGGCCGATGTCCCTTCGGAGCTCAGGCTTTCCGTGGTTTCGTTATAGGAGTTGGGGTAATCCTTGGCGTTCTTGCCCACCGTGATCCATAGGTCCCCATAGGAGTCGAAAGTCATCGCTCCGCCGGTGTGGTTCTCGCCCGTACGGTGGAACCGCAGCAGCACCTTTTCGCTGGCGTTGTCGAGTTTACCGCCGGCGTTCAAGGTGAAACGGGAAACGTGGAATTCCGCGGGCGTACCGTTGGCCATATAGAGGTAGATGTTTTTGTTGGTCTTGAAGGCGGGGTCCAAAGCGATGCCGGTCAGGCCCATCTCCCCCCCGGTGGAAATCCCGGGCGCGTTCCCGACCAAGGACACGGTGTTGGCCACCGCATCATAACGCTTTATGGCGCCGGTTTTTTCGACGTAATAGATGTCGGTCTTGTCGCCGGGGCGCGAATCGAAGGCCAGGTGCAGGGGTTCCAGCATGCCCGGATCCACGACCATGGGTTTGGTATTGGCGCCCGCATTGGCGGTGGGATCATGGGAGCCCACCACCGGGACATAACGGAACTGGCTCTCGGCGGCATCGGGGCAATCCGGATAGGTGAAAGCGGCGTGGGCGGCTTGCGCGGCAAGCCCGGTAGCAAGGATGAAAATCGATTTAATAGCGGAACGCATGGAGAGGGATCCTTTCACCGGAGGCGCGTCGATCCTCAACCGGAACGACGCAACCTTATGATTCCCCACCCCCATCCTCAAATTGCGTCCGAATAAGAAAATTGGCGGGGCGTTTTTTGACGAGTTCACGGCCACTCCCAATTCCGGTCTTTCCTGTATCCGGGGACGGGCGGCGTTTTTTGGGAAAGGTTTTGGGAAGGATTAGGGATTATTGCCCCATGTCCTGGACCGACATTCCATAAAACTCAAGATCATCCATCCAGAAATCGGTGGGGTCATCGGCGATAAAGACGATGTTGATTATTTCCTTACTCGCCTGGGCCCATGTCAGTCCGTTCTTCAGGGCCGGAGAATCCGCCGCCAAGGACAACTGTGTCACGGGTATGGAAATGCGCGTCCATGCAGGGGATAGGCCGAAGGTCCGGCTGAAGTGGTGCCAATCCTTGTAGAAGAAGAGGATGGGCGCGCACTGGAATTCGAAGCGGATGACCCCGTTGCCTTTGGCGTAGAATACCACGCTGTCCAGATGCGAAAAATCCCGTCCCGTGGCGCCATTGCCGGTAGTGAACCCGATCAACCCGTAGGTGGCTGAGGGATTGCCGCCCAACCGGTAACTCATCGCGAGGCTGCTGCCTCTCCAGGAGCTGGTATCCGCGCTGTCCGTGTAGGCCGTGGCGAAGTTGGTCCGCATGGAAGACGGGACGAAAGTTCCCGGCCCTCCATTGGAGGCCAGGTTGTCGAAGGTGAACCATTTGCCTTTGGGGTAAACCACCGAGAAAGGCGTGGCCACTTCCTTATGCTCAAAATCCGCGACGCGGATCACGGGAACAGGGCCCACTTCCAGCATGCCAATCGGCGCTTCCGGACGGAAAGCGGTTTCCAGGGAAGCCAAGGTGGGATCCATTGGAACCACGCGCAGCAGATGCAGCCCTGCCGGGAGAGGCGGCAGGCTGAACCGGCCGAAGGCATCGGTGGTATCCGTCCAGGCTTCCCCATACAGGAACAAGATCGATTTGGGACTGTGACCGGACGGCGCTACCACGGCCGCCTCCCCGATGGTGCCTACTTCCAGGTTTACGGGAGGCAATTGCAGCAATACCGATCGGTTGCCCACCTCTATGCGCGACTGCGTAGAAAGTACCCCGTTCGCATCGTCTTTGCTCACCTGGAGCGAGTAGTAGCCGGGTTCGACCTGGGTAAAATAGAACCGGCCTTCTTGATCGGTCAGGGCGGCGCGCGCCGAATCCGGGCCCGACGGCGGGGTCTTGCCCAGGTTCGCGGTCGACAAGAGCAGAATGCGGGCGCCTTCGGCAGGCACGTCGCCCGGATAGAAAACCTGGCCCGTCACCGTGGATTCGGTCTCCGAAGAGGACCCGCCCCCGGATTCACAGCCATTAAAAATGCAGGTCGTAAGCAATATCAATGCGGGCAGGGCCGCGACTGGGAATAGCCTGATCGCGCGGAAAGCCTCAAGCATTGCGCTTCCCTCCCGCCGGCCTGGTCATGGGGAATAACTGCAGGTTGAGTTGGTATACCGAGTCCTGGCTCCCCTGTTTGCTCACCCAGTCGGAAAGTTCGCGCCGGAAAGTGCGGATGCGGTCCTCCATCTCCGGGATCTTATCGCGTGGGACGCTGAAGGTAAGCGTGGAATAATTCCGCTTATTGCCCGGAATCCGTTTCAGTCCGGCCATGGCGAGTTCGATGCATTGCTGGATGAAGTTGTCGATCTGCACGGATCGCGTTTCCAGGCCGGAGGATATCTGCGTAGAGGTGAGTTCGAATTTTCCGTCCGTGGTCTTCCGGATCATCCCCAACCTTTCCAACAACGCCACCGATTGCCTGGCCGGCCGCGCGCCGATGGGTGGGCTCAATTGACGGCCCAACTCCTTGTAGTCGCCGGCAAAAGGGAAGTAATGCAGCAGCTCGCGGATGGCCGTATGCTGCCACTTGGAGTAGAACTCGTATTGGCTGCGGGCTACGGGCGCAATCTTGCCGCCGTCGCTGGCCAAAAGCTTCTTGAAGAAAACCTGCTTCTTGTCGAAGGTGAGCGCCTGATTGAAGAGCACCAGGTTCGCGAAGAAGGCGGCTTCCCTTCCCTTCAATCCGAATGCGATGCAAAAGCCGGGAATCAGTTTGCGCGATATGTTCCTCTGGCCGAACAACACCTTGGAGAAGAGGCCGGGATCGAAGCCGCCTAGGTTGCCGATGTCCCGGTGCGTGAGCTTGGCGTTCCCGGATTGGCGTTCCAGATAACTGTCGCGCAGGTATTTCCTGTAGTCCAGGTAATCGTAGACATCGACCATTAAAAAGCGCGCTGTTCTGCCGGAGGCTTTGCCATGTGATTTGTCTACCGAAGGATCCCCATTCGATTCCGTCTTCGCCCTCGATCCGGGTTCCCCCCGGATACCATTCCCCGCCAGGCGCAAAGACTTCGGTTCAGGTAATATACACCCCGAAGCCTATGCCATGGGGGGCTATCGCGAAAGGGGCATCAACCGTACGGGGTTCCCCAAACCACCGTCGGAAGAAGTCGAAAATCTAAAAACAACACTTTCAGAAGTCTACGAAAAACAGGTTTCTAAGGGTTGCGGGAAGGAGTGGAACGGGTGGACGCGAGTGGCCGTTGATCGCCGACGACGGCCGCGACCGTGACCGGATGAGAGCCCATCCGGGCGAGGATAGCCTTAAAGCGAAAAGCTGAGCGCCATGTCCGATGCCAGGTTCGGCGCCAGGCTGGCGGCGGAGTTCGGTGGGACCGTGGGCGTGGAGCCGGATGTAAAGGGTGTTCCGAAAGCTTCTGGCATGAGGATGGCCAATTCCATTTCTTTCTTCTTTCTTTCCTCTTCCGACTTCGCCTGGCATTGCACTACCATGTTCGCGAAGAATTGCGCTTCCTGGCCCCCCAATTCAAAGGCCCGGCAAAAGCCGGGTATTAGCTTGGGGGAGATATTCCGCTCTCCCTGGATCACTTTGGAGAACAGGCCGGGATCGAACCCGCCCTTCTGCCCGATCCTGCGGTGCGTGAATCCGGATGGTTTGGTCCGCTTCATATCCAGATAAGCGTCGCGAAGGAATTTTCTATAGTCGGAATATTCAAATACATTGGTCATGGCGTTTGCCTCTCAAGCTGCTGATGAAAGAAAATTATGCGCATGAGGGGATTTCCGCAGGGAATATTTACAGAAATGACATTTATAAAGTCTACAGTCGGCCTTAGAGGCACCAATAAAAATGGGTAAAATAAATAAATTTGGGTGAACCTTTCGGCAAATAAAGATACAACTAAGTCTACAAATAGCTTCGCCGGAGAGAATTTTCCCCAACGCGGTTCACTTCTTTCCGGATAGATTCCCGGAAATGGGAAATGCACGGGACACGCTGACCGCGGTAATCTTTTCGGGTGCGATTGGGCTGGCGGCAATCCGTTCGCAGGCCGCGCCGCTTATCGGCGCCATCGCCAAGTCCGCCGAGAGCGTGGGGCGTTACGATAAGCTGGAACTGACGGTAGCCTTGGGCGGATCCTACGCAAATCCCTTTGATCCCGACCAAATCGATCTTTCCGCGCAGTTCACTTCGCCCTCCGGAAAGCCTTGGAAGGTGAACGGGTTCTTCGACGGATCGAAATGGAAAATCCGCTTCGCGGCCAATGAAACCGGGGCCTGGACCTACCTGGTCACGGCCAAGGACGCTTCCGGATCGGGCCAGGGCTCCCCGGGCGCATTCGTCTGCGCCGGCTCCCCTTCGCACGGATGGGTCCGCGTCGCCCCCAATAGACGCTACCTGAGATACGATGACGGCACCAGTTTTTATGGTATAGGATCCTGCCACGCCTGGGGCGTTTCCGCCAACTCCCTGGACCAGATGAGGGACCTGGGCTTCAACACCTATGTGTACTGGAACGGGACTTACGACGGCAACGGCGGCGGCAATCTCATCGAGTCCAACGCATCCGGACTGGGCAGGTACGATCAGGGCAAATGCGCCCGCATCGACAATCTCCTGGAGATGTCGGAAGCCCGCAATCTCACCATGATCCTGGTGATCCTGCCGCACGATTATGCCAGCGAGAACATGGGGGGCTGGCCCTCCGCATGGCAATCGAATCCGTACAAAGGCATAGTCAGTTGCGGCCAATATTACAGCAGCGCCTCGTCCTGGGCCTATCAGCAGAAGCAATACCGCTACATCATCGCGCGTTGGGGCTATAGCCGCGGTTTGTCCGCTTGGCAGACGGTCGATGAGATTTCCGGGACCTGCGGCTGGAAGGCCGACCAGGCCGGGGCCGAAGCATGGACAGGCAAGATCGGAGCCTTTTTCCAGGCCAACGATCCCTTCCGCCATCCTACCACGGCTTCCCACGGGGACTATTGGGACGTAGGTAACAAAGCGAACGATTTCTCCAATACCGAGGTCTACGGGAATTACGCCACCGCCAATATCGCGGCCACCATCCAGAAGCTGTGGAACGGGTACGCCAAACCCGCCATCATGGGCGAGACGGGCGCCGATAATGACGGGCCTACCGCGCACCGGAAGATCTGGGCCGGTTTGGCCGCCGGTATCGCAATCACCCCTTTGCTCTGGCAATTCAACCAGGGATGGAACGCCGCCATCTCCTCCCAGTACGCGCCCTTCGTGAAGTTCACCGCCGGGATCGATTTCGCGGCGTTGACGTCGCCGGCGCAGGCCAAGGTCACCGTACCAGGAGCCATCGGCTACGCCATCGCGAGCGACCAAGTGGCTTTCGGCTGGATCACGGGGGACATTTCCGGCAAGATGGCCGCCATGGGCGGATTGGCGGACGGGAATGCCAGCGTGCAATGGTACGATTGCTCCACCGGCAACCTGTTGGCCAGCACCCCGGCCGTCATTTCCGGGGGTAACCTGTCGGTTGCGGTACCGTCCACCGCCCAGACGGATCTGGCCTTCAAGATCATCGGTCCGGGAACGGGCGTCCGCCCGGCGGTTTCCGCGCATTCCGGATCGGGATGGGAACCGGACTACGCCGACGGGTTGCTTACCTTCGGCCGGCCCGGGGCGGAAAAAGCGGAAATGAAAATCATCTCCGCCCGCGGCCGCACGGTATTTGCGGGAACGGCGGCCGGTAACGGACGGGTTACGGTGGCGGTGGGAAAGTTGGAATCGGGCGTCTATTGGCTGGAGTCCGGCAAAACGGGCGGCAAGACCTTCAACAGGTTCCTGGTCCGATAGTACCTGGCCAGCCCGTTTCGGAATCATAACGAAAGAGAAGGATTTCCCATGATCTTCGGCGATGCCATCGTGCGCGCTTCTAAGCGGGGGGTTTCCGCGCTTGTTTTTTCCGTCCTCTGCTTGGGAGCCCCAAAGGTTGCCATTGCCCTGGCGCCAGCCAACCCCAATGCCATCGATGATGCGAAAAAAATCCTGAATTATTTCGTTTCCTTGCCGGATCGCGCCGATGGGAAGGTGATCTCCGGGCAATTCGCGGGCTGGGGAAACGATCTCCCCAACGGTTACCAGAACGATGTGGTCAACCTCGACAAAAGCGCCGGGAAATGGGTGGCCATGATGGGAACGGACTGGCACGACTTCTCCAGCGGTTCCGGATTCAAGCCTCAGGAGCTGATCAATTGGTGGAAGGCCGGCGGCATCGTAACGGTGGATTACCATTTCGATAATCCTTTCGTGGGCGGCGGGGCCTGGACGACCACCGGGGACCTGTCAGAACTGCTGGTTTCCGGAAGCGCATCCAATAGGAAATGGATGGCGACGCTGGATCAAACCGCCTCCAACCTCAAGACTTTGCAGGATGCGGGCGTGGTGGTACTATGGCGTCCCTTCCACGAACAGAACGGGGGATGGTTCTGGTGGGGCAATAAGAACCAGGCCGATTTCGTGGCGTTATGGAAACAGATGTTCGCCTATTTCACCAAGACCAAGGGATTGAACAATCTCCTCTGGGTCTTCGCGCCCAATTACGGCAGCAACGTCACGAAATATTATCCCGGGCCGGCTTATGTCGACATCGTGGGTCTGGACGCCTATTTCGACGCGCCCAAGACCCTGAGCATCACCGGCTATGCGGAGATGGCGGCGCTCGGCAAGCCTTTCGGCCTTACGGAATTCGGCGGAGTCCCCGCCGCCGGCGGCAGCAATCACGTTTTCAACAACCAGGTTTTGATCAACGAAATACGGGCCAAGTACCCCATGATCTCCTTCTTCATGAATTGGCATTGCCCCTGGTCCATCTATTGCCAGGATAACGCGGCCGCTTTGCTGAACGATTCCTGGGTGATTACCCGCGATGAACTCGATTGGAAGAACGCACCTGTGGTGGGCGTGATGCAAAAGGGATCGGCCCCCGGATACCGGGCCGCCAAGGGCCGCGTTCCAGGCGGCGGCGTGCGCGAGGGCTATTCCATCCAGGGCAGGGAGGTGGAGACCACGCCGCCGGCCTCACCCCAATACTTTCGCCTTAACCTTAACCCCTAACCCGTATCCTTAACCCTGTTATGCCGCCCGGGTAGGCCGGAGGCTCACAACCCAGGCAGTATCCTGATCCTCTGACCGCTCACGTCATAGGCATGGACTCCGTCGGAAAAGACCGGCACTGCATTCACCTCCGTCACCCGGCCCTGGTCCACGCGGAAGGCTTTCGTCATTTCCATGATCCCGGCGATGGCGCTGTTCTTGGTCCGGATCTCCTCGCGCACCCAGGTTCCGGAAGCGCTCAGGTTTCCCGCGTTCCAACCGCCGTTGCCGCTGGCGCCGGGCTTCAGGGCCGCGGAGGTTTCCCCCAAATCCGCCACGGACCAATTCATCCAACTGACTGAATTCTGATCCAGGAAGGTAGTCCAGCGCCGCATCTCCGTCGTGTCCAGCTTGCCGTTGCCGGTGGCTTCGCTGGCGCCGCCTTCCGTGACCAGCAAGGGTATGCCGTTGTCGAGCGCAGCCTGGGCTTTGCTGCGAAAGGATTGCTTGTGGGTGGCCGCGTAGAAGTGCAGGGTATAGACAATGTTCTTGCTGCTGGTGATGGGGTTCTTCGCGGCTTCGTCCACGTCCTGGTCCCAACTGCGGGTTCCGCAAAGGATCAGGTTCTCGGGATCGTTGGCGCGGATAACGGGGATGATGGCCTCATGGTAGGGTTTGATCACGCTGGCCCAGGCATGCGATGACAGCGGTTCGTTCCAGGTCTCGTAGATGATATTGGGAATGTCTTTGTAAGTCTGGGAGAGGTCCTGGAAGAACTTCTTGGACGTGGCTAGATCGTTGTTGCCGTTCCCGGTTTCATGGAAGTCCACCACCACGTACATCCCCAGATCGATGGCCGCCTGAACCACGGCTTTGGCTTTGGCCATTTCTTTGTCGGGATTCGCCTGGTAGCCGCCGGAACCCACCGCCATGGTGGCGCGGATGATATTGCATTTCCAATCGTCCCGGAGCCATTTCAGGCAGGCCGCGTTGTAGAAGGCCGGTTTCCATTGGCTCCAATACAAAGCCATGCCGCGGAACTGGACGGGCGCCCCGTTCTTGTCGACGATGCGGTTGCCCTGCACGCTGAGCCGGCCATGCATTGCCACCGCCGTTTGCGCCTCTACCGATGCCAAGGCCAAGCCGCTGGCAAGGGCCATGAGCGCGAAGCGGGTTTGTGTTTTCATGGCGAGACCTTCCCGAGGATGGTTTTTTCATATTCCCGCAAAGGAATGCGGGCTCCGTTGACGTGATACCCGCCAAGGGCCGGCGAGGCGGGATACGGGTCGGCCAGGCCGGACGCAAACGGTTGCGATCCGCGCGCCCGGGCTTGCGGGCGCTGTAGATCCGCGGAGTTGGCCAGGGGCAGGGAGGCTACGTTTTCCGCCCATAGCCTTTGTATGCTGGCATACCCGGTGGCATTGGGATGCACGCCATCCGGACCCAATTCCTGGGGATGCTTCAGGAACCAGGAGTAGAGGTCCGGGCCCGAAGGCAAGGAACGGGCCTTGGCAAGGGAATCAATTAAGACGAGATAAGCCGCATCGACCTGCCATTTGGCTACGGAGGGGTCGGTGGCCGTGAAGCGCGCCAGTACCGGCTGCAAACCATGCGCCTGCAGCGAATCCAGGATTTTGATCATGGCGGCTTTGTAATCCGGCATGTTGGCGGTGCCGCCGCCCCAGGCATCGTTGGTGCCCAAGGAAAGCCCCCACATGGTGGCGCCTTCCCCCATGGCTATATAACGGGTGATGTCTTTGGAGACGTCATGGGCCTTGATGCAAGCGATCCCGGCCCGCACCAGCGGGGGTACCCTGCCCGGTACCGCTTTGGCCACCAGGGTGGAGAAATCGGATCCGGCCGGCATCAGGCTTTTGAAGGCCCCGGCCGTGATGCTGTTGCCCACGATGATCCAACCTTCCGGATTGGGTTGCGAAGCGTCGAAGATCTGGACTTCGTCCAGGCTGCCCTGGCCTTTGGCGATCTTGAGCTTGACCCAGCTTCGGCCCTGGAATGCCACGTAATGCATGCGGCTGGTGACGGGGTTGGCGGTGATCCTCACGGCTGGGGTCCAGTCGCCGTCCACGCCGTCGCTGGAATTGGAGGAAACGTCGATCTCGTAGTCGACAGGCCTTTCCGTGATCGCGCCCGTGCAGGATCCGGTAGGAGCCAACTCGCCCGACCAGTAGTAGACCGGGGCGTTCCAAGAGAACAAAAGGCGGGTGGGGCCCGGGGGTATCTTGTAGGCTACCCAGGAACCGTTGGTTATTTGCCAGCCGCCGTTGAACCAGCGGCCGTCGGCGAGGAAATTCAGGCCGGTGGTAGGGCTTCCGGCGGGAGTAATTCCTTTGGAAAGCAGCGGCGCCGGTTGGACAGCCGCGTACGCCCGGGCCAGCATCAGCGCGCATAGGATGGGTTTGGAAATGTTTTTCGCAAGCATCGTTTTTGTTTGTCGGAATGGACTCCGTCATCCCTGCATGCAAGATAGGGGGTAAATGGGGAAATATCTGCCGGAAGACAAGGAACCCATTGTAAATAGTAGACATGGGAGAAAGTCGGGCAATAGCCGCACGAAATCGGCTCTTACGGGGAATTCCCGATCGCAAAAAAGCAAAGCAGCCCAATCCGCTTGGGAAGCAATGCCATCCGGATCGGGTTTACCCGGAAAGACGATGGGCAACGGCCATTGGCCGGCACCCAAAAAATGTGCGGGCGGTTTGGGGTTTATCCGCTCAGGGATGGAACTCGGAAAGATTGCCCTTCCGGCTGCCGTTCACGGCCCGCAAATCATGGTAGCTCCCCCAAGGAGCCAGCCAAATCCGGGCGCCGCCGAATCCCATGGTTCCGGCATGGAGGGCGGTGGGGACGGTGTACATGCCGGATCCCGGTCCCTGGGTAAGACCCGTCGGCGCGCCGGTTTCCACGGCGCCCATATCGGGCGCTCCTTGGTAATATTTCGCCGCGTCGAAAGGAAGCGCACCCGCAGGGACCGCTCCGGCATTGGCCAATTTGCTACCGGCCGCCAAGCGGAAAGGATCGAAGATCAGGTTGCCGTCGGCGCGCCGGGTGATTTTAATCGCGGCCAGGGAAGCCGCGAAGTCCGACGCCGTCGCCACCAGACCCTTGCCGTTGACGCTACTCGGGGTTTTGGATTTGTCCCACCAGCAATTGGAATTGGCGACATCGGTCCCGATATGCTTGTCGCTTTGCGCATTTGCCGGCTGGGTCCAGAAGGAAATGTTGTTGGTGAATACCGCTTCCGTGGCCACGGAGTTGGTTCCGAAATTGAAATTGCCCTCAACGTTGTCGAAGGCCAGGTTATTGGACACGCGGATGGCGCCGGGATTGCTGTTCCAGGTGAACCCGTTCTTGCCGTTGGAAAACGCCACGCAGCGCGTCACCACGTGCGCCACCGCGATTTTGTCGCCTCCCAGCTTGAAGCCGTTGCGATCACCGTTGGCGTTGGTGGTTCCGTCGGTCAAGGTGCCGTTGGAATAGGAGATGCATTGATCGAGGACTACCGTCCCTATCGGCCCCGTTTCAGGCTTGGTGAAAAGGTCCCAGCCATCGTCGATGTTGTTATGCGAAACGCAACCGAGGAAGACATTGCCGCTCCCGGCCGTGAGCTTGCAGGCGAACCCGTCCGCGTTTTCGCCCGAGCCGGGAGGCGCATCGTAGTTGTCATAGGACTCGCAGTTCAGGATGAGGTTGTCCGAGGGCCATTCGGTATTGGGGGCATCGGCCTTCCAGCGGCCTATCTGCAGCCCGGTGTCCCGGTTCTTATGGGTCACGCAACCTTCCACGATATTATGGCTGCCGGCTACGTAGATGCCGTTGTCGGCTGAGCCTTTGACCTCCAGTCCGCGCACATGCCAGTAGGAACCGTCGATTTGCAGGCCGCGCGGATTGCTCGCCGCGGCGTACGGTTCGGTGGAGAAATCCAGCACCGGTTTTTCCCCTGCCGCGGCGAACAGGCATTTCATCTTGCCGGCCGTACCGCCGGCGGTACGCTCCAGGGTAACCTGCGCGTTAAGCGCATAGACTCCGCCCTTCAGCTGGATGGTGTCGCCCGGCGCCGAGACCAGGATGGCCGCGGCCAGGGTGGTGGGCTGATTGGCCGCGCCGGAAGCGGATGCGGAGCCGTCGGCCGCCGCGACGATGATTTTGGCTTGGCCGGGAACCACGGCCGCCGCCAGCAGGCAAGCCAGGCCGCATAGCCAATGCGATGGGAAGGAAATCCATTTTTTCCCGTTCCGTCCATCCATATACTCATTCATGTTAGATCCTTTCATATGGCTGACAGTTTTCATTTTGGACAAATTCCTTTCCAGGCCGGGGCGGGAACCGCCTTGGCCTAACGCTCCATTCGGTTCGCTCAAGGAACCGGGACTGGATTTACCTGGGGATTTTCCTTCCAAACCTTGGAGGAATTGAAGGACTTGAAAAAGCTGGCTTTCAGGGCCAGGAACAGATCCGGATTATGCTCCAAATCCATGATGGCCACTCGAGCGCCCGTCTTATCGGGATAGGTCACCGCATCCTGTATGTTCACCGCCATCGCCCATTTGGTGGCGAAGAAGATGAATTCCAGATCGTATACCGATTCATGCCGCCACTTTTCCAACAGATCCTGGGTATAGACCAGGTTGATTTTATACTCATCCGGCAATTGCCAGAGGAACGGAATGAGTTTGCCTCCGGATTCCCAAGTGCCTTTGATATAGCCGCGATCGGGGAAGGAGGCGAAGTCCAGCGTGTCCGGCCACAAGGTATCATGCGCCGGGATGCGGGACTCCAGTTTCATGATGGTCCAGGATCCGATCGGGACCTGCACGGGCGGCAGGCGGGCGGTGGTGTCGTGGCCGGTGAAATCGATGCTCCGGCCCATGGAATCGGGCACTTTCCAGATCCGGCCTTCCAGGCTGTCCGTGGTCCGGTAGTTCACTTCCACTACGTTGAAATAGAATCGGAGTATGTGCACGCTTGGCGTATCTACCACGGACGGCTTGGCCGCTCCCGTTTTGGGCAGCGTGGCCGGTTCTCCCACGTAGTCGATGGAGAAATTGGCGTTGATCTCCTGGGTCTTGCCCGGATTGCCGACCTCGGTATAGCAGGCCATCAACCCCGCGCCGGCCAATGCGGCGAGGACCAGGGAGGCGCGGCTGAGGGGGCCTTTCATACGCCCTTCCCTTTGTTCAGCGGAAACAGCTGGATGTTCACCTGGACCACGCGCTCGCCATGCCCGTCTTCCACGGCGAAGTGGCGCAGCTCTTTGCGCATCAACTGGATTTGCTTTTTGAGTTTTGGAAAATCCTCTTCGCGGATGGCGAAGCTAACCGCCGAAATGTCCCGCCTTTCCGGCTCCACGCTGTCGATGGACTTCTTGGCCATCTCTATCATCTGCAAATGGTAGTTGCGTACGAAAAGGGGCAACACTTCGTCATCGGTGGTGATGGCATCATCCACGGCCAGGTAACCATTGGCGGTTTTCTTGATCAATCCGGCTTCCAACAGAAGCTTTAGTGACCCCTGTGCCTCCTTAGGTTCGATCTTCGGCTGCAATTGGCCCGCAATCCACTCCGGGCTGTTGCGGAAAGTGGATAAGGAAAGCATTTCCCGGATGGCGGAATGGTACCAGGTGCTGAAGATGCGGAATTGGTTCTCCTCCAGCTTTTTCAACCCGTTCGGCTTCTCGGATTTGAGCAGCCGCTGATAATAGGTGTTCTTTTCGTCCAGCGTCTTCGATTGGTTGAAGAAGACCAGGTTCTCGAAATATTCCGCGCGGTCCCGCGTGAGTTTCAATGCCATGGAAAGCTTCAGCAAGGTTTTCTTGCTCAGGTTCCGCTTGCCGTCCAGGACATAACGCATGAGCGTATGGCTGGAGAATCCGGCCTCTTTGGCGAAGGCGCGCACGGAAAAGCGCGAATCGGTTTGCTTACGGGCGGCATGGACATCCGCCAGGTAAAGGCGGTAGTTGGTGTAGTTGATGATGTCGGGTTTTTCCGGCATCCGGGTTAGCTGACTTGTGTCCATTATTGTTAGAATACGGCCAGAACCCGCGATTTTACTAGAGTTTTTGAACAACCCCGGAAACAATTGTGCCCAGTCTTCCGCTCGCTCCGGCCTCAAAAAAAGCAAACCAGGTCCATGCTTTTGCGATGCTGGGGAAGGCTATCTTTCATTGAAGCGACTCGATGCCGGCGAAAGGCGGGCTTCTCCCCTGCAAAATATTCGGGAAAGGGGTTAAATTCCCCGCATCGGGGCGTAGCTCAGTCTGGCTAGAGCATCAGCTTTGGGAGCTGAGGGTCGTTGGTTCGAATCCAGTCGCCCCGACCATCTTCAACTTTTTGCGGTTACATGTCGATGCACCTGTGGTCCATCCTCTACTCTTCCATATAGTTTTTCGGGCTGTCACGGGATCCCGTCCCTTTCCTGCCGGGAGCCGGTGGAAATCCCGGAACCCGGATTGCAAATTGGGCGGAGCGGTAGCCTATTACATGCGATTGATCGCTTTGACAAGTGAAACTTACCAGCGGGAAATCCCGCAACGGGTTATTTTCCTTTCTGGACACGAATACCGTCTTTACATCTCACCCTTATTTCGGAGCCTGCAATGTTGCCCAAGCCGTCTTCTGTCATGAAATCGATAACGCTCGCCCTGGGAGTCCTATTCGCTACGGGATCGGCGGACACCGCCAAGGTTGCGGCCCCAAAAGCCGTTGTTCCCAAGACCGCCGCCTCTCCCTCCAAGGCTACCGGTGCCGGCGCGCCGACTACGGCTTCGGCCGCTGCCCCCGCATCCGGCGCCACGGAAGCGCCAGTCACGGAAGAGACCATCGTTTACCTGGCGAAATCCGGGAGCCGTTACCATCAGAAGGGTTGCAAGTACCTGAAAAACTCCGGCAAGCAGGTGACCATCATCACCGCCATGAAGCAAGGCTACGCGCCCTGCAACGTATGCAAAGCCCCCCATCTCAAGCGCCAGTAGTCCGGACTCTCGAGGCGGGCCGGGATTCGGCCCGCGTACCCTACGTCCTTATCGGAAAGCCCGAAAGCGGTTACCGGCGCGCTTCCGCCATCTTGCGGAAGAACTCGACTTCCTCCGGCTTGAGCCCTTTGGGCAAAGCAAGGCTTACCGTAACATACAAGTCACCGTGGGTTCCTGCTGAATCGTAGACCGGCATGCCCTGTCCTTTGAGGCGGAATACCTTCCCGTTATCCGTTTCCGGCGGGATACGCAGCTTCACGCCGCCGCCCAAGGTGTGGATTTCCTCGCTCTTGCCCACTACGGCATCATGGGCCTGCAACGGTAGCGAGAGATATAAATCGTCCCCGCGCCTTTCAAAATCGGCATGCGGCATGACGTGGATTTTCAGGAAGAAATTCCCGTCCGGTCCGCCGTTCATGCCCTTGCCGCCCTTGCCGGCCAGCTTGATCACCTTGCCGTCCGCGATGCCGGGTTTGAATTGCAGCCGCAGTTTCTTCCCGTCGATTTCGATGATCTTCTTCGCGCCATGGTAGGCCTCTTCCAATCCGATTTCAACGTCCGCCTGATAATCGTCTCCCGGTCGCGGCGGACGGGCGCCTGCGAACGCGCCGCCTTGCTTTCCCCGCCCCGGCCCGCCTCCGCCGCCCATTCCCGCCCCGCCGAAAAAGGTCTCGAAGAAATCGGAAAAGCCGCCGTTGCCACCGCCGAAAAGATCGTTCATCTCCTCCTGCGTGAAGGTGCGGGAGCGCCCCGCCCCGCCGGCTCCGCCCCTGTTCCCGCCCCCGTATTGCCGGCTGTTGGAAGGTCCCCCCGGGTTGCTCCAATTGGAGCCCAGTTCATCGTAACGCTGGCGTTTCTCAGGATCGGAAAGCACCTCATTGGCTTCGTTAATCTCCTTGAAGCGGTCCTCGGCGGCTTTGTTGCCCGGGTTCTTGTCCGGGTGGAATTTCGCGGCCAGCTTCCGGTAGGCTTTCTTGACGGCATCGGGGCCCGCGGCTTTTTCCAATCCCAACGATTTGTAATAGTCTTTGAATTCCATGCGGGTCCTGTCTGTAACTGCAACCGCGAAGGGTTGAATGTGACAAAATATTTTTCCGGGACCGAAGCGGCCACTGTTTTGCGGTAATATCGGCAGGATGACAGGAAAAGAAGGGGTAAAGGCTTGAAAAGAGGGGCGGCCAGGATGGACCTGGCCGCGATAGGGAAGATTCGCTTACCCGGAAGGGCGGAGAGCCTAGTTGGTGTCGGAAAGATATCGGTGGGCGATGTTTTCCGGTTCCAGTTCCGGAGCATCGGTCTTGGCTCCGAAGGCTCTGAGGATGCGCATGGCATCCAGGTGCCCCATGGAGGAAGCGGCCAGGTAGGGGGTCCAACCTTCCGGATCCCGGGCGTTCACGTCGGCCCCGGCCTCAATAAGACGATAGACTTCCTTGGTTTCGCCTTTTTCCGCCGCCCGGATAAGGGCGAGGTCGCGGCTGCCCTTGCTCCGGGTGGGAGCACAAGCGATAAGGCTCAGGGCCAGCAGTGAAAAACCGAGTGTCGCGAGTCTACCCTTCATGGTGTTGCCGCCTGCTTTCCTGTTCCCATTGTTCATGGTTACATTGTCTCTCTTACCCCCTTCCTATTCAATGGCGGGTAACGCCATGGATTAGGGATGATTGTTCCCAGACGCCGGTTTTATGGATGTTTCATAGCCTTGGAGGACGATACGCGGGACCTTTCCTCCCGGAGATTGAGGTTGTCTCCAAGTGCTATAATCCGGGCGCGAGCTGAAGGTATCCGGAGGCCGGGCGACCCTACCATCGCAAGCGGATCGATAGTAGCACCAAGGTTACGTAGTCACGGTCTTGGGCTCCAGCCATTTGGCCAGCACGGCTTAGGCGGCTTCCGGGCCGGTCAAGGCGCCCCGTTCACATAACCCTGGAAATCCGCGCGGCAATGCTCACCGGCGAAGAAAGGATTTCCCACCGGCTTTTGCTTTTCTTCTTCCCCCGGCGATACCGGGTAGGCCGAACCCATGGAATGCCGGGAGATTCCGGTTTCGAGTGGGTCGGCGTTGCGGAGGATTCCCGAAAACAGCGCCATAGGCAGGCGGCAGGCCATCAATGGCGTCCGATCGCTGGAGGAGCGCGCATGAACGAAAGAGTACGCTTTGTGCGGTGGCTTCGCCGCAAACCGGGGTTTCGGCGATGCGAATATGTTAGAATGGTACCGGATCGATTTTGGCGTATCCGGAAAGGTTGCCCATGAAATCGGTGAAGATCATCGACAAGACCGCGCTGGTCAATCTCTACAATATCGGAGGCAAGGATTTCCTTCTCCGCATGATCGACAATTTCATTTCCCAGGCTCCCAAACGCATCGATACCGCGCGCAAGAGTCTGGAAACGGGGGACCTAAAGTCCATCCATCTCATTTGCCATTCCCTCAAAGCCAGTGCCGCAAACCTGGGGGCCGCCAAGGTCCAGGAAGTAGGGGAGAGGATCGAGGAGATGGCCAGCATCGGCCTGCGCGAGCATATCGGCGAAGCGCTGGATATGCTGGAGAAGGTTCTCTTTGAAGCCCTACAATCCTTGCAGGCCGAACGCGAACTGTGGGGACAAGAAGCGCCCAAGGCCTAGCGCTTCGATGCGGTCCCGCGCTGGAAAAACTTCTCCAGGATTCCCAGCCCAAGCCGCGTTGACGATCAAGCCGCAGTGGCCCGTTCGCATCTGGAGAAGAAATGATCGTCCAGGCTGCGGCGGATTTTCTCCAGCAGCCGCGCAGGCGCGGGCGGTTTGGCGGGCATGCCGAACGATCCTACCGGCAGCTCCGAAATTTCCAGGCTGTCCCGTTCCGAAAGCAGGATGGCCGGCAGCTCCGGCCCCAGGAACCGCAGTTGCGACAGCCATTCCGGACCGGTCATATCCGGCAGCTCCATTGCGCACAGGGCCAGTTGGATTTCACCGCCCCATTCATTGAGCACTTGCAGGGCTTCGATGCCGTGATGCGCTTCCGCTACGCGGTAGCCGTTCAGTTCCAGGATGATTTTCATGGCCTGACGGGTGGCGGGATCCCCGTCCACCAGCAGGATGCTTTCGACTACCTTGACCACTTTCCACTTCGCGAAGCTTCCGTTCATGTTACCTCCAGGTTTATTGTCGTTGGGATAATAATACGGAGGATGTGGGGACGGAAAGTGTCCTTGGGTATATGCGCAGTCGCCTCGGAGGGATCTTTTGAGGGCCGGCTAATTCATCGTCGTCTTAGGCCCCGCCTCCACCTTGTTCAACGCCTCCAGCAAAATCCCCGGCGACAGCACCTCCGGCAAGATGACATAGTCCGCCATCCCGTTCCCGCTGTACAGCACATACAGGGGGATGCTGTTCCTCCCGTATTTCTCCAGCGCCCGCGCGATGGTGTCGTCACGCAAGGTCCAGTCCGCCTTCAGCATGTTCATCTTCAAGTCGATGAACTTCCGCACCACCTCTGAGGAGCTGAGCGCGACCTTCTCATTCACCTTGCAGCTGAGGCACCAATCGGCTGTGAAGTCGACGAAAACGGGTTTGCCTTGGCTCACTAGATCCATCACGCGCGCTTCCGAAAAGGGTTCCCATTGCAATTCGCCGGAGACGGTCTTTCCGGATTGGGCGGAACCGGAACCGGAGCCTTTCGGTTTCATTTCCCGGATTTGATCCATGTAGATGAGAACCAAAGCCAAGGCGGGGACAAAGACCACCAGCGCGATCAGGGCCGCTACTATGCGCACCGGAGTGGCGCGGTGCAATGCGGTCCATTTGCCCAGAATCCAAGCGCTCATGCCAGCCATCAGCAATACGAAGAGCAAGGCTATGAGCGCGTCCACGCCCGCCTGTCTGCCCAGGACCCAGGCCAGCCAGATGGCCGTAGCCAGGAGGGGAAAGCCCATGAATTGCTTGAGATGCTCCATCCATTCGCCGGGCTTGGGGAGGAACCTCATCAGGCCGGGGAAGCCGGACAATATCAGGTAGGGCGCGGACATCCCCAGGCCCAGGAAGGTGAAGACCAGCATGGCAAAATAGGCCGGTTGGGTAAATGCGTAGCCCATGGCCGAGCCCATGAAGGGCGCCGTGCAGGGCGTGGCCACCACGGTGGCGGTGACGCCGGCCATGAATGATCCCAGCCGGCCGCTTTGCGCGCCCGTGCCGCCGATGCGGGTGAACATATAGCCCAGCTCGAAAACCCCGAACAGGTTGAGGCTGAAAAAGAAGAAGAGCGCGCTCAAGACTACCAGGAAACTTGGTGATTGAAGCTGGAAACCCCAGCCCAGTTGGGAGCCGCCGCTGCGGAGGGCGAGCAGCAGGCCCGCCAGGATCCAAAAGGAGACCAGCACGCCGGCCGTGAAAATGAGGCCGTGGGAAAAGATTTTCCAGCGCGATTGGCCGGCGCGTTTTACGAAGTCGAAGATCTTCAGGGAAAGCACCGGCAGTACGCAGGGCATTAGGTTGAGGATGAGTCCGCCCACGAAGGCCAGGGAGAGCATGAGCAACAGTTTCGCGAACCCGGACCGGGAGGCGGCTCCGGCTTCGGCTAATGGAAAGGTTGCGACTGCGGGAAAGCTCGCCGGTCCGGAAACCTCGGCATCCGTCGTTCCGCTTAGGTCTCGGCCGCTTGCGGCCGGCGGACTGGCTTTGCTTGCCGCGAAGGTGGGGGCGGCCAAGGCTTTGGGTTTGGCTTTGCCATGTTGTATGGCGACACGCACCTGCACGGACCGCGCCTGCGCGTCATTCCAACCGGGATCGCCCACGGCCAAGCCGGAAAGGCTATCGGGGCCTTTGGCGCCTTCTTCCGGGGGAACCATTTTGAGGTCCAACGCATAGCCGCTTTGGATGGGATAGAATCCTTGCGGCGCGGCATGTTGCAAGATGTCCGTGGAGTCGGGGAAAAAGTAAAGCGAGGCCAGGGGAGCGGACCCGCCGGCCGGAGGCGTGGCGATAAGGACCAGCGTAGAGTCCACGGCCAGCGCGGAGAATTTCCAGGCGCAAGCCGTCAGCGGCAAGGCGGCGCGCGCAGCTTTGAAAAGACCGGCATGGGCGGGATGCGCCTGGGGTAACGCATCGGTTACCTTAACGGGAAGGGCAAGGGAGAAATCCGCGCCGCCGGGCAGGCAGATATCGTTGCAGACCACCCATTTGGCCTTGGCCGCGATTAGGATGCTGCCGGAAGCGTTGCCCGGGGCGGCGATTTCCGCGGGGAGCAGTATTTCGCCTTCGTATCCGAAGTTCATCAGGGGCGGAACTTCGATGCGTTCCGGGCGCGGCCATTGGATGGGGCCGGCGGTGAAGCCAGGGGGAAGCTTCCAGGCGAGCGAGACGGGAAGCCCGGCATCGCCGGGGTTTTTCCAATACACGTGCCAATGGGGCTCCAGCTTGAGATGGAGGCCGGCCCAAAAGGTTTGCCCCGGCGCGATGGCTTCCGGTTCCGCGATGAGCTCCGCCTGCACATGCAGGGGCTTGGGCGTTTCGGCGGCAAAGGAATGATTTGCGATCAAGACAATGAATGCGAACGCGGAGTAGACCCACGGGAAATGGCCCGGACGGCTCAGGGAGGAATGCGGCAAGTCGGCCCCTTTTTCCACTTAATATACCCATAGGCGGGGGAAAGAAGTATCGAGTGCGAGCTCGGTAGCCGACGGGCTGCGACGACGGCCCGGAATCCGGATCCGTCCCATCCTGGTTATATTTTTCCGGAAAAGGGCGGAACATGCAATTGCTTTGGATCGGAATCGGCGGGGCTTTGGGATCGATATTGAGATTCCTGCTGCAATCCCGTATGCGGGCCGAGTTCCCTGGAAACTTCCCCCTAGGTACCTTGGGCGTTAACCTGATCGGTTCCCTGTTGATCGGATTCCTGGCCGGATGGTTCCTCAACGTCGCCGCCCCCGGTCATCTCAAGGTGTTCCTGATGGTCGGTATCTTGGGAGGGTTCACCACCTTCTCTTCCTTCGCGTTGGAAAACCTGACCCTGATCCAAGGCGGGCATCTCAAGGCCTCCTTGGTTTACCTGCTCGTCAGCAATACGCTGGGGATAGGCTTGGCTTTCGGAGGATTCGTGGTGGCGCGGGCCATCAGCCGTTTCGTGTAGGGCGGCATGTGCGGCCCACCCGCGCTTGGCTACGGGGCGCCCTAAGGGCTTTCCTTAGCGACCTGGGTCGGCCGGGATGTCGCGCGCACGGCGGCGACGCCGGCTGCCGAGCCGGTTCGGGTTCCGGAACCCAGGCATCGGCCTTCCAAGGTATAGTTCGTCGCTCCGAGCAGCGTTCCCCGATCCTCGGCTTCGGAACCATTCTTTTCCGATAAGCGCAGCCGGATTCCGGATCTTTGCTTGCCCGGAGCCGCGGGGGCCCGCGCGACCGCCCTTGTGACCGCGCCGGATTCGAACGCGCCCAGGTCCGGCGCTTTGCCCGCGAACGGCATTCCCACGTCCACGCCCTGGTCTATCAAATCGCTGCCGGGTACGAGTTTGGCGAAAGCATTGACCGGAAGGCTCCCGTCCGCGCCCCGCGGCGCTTTGGCGAGGTCTTCCGAAAGCGATTGGAAATCCGCCACCGTCGCCTGCACGGGCAGGTCCCAACTATTGTTCTTGAGGATCGCCGCCGCGGAAAACTCGTGATCCAAGGATCCCTTGACGCCGAACGCGATATTGTTCCGGAAGATATTGGCGGCGCCGGCTTGCGGATCGTTCTCGAACATGTAATTGTAGCCGTTCTGGAAGGAAAGGCAATTCTCCACGATGACGCCGCCCTTATGGCTGTTCTGATCGAAACCCTTCTTGGATCGGAAATAATTGTCGAAGGAGACGCAACGCCTTGCCACGTGCACGCCTTGCGATGAGCCGCCGGCTCCGTTCCCGCCCAGTTTGAAACCGTTGCCGTTGCCCTGGTAAGAGCTCATGGGCTTGCCCATCTTCGCCTTGTAGGTGGAATCGAAATCCGTTTTGTCCCCGTTGTGCCAGGTCCAGCAGTCCGTGATTTCCACCGGCCAGTCGGTCTCGAAAAGATCCCAGCCGTCGTCGCCGTTGTGCCAGGAACGGCAGCCGCGGAAGACATTGCCCTTGCCGTTATGCATCTTGCAGGCGAACCCGTCCGCGTCCCCGCCGGCATTGTCGAAATCGAAGTTGCGATAGGAATCGCAATTGATGATTTCGTTGAAGGCGCATAGCGCTCCGCCGGGGTTCTGCGTCTCATGGGCGAAGCCCAATTGGATGCCCGTGTCCCCGTTGTCGTGGAGGACGCAGGCTTCGATGCGGTTGTGGCTGCCTTCCACCTTGATGCCGTTGTCCCCCGCATGGGTGATTTCCAGCCCGCGAAGGTGCCAGTAATCGCCGCTCAGCATAAAGGCGCGGTGGACCGCCCCGTAGGGTTGCGCGGCGAAATCCAAAACCGGTTTTTCGCCGGGCGCGGCCCACAGCAGGATGCGCGCATCGGCCCGTCCCGATTGGGCCAAAGTGATGGTGGAGTCGCAAGCGTAGCGGCCGCCCTTGAAATACAGGGTATCTCCCGCGGCCAATCCGGCTATCGCCTTGGCGATGCCGCCCAGGGGCTGGGCGGAAGTTCCGGGAGCGGAATCGGATCCGGTCGGGGATACGTACAGGGTTTTGGCGGAAGCCAAGCCCAAGCCTGCGAGCAGGCAACAGGCCGTGAAAGCGCATCCGGATGCGCTGCGACCGCGGTTTTCCGAAATTTGGGAAAGAGGCGATCCGGCTTGGCGGATCTTGCGGGTCTTGTAAAGAGCGATGGCTGCGAATGAGATCATGGTAACCTCGGAGGAAATGCCGCTAAGCTAAGCCGGAAGCCGCGGGGAAACGCACCGGAATACCGGGGGAGTGGGCACAATTGCGCCCATCGCGGATGGGTCCCTACCGTCTCTTCCCATTTTTTCGCAGCCGTACTCCAAAGAGTACGGCTATTGCTTCCCACAACGCGGCTGCTACACCAGGAAACCAAATCCGCTAGCTTTAATAGAGGCCTGATACCCCTGCTGTTAAAGGGACCCCAATCGTTATCGCCGGTGTCAACGGCGCAGTCTGCAAAGAAGGAGTTTCATCCATGTCCTTATTTCCCAAGTCCATTGCTTATGGTGCGGCTTTGTTGGCAGGCTGGGCGCATGCCCAAGGCTTATGGCAGATGGTGGCGCAGAGCAACGCTCCCATCGCCCGCCAGGAAAACGCCTTTGCGCAGGCGGGGCCGGCTTTTTACCTCATGGGCGGGCGGCAATCGCAAAAGGTGGAAGCCTATGATTTCGCTAAAAAAACGTGGGCCGCCAAAGCGGCCTCGCCGTTGTTGATGCACCATTTCCAAGCCACGGAATACCACGGCATCCTGGTGGTCGCGGCGGCCATGACCGGGAACTATCCCGCCGAACCCTCGGTGCCGGATATCTGGTATTACGATCCCGTGGGCGATGTCTGGGCCAAAGGGCCTCCCATGCCCACGGACAGGGTGCGGGGCAGCGCGGGCGCGATAGTTTATCAGGACAAATTCTACCTGGCTTGCGGCAATACCCGCGGCCACAATTCCGGATGGGTGAAATGGCTGGACGAATGGGATCCCGCCACCAACGTGTGGAAGAAGCTTCCGGACGCGCCGCATGCGCGCGATCATTTCAACGCCAAGCTGTACGCCGGAAAGATTTTCTGCGGAGGGGGAAGAAGAAGCAGCGCCGATTTGGGTAACACATTCGGCGACACGGAAGCCAAGGTGGACGTATACGATATCGCCGCAGGCAGTTGGTCCACGCTTGCCAACCCCATCCCCACCCCGCGCGGGGGGCCCATTACCGGCTTGGTAGGCGAGGAGATTATCTACTTCGGAGGGGAAAGCCTGGCTTCGACAAACTCATTGGCTCAATGCGAAGCGTTGAACGTAGTGACGGGACAATGGAGGACTTTGAGCAACAGCATTTCTCCGCGCCAAGGGACGCAAGCCATCGTCAGTAACGACGGCATCTACGCCGCGGCGGGCTCCCCGACCCGGGGCGGCGGTACCACCAACACCCAAGTCTCTTTTTTCCCGGCAGGCACGGCTACCCAACCGATAGGGGATGCGATTGTCCCGGGCACCATGGTAAGCACCGACTACGCAGCGACACGAATTGCCGGGAAAGGATCCGATACCCTGATCGTACCCCTTACCTATGGAACCGGGAACCAGGCGATCTTGATTTCCGATCTCAAGCTGACGGGAGGCGTGGGCGTGAAAATGGCCGATGCTTTCACTTTCCCATTGCTCCTTCTGCCGGGAAAATCGCTCAACGTGCATCTTACCTTGGATGCATCCGTCAAGACGGCGGGCGGGAGCCTGGTCGCTTCAGGCCTCATCCCCAAGGCCGGCGCCTTTACTAGAAAATTTTCGCTTTCCGATGGTCCAAGCGCGATTTCCGCGCCGCAAGTAAATGCGTCCCATGTTGCGGTTGAAATGGTCGGGCGCACCGCCGGAACCGTGGCTTTGCGTTTGAAAGCGGCGCGTCCGGAGAATCTCAGGATTATTTTCAGCGATGTCCGGGGCCGGGAAATCGGAGCCCAGAACGTGAGCCTGGGCGCGGATGAGCGGATTCTGTCCTTCCCCATCCAGGCCGGGATGGAAACGCCGATAAAGTGGAAGATAATGGAAGGCGGACGCCTTTAACCGTTACCGCGCAGGGCTTTGAGATAGGCGGCCACGTCTTCCAAATCCGCGGAGGGCAATTCATCCTTGCCGAAGGCGGGCATGGCCCCCAGTCCGTGCCTGGCCTGGAAGCGCACCAGGAAACCTGGTAAAGGTTTATTGTTGAGGGACGGGCCCAGCCCGGCGTCACCTCCGGGATGGCACTTTTCGCACTCGACCATGTACACCGTTTGACCATGGGCAATGCGCGGATCGCTGGTATCCAAGCTTCCCCGCAAGGGTTCGCTTCGCCTTCCCGCGCATCCCGCCAATAGCCATGCTGACAGAACCCATGCAGACAGGGGTAGAAATGAAGACGTTTTCATTTTACGCTCTCCTTCCAAATCCGCCAGATCACGCCGGTCATTCTCCTGGGTTCAGGTCCCTTGGCGGATACCCCCATAACCCCGAAGTCGACCACATATAGCGATCGGCCGTCCGGAGAAAACCGGAGGGATACGGGCCTTTCCAGGCCCCCGCTATTGAGCTTGGAAGCCGGGCCGGGGCCTTTACGATTGACGGCAAAGTCCTCCACCACGCCCCGTCCCATGTCCACCCGCGCTATCTTGAAGCCCACCGGTTCCAGGACCTTGCCCGCCGATGGCGCCATATCCCCGAACTCGGCCACGAAGGCGTTGTTCCGAAAACCGAATTCCGGCGACCGGGAAAAATCCAATCCATCTGCGGATGCGTGCACGGGAAGGTAGGCGAGGGGAGCGGGCGGCGGCGGGTCCGCGGGGTTTTGCAAAAGGCGCCGGGTGGTCCCGGAATGCGGCGGAGTGAATTCGGCCCTATCCAGACCCTTCGGCCCGGAATAGTCCGGCCAGCCGTACCAGGTTCCTTGGTGTATCTCCCACAACAATTCCCCCGCGCCCCAGATGGGCCGGGAACCCCGCTCATCATAACCGTTATCCAGGGCGAAGAAACGGCCGTCCGGCGCAAAAGCCAGCGCGAAGGGGTTGCGGAAGCCCCATGCTACCAATTCGGGTTTCCCCCCTTCCGGTGAAATGCGCATGATGGCGCCGTTGCAGGGAACTTCGCCTTTCACCACTTGCCCCGGAACGGTAGGGGTGCCGAACGCGGAATAGGCCCCCGTTGCGACGGCGTCCCGCTTCCCGCCCGGCGTGAAAGGATCTTCGCTGCGATAATTCATCCCTGCCAGCGTTATGTCCCGGCAGGGGGTATCATGGAAGTCACGGTGCCGCGCCAGCCAACCGAAGCGGGCGTTGTCCGGCCCCACCACTCCGGAATTGGTGGCCGTGCCCTGCCCGAAATAAAGCATGCCGTCCGGACCGGGTACGGGTCCGTTGGTATGATGATCCCCGTAGCTGGGCAGGTTTTCCGCCAACGCCTTGGTGCTGCCGTCCATGCCGATACGGAGGATGCGGCCGCCATGCAACTGGCCGCCTTCCGCCAGATAGAAGAACCCCCTGCCCGGGCCCCGCGCTTTGGAGGGTTGGTAGCTCACGCCCGTCCAAGGTCCGTTGCTGTCTCCCACCGCAATCGGGAGAAAGACGTTGTTTTCCATCACCTTCACCAACCGCGGCTTGCCCCACTCCTCCCCATAGGCGTAGCCGCCTTCCACGGCGTATATCCCGCCCGCATCGTCGAAGGTAATGGCGGTGGGGAACGTCAGTCCGGAAGCGATGGCCTCGACGCGGTAGCCGGCAGGGAGGGCGATGTCCTCCGGATTCAGTTTGCGGTCTTGCCGGGTCCCGGGTTGGCCGCCGCCCTGGCCGGGCCGGATGACATAACACGAAAAGAGAAGCAGCGAAAGCGGAACCGGGACAAGGCCGGCAAGAAGAAATGCGCGACAGGAACGGCGCCGTAATCCGGGCATAAGTTTCCAAACCGAAACGCCGCAACCGAAGCCAACAGCGGGATCGGAAAGCGGGAATCCCTTTGAATGAATAATCACAGCGGGGCCAAGTCAAGCCTTTCTGCGCGAACCCGGGCTTTCCCGGGATTCCTTCCGGAACGCGCGCGGCCCCGTTTCCAGGTTTCGCCTGAACACCTTGGAAAAGTAAAGCGGGTCCTGGAAGCCCACCGTCTGGCTTATTTCCTTGATCGATTTGGACGTGCCGATCAGCATTTCCTGGGCTTTCCAGATGCGCAAGGACTCCAGGTAACGCAGCGGTGACGTACCGGTGGTTTCCCGGAACAGGTGCGCGAAGCGGGAGGTGGAAAGGTTGCATTCCCGGGCGATGGACCCGGCGTCCATGTCCCCGGCGAAATGCTCCATCATGTAGGCCACGGCATGGTTGATGCGATCGTCGCTGCCGGAGCCGCTGGAGAAAGGGTTCTGGGTATCGCACCAGAGAAGCGCTTCTTCCAGGGAGTTGCCGCAGAAAAGCAGCCGGTTTTGCAAAGGCGAACGGAACATCTCGATGCATTTTTCCATCGCCTGGCGCACCTTGGCGCGGGCGGATAAATCCGCCAGAGGGAAACCCAGCACGCCTTGGCCTTTCGCGGGCCAACGCAGGAGCTGCACCAGATGGCTGGGGGGATTGAAATAGATCCATAGATGGACCCATTGGCCGGATTTTTTTTCCTGGGAATAATCGTGGGCCACCCGCGGAGGAAACAGCAGAACATCGCCTTCTTCGGCCAGGAACTGCCGGGTGCCAGCTCCGATGCGCCCCCGCCCCTGAAGGGTGAAGTTGAGCACCCAACTATTCAGCCCGGATGGCCTTAGGGTTGCGCCATGGGCATCGGCCGCATAATGGCTGGTCCCTGCCACCAGGCTGGCGCCGAATTTGTTGCGATCGGTTTTCATCCAGCAGAATTATACATGTTTTCAGCAGAACAAGCTGCTTTCCTTGCGGCCTTTCCGGGTACATTTGCTACATGTCCGGAAGTACCGCTCCGGTTTTTACGCCACTCGAAGGGATTGCCGAATGAACTACCTGGAAACCTATAAAGCCCAAGCTGAAACCTTCCTGAAAGTCTGCCATAAACTAAGCAAGCTCATGTACGTGACCGGACACGGCGGCAATGCCGCTTGGAAGCTGGGCCCCAACCTGATGATCATCACCCCCACCCAGATGAACAAGGGCGATATCAAGCTTGAGGATCTGGTGTTCCTGGATCTGGCCGGCAACAAGCTGGAAGGCAGCAAGCGCCCCACCGGCGAAACCCCCATGTACATCAATTTTTTCAAGAGCCGGCCTGACGTGCAGTCCGTGGTGCATTGCCATCCGCCTTACACCAACGCCTTCGCCATCACCAAGAACCGCAATCTGCTGATGCGCCCCGTGTTCCCGGAAACCACCACCGAGGTGGGCCCGGTTCCGGTGGTGCCTTACGGCGAACCCCTTACGCAGCGTCTGGCCGACAATTTCAATCCCTTCCTGCCCAAGTACAATGCCTTCCTCATGGAGAACCACGGCTTGGTGATCATGAGCCCTTGGGACATCGAATGGACCATGATGACGACGGAGCTGCTGGAGATGACCTCGGTGACGCTCACCGCATCCGCCCCGATGGGGGAGATCAAGGAGATCTCGGTCCCCGATTTGCGCAACCTGGACAATATCATGAAGAAGCGCGGCCTGCCCATGTTCGGCGCGCCGGGCGTGAACGCCTCGCTGGTTGACCTCTACCATCCGAACGGCGCGACGGAGGTGGGCGCGCGCGCATGAGCTGGCTGAACCTGGAAAACAAGGTGGTCATAGTTACGGGCGGCGCTTCCGGAATCGGCAAGGCCTGCTGCGAGAGCTTCGCCGCCAATGGCGCGCGCGTGGTTATCGCGGACGTCGACAAGGTCGCGGGCGAGGACACCGCCGCGCGCATGGGCAAGGCGTTCAATACCCAGGTCCATTTCCAGCCGGTGGACGTGACGAAGGCCGCCGATACGGCGCGCATGGTCAAGGATACGGTTGCCAAGTTGGGCCGGCTGGACATATTGGTGAACAATGCCGGCATCAACATCCCGCGCCTGCTGGTCGATCCCAAAGGACAGCAGGAACTGGGCGAGGATGTGTGGGATAAGATGATGGCCATCAACCTGAAGGGCGTCTACCAATGCGCCCAGCAGGCGGCAAAGGCCATGACGGAAGCCGGCGCCGGAGGCGTCATCATCAATATCACTTCGGAGTCCGGGTTGGAAGGTTCGGAAGGCCAGAGCGGATATTCGGCCACCAAGGCCGCCATGTACGGACTGACGCGTTCTTGGGCCAAGGAGCTGGGCAAACGCGGCGTGCGCGTGGCGGGGGTGGCCCCCGGCATCCTGGAAGCGACCGGGCTGCGCAGCGAAAGCTATGAGAACGCCCTGGCTTATTCGCGGAACATCACGGTGGCGGATTTGCGGAAGGGCTATGTGGCCACCTCCATTCCACTGGGCCGGGCGGGCAAGCTGACGGAGGTCGCCGATCTGGTGACCTACCTGGCATCCGATCGCGCCAGTTACATCCATGGTACGGTGGTCAATATATCAGGAGGGAAATCACGTGAGTAATGTCAAGACGGAACCGTGGGAGTTCCACGAGAACGCAATCCCGCCCATCAATCCGAAAACGGAAAGCCGCCTGGGCAAGGTGTTCCAGGGCCTGGTGAAGGAACTGGAAGTCGACCTGGGCGATTTCGATCCGGCCGTGCGCGGCCGCGCGCTGGAAAAGCTGGCCAGCCTGGAAGTCCCCGGCTCCGAGCAGCGCGACGATGTGAATCTGCATACGCATACCTTCTTCTCCTACCATGCCGCCGGTTGGTCGCCCAGCCGTTATGCCTGGGAGGCCCGCAAGGCAGGGCTCTACGCGGCCGGCATCATCGATTTCGACGGGCTGGACGGGGTAAGCGAGTTCCTGGCCGCTTCCGAGGCATTGGCCGTGCGCGCTACCGCGGGCATCGAAGTGCGCGCCTTCCTCAAGGAATTCGGCGACGTGGAAATCGATTCTCCGGGCGAGCCCGGCGTGCATTATATGGCCGGTTCCGGTTTCGTGAAGCGCCCCAAGGGCGGCTCGCGCGAAGACGATTACCTGTTGTCCTTGCAGCGTACTTCCGCCGCGCGTTCGCGCGAGTTGGTGGAACGCATCAATGCGGCGCTGCCGGACATCGCCATCGATTTCGATGCCGTCACCCGCGCCAAGACCCCGTCCGGGTACGCGACCGAGCGCCATTTCGTTTCCGCATATGTGGAAAAAGCCGCCGAGGTTTTCCCGTCCCCCCTGCAACTGACCGGTTTCTGGTCGGAGGTGCTGGGCTTGCCCAAGACTTCCGTGACGGCCTTGTTGGCGACCGTGCCGGCCTTCGAGGAAAAGGTGCGCGGCAAGCTGATGAAGCGCGGCGGACTGGGTTATGTACAACCGGGTCCGTCCACCTTCCCACCAGTGGGCGAAGTGTACGCTTGGATCAAGGATTGCGGCGCCATCCCCATGGACTCCTGGCTGGATGGGACTTCCCCGGGCGAAGCCCGCGCCCGCGAATTGCTGGAGTGCAACCGCAGCCTGGGCGCGCGCGCGCTGAACCTGATCCCGGACCGTAATTGGAACATCAAGGATCCCGCTGACAAGCAACGCAAGCTGGATAATCTGGCGAAGGTGATCGCGCTGGCCAACGAGTATCATATGCCTTTGCATATCGGTACCGAAGGCAACAAGGCCGGACTCCCCTTCGTCGACGATTTGAGCGGGCCGGAACTGGCGCCTTACAAGTCCCTGTTCCTCACGGGCACGCGCATCCTGGTGGGACATGCCGCCTTGTGCCGCTTCGCGGATCTGCCTTATGCCGGCGACGACGCGGAAGCGATGTTCTCCGGGGACGTGAAGGCCAAGAATGAATTTTTCGAAGCGGTGGGCGCGTTGCCTCCCGTGAACACCCAGCTCTCGCGCGAGTTGCGCGAGATGGGCCCGGCGAAAGCCCTTACCGTACTCAAGGATTCCGCCCGCCGCGCCAAATGGTCCGGCGTCCGTTATCCGTAACAATCGAAATCATCCACAAGGAGTATATGCCGATGCTGGCTGCGATGTTGAAATCCCCCGGGAACCTGACGATGGAGAACGTGGAAGTCCCGCAACCGGGACCCGGAGAAGTGCTGTTGAAGGTGGACGCCTGCGCCCTGTGCGGTACCGACAAGCGGGTGCTGGCGGGTGAGAAGCCCGTGAGCGTGCCCATCATCGGGCATGAGATCGCCGGAACCGTCACGGCGGTGGGCCCCGGGGTGGCCGCTTCCATCAAGGTGGGCGGACGCTACGCGGTGCAGACCGTGATCGGCTGCGGGGATTGCCCCATGTGCAAGATCAGCCGCGAGAATCTGTGCGAGAAGGGCTTCACCGCCATCGGCTACGCCTACAACGGCGGCTTCTCCGAATCGATGCTGATGCCCAAGAATGCGGTGGACCAGGGATGCCTGATCCCCATTCCTGCCGGCATGGACGCGGAAGTGGGGACTTTGCTGGAACCGCTCAGCTGCGGCATCAACGGCTTGCGCGACATCCCGCTCGAGGATATGCGCCACGTGGTGGTGATCGGCGCGGGCGTGATCGGCGTTTTGAACGGCCTTATCGCGCGCGCGCGCGGCGCCAAGCGCGTCTCCATCTTCAACCGCTCCCAGGACAAGCTGGATGTGATCGCCAAGCTGGACTTGCCCTTCGACGATCTGATCAACATGTCGAAAACGGATCCGGATGCGTGGATCAAGGAGCAGACCGGCGGGCGCGGCGTGGATTGCGTCATCGTTTCCGCGTCGGTGAAGTCCCTGGGCAGCCTTGGGATGGGCTGGCTGGCGCGCAACGGGCATTTGTCCCTGTTCGCGGGCATGCCCAAGTCCGATAGCATCGAGCCTATCGATCTCAACCTCATCCACTATCGCGAGTTGCATTTGCACGGCGCCAACAGCTCCGTGCGCCGCGACTACCTGGAAGCTCTGCGCTTTCTGGATTCGGGGAAGATCAATGGGAAGAGCCTTATCACGCACCGGTTTCCCCTGCAGGAATTCGCGCAAGCGGTCAAGGTCCAAAACGATTCGCGATCGGGCGCATTGAAGGTCATCATCAAGCCCTGATTTTGAAGTCCGTGACCCTTACGCCAATCCGCCTGCTAAGGGGATTGGCCCGGAGGGGATTGGTCCGAAAATGCCGCCGGTTTTTGCCCGGTTCTTTTTGAGAACACGCGCTACATTCCTCACGCAGACCGGAGGTGCATGTGCGTTTTCTTGTTCTCATATCGGCGGCTTTTTCGCTCTCGGCGATCCCGGTTCATTCCCTGGATGTATCCGGTACGGTATTCGATAAGGTATTCCGCCCCCTTCCCGGGGCCATCGTATGCTTGCAGGCCGATCCGGGTGTTTGCGCCACCTCCGGCATCGACGGAGGGTTTCAGATCCGCAGCGGCATCACGGCTCTCTTTGGACAGAAGAATGGCCGCAGCGCCGGATTCGTGTCCCGGCATGATATGTTTCCCTGGAAGCCTCTGGCTATCGAAGGTGAGCGATGGGAGCGGTTCTCCGGTGACGGTCGCAGCATGCCAGGCGGTAGGCTTGCCTCGGTGAATTGGCAAGCAACGTTCTTGAACCGGTTTCTGCCGGGAGATCCAGGCAAGGCGAATGCATCCGTAGTCTCCGCGTTCGCCAAGGCGGCCGCACCCTCCGGCTTGTCGGTTTCCAAACCCGGGTACGCTCCTGCCGTCTACCAGCCTTCCAGCGATATGGAGACCGGGGTCTTGATAGTCCTGGGCGGCGTCGGCGAAAAGGTATCTCTGCTCTTCAACGGAAAAAACCTGGATGGATGGCTGCCTTCCTCGGGCAAAACCATCGGCGGGGCGGCAGGCTCCTGGAGCGTGCAGGGAGGCTCTCTACATAGCGAAGGGACGGTCCGGGGCGTGCTGGTGCCGAAAGAGGACTATGCGGATTTCCGCCTGATCTTTTCCGTGCGCCATCTGAAGACGGACGCCGGCAAGCCCGACCATTATCCCTGCTTCCTGCTGTGGGGTATGCCGCGCAATGCGCTTCCCGACGATGCGCTTGGCGCCATCCAGTTCGAACCGCCTACGGATCTGTTTTGGGATTACCGTCCGGGCAAGAAGAATCCTTCCCCCAATTTCACCAAGGTCGGCGCCAAACTGGATGAGTACCAATGGTCGCAATGCGAGATCTTCGCGGACGCGGCGGCCTCCCAGGCGCGGTTGGCTTGCTGCGCGGAGATAGGTCCGGGCCCTTGCAAGGCCCATGAAATTGTCCAATGGAAGGAAGCGGGCTGGGCGAAAACATCCCCTTGGGGATTCCAGGTCCACAACGCCGGACTGCACGATGAATACAAGAACATTTCCATCGAAACCGATCCCGTTGTCAGGGATCTCATTACCACCAAATGAACCCGGCGTCTTGCTTCGGATGCATTCTAATATGCCTGTTGCTTTGTTGGCGGATTCGGGTCCTAATTGAAGATGGCGGTATTTTTGAAATAGTCCGAGATGTAGAAGACCCCGGTTACCTGCGAGTGGAGAACCTCAGGTTTTTGGATGCGCAGGGTAAACAGGTCCGGGCCCCGAAGCTGCAGGATTTTCCGCATGCACACCAAAGGCGCCAAGGGTGCGGATGAAACCTTGGCGATATGGATTCCCTTTTTAGGATCGATACCGATGCAATCGGTAAACATCCCTCCCTGATCTATCCAAAATCGCCAAAGTCCGTCTTTCGCCGGTAATTCCATAATGGATCCCATAATTGATTCGGGAAATCTAATGTAAATTGAAGGATGACTATGAGCCTGCCGAAGCATGCCGCCACCGCAATCTTCCCCAAGGAGATTCGGGACTCCCACCCCCAACCCACCCCCCAGGGAGTTTTCTTCGCATCGACCCCTACCCATGCCTGATGGGCAGGACGGCTTCACGGATGGAAGGATGGCGGTTGCTTCGGCTTCTTCGCCGCTAGGCTTGGTTCTTCAACATGCACTCGTAACGATCGCGCAGCGGACCGACGGAAGGATCCATGCGGATCTTCTTGATGGCTTGCTTGCGGATCTGGCGGATGCGTTCGGAGGATAGGTTCAAGGTGCTGCCGACTTCCTTGAGCGTGATGGGATTCTCGTCCCCGAGACCGTAAAACCCCTTCACCACTATCCGCTCCCTTTCGGAAAGGCCGGCCAGCATCCTTTCCGTAAGGCGCTTGCCCAGAGACAGTTCCGTCTGCAAGGAAGGATCCGACGCGCGCGGATCCGGCAGCACATCGGACCAGGGTTTTCCGGAACCGGAATTGCCCGCGTTCAAGGAGGAACATCCCTGGCTCAATTGCCGGATAACGCGCAGATCTTCATCCTCGATACGGCCTTGTTTCTCCGCTTGCAGCGCTTTGCGAAGGCGGAAGTATTGGTTGGCCGGCAGGCGGATCATGTAGCCTTTCTCGTTGAGGGCCTTGGTGATGTAGGAGCGGATCCACCACACCGCGTAGGAGATGAATTTCACGCCGCGTTCGGGATCGAAGGTTTCCACGGCATGGATTAGGCCGATGGAACCTTCGCTGATCAGATCAGCCACCGGCATGGGGCAGGATCGGTATTCCAGGGCCACCTTCACAACGAAGCGCATGTTCGCGCCGATGAGCCTTTGCCGCGCGCGGGTGTTGCCCTTCCGGAATAGCCGGAATAAGACGCCTTCGGCTTGGCTGGGAACCTGGCTGGACTTACGGATGTCCTCCAGGTAGGCTCGGAGGACAAAGTCGTTGTGCTGCCCGATCAGGGCCGGGACCGCGTCTTTCCCCATTGTCGTGATCCTCCTGGACCAGGGACCATGGCAAAGAAAATGCCAGATCACGATATCGCAACGGCGGAAGATTGGGCCGAATGCAGTCCCGGCGGGGGGTCACGCGCACCAAATGGATTATCCTGGCATACCAAAACGTCTAGGCCGGAGCCTTCCCGCGATCGCGCATGCGCGGATATGTTAAATTTCCCTTCTGAGCAACCATGGGAGGCGCAGTGAAGAAGCTCCGGATTTTGTCGTGGAACGTGAACGGGTTCCGGGCCGTGTACAAGAAGGGATTCATGGATTGGATGCACAAGGAAAACCCGGATATCCTTTGCCTCCAGGAGACCAAGGCTGAGGAAACGCAAATCCAGAAGGAGCTTTTGGACGTGAAGGGCTACCATTGGGTCTTCTGTTCCTCGCAAAAGAAAAAAGGCTATAGCGGCGTCGCCATCTTTTCCAAGGAGAAGCCGCTGGAGGTAGCCAAGGGATTCGGGCATGACGCCTTCGACAGCGAGGGACGCACGCTGGTCGCCGCCTTTCCGGACTTCACTCTGTGCAATGTGTATTTCCCCAACGGCAAATCCGGCGCGGAGCGGCTCCAGTACAAAATGGATTTCTACCAGCACTTCCAGGCTTTCACCACCGGCTTGCGCCAGCGCGGGAAAAGCGTCCTGGTTTGCGGCGACGTGAACACGGCTCACCGGGAGATCGATCTGGCCCGGCCCAAGGAAAATTCGGATGTGTCCGGATTTCTTCCGGAAGAGCGCGCTTGGATGGACGGATTCATAGCCAGCGGGTTCGTGGATACCCTGCGGCTGTTCAACCAAAAGCCGGCGCAGTATTCCTGGTGGGACATGAAGTCCGGGGCCAGGGCCCGCAACGTCGGCTGGCGCATCGACTACTTCCTGGCCAGCGAGGATTTACGGCCCAAGATAAAGGATGCCTTCATCCTGCCGGAGGTTATGGGTTCCGACCATTGCCCGGTGGGAATCGATTTGGCGATAGATTGATCCGGGCCGGTAAGGGAATGGTCAAACCTTTGTCTCATGCCCAAGAATCGGAAGGTTCGGAAGTGATGGCGCGAGTAACCGGTTTTATATTTCCACGCTCTACCCCGTTTCGCCTAAGGCAATTAAGGCAGGAGGAGAGGGTCGATGGATCAAATCCCGGAAGCTGAATGTTGGGACCGCATCCGCAGGCTGGTGCAGGCCGTAGCGGAAAATCCCTTCGATGAAGATCCGGCCATTGAATTGGGCCGCTCCTACCTTGAAAGAAGTTGCTACCCGCAAGCGGTGGAGGTCTTGGAAAGCCTCAAATCCCGAATGCCGGAATCCGTGGAACTCTATCCCTTGCTTGGCTTATCTTATCTGAATTCCGATCGCACCTCCGAAGCCATCGATCATTTCATGGTGGCCATGTCGCATAGCCCGGAAGAGGGCTATCTCTATTGGTGCATGGGTGACGCGCTTTTCAAGGCCGATCGGTATCCCCAAGCGATCGAGTACTATAAACGCTCGGCGGAAATGGAGCCGGGTAACACCCTGCCGCTCCGTAAAATGGCGCAAGCCTTCTTCGACATGGGTCGCGTAGATGAGGCCGTCGACATCCTCAAGGAAGCCCTGAAGTACGATGCCGCGGTTCCGGAGTTGTGGAGCAGCCTGGGCTGGGCGTTCATCCGTCTGGGCCGTTACTCGGAAGCGATCGAACCTCTCAAGCAATCGCTGGCCTTGAAACCGGACGATATCCAATGCATCAAGAGCTTAGGACTGGCCGCTTTCGCCTTGGGCCGCAAAGAAGCTAGCTTCCAATCCTATCGGATTGCTCTGGGGTTGAATCCGCTGGACGAAGAAGCCCTATTCGGCTTGGGCATCCTCTTCGTTTCCAGCGGCGATCTGAAATCCGCCATCCGCCAATACGAATTGTTGCAATCGGTAAAGTCTCCGCTCGGGGAAGATTTGTACGCGAAAATCCTGGAGCGGAAAGAATTAAGGATGGCTTAGGCCCCTCCCAACATTTATCTTCCCCTACACCCACACTTAACCAAGAGGAGGGAATATGGGCAAGTTAGCGAAAATCATGTTGGGACTCGGGGTAATCGCCGGCGTCTCTTATTACGGACGGGGGAAAATGTCGACCGAGGAATTGGCAGCACGGGGCGGCGGGTTCCTAGGTTACTTAAAGGGTATGGGACAGGGGTTTTTTCTTGGCGCCCGCTCCGTATTTCGCTTCCGCAGCATCTGATCGATAATTAGTTTCTGCGCGAAGCGGGAAAAACCGCTTGGGTGTACCGCTCAAGCGGTTTTTTTTTGTCCCGTGGGATTACCGCCCGTACCGAGATATGTCCTCTTGACAATATCCGTTACAACAGGTATTTTGGCTCTCATAAATCACCCCTTGGAGGAAAAATGAATAAATCGGGAATCATCCAATTCGCATCCTTGCTATTGGCCTCGGCCTTGGCCCTGTCCGCGCACGCCGAAACCTACAGCGTGGATACGGCCCATACGGACATTACTTTCAAGGTCCGCCACATGGGTATCAGCAATGTTACCGGTAAGTTCGAAAAATTCGGAGGCAGCTTTGATGTCGATCCCAAGAACATCAAGGCCACCAAGGGCAACCTGATCATCGACGTCAACAGCATCACCACCGGCAACGCCAAGCGAGACGGGCATCTGAAGAGCGAAGATTTCTTCGACGTGGCCCATTTTCCGGAAATAAAATTCGTTTCCAAGGAAGTCCGGGACGTCAATGAAAAGGATTCCACCGCCACCTTGATCGGGGATCTCACCTTGCGCGGGGTCACCAAGGAAGTGGCCCTCAAGATAAAGGGCGGAGGCATCATCAACGATGGTTGGGGAAATGAGCGTGCGGCTTTCACCGCGAACGGCAAGATCAACCGCTTCGACTACGGCCTGAAGTGGAATAAAGCCGTGGAAGCGGGCGGCCTGGTGGTTTCCCAGGATGTGGAATTGAACCTTGCCTTTGAAGGCGTTCACAAGCTTCCGGCCCCGGCAGCCGGTTCCGCCAAGGTGGAAAAGGCAGTCAAGGCCAAATCCGCCAAGTAATCCACCCGGAGACCGGGGGAGTGGTTTTTCCGCGACCCCATGAATCCGAGAGGATCCAAGGCCGGCTCCGGATCCCGGGGCCGGCCTTTTTTTGATCTACTCACTCCATCAAGTGGAACAGTATGCCGAGGGTGGCGCGGATATCCCTGGATTTCCAGCTGTCTACGTCGCCGATGGAACTCTTCAAAGCATCGCTGAATCCCATCGCATAGCGCACGTCGCCGGAAATATACACGTAGGGCATGATTTGGAAGGCGGCCCCGCCTCCCGCCTGGCCGGCATAGACTATAGATTCGGATTCATCTTTGAATGTGCCGGACGCGGGCCCGTACGTGCCCTTGGTATTGATATTGATGTCCAGGCTGGGTCCCGCGAACACGAAGGCATGGGCTTTCATGGCGCCGAACTTGGCTTTCAAAAGCAGCGGGATCTCGACATAATCGAAATCACCCCGGGTCGTTACTCCCAGCACTTTGAAGCGGGCCCCCTTTTGCACGTACATGGGTTCGACAAGCAGGCTGTAAGGGTTGGTGACGCCGAGTTCCAGCTGGCCTCCCAGCGCCAAACCCTGGCGCATGGTGGTCTGGTCATGGTTGCTGATAACGGCATCGCCGAAATTCATCCCTCCCAGGGGCCCGACGCCTACGGACATGGCGGATAACGTTACCGGCAGGCAACCGATACCCAACGCGAATGCATATCCCAACGCCTGCGTTTTTAGCTGTCGAATCATGGCTTCTCCTTTATTTCACCCGCTGCAATGCGCTACGGGATGGAACTACTCCCGGAAAATAATTAGTATGGCATCCAACGCAAGGGAGGAGTTTTGATCCGGAAGAACAAAGAAGCCGCCGCTGCCGCGGTCAACCGATTTCCCTTGCTTCCGGGGCAAGAGAAGATATTGCTTTACGTATTGGCCGCGATCCAGTTCACGCACATACTCGACTTCATGATCGTGATGCCGTTGGGGCCGCGCCTGATGGGGATATTCCGCATCAGTCCGGCTCAGTTCGGACTCATCGTTTCCACCTACACCTTCAGCGCAGGACTTTTCGGCCTGGTGGCGGCCTGGTTCATCGATCGTTTCGATCGCAAGCGGGCCTTGCTCTGCCTGTACGCGGGTTTCGGATTGGGCACCTTGGCCTGCGCGCTGGCTCCCGATTATCATTTCCTGGTGGCCGCGCGCTTTCTGGCGGGCGGTTTTGGCGGCGTGGCCACGGCGACCATTCTGGCCATGATCGGCGATGCCATCCCGCCGCAGCGCCGCGGCGAGGCCATGGGGACTTTGTTCTCTTCCTTTTCGCTGGCCTCCATCGCAGGAGTGCCTGTCGGCCTGTTCCTGGCCAACCACCTGGGCTGGCACGCCCCCTTCTACCTGCTTGCCGGCCTCAGCGCCGCCATCACCGTCATGGCCGCCTTGACCCTTCCCTCCATGCGGGAGCATTTGCGACGAGGCAAACAGAAGCCTTGGGAAGAGATGAGGTTCATCCTGAGCCGAGCGAACCATTGGCGCGCTTTCGCATTGACGGTGGTCATGACCATGGCGGGATTCCTGATCATCCCGTACCTCAGCCCGTCCCTGGTCGCCAACGTGGGTTTGAGCAATGAACAGTTGCCGCTCATCTACCTGTTCGGCGGCGCGGCCACCTTCTTTTCCATGCGCTGGATCGGCAGGCTTTCCGATCGTTTGGGCCTGTTGCGGATCTTCATAGCAGTGAGCATCATCGCCATGTTCCCGATATTGATCATCAGCCGGCTGCCTCCGACGCCTTTATGGGCGGCCCTGATTGTCACCACTTGTTTTATGGTCTTCACTTCCGGCCGGTTCATTCCCGGCATGGCCATGGTGACCAACAGCGTGCAGGCCCAATACCGCGGGGGATTCATGAGCCTCAACTCCGCCATTCAGCAATTCGCCTCCGGCCTGGCGTCTTTGCTCGCCGGGGCCATCATCGTTTCCGGAACGGGCGGGCGGCTTGAACATTACGGTACCGTGGGCCTCATCGGCGCGGGTTGCGTGGCGGCGAGTATCCTGTTGGCTAGAAAGCTAAAGGCCGTTTAGGAGACATTGGGGATCTGGAGATTGGGGCGGGGTTGGCGTGTCATTTCCCGGGCGTTCGCAACCGACGCCGGACGCCAGGTAAGGCATTGTCCTGGGCGGAATTTTTTAGATCCTACCCATGACCCGTTTCTCCGTGGCTCCCATGATGGATTGGACGGATCGGCATTGCCGGTTCTTTCTGCGGCTGTTGTCCCGCCATACCCTGCTGTATACGGAAATGGTCACCACCGGTGCCATCCTGCACGGCAAGGCGGAACGTCTTTTGGCCTACGATGCGGCCGAACATCCCATCGCTTTGCAATTGGGCGGAAGCGATCCCGCCCATCTGGCCGCTTGCGCCAAGGTGGGGGAGCGGTTCGGCTACGACGAGATCAATCTGAACGTGGGTTGTCCCAGCGATCGCGTGCAGGAAGGCAAGTTCGGCGCATGCTTGATGGCGGAGCCGGAGTTGGTCGCGCGCTGCGTGCAGGCCATGCGGGAAGCCGTCTGCGTCCCTGTCACGGTCAAAACCCGCATCGGCATCGACGACAAGGATTCCTACGGCGAACTGGTCGATTTCATCGGGTTGGTTTCCCGGGCCGGCTGCGATACCTTCATCATCCATGCCCGCAAGGCCTGGCTGCAAGGTTTGAGTCCCAAGGAGAACCGCACCAAGCCGCCGCTGCGCTATGACGTGGTAGCGAAATTGAAAGCGGATTTCCCGGCTTTGAAATTCGTCCTCAACGGCGGCATCACCAGCCTGGCGCAGGCGGAAGGCCACTTGCGGGAGTTCGACGGCGTGATGCTGGGCCGGGCGGCCTACGAAAATCCTTACCTCCTGGCGGAGGTGGATCGGCGTTTTTTCGGGGTAACGGCGGAGATACGGTCGCGGCCGGCGATCCTGGAGGCATTCAAACCGTACCTGGAGGCGGAGCTGCGCCGCGGCCAACGCCTGGGTTCCATGAGCCGGCATATCCTGGGACTGTTCCAGGGCGTGCGCGGCGGCCGTGCGTGGAGGCGCTACCTCAGCGAGAATGCGAATCTTCCCAACGCCGGTTTGGAAGTGATCGACCGCGCCCTGCTTGCCGTGGAAAGCGTCTCCGCCGGATTCCCTGCTTAACGGACCCAAAGCCGGGTGGGTAGCCGGAAACCCTGAAGGAATGGCGGCATCAGCGCGAAGAGAAATACGCGATCAGGCATCCGCCCAGGAAGATGATCGCCAAGGCCCAGATGAGCAGGCGCTCCTTGCCGGTGGTATGCAGGACATGATGGCCCTGGTAATCGCTGGTGCGTGAGCCCAGGTTCCGTTCCATGAATTGGCCCAGCCGATGGAAAGTGCTCGACTCCGATAATGTTCCATAGTCGCTCGCCTCGGCTCCATGCGCATAGACCGCTCCTGCATGCGAGGCCTGCAGCCGGACCTGGCATAGGTCCGCCACCTCCCGGCCCGTGCGCGGCCTTGAGGCCGGATCCTTGGCCAACAAGGCTTTGAGCAAACGGGTGGTGGGTTCCGGCAGCGCCGTGCGCATACCTTGATGCACATAGGAGTAAGCCGGTTCCGCATGCAGATGCCCGGAGATAACCTGATTGAGCGTACCCGTAAAGGGCGGGCTCCCCGTGAGCATCTGGTAGAGGATGATCCCAAGCGAATAGAGATCGGAAGCCGGGCCCAGGTCCTTGCCGGGTATGAAGCACTCCGGAGCCATATAATACGGGGTGCCCAACACCGTATCCGCATTTGTCATGTCACGGGCGGTAAGGTCCTTGGCCAGTCCCAAATCGGAAATCTTCAGCCAACCGTCGCGGGTGATGAGGATATTGCCGGGTTTCACGTCCCGATGGACGATGTTCTGGAGATGGGCCGCATGCAGCGCCGCGGCCAAATAGCCGATCACCTTGAGCGCGATTTCCTCTCCCATGGGTCCGTTGTTGCGCAGGTATTCGGCCAAGGTGTAGCCATTGACGTATTCCATCACCAGGTAAAGGCTGCCCAGCTCCTCCCCGAAATCCAGCACGCGCACGATGCCCTCATGGTTGAGGCGGGCGGCCAATTGCGCCTCCCGGCGGAAGCGATCCCGATAGGTGGCCAGGTGCGAGGCCAGCGAATCCTGGGGAGCCACCTTGAGGATCTTGACGGCCACGGGAATTCCCAGGGTCTGGTGCATGCCCTTATAGACCTGCGCGGAAGAACCTTCCCCGATCAAACCCTCGATATGGCAATGGCCGAGAACCTTGCCGGTTAGAAGCATCAGGCGTTTCCCTCCGCGGGTTGGTGCAAGGAGCGGGTATTGCGGAACAGGGACGATCCCAGGTTGCGCAATTGCTCCCAATAGTAGGCGACATTGTTTCCGCCGGCCTGCATCTCGCGCAATTTCTCGCGCACGCTTTCCATGACTTCCGAAGCCAGCGGGGACACCGCGCCCGGCGTGGCCGCGCGGCGGCGCAGCTCCCTGTCCACCATTTCCACCTTATGCGCAACCGCTTCCAGCCGTTTGGCCTGCATACGATTCTCTTCCTCGCAGCGGCGGATGACTTCGTACAGGCGATCCGCGTCCCGGCCCAGCCAGCCGCGCACCTGTTCCAATTCCTCCCGATCCTTATCGATGCGGCCGGCCCAGCCTTCGATGGCGGCCACCAGGCGCGCGTATTCCCCGCCTTCCAGATCATGGGGATGGGCGGCGCCTTCCCTGTTCGCGCGCGCGGCCAGGTAGGATACGATTTCATCGGCTGGGCTGCGCACAAGGTGCTCCGAGTAGTTGAGTCCCACAATTTCCTCGTCCGGGGTAACGCGCAGAGTGGAAATGCGGTTGAGGATGGTCCACATCAGGTACCCGCCCGCGTAAGCCCACATGGCGCAAACGCAGGCGCCCACGGCCTGGATGCCGATCACTTGCCCGCGGCCGACGGGATGCCCAAGCAAGGCCGTAAGCGAGGCCAGGTGCTCCGGCTTGGCGAAGATGCCCGCGCTCAGGATGCCGCTGATGCCGGCGGCGCCATGCACCGGTACGGCGCTCACGGCGTCGTCCAGTTTGAAACGCAGCAGCAGCCAATCCGCGAAAAGGTACGCCATGCCCCCGCCGCAGCCGATGAGGCAGGCCGCCGGGGCAGTGACGATGTCGGCGGAAGCGGTGATGGCCACCAAGCCGGCAAGGATGCCGTTCATGATGGTGGCCGCGCCGCTGATGCCGTGGATGGCCCAGCCCACCAAAAGACAGGCGACGCCGCCGAAGATGCCGCCCATAAAGGTGTTGAGGACGATGGAGCCGGTTTGCGCGCCGAAGGGCGCCGACCCGCCGTTGAAGCCGATCCAGCCGAAAAAGAGGATGAAGGTCCCCAACGCCACCAGGGGAACATTGGAGGCGTGGATGTCTCTCGGCTTGCCGTGGGCGTCGAAGCGGCCCTTGCGCGGGCCTATCTTGACGATGCCGGCCAAGGCCACGAATCCGCCCATCATATGCACCACGGAGGATCCGGCGAAATCATGATAGCCGATGCGGTGCATCCAACCCTCGGGATTCCAAACCCAATGGCCGTAGATGGGATACAGGATCAGGCCCATGCCTCCCGTGGCCAGGATGTAGGGGAGGAAACGCATACGCTCGGCGACCGCGCCCGAAACGATGACGGCGGCGGTGGTGCAGAACACCAACTGATAGAGGAAGACGAACATCTCCGGCTGATCCACGCCCTTCAACGCGATGAGCGGGCGGCCGATCAATCCGTCCACCCAGGGCTTGCCGAATTGGAATGCATACCCCAGGATGTAATAGACCGCGGCGGCGATGATGAAGGATATGATGTTCTTGAGCGCGACATTGATGCTGTTTTTCGATCGCACCGAACCCGCTTCCAGGCATGTGAATCCGGCTTGCATGAAAAACACCAGACCGGTGCAGGTCATGAGCCAAAGAAGAGTGATTTGGGTTTGCAGATCCATTCGTCGCCCCGTGTCGATTCGTTAATCTGGGATAGTACTTTTTTCGTGGCGGTTTTGGCAATCCGGTTCTCCATCAGATTGTCGTCAAATCCGGATTCGCTTCCATTGCGGGGGATAATTCCGGACAATGCCATGACAATTCGGACCATTACCGATCATTACCTGACACCGGCCCTGGAAAACGGATTTTCCTGACCAAGGGGATGATTCCCCATATTCGCCGGATGGAGGGAGGAGGACGGCGGGATTTTCGCCGGGTAACGTGCAAGGTACGGGGCGAAGAAAGGCTGCCATCCGCACTTCAATTCAAAATCCCCCCGGGCTCTATTGCACGCGTTCCTCAGGACAAATCCTGACCCCGTGGCGGGCGTATCTTTCCTGCTCCGGCGGAGGTGGGACCCAGGCGCAATGGCGTGGCGTGCGGCAGACTCGGTTTCCGCTTCCGAAGCGGGTGATTGCATCTTCAGGAATGAAAAAGCGGGAGGACTACATGTGGGTGTTTACGAATAAGGCTTTTCTGTCCATCGTGGAATTTCCGGGCGAAGCGGAGTTGCTCTGGGTGCGAGCGCGTTTTCCGGGTCATATCGAAGCGGCCTTCCCGGACTTCCTGGTTAAGGAAACCCCGGAATGCGATTACCGCTATCGGGCCACCGTCGATAGGGATACGGTGGGCCGATGGCTGGCGCGGGAAGTCAGGGACGTGCGGTACGGGAATTTCAAGCAGAGTATCGGCGAGAATTTCTACCATGATGCGTGCCTTTCCGTATGGACGGAAATGTTCATCTGGTCAAAGAAGCTGATGGGGATTTTGAGGCCGATGCGGGCGGCTTAAGAATCACAGGTCCTGGGACCCGGAAGGTTCGGGCTTCCCGGACGCGGAAGGTTAGCGGGTCTTGGCCGCGCTTTGCGGACGGCGGACAGGGAGGTTCCACCAATCGCGATAAGCGAGCATTTGATCGACGATGCCGGCCGATTGCCAATCCTCTCCGGGGCGTGCCTGGACCGACGGGGCCGGGGAGGCTTCGGGGACGGAAGGGAGGGAAGCCAGTTGGGGGACGGTTTTGCGGCCGCTGCCTATCCCACGGTTTCGGAACTGTGCGTTGAGGGGGGTGTTGGTATCCATATTCCTATTAAACAATGTGGAAGATCGGCAAGCAAGCATTTTGACCTCGTTGAGTGAGTTAAATTAGACGTACCAAACGCGCCGGGAGTGAATACTTTTTGGGGGACTATGCCACTTTTTTCCAATGATGAATGCGACATGATCGAGAAGTACTCGGACGCCTTTACCGAATGGCTGAAAAAGAACCTCGTCGTGAAATTGCAAGCCCAGATAGGCTATAAGCTTCCCTCCGAGGTCGATAATATCCTGTCCAAATTGTCATCTCTTGGCAGCTTCCTGAAAAAAAGGAATTCCGGCGGGCCGATGAAAGAGGAGCACAATATCGCGGATGAGTATGCGACCTTGATCAAAAGGATCGTAATCCATCAGCGCCGCATCGTGGCCTCCAAGTTGGAAGAGCCGTTGGGCAAGACTTTCCATCCGGAGTTGATCGGCAATCTGGAAAAGGAATTGGAACCCATCCGCAAATTGATGGAAGCCCCGTGGTTCCAGGCCTCCCAGGCTTTACGGGTGCCGCATCTCACGGAATTCCTTTCCATCAAATTCGTGGAAGACATGCAAAATTCCTCGCTCACGCTGGAGAAGCGCGAGTACGATGAGAAATTCCACATCCTCCAGACTCCGTCCCTGTTCTTCAAGGACCTCCGCTATTACCGGGAGAAATGCGAGCTACGCTCGAACGGATTGATGGTGGCCTACCTGGACGTGGACGATTTCAAGTCCTTCAATACGCGTTATACGGAAACCAAGATCGACCGCGACCTGTTGCCGCGTTTCATGGAGCTGATGGAATCGCACCTCTATACGCACGGCCAGGGCTACCGCTATGGCGGGGATGAGTACATCCAACTGTTGCCCAATTTCAGCCTGGCCATGGGCGTGGGCTTCATCAAGGAATTCCAGGCCAAGCTCCGCATGATCACTTACCGCGGGATAGCGGAAAAGACCACCGTGTCCATCGGAGCGGTGTGGATCCCGTCGGATTGCTTCCTAACGGAAAGGGAGATCGAGGATCGCGCCAACCGGGCCAAGAATTTCGCCAAGAAGAACGGCAAGAATTGCATCGCCACCTATAAAGGCGACTATTATTCAGAATCCGAACTCGTTATTGTCAAGTGAAAGGCAAACCATAATGTTCACCATCGAAAGCTTCATCAATGCCTGGCGGAAGGAAAGCCAGCTCTGCATCAACCTGTTTGGCAAGCTCCCGGCGGGCGGCCTGGACTACCGGCCCACGGCGGGCCAGCGCAGCACCCTTGAGCTCCTGCGTTACCTGAGCTACGGGCCCTACAACGGGCTGATGAAAACCATCGCCGGCGATTGGCAAAAGGGGAGGGGTACCGCGGAGGTTACTGCGGGTATGCCGGCTTCGGACTTCCCCGAACGCATGGCCTGGCAGGCGGAAGCGGCGGCCATCGAGCTGCGCTCCGTGCCGGTCAGCACCCTGGATCTGGATATGACTTATCCCTGGGGGGAAACCCTCAAGCGGGGCGAGGCTTTGTCCTTGTATCCAATGCGCTGGCTGGTAGGGTACCGCATGCAGTTGTTCCTGTACCTGAAATCCGCCGGCGCCAACCAGCTCAACACCACCGATTGCTGGCGCATCCCGACCGCTGCGGCCACGCCTGCCTAAGAGGGACTGTTTGATATCTTCGACCCTTCCCGGACGGCGTCGCTATGTGTGCATGCTTTGCATGCACGTGTTCGATGAGGCTTTGGGGGATCCGGATTCCGGCATCGCTCCCGGCACGCTGTGGGAGAATGTCCCGGATGATTGGCGCTGCCCCAAGTGCGGGGCCGCCAAGGAATACTTTGAAGCGGAAGCCCGCTTCGATCCCCCCAGGTAACGTCCACGCTACCCAGGGGAATCGCGTTTTCTCGGCGCCCTAATTGGGTTGATAGTTTTCCAAATGGGATTCCGCCGGATCGAGGCTGCCGTTCATCTTATCCATGACTTTCCCGGCCTTTTCCTTGATGGGGATGCGTTCCAATTTTTCCATCAGGTCCGATCCGCATTGCGCGCAGAAGCCGGCCATTTTTTTCCGGTTGCGGTACATGACTATTCCGGCCACGGCGGCTGCGGCGCCCAGGCCCACGAAAACCAAGCTCGGGGTACCCCTTCCCATCGTCCAGGGCTTGCGAAAGCGGATATCCTGGACCTGATCCTTGATATCGGAAATCTGATCCTTGATTTGATCGGTATCGATGTTTCTGAAAAAGTTTTTCATCGTCAACTCCCTTGGCAAGCCGCCTGACGTCTCCGCGTTGGGCGGCGGTATATGGGGGAAGATATGTTTCCCGGGCCCGAGGAGATCAAAAATCGAGACGTATTTTCCCGGCTTCCGCGCCTTTCCGCGATAGGATGCGCGGCCAAAGGGCCTCGCGCTTGGCGGGGGGGGTGGCCGCC
>JANYDA010000010.1 GCA_025360005.1 Fibrobacteria bacterium
GGTGTTGAAGTCGAGGGCGTCGTTGGTGGTGCGGGTTCCGGTGATGGCGGTGATGACGGCGGGGGTCTGGACGTCGCGAAGCAGGCTGTCCGCGGTGGCGGAGTCGGTGAAGTCGCGGGAGATGTCCACCATGAAGTTGAAAGTGATGGGGGCCTTGGCCGCAGTGGTGAGGGCGGGCAGATCGAGGAACTGCAAGCGGTAATAATCATCCACTCCGGTATTGCCGCTGGCGCTGCTCGCTGCCGAGTTCATGGTGGCGCCGGTGGTATAGTTGGACGTGACGTTCTTGATGCTGAGCATGCAGCCGGCCAGGGAATGATAGGAGACGTCCCCGCTCAAAAGGGCCAAACGGGCCCCGGTCTGGGATGTGGCATCGCTCCAGGCGGTGGCCGCCTGGGAATCGTAGCGGTTTGTCAGGTAGACGGCGGGCGCGTCCATGTCGATGGTGGGGCTGGAAAGGGTGTAGCTGGCGAAGATGCGCCCGGTGGGATAGACGGTGTAGCGCTTGGAAAGAGAGGCGGTGCCGTCGCCGGAAAGAGAAGTGGAAACCAAGGTAAGGGAAAGCCGGGTAGCGGAACTGTCGACGAGGGTGTAGGTGCTGGTGACAGGTCCGGCATAGCCGACGCCGCCGGAAAAAATCCGGTTGGAAGCGTTGGTCTGGTCGAACTTCATGGACATGAGGCTGCGTCCGCTGGAGGTCTCGCGGCCCACCTGGTTGGTGGCGGCGGAGATGGCGACGTTGGGATGGGTGGCGGCGGCCTTCCAAGTATTGAAGCCGCCATAGCCGAGGTCGGAGGCGGTGGCGGTGCCGGGCGTGTTCCAGCCTTTGAGATCGAGTTCGGTGTACCATTGGCCGCTGGTGGCCGCGCCGAACACGGTGTCGGCGAAATTCTTGATGACGATTTTGTCGCTGGCCACGGAGGACATGGTCAAGGTTTTCATTTGTCCCGCCGTGCCCATGTACCCGCTGGAATCGTCATCGTCGATGAACAGGGTCTGATCGGCGCCCGTCAAGGTCTTGTTCAATTGCAGGGCCAAGGTGGCCCCGTACGTCTGGCTCAGGGTGGTGTCCGAAACATAGTCGCTGTTGGGCTTGAGCCGGACGCCGTTCAGGTACACGTACTTGGGCGTGCGCGGGCCGTACCAGTTGGACACCGCGAACGCCGGCTGCACCCGCGTCTGCGCCGCGCCGCCGTTGATCAGCGCCACCACGCGGTTGTTGTTGTCCGCCCGCAGCAGGTAGGTTCCCGACTTGGCCGAGAAGCCGCGGTTGTACACTGACTGGAGATCCTGCAGAGCTGTCTCGTTCCTGAAGAGGCGGATATCGTCGAGCGTTCCCTGAAAATTGTTGTTGCCGCCGGTGAGGTTGCCGAACAGGACATTGTTGGCGTTGCCGGCCGCCGTAGCCGCCACCGAGGAGTTGGCCACCAACACCCCATTCACGTACATGTCGATGAACTCGTTGCCCCCCGAATTGACCACCACGGCGATATGCGCCCACACGCCGTCGGTCAAGGCGGGAGAGGTCACGGTGGCGGCGCCCATGGTGAAGGCGATAGCGTTGCCGGTAGCGCGCTGGAAGTACCATCCGGTGGTGGTGCCTTTGCTGACGATGAAGGCGGTGGAGCCGCTGGCGGCCCAATCCGGCTTGACCCAGAACATGATGGTGTTGCCCAGGATGGCGTCCAGGGCGGTGGCGGAAGTCACCGTGGCCACCGAGGCGGTGGTGAGATAGAGCCCCCCTCCCACCTTGCCGGAAACCCACTTGGAGCCCGTCCCGGAAACCGTGGCGTTGTTCTGGACATACACGGCCTTGTCGCGGGCCGTGGCGCCGGCCCCATCGTCCATGTTCCAATGCCCGGTCAGGCCTTCCTGCCAGGAGCGTTCCAATGCCAGCGAGCCGGCCGAGGTGGTGAGAACGCTGGGGACGTAGGCGTCCGCGTTCAGGGTGGCGGCCTTCTGCTGGTCCAGCGATTTGTCGCCGATGTAGATAAGGAATTGGTGGTTGCGCTTGAAACCCCGGGTGGTGGCGCTGGCGTTGGCGGTGGCGAATACGATGCTGCCGGGGGTGCCGGTGGCGGCGGTGGAGGTCCACGTTTCCGCGGTGGCGGCGCCGCCGTCCAGGTCCATGGTCGCGCTTAAGCAGGCATCGCGCGTGGCGGTGGTCAGGTATCCGAATCCCCTGGTGGTGCCGCCGGAAGCGTAGGCGGCGGTGGTGGTGCCCAGCTTGAGGGTATAGTCGAGGGAGGTGAGCGCGGCGGATACGCTGGAGACGTTCTCGATTTCCGAGTGGGCGTAGATATGCCCGGAGGGATAGATGGTGTAGTAGATCTTGAGGTTCAAGGATGCGGAAGGGGCGAGCCATTGGCGGACCACGGCGCGGGCCTTGTTGCGTTCCACGAAGGTGGGGGCGATAAGGGCGGTGTTGGCGGAGGCGGTATAGCTGCCGAGCTTGGCGTCGAAGAGGACGCCGCCGGAGGTGACCAAGTTGGCGGCGGGCGCGGCCATATCGTAGAACTCGCTGATGCCGCCTCCCTTGGCCTTGTCGAAGACGATTTTCCAGTTGGCGGTTTGCACGGTGAGAGTGGTGGCGGTGGAACTGGTGGTCAAGGTATCGAACTCGCTGGCGGGCGTGGGCGTGTAGCCGGTGCCTTCGTAGATGCCGATATCGGGGGCGGTGCCCTGCGGGCGCGTGCTGCCGAAGAAGTCCGTATAGGATCGGTAGGGAACCTTTTGGGCGCCCGCGGCGAAGGAGGCGGTGCCCGCGTCGATGGCGGGGGAACCGGGGAGCAGTTTGAAGGCATTGCGATCACCCAAAGCGGTGCTGTAAAAGAGGGGATCCTTGAGGATGTTGTTGGAATAGGAAGCGCCCGTGACCTCGCGGCCGGAAGTGACCTTGTAGAACAGGTTGTTGGAAACGAGGCCCACGTTGGCGCTGGCGGTGTTGATGCCGTAGTCCCAATTGTAAAAGATATTGTTGGTCAGGCTCATGTCGGTGAACCCGCCGCCGTTGGTGGCATAGATGCCGTAGGTGCCTGCGTTCCCATTGCCGATGAAGGTGTTGTTGACCACATTGAAGGAATTGTCGGAGGAGATATAGACGCCATAGGTGGCGGGCTGGTAGATGAGGTTACCGGTGATGTCCCTCTGGTTGACGGTGCCGGGGACATAGATGCCCACGTCATGCACGGCGCCGACGCCGTTATAGATACGGCAGCCGGTGATGCGCTCGTTGGCATCGACGGTAATGATATGGATTCCCTGGGCGGCGTTCACGGAGCATTTCACGTCCAGGTTCCGCATGGTGCAATCATTGCGGAGGATCACGGTCCCGGTTAGCGCCGTCCCATCGGTTAGGGAGGTAGACCCGGTGAGGATGGCGCGGGAATTATTGTCGAAGGAGGCCACTACAATGGGCATTGAGTTCGAGTTGATATCCGCGTTGGTATAGGTTCCGGGCATGACGCGGACGACCAGGGTATCGGTGATGTTATTGGTTTCGCAGGACTGCCCGCTGTTGCTGCCGGTGATGGTCAGCTTGGGCGTGGCCGGGTTGCGCGCGGCGGTGCAGGAGTTGGAATTGTTGCCGATGGCGGAATCCACGTAGACGGTATCGAAGAGGCTGGCGTTGCCGAAGAGGTTGGCGGTATCGGATGCCGCCGAGGTAACGGGGCTCCAGGTACCGGAGGTGTTACGTACGGCCAGGGCGAAATAATAGGTGCCGGGATAGGTGGCGGGATAGCTATAGGCGGAATCGGTTTTGGGCAGGGTGACGACGCGGGTGGCGCCCACGGCATTGGCGGAATCGGGATAGCCCGTATACTTGACCCACAGGCCCACCGAATCCGCGTTGGAGGAATCGGATACCGCGGAGCCCCAGGAAAGGGCGATAGCGTTGGATCCGCCCGTGGCTGTAAGGGCGGCGATATTGTCCGGGCCGGTGCGGGCGTTCCAAAAGACGTTGCCGGTGCGCCGCTGGTTCTCATAGCTGAGGCGGATCCAGTTGGAATCGCGCACGGCGGTGGACCAATGCACTTCATCGAGGGTGCCGTTGAATTTTTCCGATGTGGCCGACGCGCTCGCGATTCCCAACCGCAAGGTCGTGGAACTGACGATGGATTGGGTGACGCTGCTGTTGGTGGCGGCCAAGGCCCCATTGAGGTATAGCTTGGAGGTGCCGGCGCCGTCGTAACTGCCGGTCACGAAGGTCCAGTTCCCGGTGGAATAGGCTCCGGTCTTTACCGCATTGCTCAAGTGGCCGGAGGTTTCGCTGCCTACCCGGTACCAGAGGGCGCTGTCGCTGGAAGTGCGGAGTTTGAAATTCCAGCCCGTATTGCTGGCGTCGTTGGGTTCCTTATCGATCACGGTGCAATTGCCGTAGGCGCTCGGCTTCATCCAGAAGGACACGGTTTGCGTGGTGGAAGATCCGCCCACCGCCGTGCCCGCGTCCATGTACTGGGTGGAACCGTTGAAGGTCTGGCCCTGCGCGGACTGGGCGCTCACCTGGTTCCCTGCTACCATGTTGGCTCCCGTGCCGGAATAACCGTTCCCGGTGGCATCCACATAGTTGCCTGCATTGTTGTTGCCCGCTTCGTTCAGATGCCATACGGCCGCATATCCGTTGGCGGGGGAAAACACGCACGAGGTGCATTGCCCGTCGGGCACGGTCACGCCCGCGGCCTGCTGGTAATACAGGGTGATGAAATCATGGTCGCTGTTGCCGTCGATCTGGGGCACCATCACCCAGACTTCCGCGCTGTCCGTGCTCTTGTCCCACCGCTCGATCTGATAGTTGAGCCAGGTCTTGCCGTCCCCGTCCAGAAAGCGGATGTCCGGAGCCCCGGTTTGCACGGCGTCGATGAGACCGCCGTTGACATCGCTCAGGCGCACCAGGAGCGGGAAGTTGGTCACGTCGTTCCCCACGTTGGCGCCGGTCCTGGTGGTGTTGAAAACCAGCTTGCGGGAACCGCTGAAATCGGTAGTGTTGGGGTTGAAGAGCGGAGTGGCGTCCCGCCGCTGGTTCTGGTAAAGCAGCTTGACCCAGTTGGTGTCCATGGCCGCCGCCGAGACCTGCACCTCGTCGATGGAGCCGCTCCACTCTTCGCTGGTTTTGGAACCGTTGGCGCCGATGATCGCTTCCACGCCCGCGGTGTTGCTGGTGAGGCGGGTGGAAAATCCCACCGCTGCGGCGGCGGGATTGCTACGGACACCGTTTACGAAGATCTTGATGCTATCCGCTTTGTAGTCGATGACCGCCGCCATATGATACCAGGTGTTGGTCGAGAAGGCATTGATGGTGGCCACGGGCTGAAAAAGCGTGCCTCCATCCACGGATCGGCCGCCCGCCATCGCGTAGTTGGAGGTATACAGGCCCATCTTGGCGCGGGAGGCGTTTGAGGTGCTGGTTCCCAGCCAAACTATGTTGCGAGCGTTGCTATTCGAGTTGGTCGTCTTCACCCAAGCCGAAAAGGTCACGCCCTGGACATTCTGTATGATGTTCCCGGCGCTGCTGATGTCCACCAGTTCGCTGGTGCCGCTGAAGCTGAGGGAAGACGCTCCGATGTATCCCGAGCCGATATGGCCGCTGGTGGGGCTGGCCGTGGTGCCGCCGGTCTTGAAGGTGCCGGGGTAGGTATTGCGCGCATCCGCCACGGCGGCGCTGCTGCCGGAGCTGTCGTCCATGTGGTAGACCGCCCGCATGTAGCCGCCGTCGAAAGTGCAGGTGGCGCATTGGCCGTCGGGGACGGTCACGCCCGCCGCCTGCTTGTAATACATGGTGATGAAATCGCCCGCGCTGTTGCCGTCTATCTTCGGCACCTTGACCCATACCTCCGCGGAATCCAAAGTCTGGTTCCAGCGTTCAACCTGGTAATCCAGCCAGGTGACCCCGTCGCCATCGAGAAAGCGGATGTCGGGGGCGCCTGCTTGCACCTGATCCAAGGGGTCCGTGCCCGTAAGACGCAAGAGCAGCGGGAAGTTGTACACGTCCCCGGAAATGTTGGCGCCGGAGGCGGTGGTGTTGAAACGGAAGACCTTGGACTTCTGGAAGGAAGCGGTGGTGATGGTGGTGGTGGTGAACAGCGGGCTGTTGGGCCGCTGGTTCTGGTACATGAGCTTGATGAAATCCGCGGAGCGGTTGGACGGGTACATGGCCAACTCGTTCAATTGCCCGGAGGCCCGCTTCTGGACTCCGTTCTCCGACATCAGGAATAGATCCTCATCATCGGAGACCACATCCGTATTGGACATGCTCACGTCCAGGACGCTGTCCACGTAGATGTAGCTGTTGGTAGTGGTCTTGACCAAAGCCACTTGATGCCAATTGCCGTCGCCCACGTCCAGATTTCCGGACAAGGTATTGTTCCGGGTTCCATAACTGAGCTTGGCGCTGGCGTTCTGCAACGCCAAGCCCCAATCGTTGGCGGTACCGGGCGCATCCCTATCCAGGATCCATTTGCTGCTTGACCAAGTGACGTTGTTTCCCTTGTCGCTGGTTTTGATCCAGAAGGTCCAAGTAGTGGTCTCCCCATCCAGGGCATTGCTGTTGGGGATATCGGCCGAAGTGGTGGCGCCGTCGAAGTAGGGACTCAACGCGGTGGTATTGCCGGCGGCATTGGCCAAGGCCTGGGTATACAGCCCGTTATTGGCGTTGACGCTCGCATCCACCAAGGCGGATTCGTTCCCGCGTAGGTGCCATACCCCGTTGTATCCCGCCCATACGGAATCGTTGCGGGCATAGGGACTGGAGGTGCAGGTGGCGCAACCGTAATAGAGGGTGATGAAATCCGTGGTGGAGTTCTTATCCACCTGCGGCACCTTCACCCATACCTTGCCCACATTGTTCGCCTTATCCCATTCCACCACCTCGTGGTAGAGATAGGTGCCGTCCTTGTCCACGAATTGCAGGTCGGTTCCCGCGGCCGTGGTCTTGGAGAAATCGATTTCCGTGGAGGACAGCCTGATGAGGATGGGAATGTTGGTCACGTCCGTGCCGGTGACGTTGGCCCCGGTGGAGGTGGTATTGAAATTGAAACGGGTGGATGCGGCGAAGTCCGGCGTGCGGGCGCCCAGGGTGACGACGGTGGAAGCGGCCTTCTCGGTTTCATAGGTGAGCTTGATCCAATCCGCGGAGCGGGCCGTACTGGCCGTGCGCGGTTCATCGATGATCCCGCGGAAGGACTGGGTGGTGGCCGCTTCATACGATCCTATCCAGAGATTGCGGGCGTAGTCGTTGGGAGCGCCGGTCTTGGCGGCGGATCCGAGCTGCAACCCGTTGACGAAAACCTTGAGGTTGGCGCCATCATAGGTTTCCACCACATGGGACCAGGCGCCGTTGGCGGGAACCGGAGTGGCATGGACCGCGGTTGCCGCGCCGCCGGTAGTCACTTCCGCATTGATGTATGCGGCGCTGAGGGAGAGTTCATACTCCTTGTACGGGCTGGTATTGCTGCCGGAGGAGGCTTTCATGAAAATCTTGTCGTTCCCGTTATCGGAGGAAGGGTTCACCCATGCCTCCAGGGTATAGCTGGTGGGAAAATGCAGGGAGGAACCGGTGCTTCCTCCGCCTACATTGATCCAATTGGTACTGGTGAAGGTTTGCCCCGCCCCGATTATCCCGGTCACGTCCGAGGTGTTGGTAAAGGCGGTGCCCGTACCGTCGTTCCCATTGCCGGTGGCATCGGCATAACCGCCGGCCGCCGTGTTCCCGTCTTCGCCCAGGTGCCATACGCCGGCGAAATTATTGGAAACCTGGAATACGGAAACGCTCGAGGACAGGCTGGTGGCGGTGGGCTTGCCCCAGTACATGCGGAACCACTGGGAATTGTTGTTGGCCTTGACCGTGGGGAGCAGCACCCACACTTCCGCCACTTTGTTGGTTGCATCGTAACGTTCGATCTCATAGGAGAGCAGCGCGCCGGTACTGTCCGCGAAGCGGAGATCGCCGCCGTCCGTCCTGGCCTGGCTGAAATTGAAGTTGCCGGTAGTGAGCCGCACCAGCAGGGGGAAATTCGTCACGTCCGAATTGATGTTGGCGCCCGTGGGCGTGGTGTTCACATAGACCTTATTGCCATAGGACCAGGTGGACAGGGCCGTGTTGGGAAAGGTGACGGCGGTGGGATTCCGCTGCTGGGTGGCATAGCAGAGCTTGATCCAATCCGCGCTCTTTTCGGAATTGGCGATCCTCACTTCGTCGATGGAACCGTTCAGGAAATTGCTGGTGGGCGTGGGGGACCAGCCGCTCATGTCCAGATGCCCGGCCCGCCACCAGCCGGTGGTGCTTTGGGCGGTGGTATAGGCGGCGTTGGCGGCCGCCTGGACCCCATCTACGTAGAGGATCATGCCATTGGTCGCGGAGAAGGTGGCGGTGACCAGATGCCATTGCCCATCGTTATAGGCCGATGTTGAGGTCACCACGCTATAGCCGGAGGGTTTGCAGCCGAAACTGATCTTGCCGGTATTGTCCATCCAGGTCATGCGGTCCCGGTTGACGCCGGTGGTGAGGATGGAATCCGCGCCGAATCCCACGATGCCGCCGCCGGAGGTGGTGGTAGTCTTGATCCAGGCCGAGTGCGTGAAGGTGGCCGGGCTGGCGAAGGAGGCATGCGTCGCCAGGAATTTACTGCTGCCGTTCAAAGTGAATCCCGGACCGATATTGCTGGTGGCGCTATCGCCGGTGGCGCCGGCACGGGCCGTAGCGTTGTTGCCGCTGCCGGAAGCGTCCGTGAACTGGGGCGCCGTGCCGCCCGGACTTTGCTGCAAGTGGTACACGCCCGCGTAGGCGGCGAACACGCTGCTGGGGGTGCTCCGGCTGACGGCGGAGGAATTGCCCCAATAGCAATTGATGAAGTCCCGATCGCTGTTGCCGTCCACTTGCGGAACCAGCACCCAGATTTCCGCTTTCCGCTTGGTCGCATCCCAGCGCTCTATTTCATAAGGCAAGGCGCTGCCGTCCGGATCGGTGAAGCGGATATCGCGCCCATCGGGCATCGCCTGCTCAAAGACGAAGTTGTTGGAGTCCAGGCGGATGAGCATGGGGAAATTGGTCTGATTGCTTGCGACATTGGCGCCGGTCGCGGTGGTGTTGAAGTTGATGGTGGAGATATAGTTCCAGCCGGCATAGTCGGTGACGTTGAGGGTGACCACCCCGGAGCCGGCGGTGATGGTGCCGTAATAACCGGCGGGCATGGTGCCCACGTTCGGGATATTGTTGGTCAAGGTGCCGGAGTAGGTGGCCAGGGTATAGGTGCCGACGGTGAAGGAGGTGCCGGCGGTGATATTGACGGTGCCGTCCAGGGTGAAGTTACCCGTCACGGCGATATTGTCGGTTGAGGAAGACAGCGGGGACAGGGTGCAATTGAGGACGGAGGAGGCGTTGAGGACGGTCGCTCCCATGTTGAGGGTGCCGTTGGAGGCGCCGCCCGGCGCCAGGATGCCGCCGTTGCTCACCGTTACCGTACCCGACACGGTACCCCCCGGGCTGGCCAAGGTGGCGCCGCTGGCCACGGTGACCGCGCTGCCCGCCGCCAGGGACCCGGTGACGCTGAGCGTTCCCGCGCTGACGGTGGTGGCCCCGGTATAGGTGTTTGCCAGGTAAAGCAGCCAACGCCCCGCGTCCTGCTTGGTCAAGGTGCCCGTGCCCGTTCCGATGATGCCCGCCACGGAACTGCCGGTGCCCGTGCCGCCCAAGGTCAGCCCGAACCCGGAACCGGTGATAGTGCCTGTATTGGAGAGGTAGATGTCGTTGCTGCCGGCTATGATGCTGCTGGCACTGCCCAAGGTGATGAGGCCGGCGAAAAGGGCGGGGCCGCCGCTGTTCATCAAGGCGCCGCCGCTGGAGACGCCGGTGCCGTTGAGGGTCAATGGCTCCACATTGGTGACGTTGGTGCCGTTCAAATCGAGCGCGGCGCCCGCGGTGACTGTTGTCCCGCCGGTGGCGCTGCCCAGAGCCGCCGCATTCGCCAATTTCAAGATACCGGCGGTCACGGCCGTAGCATTTGTAAACGTATTGGTTCCGGAAACGGTCCAAGTGCCGGTTCCGTTCTTCTGGATGCCGCCCAAATTGGCGCCGTTATCGGCGAGCACGCCGCTGAGGGTTCCGTTGCCCGAGCCATCCAGGATGACATCCCGGTTCCCGGCGCCGCCGGCGGGCGCGATATTGCCGCTTACCGTCAGGGTGCCCGCGTTCACCTTGAACCTGGTGCCGCCGCCGCCGGTGGTCAAAGTGACGGCGCCGGCGATGGTGTTGTTGCCGGCCTCATTGATGATGCCGCCGTAAGTACCGTCCTTAGAACTGGTGAGGAAAGAAATGGTCGAGGGCAGGGAGATGTCCCCGCCGCTGCCGTCCAGCCGCAAACTGCACTGTCCCGAAGTGCCGTTGCTCGCGGTGATGGTCTTGGTCCCGCTTCCCAATCCGCTGGCCGTGGTGATGATGAGCCCGCCCACGGAGATGCTCACCGCTCCCGTA
>JANYDA010000020.1 GCA_025360005.1 Fibrobacteria bacterium
CTTGCATTTGCGCCCGACACCCGACGCCAAGGCTCGTCTTTGACGGGCCGGTCGCCCGACGAAAGACCGCAAAGCATAGTCTGCGTAGACTCTTCCCCCCCTTGTTTTTACCTTTCGCCCCTGGCCCTTTCGGGTCTCTGGTCCGTTGGGCCTTAATGGATGACACATGGCACCGGCCATGGTACAGGAAGATGGCCCTCCGGGCCATGAGCGGGAAGCAAAATGCCGAATCGAGTGGTAGTGGGTGCCCAATGGGGTGATGAGGGCAAGGCCAAGATCGTGGACTTTTTGACGCACGAAGCGGATCTGGTGATCCGGTTCCAGGGCGGCGCCAACGCGGGCCATACCGTGGAAGTGGGCGATCAGAAATTCATCTTCCATCTTATCCCCGCCGGCATCATGCACCCCGGCAAGCAATGCGTGATCGGCAACGGCGTGGTGCTGGACCCGGGGCAGTTCCTGAATGAGATCGACGAAGTGCGCGCCAAGGGCATGGACATGGACGGACGCTTGTGGGTGGCCGATAACGCCCAGGTGGTTTTGCCCTACCATAAGGTGCTGGATCAACTGAAGGAAAAAGCCGCGGGCAAGGCCGCCATCGGCACCACCGGCCGGGGCATCGGCCCCGCCTATTACGACAAGGTCAACCGCAGCGGCATCCGCGTGGGGGACTTGCTGGAAGAGGCCGCGCTCAAGGAAAAAATCGCCAAGCAAGTGGCCGCCCATAACGAAGTGATCGTGAAGATGTACGGCGCCGAGCCCTTGTCCGCCGATAAAATCTTCGCCGAGTACCGCGAGTTCGGCCGGCGCCTGGCCCCTTACATCGCCGACACCGTCGCCCTCATCAACTCCGCGCTCAAGCAAGGCAAGCGGCTCATATTCGAAGGCGCGCAGGGCACGGTCCTGGACGTGGACCATGGCACCTATCCTTTCGTCACCTCCTCCAACACGGTGGCCGCGGCCGCCTGCATCGGTTCCGGAGTGGGGCCCACCGCAATCCAGCAAGTCATCGGCGTGGTCAAGGCTTACACCACCCGCGTCGGCAATGGTCCTTTCCCCACCGAGGAACCGGGAGAGGTGGGCAAGCGCCTGCGTCTGATCGGCCATGAATACGGCGCCACCACGGGGCGCGAACGCCGCTGCGGCTGGTTCGATGCCGTGCTGGTACGCCGCGCCGCCATGGTCAACGGCCTCACCCACCTGGCCATCACCAAGATGGACGTGATGGACGATTTCGACGAGATCCAGGTTTGCACCGCTTACGAAGTGAACGGCCGCCGCATGGATCAATTCCCGTCCCAGATCTCGGCGCTGGAAAAAGTGAAACCCGTCTATGAATCCATGCCCGGTTGGAAATCGCCCACCGTGGGCGTTACGGAATGGAAAGAGCTTCCCGAGAAGGCGCGCAAGTACCTGAAGCGGGTGGCGGATCTGCTGGAAGTGCCCATCGGGATCATCTCCTTGGGACCCAAACGCCATCAGACGATCCAGTTGGAGATGTGAACGGAAGAGAAGAGAGATTGAAAATTGAAAATGGGGAACAGGGTGCCGCAACGCGGTGGGAAAAGTCGTGAATGAATAACGTACCGGAAATCGGAGGCGTTTCTTCTCTTCACAATTTGCAATTTTCAATTTGCATTTTGCAATCTCCTTTCCCTTCTACCCCTCGACTGTGGAGGCCAAATGGGCTTAAAGAATGAGCTTCTAAAAGGTGTCGATCTCTTCTCCGCCCTCGACGACGCCCAACTCAATACCATCGCGCAGATGCTCATCGAAAAGACCTTCCGCAAGGGCGACATCATTCTCATGGAGGACGATGAAAGCAACCAGAGCCTTTTCATCATCGCCAAGGGCGAGGTGAAGGTGGTCCTGACCGCGGAAGACGGCCGCGAAGCCATCCTGGCATCCCTGAAGGAAGGGGATTTCTTCGGCGAGATGGCCTTGCTGGACGGGGAACCGCGTTCGGCTACCGTGCGCGCCGTGGAGGAGTCCCGTCTTTTGACCATCCGGCGCGAGGATTTCATGGCCGCCATGAAAAAGCAGCCGGACCTGGCGCTGACCCTGCTCGGGGAAATGTCGCGGCGCTTGCGCAAATCCAACCGCCAGATTTCCTCGCTGGCCCTGATGCGCGTATACGGCCGCGTGGCCGCTACCTTGCTCCAACTGATGGAAGAGCGCGGCATACGCTCCAAAACCAAGGACGGCAAAAGCATGATCGTGGTCAAGGATAGACCCACCCAGCAATTCATCGCGGACATGTCCGGTACCACCCGCGAGACGGTATCGCGGGTGCTGAATTACTTCCAGAAAAAAGGGTATATTGTGCTGGACGGCAAAGACCTCCTGATTTTGCAAGAGGATGAACTCAAAACCTGAGAGGGAAACCCCATCGGTGTTGGCGCGTCTTTTTTCCCGACCCTTCTTCCTGGCCCTCCTGTTCTGGATCCTGGCCGTAGCCGTTTTGTATCTGCTGACCAATATGCTCATCATGCCGTATGTGGCGGGTAAATTCAAAGGCACGGTCAAGGTTCCCGCATTGGTAAGCTTGCCCCCGGAACAGGGCAAGGCTATACTGGCTAGGAACGGGCTCATTTACATGCTGGATTCCACCGGCGATTACAGTACCGACATCGCCGCGGGGAAAATCCTCACCCAATATCCGGAGACGGGCACGGAGGTGAAGAAGGGCCGGCGCGTATGGGTCCGCATCAGTAAGGGTTTGAAGAGCGTCGAGCTGCCCGCCTTGCGCGGCCTCTCGTTGCGCCAGGCGGAGATCACCTTGCAGCAATTGGGATTGAAAGTGGGCCGGGTGAGGGAGGTGCGCAACGCCATTTTTCCCGCGGGCGCCGTGATAGGGACTACCCCGGCCGCCAACGCCGTTTTGGAAAAGGGCCGCGAGGTCAATATCGAGTTGTCCCAGGGAAAGGACGCGGCGCCCTCCGGCATGCCCTCCCTGATTGGCCAGTCGCTGAGCCAGGCCAAGGAGCAGATCAAGAGCCTGGGCCTTACCCTGGGCAAGATAGCCTACAAGAAGCAAGCGCGGAGCCTGCCCAATACGATCCTTTCGCAAACCCCGCCCGCCGGCGGGGATTACCAGGGCCGCAGCGTAGACTTGGTCGTCACCAAGTAAGGATCCAGATGCCTCGCACTTCCAGACACCCGCACCGTAACGGCCCCGTTACCTTGGCCGCGCCTGCCCTTTTGGCCGCGTTGCTGCTCGCCGGCTGCGCCACCTCGCGCAAGGCCGGTCCCGCCAAGCCTGCCGCGCCGGAAGCGGATCGCAATCAGGAGATCCACAACGAACAGCGCGCGTTCATCGCCCATGAGTTCTTCCTGCGCGCGCGTCAGCAGGAAATGGAAGGCAACGATGCGGTGGCGCTTTCCTATTTCCAAATCGCTTATGAGTACGATCCGGACAGCCGCGATCTCTGCTTCCTCCTGACCGACAAGCTCAAGGCCGCGGGCAAAATGGATTCGGCGCTGGTGACGGGCAAGCGGTGCCTGGAGTTGAAGGGCGTACCGGACAGCCGCGAATACCAGGCAGTGGCGGAGATCCTCTTGCGCAAGGGCGATGTCCCCGGGGCGCTCGTCTTCTATAACAAGGCCGTGGATCTGGATGACCAGGACAAGGATCTCCTCTATACGCTGGCGACCTTGTATGAAAGCCTCAAGGACGTGCCGCGGCACGTGGCGGTGATGGAAAAGCTGCTGCCGCGCATCGAATATCCGGTACGGTTGGTGGAAAAGCAGGGGCAGAATTACCGCCTCCTGGGCCGCGTGGACGCGGTGGCGGCGCTCTATCGCACGGCCTGGGAAAAGACCGGCAATCCCCTGTTCGGGGAAAAGCTCGTCTCCTTCTACGAGGATCAGGAGATGTTCGCCAGCCTCCTGGACGTGCTGCGCAAGCTGGCCGCGGAGAATCCCGACAACCTCCATTATGAATTGCAGAAAGCGCGCGCGCAGATCCTGGCGGGCAAACCGGACTCGGCCATGGCTGCTTACCAAACCCTGATCAAGAAGAGCCCGGAAGAGCGCGAGTTCCTTTCGCCCTATGCCACCCTGCTGTTTGAACAGGGCCGTTACCGGGAGGCCAAGGAGATTTTCCAGAAGCTCATCAAGAGCCAGCCGGAAAACCCCATCAACCATTTCTACCTCGGATCCATCGGCATGGAGTTGCGGGACAAGGCCATCGCGGAGGCCGAACTCAAAAAGGCCATCGATCTGGACGCGAAGGTTCCGGAGTACTGGGCCAAGCTGGCGTCCTTCTACATCCGCGAAGGCACGGAGCAGAAGGCCGTGGATTTGCTGGAGAAGATGGGCGAAGGCAAGGACTGGTACGCCAGCTATATCCAGGGGGTGGTCTTTACCCAGGTCGCGAAGAAGTTGGAATCCGACCGCAGGTCGGACGCGGACAAGCGGGCGGATTCGGACCGCAAGCCGGATGCGGCCGGCAAACCGGATTCCACCCGCAAAGTGGCGGACGGCAGGACGCTGGCACCGCATGATACCGGCATGACCGCGCAAACGCGCCGCTTCCGGGAACAGGGCGTGCAGTACTTCAAGAAGGCCCTGGAGCTGGAGGGCAACAACCGCCGCGTGCTGTTCGAGCTGGGCGTGGCGCTGGAGCAGCTGAACGAGCGGAGCGAGTCCATCGACGTGATGAAGCGCCTGGTCAAGCTGGATTCCAGCGACGCCACCATCCTCAATTACCTGGGCTATATGCTGGTGGAAGAGAACCGCGAACTTGATTATGCAGGCAGCCTCATAGAACGGGCGCTCACCTTTGAACCCGAGAATGGCGCCTTTCTGGATTCCAAAGGCTGGCTGTACTATCGCAAGAACGATTTCCCCAAGGCCCGCAAGTTCATCGAGATGGCCATCGGCCGCATCCCGCAGGACACGACCATCCTGGAGCATTACGCCCTGATCCTGGAAAAGCTGGGCCTTTCCGATCTGGCCGGTGAGAAATGGCGGCAGATCCTCAAGCTGGATCCGGCTCATGAGCTGGCGCACCGCAAGGTGAATTAAGCGGATGAATTCCTCCTTTTCCCTACATTGAAATCCCTGACCGGCCCCGATAGGATCCCCGTTGTCGCGTCCGCCTTGGCGGCGTTCGCATTCGCCGCGTTCGTTTCCGGCTGCGCCACGGCTCCCCGTTACCCGGCGGGCCAAGCCGCGCTCCGGGGGGAAACTCCCGTGTTACCCAAGGCCCCGGACTCCCTGCGCGCGGAGTTGGAGTTGACCGCTTTCGCGGGCGGACGCAAGTCCACCGTCTCGGCCGCGTTCTCGGCCAAACCGCGGGGCGGCTACAAGCTGGATTTGTACGGGCTGCCGGGGATGGTGGCGGCCAGCTTCCTGTGGACGCGGGAACAATGGACCCTGGTGCTGTTCGATCGCGAGGAGTTCTCCCAAGGCGCCGGCGAGCATGTGGAAATGGGAAACCTGGGGTTGCGGGAGGTTTCCGTGCATGACATCTTCTCTTTTCTGTGGGGGGACTTCGCTCCCGGTGATGCGCCGCGCGATGCCGGCGGCGATCCGGACAGCTTGAAGGCGGAGTTGCCGCAGGATTGGCGGGCGCTGGGCGGAGGCACGTTCGGCTATACCGGCGACGGCGTGCGTTGGCGCATGCGCCTGGACCAGCAGACGGGGCTGGCGCGGGAGGCATGGCGGGAGGACTCGGCCTTCCGCATCGAGTTCACGGACTATAGGACGGTGGGAAGCGGAGCAGTAGGCAGCGGGGATGGGGCCCACGGGAGCAACCGGCCGTTGCCCGGCAAGGTTCGCCTCTATCGGTACCGGGATCCGGTTCTGGAGATCAAGGTGAAAAGCGTAGAGGACAATCCCCATTGGCGCCGGAATCCGTTTTTCATCAAAGTGCCCAAAGGGTTCACCGGATTGCGGCCTGCGCGCGATGCGGACGACGCGGCACCGCCCGTGCAGCCGCACTAGCGCGGTAACCCGCACCGTTCCACGCGACCGGCCCGCCTACCCCGGATTCCGGGGAGTTTGTACTTTTGTCTACCCAACCGAAAGCGTAAACATGACGGCGAATGGCGGGAAACGGGGCGGCCCCGGCGGGAGAAGCTCCCGGGCATGGGCCCATGGGATGAGAGCGGCAATGGCCCTGGGTCTCAGCTTGGTTTCCCTGGCGGCGGCCAAATCCCAGCGGTCCCCGCTTTTCAAAACTTCCGGTTCCGCGGCGCAAGCCGCCGTGGACGGACCGGATACCTTGGAGGTCTACGCCCTCTATGTGCAGTTCAAAAATGAAACCGATGCCGATGATGAGGCCTCCACCACCGGTCTGGGGCAGTTCGGGACGGCGGGCTCCAAGGCCGACGCCGATAAGAAGCAAGATTATACGCTGGATCCCAACGGAGCGCCCCGCAGGTATGAGTACTACCTGGAAAAACATTTCGAGTTCGCCAAGAATTATTTCGAAAAGGTCTCCAACAACCGGGTGACCGTGGCCGTCAAGATTTTCCCGCGGCCGGACGCGCAGGGGGAAATCAAGCCGATCACGCTCGACAATCGCATGAAGTACTACAACCCTTCCGAACTGGACAGGGATTCCAAACAGAAGATCAGCGACTTCAATGAAGAGCGCGGCCAGCATCTGATGTTCTTCGTATACGATGCGATCAAGAAAGCCGATGGATTCGACGGGGATGATGCGAATCCGTTCAAGGCCGCCCGCAAGGACTCCGTCGATCATCCCCTCAACACCAAGAAACACCGGTGTTACCTGCTGTTCCATGCCGGGCATTCCCGATTGTTGGACGGGGGCCAGTTGGGCGCCTTCGGAGCCAATACGCCCAACGACTTCACCGATTTCTATGTCACGCCGGACGATTTCCATTTGCTGGACAGCGCCACCTTGGACGGCAAGAAAGGCGCTGCGCCTGATAATCCCCGACGGGCCGCCAACCGGGGCGTCAAGGTCGGCACCGGCGACACCGTGAACAACATCATGATGCTTTCCGAGGCCGCCAGCCAGGATAAGGTCAACTGGGGCATCAACGGCATACTCATCAACCAATTGGCCCGGCAAATGGGCATGCCGGATATGTTCGACGTGGTCAAGGGCATTTCCCAATTGGGATTCTTCGACGTGATGGATTTCGCCGGGTACAATACCCTGAACGGCTTCCTGCCCGTGTATCCTTCCGCCTGGGTGCGCGCCTATATGGGTTGGGATGTGCCCGTGGTGGCCAAGGCCGGCACCGGTCCATACAGCGAATACAAACTCTGGGCGCCTACCGCGGGCCAGGATCCCGCCCGGGCCACCACCGTAAAGGTTCCCATCAACGATCGCGAATATTTCCTGGTGGAGAACCGGCAGCGCGCCGGGGCCGATTCCTTGGTCACCATCTATTACAGCGAGCAGGCCGGACCCGGCGATTTGGCCTTCAGCAAGAAGGGATCGAAAACGGTACGCTTTTCACAAGTCGATTCGCTGTTCCTGGATTCCATCACCGATCCCGCCACGGCCAACACCAAGACCAAGAAGCTGATCGCCAATCCCAACAAGCCCGCCGGAATCATCACCGGGGCCAGCAGCTATGACCTGGGGCTGCCGGCATCGGGAATGCTGGTTTGGCACGTGAACGAATGGTTCATCTCCCAGTTCCTCAAGGATGGCGCCGTCAACGCGTACCTGGGCGATACCCTGCGCAGCCAGTACAAGGGCCTGGAGTTGGTGGAGGCCGACGGGTCCTTGAGCATCGGCAAGGAGTTCAAGGATCAATTGGGGCAGCCTGCCTTCGACTATGGATCCGGATCGGACATGCTGCCGCACGTGCGGCGCAAGCGCGTCAATCCCCCCAAGGACACCGCCTGGTCAAACACGGTGGATACCCTCGATCAGATTGGCCCGTACGGCGCGGCCAACACCAATGCCTGGAACGACGGCCGCACGCATTTGCGCCTGGAGGCTTTGGTGCCGGACAAGGCTCTTCTGGAGCCGGGCATGAGTTCCTTCAGCGGCGATTCCATTTTCAACGTACGCGATTCCGCCTTGACTCTGCGCGTGCATTGGCCCGATAACAAAACCGTGAAGCAGGATCCGAAATGGTCCTGGCCCGTGAAGCTGGATCCGGGCGGCTTGCCGCAATCGGTCAATGTGCTCAAGGGTCCCGGCGGCGGCGAATACGTGGTGGCGGTGAGCGATCGGGGGTATGCGCAAACCTTCACCTCGGACGGCCATACCGCGCTGGACGCGGACACCACCCTTAAAGGCCTGCCCGGCTACGATTCCGTAAAAACCCTGTTGCCCAGCGGCCTGACGCGCGACACATCGACCATTCCCGTCACTTCCCTGGCAGGGAAGCTGGGCGGCCCTCTGGGCTCGGCCACGGCAGGGGACAGCGTGCTGGCGGTGCTGACCTCGGACGCGCTCACCCTGATGAAGTTGAGCCCGGCCGGCCTGGCGGCGCGATCCAAGGATTCCTCCGCCGTCTCCGTTTCCATTTCCCTTCCGGGTCTGGTAGGCCCCGTGGCCGCGGGCGATCGCATATGGATAGTCACGCGCGATCATCGAGCCAAATCTTTCGGCCTGGGCGGCGCGCCGCTGGATGACATCGCCCTTCCGGACCTGGAATACCAAGCCCTGGCGGCCTACCCCGGCGGCGGAACCAAGCCTATGAACCTGGCGGTCGCGGCCAAAGGCGGGCAAGCCGTGATCGTGAATCCGGATGCCGGCGCGGCCGTGAAACTGGACAAGGCCTGGGGCGATCAGCAACCGGCCGGGGACGAGGCTTTCACGGTAAGCGCTTCCGATTTCGATCGGGACGGCAAGGTGGATCTGTTCCTGTTGGGATCGAAAGGCGCCGCCACCTTGATCGATATCGGCCAAGCGCCCAATGCCCGGCCCATGGCCGGCTTCCCGCAGCGTTTTCAGCGCAGCGTGCATTTCGTCGACACGGTTTACGAAACCAAGAACGGTTCCAGCAAGCTTTCCCGCGTTATCGATTTCAACAGCGACGACCATAGCGCGCCCGCGTTGGCGGATCTCAACGGGGACGGCCACCCGGACATCCTTTTCTCCGCTTCCAATGCCGTCTTCGCCATCGACTATCACGGCGCGGTCCTCAAAGGCTGGCCCTTTGCGCTCGAGCCCCGCCAGAACGTCGGCTTCGCATACGGAAGCGCCCTGCATCCGGAAACCTCCATCCGCTCCACGCCCCTGGCGCTTTCCCTGGGCGGCCATCCCGCCGTTCTCATCGGTTCGCCGGACGGTCTGATCCTGGCGGTGGACAGCCTGGGCCGCAAGCTGCGGGCTTCTTCTTTCCAGGCCGCGCAAAACAAGCGCGGCGGGCTGCTGGCGTCGGACGTGGCCGATTGGCCGCTCACCATGGGAGGCCTGACGCTGGACTCGAATGACAATCCTTACATCCATCTTTCCGCGGCGGATCTGGACGGGGACGGGAACCTGGAATTGCTGGCGCAATCCGGCACCGGCAGCCTGAACGCCTGGACCCTGGTTAATGGCCAGGCCTCGCAAGGCCAAGCCTGGACGCGGCCCGGAGGCGATGCCGGCCGCAGCAACTTCCTGGACGTAAGCGCCTGGTCCGCGGCTGCCGCGGCGGGAACCTCCGAGACCATCGAGGAATTCCACCTGTTCCCCAGTCCGTTGCGCGGCTCCACCGCCACCATCCATTTGCGGCTGGGCGCCGCCGCCAAGAAGGCCCGCGTCCGCATCTACGATATAGCGGGCACGGTGGTCAAAGATCAAAGTTGGGAAAACCTCACCGAGGGCCTGCAACCCTTCAACCAGATCCTGGATCTGCAAAAGCTGGGTGCGGACGTATACTCGGCGCAAGTGGAAGTCTGGTTCCCGGGCGGTAAACGCAAGGCCTGGGAGCGGTTCGGGGTTATCCGGTAAGAGTTGGATCTTGCCATCTCGATCCTAGTGGTTGGGTCCGCCGGGGGCAGGGCCGGGTTCGCGGGCTTGCGCGCATACTTCAAAAACTTCCAAGTCGGCGATTCGATCATATCCTGCGAAGGTTTAGTCTCTTCTCGGCGTAAAAGCCGCGGGGAAGGGGGGTTTTTACCCCTTCCGGCATCGTAATATTTGCTTGGATTTTTAACTTTGTTCCGGCAAAAGGAACGAGCGGAAACATGTACAAATACATCATCATGGGCATACAGGGCTGCGGCAAAGGCACGCAGGCGAAGCTGTTGTGCGACAAATACGACTTTACCCACATCTCCATCGGGGACATTTTCCGCTGGCATATCGCGAATCATACCAAGCTGGCCGCCAAGATCAACCGGATCATCTCCAAAGGGCAGATGGTGGGGGATGACCTGGTGGCCAAGGTGGTGTCTGAGCGCATGTCCTGGCACAATTGGAATTACGGCTTTGTCCTGGATGGTTTCCCGCGCAATTTCGCTCAGGCGGAATTCCTATTCGAGAGCTACAACATCAACGCCGTGATCCACATGGACGCGCCGGACAGCCTGGTCACCGAGCGCGTGATGGCCCGGCGGGTTTGCTCGCAATGCGGCCTCGATTATAACCTAATCGGCCATCGCCCCAAGGTGGAAGGCATTTGCGACGTATGCGGCGGCAAATTACTGCAACGCTCGGACGATCATCCCGAGGCCATCCAGAAACGCATCGAGGATTACCATGCCAAGACCGAGCCCATGTTGACGTTCTTCCGGCGCATCAACATCCTTCACAGCGTGGACGCCACCAGATCGATCCCGGAAGTGTTCGAGGAGATCCGGAAATCCCTGGGCCTGCCCGCGCAACCCAAAGCGATGAATTCGAACACCTTGAGCACGGAGGCGCTTACTTGAAGGGGATCATCCTGGCCGGCGGAGCGGGAACGCGGCTCTATCCGCTTACCTCGGTGGCGAGCAAGCAATTGCTCCCTATCTACGACAAGCCTTTGATCTATTATCCCTTGGCCACGCTCATGCTGGGCGGCATCAAGGAATATCTGCTCATCTCCACGCCGGAGGATACGCCCCGCTTCCAGGCCCTTTTGGGAGACGGCAGCCCCTGGGGCATCAAGATCGAATATGCCGTGCAGCCCAAGCCGGACGGCATCGCCAAGGCATTCCTGATCGGCGAGAAGTTCATAGGTAACGATCCGGTTACCCTGATCCTGGGCGACAACCTCTTCTACGGATCGATGAAGCTGGACGACATCATCGGCAACTTCAAGTCGGGCGCCAACGTATTCGGTTATTACGTGAAGGATCCGGAACGGTACGGCGTGGTGGAATTCGACGCCGCCCGCAAAGTGGTGGGCCTGGAGGAAAAACCCAGGGCCCCCAAGTCCAACTACGCGGTGCCGGGTTTGTATATCTACGACAATGATGTGGTGGAGATGGCCCGCAACCTCAAGCCTTCGCCGCGCGGGGAATTGGAAATCACCGATCTCAACATCGCCTATCTCAAGCAGGGCCGCTTATCCGTGCAATTGCTGGGCCGGGGCATCGCCTGGCTGGATACCGGCACGCATGCCAGCTTGCTGGAAGCCAGCACGTTCATTTATACCCTGGAAGCGCGTCAGGGTCTGAAAATCGCGTGCTTGGAAGAAATCGCCTATCTGCGCGGCTTCATCGATACGGATCGCTTTAAGGAAACCGTGGGCAAAATGCCCAAGTCCCCGTACAAGGAATACCTGCTCCAACGCTTCAAGGGCGAAGTTTAAGCCCTGGCCCTTTCCTGCCGCAAGCGGGCGCGGATGGCCTCCCCCTGATCCGGAGTCAGAAAGTGGCGCGCAAGCGTCAGGAGCTCCTCCAGGAAACCAATCAGGCTCGGCCGATCGTCGATGCGGATCAGGGATTCGGCGACCTTGTCCCACATGGTCCAGTCCAAGGGGTTCTCCGCGAACCAAGCGGGCAGCAATTCGCGCAGGCGGGCGCGGTCGTCCATGCGGGAATGGACCTCATGGAGAAGCAGATAGGGATCCAGGGAAACCCATCGGTTCTTAGGAATGCCTTCGGCGCATTCCCGCGCCTCCTCCAGGCGGTTTAGCGAAAGCAATGCGCGCGCGCGCGCCGAAAGCGCATGGGCCCGCAGCAGCCCCAGGTAACCTCGCTGTGACCCCGAATCCAGGTCTTCCCGGAAGGCGCGGTTGAGATCGGTATTCATGCCTTTGCCCAATCCGATGGGCGGCAGGAAAAAACCGTAGCGGGCGGCTTCGGGGCCCGCGGCGGGGGAATCGGATCCGCCGGCGGCCAGATCGGCCAAGCAACGTTCGGTCCAGGCCAGGGACTCCTGCCATTGGCCGCGCGCGGCGTGCAGGCGGGTGTGCAGCAGGGCGCGCGCCGGAGCCGGGATTCCGGGTCCTTCCAGCAATCTTTCCAATAGGGCGTTGACGGCGGCTAGGGTATCCCGCGGGTTACCCTCGAGGAGTTCCAACAAGGCGGCCGGCAGGGATTCCGCGGCCAGGCCGGGCAAGTCACGGTCCCGCGCCTGCAATTCCGAAATCGCCTCCGCCAGAGTGTAGGCCGCGCCCAGCACGCGCATTTTCACCAAGGCCTTGCCGGCGGACACCGGTGCGGATCCGTAGCCCGCACTTGCCCCGGTCCGTGGAATGCCGGGAGCGGGAGCATCCGCGGACCCGACCTCCGCGGGCGGAAGGGCCCATCCGGGGTTGGGCCGGGCGGGCCTATCTCGGCCGGCAAAGTCGAGCAAGGATTGGATTTGCCTGGCCTTGGTGTGGGCGGCTACCGCGGCGACCGCCTCCCGCGACACGGCCTCGATGCGGGCGGGATCGGCGAGCAGGGATTCCAGGCGCGCTTCCAGGTGTTGCGGATGATAGGGGAAGTAATGGCGATCGGGCTGGAACAGAATCGGGACTTCTTGATTGCCCGCCTCCACCAAGGGAACGGCGCCGCAGGCCATGGCTTCGTATAAGCGCATATTGGCTTCGCCGCGGATGGAATAGTTGAAGACCAGGCGGCTGCGGGCCAGGATAGCCACGTAGTCTTGGCCGAATGCCTGGCCCAGATGGATGTTCCTGGCGGCCCCCCATTTTCCCAGGCGGGCCAGCAGGCGGTTGCGTTCGCGATGGAGGCCCGCGTTCAGGTTGCCGCAGAAGGAAACATCCAGGTTACGCTGGCCCTCCTGCATGCGGAAGATGGCGGGATCATGGCCGAACATGGGTTGGTGATGCACGTTGGCGACGCCGGCCCTGCAGAGCAGGCGATAGCCCGGCCAGTCGATGAAGCAATAATCAAACAGGCCGCATACTTCCGGTAGGAAGCGCAGGCACATGTTCCAATCGGTGATGAGCAGAATGCGGATTCCGGGAAAGGCGGCCACGTCGCAGGGGATGGGCAGGTATTCGGGACTGGAGCAGATGAGGACGTCCGGCTTTTCCGCTTGCGGGATGAGAGGAAGTATGTCACCGAGCGCGCGGCGTTCGTATTCCGGTTTCCAGGGCCCGGAAGCGGAGAATGGGCGATAGTCGCCGAAGGTTTTGACGGCATGGGTCCCGGATGGGAGAGGGAGGTTGGAAAGGACGCGGAGCATTTTCCATTATCGCACTACTCTTGGTATTGGTGCAGGGGGGTGGCCTGGGGGCGGCTGCGGTCCGGGGCCCAGACGGCTCCGGTCTCGGCTGATCGTTGGCGGCGTCTGCCGGCTGGGCGGATGAACGCGCTGGTTCCCACGTATGCTCCGTAACGCGCAATCGAGGCCGCACGGTATTGGGTCGCGGTGGCGCTGGATTGAAGCCAGGGCCGCTCCGCCATGCCTGCGACCTGCGCCGATTCGCCCCGGACCGCAGCCGCCCCCAGGCCCAACACGACCGCACCAATCGCCGCGGGACGCGTCGGGGGGGTGGGTCGCGTGGCGGTGAATGCGGGGTCGCGCGAGGTTGGGTCGAATCCAGGGGTCGGGGGACCGCGACGGGGGGTGGGATTAAGCTGTGGAAAACCGCGCGGGGGTGGGCGGGAGAAGAGGGGAGGGAGGTTGGCGCGGGGGCCGCGATGGGTGTGAGTTTGAGCGGTGGAAAGTCGCGCGGCGAAGTTAGGGGGCGGACAGGTAGGCGTCCAGGCGTTGGTTTAGTTGGGCCAGGTCTTGGTCCAAGCGGAGCAGGGTTGGGTCGGATTCGGGGGTTGGGTGGAAGTCGGCGTAGTCGGGGAGGATTTGTCGGCCACGGGTGTCGTCGCGGAGTAGGGAGGCGTGGATGGATTGTTTCAGGGCGGGGATGCGGGAGCGTTGGGCGGAGATAAAGGCTTTGAGGTCCGTTCCGGCGAAAAGTTCTTTTGTGATATTTGTGACAAGTATTGAAATAGTTTTGTTCCCGGCCGTTCGCGAACCGTCGGTGAGGGAGCGGAAGAGGAAGAAGATGAGGTAGTCTTGGTAGGCGGCCATGCCGCGGTCGCGGGAGTGGCTGCGGAGGAAGTTCTTGCCGAGGCCGGGGATGGCGGCATCCAGGTGATAGGCCTGGCCTGCTGGGGCGGCGCGGAGGGATTGGAGGGCGTGGAGGACTTTGGCGGCCAGTTCCGGGTGGAAAATACGCCCGGCGAAGAAACCGGTTTTCCAGGTGGAGGATGCGTCCGGGCCGAAGCGGTGCCGGCGGGCTTGGTCGGAGGTTTCGGATTTGTAGCTGCGGCGCAGGAGAGAGTAGACGTTGTCCGACCACATCCAGCCGGGGATGATTTCGTTGATGGCGGGTCCGAGTTCGGGAATTCCGGCCGAGGGTTGGTTGATGAGGGAGAAGGGGAAGGCCATGCGCTGGGGTAACGTGCAAGTACCGGCGGCGATGAGGGAGTAGGGGGCGTCCCGGAAGTCGGCGGGGAATTTGATCGTGCAGCCGAGACCGAAAAAGGCGCCTTCACCCGGGCGGATTTCCTGATCGGGTTTCCGGCCGGTATGGTTGCTGCCCACGTTGGCGCCGTAGGCGATGTTGCCGCGGCCTTCCGGCCAGAGAGCGGAGATGAGGAGCGATTGGTGGTGGAAGCCGACGAAGGGGCCTAGCACGCAGGCGGTCATTTCGCCTTTGTGGATTTGCGTGTTGGGGCCGACGACGGATTGGATGACCATCCCCCCCCAGGCTACGGAGGCGTGTTCCAGCAGGATGCTGTGGGAGACCTTGCCGCCGGATTCCACGCCGGCCCCGGGTTGCAAGAGCGAGTGTTCGATCCAGCCGTCATCGCCTATGATGCAACGTTCGTCGGGCGCGGATAGGAGGGCGCTTTCACGGATGAGGGAAGCGCCGATGACGGCGGTGCCGGGCGCGATATAGGCGCTGACGACGCGGCGCGTGTGCAGGATGGTCGCGCCCTGGCCCACGTATCCGAAGCGGGAGGTGAGCGGCGTGAGCGCGGCGGCGAGTTTTTCCCGGAAGTTTTTCTGCGCGGCCGTGGTGAGCGAGAGCGCGTCCATGCAATCGTCCAGGGTGAGCGGGTCCAGGATCCAGACGCTGCGCGAACCCGCTTCCGTACCGGGATGGATGGCGGATCCCAGGCCGAACAGGGTGGGCGCCGGGCAGTCCAGTTCGCCCAGTCCTACCAGCACGGCGCCGTCCGATATCACCTGGCGTTGCAGGCGCGCGATTCGGCGCAGGCAGGCGTTGCCGATAATGGCGTCGGCCGCGTCGCAATCCCACATGCCGGCGGGCCAGCTGCGGCCTTGCGAATCCGTGCAAGCGCCGTGGAAGCCTTCTATGAGGATGTCTCCGGAAAAGCGATTGTTGCGGATGGCGCTTAAGCCACCGTCGTCTTTGCCGTCGCGCGCCGACGCCGGCGCCGAATTAGCCAGGCGCACGCGGGACCAGTCCGCGCAGAGATTGCCTTGGCTTTCCAGGCGCTGGAGTTCGGCCGGATTAAGCGGCCGACCGCCCTGGAGGCGCTGATCCGTTTTCAGCAGCAGTCTCAGCGTAGCGACGATTTCGGATTCGGCAAGAGTCTTGTCGAGCCCGGCCGAAAGGCTTTCCAGGTTGGCTGGGATGTTTTTTCCGCCCATAAGAATCAAGGGCTCCAGGTCCCCGCGAAGATGATGCTATCCCCCGCGACAAAGTAGATTTTTTGCGCCGATCCCTTAATATTCTATTTTTGCCGCGTGTCCCAGGTCCATGCATTTTTCGATTTCGACGACACGCTGTTGCGCGGGGACAGCATCCTGTTCTGGTTGCGCTACTACTATCGCCGTCGTCCGCTGCGGCGTGTTTTCCAGTTGGCCAATTGGACCGGCCTCATCCTGTTCGCATTGCGGCTCATCGACAGCCATACCCTCAAGCGGATTTTCCTGATGCCCATGGGCCTGGAGGATCCGGAGGCGTTGGACCGCATGGCCGCCGATTTCGTGCATCAGGACCTATCCCGTCGCATGCATATCCCCGTTCTGCAGCGCCTGTGGACCCATCACCTGCTGGGCCATAAGGTGGTCCTGGTTTCGGCCAGCGCCACCTTCTATTTGCGCCACCTGAAAACTTTCCTTCCCATGGCGGATATCCAGGGTTCGGAAATGATCTGGCCGCGCGGCGGCTTCGGCATTCCGCGCTACCGGGATGGCAACCTGCGCGGCGAGAACAAGATCGCGCGTCTGCAAGCGCTCGGCTACGCGCAGGCGGGACCGTTGTCGTTCGCCTATTCCGATCATCAGCACGATCGCTTCCTGCTCGCCTTTTCCGAGTTCCCCATCTGCACGCGGCCCACGCCCAAGCTGCGCCGCTTGGCCGCGCAACAAGGCTGGCCGGTAATGGACTGGCCGGATCCGGATCCGGCCGCGCCTCCATCTATTTCGCTCCCCGCTTGGGATGGCGCGCAACCTCCGCTTGTCCGCCGCGGCATGGACATCCAGGTGAAGCTGCGGAAACTGGGATTGCTCATCCTGGCCGCGGGCCCCGGTTTACCGCCCACGGGAAGCGATCCATTGCGGGAGGCCGCCGCCGCCCGCGAGTACGCGCCGACGCATACGCGCGCTTTGCGGGAACGCGTGGAGCTTCGCTACCCGGAGGGCCGTCCGGAGGAAATCTTCCGCAGGATTTTCGGGGAGTCCGGACTGCGCTGAATCGCGCCGCGGTCATTGTCGCGTATCCCCCCAATCCCGGTCCGGCCGCATCGGCGGGCCCAGGAATGCTATGTTTGCGGGGCGCCGCCGGCGGGAAGGCATAAGGATAAGCATGGGGGAACGATGGCCAGCGCATTTTCGAACTTGAAGGAATCCTTGGTCCGAGAACCCCAGTCATGGGCCGTCACCGGCGCGGCCGGTTTCATCGGATCCCATCTCCTGGAACACCTCCTGCGCCTGGGCCAAACCGTCACCGGCTTCGATAACTTCGCCACCGGCCATCGCCGCAACCTGGAAGACGTGCGCAAGCTTGTCGGAGAAGCCGCATGGGCGCGCTTTCGATTCGTCGAGGGCGATATCCGCGACGCGGAAGCCTGCCGCCGGGCCGTCGCCGTCGCCCGCTACGTGCTCCACCAGGCCGCGCTGGGCTCCGTCCCTCGCTCCATCGCCGATCCGCACACCACCCACGCGGTCAACGTGGATGGAACTCTCAACATCCTCATCGCCGCGCGCGACGCCAGGGTCAAGCGCGTGGTCTATGCTTCCAGCAGCTCCGTCTACGGGGACGAGCCGAACCTCCCCAAGCGCGAGGATCGCGTGGGCAAGCCGCTCTCTCCGTACGCGCTCACCAAATGGATCAACGAACTCTACGCCGGCATCTTCATGCGCACCTACGGGCTGGAAAGCGCCGGCCTGCGTTACTTCAACGTCTTCGGCGCGCGCCAGGATCCGGAAGGGCAGTATGCCGCCGTGATTCCCAAGTGGACCGCCGCCCTCATCAAAGGCCAACCCGTGCGCGTGAACGGCCAGGGTGAAATCAGCCGCGACTTCTGCTACGTGGAGAACGTGGTGCAAGCGAACCTATTGGCCGCCACCGCGCCGGAGGCTGCCGGGCACGCCTTCAACGTGGCGCTCAACGATCGCATCGACCTCAACCAACTGTTCGAGCATCTGCGGATCCGCTTGCTCCCGCATTTCCCGCATCTCAAGGATGTCCGTCCCGAATACGGCCCCTATCGCGAAGGCGATATCATGCATTCGCTGGCGGATATTTCCCAAGCGAGGAAACTCCTGGGTTACCAACCAACGCATACGGTGTCGCAAGGATTGGATGCGGCCATGGATTGGTATCGCGCCAACGTTGCGGTTTAGCGGTCAGTTTCCACAACCTCACCCCACACGCCCGCCGCCCACGCGCTCAACCTCAATTCCCCTCTTCCCTTCCCGTGTCCCACCCCCGCGCGGTTTTCCGAAGCTTAGTCCCAACCCCGTCGCGGTCCCCCGACCCCTGGATCCGCCCAACCCCCCGCGACCCGCTCTTAGCGACCCGCAGTCCGCACTCGCTCCAGGGCCGAACTACCGCGCGCCGTGGCCGGTGATGACCACCCACACCGTCCGCACCAGGATCAAGAGGTCCAAGGAGATGGACATGTTCTCGAAGTACCACAGATCGAAAAGCACCTTGGTCTTCACGTCGTCGATGTTGGTATCGTAGCGATGCTTCACCTGGGCCCAGCCGGTGAGGCCGGGTTTCATCTTGAGGCGGCGCAGGTAGAGGGGCACCTCGTGCTTGAGCTGGTTGATGAAATGCTGGCGTTCCGGGCGCGGGCCCACCAGGCTCATGTCCCCGATCAGGATGCACCACAGCTGGGGCAGCTCGTCGATGCGGCTGCGGCGCAGGAAGCGGCCCAGCCGGGTAACGCGCGAGTCACCCTGGGTGGCCCATTGCGGACCCTGCTTTTCCGCGTCCGTGCGCATGGTGCGGAATTTGTGGACCCGGATGCGCTTGCCGTACAGGCCGATGCGTTCCTGGCTGTAGAAGACGGGCCCGGGCGAATCCAGCTTGATCCACAAGGCGGTGAGCAGCATCAGCGGGAAGGCGAGTACCAACACCGCGGCGGAAAGGGTGATGTCCATCAGGCGCTTGATCTTGGCTTCCCAGGCGGGCATGTGCTCGGGGAAAAGCACTTTGAGGGTGATGCCGTGCACGGCGCTGGTTTTGAAATGGCCGCTGGCCACGTCGTAGAGATCCGGTACGATGAAGATGGAGAGCGGGAATTCGGCCACGTGGGAGAGCACGCGGATGATCTCGTTATGGGACGCGGAATCGTGGCTGATGATGATGCCGCCGATGCGGTGCTTGGGGATTATTTCCGGCAGGTCCGCGTACTTGCCGAGCACGGGCACGCCCTGGAACTCCTTGCCCTTGAGCGAAGCGTTCTCATCCACGTAGCCGAACAACTGCCAGCCCATTTCCGGCACCTCCCGCAATTGGCGTTGCAGTTGGCCGCCGGCTTCGGTGGCGCCCAGGATCAGGACGCGATCGAGCCCGATGCCTTTGCGCAGCAAGCGCCGCACCAGACCCTGGGCCAACATGCGGAAGCCGTTGACGGAGATGAGAAAAGTGCCCCAATAGGAACCGAAGGAGGCGGCGCGCGACCAGGTGAATACGTGGCTCAGGCGGTGATCGTAAATCTGCTCCAGGATGTCCGAGCCGGTGGTCACGGCGAATATGATCAGGCAGCCGGTGGTGATCTCCTTGGACACCACCAGCAACTGCACCGCCCGCGATTGCAGGTACCAATCGCGGTACAGGCCGCTGATGAAGAAGTAGGCGATCCAGATGAGCGAAAGGATGAAGGTAACACGGGTGAAATGGGCGAAGTCGCGGCCGGGATCGAAGGAGTCCGGAAAGAGATTGCTTTTGTAACGCATCCAAAAGATGAACGCGAAAGAAAGGTTGATCGATACCGCGTCGGAAAAGAAAATGAGGTATTTCTCGAATTTTCTGGCGAGCATGGGGTTTCCGGCGAGTTGCGGTTCCGGGTTAAATTACAAGGAAAAGGGAAGGCCGGGATATGGGATCGGATGCCTCCCGACCGGGCGGGAAGTTCCCGAAATGAATCCTCCGAGCCCAATTAACAATCGGTGCGAAACCTTTACATGGCCGTGACACTCAATGGCTCCGGCAGGTAAGCCGTACCGGGGCTATTCCCAATCCCTCTACCGATAGAAGCGCAAAACCTGGGTGGGCGCCTGAATGATATCCAGCGCATCGATTCGCTTGAGCGCTTTGCTGACCTTGGCGTTCCTGGTCGCGTGGGTCAGGAAGATGACCGGCACATGCTCGGGGTCATGCTCCGGCTTTTGCATCAGCGCGCGGATGGAGATACCCTCTTCTCCTAGGATGGCCGTGACCTTGGCTAGCACGCCCGGTTGGTCCACGGCGGTGAGCCGCAGGTAGAATTCGGTTTCCAATTCGCCGATGGGCAGGAGTTCGGCGCGGTTGTCCGCGGAGAAGAACCCCATGCCCTGGGCGATGGGATGCCCCGTTGCCAACTGGCGCGCCAGGGAAACCAGGTCGGCGATGACGGAGCTGGCGGTAGGCAGTTTGCCCGCGCCCGCCCCGGTCAGGAGGATGGGCCCCACCGAAGAGGTCTTCACGAACACGGCGTTGAGGACGCCGTCCACCGTAGCCAACTGATGCTTCTTTTCGAGCAAGGCAGGGTACACATTGGCCTGGATATTCCCGGTCTTGTCCTGAGAGACGATGCCCAGCAGTTTGATGGCGAAGCCCATCTCTTCGGCCATCTGGATGTCGATGGCGGAGATGGTGGTGATGCCTTCCACGCTCATGCTCGCGTAGTCGACGTATTTGCCGTAGCACAGGGAGGCCAAAAGCGCCACCTTATGCGCCGAGTCCGTGCCTTCGATGTCGAAGGAAGGATCCGCTTCCGCATAGCCCAACTCCTGCGCGGCCTTGAGTGCTCTCTCGAAAGAGAGTTTTTTGCCCGTCATCTCCGAAAGGATGTAGTTGCAGGTGCCGTTGATGATGCAGGCCAGGCCGTGGATATCATTGGCGATGAAGGATTCCTGCAGGGTACGGATGATGGGGATACCGCCGCCCACAGCGGCCTCGAACAGGAGGAAGCAACCGCTCTTCTGGGCGAGCGGGAACAGATCCTTGCCGTGTTTGGCGAGCAGGGCTTTGTTGGCGGTGATAACGTGTTTTTTATGCTTGAAGGCGGATTCTATCCATGCTTTGGGGGCGTCCTCGCCGCCCGCCACTTCCAGCACCACATCCACGTCCGGACGGGAAACCAGCTCCAGGGGGGATTGCGTCAAGAATGCCGGAGTTAAGGCCGGGTTCCCCGCTGCGGCTTTTCCTGTCTTGGCGTGATCAAGGCGCGTACGCGAACGGGAGCACAAAACTGTGATTTCGAAATCGAAGCCCAGATCGCGAAAGAAAAACTCCCGATGCTTTTCCATCAACTGTAAGACTCCGGATCCCACCGTACCCAAGCCGATAATTCCTACGCGTATCTTCATGTCCCGGAATTTAGCAAGAAGGGGGTAGTTTTGCCGCTTCACGAAAGAATGCGCGGTGCGGCTAATCCCCTACGCGCGTCCGCCGCCTTGTGGCTTACATTGCCAAAATCCCTGCTGCTTTTCCTGCCGATCCTTCTTTGTTTACCTGTCTGGGCAGGGGGACTGTAGGTATCGCCCCAGGCGCGGTTAACCGCAGCTTGTTCTGCCGTCGATCCATGCGGCTTGTTGCAGGCCCGAGAGCGGGCCAGGGCATTGCTTCCCGCAGCGATGGGTGACATGATTGTGCAATTGGGCGGGGGCGCTTATGCATTGAAGGCTTCATTTACCCTGGATGCTCGTGACGCGGGGGTCCCGGGGTGCATATGGTTTACCACGCGACTCCGGGGCAGATCTCGATCCTCAGCGGAGGCCGGCAGGTGACGGGTTGGAAACTATTCGACGCGGACAAGAATATCTGGTACGCCCGGGTTCCCATGGGCCTCCGCACGCGACAGATTTACATCAACGAGGTCTGCGCCACCCGGGCCCGCAGTCAAATGGATGCAGCCAAGCTCCCCCGAAGGCTACCCGGATCTGCAAAGCACCTATCAGTACGGCGATGACGAATACGGCGGGAACAAGATTCCTTCCTCGGTGGCGTTTTGGTTCACCGACAGCCTGGTTGTGGAGAGAAATGCATTCCGATCCCTGGGAGGCAACGGTCCCGCACTGGAAGCCGGGTCTCGCCACGCCCGGATTTCCGGGAATACGATGGCGGATATTTCCGGGAACGGACTGCATATCGGGAACATCACGGCAAACCCGGACGACAGGCGGGAAAGGGTGGAGGACGTCACGGTCGACAATAATTCCGTTCCCCGCATCGGCCAGGATTACCATGGCGCCAGCGGCATATTCGTGGGATATGTCGCGGAAACGCGCATTCTCAACAATGAAATCAGCGAGGTGCCTTACACGGGGATCTCCGTGGGATGGGGTTGGGGGCGCGCTTCGATCATGAAGAACAACGAGGTAGCTTTCAACCATAGCCACAACCACATGAACGCGCTGGTGAACGGAGGGGGGGTCTACACCTTGGGTGCACAACCGGGCACACGCATCCACCACAATGACGTTCGTGATCAAGCGCACGAATACGGCGGCCTATATCCAGATCAGGGATCGAGCTATCTGCGGATGGACAGTAATGTCGTTCAAGGTGCAAACCAGTGGATTTTCATGTCGAACGGCGATATGAACGGCAATACCATTGTCGGGAATTATTCCGATACGCGCACCGCCGTGATGGTCGGAGTTGATTGCCAGGTGGACCCCAACCATGTGGTTTCCGATGGACAATGGCCCAGCGAGGCCCTGGACATCATCGCCGGGTCGGGACTGGAGATGCGCTTCCGGGAAGGATCCCATCCGACGGGCGTCTTTTCGTCCCCCCGCGGCCAAGCCAAGGAAACGCGTTCGATTCCCAAACCCGAATCCGCACCATTCAAAAACGCTCCTCATGGTGGGATGTGGCGATGGGTAGCGCCGGCGCGCGATCGGAACCTTTTGGGAGCGGCGATGGACCGTTAATGCGGTTTCCGCGGAAGGGGTTCCGGGAGCTTGATTTTCGGTTTTTTTCTACCTTTACCCGTGCAAATAAATACCCTATCGCCGGGAACGGCGATCCGATTAAAGTCTCCCAAACAGCCATTGGCAATCGGCGGTTTGGGAGGCAACAAGGAAAGTGAAGCATGGCTAAGAAAGTGGCATTGGTCACCGGCATTACAGGACAAGATGGATCCTACCTGGCGGAATTCCTTCTGCAAAAAGGCTATGACGTCCATGGCATCATCCGCCGGACCTCGCTGTTCAACCGGGATAGAATCGAGGAGGCCCGTAACAAAGCCCGGAATTCAGGCTTGGTATATGATCTCCATTACGGGGATATGGGCGATTCCAGCAGCCTGAATCGCATCATCGCCGCCACGCGTCCCGATGAAGTGTACAACCTGGCGGCCCAAAGCCATGTGCAGGTTTCTTTCGACTCCCCCGAGTTCACCGCCGATGTCGATGCCACCGGAGTCCTGCGTTTAATGGAAGCAGTGCGCAGCAACAAATTGCCCAGCCGCATCTACCAGGCTTCCACTTCCGAGCTTTTCGGAAAAGTGATGGAAGTGCCGCAATCGGAGAAAACACCCTTCTACCCCCGTTCGCCGTACGGGGTGGCCAAGCTTTACGCATACTGGATCGTCAAGAATTACCGGGAATCCTATAACATGCATGCCAGCAACGGCATCCTGTTCAACCATGAATCGCCCCGCCGCGGGGAGAATTTCGTGACCCGCAAAGTCACCCTTTCTCTGGCCAAGATCAAAGCTGGCCTGCAGCAAACCGTTCGCATGGGTAACCTAGACTCCCAGCGCGATTGGGGTTATGCCAAGGACTACGTGGAGATGATGTGGATAATGCTCCAGCAGCCGGAGCCGGATGATTATGTAGCCGCGACGGGGGAAATGCACACAATTCGGGAGTTCATCGAAAAAGCCGCCCCCTATGCGGGATATGAGATCGCCTGGGAAGGCGAAGGCGTTAAGGAAGTCGGCCGGGATCGGAAATCCGGCAAGGTCATCGTCGAGGTGGATCCGAAATTCTTCCGCCCCTCCGAAGTGGAGCAATTGCTCGGTGATCCCACCAAGGCAAAGAAAAAGCTGGGCTGGGAGCCCAAGGTGAAATTCGAGGAGCTGGTGGAAATCATGATGAAGGCCGACCTCAAGGCCTTCGCCTGACCCCGGGAGGGGCGTGTACCCGCCCCTCATTCTATCCCATGGCGCTGCGAGACTCTCCCGTAATCCGAAACGCAAGCCTCGTACCTCTGATCGCAGCCATCGCTTTTTTCCTAGCCGTGTCCTCTTCCTATGGCCAGGGCAAACCTGATTTGGACATCCCCGCCGACAGCCCGGCTTTCCAGACCCTGCGTCGCATCCAGACCCGTTCCGGCCTCCTGTTACCGGGCCAGGCTTTTCCCCAAAGCGAATGGGCCGTGGAGCGCTACCTGGCCGACAAACGGGTCACCCCCGCGGATTCCGCCGCCTTAACCCTTTCCCTGCCGGGCTTTCGGCGCGAATGGATCCACTGGGCCGATACCGCCAGTCGTCATTCGCTCTACGTTTCCCCTGCCTTGAACCTGGCATGGCATGGCGAAACCCATACGGATTCCAACGATGCAGCCATGTTGGCTGGGGTGGGCGGGACCCTGTACGGCCAACTCGCCCCCCACCTTTCTTTCTATAGCCGAGGCATGGTTTATACGGAGTACACGGACAAGGCCCAGTTCACCCATCAGTTCAGCCCTGAACAAGGGGAAACCTATTCGGTGGAAAAAGGCGCCGGCGACAGCTTGCTGTCGGACAGGACGTTCAACCGCTTTGAATGTTACGTGCAGGCGGATCTGCCTTGGGGCATCACGCTGAAAGCCGGCCGCGACCGGGTCCACACGGGTCCGGGGTATTTCACCTCCTTGATGGCCACGCGGGATACGCCGCCTTATTGGCTCATGGAGGCGCGCGTTGAATTCGCCCCCTGGCTTTCCCTGGACGACTACCTGTTGCGGATGACCGATACCCGGCACGACATCCAGAAATACGCCAACCTGCACCGCTTCGAGTTCAAGCCCGGCAATTCTCTGAGCCTAGCCTTCCAGGACATCGTCATCTACCAGGACCGGGATCCGGATTGGCGCTACGCCCTTCCGCTCGCCCCCCTTACCTTCACCGAATCGGATATGGGCGGCCCCGACAATTCCGCCATGGGCTTCGATTTCCTCTATGCAGGCGTTCGCAACCTGTCAGTCTGGGGAGAACTCTTCATTGATGACCTTTTAGGGCCGACCTCATTTTTCAACGACTTCTGGGAAAACCGTTGGGCGGGGCTCGCAGGATTCCAGGTCACCTCCCCGTTACCCCGGCTGGATGCGGACCTCGTGGTGGAATACGGCCATGTGGAACCTTGGACCTACAATGGCCGCCAGGCCCAGACGAGCTTTAAGCATTTCAACGTGCCCAGCGCCAGCAGGTTGGGGCCGGATTCGCGCACGTGGGACGCCCAACTGTCCTATCGGCCGGTGAAGTGGGCGCAAGTGAAGGAACGGCTGGACTTCAGCGATAAGGGTCTGGGTCGCCAGGGCACCTTGGGAGTCATCCACGATGATGCGGTGGATGGGGTTACTAAAAGCTGGCTGAGCGGGCCCGTGGCCTCCCGGCGGGTTTGGGCACAGGAATTGGCCGTATCCTACCGCCAATTCCTATCTGTGGATTTGGGATGGGCGATGGATTTCGGGGACGCTAAGGCTAATGAGCTGTCCGCGGGTTTGCGGGCGATGTGGTGACTTGGTAAACTAGGAAAGTACCAGCTTCAATCAGAGCTTTCCGGTTATCCTTCCCGTCGAAAAATCGCATTTAAAGAAGAGGGGTTGTCCCGCGATATCATTTGTGACGCTTCCGGTTTTCCAGGAAAGAAGATGTTTTCCGGCATCTAGATTCCTATCGCTGAATGACCATAGCATCTTCCCATCCAAGTTGTAGACATACAAGGAATACCGTCCTGAGCCACCCAAATCGAGAATGAACTGGGCGGTTTGCCTGTCCAAGCCGATGTGAATCACCGGGGACTTTACCTGCTCACGTATCCTTTGCTCCATTTTTATCGAGACGGAATTCTGCGGCCAAGCCCCAATTTGCAGCCGGGCTTCATCGATGAACGCGACACGATCGGAGCCCACAATCATGGAGACAAAGTACTCGGGAGTCTTCAGTGTAAAGAGGGTTTTCCCGGCATTGAAATCATAAACGGAATTATTGCGCGGGCTGAAAAGGGTGGAGTCGGACAAAAGCACGGTTTCACCGGGAAAACCGGAATAATTGCTTGGAACGGGAGTTGTTTTCAATAATTTCCCGGTAATGTCGTAAATCATGAGATCGGTGTTGCTGATGGTCGCCAACAAACTATCTGAGAGCCATCCGACTCCATATCCGATGACTGCATCCGCCAATTTGCCGTTGTCGTATATCTTTGTGAGTTTGCCGTCCGCGCTCACAATAATAAAGGACTTTCCATCATGGGAAAGGATCGGAGCCCAGGACGCGGAGGTCTCTATGTCTCGAGGGGCCACACCTGTTACAGCAGAATGGAATTCATCGGTATTTCCCGTGTCCGTCAAGATTCTCGAGGTCAAGTACCACAACCCGACATACGTTCCGGATACCATTGACACCGTATGCCCGTCATCCGACAGGTTAAAATTGAACAGCGTTGCATAGCTGCCTGGAAAGGTCAACGTTTTCAAATACCGATCTTGCTCTATCGAGTACAAGAAAAGCGTGTCCGAAGTATCGCCCGCAACGGGTCGGGAGACAAAGGCCAAGATTTTACCATCCTTGCTTATTTTCATGGAGTTGGAGGAGCGCTCCAGTTCCCTTTCGAGTTGAGCCGAATCGCCGACACGTTTATAGACCAGGATTTTCCCCAATGGACTTGAAACGGCAAATTCACCTGAAGGAGAGGACGCCATGGAGTTCACCGATCCGAGGGCGAACGCCTCCTCTTTCCCGCCCGAAACCTGGAGGTCGCCGTTCACCAGGGCGCCCCTATCCGTTCCTGCGATCCAACTGCCGGAATCGTCGATAAAAAAGTTCGCAAAATATCCGAAAGGTCCAGACCATCCATACGAAGGCAGGCCATACTTTAATAGTTTGGAGACACCTGGCCCAATCCACGGCCGAGATACCATTGAGTCGGATTGCAGATTGATAACCTCATTACCAGCGACAAGGTATTTCCCGGAAGCCGCGGCACTCACCGCGGAAGTATTAGGGAGGGTTTTGATGGGTCCGGGATCTCCCCCTATTTTGTAAATGCTGATTGCGTAATCCGGGCTATGGATCGAATTCGTCCAGAACCAATCGCCGGAGCCGCCCAACTCATCCTCGGCTCGGAATTTGAAAATGCCGACCCGCGATCCGCTTACGGAATAGATCCGGGCAATGAGCCCTTCCGTAGTAATGAATTTTTTCTTGTCGTCGAACCAGCAATAAAATGTTCCTGAATATCCAATACCGGTTTTGCTCCCATCAACGGGGCTCACGGTTTCCAACGTATCCACATCCAACCGTACGATATGAACACCTCCGGAGTCGGCAACCACCTCAGCCTTGGAGTAATCGCCGTTCCTTTTGAATATTTTCACACCTTGTTTTGAAAAAAATAAAAATCCGGTTGTGGTGGTGATCCAATAGTATTGACCGTCCAGGGACAATCCAGACTCGATGAAGGATCCGGTCCAGGAGGAAGCTTTTTTTGTGTATCCGAATCGTAGACTTTCAACTCCGTGCCGATCGAGGACAGGATTGTATTTCCTTCGAAATCCACCGCGGTTCCTTTCCCGCTAAGCAGTACTTTTTTGGAACCTGTTTCCCATAACCTCCATGCATAGGAATAATCCATGGTTACGAGTTTATCCCCCGATTTTTTGACGTACCAGATAGGAGACGTATGGCCCAGATCCAATACTGTCACGCCAAAAGAGAACCGGATTAGCTCCAGAAATAAAATTGGGAATAGGCGTTTCATGGGGTTACATCAATATCTTTAGGCTGTGATTGCGCGGCCGTTCGACTTGTCCATTCATTCCCATTTAGGTCGGATAGGGTCGCCAGGAAAATCGCAGGAAATACGAGGCGAACGAAGCGCTTCATGTATCGTTCCCCAGTAATATTTGTTGTATTTCCAAACATAACTCAAACCGGATTCCGCTGCATCTCTGCAGTAATGTGGCTCGGTCATCATCTTTACGTGGAAATTTTCGTAACAGCTGCTGCACGGTGTGCTCAAAAACCGACATTGATCTTCAGAGTTTTTGTATCCATGTGGTGTTGAAGATAAAGCGCACCGCTACGATACTTCAATGCTCCATATCCAGTCCCCGGAATGGAGCCTATCAATACGTATTCCGGTGAAAAGACATCTACGGCGGGCGTTGCTCCTTCGCAGACATACCATCTCCCTGCTGGGTCCCGGGTAAGACCCTGGGGATAAGCTTGATTATCCAGAGCCCAATCAAATATTAAGTGACCTGACTGATCCAATAGGGTCACGCCATTTTCCCTAGGGGAGTAAAATCCGGTTTCCGTCGAGAATAGAGCGGTTCCAACTCCAAACGAAGTTTCCTGCTTGAGTATATTTCCATTTTTATCCAAGTAAACCATAACTCGGCTGTCGATTTCCCAAACTAGTAGAGTATCGCCCGATTGCTCGAAGGAAAAGTTTAGGCCCCCATCCGAGGACAGAGTGTTGCTCGTCCACTTTTTGTTTCCGGACGAATCAAGTTCCCAGACACGTAATGGTTTCAGATCCAAAACGTAGATATTCGAACCGGAAGGTTCGGCTACCAACGCCCGCAGGAAAAGCATCGAACCCCCTTCGGGGTAAGACCACCTCGAAATGGTTCCTTGATGTCCGTACCGAACGATGGTCCCATCAGATTCCGCAAGGTAAATGTTCCCAATGGAATCGACGTCGTATTTGCATTCGCCACTTGAGCAAGCGCTATTTGAGATCGCGGTATCAATTGTATAGCGAACGGCGGCCTTGAGCGTCACCGCAAGGCCTTTTTTCCCTTCGTTGCCTTTAGCATCGAGCACGGTTACGGAATACGCATACTTTTCGTTCGGCTGGATTCCGGACCTCCAATCATCGATGAAAACGGTATCCTTGACCGGCGCATCGCTTATCCGGACAAAGGCCGAATCTTCGTGCTTCCTGTACACGAAATAGGCGCTGGCAAGAGCGGCATCCTGTTTTTTCCAGGTCAACCGTGCGGAAATCTTTGTGGTATCGTATTCCAAGTTCACTTCATCTATTTCCGGAAGTTCACCTGCCGGAGCCTTGTAGATCAAGCGCAAGGTATCCCGTAGTCTGCTCTGTACGCCTGATTGGATCGAGAGGACGGTATCCAGGGGCTTATATGTATCCAGCGTACTAAGCACCCGCAGCCGATACTCGCCTTCGGCAAGGTTTTCCAGGGTGAAATTTCCGATCGAATCCGTAGGAATCGAAAAGGTGGTGGTTCCCAAAAGGATAATGAATACGGTCCGGCTGTCGTGCCCGGGCCGAAGCCGTACCACGCCTGTTACCGAGCCTGCGGACTTGAGAACGTCATTGGGCACCTTTATTCCGGAATCGCCCTTCACCAATACGGAATCGCGGAATGCGAGCTTGTTATCCTTGTTTTCCAGGAGGGTGTAAACACCGTCCGGTAGCGGTCAGGAAGTTCCCGTCCGCTCCGGTCAATACGATGGTCTCGCTATCGCTGGACCCGGAACGTCCCGGTCCCGGATTAAAGTTCACCGTCAATACATGAACTCTGGCGTTGGCTACCCCGTTGCCTTGAGTATCGAGTACGCGTCCGGCAATCGTGCCTTTACTGGCGCCTTCAATCGGGTCGCTGTTTGTCACCCGGTCCCGGCAGCCGATGATCAGGGAGAGAAGCGATATTGGGATGAGGAGGATAACGGGTTTCATTGCATACCTTATTATCGGACAAGTGAAAGGGTGCGAATGAGCTTGGAATTCGGTGTCTTAACCTCGACCAGGTATAGCCCACCTTCAAGGGTTGGACAAGGAACGGAAAATTCGCCTTTGGAGGCCTCAGCGGTCATCACCGTGATCCGCTTTCCCGCAAGTGAGTAAAGCGTAACATGAACCGCGCCCTGGAAATGGGCATCCAGTTTTAAAAATAACCGATTATCAGAAATGCGGGCGGACAGTTTTCCCTGTTGGGAAATTCGCTTTTCGACCGATACAGTGGGCTCATGCGATGCCGTGAGTATTGCCCCTCGCTCTCCTACCGCCACATAGCGGGTTTCCGCCGAGGCTACGGACAATAGAGTGGGTTCCGAGGAGGAGTGGGTATCGGAACGGCCGTTTGACCAATCGACCCCATTGGGCGAATGGAAAACATCCCCGCTACCTCCTACTGCTATTAATTCATCGCCAGACCAAATAACGGAACTCAAATAGCTTGGTGATGCTGGCTGTTTCGACCAAGTGTAGCCATCTGGAGATGTGTAAACGAATTCCGCCCCGGCCAGAACGAATTGGGATCCCGCCCAGATCAAGCTGTGGCGTATTACCGCGCGGGCGTCGGTTTCGTTTCTGGCCCAGGTGTCCCCGCCATTGTCGGAGGTAAATATTGCTGCAGTACCCGAACCATCACCATTCCATCCAATTACGACGTAGGTACTTCCTGACCAAGCCACCGAGTGAAGAGTGTACCCGTGACCAGGTCGAACGACCTGCCCAATGTCTCTGGCATACCAAGCTATTCCCTCAAGCGAAGTTCCATAATTTCCGCCAACTGCGATAATTTGTTTGCCATCCCACTTTACCTCTGCAGGGTAGAACAAATCAGGATGACGAACCTTCCAGAGAATCCCATCAGGGGAGGTCATAATGACAGTGCCCCCAACGGCATTACCGGAAGTGTCAAAATAAAAGAAGGAACCTGCCGCAATTAATTGGGTACCAGCCCACGTCACTGAATTTAATGTTATCGTGCTATCGAAATACCTCTGCTCCCAGGTTTCTCCATCCTCGGAGGTGAGAATGGTGCCTTTTCCGCTGACAGCCACGAATTGATTTCCCGTCCAGGTTACGGAATTAAGGTTCTCCCGGGTCAGCCATTTATTCCAAACCGACCAGTCCGCGCCATCGGTAGAGATTCCGATCTCACCGTTCGCGCCTATCAGCACAAAATGGCCATCGCGCCAACTGAAATCGGAAAGGCCTTGAAGCCCCGGATTTCTTTTCGTCCACGTAACCCCGTCAGGCGAGGTCACTAAGGTATCGCGGACTATGGCGAGGAATTGGGTTCCGGCCCAGGAAAATTTTGTCAACGCACCCGTAACACTCAAGGAATGTTCGGTCCAGGATTTGAAATCCGAGGTGGTAAGAATGCGTCCCTCCGCGCAAGATGCGACCAATTGATTTTCCGTCCAGGTTACCGAGGTGACTTGACACGGAATGGATGAGCCCAATTGATTCCAAGCCAAACCATCCGGGGAGGTCAACAGGGTTGCCTGAGCATCGACAACGACTATTTGGCTGCCGGTCCATTTCACGAATACCAGATTGTTGCTGTTACCGGTCGTTCTAATCGCCCACGCACCCCCATCAGGCGAGGTCAGGACGGTTCCCGCATCACCGACAGCCACGAGCTGAGTGCCGGTCCAAGCCAAGGAACGCAAAGCGCTTCCCGGACCGGAGCGGATTAGAGTCCAATGTGAACTATCGGAGGAAATCAGAACCCGGGTTCCTCCACCCAAGGCCAGAAATTGGCTGTCGGTTTTTACTACCGAGTAAAGCGAATCCGTTACGACGGGATTTCCGGTGAGCGCGGACCAAGTGGTGCCGTTTTGAGTCGAGAAATAAGACTCGCTGAAGTTGGCCACCAAATGGTCTCCGATCCAGGTGGCGGAAGTCAGAGGCTTCAAGCTTGGGGCAGGATTTCGGATGGTCCAATCCAAGGTGGCGGATCTGGAGGACAGGGTAAGCGAAAAAAAAGTGGTGAGGACAACTCCAGTTTTTTTCATCTTTAATCCTCGGGTAGAATTGCTAAAGAAAACCTATGCAAAGGAATAGGATCTTTTACTTTGATCAAATCAGTTTAGCGAACAAGGGTAAACTCACGAACGGTACGTTTGCCGGCGTACTCGGATTTTAAAACATAAACACCGCGTTCGAATCCCTGTAAGGAAAAAGAAACACGGTTTTTGGAATTAGACTCTTTGAAGAAGCCCTTTTTGTGACCGCTTAAATCGTAAATTTCGACTTTGACATCTTTGATGCCCGAGTAAGGCAAAACCACTTCCAGATTGGCTCCAACGATGCGTAATGACATTTCAGGATTGACCGGTGCGCTGCGAGATTTTATCGATGTGGGTTCTATTTGAGAGGTGATTATAATCCCATGATTACCGACAGCGACTAATGCTTTTCCTGTCGAGGTCACGGAGAGAATGTCATTCCCATCCGTATTCGTAGACGAAAGGCGAGTGGGCTCACCAAGTATTCCTTCCAACGGGTGATTTAACCAAGAAACGCCGTCCGCAGAGGTTAGGATTGCCGCGCCTGACACCATTAGGTAGGATCGCTGGGAAGTTTGCTGTATGATTGCTCCGGTGGAGCCTACGGTTATTAATTGATTCCCGAACGAGGCGACATCGTTCAAGTAAGCGTAAGGGCTAAATGATTGCGATATCCAAGAGACTCCGTCTGTAGAAGTCAAGATCGTGCCGCTACCCACCGCTACCAATTGTGTTCCAATTGATTTCACGGCAGACAACGACAACGGATCCCCAGGTCTGCTTTGTCCTTTCCAAAGGACGCCATCCGAAGAGGTATAGATGGTGGGGTTGGCAGATAGGCGGGTGTTCTCTCCTATAGCCAGGAACTGCGATCCGGTCCAGGTTACGCTTTTGAAAACCCTTTGAGACATCTCGGGAGGTGTCCAGGAGATCCATTTTACGCCATCTTCGGATCGAAGGACAATACCCCCTTCGCCGCCTCTTCCAACCACTACAAACTCTTTACCATCCCATGTCACATCATTTAGTATTGCGCTGGTTATCGGTAACCGTTCCACGCCCCACCCTTGTTCAAGGGCGGCATCGTGATTACCGGATCAGGCAGGTATTGAGCGAAGCTTGAAGGCTCGGGGCGTCAGCTCAGCGAGCCGGTGGATGGAAT
>JANYDA010000022.1 GCA_025360005.1 Fibrobacteria bacterium
CGGAATGCGATGGAGCCGAGAGGGCGGGCAGACCATCCTATCCCTCCGCACCGTCATCAAATCAAATCGATGGGACGCATGCTGGGCAGAATACCAAGCCATCAGGATGGCAGCGTGATACGTAGAATGGAGACTTCACCCTTTAAAACTAACCAGACTAAGGAGTCGGTCCTCAAAAAAGTATTTTGATCCAATGGATATAGGCATGAAGTGCATTTTTGGGATCGGAAAACCTGCCGGGAATGCGTAAATTGAGGTGAGAAATCTGGTGTGTTTTTTCACTGAGGTGACGCATGAAATCGGAATCCCAGAGTAATCAATTGCAATTCCTGGCTCTCAGCCTCCGTGAAATGTGCAACCCGAAGAATTGATCTTATTTGGCTGAATTTTCGGACCGGTTCTAAACCTAAAAAAGGAGAACCGGTTGATCGAAGAAATCCTCAAACACTGTCGAAAAGGGCCTGGTGGAAGGCGCCTTTTGACCGCACGGTATGTGCCAGGGAGACATGAGACGCATCCTGCACTAAATTTAGTGTAGAAAGTCGGTAACCGTTCCACGGCCCACCCTTGTTCAAGGGGCGCATCGTGATTATCGGATCAGGCGGGTATTGAGCGAAGCTTGAAGGCTCGCGGGGTCAGCTCAGCGAGTCGGTGGATGGAGTGGTCGGCCACCCGGGATAGGGTATCCTTCAGGTAGGCGAACGGATCCACTCCCAGTAGCTTACAGGTCATCACCAAGCTGAAGATTGTCGCGGCGCTGAGTGCCCCTTCAAATGATCCTGCGAACATCCAGTTCTTGCGGCCGATGACTTCATGGCGCAGGCATCGCTCCGCCAGATTGTTATCCAAAGGCACGGAGCTATCCGATAAGAAGTGGACCCATGTCGGCAATCGCTCCTTGGCGTAGAAGAAGGCTTGACCGAGACTGCTTTTGGGCAGAACCCGTCCCTCCTTCTCCAGGATGAAGCTCCGCAAGTCTTCGAAGACGTGCGCGCTTTTCTTCTGTCTTAGAGCCAGGTGCTGCGGCGGAGAGAGCCCGCCTTCCCTGGCCTCCTTTTCCACCTCGTACAGCTTGCCGATTCGGGCGACCATTTCCGCCGCCCACGGCTCGTTGTCTTTCAGATCGAAAAACTTCCGGCGCACATGCGCCAGACACCCGCAAAGCGTGGTCCCGGTCGAAGCGCCCAGCCATTGGTTGACTCCGAAGGCATCGGCGACGAGATAGCCGTGAAAGCCCGACAGCCACTTCGCCGGTTCTTCATGCGAGCGGGATTTCGTGAAGCGGATGACCGCCGCTTCCTTGTTGCATAGGGCCCAGAAGTAACCCCGATGGCTCGCTCCGCTCTTGTTTTCATCCAGCACTTGAACCGGGGTGTCGTCGATGTGGACGAGCCCGGACGTGAGCATCTGCGTTCTGATGATCTCGACGATCGGTTCCAAAAGCTGCGCAACGCTCCCGATGGCTCTGGCCATGGTCGACTTGGGGATCTCCATGCCATGCCGCCCCAGGATTTTTTCCAAGCGATTGAGCGGCAGGTGATCGGCGTACTTGCCCGTCAGGATATGGGCGAGCAGACCCGGCCCCAAGGTGCCGTTCTCAATGGGCATGGAAGGCGAAGGCGCCGAGCACGGCGTCTTCTGGCATGCGGGGCATTGATAACAGGGCGTGAGATGCTCCTCCAGGAAAAGCTTGGGCGGCTGATATTCCCGCACGACCGTCCGCTCCTCCTTGACCGTTTCCATGACCTTGCCGCAGGCGCACTGCTTTTCCGCTTCCAGAAGATCATGGATGATGGTTACGAGCGGCAGGCCCTCTTTTGCTTCTTTCCGAGTCCGCCGTTTGCGGCCATGAGAGGCTACGATGGCCTCTTCTGCAGCGGTCGCCTCCGCCCTCTCCGCGCCCAAAAGAAGCGAAGTCTGGTCCGACGGAGACAGGTGGCTGCGCTCCGATTTGGTGCCGAAGAAATGCTTGCGGTAGAACTCGATCTGGCGGCGGAGCGACTCATTCTCCTGTGCCGTCTCCACGTAGGCGTCCTTAAGGGCGTCATAGTTATCCGGGATGAGCGCGGTGGCATTATGCATGGCGATTCAGGTAATCTACGTGTTACCTCGAGCGCCGTAAAGAGGTGGGATAAATATTATTCAGGGGAGCGCGAAGCGGGCGTGGCGTTTCGCGTTTTTCAAATCGAGCCCTTCGAGGATGAGCACGAGCTCGGAAAAACGCAGCGGCTCTTTCCGCTCCCGAAACGCTTCGAGATGGAAGCGACCGGACTCCAGGCGCTTGTGGAACAAGCAGTATCCGCCGCGGTCCCAGTAGAGGACCTTGATTTTGTCCCCCCGCTTGTTGAAAAAGCAGAACAGATGGCCGGAGAGCGGATCCTTTTCAAGAAGGCTTTGGGTGAGGCCGGAAAGCCCGTCGATTCCTTTTCGCATATCGGTAGGCTCAAGGCTGAGGAAAACCTGAACGGACGGCGGCAGGGTCAGCATAGGCCGGCTTGCTTGAGGCTGGGGAAAAGGCCCGGTAGTGCATCAACGGAAACCGAAAGAACCAGGCCCGTCGCAAAGGTCAATTGGGCCTTTTCATTTTCCTGCGGGGAAGTGGCTAGGTGGACTTGCAGGAACCCGGCCGGCCCGCTTGCTTTCTTGGCCTTGGCATGCAGGGGAGGACGCCTTGAAAGCCCTTTGCGGCGGACCCAATACCGCGCTATGGAATAGGAAATATTGAATCGCTCACATTGGACCCGGAGGCTCTGGCGCTCTGTCTGCCAGGCATTCAACGCATTTTCAACACCTTCGGGAATGCCGCCCCGTTTTAGTTCCGCAATTCCGTTCATGGCTTGCCTCCGGTAGAAACAAGTCAGGATAAATCGGGGCCGGCATAAATCGAAGAGGGGGCCGTGGAACGGTTACGAAAGTCGAGGTCTCCCGTGGTCAAGAATTCCAAAGGGACGTCAGAACAGATTGACGATAAGCCTGGTCGGAGGCAGTTCCAGCCGGAATACAAGCTCCGCATCCGCACATGTGTCCGCACCTGGGGTGTATCAGTGTGTATTACGAGGGATCTAACGGCTCCATCCAAAATGAGAAAACGCAAAATTTTTCCAAATTTAAGCAAAAATGGGCTACTCTAGCTCGGATCTTGAATCTGGGTCTGTCCTTGGCAAGGAGAAGGTCGAGGGTTCGAGTCTCTTAACCCGCTCCAAAATCCCCCGGTAATCCGGGGGATTTTTTTTGTCCCGTCTTCTGGAATCGAGCGGCCTTCCAGGTTGCGAACCGGAGTTAACGGATACGGACAATCTTCCCGTATTCCGGACTATGCTCCCCTACCCCTGGCTCCCGGAGTCGAATCCAAAGTGGCCCGAACCTTCAGGGTCAGGACGGAAGGGGAGAAAGGCTTTTGCAGGAAGTCTATCCCGTCCCGCGAGTCCGGGGCGAAAGGGGAACCTTCCTCGGAGTATCCGGACATGAACAGCATCTTGATTTCCGGCCTCAGCGCGGACAGCCTCTTGGCCAACTCCTTCCCCCCCATGTTCGACATCATTACATCGGTCAAGAGCAAATCGATGGTTCCGGTATACCCCAGCGCCAACTCCATCGCCTGCCTGCCGTCCTGGGCCTCGATCACTTTGTAGCCGATGCGCTGCAGAACATTCAAGAGGAATTTCCTGACCGTCTGCTCGTCTTCCACCAGGAGGATGGTTTCGGACCCTTGCGAAGGCTGGGCGTCCCCATCCACGTTTCCCGACTTCCATGAGGCGGCGCCGTTTCCGGCCGCCCAGGGCAGGTAGACCCTGAACGTGGATCCTTGTCCGGCCGCGCTGGTAACGGTGATGTTACCCCCGCTCTGTTTCAGGAAGCCATAGACCATCGACAAGCCCAGTCCGGTGCCTTTCCCCACTTCCTTGGTGGTGAAAAACGGCTCGAAGATGTGCCCTATGGTGGCATCGTCCATGCCGGTGCCGTTGTCGGACACGGTGAGGAGAACGTACCGGCCGGGGCCGATGGAAAGATCCTTGTCGATGGGGCGGAGACCCTCGGAGTTCGAATCCAGCATCTCCGCCGACGTCCCTACCGTAATACGGCCTCCGGACGGCATGGCATCCTTGGCATTGACGACCAGGTTCATGATCACCTGTTCCACTTGGCCGGGATCCACCTTGACCAATCCGATTTGGGGATCCAGATCGGAAACGAGTTCCACATGATCTCCGATCAGGCGGCGGAGCATGTTGGTCATGTTCTCCACCACGCTGTTCAGGTTCAGCATCTTTGGGACAAGCACCTGCTTGCGGCTGTAAGCCAATAATTGGTGGGTGAGCTCGGCGGCCCGCTCTCCGGATCGGCGGACTTCCTGCAGATGGCTCCGGAAAACGTCATCCTCCCCCATGGACGAAAGGACGATGTCCGTATAACCGTTGATGGCGGTCAGGAGATTGTTGAAATCATGGGCCACGCCGCCCGCCAGCCGCCCGATCGATTCCAGCTTCTGGGCCTGGCGGAGCTTCTCGTCGCTGTCGCGCATGGATTCTTCCGCGCTCCGGCGCAAGCTGATGTCGCGGACGCTGGCTAAAGAGGCGGCATCCCCTTCCCAATGGGTATCCATTAGGGAGATTTCGATAGGCACGGCGCCCGGTCCCGAATGGGGATAATCCACCTCCAGGTTTTGCCCGACGGCCAAGTGGAACGGGAATTTGGCGCCCACCATGCCGCCCGCGGGATTGCCAAGCATACGCTCGAAAGCCGGATTCACGAACCGGATGACGCCGCCGCCATCGACCACGGCGATGCCTTCGGCGTTTTTTTCAACGATGTTCCGGAAGCTCTCGCGGCTTCTCTGGAGTTCTTGCGAGCGCGACTCCAGCTTGTGGTTGGCGAGCTCGAGTTCAAAGGTATACGATTGCATGGCCTTCGCCTGCATCTTTACTTTGCGGTTGGTGCGGAACAGCTCCACGAAGACCGCCACCTTCGCCTTGAGGATTTCCGGGATGACGGGGGCATTGATATAGTCCACCGCTCCCAATGAGTACCCCTTGCTGGCGGCTTCCTCGTTCGCGATGTTCGCCGTGATGAAGATTATCGGGATATGTTCCGAAAGTTTCCTATCCCTGATGAGCCGGGCGGTTTCGTAGCCGTCCAGTCCCGGCATCAGCACGTCGAGCAGGATTACCGCGAAGTCCTCCCGCAATACCCGGCGCAAAGCTTCGAATCCGGAACCGGCTTTTTCGATGAGGATATCGCTCCCTTCCAGGATCGATTCCAAAGCCGTCAGCTTATGGGGAATATCGTCGACGATCAGGATCTTGACCCGCTCCTCCTCCAAAGGTACCGGCGCGGTCTTGGGTTTTTCCAAAGGGCTTCCGTTCAGACCGGCCGGTTTCATATCGCTCATGCGATCTTCCGGTATAAATTGTGGCCCGCATCGGTTTCCCGGTAAGCATCCGCAAATCCGCCCTGGGCAAGGGATTCCTTAGGACCCAGCCCCAGATAGCCGAACATGGCAAGGCTTTGGTGGAAAAGCCCGTGTACCCGCTTCTGCAGTTTTCCCGCAAAGCAGCTCAGCACGTTCCGGCACAAGATGACCTGGAACTCGTTGAAGGATCCGTCCGATACCAGATTGTGGTTGGCGAAGACGATATTTCTGCGGAGGCCGGAGTTGATGATGGCATTATTGTACTTGGCCACGTAGTAATCCGAGAAGGAGCCCGTGCCTCCCGCGGCGAAATAAGCGGCCGTATAGCGGCGCATGGCTTGGAGCGGGAAGATGCCTTCCTTGGCCGCCCGTAAGGCGGAGTCGTCGATATCGGTGGCGTATATCCTGCAACGATCGTACAGGCCTTCCTCCTGCATGAGGATGGCCAGGGAGTAAGCCTCCTGGCCGGTGGCGCAGCCGGGCTGCCAGATGCGGATGAACGGAAAAGTGCGTAGCGCGGGAATGATTTCCCGGCGGATGGCGGCGAACAATCCCGGATCCCGGAACATGGAAGGTACGCTCACCGACAAGTTGCCTATGAAGCGCATCATGCAGGCCGCATCGCCCAGGATGCGATCCTTGAGAAGGGAAACGCTGGGCAGCGCCTCCGCTTTCATGAAAGCGCGTATGCGCCGGGCCAGCAAGGGCCGCGCGTAGTCCCGGAAGTCATAGCCGTATCGCTCCGCCATCCCGTCCAGAAGCGGGCCGTACCCGCCGTCCGGGGTTGCCACCGCTTCCGCCGGCCCGGTCTTTCCGTTCATCGGTAAACCCACACGCGCAGCAGGGAGAGCAATTGATCGGTGTCCACCGGTTTCGAGATATAGTCGGAAGCGCCCGCCTCGATGCACTTCTCCCTATCGCCCTTCATGGCCTTGGCCGTTAGGGCGATGATGGGCAGGGCCTGGAACTGCTGCATTTGGCGGATGGCGCGCATGGTATCATACCCGTCCATTTCCGGCATCATGATGTCCATCAGGACGGCATCCACGCGCTGTCCCTGCTCCAGCACTTCGATGGCCGCGCGCCCGTTCTCGGCCGATACCACCTCCATCCCGTGGCGTTCCAGCAGGCTGGTCATCGCGAAGATGTTGCGGATGTCATCGTCCACCACCAGGATCGTTTTTCCGGAAAGCAAGGCGTCGGACTTGTGCAATTGTTCCAGCATACGGCGCTTATGTTCGGGCATTTGCCTTTGCACCCGGTGGAGGAATAGCGCCGTTTCGTCCAGCAAGCGTTCCGGCGAACGGACATCCTTGATGATGATGGTCTGGGCCACTTCGCGGAGCTGGGATTCCTGCTTGGTGGTCAGGTCCCTTCCCGTGTACACCACGATCGGCACCTCCCGGAGCGCCGGGTCCTTCTTGATCTCGTCTATCATCGCGAATCCATCCATGTCCGGCAGCCCCAGATCCATGACCATGCAGTCGAATTCGCGGCTGCGGAGGAGCGCCAGGGCTTCCGCGCCGGTGCCCACCGCCACCACCTCCACGTCCGGGTCCGCGATCAGTTCCAGTATCGCGTTCCGTTGCGCTTCGTTGTCTTCCACCACCAGCAGGCTGCGCACGCCGCGGGCGTTGAACTCCTGCATGGAACTGAAGGACATGTCCAACGCTTCCTTCGTCACCGGCTTGGTCACGAAGGAAATCGCCCCATGTCGCAGGCCGCGCTCGCGTTCCTCGTCCACGGAGATGATATGCACGGGGATATGCCGGGTGGCCGCATCCTCTTTGAGGCGCGCCAGCACGCTCCAACCGTCCATGTCCGGCAGATGGAGATCCAAGGTGATGGCATCGGGCTGGTATTCCCGGGCCAGGGAAAGCACGGCGTTGCCGAGCGTTACCACGATGCCTTTGAAGCCTTTTTCCCGCGCTACGTCGAGCATGAGGAAAGAAAAGTTGGGGTCATCTTCAACGATCATTACGACTTCGTCGCCGGTCACGATATTTTCCCTGTCATCCTTGACCTTTTGCACATTCAAACCGGCCTTCAGCGCGGGTTCGGGACGGGCGGACCATTCATCGCGCAGGAAGTTACCGAGGCCGGCTTCGTCCGGATCCACGCCTACATGCCGGTACTCGACGGTGGGAAGCTGGGGCCTGTCCTCTTCGCCTTTCTTAATCATCGGCTTATAATCCAGGGGAAGGTACAATGTGAAGGTGCTGCCTTCTCCGGGCGAGCTCGCGAGTTTGATTTCCCCGCCCAGAAGGCGCGCGATTTCGCGGCTGATGGAAAGTCCCAATCCGGTGCCGCCGTACTTCCGGCTGGTGGTGCCGTCTGCCTGCTGGAAGGCCTCGAAGATGAGCTGCTGCTTCTCCGGTTGGATGCCGATCCCGGTATCGGTGACGGAAAAGGCGATAACGCTGCGGGAGCGGCTGAGCGATCCCAGGCTGGGGCTCCAACCGCTCACGGCCGGATGCACGCGCAATTCCACTCTGCCGCGTTCCGTGAACTTGAACGCGTTGGAAAGCAGGTTTTTCAAAACCTGCTGCAGGCGCTTCACGTCCGTGGTTATATAGCCCGGCAATTCCTCGGCGATCCCCACTTGGAATTCCAGGGCCTTGTTCTCCGCCATGTGCCGGAAGGTCCTTTCCACGTAGGTCCGCAGTTCCACGAAGGAGACGTCGACGGGATCCACCGTGACCGTACCGGACTCGATCTTGGAAAGATCCAGGATATCGTTGATGAGGGTGAGCAAATCGCTGCCCGCGGAATAGATGGTCTGCGCGAACTGGACCTGCTTATTGTGCAGGTTGCCCTCCACGTTGTCCCCCAATTGTTGCGCTAGGATGAGCAGGGAGTTGAGAGGGGTGCGCAATTCATGCGACATGTTGGCCAGGAATTCGGACTTGTATTTGGAAGTGAGCGCCAACTGGCTGGCTTTTTCTTCTAGGGCGCCCTTGGCTTGCTCCACCTCGCGGTTCTTCCGTTCCACTTCCGCGTTCTGCTCCACCAGCAACTTGGCCTTGTCTTCCAACTCCTCATTGGTCTGCTGCAATTCTTCCTGTTGGGATTGCAGCTCCTGCGCCAGCGATTGGGACTGCTTGAGCAGATCCTCCGTGCGCATATTGGCCTCGATGGTGTTGAGCACGATGCCGATGGATTCCGTCAGTTGCTCCAGGAAGGTCTGATGGGTGGCGTTGAAGCGCTCGAAGGACGCCAACTCGATCACCGCTTTCACCTGGCCTTCGAAGATAACCGGCAGCACGATGATCGATAGCGGCGGCGCTTCGCCCAGGCCGGAGTTGATCATTACGTAGTCGAGGGGCACGTTGGTCAGGAGGATCCGCTCTTTTTCCAGGGCGCACTGGCCCACCAGGCCCTCCCCCATTTTGAACTGGGTGGCCACCAACCGGCGTTCCCGATAGGCGTAACTGGCGACCAGTTTCAAGGTGGGCTCTTCGGTGTTCTGCATCAGGTAGAACACCCCATGCTGCGCGGCCACCACGGGAGCGAGTTCCGCCAGGATGCGCTTGGTCACCGTGAGCAGGTCCTTCTGACCCTGCAGCATCTGGGTGAACTTGGCCAGGTTGGTCTTGAGCCAGTCCTGTTCCGCGTTCTTCAGGGTGGTCTCGCGCAGGTTGACGATCATCTGGTTGATGGTATCCTTCAGGGTCTCCACCTCGCCCTGCGCATCCACTTGGATGGAGCGGGTCAAATCGCCCTTGGTCACGGCGGTGGCCACCTCGGCGATGGCGCGCACCTGGGTGGTGAGGTTGGCGGCCAACTGGTTCACGTTGTCGGTGAGTCCCTTCCAGGTTCCCGCGGCGCCGGGAACGGAGGCCTGGCCGCCCAGCTTGCCTTCCACGCCCACCTCACGCGCCACCGAGGTCACCTGGTCGGCGAACGTCGCCAGCGTATCGATCATGCCGTTGATGGTGTCGGCCAGGGCGGCAATTTCGCCCTTGGCCTCGAAGGCCAGTTTCTGTTTCAGGTCGCCGTTGGCCACCGAGGTCACCACCTTGGCGATGCCGCGCACCTGGTTGGTCAGGTTGC
>JANYDA010000042.1 GCA_025360005.1 Fibrobacteria bacterium
CCACCTGCCAGGGATCGGGAAGAATCAGAAGCCGCTTATAGTGTTCCAGTACAACGGTGTCGGTCTGTTTCATTGAAGGAAAAAGGTAGCCCATTTTCCCCGAGGAAATCAAGCCTCTTCCACACACTTAGCGGTAGAGTCGATTAAATTGACTGGGAAAATTCGCATGCCTTTCTTGGTTGGCCTTTCTTGTTGCTTATTGTCATTTTTTTATCTCAGATATTTTGCAGACCTAACGTCTCGTTTTGTCGGGTACCCACTGGCCATTTTATTTGTCCCAGCAGTTTATTTTTCCATGGCATTCCTTTTCTTTTTTAGAGTAAGTAAAAACACGGGATTGAAAAAATATTTAACTAGCAATTATGGTTCCATAATTGTTGGTTTATGTTTAACCTATGTACCGGTTATCCTTCTTTGCGCCAACATTGACAATTAGGCCGGAGCAATAATGGTTTTGTTCCGAAAAATTAGGAAGGTTCCTAAGAGTGTCTAGTTTTCAAGCTACCACACATCTGCAACCGCTGCCATGAGCGGATCCAGAACCGATTTCCGTTCCCTTAGACTTTAGCCCCGTTTGCATTCATCGCCGCGAATTCCGTTTCGCAGTATATCCTGCCTTGCGTGCAGATGATAAAGAGGAACGCCCTTGCTACAAACCGGATTCGAATAATACAATCAGAAAGCTATGAGTGGGGTATCTGGTGAGCAGAGTTAAATCTGGTTTTGGCCATTGGCACCTGAGGATTCTGGTTCTGATCGGCATGTCTATGCTTTGCTCCTGCAAATTCCATAAGCCATGGTCGCGGGAAACCAAACAGGTGATCGCTTCTTTCTCCCGTTTCGAAAAAGAATTCAGGATTCCCATTCCCGTGGCCGCAACGAATCTGGAGAAGGGCGCATCGCTGGGTTGCGTGGTCATAGAAAGTTTCGAAAAAAGGCCCCCTTACGATTCCGATTTCGTCATGCATTTTTATGCTGATACATTATCGAAGTTGGGATTCACCGTTCTCGTGCGGCAGCACCGCGTAGGCTGGTCGCTGGCTGATCCGATTTCGGGTAAGGGGAAGGCCGATACGATTTTCGGATACGCTGAAAAATTCCTGTCTCCGGACAAAAAAATTCGTTGCTTAGTAGAAACAATGAATAATTATCTCATCGAAGCGGGATCGCAATTAACGGACTTTCGGTGCATGCCCAACTTTCCGGACGAGTCGAATCCTTGCACCCTGGAAAGAAAAGCTAAAAAGCCCGCCGATAAATCGGCAACGCGCCCAAAGCCGAAAGAGGTGCCGAAAGCTGCGGTCCATTCAAATGTTCCCGTTCCAGATTCCGCGTTTGATGCCGTAAGCCTGGGCGAAGCCGCGTGCAATCCAGGATGGAAATTCGGGATGAAGCTCCCCTTTAAATCGCTGAAAGTGATCGACTTCTATACCCAAAAATACCGCCAGCGGGGCTATTCCAAACAACGGTCTTTCTTCAATGAAATCCAGCAATGGCAGCAAAACGTTTCAGAAGAACCGACCGACTCGGGCGGAATGCTCCTGGAAACCCAGGAAAGTTTTTTATCTCCGGACCGAAAGGTCGAGTGCAGCATTTCGATCCGGTACAAAGAGGATAAGCGGCGATCGATGCTCGGGCACGTGGCGTGGGACGAGAGCGTTCAATCCGTTTTGGCTAAATGCGCGCCCAACTACAGAGTGTCCGTCACCCTTTGCTACGACGGCAGGAATTGATCCATTCAGGATGACAACTAGCATAAATAATTGAAAGCCATGTATCCCAAATCCTTGATTAGGCTCGCGATCGGATTAGCCGCGTGTTCGTTTATCCTAACGGAATTATCATGCGGGAGGTCGGCTTCCATTAAATCCGAATCTTTAAAACCGAGCGACTTTTCGATTATGGCCGAAAGAAATCCCATACCTTTTCCCGACTCGGCCTCCGATTTAATTGAGCTCAAGATTCCCGGCTGTAATAACGGTTGGAATTTCAAAATCAGGGTCCCATTTAAGTCGCTTGATGTTTTTGAATTTTACAAATCAAAATTCCAAAAAATGGGGTTGGATTCAAACACTGGTGCAACTGAAGGGGACTACTGGGCTCAGCTACCATTTTCGAATCATACCGATTCCGGCGCCTTGATGCTAACCACGCAAAGAGCTTTTTCATTAAGCGGAAAATCTGTAAAGTGTTCGGTTGCCCTATTTTATATGCAATCGCGAAAGAAGAGTCTTAATGGCGATTCCGTTATTTGGGACAAGGAGGCGCAGACCGTTTCAGCTGTATGTGGACCGGAATTAGATGCGTCGGGAAGTAGTTGCCCAGACAATAAGTGAAAACCGTTTGGTGGCTCATTAGAATTTTTATCCCGTCGTCAAGCCCGCGCCATGAATAAAATCGCCCCCTTATTTTTCATTTTTTTAACCTACTCCGGGATTCTCCACGCCCAGCCCGCCCGCTTCAACCCCGTCGACTCCAACCTTTACCGTGGCGCCGCCTCCGAGTCCATCGAGGAGTTCGCCTTCCTCAAACAGATAGGCGTCAAGACCATCTCTCGGTCGATCGCGCCAAGCCCTCCAAAGGGTCAATTGAGGCTCCAGTTTTCCCCCTCAACGCTGCAAGTCCCCGTTTTCCGGAATCCCCGGTTCATCGAGCAGTTGAATAGCCGATGCGGTGTTCAGGTTGGGATCTTTCCACGACTTCATGGCCCAGACAATCCTTTTTTCCGGCGTCACCTCAAGCACTTGCACCGAACCGGGTTTGTCCGCAGGAGTGATGTTCCCGACCCAATTGCATATGATGGTATTCCCGTTCTCGAGCCGGCTCACCTCCTGGAAGATGTTAAGCTTATAAGCCGCCGGAAAATCCGTTTTGGTCATCTCCCATACGATTTGTTTTTGCGGATTGAATTCGCGCACATTGGCGCCGTTGCCGGACACTAAGGTGTTGCCGTTCTTGAGCCTTACGGCGCACCAGGGGCCGCCGGTGGCCACGGACCAGATTTCCTTCCCGGTGGCGGAATCGTATTCCGCTACTTTGCTATTGTCCAGATGGGCGGCCAGGAAGGTCCCGGCCTTAGTCAGGGCCACGCGCCGGAATTGCAGATGCGGGGAATCCGGCTTCCCAACCGGCAGGATCATCTGCTTTTCGATCACGCCCGTTTTGATGTTGACGATCCTCAGGTAGGCCGGCTTGCCTTGCAGCACATATAGGACGCGATCCAATCCAATCGGCTTGACGGCATGGATTTCCGTTCCCGCGGGAGCATCGATGTTCCAGACGATGCGTTTGTCCTGGGTTATCTCGCTCGCCCCGGTTTTGCGGCAAAAGACGATATTGCCGTTGGAGAGCAAGGTGGCCTCTCCCAATTCCCCGGCGGCCGGCATAGCATAGGACCAGACGATTTTTCCGCCCTTCACGATGTACATGGTTTGGTTGGCGAAGGACGCGTTTTGCCACTCGCCCGCATACAGGAAGGGGTGCAACCCCGCAGTAGTATCCACGGGAGCGATGCGCATTTTCACGGCCATCCCGCTTTGGCTGCCGGCGATCGTCACCTCCATGGGCAGGAAGCCGGCCTGCTCGAAGCGCACTACGTTCGCGGCGGAGGTTGCTGCGCCTTTGATGAGGCCGTTGGGCTGTTCCCGATCCAAAGATGGAAGCGTGCCCTGGAAGAGCCGGGTGTTCATCGTCCGTGCAAGGGTCGCCTTCCGGCCCTGCGCATCCCAACTCCGCATGGGATCGTTTTCGCGCCCAAGCTTAGGCGTCTCGGCAAACACCCCGGTGGTAGATTCGGTGTTGAGGAGAAATCCTCCCGCCTTATCCGTATAGGTGAAACGGTTGGAATCGGCGCTGACTTTCACGCGGTAAATCGGGGCACCGGTCGCGGCATCCGTCACCGTTCCCTGCACGGTATCTCCTAGCGCAAGCGATGCCATCGCAAGGATCGGAATCAACGCGCTTACCACCAGATCCGTTTTTTCAATCATGATTGGGTTCCTCATCGCATGGATATAAACCGCATCCCCAATCCGGCACTTGGATATATACCGATGGATTTGGATTTACAACGTCCTTCAAAAGGGTTTTACCTTACCTACCTTCGGAAAACGGACCCAATGGGCGAATCGGAGCGCTTTTTTTCCAAAATCAGGATGCTTGGCCATTGCCCGGAGGGCAACACAACTTTTTCCGAAGCTACCTGGGGGCCGGTCGCAGTCCGGAATTTTTGCCCCGCGTAATATTTACCGTTCCGGCGCGATACAGTCGGAAGCGTTAGCGGGAACAAGGATTTTGAAACTGATACATGGATCACAACTTAGAATAGCGGCTTTGAGCCAATCGGAACACTGGAAGAGAGCAAGACCGATCCTGCCTGCAGGAAAAGCCGGGCCTGGTCTCGTCAGGCGTTAACCCATCACCACTTCCACCTGATGGGTTTTGCCATCGCCGAACGAGGGTACCAAGGCTCCCGCCGGAAGCGTTTTTCCGTCCACGGAAATGGATTTCACTCCCTTGCTCACGCCTTGCGGGTTTTTCACCGTAATGGCGTAATTCGCTCCACGCCAGCGGCGCGAGGCGGAGTATCCGCCCCAAGCCTTGGGAATGCAGGGGTCTATGACTAAACCCGCATGCGAAGGGCGGATGCCGGCGATGTATTGCGTGGCGGCCTGATAGCTCCACGAAGCCGTGCCCGACAACCAGCTGTTGCGCGCCAATCCGAACTGCGGATGTTCATCGCCCAATATGTTCTGCGGATAGACATAAGGTTCGCATTCAAAGGTTTCGATTTGTTCGTTGCGGGCGGCGGGATTTATTTGGTTGTAATACTGCCAGGCGCGTTCGCCGTTGCCTTGCATGCATTCAGCGATGATCACCCATGGGTTGGCGTGCAGGAAAATGCCGCCGTTTTCCTTGGCGCCGGGCGGATAGGTGGTGACGCCGCCCTTGCGCGGGTCGAAGCCGTCATAGCCCGGCGCGCTAAGCTTGATCCCGGAGGCGGTGTTGAGCAGGCGATGCACCGAATCCAGCGCGGTCTTGGCGCGATCGGCAGGCGCGAAGCCGGACAGCACGGGCCAGCTTTGGCCATTGGTCCAAATCTTACCCTTCTCGTTCTTCTCTGAACCGATGGGGGAACCATCCCAATCAAACCAGCGCACCCACCAGGATCCGTCCCAGGCATGCTGATTCACCCGTGCGCGCATCTCCTCGTACCACGCGCGGTACGTATCCGAGGCGGTACTGTTTCCCAGGTATTCGAAAATCTCGATAAGTTCCAGCAGGGCTTTGCCGTAGAGGTTGGCGTTGAACAGCGACTCCGCTCCTTTACGCAGGTTAACGGTGTCGTTCCAATCGGCGAAGCCAAGGAGCGGAAGCCCGTGGGCGCCTACGTCTCCGTGCGTGAAGGCCACCGAGCGGCGCAAATGCTCCAGCACAGACGCCGGGGCCGTCTCAGCGGAATCTGCCGTTCCCTTGGAGGCGCCGTGGCCGCGGTAAATATCGTAGAAGGGCAGGACTTCCTTCAGAAAAGCATAGTCGCCGGTTTCCTTCACGTAGGCGCAAACCGCCAGGACGATCCAAAGGTGATCATCGCCATAGTATTGCGGCCTATCTTCACCCTCGCGGGCGTCGCCCATATTGGCCTCCATGGTGGAGGCGTAGAACTGGTGCATGGCCTTGCCTTCCGGCAATTGTACGCTCAAGAGCTTGGTCAGCAGGTCCTTGGCGCCCTCGGGCATGTGGCCCATTACGGCCATAGTATCTTGCGAGCTGTCGCGGAACCCGATGCCTCGCCCGCCGAAGCCCAATTGGTACAGGGAAAGATCTCGCGACCAGTTCTTGGTCATAAAGCATTGGCGGGGATTGTGGATGTTGACCATGCTGTTGAAGGCCGCGTCCGGGGTTTGCACCTGCATTTGTCCCAGGTATTTTTGCCAAGCTGCGTCCATGGTGGCTAGCTTCGCATCCACGGCGCCGGCTTTGAAATAGGGTTGCACGCGCGCGAAGGCGGTCGCGTCATCCTTCTCCTGCCCCAGGAACACGGTGAAGCGCAGGCTCTGTCCTTCGGCCAAATCCCCGAGCTTGAGCATGAGCGCGCCAACATTGTCGCCGCGATGGGCTTCATAATTGGAAAAATCGTCTTGTTGCAAGGAAAGGGGCGCGGAAAAATCCCCGTATTCATTGTCCCCCAGGAAAACCTTGCGATCGGTTTCAAAACTGGAAATGGGCATGGAGGCCGTCATGAAGTTCACGCTGGTCTCACGCTTCATAAAGGCGTATTGGGTCAGCACACGCAGGCCGTCCGGCGCGATCTTGATGCGGCTTTGCATGGTTTGGGGCACCCAATCCGCGTTGGTGAATTGTTTCAAGGCGTCGAAATGGGTGTATTCCGCCACGGGAATGGCGGCCACGCCCTTGCGCGCGCCTTTCTCGCAGGTGACGGTAACATCCATCAGATAGATGTCATCGTCCTGGGGCACGAACATCAGGGCTTCCACCTTGAGGCCTCGGTAACGGGAGGTAATCCGCGTGTATCCCATGCCCACCCGGCATTCGAAACTTTCCAGCGGTTTGAGGGTGGGCGTGAAGAAAGGGGAGAAGACATGGTAACGATGGGCGCCGGGTTTGCCGTCCGATTCCTCGTCGCGCCAGCGTAGGTACAGGGTCTGACCCTTGAAATGGCTGGCCGGCGATTGCGGCAGGTATTTGGTAATGCGGTTCAGGGCCGGGTCTCCCTTGCAGAGCAACAACCCGCCGGTATGGTCCACGAACCCGCCGAATCGCAAGGTTCCCAGGTAGTTGATCCACTTGACCGGGGTTTTGGGAGTGGTGATGACGTACTCGCATCGATCGTCGTCGAAGTATCCGCAGCGCATGGCAATCCTTTGTCGGGCTGGAGCTCAATGTCCCCGGCCGATTTTTTCGGCTACCCGGAACGGAGTCCGGTTTCCAGACGTTAGTGGCGAAAATACTCCGAAGGGTGCGCCCTTAGTCGCAGGTTCCGGAACAGGGAACGAAGGACGGGACTGCGCTTTCGCGTTCCCAAAGCTGGCTTATTCCGCGGCCAGAGTCCAAGCGGCCTGACGATCAGGTCCGGCCAAGCGCACCAGGTACAGACCGGGAGCCAGTTTAGGCAAATAGATGACAGGCCGCTGGGAGGGGGCTACATCCATGGCGGTTATGGGCTTTCCGGCCGGCGAATACAAGGTAAGCCGATGCGCCCGGTTCAAGGCGAAAGGCAGCAATAGGTTTTTCCCAACCATCCGCAGGAATCCTGATCCGGATTTCTCGCGCGCGACATTTCTGATCCCGCTAAAGCCGGGACCGGGTCCCGCCACCAACGGGGCCTGATAGGGTTTAAGCAGATCGAGCTTCCATTGCTCCGGCGTCCGCCAATCGGAACCCAGCAAACCGCCGGTATCGCCCGAGTTGGGATTAAGGCACCAGAAGGTCCAGGAGTATGCTGTCCCCATGTACTTGAGAAAGGAGTTCATCCAGACGCCCGCTTTGCCGTCATTGGACTTGGCGTCGCGGAGGCCGAACTCGCCTACGAAGACGGGACTCGTCCCTTCCTTGGCCAAGTAGCCGAAGTTGGCGTCCCAGATGGCGGGGAGATTGCCGGGAAAGGCCGCGTCCGTGAACCAGGGTTGGGCGAAAACTTCCGGACCGTATTCATGGGCGGAATAGACGAGCTTCTCCGGCTTGCTTAGGCGGATGGGCGCGCTCTTGGCGCCGGTAAGATTGCCTCCCCACCAATAGGATGTGGCGCCTACTTTTTCCACGCCTTCCACGATGATGAGCACATCGGGATTGGCTTGCAGCACGGCGTTGCCGCATTTTTCCGCGGCCAGCCTCCAATCGAATGCGGCTACCCCGGTGCCCCATTGCGAGCCCGCTGCGGCGGGGCCGTGGGGTTCATTGTCCAGATCGCAGGCGATAACGGTGGAGTTGTCTTTGTAGCGGGCGGCCAGGGCGACCCAATTTGCGATCCACTTCTCTTCCGGAACCGCCGCCGTATACCAGACTTTTTCCTCGATGTACCCGTCGGGCCCGCGGGAATGGTTGTCCAGGATCACCTTGAGCCCAAGTTTGCCGCAACCGTCGATGATGATGTCCAGGATTTCCAGCGGCGTCTTGTTCTGCAATTCAGCGTTGATGGCACCGCTGCTGATCCCAAGGGCGGGTTCGCTTCCGAATGTCGTGATGCTGCTGGCCTTGGCGTCCGGTTCAAAGATCTTATCGCAGTAGGGGATGCGAATGCAGTTGAAGCCCATGTCCCGCACATCCAACAGCAAACCCTTCCAATCGCGGGCCCATAACCCATGGGGCGAGAGGTTGGAGGTTTCCAGCCCGAACCAGTTGACGCCCGTGAGGCGCACTTCTTTCCCGTTGGCGTCAAGCAGACGGTTACCCGCCTTATGCAGGTAGGTGGCCGATGCCAGCGAGGAAACGGAAAGGACACAGGCAATGAAATTGCGGAGACGGAAAATAGACATGCGCACTTCCATGAATAGCGGCCGGCTGCGGTCCGGCGTCCGGTCAACCACAATATAGGCTGGGCGAAGCCGCTGCACGTGGGGATGTTGCCGCAAACTTCCCTAGGAGGGCGGACTTTACCAGACGCTGACCCGTGAGGATTGCCAGGTAGCGTTCCGTTCCTACGGCAGCTTTGGCTTCATCCAGGCAAAAGCGTAAGCGCCGAGCAGCGCTCCCGCCAAGGTGAACAAGGCCCAGAATTCACCCGACCCTATCTGCGCGTAGATGGGTCCGGGGCAGGTGCCGGTGATGAACCACCCCAAGCCGAACAGGAATCCTCCCAGATACGTTCCCGGAGTCAGCGGCTTGCCGGGTATCTGCAAAGGTTCGCCCGCCAAAGTCCTGGGATGGAATTTCCGGATCAACATAATGGACAGCATTCCCACCAGCACGGCCGAACCGATGATGAGGTAGAGATCCGGTTCCCGGAAGAAAAACATATTGCGGATCTTGTACCAGGAAATCACCTGCGCCTTGGTGAGCACGATTCCGAAATAGGTTCCGATGAAAAGGAATTTCACATTGCCCATTTTTAACCGCCCAATCCCAGCAAGCGGTGCAGCGCCGCGGCCGTCAATCCGCCCGCGAAGAACGCCAGCGTCGCGATCAGGCTGGATTTTTGCAGGTTGGAAAGCCCCATTATGCTATGGCCGGAAGTGCAACCCGCCGCGTAACGGGTTCCGAATCCCACCAGGAAGCCGCCGCCCAGGAGTTGCAGCGCGCCTAACGCGTTGTGGTAGCCCGGAGGCAGCAGTGGACGGGCTTGCGAGGACAGCAGCCTGGTGGCCAGCAGTCCGCCCAGCACCAGGCCGGCCGTGAAAAAAAGATTCCAAGCCTGCTTGCGCCATTCGTCCTGCCGCAGGTAGGCCAGTCTGGAATTCGGCAGCACCGCCGCGCAGATGTGCCGGAAGCTGGAGCTGATACCCAGGTTCCGTCCGCCCACCAGCAGCAGCAGGGGAACCGTAAGGCCGATCAAAGGCCCCGCTATGTACCATGGCCAGGGAGCCAGGATGGCCGCGGTCATGGGTAACCTGGATGTTTCATGTCGCCAAGCCTTCAAAGAGGACCGAAGTGAGATAGCGCTCTCCCGAATCGGGGAGCACTACAACTATGGTCTTGCCGCGATAGGCATCTTGTTTGGCCAGCCGCACCGCAGCGGCCACGGCCGCTCCGGAGGAGATGCCCGAGAGGATCCCCTCTTCGCGCGCCAGCCGCCGCGCGAAAGCGATGGCCTCTTCGCTGCCCACCTGTTCCACCTTGTCGATGATGCCGAGGTCCAGGTTTTCCGGGATGAAGCCCGCGCCTATGCCCTGGATCTTGTGCGGACCCGGTTTCAACTCAAGGCCCGCGCGCTTCTGCGTGATCACGGGGCTCTCCGCCGGTTCCACCGCCACCGATTCGAACCCCTGCTTGTTCTTGACGGTCTTGAAATACCGCGATACGCCGGTGATGGTGCCGCCCGTTCCCACGCCGGACACCAGCACGTCCGCCAGGCCATCGGTATCGTCCCAGATTTCCGGGCCGGTGGTGGCCATATGCACGGCCGGGTTGGCGGGGTTGTTGAATTGCTGCGGCATGAAATATTCCTGGGGAGAGGACGCCGCCAACTCTTCCGCTTTGCGGATGGCGCCCTTCATGCCTTCCGGGCCAGGAGTGAGGACGAGCTTGGCCCCGAAGGCCGCCAGCACTTTCCTCCGTTCCAGGCTCATGGTTTCCGGCATGGTGAGGATGAGGGAATAGCCGCGCGCCGCCGCCACGAAAGCCAAGGCGATGCCGGTGTTGCCGCTGGTGGGTTCGATGATGGTCTTGCCGGGACCCAGCAGGCCGCGTTTTTCCGCGTCGTTGATCATGGCCGCGCCGATGCGGCACTTCACCGAGTAGGCGGGATTGCGCCCTTCTATTTTGGCCAGCACCGTGGCCTTGGCGCCGTCCGTGATGCGATTGAGTTTGACCAATGGCGTGTGCCCGATGGAAAGGGAGTTATCGGCATAGATGCGGCTCATGATTTTTCCTTGCTGCGAGCCGGCTCGTATCCCGAGCAGGCAGTGATACATATTAAATCTATAGGCTTAATGTAAATTTTTCCAGATAAAGAATCAATAGGTTGCTCCAGCTGGTGCCGTGCTATTCGGTGCATAAATACGCGCCTAGGTGCCCTGTCGGTTCCGCGGCCCGGTCCGGGACTCTTCCTTCTCCGGAAACATTCTTTTTGAAAGGGGGACATATTCCCCAGCGGAGAAAAAAGCAACCCTCCGGCCCTACGAAAGGAATACCTATGAAGACCTCGCAATCCCTGGCCCAACTCGCCCTGGTAGGCATCGCCGCCGGCTTCCTGTCCCATGCCGCCTTCGCGGAGGACAAGATGCCCGCGGCCTCCAAGGATCCCTCTATGAGCAGTCCCGCCGCCGGGGATTCGTCCGCCGCCATGGCGCCCAAAGCGCATGAATGCAAAGGCATGAACGATTGCAAAGGGATGGGCGGCTGCAAAATGTCCAAGAAGGATTTGAAGGCCGCAGCCAAGAAGGCGGGTGTACCCATGAACAAGGCCGGCAAGGCGCACGATTGCAAAGGCAAGAACGAGTGCAAGGGCCTGGGCGGTTGCAAGGGCAAGTAACAGCAAGGTTACCCTAGGGGCGGAGTCCGTTTTTCCGGACCGAGCCCCGCTTTTTAAAGGCATGCGGCATCCGGCGGTAGGGGAAACACGGTAGCGACCGCTATTCTTTTTTAGTCTTTTTCTCGGCTTTCTTCTCGTCCTTGGGGGTGATGCCGGATTTCTTTCCGCCGGTGACATCCTGGAAGCCTACCGAGTGGCTCAAGCTGGGGCTTAGGGCTTGAACGAACGCGTTACGCAACAGGTACCCCACGGATTTCCAGACGCCCGCGCTCGGGTTGGAAAATTTTCCGGCCAAAGGGATTTGCGTGGCGACCTGTTCCTTTTTCCGGTTTTCGAAAATGGTTACCACTCCCGCGACCATCAATTGCCATGCGGAGGAAAGCAAGCCGCCCTCATCTTTCTTCCCGGGCGAGAAGATTTTGACGTCCTTGAGAAGGGGTTTCACATATCCTTTGAAGTTGCCCCCGTTGGCCGCCATTTCCGTATACAACGAGAACGTCCCGCCTTCCGCATCCACTTTCGCGTACGCCTTCAGGAAATCATTAAGGGATGGAAGGCGCAACTCCACCAACTCGCCATCCATATCGAAAGTCGGATCCTTGGCGAGCGGCGCCAGTTTCACGTCCAGGCGCAACTTGGCGTGATCCATGGCCCTGGCCGTGACATGGAAAGTGGCGGGCAGCGCTTCGTCCTTGCGAGGATGATTGGTAAGCCCCTTGGCCAGGGCTTCTATCCTATCCAGATGCACGTCCACCTTGGGCGTACGCGTAAGATCCCGGAAATGGATTTCCCCGTCGTGGATGGCGAACCTGTTCATGTCGAGCGGGAATAATTCCGTGACGCGATCCTGCCAGGAGGCATCGATACCGGTTTGCGATTCCTTCTTGGACGGCGCCACCAGGAAGTTCAGGCGCGGGCTGAACACTTCGATTTCGCCCACCAAGGCATGCCGGCGCAAGAGCGCCCCCCATTCCACCGACAGGTCCACCGCTTCCGCAGCGAAAAATGGAACCCGTTCCTGTCCCTCGATCTTCAGCAACCGCACATCCTTGATCTTGTAGGCTCCCCGCAACAGGGAGATTTCCACGGCGCCGATATGTCCTTTGTACTCCGGGATTTGATCGAGCTTCCGATTGGCGAAACGGAGGAGCAAGGGCGCCATCGCAAAATGCGCCGCGATCACCAGCAAGAGGATCGCGCCCGCCCAAATGGCCAAACGCCGGAAACGATGGCGGGGGACCGAAGGCTTGCGGGCGGATTTCACGGTTTCAACAGGGGTTTGCATTTCCATAAAAAACTTTTTTGGCAGACGAAAGCAAGCGCCGCGCATTTCGCCCAATAAGGACAGTCCGGTCCATAAAGTTCGCATTGCGGACAATACCTGACCTTTCTCTCGGTTTGGCAACGCCTCCAGCCATGGCATGGACAATGCTCTACATTTCTCTTAACCAAACCGGAAAGGCGGAAAGCGTGGAGAGATTATTCCATTTCGTGGGGGGGATTGCCGGGCCCTGGACGGTGACCGGCACCAAGTCCGTGATCGGCGAGTCCTTGCGCGCGGTAGAGAGGCTGGCCATCGTCGGCGGTGGAACGGACCTACCCCAAGGCGGCGATTGGGTTCTTCGCGGTGTAGTCAGCAATGAGCGCTACGTAACCCACCAGGAACGGGAAGCCTTGCGGGCAACCCAGGCCGGACTGGGCCGGGAACATTCGGTGTTGGCGGCCTTGATCCCTATCCGCAAATCCCCTGCTTGGTGGGCCTTGGCCCAGGATGAACGGCGGATCATCGTCGAAGAGCAATCCCGGCATATCCATATGGGAATGAAGTACCTGCCGGCGATCGCCCGCCGGCTCCATCATTGCCGCGACCTGGGTGAACCCTTCGATTTCCTCACATGGTTTGAATATGCCGCCGCGGACGCCTCCGCTTTCGAGGAGTTGGTGGGGTTATTGCGCTTGACAGAGGAATGGAAATACGTAGATCGGGAGGTGGATGTCCGTCTGATCCGGGCTTAAGGGATGGGAAATGTTTCCTGTGACCCAATTGAGCGAATCTTGCGGGGGGTTCAATTGCAACCAGCATACTCCCCATTTGATACCCTGCCAATTCTTACTAAATATCCCTGACAGATTTCGAGTTCCCAGTCCTGATTTTATACCTTTTTCGGGCCGGCATCTGGAAGGACATGAAATTCATGGAACAAAGGTTCGTCACCACCTCGGATACCAGGGGGTGGTTATTGGACAAATTCGCGATGGGGACTGCCAATTATTGGTTCGCCTTCTTTGCTGATTTCGCCACCGCTATGTTCTTCCTCACCTGGGAAATCCGTTTCCAAGGGCGACACTATTCCACGGCCGGATTGGCTTTCTTCTCGGGCTATCTGGCTTGGACCCTGACCGAATATGTTTTCCACCGTTGGGTCTACCATCAACCCCACGGCATTTTCGGGGTGGGGCATAATATCCACCACAAGGAAGCCCAGGTGCTCATCGCCATGCCATGGTTCATGACCACTCTGACCATGTTCGGATTGTGGCAGTTCTTGTCCCGCTATCTGGGTGTCCCGTATTTTTCCAGTATTTTGGCGGGATGGTTGTTAGGATTCGTCTGGTATTCCTTGGTCCATCATAGCCACCACCATTGGAACATCCGCAGCGGTTGGCTGCGCAGGTTAAAGGCCTTCCATCGCGTCCATCATCATTTCCCCGATTATAACTTCGGAGTGACCATGCGCTTCTGGGATGTCGTCTTCGGAACCACCTATCGCAAACCCGCCCCGGCAATGGAAGACCTGAACGGACGGGAAGCGGCTTCCCTCGGGACGGCTCTAAAACCCATTGCAGCGGTCCTGGCGGATGCCTAGTTCCGCGCTTATGGATGCCTGAAGCGGTAAGCGCGGCGCCTAGCTCCCGCTTTCCCGGAACCGGCGCTCCAACACCGGGACCATTTCCGCCAACAGGAACAGAGGTGCGGTGAAGACCGCTTGCGCGAAGTTGTCCAGGAGAGCGGGCCGCTTGCCTTCGATGGCATGGCCCAGCAACTGGAGCGTCCACCCCAGCGTGAACGCCAGCGCGAAAATAAAAACCGATGCCTTGATGGGAAGGCGCGCCGCCCAATCCGCCCCAAAAGTAGCGGGAACCATGATCAGGGCCATGCAAGTTGCCAAAATGGGTTCCAAGAGGAAATAATACACCAGGGTGCAGATGACGAAGATGAACGCCAAGGTAATCCTGTGCCCGGATAAATCGAAAGATAACCATCCCATGGGGATCAGGATGGAAAACGTCACCAGCGGTACGCCGAAAACGTGGGTTGCTTTGCAACCCGGGGATTTGTGATAGCTCCGGTAGAACGCCAGTTGCTCCGCGAGGGGTTTCATGCTCCATAGTATAGCCGAAAAACCGGTATGCTGACAGCGGCTTTCAAGCATGTCGTGCTGCTGGCCTGCCTGGCGCGGGGTTTCGCCTTTGCGATGAACATGCAGGATCCGGACACGGATTTCGCGTTCCTGGAATTCGAACCTTATCCCAGCGTCGGCGGCGATCGCTTCAGCGGCCTTCCCGTCGCCAAATCCAGCGAACATCGGGCTTGGCGCTTGGCCGGCCAGCTTTCGTTTCCGGCGGGCAAGGCGGGCGACAACCAGTTTTTCGGATCCTTTAAGTCCACCCTTCTGGATCGCGACATCATCTATGGCAACCGGATCCTGAACGACGGGGTTCTGCAGCGCTATTGGATGAGCGGCGGCTCCACGTGGCCGGGATCCGACGGGCAAAACTCGCTGGTACTGGCGGGCGTGGGGGTCAACAGCGACTTCGCCGACGTGAGTCTTTATGATTTCAACACCGAATGGATCGCTTCGCATTCCTGGACGCTCAATCCCTCCTTAATTTTGGGCCTGGGGCTGGATGTACAGCAATATTTCCACAAGTACCAGCCGTATCCGCTTGTCTTCCTGGACTGGAAAGTCACCGATAGAACCAAGCTCAAATGGGATGCGGATTATCTGGAGATGCGCCGCTTCCTGAATCCATGGCTTTGTTTCACTGCCGGCCTGCGCTTAAACCTGGAATTCTTCGCCTTGAAGCAGGACGCGGATTTCGAATACCGAAGCATGGGCCTGGAAACGGGATTCCAATACGCCGTGGGCGGCAATTTCTACGCGCGCATCAAGTACAAGGAATTGGTTTATGGACGGGAAACCTTGGGCCTTCCCGACGGCAGCCATCATACCCGCGGCATGGACGCGGGCCGCAGCCTCCGCCTCAATCTCGCCTACGGCCTATGAGCTTATGACGCGGGACGCCCTTTTCCCGGAAATCGAAGCCTACCGCACAGGTAACCTGCGGGTTTCCCCGGTCCACGAGTTGTATTTCGAGGAAGCCGGCAACCCGCGCGGCGCGCCCGTCCTGTTCCTGCACGGAGGGCCGGGAGCGGGCATCAATCCCAAGCATCGGCGCTATTTCGATCCGACCCATTACCGCGCCATCCTCTTCGATCAACGCGGGGCGGGGCGCAGCCGTCCCCATGCGGAAATCCTGGACAACACCACCGATCACCTGATCGGGGATATCGAGAAGTTGCGCGCGCTGGCAGGCGTGGAGAAATGGCTCGTGTTCGGCGGCAGTTGGGGCAGTACTCTCGCCTTGGCCTATGCCATCCGCCATCCGCAACGCGTTTCCGGCCTCATCCTCAGGGGAGTCTTCCTGGGACGGCCCAGCGAAGTGAGATGGTTGTTCCAGGACGGGGCATCCCAGGTGTTCCCGGATTCCTGGGAAAGGTTCCTGGCCCCCATCCCCGTCTCGGAGCGAAATGACCTGGTGGCGGCCTACCACCTGAGGCTTACGGGCACGGACGCGGCGGCGCGTTTGGCAGCGGCGCAAGCCTGGAGCGGATGGGAAGCCTCCGTATGCAAGCTCATCCCGGATGAAAACCTGATCCGGGAATCCATCGCGGACAAGATGGCCCTGGCCTTGGCGCGGCTGGAATGCCACTATTGCCGGCATGGCCTGTTCCTGCCCACGCCGAATCACATTCTCGAGAATGCCAGCGTCCTTTCCGGCCTGCGCTGCCGCATAGTGCAAGGCCGGTACGATATGGCCTGCCCAACGGTATCCGCATGGGATTTGCACCGCGCCCTGCCGGGTTCGGAAATCCGCATAGTTCCCGATGCGGGCCATTCCGCCACGGAAACCTCCCTGGTACGCGAACTGGTGCGGGCCACGGAAGACTTCAAGTAAGCGGCTTTCCTCCGGCGGCGCGCGGAGATATGCCCACCCTCCTTCGCGTAACATATTTTCCCCATTGAGACCGTTGTGCTTCCGGTGGTTTCCGGACGCGGCGATGAGGACTAAGGAACATCCGGAGGTTAGCATGCCCAGAGGCGACAAATCAGTGTATACGGGTAAGCAGAAGCGGCAGGCCGAACATATCGAGGCAGGTTATAAGCAGCGCGGGGTGTCCACGGGCGAAGCCGAACGGCGCGCTTGGGCCACGGTCAATAAGGATACCGGGGGCGGGAAGAAAAGCGGATCAGGCCGCGGCAAGCCCGCGCGCGGAAAGAGCGGCCGGAAAACCGGCACGCGCGGCGCTGCCAAGAGCAGGACGTAATGCTTTAGGCCCTTTGCACGTCGCTTTTCCGGATCCGCCGATAGCATCCGGCGCTGGCGGGCGGAAATCTCCCGTTGGCGCCGGAACCCGCGCGGAAGTACAATTCACATCATGCCCAAAAGCCCCCTATCCGCTTCGCTTCCCGTTTTGCTTTGCCTGGCCGCCTTGCTGGCGGCGGGCTGCCGGAGCGGAGGAGCCTCCACCGAACCGGTCTACGTGGATGATGGGATGTTGATCACGGATTCGGTTTTGACGCTCGATGAGTTCAACTTCACCACCGCCGCGTGCTCGAAAGTTTTCCCGGGCGGATCGGTCAATGTCGATACCGTCCCCTCGAATGCCGTGGCCCATATCCGCATCATCGCCACCGCCTGTTACGCCCTGCGCGTAAGCGTGGTATCCTCGGACAGCGATACGGTGCGTGCCTTTGCCACGCGCTTTGGGATCTTCAACCGCAGCGATGCGGAAAAAAACCGCGGAGTGGTTGGCTTCGTGGCCTGGAACGGCGAGGACGATAAGGGCGCGCAAGTGCCGCGCGGGGAATACCTGTGGCGGATGGAATTCGATTTCGGCGCGGGCCGCATCCGGAAGCTCCGCGCCCGCTTCGAGATTCCTTAAATCGGGTTTACTCTTCCCCTTCCCGGGGACGCGGGAAGTAGGCCGTGAAGGTGCTGCCGGCGCCGGGAGCGCTTTCCACTTCCACCCTGCCGTGATGCAGTTCCACCAGCTTCTTGGTAATGACCAGCCCCAGGCCGGAGCCGGGGTAATGGCGCGCCGATCCCGAATCCAATTGCTGGAACTGCTGGAACAGTTTGCCCAGGTCCTCTTTGCGGATGCCGATCCCCTGATCGATAACCTGCAGGCGGATGCCGCCTTCCGCATCCGAAACGGTCCTTACGTAAACCTCGCCGCCTTGCTTGGAAAACTTGATGGCGTTGGAGACCAGGTTGTAGAGCACCTGGCGCACCTTGCCTCCGTCCAGTAAACCCGTTTCCGACTCCGGGTCCGATGAGACATGCACGGTCACGCCTTTTCCCATGGCCATGGGCATCAGGATGTCGCACACCTCGCGCATGGCGGAGAGCACGTGGATCTCTTCCCGGAACAATTGCATCTTACCGGCCTCGATCTTGGCCAGGTCCAACACGTCGTTGATGAGCCGCAGCAGGTGCATGCCGCCGTCGAGGATATCGCCCAGGTATTCGGTCTGCTTTTCGTTGACGTGCCCGGCCTTGCGGTCGATGAGCAATTGCGAGAAGCCGATGATGGCGTTAAGGGGCGTCCGCAATTCATGCGACATGTTCGCCAGGAATTCGCTCTTCATGCGGCTGGCTTCCTGGATGCGCAGGTTCTGCTCCGAGAGTTCCTGGTTCTTGCGGCTGGTCTCTTGCTGCCGCTGCCGCTCAATGGCGATGGCGGCCAGATCGGAAGCGGTTTCCATCAGTTTCTGATCATAAGCGGCGGGTGGGCCGGGCTCCGGATAGAAAAGAGCGAATACTCCCAGCACCTGTCCGAAGGAGCCGCGGATGGGGCGCGCGGCACAGGCCCGGAATCCATTGGCGATGGCTTCCTTCCCGCCCTGGCGCCAATCCGGATCCTTGCCGATATCCGGAATGCTGGCGTATTCCTTGGTGAGGGCGGATCGGCCCGGTACGCCGCCTTCCCCGTCGATGGGGAAGGAAGGGGCCTGCTCGCGGAAGGCGGGAGCGATATTGGGCGCGGACAGCCAGCGCAGGCGCCGGGTCTCCGCATCCAACTGCAAGACGCAGCCTTTGCCGCCCACGGATTCCTTTTCCACGTATTGGATCAGGTTGTCCAGCACGTCCTGCAGGTGCCGGCCGGAAGCCACCATGGCCAGCGTCCGCTTCTGGCAGGCGAGCAGGATTTCCGCCTGCTTGCGCTCGGTGATATCCGAAATGGTCCCTACGAATCCGATGACGTCCCCGTCCGGGGCCTTGTCGGCGAGGGCGTTGCCCATCACCCATACGGTATGGTTGTCGCCGCGGCGCATGCGGTATTCCGCCTGGAACGGCAGCCCGCGCGCGGCGGCGGTTTGCCACGAGTCCTTAACCCGGGCCATATCCGCGGGATGTACCAGGAAGGTTACCGTGGTCCCCAATACCTTATCCTGGGACAAGCCGAGCAGCCCGCAAAGATAGTCGTTGACGTAGGTGCATCGGCCGCGCACATCGGCGCGGTACAGCCCCACCGGGGAGACCGCGGCCAGGGTGCGGTAGCGTTCTTCGCTGTGGCGCAGCCTGTCGAGGGTTTCCAGCTTTTCCGTGATGTCGTTGGCAAGGGCGATGGCGGCGCCTTTCCCGGAAAGCTCGATGTAATGATGGTACACTTCCGCGTGGATGATGGAGCCGTCCTTGCGCCGATGACGGCGGACGCCCTTGGTTTCCCGTTCCTCGATGAGCCGTTCCATGGCCGCGTGCAACAGAGGGATGTCTTCTTCAAGCCAGAGATCCTTCATGGTCCCGGCCAGGAACTCGTCGCGCGTGAAACCGTATTTACCGATGGCGGCCTCATTGACGTCCAGGAACCCCAGGGTAGAGGTATCGTACAGCCACATGGGCTGGGGATTGTTCAGGAACAATTGCCGGTAGCGTTCCTCCGAATCGCGCAGCGCGAACTCGGCCTGTTTGCGGGCGGTGATGTCCAGCATGGCGCCCAGCATGCGCACGGGCGCGCCCGCCTCCCCGCGCACCACGTAGCCGCGCTCGTAGATATGGCCGGTGGATCCGTCCTTGCGGCTGATGCGGTACTCCCGTACCCAGGTGTCCGTCCCGCCTTCCGAGACCTGCTGGAACGCCGTCAGCACACGCTCGCGATCTTCCGGATGCAGGCGCTTTTTCCAGGCGTCCATGCTGGGCGCCATGCGATCGGAATCGTACCCGAACATCTGGAAGGCGCGCTCGTTCCACCAGGTATCCCCGCTTACCGGCTTGTACTCCCACACGGCGTCGTTGGTGGCCTGCGCGATCAACTCGAAGCGCTCCACGCTTTGGCGCAGCACCTCGCGGTTGCGGCGCTCCTCGGTGACGTTCTCGAAAGCCACCGCCACGTTATCGTTGGGCAGCGGAATAATCTTGGCGGTGTAATGGCCGGCGGGATCGCGGCTGTCCCCGTAGGCGATTTCCCCCAGGTCCAGGGATTCTCCGGTAGCGATCACGTGCAGGCATTTGGCGGTAAGCCCCAGATCATAGATGGCCGGGAAGGCCTCCTGCATGGTTTTGCCGATCACGTCATCGATGGAGAGTCCGGTCATGCGCGCGGCCGCGGCGTTGGTGGCCAGGAGGCGGAAACGGGCCTGTTCGGTGGGGCCTTCCAACTGCCACACGAATAATCCCGCCTGGATATTGCGGAAGATGTCCGCGAAGACGCGGATGCGTGCCTCCGCCTTCTCGCGCTCGGTGATCTCCAGGGAGATGCCGCCGATGAGCCGTTGCCCATGCCGGCCCTGGAACGGGAATTTGCTCACCCACCAGGTCCGCATCACGCCGTCCGCGGTCGGGGCCTTCTCCACGAACTCCATTGTCCTTCCGCTCTCCAAAACGACGCGATCGGAATCGCTGATCATTTTGAGCATTTCCGGGCGGCATACTTCGAGCCTGCGCCCGATTTCCGGGTCCATGGCCTGGAAGCCGAACTTTTCCGACATGGAGCGGTTGAGGTAGAGGTAGTCGTTGTTCTCGTCCTTGATGAAGGCCATCAAAGGGCTGTGGTCCATGAAGGTCTGGAAGCGCTCTTCGCTTTCGCGCAGATTCTCCGCCGCCTCCATGCGGCTGGAAATGTCGCGCGCCACCACCAGGCGGCATTCCTCTCCGTCCAATGGAATCGAAAGGGAGGCGACCTCCAGGGGGATTTCCATGCCGTCGTGCCGGCGAAAGCGCATGGTGCGCCGGACGGTGGCGAGTCCGCGCTGATAGAGATCTTCCACGCGGCCTTCCACCGCCTCCCGCGATTCCGGCGCGAACAGGCCGGCCACGGGTTTGCCCACCAGGAAGGAGGAGTCCGCGGCGGCGGAAAGCTTCACCGCGGCGGAATTGCCCCAGATCACCTTGCCTTTGGCGTGGATGAGGATCGCATCCGGGATCATCTCCAGGATGTCCAGGATCTGGTCTTCGATAGGAGACGATTTGCGGGGGGAGCCGCCGTTCAAATGCACCAGGGCGGCGGCTTGGGCGGACAGGCCCGCCAGGATCGGGGCCTGCTCGGGGGACACCTCCGTGACCATGCGGTTGAGCAAAGTAAGCGTCCCCAGCGGAGAACCCGCCTGATCGTCGATGGGGATGACGGTTTTATAGGGAAAGGTTTCGGGGGATTCCGGACCGGCCACGGCCACCAGCCGGGAGATGCCGTCATCCAGGATATGGATGGTTGCGGAAGGAGTGCCGCAGATGCGGGCGGCCAGGACGGCGAGATCGGTAAGGGCTTTGTCGATGACTCCGGCGTTCGATCGGGCGGTTGCCGTCATTTGCCGGTTACCTCAGTTTTCGAATCGGTAGCCTAAGCCGGGCACGTTGACGATCTTCTTGCCCAATTCCGGACCCAATTTGCTCCGCAAGGAGGAAACGTGGACCTTGACCGTGTGCGAATCGACGGGAGCGGAAGCGCCGTAGCCCCAGACCGTGTGGTAGAGTTGGGTGGTATAGACCACTTGCCCGCGCTTGCGGAGCAAGGCGGTGAGCAGATCGAACTCTTTGCGGGTAAGCGCGATGGGCTGGCCGGAAACGAGCACTTTGCGGGCCTTGACGTCCAACGCCAGGCCTTCCGCCTGCAATACGTCCGCCAACTCCTCTGCGGAAGCATAGCGGCGCAGCACCGCGCGCACCTTGGCCACGAGCAGCTCATTCGAGATCGGCTTCAGGATATAATCGTCCGCGCCTTCCTCGAATCCCTGCAATTGGAATTCCTCGTCCGTCTGCGCGCCGGAAAGCAGGATCACGGGTATGGAGCTGGTGTAGGGCTGGGCCTTCAGCTTTTGCGTCAGGACGATGCCGCTTTGATCCCCCAAAACCACGTCCATGAGGATGAGATTGGGCTGATGGGTTTTCGCCAGATTGAGGACATCGTTCAAATCCTCGGCGGCGATGACCACGAATTTTTCTTCCTCCAACACCACCTTCACCATTTTTCGGAAAGAAGGATTGTCCTCGACGATGAGGATCTTGGTGTCTGGACGTGTGGCGCCTTCTTGGGGAGTTGTGCTGCCTTGGGGGTTCTGCGACATTATAAAGCTTTCCTTGATCCTGATTTGGCGGAGAGGGAGATTGGGACTTGGGTCCACCGTTTATCCGCGCACGAGACCTGAAATTTAGTTGAATAAAAGCCCGGGTACCAACCTTTTGTCCAGAGCGTAACAAGCCTGACCATCTCAAGCCAGTGATAAAGAGTAAAGATACCTAAATGGATCCTACCCTGCGCAAAAATCCAAAAAGGCTGTCCCGCGGAACCGTTCAGGAGGCGGTCCTCAACCTGATTTCCGCTGCGCTGTCCAATGCGTGCCCCGGCAGCACCCGCATCTCGCCGCCTTCCAGCACCGCCACGGGTTCTCCGTCACGGAAGAGTACGCGGTTCTTGCGGGTGGCGGCGGCCCGCGGACCCGGCGTCAATATTCCCTGGAGATTGGCGGGATCGGCGGCGCTCAAGGAGAGCAAGGCCCCCGTTTTTTCCTTTTTGCGCAATAGCCGCAGCATGCTGAGGGCCTCCGGCAGGGCGAACTGTTCGCCATAGAATCCCTCCACAAAGCGGCCGCCGCGGATTTCACCCCTCGCTTCCAGCAATCGCAAGGCCCGGACCAGATCCCGCCAGGGCGGTGCCAGGTTTTCCCGATCCGCCAATTTTCGGAAGAGCACCCCGTATCGCCGCAAAAGGACGCGGGCGATGGCTTCGTTGCCGTCCGGTCCGGGAATTTTGGCAAGATCCTTCTGAAGGTTGCCGGTATGCCGCGATCGCCCGGTGTCGCCTCCATCCCTCGCACCCCGGCCATCCCGCAACAAGGACCAGCGACCCGATCGCTCCAGTCCGGCCGCGGTTTGTTGCCCGGAGCCGGACAGCAAGGCGCGCAATCCCCGGAACCCGTCCGAGGTCAGCCATCCCAAGGTCACCAGCTCGGCGATGGCCTCGCGCGCTTCCGCCGCGGAGAGTCCGGTATCCCAGAGCAGGTCCCGCCAAAAGGAAGCGCCGCGTTTGCGAAGATGTTCCAAGAGCCGTTGGGCCGGAGCGCCTTCCGGTTCCGGAAGCAGAGGTCCCTGCGTTGTCCGGCTTGCCCCATCTGCCACGGCCAGCCAATGTTCCAGGTTCTCCCGGCCCAGAAAAGCGATGGGCGTGGCCTTGACGGGCCCGGGCTTGCGGCCCTCCACGCCGTGCGGCTGCACTCCGGGCCGGATGCGTCCCCAGATGAAGTTGCCCGAGAGGGATTGCTGATCGAGCCAGCCGGGCTCGTACCGGGCCAGGCGGGCGGGCAGGATCTCCTTCTCCCAGGCCGCGCAAGGGGCCTCGAATCCTTCCAAGCGCGCCAGCGCCGTTTCCACGCCGTCCGGGCCGGCCGGTTTATCATGCGGATCCGCGTGGCCGGGGGCCGGAGCGTACCCTATCGGATTGGCGCTGCCGGTATCCAATCCTTGCCAGGAGAAAAGGAAGCGCAGATAGTCCGCGGTGGATACGGGTTCGATTTCCCGGCGCAGTTTGGCCAAGGTATAACGATGGATGCGGGCCAGCAGGCGGCGCTCGCACCACTCCACGCCCGGCCCCGCTTCGGTGCCGCCTGGCCCCGCTTCGGCACCGGCCCGCTCGGCTTGCGCGCCTCCCATGCTTTCCGTAAACCTGCCGCGCAGGATGAAGCCTTCCTGCTCCAGCGCCAGCAGCGCCATCTCTACGCGTTGGGAGCGTATGCCCAGCGAGAGGGTAATGTCCGCGTTACGGGTGGGACCCAGGGACTCCATGCGTCCGCGCACCATTTCCACCAAGGCCTCCTCTTCCGTCCAGATCCTGCCGTTGGGCGGGAGCGCGGTCCCGGTCCATATCGGTTCCGCTCCCGGGAAGGCCGCCAGGGCCTGCTGCAAGCGTTCGGCGGCGACCCAAATGGAACCGGCCCCGGACGCTGCGCGCATGCATGCGACGCGGTTGTCCGCTTGCAGGATTTCCAGATAAGGGATCCATTCCGCGATTTCCTTTTCGGTGAGGAATCCCGTCAGCATCAGCGCATCGTGCAACTCGTCCGAGCCGCGCACCTGCGGCCAGGCTTCCGCGCGCACGGCCGCGATGGCCAACGGATCCAGGCGGCCCAAATCCCCGGCCTCGGCGGGATCCAGGTAGCGTCGGCTTTGGATGGCGCGCGTGCGGCGTTCTTCCAGGGGCGCATCGTCCAGGAAAGCATAGGGACGGGCGTTGATGATTTCCTGGGACAGGGGAGAGGGCTCCTTGAGATCGCGGGCTTCCAGCCCCAGGCGCCCCGCTTCGATTTCCTTCAGCAGGCTCTCCAGGCTTTCGATGTCCATGGCCTCGTGGAGGCAATCGCTGATGGTCTGCCGCACCAGGGGATGATCGGGCACTTCGCGTTCGCCCTGGATGTTCTCGAAGCAGGCGCGTTGATCGGGGAAGACCAGCGCCACCAGATCCTCCGCTGCCATGCGCTGCAATTGCGGCGGCACCTTCTTACCGTTGCGGTTGCGTTGGATGGCCAGCGCGCGCGTGGCGTTCCAGCGCCAGCGCACCTCGAACATGGGCGCGTCCAGCAGGGCCTGGATCAGGATATGCCGCACGCTGCCGGAACGGAGATATTGGAACACCTCTTCCAGCGGGAAGCTGTGCGTGGCGCCCAGCGAGAGGATGATGCCGTCCTCGGTGGCGGCGGCTTGCAATTCGAAATTGAATTTCTTGCAGAAGCGTTTGCGCAGGGCCAGGCCCCAGGCCCGGTTTAGGCGGCTGCCGAAGGGGGAATGCAGGACCATATGCATGTCGCCCGCATCGTCGAAGAAGCGTTCCAGGACCAGGGTTTCCCGGGTGGGCATCACGCCCAGGGAGAGTTTCGCCGAGGCCAGGTAGTCCAGGATCTGATCGGCCGCCTCCGTGGGAACGCCGATTTCCGAAACCAGGTATTCCAGCGCGGGGCGTTTCCACGCCGCTTCAGGCGCCGAGCCTTGGCTTTCCGCATGCGCCTGTAACACCGCGGTTTCCCCCAAGCGTACCGAAATCTCATGGCGCAGGCGCGAGACGGCCTGGGAGAATTCCTGGCTGCGGCCGGGCGCTTCCCCGAACCAGAAGGGTATGGTGGGCGGTTGCCCATGGGCATCGGCCACGCGCACGGTGCCGCCTTCCAGGCGGATGATTTGCCAACTGTTGTTGCCCAGCTGGAAAATGTCCCCGGCCCGGCTGTCGATGGCGAAGTCCTCGTTCACGGTGCCAAGCAAGGTGTTGCCGGGTTCCAGCTTCACGTCATAGTCGAAGGTGTCCGGGATGGCGCCGCCGTTGGTCAAGGCGGTCAGGCGCGCGCCCGGTCGGCCGCGCAGAAGATCGTTCACGCCGTCCGCATGCACGTGGGCGGCGCGGCGTCCGCGCCGGGTGGTGAATCCCAGCGACAGCATCTCGGTGATTTCCCGGAAGGTGGCGATCTCCAGATCGCGGAAGGGATAGGCCTGCTTGAACAGGCGGAACAGATCCTCGCCTTTCCATTCCCGGCAGGCCGTCTCCGCCACGATTTGCTGGGCCAGGATATCCAAGGGCTGCAGGGGGATGGTCAAGGTATCCAACTCGCCGCGGCGCACCGCGTCCAGCATGGCGGCGGCTTCGATCAGTTCATCGCGCGTGAGCGGAAACAGGCGGCCTTTGGGCGTGCCGCCCACGGCATGGCCCGAGCGTCCCACGCGCTGCAGGAAAGCGGCGATGGTCTTGGGGCAGGCGATCTGGATAACCAGATCCACCGATCCGATATCGATGCCCAGTTCCAGCGATGCGGTGGCGACCAGGGCGCGCAAGGCGCCGGATTTGAGCCGTTGTTCGGCGCTGAAGCGGCGATCCCGCGAAAGGCTGCCGTGATGGGCCGCCACTTTATCCTCGCCCAAAGTCTGGCTCAAGCGATGGGCCACGCGCTCGGCCAGCCGGCGCGTGTTTACGAAAAGCAAGGTGGTCTTATGTTCGGAGATGAGCTGTTCGATGCGCGTATAGACCTCGTCCCACACTTCCGACGCCATGACGGCGGTGAGCGGGGAAAGGGGAATTTCGATTTGCAGATCCAATTGCCGGCGATGGCCGGTATCGATGACGGTACAATCCGCGCCGCCGGCGAGAAAGCGCGCGACTTCCTCGATGGGCTTTTGGGTGGCGGAGAGGCCGATGCGGACCAACGGATCGCCCGCCAAGGCCTGCAGGCGCTCCAGCGACAGGGCGAGATGGGCCCCGCGCTTTTCGCCCACCAGGGCATGGATTTCATCCACGATCACGGTGCGCACATGCTTCAGCATGTCGCGACCGCGCTTGCTGGTCAGGAGCAGGAACAGGGATTCCGGCGTGGTGATAAGGATATGCGGATTGGCCTTGATCATGGCGGCCCGTTCCGCCGGCGGCGTGTCGCCCGTGCGTACGGCCACCCGGATGTCCACCTTGCGCAACTCCGAGTCGAAAATGCGATCCTGGATTTCCCGCAAGGGCCTGTTCAGGTTCTTCTCCACGTCATTGCTCAACGCCTTCAACGGCGAAACGTAAAGCACCGTGGTCGCCCGCTCCAAATCGTCCCGGCGGGATTTTTCCACCAGGTCGTTGAGGATGGTGAGGAATGCGGCGAGGGTTTTACCGGAGCCGGTGGGAGCGGCTATCAAGGTATGCGTGCCCCCGCGGATGGCCTCCCAGGCGCGCTCCTGCACCGGAGTGGGAGCGCCCAAGTTGTCCTGGAACCAGGCGGCGATGGCAGGGTGGAACTTGGCGAAGGGATCGGCGCTGCGGACGGCTTGGATCATGCCCGGAAAATCTAAATAATACTGCCCGGATGTACAGTGTTATTTGCCGTCGGCCATCCTTTTTTCCAGCGCCCGGAGGCCAGGATAATCGTTATCATAAAACAATTTCAATAAGGCCAGGGAATCGTCCAGGCTTACCAGGCCGAAATTGAGGGTGAAGGTCTTCTCCTTACTGACCAATCCCAGCAAATTCCATTTATCCAGCACGCGGGCCGTCACCCGCATCCCTTCCGTTTCCGGCATGAGCATGAAAAAGGATTCGCCTTCGTCGAGGAACAGCATGAAAGGGGCGATAGGCTCGCCGTCCTCATTGGTCGCAGAGGGTTCGGGGAGCTTCCAATCCATGCCTCGCAGCAGGCTCTCGGCTGCGGTAAAGGGAACGGGGGACTGATCCTGATGGGTCTCATCGGACAATTCTAGGAAGTAACGCAATTCGCGCATGCCTGTCCAGGAAAGTTCGCCTCATTTTCTCTTTCGGAGGGAGGCAGCGTCAATGGCTTTCCATCTTTCAACTTGTAGGCGTCAAATTCAGGCCATTCCCAGCCTCTACGGGTGGCGGACCCTTTTCCGAATCCGGCGTTCGAGCTTGCTTTTTCGCGCGCGCCATCGGCGATCCCGCCCCCGGCGAGCAAACCACGGCCATGTGGGCGCGGGATTTTACTATTGCTTGATGCGATTAGATGAAATGGATAATCCCATCCGGAATTGAATACTTCACCAAGCGTGTTCTCTTGTCCAAAAAAGTAAAACCGATCAACAGGGATGCGGTAAAGAGGCAATGAGGGGATTGTAGACTTTCCACTAATCGCAGCGATTATTTCGATCTTTTCGATTCCCAAAATCCCTTGGCAAGAAATATCGCGCCCGCAGCCGAAGACCAGTCGGTATTATGCATTATTGCCGCGGGGAAGAACTTTAGGACGAACCCATTCCCCTCGGGAGGCGATCCCCCGCCGGGAACGCCTGCAGTCACAGCCGATTCATAAGGATTTCCATGCCATCGCCGTTCCGCGCTTCTTTCACGACCGTGTTTTCACTCCTATCGCTGCTGGCCGCTGTCCGGCCCGCGGATGCGGAGGCCCCGCCCGTATATCATTGGGGCAATATCGCCATGGGCGGAGGCGGGTTCGTTTCCGCCGTCATTCCCAGTACCGTGGAAGCGAACCTATTCTACGCGCGCACCGATGTGGGAGGCGCGTACCGATGGAACGAACCGGCGCGCGCTTGGGTCCCGCTTACCGATTGGGTGGCCAATGATCAGGTGGGATTCCTGGGCGTGGAGAGCATCGCGCTCGATCCCCATGCGCCCGCCAAGGTGTACCTGCTGGCAGGCATCGATTATTTCAACAACGGCAAGACCGCCATTTTGCGCTCCCAGGACTACGGCGCAACCTTTACGGTCACGGAAGTCACCGGCCAATTCAAGGCGCACGGCAACGGCAAGGGCCGGCAAACCGGCGAGCGCCTGGCCGTGGATCCCAATGACGGCGGCATCCTCTTCTGCGGAACCCGCGCCAACGGCTTGTTCAAGAGCGCGGACGGCGGCGCCACCTGGACCCGCAACGCGTCCCTCGGCGTCATCACCACGCCGAACGGGAACGGCATCGATTTCATCCTCTTCGACAAATCCTCTTCCCCCGCGGGCAAGGCCGTCCAGACCATCTATCTGGGGGTTTCCCGCACGGGCGAAAATCTCTACGTCAGCAGGGACGGGGGCAGCAGCTGGAATCCCATCCCCGGCCGGCCTACCGATCTCATGCCCTGCCGCGCCGCCCTGGCCGGCGACGGTAACATCTACATTACCTATGGCAACGGCGCCGGTCCCGGTCCCGACGCTTCATCCGGGGAGCCGATGGATAAAGGCGCGATCTGGAGATACACCCCTGCCGGCGGCACCTGGGCCAATGTCACCCCTGCGGCCAGCACGCGCGCTTTCTGCGGCATCAGCGTGGACGCAAAGGATCCCAAGCGCCTGCTGGCCACCACCATCAACACCTATCTGCAGCAGCCCTGGGGCTGGGGCGATAGGATTTTCACGAGCGCGGACGGGGGAACCTCCTGGACGGATTTGTTCGATAAAAAGCAGATCACAATGGGTACCAACGGCATTCCCTGGATCGCCAACCACGCCATCCATTGGGCCGGATCCGCCGTGATCGATCCCTTCAATCCGCAACGCGCGTTCGTGACTTCCGGCAACGGCATTTTCATGACCGAGAACCTGGACGCCAGGCCTACCACCTGGAATTTCATGGCCAAGGGGCTGGAGGAAACCGTTCCCCTCAACCTGGTGAGCCTCCCGGGGGGACCCTGTGCTATCCGTGATCGGCGATTATGACGGTTTCGCGAATGCCGACGTGGACGCCTATGCGCCCGCCGGCCAATACTCGCCCTCCATCGGATCCACCTCCGGCCTGGCCTTTGCGGCAGCCAAGCCAACCTTCGTGGTACGGGCGGGCAACGACAACCAGGGCCAAAGCTTCCCCATCTACTATTCCGACAATTCGGGCGGCGGTTGGACCAAGTTCGCAAGTAAACCCAGCGATGGCGGCGCGGCCAGCTCCGGCCAGGTGGCGGTCTCCGCCGACGGCGGCGCCGTGCTGTGGAGCCCGGATGGCTTGAACAACACCTACCGCACCACCAATCTGGGCGCGACCTGGAAAGCGGCTACCGGCTTGAGCCAGCAATCCGCCGTACCCGTATCCGACCCGGTCAATCCGCAAAAGTTCTATGCCTTCAACCCCTCCTCCGGCAACGTCCTGGTAAGCACCGATGGGGGAGCCGCTTTCAATCAGGCCGGGTCCGCCGGCAACGGCGGCTCCAAGATCATGCGTGCCGCGCCCGGCAGGGAAGGGGACTTGTGGATCGCCAAGGGAGGGCTGCTGCGATCGACCAATTCCGGTGGTGCTTTCGCCGCCGTGGGAAACGTCAGCGGCTGCACGGCGGTCGGCTTTGGAGCGGCCGCGCCAGGCCACACCTACCCGGCCGTTTACATCTGGGGCAAGGCCGGCGGCGGACCTTTGGGGATCTACCGCTCCGACGATATCGGGGCCACCTGGGTGCGCATCAATGACGACGCCCATCAGTACGGCGGGCCGGGCAACGGGGAATTCGTGCAGGGCGATGCGAATGTTTACGGCCGCGTCTACATGAGCACGGCCGGCCGCGGCATCATCTACGGGGATCTCGGATCCAAGGTCGCCATCCGGGAGAGCGCACGGCCAGGCGCAGCCGGGCCGCTCATCAGGGTTTCCGGGGACCATGGCGGCGCTTTCACGTCCGAACTCACCTTCACTATGACCGGCATCCGCGAGACGGGTCCGGGCGGATCCCGTTTCAGCCTTATGGATTTGCGGGGCCATTTGGCGGCGTCGGGCCCGCTGAAAGTTTCCCGGGAAGGATCCGCGACCTTCGCCTATCGCGGCGCGCGCCTGGTAGCGGGCGCCTATATCGTCCAGTTGGAGATGGGAAGCGCGATTTCGCAAAGCAGGGTGATGCTCCCCAGATAGCCGGTCGCGGCACGGGAGCGGTAAAGCCATTTGGAAATCCGCGATAAACCGCCTCCCGAGACAGCGCCCCCACACTCCTCCGCACTCACGCCTTCACCAACGCCCCCAGCTTCTTAGGCGCAATCGCCACATAACTCTCCTTGATCCAACTCCCCAACAATGCCACCGGCACCTTATCCTGCTTCGCAAATGTCGCCGTCACCCAACCGCTTTTCCCCAATCCATAGCCGGTGGACGAAGCGAAGGATTGCATCAAGGCGAAGTCCGCGGAGTCGGGGAGTTTCACGGAGAGGCTGAGTACATCGGCTTCCAGGGCCATGAAGACGAAGGCCTTGCCTTTCACCTTCAGGGCGCGGTGGCCCCAGGGGAAATCTTCGCTGGCTTCCGGGAGGGCCATTCCGATTTTACGCAGGGCGGTTTCGGAATTCTTGAGAGTGGTTTTGGGCGGCATGGAAAAAAAAGTAATCTATTGCCGGCACAGGATGATGATGGGCAGGAAATGGAGGTAGCGCACGGATAAAGCCATGCTAGCGTCCTTTCTTCCGAAGCTTGGCGGAGGGCGCTTTCACGCGCCCGGATTCATCCGTTGGAAGCTCGCGTCCAACTGTTCCCGCGAAGCGCGGCTGGCCTCCGCGGCCATGCCGTAGGCGGCCTCCTGGCTGCCCGCCTCCAATTGCTCCCAAATCGAATCGGTGAACTCCCGGAGCGGCGCGCCGAAGGTGTGCAATCCCACCCCGCCCAGATCCGTGTCCACCGCGGGCGGGATGATCTCCACTACGGATACGGGAGTCCTGGCCAGTTGATGGCGCAGGGAAAGCGTAAAGGAATGCAAGGCGGCCTTGGTGGCGGAATACACGGGCACCATGGCCAGCGGGGAGAAGGAAAGTCCGGACGTGACGTTTACGATGGCGGCTTCCCTGCGTTTCAGGAACAGGGGGATGAAAAGCGTGGCGAGATGGATGGGCGCTTCCAGATTGATGGCCAGCTCCTCGCGCAGGGACGCGATGGCGGGGGAACCCGTGAGCGCGACGCGCTTTTGGATGCCGGCATTGTTGATCAACACGTTCAGATCGGGGAATTCCTTCCCGGCCCAAACGGCCAAGGCTACGCGATCTTCCGAGCTTGCCACGTCGCATACGCGCGTATGCACGCCGGGATGTTTCGCTTTCGCCTCCCTGAGCTTTTCCTCCCTGCGTCCGCACAGGATCACGGTGTTGCCGGCCGCAAGGAATTTTTCCGCCAGCGCATAGCCGATGCCGGATGCGCCTCCGGTGATGAGTACGGTATTGCCTTGGGTTTTCATATCCGCCTTCTTTCCTCTTCGCGAAGCTGGTACCAATAGGCGAGGTCCTTGCAGGGCCGCCCCGCCGATTCCAAAAGTACTTGCAAGACCCAGGGATTGGGCGATATGCGCCGATTCTCCGCGAAGAATTCCGCTTCGTCCAAGCCTAGCCAGCGGCAGGCGAACAAGCCTACGGCTCCGGAGCGGGATACGCCGCCGTCGCAATGCAGGATCAAGGCCCGCGCGTCGGCTTTCACCGTTTCCAGGAACGCGATGATGCGGGCCGCTTCTTGCCCGGAGAAAAGGTAATGGGAAGGGATGGCGGCGGCATCCGCCGCGGCGACGGGAAGAATGTCCCCGAAGCAGCATTGCAGGCTTCCAACGCACCCGTTTCGCGAATGCCTGTCCGGCGCCTCGGCGCCGAACAGAACCGCGGGCCCTTTCCGGGTCCACCCCACAATGGAGATCAAAGCCCAGGGCGCCCCGGCATCTCCCTCCGGCGCGAGCCCCGTGAAGGCGGAACCGTCCCCCAGCAGCCTTTCCGCTTCGTCCCGCGCCAGGATCAGGATGCGTTCAAGCATGGCGGCGGTTCCCGGTCCGCGGAATTGACGCGTTCATGGCAGGAAGCGCCCGCGGATTTCCGGGTTGGGTAACATGCAGGTTTCCCGTTTTCCGAAGATGCGGTAACGGTTGCGGGCGATAAAATCGTACGCCAGGTCCCGCAAAGGTTTGGGCACCGCGATAAGGATGTACAGGCCGCGCCAGGGCCAGCCCAGCATTTTCAGAGTGGTGAGGCCCGCGCTGGATTTGTCCAGGCATCGGCCCTGGTGGATAAGAAGGTAGGAGTTCAGCTCCAGCCTGGGCCGGCCGAAGCGCTCCAGCAATTCCTGGCCGGAAGCCGATTGCAGGGAGGCAAAGCGGAACAGGCCCGCGCGATCGCGCTTCAGGGCGAAGCGGACGATCCAATTGCACAGGTTACATATGCCGTCGAAGAGGAGGATAGGATGCTCCTCGCTATTCATGGAGCATCTCTATGTATAAGGGGCGGCTTGGGCCGGGCATCCTGATGGAAAGATATTCAAGAAACGGGTGCGCGCATCTTCTGGCAGGGCTTGAAAGTCCTTCTCAGCAAAGCAATCAACTCCGCCGGCAGAAAGTAGCGGGGGCTTCCTGAATTCTATATAAGCTCAAATCCTGGTCGCGATTCCCCGATAATAGGCTTAATTCGCTTGAATCAGGTTAGAAAATAACTGTACATTTGTGCAGTATGCCGCACCCCTTCACCCATCTCCACGTCCACTCCGAATTCTCCCTGCTCTCGGGCGTCCCCAAGATCAAAGAGCTGGTCGCCCAGGCCAAATCGCTGGGCATGAAGTCCCTGGCCCTCACCGATACCAACCGCATGAGCGGCCTCATCCTCTTTTACAACGAATGCATCGCGCAAGATATCCATCCCATCCTGGGCGCGGAACTCAACGAGGCTTCCCGCCCGGGGGAAACCTTAGTGTTACTGGCCCGCGATGCCACCGGCTACGGGGACATCTGCGAACTCATCACCCGCCGCCAGAAGGATGGGGCCGCCTTCGCTTTCGCCAAGGCCTTCGCCCGGGAATGGCCCCATCTTATCCTGCTCACCGCCTTCCCGCGCCATCTCAAGACCCTGGCGGAAAGCCCCAACCGTCCGCATCTTTACGGAGAGCTGCTGCGCCATTCCGCCGAAGCGCGCGAACGAGGCAAAGGCATCGAGGCCCTCTGCCGGACCTGGAACCTGCCGGTGGCGGCCGCCGGCGATTGCCGCTTTCTTATGCCGGCCGATTTTGAAGTGCATCGCATCCTGCGCGCCATCGATCTCAACTCCACCCTCTCGCGCCTAAAGCCCGGGGAAACCGCGCCCGAAGGCGCCTGGCTGCGCTCCGGGGAGCAGATGGCGGAGCTGTTCCATGACCGTCCGGACGCGTTGGAAAACACCGCCCGCATCGCGGCCGAGTGCGATGCGAAACTGGAACTGGGCAAATGGATCATGCCCAGGATCGATGTGCCGGGAGGCGATCCGGACAAGACGCTGGCCAGGCTCGCTTTGTCGGGCCTATGCCGCAAGTACGGCAACACGCCCCAGTTCGAGGCCGCCCGCAAAGTCCAGGAAATGGAACTCGCCACCATCCGCAAGCTGGGCTACTCGTCCTATTTCCTAATGGTCAAGCAAGTGCGCGACTGGGCCAGCCGCACCCTGCGCGGCAAATACCGCCGCGCCCGCGACTGCAGCATCCTGCGCGGCAGCGGCGCCAACTCCATCACCTTCTACAACCTGGGCGTATGCAATCTCGATCCCATCGCCCTCAAGCTCTATTTCCAACGCTTCCTCAACGAAGATCGTGCCGCCCCGCCCGATGCCGATCTCGATTTCGGCTGGGACGAGCGCGACCGCGCCCTGAAATGGATGGTCGATCATTTCGGACGGGACCGCGTGGCCATCACCTGCACCACCAATACTTTCCGCGAACGCGCCGCCTTCCGGGAAACCGCCAAGGTGTTCGGCTACGCGGACGATCAGGTCACCGCCGTGCTGGACAGTTTTGAAACCAAGTCCCGCCGCCTGGACGACAATGAAATCCGCCGCATCCTGTCCTGGTCGCGGCGATTGCACGGCAAGCCGCGTTTCCTGGGCCAGCATCCCGGCGGCCTCATCATCACCAACCAGCCCATCTGGCGCCATGTGGCTTGCGAGTGGAGCCGCCAAGGTAACTTGGATGGTACGGGGGAAGGAGCGGGCCGGCTTATCACCCAGGTGGATATGCATAACGGCATCGACGATCTGGGTCTCATCAAATTCGATTTGCTGGGCAATGGATCGCTGTCGGTATTGCGCGACACTCTTTTCCAGATCGAGGAGCAAGGCCTGCCGGACCCGGAAGTATGGGACGTGCAGAAATGCTTCCGCGATCCCGCCATGCCCAGGATGATGGCGGAAAGCAGGACCCGCGGGGTGTTCTACATCGAAAGCCCGGCGCAGATGCGCCTCAACCAAAGGGCCAAGGCGGAGACCTTCCCGGAAATAGTCATCACCTCCAGCCTCATCCGGCCCGCCGGCACGGCCTATTGCAGAACCTTTGTGGAAAGGCACCGAAAGATGAAAGAGAACCAGCTTACCGGAAACATCCAGGATTGGGAATTCCTGCACCCTTCCCTGGAGCCGCTGTTGGAAGAAACCCATGATGTCTGCGCATTCCAGGAAGACGTGATCCGCATCTGCGCCGAGGTGGCGGGGCTTTCCTATAAACTGGCCGATCGCATCCGCAAGATGATGAACAGCCAGCACGAGGGCGCGCCCGATGCGAGCGAATGGGGGGCGGTGCGGCGGCAGTTCATCGCCGGCTGCATGGATCCGCAGCGGCACCAACCCCCGTTCACCCCGCTTCAGGCCGAAGAGCTCTGGAAGCGCATCTCTTCCTTCACGGGCTTCTCCTTCTGCAAATCCCACAGCGCCAGCTATGCGGAACTATCCTTCCAATGCGCCCATCTCAAGTCCCGCTACCCGGCCCAGTTCCTCTCTTCCGTCATCTCCAACCGCCACGGCTTCTATAACCGGGACGTATACCTGGACGAGGCTCGCCGCTGGGGCCTCAAGATCCTGCCGCTGGACGTCAACGCCTCCCGCCTGCAATATCACGGTCGCGACAATTGGATCCGCCCCGGCCTGATGCCCGTGCGCGATTGCCGCGAGGCCGCCCTCAAGGTGCTGATCCAGGAGCGCGAAGCAAATGGCCCCTTCAAGGATCTCGTCGATCTCTTGCAACGCGTGCCGCTCCACAAGCGCGAAGCCGAGAATCTGATCCTGGCCGGCGGCATGGGCTGCTTCGATCTGACCCAGCCGGAACTGCTTTACCTGCTGGACGCGGCCTACGCCAAGATCCGCCCCGCCCAGGGCGATTTGTTCGCCGGCTTCGGGGACGCGTTCGGCGCGGGCGGACTGATCGCCTCCGCGGGCCCTGGTTCCCCGGCCGAGGCGGGCCGCCGCCAGGCGGGCATGCCCGCGGGTTTCAACCTGGCGGGCCTGCGCGATTATTCGCTGATGCAGAAATGCATGAACGAACTGCGCATCCTGGGCTACGTGCTCTCCGCCAACCTGCTGGACGTGGTGGAAAACCATGCGCTGGCCCGCGACGCGGTGCGCGCCGCCGATCTGCGCCACCACGTGGGCCGCCGCGTCAAGGTGATGGGCGTACCCGTAACGGACAGGTTACATCCGGTGGCCGGCACGCGCGGCAACCCGGAAGAACGGTACATGAAATTCGTGACTGTGGGCGACAATACCGGATACCTGGACATCATCTTCTGGCCCAAGCAATTGGAGAAATGGGGCGACACCCTGGCCGGGCAGGTTCCCTTCAGCGGCAACCTCCTGGAGGTGTGGGGCAAGGTAAGCGAGGATTGGGGCACCTTTTCCGTGGAAGCGGATTCGGTGCGCATCGCGCACTGGCTGCCCAACCAAGTGGACTTCGCCATCGCGTCGCGGCGGCTGGGCGAGGGGATGAGGAATTATCCGGCTTATGCGGATGGGGCTGGGTTGTTGGCGGCGTAGGGAGTGGAGGTGGGGGGGGAAGAACGGTATGTGCCAGGGAGACATGAGACTACACTTAGTCCAAATTTAGAGTAGAAAGTCGGGGTCTTCTGTGTCAATGGGCTAGGGGAAGCTTGCATCAAGTGCCGGGAAGGGGAATGGTTCCAGATCGATGCGAAAGGCATTGTCGTGAATCGGATCGATAAAATGAGATAGCTTCGCCATCCTCAACTTTCGGAAATCCACCACCCCAATTGGGTGAACAGGTAGAGCAGCCCCAGCCCTATCATGATCGACACTACCGGCCCACGGTAACTCACGTGGAACGGTAATTGGAAGGTTACCTGAAGATAGCCTTCCGGCCCCGTTTTCCTCTGGAAGGCCAGGGACAAGGTATCCATCCTGCCCCAGGGCGGATCATAATCGCGGCAATAGATGGCGAGGTCGATGCGGCGCTTCCCGCCCCGGCCGGGGGAGAACACCATGGCGCCGGCGGAATCGGACAGTTTCATGGCGATGGCGGCGGAATCCAGATCCGCAGCGGCGGTATCGACTAGGCATTCGTTGGCGGGGCCGGGAGCGCCCGCCTGCACGGAAACGTCCCCGCGCGCGAAGCGGAGCGTATCCTGTTTGCCGGCGTTGAAGTATACGGGCAGCCGGAACGAGAAGAATCCTTTCGCCCGTTGCCCGTATACGCTTTTGCTTTGCAGGAAGACGGGATCGTCCAGGTAGATGAAGTCCCGATCGGCGGTCACGCGATCGCCGCGGAAGAGGGATGCGGGCGCGGTGCCGCAGGCTTGCAGCAATATGGCCGCCAGGAGGGCCGCGGCCGGGAGGCGGGGGATTCTCATCGGCTGCGGTTGAGCCCTTGCACAAAAGTTTCCACCGCGCTCAGGATCTTCCCGGGCTTCTCGATGTCCCAATGGAAGCGCCCGCCGAAGGAGGGCCCGAAGTCCGTCCCGCCCAGCATGTCGTTGAAGGCTTCGAAGTAGAAGGAATCGATATCGATGCCGATGGTCCAGAACAATTCCCGGATCTCCCGGCCCTGATCGTCCACGAAAAGCCCGGAGTGGTAGGTGAAGTTGTTGCTGAGGACTATCCGGTAGATCTTTTCGAACAGGATGCTTTCCAGCCCGCCTTGCACCAGGTAATAGCCGGGGGCGATTTTCCCGAAGCGCGGATCCTGGAAGGGCGGTTGCAGGTTGCCGCCCACCCGTATCATGCCCGCTACCCTGATGCCCAGGTATTCCGTGGTCACCAAGGTGGGGAGCTGGGTGACGCCCAGTTCCACGTAGCCTTCCAGCAGGGGCGTTCCCACGGACGTGCCTACGCCTACGAAGAAATTGGAGCTGTAGAACTTGAGCTTGTCTTCCAGTTCCATGTTGGTGAAGCGGTAGAAGATCTCGCCGCCCAGGGCGAATTCGGCGCAGCCCAGCCGCAGCGGATCGTCGCAGCGTACGCGGTCGCGCGGTACCGGGTCGATGTCCCGATAGCCTTTGTGGACCACCTGGTTCTGGTAGAACTCCGTGAACCGATCGGAGTTGAGTCCCAGGGAGGCGGTATAGCGGTACATCATGTTGGAGAGCTCAGTGGACTGGGAGTTGACGTGGTTCCCGTAGGCCAGGGACAGGAAATTGAATCCCATGGTTTCCGGATAGGGCGGTTCCGCGTTGGCCAGGACCGGATCTTTGGCTTGCGCGGCCAGGCCTTGCTCGGTTTCGCCGAAACGACGGCGCTTGGAATCGTATTCCGTGAAGGAGAGGAAGGTCATGCCGGATTGGAAACCGCGTTTGAATTCGGGATAGTCGGCGGCGCCCCAGTGGGAAGCCAACGGCGAGCTGGTCTGGGCGAAGCAGGGTCCCAATCCCAATACGAACAGGATCAGCGCGATTGGGAGCCGGGAATCCATCGGAGGAAAGATAATTCCCCATAAATCGGCGCTTCGATGATTGCTGGCTCGGATAAATAGCTATACATTTGAGCAGCATGCATCAGCTTCCCTCCCCGTTGTTCCTGGCTTTGGAGGCGGAAGATTTTCCGGCCCAAGCCATCCTCGCCTGGGACGGAACCTATCGGGATAAGCCTTTTGTGGTGGTGGATCAGGATCCGGAGAACCATAAGACCTTCGCGATCGCCTGCTCGCCCGCTGCGCGCGCGCTGGGTATGCAGGCGGGCATGGCCATGGCGGCGATGCGCCGTCGTTGCAAGCGCGTGCTGCCGGTGTTCCGGAACCTGTCCTGGGAAACGGCATTGGGCGAGGAGTTGCGCGCGCTCTGCCAGCGCTATACGCCGGAGTCCGTGGCGGCGGCCGGCCGCGCCGTGCTGGATATGACAGGCACGCCCGCCGCGCGCGCCTTGCAACCGCAGGCATTGGCGGCCAAGCTGCGCCGGGACGTGCTCTATGCCACCGGTCTTACCGATGTGGCGGTGGGCGCCGCGGGTACGCGCCTCATGGCCAAGGTGATGGCGCGCCAGGCGCGGGGGCGGAACGCGGAAACCGGTTTCTGCCCCTTGGGCGCGGAAGCGGAAACCCTGGCGCCGCTGCCGCCCGCCTGCCTGCCCGGCCTTTCGCCGCAATGCCGCCAGCGCATTCTCCGCTATGCGCTGGTTTCCGTGGGTCAGATCCGCGGGCTGGGGCGTACGGCCCTGGCGGCTCGCTTCGGTGGGGAAGGGGAAAAGCTGTATACGCTCGCCTGCGGCCTGGATCTGGAAGAGATCCGCGTGGTTAACCTGAGCGTTACCTCGGAAACCGTTCTTAAGGAAGACATCAACGATGAAGACGGTCTCGATCGCAAGGTACGCCTCACGGCGGACAAGCTGGCGTTCCGGCTGCGGGAGGCGGGCCGCCAGGCCGATAAGCTGGTGATGACCATCCGCTATGCGGATGGAAAGGCCGCGCGCAAGACCGTGATCATCCGCCCCCGAACCGATGAGTTCCATATCCTGGCCGGCAAGGCGGGGGAAGCCTTCCGCGCTCTCTATCAACGCCGGGTGGCCTTGCGCTCCATCGCGCTGACGGTTCCCACGCCCAAGCAGGACAGCGGCCAAACGGATCTCTTAGCCTCCCTGGCCGATCACCGCCGGCAAGCGTTGGGGAATGCTTTGGCGAAAATCCGCGCCCGCTCCGGTTTCGGAATCATCCTGAGCGGCGCCAACGTAGAGGTTGGCGATGCGAAATGACTAATTTTGGGACAGGCGGGAAAATAAGAATGCCGGCCAGCTCCGCCGGAAGAATTTCGCGAAAGACGAAGTGCCATGAATTTGAAATTGTTTTTGATCCCCATGCTCTTGCTGCTGGAGAGTTCGCAATCGATCGAGTTTTCCCAGGCGGAATGGAATAATCCCAGCCAGGCCGGCAGCTCGCTCTGGTTGAACAACCGGAAGCGCAAGCCGGTTACCATCGAGGCTTTCTACGTGCGCAACAAGGGTTTCCAGATCTCGGATGAGATGGCCCTTACCATCGGCCCCCGGAAATATTTCTTCGTCGCGGAGAAGGTGAAACGCGGCCAATGGACGCGGCTCCGTCCCAAGGACAAGAGGAAGATCCGGATCAAGGCCAAGGACAGCCTGATGGTGAACGGCTTTGAATACGGCAGCCGCCTCAAAGCCAAGAAGGCATCCAAACTGCTTAGCGAAGAATACGTGCTGGATCTCAAGCTGGTGGACAATACCGGGGACTCCTCCATCGTCAAGGTTTCCGAATCGACGACCAAGTACTACATCAATGGGAACCTGGACGCGAACGGCCCCGCGCCCGCGCCGAAATGATCCGCTGCCGATAGCGACATGAAAAACGCATTCCGAATCGACGCGCAAAAGCTGCGCTTGCTCCTGTACGCGTTTAAATGCGTGGCGGGCTTATGCGTCGGCTATGCCTTGTACCGGCTTTTCCCCCAGCACCAATTCTACTGGAGCATCATCTCCATCCTGCTGGTGCTGGCGCCGGACAGCGGCGATTCCAATAAGCTGGCTTTTGAAAGGATGGGGGCCAACCTGCTGGGTTCCACCATCGGGTTGCTGATCTACCTGGTTCACAAGCCCAACCTTCTCTCGCTGTGCGTGGGCGTGGTCGCCACCATTTTCGTGGGCACCCGGCTCAAATTGGAAAATGCCATCCGCTCGGCGCTGGTGTCCCTGATCGTGGTGATGATCAACGAGCAGCAGAACAATTCCGGGAAGGCGGCCCTGGAGCGGATCGGGTGCGTGATAGCGGGCTGCGTCATCGCCATGCTGATCACCCTGGCGTTCAATCTGCTGTCCCCCAAGGGCGCCGCGGCGGCGCCGATAGCGGGGGAGTAGCGCAGTCCTCAGTCGTCCAGGGAACCGAACTTGCCGGAGTTGAAATCGTCGACGGCCTGCATGATTTCCCGCTGGGTGTTCATGACGAACGGTCCGTAGGATGCGATGGGTTCATCGATGGGCGCGCCGCTCAGTATCAGGACTACCGCGTCCGTATCGGCCTTGAGAGAGATCGCTTCGCCTTGGTTGGCGAACAGGACGAAGTGATCCGCGGGCGCTTTGGATGCGCCGTTCACGGTCACCGATCCCTCGATCACGAGTATGCCGGTATTGTGCGTTTCCGGAAAAGAGAACCCGGCAGTGCCGCCTTGTTTGAGATGCGCGTTGTACATCTGGATGGGAGTGAACGTGGCGGCCGGGCCTTTGGTCCCCAGGTATTGCCCTGCTATGACTTCCACCCGGCCGGAGCCGTCTTCCAGCATATGCAAGCCCATGCCCGCATGCGTCAGCTCCTGGTATTTCGGCGCCGTCATCTTATCCTTGGCGGGCAGGTTGACCCACAATTGCACCATCTGCATCAGCCCGCCCGTGCGGCTGAATTCCTTTTCGTGGTACTCCTTGTGCAATATGCCCGCGCCCGCCGTCATCCATTGCACGTCGCCCTCGCCGATGATGCCGCTGTTACCGGCGCTGTCATGGTGGGATACGCGGCCATGGTAGGCGATGGTCACGGTTTCGAAACCGCGATGCGGATGCGCGCCCACGCCGCGGGGCGAGGGACTGGGCGGGATCAGGGTCTTGGAGCCGTAGTCCATCATGAAGAACGGGCTCATCCTATGGCTGCCGATGCGTTGGCCGCCGGGAAAGAAGTTGTGCACCTTGAAGCCGTCGCCGACCATATGCGCGGCCGGCGGGGCCATAACCGTTTCAACCGTTTTCGTTTCCATATTCCTAATGTACGTCTTAACGGTATTTGTTGCAACGGATATAATCGAAGCAAATCCCTTTGATCCAGCCCCAAATGCTAGATTCGGGTTGCTTTCTGGAAACCATTTTGGAGCGGGACGGACGGACATGAATATTCTGGGGATCTCCGGGAGCTTGCGGCAGAACTCATCCAACACCGCCTTGTTGCGGATTCTGAAATCGTTCCCGCATGCCGAAATCAATTTTGAAATCTTTCCGGACCTGGGGAGGCTGCCGCATTTCAGTCCGGAGTTGGATGATTCGGATGCTTCCCTGCAAGTGCGGGCTTTCCGCGCCGCGCTGTCCGCCTGCGACGGGGTGGTCCTTTCCACGCCGGAATACGCTTTCGGGATGCCGGGCGTCCTCAAGAACGCGCTGGACTGGACGGTGTCTTCCGGCGAGTTCGGCGGGAAACCGGTGGCCGCCATCAGCGCTTCGCCCACCTTCGCGGGCGGAGACAAGGCCCATGCCTCTCTATTGCTTGTATTGAGCGCGCTGGCGGCCGAGGTGGTCCCAAAAGCGTCCTTTCCCATTCCGATGATTTATAAGAAGATATCCAAGGCCGGTGAAATCATCGATCCGGCCATCGTGGATCTGCTCTCCGGCGTGCTGTCGGAACTGGCTGCGGTCGTGAATGCCGGAAAGGCGGAATGAACATAGAACCGGGAAAACTGTTCATCGAATTCCTGTTCGGCCTGGTGGGCACGGGCTATTTCATCTTCGGGAGGAAGCAGGGACGTTACCTGTTCCTGGGTTGCGGGCTGGGCCTGGGGCTGTTCCCGTACTTCGTCGACAGCATTTGGGCCATCCTGCTGGTGGGCGCCGCCCTCACGGCCGTTCCTTTCTTTATCCGAGGCGATTGAGCCCGGTCCCGGCTTTCCATCCCTAGCCATCGCAAAGGAGTTCCCATGACCATCCGCAACCAGTTCGATATCGAGGCGCTCAGGAAAATCGGCCACATAGTCGCCGAGACCCTGGAGCTGATGAAAGAGGCCATCGAGGAAGGCATCATGACGCGGGATCTGGATGCGATCGCGGAGGCGAGTTTCAGGCGGTACGGAGCGGTATCGGCGCCGAAAAAGGTGTACGGCTTTCCCGGTCATACCTGCATCAGCGTGAACGAGGCCGTGGCCCACGGCATCCCGGGAAAGCGGAAAATCCGCGCCGGCGATCTGATCAACCTGGACGTGTCTGCGGAGTTGGACGGGTATTTCGCGGATACGGGCTTCACCGTGGCTTTCGCCAACGGGGACAAGCGGATCGAAAAGCTGTGCGCCTGCTCGCAACGCGCCCTGCGCGAGGGGATAGCGGAAGCCAAGCCCGGCGCGAAGCTGAACCTGGTGGGCCGCGCCATCGAGAGGGAAGCCGAACGTAACGGCTTCGCTACCCTCCGCAACCTGACCGGGCACGGTACCGGCGGCGCCTTGCACGAGTATCCCGATCATATCTACAACTATTACGAGCCCAGGCAGAAGGGCGCGTTCGCGGAGGGCATGGTGGTGGCCATCGAAACCTTCGTATCCACGGGCGCCGATTCCGCGGAAGAAGACGGGGATGGATGGACGCTGACCACCTTGGACGGAAGCCTGGTGGCGCAATACGAGCATAGCCTTATCGTGACGGGGGACGGGCCCATCATCCTTACTCAGGTGATGCGCTAAAGTATCATTCCGCCTGTTCCCGTTCGTCCTTTCCGTACACCGCTTGGGAGCCGCCCATGTCCAGTTCCGCCGGAACCGCGTTCCGGGTTCCCTTCCGCTTGCGCTTTGCCGCGCTGGCTTTGCTCGCGCTGGTTTCCTGGCCGCGCATGGTTCGCGCGCAACCCTATCAATACCCGCCGGGCCCGGCCTTGGCCGATGAGCGCGTGGCCTATGCCATGGCGGTGGGAGCCACCGCCGTTCCCATGGCCGCGGGCGTACTCCTGGCGCGCAACGATTGGCAGGGGATCGGCATCGCGCTTTTCACGGCGGGATTCGCCATCGGTCCTTCCGCGGGGGAACTCTATTCCGGCTCGGTGGGCCTGGGCTTGGGCACGGCGGCCACTCGGCTGGTGGGCGCTTTGGCTTTGGTGTTGGGGTTTTGGGATCAAGGCTGCGCGGATTGCGATGTAGATGCCCGCAGCGATCGCCGCTTGCTCCTGGCAGGCTGGGCCTTGCTGGGCGGAGGCACGGCATTGAGCCTGATCGATACCCACTTCGCGGTGCATCGTCACAACCGCACCGTCACCGGGCGCAGGTCCACGCAGGGACAGGAGTTACGGCTGGATCCTGAATTGATCTTGGACCAACAAGGTTTGCTCGCCTCCGGGGCCAGGTTGCAACTGCGTTTCTGAGTCCCTCCTCCACTTTCAAGTATCGATTCCCCCAAAATCCCAACTTCCGTCCGCGATTCCGGCGCGTTTTCGGCAGTCGCGAAAATCGGTTGATGGGATTGCCAAATATGCTGTACGTTTGTGCAGCATGAATGATTGGACCCCTGCCAAAGCCGCTCCTCTGCAGTCCCCGGAGCCGCGAACCCCCGCGCATGCCAGGGTATCTTCCATGTTACCTGGCGGCAGCGGGACCGCGCGCGGCGGAACCGGGTGGCGGCCGTTGGCGGTGCCCCCGGATCTTTCCCGCCTGGGCCTTCGCGTGGGGACGAGCGGTTACCGATTCCAGGATTGGGCGGGGCGTTTCTACGCCCCCGCCGCCTCCGGGTCGGTACGGGAAGGGGGTAACTCCGAAGTTTCGGAGGGAGGAGCGGCGGCAAGGTGGTTTCCCTTCTACCAACTTTATTTCTCCTTCCTGGAATTGTGCCATACCTTCCACCAGGAACCCCAGGCCAGGCAATTCGCGGAGCTGGAGCGGCGCAGCAAGCCCGGCATGATGTTCTCCGTGAAGGTCCATAAGGACATCTCCCACAAAGGCGCATGGGACGCGGCGGAAGGCCGCGCGCTAATGCGCAAGCATGCGATGGCGGTAACGCCCTTGGCGGACGCGGGACGCTTCTATTCCTTCCTCATCCAATTGGACGAAGGCGTGGAGCGGGGCCGCAGGGTGCTGGACTACCTGCTGGAAACGGCTTCAGTAGCGGTGGGGGAGGGATTGGACGTGCACGTAGAGTTCCGCAACCGCACCTGGCACCAGGAGTCCGTGCTGCAATCGCTCAAGGACGCGGGCGTGGGCATTTGCAATACGGACCTGCCGGATCTGCTGCACGCCTTTCCCCTCAAAGCCTACGCCACCACGGGCAAGGCCTACGTGCGCTATTGCGGCCTCAACCTGGCGGGCTGGCTGGCATCCGGCCCGGAAGGGGGGAGCCAACGGCCGCAAGCCCGGAACGTCCGTTATGATTATCTGTATTCCCGGGCGGAGCTGGAGAAGCGCGTGCGCGGGCAACTGCTGCTGCTGGAGAAGACCGGCGCGGTGGCGGCGGTATTCAACAACCATGTGGGGGGCAAGGCGGCCATCAACGCCGTGCAGGCCATCCACCTGCTGGGCAGGCGGATGGCCGCGGAACCCTGAACCCTATCCGGGACAGGCGGCGGGACTCAATGATGATCGTGCGCGCGGCCGTTGTGCGGCGTTGCGGCGTACGGGAATACCTTATTGTAGCCGATATCGTTCCCGTCCACGTTGTCGCCGGCGGGTCCGTTGATGACGGGCGGGCTCACGCGCAAATCGCTGATCAAAGCGGTCACGCCTATGTCCACCACGTCGTCGCCGAAGCGGCGGCCGTTGGGCCAGCCGCCCGGGATGAGCCCTTTGCCGTCGAAGCCCGGCTGCACCCTGCTGATCAATACGTCGCCGCCGAAGATGCCTAAGCGCGAATAGCCCGCATCGTTGGGGGCGGAAACGCTGCCACCGGCCAGGCGGGCCGGGGCCGTGGAAAGATCGATCTTGATCAAGTCGGGTATGAAGATGCCTGCCAGATCGGTGCGGTCGGTTTCCGGCGCGGGACCTTTCCCGCCGAAGACCAGGGCGTTGAGGAGATGGGCCAGTTCCGGCTTAAGCGCGTACTTCTTGAAGAGGCGGGCGTCCGTTTGCGGGCCGAGCTGGTTGTAGCGATCCTTATCCTCCAGGGCTACGAAGCCCTCGCAGAACAGGGGATTGCCCTGGCGGCCAACTTGCACGTAATACTTGTCGCGATTGCGGCGGAAATCCTCCGCCCACCACTTGCCGCCCAGCACGGGAGGCCGCAGGCGGCTGGTAGTGGCATGCACTCCCACCACCTGCATGTCCCCGCCGATACGCTCCACCGGGATTTCCAGCACCATGGTATGCACGTTGAAGCCCATCTGCGCGTCCTTACCGGGCTTGCGGAGCGCCAGCAGATCGAAGACGGCCTGGATGTCTCCGTAGAATCCGTCATCTCGTTGCCCGGCGAAGCTGCGGTATCCGTCCTTGAGGTTCTGGATGGTGGCCGCGGTATAAGCGTCGAGATCGGCGGCATCGGCTACGCCGTCCTTGGCGGGTTTTTCCCCGTCATTGCCCTGGTTGTAGAGGGGAGTGGCGATGCCCTGGTTGTTGGGAGGGACCATGCCTCTGCCCAGAGTGACGGCCCGGCCTTTGTGTTCATCGATCATGGTAACGGTATAGGTCTGGACCAGGTTCTGCGCTTCGTCCCCGGGCGCCTTGATCACGCCCAGGTAAGCCTGCAGGATGGTCTCACGGTTGCGGTAACGGGTCTGGAAATCAAAACGGTAGGTAAAGGTGGATCGGCCGCTCGCCACGTCGTCGCCGGTGGAAACGTGAATTTCGTAACGCACGTTGTCGTCAAAGCGGAAACCGTTGGGGCCGATGCCGGGCTCTTCAAAAGGGAACACCGAAAGGGCGGCGGTGAGATACCGATGCCCGCCGTGCTCGTTGAGGAAAGCGTAGACGTCGGTGGTGTTGGCCGCGTCGTCCAGGGTGATGAGGGGCGCATCCATGTGGCTGGACGCGCGGGCCGGGGAGGGCGCGCCCAGCCCCAGGAAAAAGCAGCCGGTCGCGGCCGCCAATATGGCGGGAATACCGGGTAAGCGGGTTGCATGGAACGATGGGAAATTCATGTTCTCTCCTTGTTGTGAACGGGATTGGGAAGCTTCGTCCGGGGGCGTTATGTCCCGGCCGAAGTGCGGTGCCCGGGCGCCAGGCGCGCCAGGGCTTGGTCGAGCAGCCTTCTTTCGGAAGGCAAAAGCATTTGTGCCAAGGCGTCCGCCGATCGCAAGCGATCGCGCGCTTTATCCCTGCGGCCGATTGATTCGGCGATGAGCCCTGCATGGAGGTAGAGGCGGCCGTCGCGGGTGCCGCGCGCCAGGGCGCTGTCCGAATGGGATAGCGCGGTGGGAAAATCGCCGGCCGCATAAGCCGCCCAGGCCATGGCATCATGGGTGAAGATGTCCTCCCGGTTCTTCAACTCGCGGGCGGCATAGGCCAAAGCCCCGGCGGGGTCGCGTTTGCGGGTGGCCAGGAACAAGGCCAGGCCGCGGGGATCCTTGCGGGCCCCGATGGAGACCAGCATGGTTTCCACGCTGTCGGCGGAAGCGGCGCGGCCGGCCTGGCGCAAAGCGTCCGCGAAGGTCCACAGGGCTTCCGGAAGCGGGTTGGCGCGCACGGAGGCGCCCAGATCGGGTAACGCGGATGCTACCTTGCCTTGCGCTATGAGCACCCGGCCGCGCAGCAACAGGGCTGGGGCGTAGCCGGGAACCTGGCGCAGGGCGGAGGCGCAGGAGGATTTCGCCTCCGTCTTGCGGCCCGCTTGCAATTGGTAGGCGCCCAATTTCGCATAGGCCCAGGCCAAAGCTTCCGGATCCCGGGGGCTGCAGGCGGATACGGCCATGATCATCATGCCGGTGGCGCCTTGCACGTCCCCGAAAAGCCAACGCATGTGCGCGGCGCGGGCGTAAGCCTGGTAACCCGGTTTGCGATCCATCATGGCCTGGTAGGCGGTGACGGCGGAGTCCAACTTGCCTTGTTCCATCAATGCATCACCCAATAATCCGAAGTCGAAGCCCAGGCCGCGCTCCGTCGCCAGGGTTTTACCGGCCGCTTCCGCTTCGGCGAAGCGATGCATGCTTTCCAGGACATGTCCCTTAAGCAGCAGGGCCGCGGCCGATCCGGGCTGGGCCGCCTCCAGAAGCAGCGCGCAATTCTCGGCCTGGCGGTAGTAGCCTTCGTCGAAGGAGGCCCGCGCTTTGGCGATGAAGAGCCACCCCAGCTCTTCCAGGCGCGGGCTTCCCGCGGGAACGCCGCGCAGAGTTTTCTGCAAGGCCGTGATTTGCCGGTCGAGGGGAGTATCGCCCATGGGCGCGCGGAGCACGAATTCGGAGGCGTCCGGGGCCGGCACGGTCACTTGCGCATGCGCGGCCGCGGCAAGGAAGAAAAAGCCATAGCAGAGCCCGATGGGGCGAAGGCGGATTCGGCGCATCATGTTGGTTCCGTTGGAAAGGTGGCGGGTACGCTTGCGCTGACCCTAGTGTTCAGGTTCAGCCATAGATACGGAAGTGGAGGAGTTTTGGATGGGTCAGGATGCGCGATTTGTTTCGCCGTCCAAAACCACCACGCGCTCGAAGAAGAGGCACACGGATTCCATCAGCTTATCGGTGTCCGCGCGCAGGAACACCCAGCCTTCATCCCACCACTTTTCCACTTCGCGCTCGATGATGCGCGCCATAGCCTCGGGTTTCCAATCGGGGGGGATGGGGATCAGGGATTCGCGCCGTTCCTTCATGCTCCCATTATAAGGAACATGCGAGGCGGGGAACAAGAAAGGCGCGCGGATCAGTTTTTTTTAGGGGTGTCCGACTTCCCGGGACCGGGGGATTTTTCGGCGTGGGCGGATTTCGCGGGCTTGCCGGATTTAACGGCAGCGTCGATGGCGGAAAGCCGGGAGGAAGGATTTTCCTTCAGCAGGCGCGCGATTTTCCCCGTGCGGAATCCCGAGAAGCGGTTGGCTTCCAGCTCGTCGGCGAAGACCTCCTCGAATATGTTCCAGATGCTCAGGAACAAGGATGCTATGATGGGGCCGATGATCAGGCCGGGCAGCCCGAACACGCCCAGGCCGCCCAAAGTGCTCAACAGGACCAGCAGATCATGCATCTTGATATCCTTGCCTACCAGGATGGGGCGGACGAAATTGTCCACGGTGCCGATGACGGCTCCTCCCACGAAGACAACCGTCAACGCTGCACCCCATCGCCCGCTGATCAGTAGGACAATGGCCGCCGGCAGCCAGATGGTGGCCGAGCCCAGAGCCGGGACGATGCTGGCGAATACCATCAAGGTCCCCAGGAAGATAGGGGAGTGCAGCCCCACGGCCCAGAACATCAGGCCCCCGATGGTTCCCTGGATCATGCCGATGACGGCGATCCCCTTCAAGGTGCCTTTGCTGACGGATACGAATTTCTCGATCAGGATCCGTTCGTACTCGTCCTTCAAAGGAGACCAGCGGATCAGCCGCTCCAGAATGCGCTCCCCGTCCATGTAGAAGTAGAACATGATGAAAAGCATCAGGAAAAAGCTGAGCAGGTTGTTGGCCAGGGAAAGGGAAATGTCCGCGCTGTGCTTGAGGATGAATTGGAAGCCGTTTTGCAGCCCGTTGATGGCCATGCCGGGGAGGTTATCGGTATTCACCCGCTGCATCAGGCCGGGAAAGCGTCCCCGCAGGGATTGGATCGCGGTTTCCAGATGGGTCCGCCATGTGTTCACGTCCAGGGACCCGAAGAATCCCACCGCTTCCTGATAGGCGACGGCGCCCACGGCGATGAGCGGCAGGACCAACACCAGCAGGATGGAAAGCAGGGTCAACAGGGCCGCGATCACGGGCTTGTGCACGCGGGCAAGCAGATTCTTGTAAATCGGGAAAGTGAGCCCGGTGAAAACCGCAGCCAACAACATAGGCATCAGGAAGTTCTGCAGGAGATAAATGAAGGCGGCGGATACCGCCAGCAGGTAGATGAGGAAGGAGGCTTTTTGGAAAGGGGTCTGCAGTGAGGCCGTCGGCGCTTTATCCATCCAGAGAAAATGGATAACTATCGGGGTAAATGCAACGTCGGCGTGCTTGGAGAGGAAGAAGGCGCGGGGCCTGCAAATCATAGGCCCGCGGCTTTTACTAATTTTTTTGCGGGAGAGGAGGGCGGACATGCCATCGGAGGCGCGGCCCGCGCCAGCGAAAGCCCAGCCGGCTTCGCGGCCGGTCGATTTCGTGAAAAAGGTGGGGAAGGGCCGGACCTTGTCCGCAGACCTGTCCGCGCAGGAATCCCGCAGCGCCTTCGATCAGTTGCTGGACGGGGCTTTCCTGCCCGTGCAGGCGGGCGCGTTCCTGCAGGCCTTGCGCATCAAGGAGTTGACGCAAGCCGAGCTCGACGGGTTGGCCGGCAGCTTCGGTAACCGCCTGGTTTCCCTGCCGCCGCTGGCCGGCCGGCATACCTTGGTCCTCAATCTCGCCTCGGACACCCAACGGAAGGGCGGACTCGCATGTTTGCTGGCCGCCCATCTGCTCCGGCGCTTCGGCGTCGCCGTGGGCATCGTGCGCAGCACTCCGGTATTGCAGGGCAACGCGGCCTCCTTCGACGAAAGTTGGGAGTTGGCCAAGTTGCTGGATCCGGATGGTCCCGTGTTCCCGGCCAAGACGGCCAGCGGGGACCTGGAGCCGGCCGGGAAGGTATTCGCGCCCGCGCCTGTGAAGGCGGATTGCGGCGACCTGATCGCGGGGCTGGCCTCCTTGGACGCCCTCCGTTCCCAACTCGGCTTCCGATCCTGCCTGCACACCGCGGAGAAGCTGGTCAACCCCTGGCCCGCATCGCCCATGCTGCTGGGGATTTCCCATAAGCATTATGCCTTGCGGCTGGCGCAGACCATGGTGAGCGCGGGACTGCGCGGGAAAATCCTGCTGGGCAACCACGGAACCGTGGATCTGGTTCTGCATAAGGAAACGGAAATGGTTTCCGTGGATGGGGGATTCCGGGAGGATTCCGTATCGCCCGCGGCCTTGGACCTGGATCTTTCCGCCGAGGTATACTCCCTGGGCAAATTCCCCCAATGGCGCGGATGGCTGGGGGCGATGGGCGGGACCCAGGCGCCGGATTCCCCCGGCGCTCGCGACAACGGGCTGCGCGGAGCGATACAATACCATTTGGCGGTGCTGCTGTGGGCGGCCGGGGCCGAGGCGGATCCCGCGGCCGGATTGGCTTCGGCCCGCGCGGCAATACCTAGATTGTTCCAGTAACCGCCGGTTTTAGGAGAAGGAAAAGATGGAAGGCAACGGCAAGAAGAAGACCGCGAAACCGGCGAACCAGGCCCAGGCGGGCATGGCGGGATTCCCCATGCAGGGGATGCGCGAGGTTTTCGGGTACCTCCGCCGTTACCGGGAGCATGTCTTCGTCCTCAAGATCGATGATCACCTGATGAGCAAGCCCTTGTTCTCCTTGCTCATCAAGGACATCGTGCTGCTCCAGAAGATCGGCATCCGCATCATCCTGGTGCCGGGCGCCAAGCATTCCATCGACAAGGTGCTCAAGACCTACCGCGTCAATTCCACCATGAAAGACGATGTCCGCATCACTACGGAAGAAGCCATGCCCCTGGTGAAGCTGGGCGCTTCCAACGTCACCAATGTGCTCATCTCCCTCTTGACCGAGAACGGCGCCAACGGCGTGGTCGGCAACTGGGTGCGCGCGCGCGCCATGGGAGTGCTCAACGGTCTGGATTACCAGCATACCGGCCGCGTGGAAAAGGTGGATGTCAACCTCATCAACAATATGCTGGAAGACGGCCTCATCCCGATCGTGCCGAACATCGGTTGGAACATGGTGGGCAAGGATTACAACCTTTCCAGCAGCGAACTGGCGGTGGCCATCGCCAAGGCCCTCAAGGCCACCAAGCTTTTTTTCATTGGCGTGGATACGGGCATCCCCGTGGTGGCGGAGTGCGAGTTCGCGGACGCGGGCGAAAAGGCCAGCGGCTTTTTCTCCAACCTCGATCTGGAAGAAGGCAACATCCTCCTCAGGGATTTCTCCCCATCGCTCAAGTCCGAGCATCGGGAGCTGGTGTCCCTGGCCATGGACGCATGCGCGGCCGGCGTGGATCGGGTGCATTTCATAGACGGCTCCCTGGACGGCATCCTGTTGCAGGAAATCTTCTCCAGCGCGGGCCACGGCACCATGTTCTACGCCAACCAATACGATAAAATCCGCACTGCCAGGCCCTCGGACATCCCCGAGATCCTGCGCATTATGCAGCCATACGTGGAGGACGGCATCCTCATCCAGCGTTCGGCGGAAACGCTGGCCGCGGAACTGGAGAACTTCGTGGTTTTCAAGGTGGACTCCACCATCCACGGCTGCGCCGGCCTGAGGATCTATCCGGAAAAGAAGGCGGAGCTTTATGCGGTGGTGGTCGACTCCGGCTTCACCGGCCAAGGCACCGGCCGCAAGATAGTATCCTTCCTGCTCGACAAAGCCCGCAAGGCGGGGGTGAAAAGCGTGTACCTGCTCACCACCCAGACCAGCGATTTCTTCATGCGCAATGGCTTCCGCGAGGCGCCTCTCACCGTCATGCCCGCTGATCGCCAGTCCAATTATAATCCGGATCGCAATTCGCGGGTCTTGGCCGTCAATTTATAACCGGAGCTACTTCGCTGCGGTCGCAAGCCCCGCCGAAGGCGGCTTGCGGGCCTCGAGACTTATCGGAACTCCCTTTCCAAAACCGACGCGATGAAGCGTTCCAGGCTGATAGGATAGAAGCGCGGCTGCGGGCACCAGATCACGCCCATGTTTATGATCTCCGCGCGGCTCAGTTCGTTCAACACGCCGGCGATCAGTTCCTGGTCCGGGTCCGGGAATGCCTCAACGGAGAGATGCTCGTTGCGGATGCGGTAATTCTTCTTATAGGCCGTGCTGAAAGAAAACATGCGCGCCACGATGCTCTTATCCATGAACGGCTCCGCCTCCGGGAACATATCCGAAAAATGCTCGTCGCCGGGAGAAAGCGAGAGCAGGAGCTTGGGGCCGACCATGATTTTGCCGGTCAGCTTCAGGGACCCGGGATTGGCTTTGCCGGAATCGGTCTCGTCGTTGGGGCCCACCAAAGTGAAGGGCAGGGCATGGTACCCGGCCACGATACCGGTGAGGGGAAGGCGCCGCACATCCGTTGCCTTGTAGATGTGTCTCAGCTTTTCCTGGTCCGCATTCCCGTATAAGTCCGACATCGTACCAATCTACATATCCCTCCGGCTTCCCGCCGTCCCTCGATCACGCGTTCCGCCAAGGCCGCCGCGACGCGGATGCCGGGAGTTATTGGCGCGGCCCGCGAAAGAGGAAATATCGGCAGGCCCATCCGGACCGGGCGCAAGGAAGGTGGACCATTTTTCCCCTCCGCGATCGCAGGCGAAGGCGACCGCGCCGTCCCGAGCCGTAAGGAACAACGAGGCGTCCAGGTTTTTCAAGGCGGCCACCGTCAGCGCTCCGGGATGGCCGAAGCGGTTTTGCCGGCCGGCGGACAATACCGCGATGGGCGGCCGCACCGCCGCCAGGAAGGACGGCGAGTTGGAGAGATCGCTGCCGTGATGGGGCACCTTCAGGACGGCGCCTTGCATGCGCCCATCCGCTTGGGCCAACAGGCGGGCTTCGGTGAGCGGACCCATATCTCCCGTGAAAAGGAAGCGCCGGCCGCGCAGTAACAGCAAGGTTACTACGGAATTTTCGTTGCGGTCCGGGAATTGCCCGGGGTATTCCGGAGACAATACCGATAGGGTCGCGCCTTCGCTCGAGTACAGCCCTTGCCCGCGCGCGGCCTTGACCATGGGCACTCCGCGCCCGGCCAGGCAGGCGCGCAAATCCTTCCAGGCATGCGTGTCCGCATCCTCCCCCGAATATATCACTTTCCCGATGGGGATATGCGCGGCCACATAGGCCAGGCCGCCGTAATGATCCAGATCGGGATGGGTGATAATGGCCAGATCCAATCCATTGATGCCTTGTTGCCGCAGATAGGGGAGGATCACGCTGCGTCCCGCCTCCGGCGGGCCGGCGTCGATGAGGATCACCGCTCCCGGGAGCTTAAGCACGGCGCCGTCGCCTTGGCCCACGTCCAGGTAATTCACGGATGCGGGGTTCCTCCAACCTCTCCATGCCTGCTGGCAAAACCAGTTTCCGGAAAACGCCGCCGCGCCCAATAGGATCAGGTGAAATCCCCGCCCGGTCCGCGCCGCATAAGGGAACGCGCAGACCAGGAAGATCAGCGCCAGGCTCCAGAACAACGGCAGTGCGGGAACCGAGAGGGCGGATCCGGGCCAATGCGCCAGCATGCGCACGCTGCCGGCCAGCAGGGAGGCCAGACCCCCGGCGCTTTCACCGAAGCAGGCGGCCAGCGGCGGGACGGGTTGCGCAAGCAGGGAAAGGCAAGCGGACACCAGCATGGCGGAGCTTAGACCCACCGTGGCCAGGTTGCCGAGGATGGAAGCGGGCGCGGCGGCGTGTACGGCCGCGGCCAGAATGGGATAAACCCCCAGGTAGATGACGACGGAAAGGACGGGCGTGGAAACGAAATAGACCGCCACCGCATTTTGCACGCGCATCCGTTTCAGCAGGCGGGCCATGGGACGGGAATAGAGGATCAGGAAAAAAGTGGCCGCGAAGGAAAGTTGGAAACCCAGCGACAGGATTTGGTACGGCATGCACAGCAGGCTGGCGGAGGCGGCCCAACCCAGGTTGTTGGCGACGAAGGCGGGCCTTTCCCAAATCACCGCAGGAAGGCAAGCCCAGAACATGATGGCGGCGCGTAGCACGCTGATCTGGCCGCCGCAAATAGGGACGTACAAACCCAGTGCGATGCCGGTTGCGAGGAAGGCGGCCTTGCGGGGGAGGCGCAGCAAAGCGGACAGTTGCAGGAGGATAAGCGCGAATATCCCTACGTGCTGCCCGCTGATGGCCAGGATGTGCAGCATGCCGCTGGCCTTGAAATCCTCCACCAGGGAGGGATCCAGATCGTCGGTATCGCCCAGCAGGGCGGCGCGCAGCAGAGGGCCTTGCGTTCCGGGCACGTAGCGCGTCAGCCCGTTTTCCAGTCCGGCACGGAGGCGTATGATAAGGCGATCGAACCGGCCCGGCGGCCGTTCCAGCGTCAATGCTTCCGCCTCCAGCACGCCGGCCAGCCCCTGGGAGCGCAGGTAGGCGGGGTAATCGAATTGACCGGGGTTGGTGACGGCGGCGGGCGGAACCATGCGGAAGCGGCCGCGGATGCGTTGTCCGGGCAGGATGGGGAAGGCGGGCGGAAATGTCTGCACGCGAAAGTCCCCGCGCTCGCTGAGCAAGGAAAAAGCCAGTTTGCGTTTCAGGGATGGGAATCCGGAGACGGTGCCGGACATCTCGAAGGCGGTCTCCGCATCCCTTGCGCGAATGGGGGACGATGGAGCCTGCCGCGCATCCGGATGGACCGAACCCAGGAACAGGGTCCAGGCCAGAAAGAGCAGGGATTGCCCGGCCAACCGCTTACCGGGCCTGCCTTCCAGAAACCAGGCCATGGCGAAGAAGCCCGGCGCGGCGCAAAAGGGGATCGCATAGGCATCCAGGCAGCCCCAGACAATAGGCAGGGTTGCGAACAGGCCGGGTTGGCGCCGATAGCCGGACGCAGCCGCCCTCCGCCAACCCGAGATGAACGCGCGTGCCGCGACCATTGCGCCTTTTGCGCGCAAAACCGTGCACGGGAATTTCCGCATGGTGGCCTCCGCGCGGAAAAATACCCAGGCCGGAAAAAGCCGTCGTGAGGCCTGTCACGGTTATCCGGCAAATAAAGGACGGGCGGGATGGGTGCGAGCATCGGGGGGCGGATGCCCGAAAGCCCCATGATCCCGGTCACGGAAACGGCGGACCAATGCTTTCCGCCGTTTGAATGCGGCGGTTATCGCGTGAAAGGCCCGTAAACGCGTGTCGAAAACCTTCAGGGTTGGGACGGAAGAGAGAGGTAAAACCGGGAGGCGGAAGACGCGTGAGCGGGGGAGGAAAGAGAAGGGGCCGGTCCTTTTAACGGAGACTGGCCCCGACGAAGATTACTTCTTGCCTTTTTTAGCCGCCTTCTTGGGGGCAACGCCGCCGATGGCTTCCTTCGCGGCCTTGGCCACGCGGAACTTCACCACCTTCTTGGCGGGGATCTTGATCGCTTCACCCGTGGCCGGATTGCGGCCCATGCGGGCTTTCCGGTTCACAAGCACAAGCTTGCCGAGGCCGGGAATGGTGAAACCATTCTTGGCGTTCTTGTAGGCAAGCGCGGATTGGCTCTCGAGGAAAGAGCGGACCTGCACCTTGGTGAGGCCGTTCGCCGTCGCGAGCTGATCCACGATTTGGCTTTGGGTTAGGGATTTATCTGCCATGAGACATCCTTTCGTATGGGTGAATGAGCAAAGGAAAAAAACACATAAGCACAGTCTTTATATAAAAAAATATCGGTGCGGTTCAACTAATATCGCTTCCGGACCCGATAAAGATTGCCTCCCGTAGGGGTAAGAGGCTCTTCACTTGGACAGGTCCCCGACCACGCGCACCAGGGTATCGCCCTTGAAAACCATGCCCCGCTTGATCGAAACGCTGTCCGCACCGAAGTAGTTCCACAGCGAATCCCTGATGTCCACCACGGCAATGGAGTCGAGATCGCCGCCGTTCCAGTTGATTCCGTAGCGGTTGTTCTCGGTGCGATCGGGTTGCCCGTAGAGGTAGACGACCATTTCCTTGGTCATGCCTTCGGCCGCTTTGCCCGCGACGAAATCCTCCTTAAGCCGTTGTGGTACAAGGGCTCCCGTCTGTTCCACGTACTCCCGGCGCTCATCGGAAGTGAGCGCGCCCTTGACCATGGCGCGGCTGGAACAGCCGATACAGACGATGGCGAAGAAGGAGTAGGAAATATGGCGGCGCATAAGAATTGGGATCATTCTATCATTTTTTCCCAGCAATGCTTGGTATTTTTGCATCGATGCGGATTTATTCGAGACTAACGCGCCTCTCCGGCTCCCGTCCTTTGGGCTCCGGGGCGGGGTGGTGCGCATCGGACCTTGCCCCGGGCCCGTCCGCGCGCGCAAAAACGCCCAAGCCCGGCATTTCCTGTTACTTTTCCTCCCATGCAATCGTCTAATGAGCCCGCGGAACTTCCGCGGGAAGCCCTTTGCAAGCGTGTCATCGCCTTGCTCGCCCCCGGCCAAGGCCCATTTGAAGCTCTCTGGAAGCGGTTGGAAACCGAGTTCGGCGCCATCGATTATAAAGGCGAACCCGTCGCTTTCGATACCACGGAATATTACCGGGATGAATTCGGATCCGGATTATACCGCGGCTTTATCGCCTTCCGCGGTTTGGAAAGTCCCGCCGGGCTGCCTGAACTAAAACACGCCGCCGCCCGCCTGGAGCAGGCCCTGGCCCGGGAAGGCAAACGCGTTTTCAATCTGGATATCGGATACCTGGATCCTGACAAGCTGGTGCTTGCCTCTTTCAAGCGCGGACCCTGCAAATTGTATCTTAGGGATGGCGTTTACGCGGACCTCTTGTTAAGATATTCCAAGGGCCGTTTCGACCCGTTCCCATGGGCTTTTTCCGACTTCCGGGACGGACGCTACGGAAAGAGCCTCTCGGTGATCCGGGAGAAGTTGAAGGCCGAACTGCGTAAGGTCCGGGAGCATGTACCCGGAGAACCGGAATGATGCGAATGCTCCCAAAATTGTCCGCTGCGGCCGTGGGCGCTTCGCTTGCCGCTCTGCTCTTGACGGCTTGCGGCACCTTCACCCTGGACGATCCACCCTCTTCCACCAATGTCAGCCGTCGCATCTACGTAAACGATCAGGCCGCCAACGATTCCCTGACGCCGGACCTGGTGCGGAACGGCATCAAATTCATCCTGCAACCAGGCCGCAATTATGATCTGACCCTGGAAGCCACGAAGCGGACTTCGGACAAGCTCTCGGTCTATTACTTCAACGACGGCACGCCGCGGCTCTACAAATCCCTGGGCGCGGGCAGCGATGGCGCCCAGGAGATTTTCTCCTTCGCTTCCGATCAATCCACGGCCCAATTCTTCATGGCCCAACTGGAGCCGCCGGATGGCTCCCAGGCCGTTGCCAGCCTCCACCGCGTCACGCTGGCTTCGGCCGGCGTGGTGGCGGCGGATACCGTGCACGTCCGCCTGCTGTTCATCCGTTACCTGCGTTCGCTACCGGACTCGGCCGCCAAGATCGCTTTCGCGAAAAACCTTTTTTCGGAGATGGATAAGATCTACTCGCCCCTGGGGATAGCGCTGGTGGGAACCTACGATATCGTGGAACCGGCGGGCGGTTCCATGATTTTTCCGTTCAGCAACACTTTTGTGGCGCTGCCGGGAAACCGCGTGCTCAACAACGCGCATCTCTACATGGTCGACAGCATTTCCATCGGCGATCCGGGTTCCGGCCTGGTGGGCGAGGTTTTGGGATTCGCCCCGCGCGAAGTGGTGGATCTGGATACCCACCGCGAAAGCCGCGTCCTTTTGTCGTCGCGGGTGCTGCGCGGCCTGCCGCCTGCCGCCGCGGCCACCAGCCTGGCCATCACGGCCACCCACGAGCTCGGACATTTCTTCGGCCTGCGCCACACCGTCTCCACGCGTCATGATCTGCTCCAGGACGACGATTTCAGCAATGTCGAAGACGGGTTCACGGATACGCGCTTCTGCCAGTTGGACATCGCCCTGGCCAAGACAGCGTCCCCGGCCGCCGCCTGGATCGAGACTACCCATAGCCCCTATTGCCTGCGCATGGCGGACAATTCCTGTTCCAATTCGGACTGTGAGTTGAAGAACCTGATGTATCCGGTCGATTGCGGCACCGGGAACCAGACCCACCTCTCGGCCCAGCAGATTGCCTTCCTCAAGAAAAACCTGGCCACCTACCGCCACTGATGTGGCTCGTCGCTCTAGAGTTTGCAAGGCAAACTCTACGCTCCTCGCTTTTAGAAGTCCGCCGGCTTCCGCTGCGCGGTTCGCCAGGCTGGGGGTGGGCGTTTCGCACAAGGGATTGCAAGGTAAACTCTAGGCTTCTCTCTTTTTGAAGTCCGCCTGCTCCTGCTTCGCGGTTGGCCAGGCTGGGCTGGGGGTGAGCGTTTGGCACAGGGGATTGCGAGGCAAATTCACAAGCGACGGGCCATCCTGCTTATTCCATAGCCAGCGGTTGCAGCGAATTCACGATGTCGTAGAAGGCCTGCACCCGGGACTCCATCCCGTCCTTGCGCGCACCGTGGTAACGGATGAAGGCGCAGTAATTGTTCCAGAAGGCATGGCAGACGATCCAATAGCGTTCGTCGATCCCTATGCCGCGCGTTACGATAGTGATGATCTTATAGGGGTTTTCCGTCATCACGGTCTTGAGCGGTTGGATCTTCTCCTCCTGCAGGTAGTTCTCGTGGAAGTCGGAGATCTCCACATCCTCGGCCTTCTTGATCTTACGGGCCGCGATCAATTCGATGAAGCAGGAATTGTCCATGGCCGTCACCATGGTCTTATCAGGGAGATCCTTGACGTTCCAGCCGGTGCTGTCGGCGAAGTCGAAGCAATACCATGCGCAGGGGGAGATATGCATCAGGCCGACGCTCTTAGGCTGTCGAGATAGTCCTGGAGGATGAAGCAGGCGGCCACGCGATCGATCTCGGCTTTGTCGCGGCCATAATCGCGCCGGCCTTTTTTCTTCTTGCCGCGCGCCTGGAGGCTTTGCGAGGCCAACTGGCTGGTGAAGCTTTCGTCCTCGCGGTGCACGGGCAGGCGGAACGCGGCCTCCAGCTTGTCGATGAACGCGTCCACGGCCTCGGTCTTGCCACCCGCCGCCACCTTGCCGTCCGTGCGCAGGGGATAGCCCACCACGATGGCTTCCACATCCTCTTCGCGGATGATCTCGGCCAGGGCGGAGAGGTAATCGGGATTCCGGCGGCAATCCAAGGTAGTGAGTCCCGTCGCCAGGATTTTTCCGGAATCGCTGAGGGCCACGCCGATGCGCCTTTCCCCGAAATCAAGTCCTAGAATGGTGGTTGCTCTCATCCTGTTTCTTAGCCCAATCCATCAGGATCTTCTGGGTATGCAAAACGCCTTCGGCCTTTCCGGTCCCCGCATCCGGCTTCGCCTTCTTCTCGTGGAATTCAAAAGACCCCGAGCTCAGGCTCAATATAGCATCCACCGCCTCCCTGCCGGAGAGCGCCGCCAGGGACGCTTTGGCTATATCGCCGTTGCGGAGAGCGAGCTCCCCATTGGCAGCGGCCGACTCGCATAGCAAGCGGCCGGACTTCTTCACCGCCGCCAGGAAATGCAACAGGTCCAGCAAGGTCCCGGGATGGATGCCGCCCTTCAAGGCCACCGGCTTCACGGAATAGAGGATCTTATCCGGCGACTTCTTGAGGCATTGCGCGATGGCGTCGCTGAGGTCCTTTTCGCCGGCGTTCGTCTCCAGGTAGGCCCGCACGCGCTTGGCGGCGGTGGGAGGCACCTTGCCGCTTTGCAGGTAGATGACGGGGGTGTTTATCAGCATCGCGTCCGTTTCCACAAGCTTTTCCACTGCGTCGTGGAATTCGAATCCGGCCAGGATCAGATTGGGCTTGAAGGCCTTGCAGGAGGCCATGAACTTGTCTTTGTCGTTTTCGATATTGGCCACGTAGCCGATGCCCTGCAGGAAGGCCTTCACGTCCACGTCATCCATCACCAGATGGGAGCGGATACGCGGTTCGGCCCGGAACAGGAGCTGGATCTTGTTCTGCAGGCGCCGTTTGGCATCCGTCTGCGCCTGGCGCGTCCGTTCACGGCTTTCCCCCCGGCGCTTGATTTGCAAGGAGACGGCCAGGAAGAGGAAGGCGCCGATTCCTATGCCCGCCGCCCCGCCCAGCACACCTTTCACGTAGCCGGGATCCAGGTTCACGGGCGGACCGGAAGGCGATACGGAAGCCGAGGGTACCCATCCCTCCAACGTGTCGTTGACGCGCACCTTGATCCAGTTCTCCGCGTTCCTTTCCACCGCCAGCACCTGGCCCTTGCGCGCGAAGCCGCGGATGACCGCATTCCGCGTGGTGTTCTCGCGGATGGGGATGACGGTCTCCTCCACTTGTATCCAGGTATGCTGATCGGGCCTAACGGTCGCGGCCGCAGCGGGAAGACCGAGGGCCAATACGAGCGCGGACAAGAAAGGAAACGGGGCCTTCCTCATCCGGAAAGCCGTGAGCGCCCATAGCTTGCGGGTTGCCCGTCCATGATCGAAAAGTAACATATAACGATTGTATAACCTGGAACGCATCGGTGCCCAATCGGGCGAAGTGCGGGCAATCATGGCGCAATGGCGACCGGAAACGAAATCCCGGCTGAAGCGGTTCATACGAACCGGGTTTGCGGACCCCCGGCCTGCAGCGCTTGGCGCGCAAGCCGCCGCTGGCCGGGCGGTTTACCCGGCGCGGGCGCGCCGGATGTCGCGAATGAAATCTACCCGGCGCGGAGGCGCTTACCGGGTCCAAGGATCAACCCGCGCGCTTGCGTTGGTTTTCTTCCAGCAGGATTTTCCGGATGCGGATGTTCTTGGGAGTGATTTCCAGGGCTTCATCATCGTTGATGAATTCCAAGGCCTCTTCCAAGGACAATTGCTTGTGGGGCGTCAGGATGGTGGCTTCGTCCGAGGACGTGGTCCGCATGTTGGTCAGCTGCTTGCCCTTATTGATGTTGATGACCATATCCTCGCCGCGGTTGTTCTCGCCGACGATCATGCCGGTGTAGACGTCCACCTGCGGGCCGATGAACATGGTGCCGCGTTCCTCCAGCTTCCACAGCGCGTAGGCTACGGAAACACCGCGCTCCTTGCAGATGAGGGCGCCGTTGACCCGCTGCTCGATATGGCCTTTCATGGGTTCATAGCCCTTGAAGATCTGCTGGAACACGGCGTAACCCTTGCTCAGGGACATGAGCTTGGAGCGGAGGCCGATGAGGCCGCGGGCGGGCAGATCATAGATGAGCTTGACCTGCGTGCCTTCCAGCTGCATATCCTTCATCTCGCCCTTGCGCTTGTTGATTTCGTCGATCACGGCGCCGGAATAGTTTTCGGGCACATCGATGGTAATGGATTCCACGGGCTCCATCTCCACGCCGTCCTCTTCATGAGTGATAACACGGGGACGGCCGACGGTGAATTCGTAGCTTTCGCGGCGCATTTTTTCGATGAGCACGGAAAGGTGCAGCACACCCCGGCCGGAGACGATGTAGGCGCCGGCTTCAGGGGATTTGGCGACCCGGAGGGCCACGTCCGAAACGGCTTCCCGCTCCAGGCGCTCGGCGATATGGTTCGAGGTGAGGAAGCGTCCGCCGTCCTTGCCGCAGAAGGGCGAATCATTGACGGAGAAGCGCATGGAGATGGTGGGCGGATCCACCTTGATGCGGGGCAGGGCCACCGGGGGATCTTCTCCGGTCAGGGTATCGCCCAGGGTGAAATCGGGAATGCCGGCGAGGCAGACGATTTGGCCGGCGATGGCCTCGTCGACTTCCTTCAGTTTCACGCCTTCCGGGAACAGGATCTTGGTGACGCGCACCTTCTTGGCCTGGCCTGCTTCGTTGATATGGGTGACGGTCTGGTTGACCTTGAGGCTGCCTTGGCGCAGGCGGCCCACGGCCAGGCGGCCCATGAACTCCTGGAAGTCCAGGCTGGTGATCTGCAAAAGCGGATTGGGGGAAATCCCGATGGTGGGAGGCGGGATCCGGTTGACGATCATTTCAAACAAAGGCATGAAGTTGGAATCCGGATCCGTCATCTCGCGGCGGCAGGTGCCTTGGCGGCCGGAAGCGAAGATATGCCCGAAATCGAGCTGCTCATGCGTGGCTCCGAGTTCGCCGAACAAATCGAACACCTTGTCCAGGGCTTTATGAGGCTCGCTGCCGGCGCGGTCGATCTTGTTGATGACCACGGCCAAAGTAAGCCCCATCTCCAACGCCTTCTTGGTCACGAAGCGCGTCTGCGCCATGGGGCCTTCAAAGGCATCCACGATCAGCAATGCGCCGTCTACCGTGCCCAGCACGCGCTCCACTTGCCCGCCGAAATCGGCGTGCCCGGGGGTGTCCACGATATTGATGAGGTAATCCTTATACTGGACCGAGGCGTTCTTGGATAGGATGGTGATGCCACGTTCCCGCTCCTGATCGTTCGAGTCCATGACCCGCTCCGTCATTACGGAGCCTTCGCGGAACACGCCGCTCTGCCTCAGGAGGCCGTCTACGAGGGTGGTCTTGCCATGATCAACGTGTGCGATGATGGCGACATTGCGGATATGGGAACTTTTCATGGAACAACTCGATGAATCGCCTGGAGGCGTGGGGTGGGAAAGGAAAGTTTCTGTTTGCCGGCTTGTATTACGGGGCTAGGCCTGATAGTGTACTGTTTTTCCGAAAGCCGAGCAAATAAGAGCAGAAAACGGGATTTCTGTCAACTAAACGGGTATTAATCCATAAAATCAAGGTCCGAAGACATGGCCCTTGCCCCAAATAACCGAACTGAAACCGGTTTACGAAACGTTAACCCGCTTCAGAGTCGCGGTTATTCCCGGGTATGAGGAGCCGGATCCGACCGCCCAGGGCTTTCCTGGAGACGATGGGCTATGACTTGGAGTCCGCGTCCGGACCGTTCCTATCATCCTGCTCCGGAAAAGGCGGCATCTTGGATGCGACCATGGCGCGAGAGCGGAGACGGTAGCTTGCCGGTTACGTGGTGGGCGAATAACATTGTGCCGGAGAGGGACTTGGGAAACTAGTGGTTGGCAATATGTTGGCAACCGGGCAAGGGGGTCGGGAATAGCCGTGGATAAAATGTTTGCAACATGGCTAACCCGATAATCCTGATGAATTTATGCCGGCCTGGCTCCCACCGGTCTCTAGGAGCCGGATTTCCGGATCCCGTTGACTATCTTTTTCCTCTGTTTCTCAAGCCGTGGGGCAGTTGAGGCCCCTTTCCATAAGGAAATACATGTACTTATCGAAGTTGCGGATTTTCGGATTCAAGTCGTTCGCGAACAAGGTGGAAGTCAACTTCCCCGGCGAAGGCATCACCTCCGTGGTGGGCCCCAACGGCTGCGGCAAATCCAATATCATCGATGCCATCCGCTGGGTGTTGGGCGAGCAACGCGCCAAGGTATTGCGATCCGGCAAGATGGAAGACGTCATCTTTTCCGGAACCGCCGAGCGCCCGCCCCTCAACATGGCGGAAGTCTCGCTCCTCATCAACAACGATTCCGGCGTACTGCCTTCCGAATACACCCAGATCATGATCACGCGTCGCGCCTTCCGCAACGGCGAAACCGAATACCTGATCAACAATACGCCTTGCCGCCTCAAGGACATCCATAACCTGTTCTACGATACGGGAATGGGAGCCGCTTCCTATTCCCTGATCGAAGCCAAGATGATCGACAGCATCCTGTCGGACAAGGCGGAAGAACGCCGGGTGATGTTCGAGGAAGCTTCCGGCATCAGCAAGTACAAGCAACAGCGCAAGGAAACCCTGCGCCAATTGGAGCGTACCGCCCTGGATCTGGCGCGCGTGGAAGACAACCTCAAGTTCGTCCAGCAGAACGTGAATATGTTCGAGCGCCAGGCCAAGAAGGCGGAGAAATGGCGCGAGATCAAGAAGGCCTATGTCTCCCTGGAATTGAGCTACAACTACGATTCCTATATCCAACTGGAAGAGCGCTTTGGAACCTTCTCCGCGGAAGCGGAAAAGAACTTGGATCGATCGGGCGCGGTGCAATCCCAGATCACCGTGCGTGAATCCGAATTGGAAGAGGGCAAGCTGCTGATCCTGGAAGAGGAGCAGGAGTTGAGCCGCCTCAATCAGGTCGTCGCGGCGACGAATGCGGAAGTGGTGCGCCTGGAGAACGAACTGGATCGCTCCCGTGATCGCCTGGTCCACCTGGACGAATCCATGCGCCGCTTGGCTGGGGAAAGCGAACAGGCAGGGCGCCGCATGGGCGAGTTCGCGGTGGAGAAGCGCACGGACTACGAGGAGATCGCGCGCCTGGAAACGGAAAAGTCGGCTTTGGCCCGCTTGACGGAAGGGCATGCGGAGGAAAAGACCCGCCTGCACCAGAACTATGCGGAGAAGCGGCGCCGCGCCGATGAGCTTGCGGAAGAGCGCATGCAGGCGCTGGAAGAGTTGTCCGGGTTGCGCAACCGGGCGGCCGCGGCCAACAGCGAATTGCAGCATCTGAAAGAAGATGAAGGCGAACTTGACGCCGCTCTGCAAGACGTTTCCGATCGCTTCCGGACCTTTGCGGAAGAGAAACGCGCTCTGGAAGAGGACGTGCGCAAACTGGAAATCCAGGTGACGGAATTGGGCGGCCGTATCGGCGCCGGTTCCGCCCGGCTGGTGGAGATAGCCCGGGAGCTGGATGGCTTGCGTTTGGAAGAGCGCGCCTGCACATCCGAAAAGGTGGCCCTGGAAACGCGCCATGCCATGCTCAAGGGTTTGCAGGAAAGCATGGAAGGCGTGGACGGCGGCGTGCAGCACCTTTTGGCCAAGGCCAAGGACCGGATCCAATCCCTGCTGGCCGATGCCGTGCAGGTTCCCGAAGACGCCGTGGTGGTGGCGGAAAAATGCCTGGGCCGTTATCTCCAGACCTTGGTGGTTCAGGATCGCGGCGCAGAGTTGGATCTCTTGCGGGAGCTGAAGCAATCGGAAAAAGGCGAGGCCTTGTTGTTCGCTTCCGGAGGCGGTTCCCAGTTCGCCCGCGTGCGGCCGGATTTCTCCGGCGAACCCGGCTTCCAAGGTTGGATAGTGGACAAAGTGAAAAGCGATGCCGGCCTGCGGCCCCTGTTGGAGTTGGCGTTGGGCCACTATGCCCTGGTGGAAAGCCAGGATGCGGCCTGGACCCTGTTGCCCAAGCTGGGCGGTCGGGACATTTGGCTGGTGACCCCGTCCGGCGAGATGTTGCACGCCTCGGGCCTGGTTTTGGGCGGCGCCAAGAAGGGCCAGCAAACCGGCCTGTTGCAACGCAAGCTTTTGCTGGAACAGACCGCGACCCGGCTGGTGGACGTGACCGCCAAGGTAAAGGAGCTTTCGGAAGCCATCCTGGCGCTGGACGCGGAGCGCAAGACCCTGGAGGCGGGCCAGAACGCCATGGGCCAGGAGCAAAAGCAGACCGAGCGCAAATGGCAGGAACAGAAATCCAAGCTGAACTACCTGAACACCTCGCTGGAAACCATGGACAAGGACAAGTCCCAGAAGCGCCTCAAGCTGGAGACCGTGCGCGAGCAGCTGGAAGAACGCGAACGCGGCCAGGCCGACATGGCCGGGCGCCTGGAACAGGGCGAAGAGTCCCGCAAGGTGCTGGAGAACCAGTTCCATCAGGCGCTGGAATCGGTGCATAAGGCGGAAGCGGAGCGCGCGCGTTTCGAGGAAGCCCTGCGGGACCTGGACAAGAACAAGGCCCACAACGAGTCGCAGACCAAGGCGCTCAAATTGCGGTTGGAATACCTGGATCGATCCGAGAAGGAACAATTGGAGCTGGTGGGCAAGAACGCGGCCCAAAAGGAAGAGTGGGACGCGCTGGCGGTGCAATTGCGGGAACGCATGGAAACCCTGGCCGACCAAATCCAGTCTTTGCATGGGCGTATGACCGGCGAAGAGACATTGCGCGATGAAGCCAAGGGCGTGTACGATTCCAAGATCGGCCGGTTGGACGAGATGCGCATCCTCATCCGCAACCTCAACGACGAATTGCGCGCGGCAACCCAGGCTCATCACGATTTCTCCATGAAGATGGAGCAGGCGCGCGCAGCCATGAAGAATATCCGCGAACGCATGTTCGAATTGCACGAGGTCGATCTTTCCAATCCCACTAAGCCCGGTGACGAAGGCGAGGCGGTGCTGGTCTTTGAGCGCGTGGCCTATGATTCCGCCACGGCCGGCGAGGAGATCGCTTCGTATAAGGATAAGCTCAAGAACCTGGGCAACATCAATCCCGGCGCCTTGGACGACTACGAGGCCGAAAAGGCCAAGCTGGACGAGGTGAACAAGCAGTACACGGACCTGGAGAAGGCGCGCCTGGGGCTGGAGAAGGCCATCAAGAAATTGGACAAGGTTGCGCGCGAGCAGTTCCTGGCCACCTTCGGCGTGGTGCAGAAGAATTTCCAGGAAGTGTTCTCCAGCCTGTTCGAAGGCGGCGAAGCGCAGCTGGCGCTGGAAGACAACGTGGATCCGCTGGACGCGAAGATCGAGATCAACGCCCGGCCCACCGGCAAGAAGATGCGCGGCGTGTCCCTGCTTTCCGGCGGCGAACGCGCGCTCACGGCCATCTCCCTGCTTTTCGCATTGTACCTGGTCCGCCCCTCGCCCTATTGCATCATGGACGAGGTCGACGGTCCGTTGGACGACGCCAATATCGGGCGCTTCGTCAACTTGCTGCGGCGCTTCGCGCACCAGACCCAGTTCATCGTGGTCACCCATAACAAGCGCACCATGGCCGCCTCGGACATGCTGTACGGGGTGACGCAGGAGATCAAGGGCATCTCCAAGCTGGTGAGCGTGCAACTGGACGAAGCCAGCCGGATCGCGGCGTAATGGCTCGTCGCTCCAGAGTTTGCAAAGCAAACTCTACGCTCCTCGCTTTTACAAGTTTGCCGGATCGGCTCTCCGGAATTCGCTTTGCAAGCTCCACGTTTCCTCGCACGGAAGAAGCGGCGTGAACGCGTTGCGGGAGTTCTTCCTCCGCGGCGTCCATTTCCTGACGCGACCCAACCTTTCCGAACGCCGCCAAAACATCTGGTTCCAGGTGGAGGCCAAGGCCGAGCGTTCCTCCAACGTCATCCGCTCCATCTATGTGTTGATCTGGGTCATTTCCACCCTGGGGCATGCGCGGGGCAATATGTATTGGTCCAATGTGGCCAATCTCGGCTGCGGCGGTTTCTGGCTGGCCTGGTGCATGGGCTACCAGACCTATCTGCTGCGCCGCCCCTACCAGAAATGGTTCAAATATTTCTCGACCAGCGTGGATATGGTGGTCATCACCGCCATGCTCGCCATTTACGCCCACGGGTCCGGCTATGCCTATGCGCTCAAGGTCCCCACCTTCTATAATTATTTCTGCTGCCTTGGGCTGGCCGCCATGCGCTACCGTCTGCACCTGGCCGTCTATAGCGGCGTGGTCGCCGTGGCCTGCTATCTGGCCCTGTTCATCCATCTGTGCCTGACCTACCCCGTGCAATTCGGCACCGGATTGGAGCATGCGACCACCGGCAAGATCAGCGGAAGCTATATCGGATTCAATTTCCTTTACCTCATCGTCTTCACCTTCCTCATCTATTTCCTGGTATACAACGTCAAGCGCCTGGTGAATGTGCGCGTGCGCGAAGGGGAGGCCGCCCTCAAGGCCAAGGAGCGCGCCGCCATCGCCGCCAATGTGGCGCATGAGATCAAGAATCCCCTGGAAGGCATTTACGGCGCCGCGCAAATCCTCAAGGAGGAAGGCAAGGGTAATCCCAAGTTCATCGACATGATCCTCAAGGATTCCGTGCGGCTCAACGGCGTGGTGCAGCAGTTTTTGCAATTCTCCCGGCCCTTCCGCACGCGCATGTCCGATTTCGATCTGGTCGAATCCGTCTCCGGGTTCTGCAGGGAGCAGGCTTCCGTGGCCGGGTCCGAGAAAGTCCGCTTCCATTCCGATAGCGACTACGTCCCCATCCACGCCGATCAGGAAGGCCTGCGCCAGGTTCTGCTCAACCTCTACCAGAACGCGCGCCGCTACCAGGATGCGGGCAAGGCCGTGGACGTGAGCGTGCGCGGGAAAGGCGAATACGCGGAAGTGCTGATCGAGGACGATGGTGAGGGTATTCCGGAGGGCAACCGCGAGCGCGTCTTCGATCCCTTCTTCACCACTTCTTCCAAAGGCACCGGCTTGGGGCTGGCCATCTCGCGTAAGATCGCCCGGGAAATGGGCGGGGATTTGTACTTTGAGCCCAAGCAGCCCGGAGCCCGTTTCGTGCTGTCTTTGAAACCCGGAACCCCCGGAGAGACCGCCCTTTGAACCAGAGCGAATCCGTACGCGGACGCTTTCTCGTCGTCGACGACGAAGAGCATATCCGCGAAATCCTGAAAGCGACCTTGGAGCCTTTGGCGCTTTCCGTGCATGAAGCGGGTTCCGCCGAAGAGGCGCTGGATCTGGTGCGCGAGGAAAACCTGGACGTCATCATTTGCGACGTGCAAATGCCGGGCATGAACGGATTGGAATTCCTGAACAAGGTCAAGACGGAACAGCCCGCCATCAAGTTCCTGATGATCACGGCGCACGGCACCATGGATACCGCCGTCAAGGCCCTGCGCTATGGCGCTTCCGATTTCCTGACCAAGCCTTTCGAGAACGAGGCCATCCGGCAAATCGCCCGTCGCCTGCTGCGCGAGCGCGCCGGCCCCGTGGATCCGGGCCTGACATCGGCCTCCAGCGGAACTGTCCGCAGCGTACTGGAAGGCATAATCGGCAAGAGCGCCCCGTTTTCCGCCTGCCTGGAGAAGGCCCGCAAAGCTTCGGCGGCGGATACCACCGTGCTCCTCTGCGGAGAAAGCGGCACCGGCAAGGAAGTGATGGCGCGCGCCATCCACAATCTCAGCCGCCGTGCGGACAAACCCCTGATCGCGGTCAATTGCGGCGCCATCCCGGAGAACCTGCTCGAGAGCGAGTTGTTCGGCCATGAAAAAGGGGCGTTCACTGGCGCTATCGCTTCCAAGCCCGGCAAATTCACCTTGGCCGACGGTGGCACCATTTTCCTCGACGAAATAGGGGAGATGCCCTTGATCATGCAGGTCAAGCTGCTGCGCGTGATCCAAGAACGGGTGGTGGAGCCGGTCGGCTCCACGCGCACGCAAAAAGTGGACTTCCGCCTCATTGCCGCCACCAACCGCAATCTCAAGGACGAGATCAAATCCGGCCGCTTCCGCGAGGATCTCTACTACCGCCTCAACATCATCCCCATCGATTTGCCGCCCTTGCGGGATAGGGACGGCGATGTGCTGATCCTGGCCCGCAATTTCCTGGCCTATTACAACGATCGCTACGGTTGCCGCTATAACCTGACGGACGAGAACGAACGGGATCTCCAAGCCTACGCATGGCCTGGCAATGTGCGCGAGTTGGCGAACGCCATCGAGCGCGCCGTGGTGCTCGCTTCCGGGGACGGATTGGCCTTTGCGTTCGAAGGCGCTGCCGTCCCCTCCGGCCAGAAAGCGGCCGTGGGCATCAAGGACAAGAAGCAGGCCGTGGAACGCGAAGAAATAGTGAAAGCCCTGGAGTTGAACCGTTGGAACAAGACGCAGACGGCCGAGTCCTTGGGGATAAGCCGTCGGTCGCTGCTGTATAAGATCAAAGAGTTCGGCATCGCCTGAGCGGCTTTAAGGCTGCGGGAGAACCGCGTCAAAGAGAAGGGCACTGGCCCAGTGCCGCCCATACTCCGCCTGCGAATAAAAAACCAACCGCGCTTCCGGAACGGGTGGTTTTCTTTCAGTGGATGGGATGCGGAGCATGGCCCCTGGCGCGGGTACCCCTTGTGGGGGGACCAAAGGCCATGTCCGCATTGGCTCGTCGCTTCTGAGTTTGCAGGGCAAACTCAACGCTCCTCGCTTTATTAAGTCTGCCGGCTCCCGCTTCGCGGTTCGCCCGGTTGGGGTGGGGGTGATTCGCTTCTGAGTTTGCAGGACAAATCCAACGCTTCTCGCTTTTTAAATCTAGCGGTTCCCGCTTTTTAGCCTTCGTCATATTCTTCGGCGGTGATGCGAGCGGTTCCGGCTTCGCAGCAAACGTCTTCCAGGGAATCGCTGAGTTCGGTCTTGAGCAGGGCTACCTTGGCCTGGAACTTCGCCAGGCGCTTGGTGATGGCCACACGGGACACGCCGCAAATTTCGGCTATCTCTTCGTGTGTCAGGCCCACTTCAAAGCGGAGGAAAACTACTTGGCGGTTGGCCGCGTCCATGGTTTCCAGCAAGCGGCGGAACAGGCGCTTGGCGGGATTGTCCGGGGAGGTTTCCGGCGTGCGGCTGAAGGCCAGATCGTCGCCATAGCCGGCCAGCAATTCGGTCTGGCGTTTCTTCCAGCGCAGGTGATCCAGGCAATGGTTGGTGGCAACGCGATAGAGCCAGGTGGAAGGCTGGGAGTTGCCTTCGAAACCGGCGAAGCTTCCGTGGACCTTGAGGAAGATCTCCTGGGACAGGTCGTCGGCTTCTTCCCGGTTTTTAGTATATCGGTAGCACACGCGATGTACGAGCTGGAAGTACAACTCGTACATGTTCTGGAAGGCATCATGACCCAGGGTCTTGTTAACGGTGTCGAGGGTCTTGGATTCGGTCTGGTTCGGAAGCGTTGTATTCATCATGTAGACCAGTCAAAGCAACGGGCGTGCCATAGTGGAAATGGCCCTTTTTCCTGCGAATAACCGGAAATTTTGAGCTTTCCGGGTGAATGTGCGCAAGGGTTTGCGCAGGGTGCGCAAGGGGTTTTGCGCAAGCCGGGAAGGAAGATTGGGAAGCAGGCTTCATATGGCCCATAAGGCTTGCAAGGGATGGGCGGGATTAGCCACAATGAAGCGATCGGCCCAACGGCCGCGGGTGCGAATGAGAACAAGACTGCTATGCGGCGCCGTGACTTTGCTGATCGGTTGCGCCTCCGCTCCCAAGCCCGCGCCCGGTGAGGGATCCGTCTCTGTGCGTGTGGACGCGGTGCTTCCTTCCGGCCGCAACCTTTTCATCTTCGACTTCGCCCAATCCCGCTACCAGAAATGGAACCTGTCGCAGGGGCCGTTCGATTCCCTGGGAATGTGCCGCATCCTGGACACGCTCGCCGGCGGCTGGGCGGACGCCTCGCATTGGCTCGCATTGCCTTCTCCCAGTCGGCCTTTCGCGCCCATGCAGGCCATCTGGGGCGCGAGCGGGGATTTCTATCTGCTCGATCGCGCGGGCAAACGCCTGAACCTTTACGATACCAACGCGCAATTCCTCTCCAGTTTCTCGCTGCCGCAGGAAATCCGGGAACGCAACCTGGATCGCTTCGAGATATTCTGGACCCGCAACGGCCAGTTCTCTTTCCTGGATCTGGGCGAGGGCAAGCTCTGGCAATATGCGGAGCTGAGGACCACGGAAAACCAGGGGGATTGGCGCCTCCAGAACAGCGGCATCCTCCCCGCCGGGCTGGAGTCCTGCCGCTGGGAGCCGTATTACCGGGACCCTTGTTGCCTCCGCGACGGCAAGGAAACGTGTTTCGATAAGTACTTCAATCCCGTGGGCCCTTCCCGGGAAGCGGGCGACGCTGGTCCGCATCCGGGAATGACCCGGACCGGGGAATGGAAACTGATGCTGGACGGAGGGGCCGCTTGCGGTCCGCGCCCGCCCGCCTGCTTCCTCCCCGATAAAGGCCTCTATCCCGCCTGCCCGCCGGAAACGGGCGCCGCCCCTCCCAGGTAACATCCGGATGACGGAAGCGCGCATGTTGCCCCGGTTCCCGGCTCTTCCGGCGGCGCTCGCCGTCCTGGGCATCCTGCTTCCGTCCCGGACCGCCGTCGCGGGCGAACCCGGATGGGTGTGGACGCGTGCCTGTTGGACGTTGCCGTCGGCGGATACCGTTGCGAGCGGATCGGATTCCTCCCGCGCCAAACACCCGGCGCGCTTGTTCCCGTCCTGGCATGGCGCGGACACCCTGCAACCCGGAGGCGGCCTGGGCTCGATCCGCCGGCTGCGCGCGTTACGGGACGGCGCGCCGTTGCTGATCGATCAGGATTACCGAGTTCTCCCCGGAGACTCCCTGGTGCTGTTGGCTGCGCCCATGCTGCCGGGGGAAAAGCTTTGCCTGGAGCGCGCGTCCACGCCGTTGCTGGCCAATCCGGCTTTCTCCCTCTATCGCATGGATCGAGTTCCGGTATTCCGCGGGAGTTCTCTGGACAGCGCATGGGAGTCGGGAGCGCAGCCTTTCCTCAGGGCCGAGGATACGGCGTATTCCAAGTACCAGCTGAATTATTCCGGCAGCAAATCGATGGCGGTGACGGTGGGAAGCGGCGGCGGGCTGGGACTGGACGCATCCCTGTTCATCAATCTCAACGGCCAAGTGGCGCAAGACGTATTCGTGGAAGGGCAATTGTCCGATCAGAATGTGCCCATTCAGCCGGAAGGCAATACCGCCACGCTGAAGGAAGTGGATACCAAGTACATAAAGGTGTTCGGAAGCCACTACGCCTATACCTTGGGCAATTACCTGATGGACTACGGGGCGGCGGGCGAGGATAGGTTCACGGCCAAGGTGCAAGGCGTTGACGGCGGCTATTTCCGGAACGGCTACGCCTTGCACGGAAGCTGGTCCCTGAGCGATGGGCAATACCAGAGCGATACCCTGCGCGGCGTGGACGGGAAGCAAAGCGGGTACTACCTGCGCGGCCGCGACGGCCATCAATTCATCACCGTGCTGGCGGGGACCGAGCGCATATGGCGCAACGCGGTGCCGCTGAAGCGCGGCGTCGACTATACCATCGATTATAGCGAAGGCCGGTTGGATTTCCTGGCTCCCATGGTGGTCACCGGCGAAAATCTGTTCTCGGCGGAATTCCAATATACCGAGCAGGATTTCCAGCGCACCCTTTCCGCGGGGGAGATCCGCGACAGCGCAGGTCCATTCACCTGGTCTTTGCGCGCCATCTCGGAATCGGAGAACAAGGATCAGCCTTTGAACCTGGTGCTGGATTCCACCCGCCTGCGCGAATTCGCCGCCCTCGGGGATGCCCCCTACCGCGACTCGCTGGGACGCACGGTGGCGATGCCGCATCGCCAGTCGGCGGGGGCGGCGGACGCGGCTTATCGAGGGCATGGGTACGATGGGCGCGCGGCGTTGCTGTTCTCCCAGCTCGATCGCAACCTGTATTCCCCCCGCGACGACGGGGACAACCTGGGGTATTCCACGCGTTACCTGGGCACGCAGACCCTGGGCCGGCCCATCAATGCGGGCGGAGTGGGGAAGACGGATGTGACTTTGGATCATGAATACCGCGCCGCCCATTACGAGTCGTTCAAGCAGTTGACAGAACCCAGGGGATTCCTGGAAACCTGGAACCTGGACGCGAGCGTAGCCGAGCGCGGGTTCATGGCCAATCGCCTTAAGCTGGAAGAGCGGCCGTATTCCTTTCTGATCCTGGGCGGCGAGGCGGGCCGGGCGGATGCCGATGCGGCCGCGGATACGGCTTCCTCCAATCGATCGGCGGGGAGCGAGTCGCGCCGGGGAAGCCTCTCCGCGCACCTGGGAGGCGAGCGGACCTTTCTGGAAACCGCCACGGAGGCCAAGCTGGCGCGCTCGCCGGATCGCCGGGATAATTACCGCCAGTACGGGAAACTGCATTGGGATGCATCCGGCCTCACGCCCGCATTCACGTGGACGCGCAACGAATGGCTGGCGGATGTGCCGGGAGGCGCATTATCGCGCTCGGTAAAAGAGGAACCGGCTTTGGAACTGGCCACCATTCCCTTCTGGGGGCGGGTGAGCCTGACCACGGGGCTTTCCGCCCTTTCGCAACGGGCCAACTTCTCGGCCCGCCTGCCGGATCTGCGGGACTCCGTGCGCGATTGGGGTGTGACCCAGAAGGTGGTCGTGGCGGGATTGGGTCTTCTGAACACGGACGTTTTCTATTCCTACCGCAACCATCGCTTATGGCGCCTGGACGATGCCGGAGCCTACGCGGACCTTCCCGAGGAAAGCGACTACAACCAGGCGGAATGGAATACGCAAATCGCCGATCACCGCAAAGGCTATGGGTTCCAATCCTCGTACCGCATCAGCCAAACCGCCGAGTTCCCGTTGGTGCCCGATTACCGCGCTTTGCCTGGACGCGGGAATTACCGGTTCGATTCGGTGACGAACGCGTATAACCCCGTGGAAACGGGCGGCGATTTCGTATTGATCGGATTGAAGCGGGACACCACAATCGGGTCCCGGCCCTACCAGGATCTTTCCTGGACATCCGGCCTGCAATTGACGCCGGCGAAATTCCCCTTCCCGGTCTCCGGGGTCCTGGCGGACATGGAGCTCAGCCTGGATCTGGCCATGGACGATCAGGATACGGCCGCCCATCCCGGCTTATTGCCTTTGTTCACCGACGATCAAATCAAAGGGGCGCGCAGCGGACGTTCCCGCTATAGTCCGGCCTTGCATTGGCGATCGCCCGCGGGCGGCCGTTCGGCGAACCTGTACCTGGACAGATCCTATAACCGGGCCGCCGGCGTCTACGCCTTCCAGGAACGGCTCTGGAACGAACGCGGGGATTACCGCCGCGAGGTGGGCGAGGCCTGGGAATGGTTCCTGGATCAGTCCTACGAGAACCGCGCGCGGCAAGGGCTGTCCGGATCTTCCGCGGGGGAATCCCGCAACCAGACATATGCTTACGGCAGCCGGGTAACGCGCAAGCTACCCTGGACCCTCCTGGGCGAAGCCCGGGGGCAATACCAGACCATTACGGGGTCTTCCGTTTCCGGCCCCATCGACTTGCAGGGGGTCAAACCGGCCCTCAAGCTGGAAAAGACGTCCCTCTATAACGGGCGGGCTTACGTGGAATACGGGCTTATCTATTATTGGGGCCAAGGGGACGGGAGTTATTACGCCACCGGGGATTTCGCCAAAGGCCTGACGCATCGGGCGGAGGCGAACGCCAATTTCCAGGTGGGGCAGAATATCTACCTCAATTTCGACTATGTGATCCGCCTGGAACCGGGCGGGGGCAAGTTGGTGCAGAAGATGACGGCGGAAGCCAGGGCGGTTTTCTGATGCGCAGGGAACCGACGGCAATCCGCTCGTCCCTCTGGCTGCGGTTAGCACTGGGGATTTGCCCGGCGGCGCTGCCTTTGCGGGCCGCCGCCCCAGGTACCGCGCCTGTTACGTTGGCGCGCGCTTCCGCGGCCGGGGATTCGGCGGCGGCGGCGGATTCCGCCGCGGGAAGCATCGTGCGGCCGGATTCGGGAGTGGAGGCAGCCATGGCCGGCGGGCACTTGCGCGCCGAAAGGGATGCCGCGGGCAAGCTGGCGATGGGCCCGCTTTTCAAGCTGGGCGCTATCCGCATTCTCAGCAGGCCCGCGTTCACCACCGTGCAGTTCGGCATCAACGCCTATCCGGGGGAACCGGCGACGGCTGCCAACCTCAAGGCCATCGGCGATCGCATCCGCGCCTATTTGCTGGATAACGGCCAACCGTTCGCTGCGGTGGCCATCGATTTCGCCGTGAGCGGGAGCCAACCCGTGGCGGATCTCACCGTGGCCATCGACCCCGGCGAGGGATACAAATTCGGGGGTTATAAGCATTCCGGCAGCCGCACCCGTCCCGACGTGCTCGATCGGCTGTCGCTGCTGCGTTACGGGGAAACGTTCAGCGAAGCGCGCTTGCGGCTGGCCGCGGAGAAACTCTCCCGTACCGGTTATTTCGAAGCCGTGGTGCCGGGCGCCGTTTTCCGCGACTCCACGCGCAACCTGCTCTATCCCAGCCTGGTTCTGACGGATCTCAAAGGCAACCGCATGAGCGGCATCCTGGGATACGATTCGGAGAAGAAGGGCGGCCAGGGATTGAACGGATACGTGGACATCCATCTGATCAATCTCAGGGGCACGGCCCGCGATCTGGATTTCACGTTCGACAGCAAACAGACGGCCCAGTCCACGGATTCGCGCGAGGCCAGGCTGGCCTACACGGAACCTTGGATCCTGACCACGCATGTGGGCGCGCACGTGGATGGCAGGCTGATCCTGGAAGATTCCGTGTATACGGAAAAGAACCTGGAGCTGACCCTATTCCAGGATTTCGATTTCCATTCCCGCTGCCTGCTGGCCTTCGCCACGCAAAGCAACCAGGATTTCCTCGCGGATACGCGCTCGAACGCGGAGATAGCCGGACTGGGGTTCCAGTACGATGCCCGCGACCATGTGCCCAACACTTTGAACGGTATGCGATACTCCCTGCGCGTGAACGGCGTGCACCGTGATCTGGCGGACACCGCCTACTTCCTGGTGCAGGACATCAACGAGTTCGCGCTGTGGAAGAATGCGGGTCGGTGGGTGGGCTATGCCCTGGTTTCCGGCAGCGGGAATTGGCCCTTGCAGGCCCGGGCCAATCGCGGCGAACTGTACGCGGTGGGGGGCGCCAACACCATCCGGGGATTCCGCGAACGGGAATTCCTGACCAATCTTTTCCTGTACGGGAATTTTGAATTGCAATTCCTGTTGGCTCCCGGCAGCCGCGCCTCCCTGTTCGTCGTGCCCGGCCTCATCAACCGCCTGGGCGGCGATATCGATTGGCAAAGGGTGATCGGCTACGGTATGGGGATCGAATCCGGCGCGAAGGACTGGACCTTTGGGATCAGTTATGCCTTGAATCCGGCCCGCGCGATGGGGAACGGCTTTGTGCATCTCAGCGTCACCAATAATTTTTGAACCGGTTCAGCGGTCGGCTCTTGGCCGCGGAGCGGCGGCGTCAGCCGGAGAGCGGCGTCTTGTAGGCCTCGCCCGCGATTTCCCGGACATAGCGCGGGATGGCGTAACCGGGAAGTTTCCCCCGCAGGGACTCGATCAGCCCGCGGCCGCGCGCTTCCTCCACCTCGTAATGGGCGGTGCCGGTAACGCGATCCAATTGGTGCAGGTAATAGGGAAGCGCTCCGTTGCGGATCAGAGCGCGGGACAGATCCGCAAGCGTGTCCGCATCGTCGTTTACGCCCGCCAGCAAAACGGACTGGTTCAGCAGCAAGGCCCCGGTGGATCGCAACGCCTGCAAGGCCCGGGCGCAGGCGGCATCGATCTCGGCGGCATGGTTGGCGTGGATGACCATCACCAGGGACATCCGCTCGGCCGCCGCGCCGAGCAAGGCGAGCAAACCCGGCTCGATGCGGGAAGGCAGCACGATGGGCAGGCGGGTATGCAAGCGCAAAGTGCGGATGGACGGCAGTGCCAGGATCCTTTCCAGAATGCGTTCCAGGCGCCGATTGTCCAGCAAGAGCGGATCGCCTCCGCTCAAGATGATTTCATCCAGTCCTTGCGCTTGGCCCAGATAGGCCCAGGCCTCTTCCCAAGCTTCCGGGCCGCGCGGGAGATCGCCGTAGGGGAATTCCCGCCGGAAGCAATAGCGGCAATGGACGGCGCATTGATGGGAAACCATCAGCAGGGCGCGGGACGCATATTTGTGCAATAGCCCGGGCACGATTTGCGAGGGCAGATCGCCTACGGCATCGGAGCGAAAGCCGGCAACTTCCTGGTTTTCCCGCGCCAGCGGCAGGATCTGCAAAAGCAAGGGATCGCGCCAATCGCCCTTGGCCATGCGGGAAGCGAACCCCCGGGGGATTAGCAGCGGGAAGGCGGGATCCGCGGACAGGCGCTCGGGAGCCAGCGCAGGGTCCAATTCCAGATAAGCCAGCAAGGGCGTCAAGCTACGGAAGGCTGTTTGCATCTCCCGTTGCCAAGCGACGCCCGCGGGCTCCTGGAGCGCAGGATAGGAGGCTTTTGGAATTAAAGGCATGATTTTTCTATATATCTGGGCCCAATTTTATTGAATATAATCAGAATCGACCAGGAGGCCACCCATGGGCACGGTTAGCACAAACGAATTCAGGAAGCGCTTGAAAATCATGTTGGACAACCAACCCTGCATGATTGTGGAGAACGAGTTCGTCAAGCCCGGCAAAGGCCAAGCCTTCAACCGCGTCCGCCTTAAGAACCTGATCACGGGCCGGCAATTGGAAAAGACCTTCAAGTCCGGCGATTCCTTCCAGGAAGCCGACATCACCAATACCACCATGCAGTTCCTGTACACGGACGGCGTGAACTACACCTTCATGGACACCAAATCCTATGAGCAGGTGGAGATCAGCAAGGAAAACATGGACGGCGCGGAAAAGTGGCTGCTGGAGAATACCGAGTGCGATATTTCGTTTTGGGGCGACAAGCCCATCTCGGTCACGCCTCCCGTCTTCATGGATCTCACCATCACCTATACCGAGCCCGCCGTCAAGGGCGACACCTCCAACAACGTGACCAAGGCGGCTACGGTCGAGACCGGCGCCGAAGTGCAAATCCCCCTGTTCATCGGCCAGGGCGATCGCGTGAAGATCGATACCCGCACGGGTGAATACGTGGAACGGGCCAAGTAAGCGGAAGAGGGCTCGCATGGGCTTGACCCCTTTCCACCGCCCCGATCCCGCCGCGGCCGCATTCCGCGCGCAAGCGCTCCAAAAGATCCGCGCTTATTTTTCCGGGCAAGGCGTCTTGGAAGTCGACACTCCCGCGTTGTCGCGGGGCATTTCCCTGGATTGCCACATCGACGTTTTCACGGCGATGTACCACCCGCTCGGGTTCGCCCGCCCGCCGATGGAGGGGGCGCCGGTACCCGGCCCCGGAGCTGAGGCTGCCTACTTCCTGCAAACCTCCCCGGAGCCGCACATGAAAAGGCTGCTCTGCCGCGGCTTTCCGGATATCTACCAGATTGCCAAGGCCTTCCGCAACGGAGAGCGCGGAGAACGGCATAATCCCGAGTTCACCATGCTGGAATGGTATCGCAAAGGATTCCCTCTTTCCGGATTGATGGATGAGGTGGAAGCGCTTTGCATCTTGGTGGCCGGACAAAGACCCAGCGTGCGACGTAGCTACAGGCAGGTGTTCCAGGAAACTTTAGGAGCGGATCCGCTGGCATTGGATCTCGACGCCCTCCTGGATTTGCCGGCATTGCGGGAGCGCTTGCCTTCCCGGGAGGCTTTTCCCGACAAAACCGACGCGCTGGATTTCATCATGGCGCATATTATCGAACCTACCTTTCCGGCAGGCACGCTTACCTTTGTCCATGGTTTCCCTTCCGAACAGGCCGCCCAGGCCCAGGTCCTGGCCGAAGATCCCCGCGTGGCCCATCGCTTCGAGGTATACGGGGGCGGAATGGAATTGGGGAACGGGTATTTGGAATTGACCGATGCGGACGAATATGCACGCCGCTTTGACGGCGAAAATGCCAAGCGAAGGCTCAAAGGAAAGCCCGAATTGCCCAAAGACCGGAATTTGTTGGCCGATTTGCGGCTGGGATTGCCGCCTTGCGCGGGGGTGGCCGTGGGGCTGGATCGGTTGATCATGTTGGGTCTCGGCTGCTTGGACATCGCCGCGGTCCTCAGCTTCCCTTGGGAAGTTTGCTAGTCCGCCTCGCGTAGAAGAGTCCCGGATCAAAGCCTTGCTTCCACTGGCCCAAAGGCGGATCGGAACAAAACCGTCCGCTGCTCTTTTTTACCCCGTTCGGCTAAAATAGTTATCTTTGCTGGGGTTTCCGGAAATCCTTTTTTACCGGTGACTTGGACGTTTTTGCCTCCTGATTTATCAAGGCGCGTCCGCCTGGGGACAGGCGAAATCCCTGGTCATGATTCGTTGGGCGATATTTCAGGTTGATGCCGATTTCTCATTGTTGGAGATACCATGTTAAACTTTTCCTTCAACCGCAAACCTTCCCATCTCAGCGGCCTGCTGGGTTTCGGCGCGAAAATTTCCGCCGCGCTCGGCTTGGTGCTCGCGCTTGCGGGCGCGGGTTTCGCCGAAGGTCCCAAGACTGCGGAAGAATGGTTCAAGCGCGCCAATGAAGTGTACCAGGAAGGCGCGGTGGACGAAGCCATCGGTTCCCTCCAGGAAGCGATCAAGCTAAAGCCCAATTATGTGGAAGCCCTGGCCTTGCTGGGCGCGGCCTATGTGGAGTCCGGCGAGTTCGCCAAAGCGGTGGAGCCCTATAAGGCGGCCGTGCAACTGAAGCCCAACGATTATTCCGTGCTGCTGGGCTACTCCAATGCCCTCGAAGGCGCGGGCAAGCAGGAAGACGAGCTCCCGGTGCTCAAGTCCCTGTTCAATATGAATAAGAATGATATGGTGACGGGGATCAAATACCTCACCTTGATCGAAGCCGCCGGCCGGGAAAAGCATGTCGCCGATTATATCGCCGTGCTTGAAGACCTGCGTAAACTGCCGAATTTCGATCCCACCTACACCGCCAAATTGGCGCGTGCCTACAATAAGACGGGGGATTTCCCCAAAGCCGCGGGCATTTACCAGGAACTGGTGCAGAGCAGTCCCGAGTCCGCGGAATACTGGTCCGGACTGGCCAATGCCCAAGCCAAGATCGATCCTACGGGCGCGCGCGAATCTTATAAGAAGGCCATCCTCTACACCCAGCAGGCCGGCGAGAAAGCCAAACTGGAAAAAGCCATGAACGCCTTGGGCAAAGCTCCCGCGCCGGCTCCGGCAGCGACTCCTGCGGCCCCAGTTGCCGCAGCCGCCGCCCCGGCACCGGCCGCCCCTTCTGCCCCCGTCGCGCCACCCGTAGCGCCCGTGGTACCCCCGGCCCCCGCTGCTCCTTCCGGTCCCTCCGCAGCCGACAAAGCCAAGGCGCTGGCAGATGCGAAAGCCCAAGCGGATGCGGATGCCAAAGCGGCCGCCAAGGCCAAAGCGGATGCGGTTGCGCAAGCCGCCGCCGAAAAGAAAGCCGCCGCGGAAGCCAAAACGAAAGCGGATGCCGATGCCAAGGCTCAAGCGGAAGCGGAGAAGAAAGCCGTCGCCGACGCTAAGGCCCAAGCGCATGCGGACAGTGCGGCTCAGGTCCAGGCGGACAAGAAAGCCAAGCTGGATGCGGCCGCGGTAGCGGCGGCGGAAAAGAAGGCCGCCGGTGAAGCCAAGGTGAAAGCGGATGCCGATGCCAAAGCGCAGGCGGTGGCTCAAGCCGCGGCCGACAAGCAGGCCCGGGACGATGCCGCCCGCCTGGCCCGCGAAGAAGCCTCCCGGAAAGCCAAGGAACACGCGGACAGCGCGGCCCAAGCCATTGCGGCCAAGAAGGCCGCCGATCTGGCCGCCGCCGCGGACGCCAAGTCCAGGGCTGAGGTGGAGCGGCAAGCGCGCGAAGAGGCCCAGAAGCTGGCCCGCGAGGAAGCGGCCCGCAAAGCCAAGGAACATACGGACAGCATAGCCCAAGCCCTGGCGGAGAAGAAGGCCGCCGCCCTGGCGAAGGCGGAAGCCAAGGCCAAGGCCAAAGCGGACAGCACCGCGCAGGCCCAAGCCGACAAGCAAGCCCGATTGGAAGCCGTCCGCCTGGCCAAGGAAGAAGCCGCGCAAAAAGCCAAGGAGCACGCCGATAGCGTAGCAGCCGTGGTGGCCGCCAAGAAGGCCGCCGATCTGGCCGCCGCCGCGGATGCCAAAGCCCGCGCCGAAGTGGAGCGCAAGGCGAAGGAAGATGCGCTCAAGCTCGCCAAAGAAGACGCCGCCCGCCGCGCCAAGGAACGCGCGGACAGCGTAGCCCAAGTCCAGGCCGAGAAGAAAGCCGCCGCGCAAGCGGAAGCCCAAGCCAAAGCGGAAGCCTTGAAGCTGGCGAAGGAAGATGCCGCCCGGCGCGCCAAGGAACGGGCCGACAGCCTGGCCCAGGTGGCGGCGGAGAAAAAGGCGGCCGCGGAAGCGGAAGCCAAGGCCAAGGCGGAAGCGCAGAAGCTGGCCAAGGAAGAAGCGGACCGCCGCGCCAAGGTGCGCGCGGATAGCTTGGTCCAAGCGGCGGCGGAAAAGAAGGCCGCTTTGGAAGCCAAGGCCAAAGCGGATGCGGAAGCCCGGGCCGCCGCGCTCGCGGAAGCCGCCGCCCAGAAAAAGGCGAAGGAAGAGGCGTTGCGATTGGCCAAGGAGGAGGCTGCCCGCCTGGCCAAGGCCCGCGCCGATAGCCTGGCCCAAGTAGCCGCAGAGAAGAAAGCCGCCGCGGAAGCGGAAGCCAAGGCGAAGGCCGAAGCGGCGCGTTTGGCGAAGGAAGAGGCGGATCGACGCGCCAAAGTGCGTGCGGATAGTCTGGCCCAGGCAGCGGCGGAGAAGAAAGCGGCCGCGGAAGAAGCGGCCCGCTTGGCCAAGATCGAAATGGAACACCGAGCCAAGGCCCGCGCCGACAGCTTGGTACGGGTTGAAGCGGAACGCAAAGCGAAGGCGGAAGCGGAACGTTTGGCCCGCGAAGAAGCCGCGCGCCTGGCCAAGGAAGAAGCCGATCGCCGCGCCAAGGCGAAAGCGGACAGCCTGGCCAAGGTGGAGGCCGATCGCCGCGCCGCCGCCGAAGCGGAAAAGGAATTCCAAGGACAGGTCTCCGCCCTGGTGGCCGAACAACCCGCCAAGATGGATACCGCCGCCGTGCTGGCTAAGATCCAGGATCGCAGGGCTACGGCCAAGGTCCCGGATTCGCGGCTCGCGGAGGCCGAAGCCGTCATTCATTTCCACCAATGGAATTTCCGTCCCGCGGTGGACAATCTCCGCAAGGTGAAGGTGTTGTCGGCATCCGGCAACCGCATGATGGCGCTGTCCCTGTTCGAGTTGCAGGACTATCCCAATGCGCTCAAATATTTCCAGCGCATCCCCAACATCTCCGCCGATCGCGTGGAGTGGGGCAAGTACATCAAGACCCTGCTGGAAAACAAACAGCGCGCCACGGCGGCTACCCAATACGAGGCCTACCTGGCCAAGTACCCGGACGCGGACGATGCCTTGGCCTTCCTGGTCGATTATTATCGCCAGCCCCTGCAAAGGGAAAAGCTGGTTCCCAAACTGGAAATGCAGCTGGCCAAGAATCCCAAGGACGTGCCCCTCTTGACCGATCTCATCGCCTTAACCGACAAGGCCAGCCCAAAATCGATCGAGTATCGCGAACGTTACCTGCAGCAGAATCCCGACGATACCAAGCAATCGATGGCATTGGCCCAGGCCTACGAGGCCAAGAACAACCTGCCCGGAGCCCTGAAGATTTATCAGAAGCTGGCCAAGGATGCGCCCGCGGATAAAGCGCTGAACCTCAAGACCGCGGAACTCCTCTACGCGGCGAACCAGAAGGATGAAGCCGTCAAGGCTTTCGAACAGGCGCATGCGGCCGATCCGGCCGACAAGAAGCTCACCCTTCGCTTGGCGGCCGTCTATGAAGAGATGAAGCTGGGCGACAAGGCCGCAGACACTTACGCCGCGGCCCTGGAAGCGGATCCCAAGGACAAAGCGGTGCAGGCGAAACTGTTCCAGCTCTATTCCGTCAAAGCCGACAAGTCCCAGTTGCGCGCCCTGCTGATGAAAATGGACGATGCCGATCCCACCGCCCATCAGGCCCAATACCAATTGGCAAAGGCTTTCCTGGCGGACGGCGACAAGGACAAAGCCTATGCCTATCTGACCAAGGCATTGCGCAACCAGCCCGCCAATCCGGAATACCTGGCGCTGCTTCCCTCCGTGGTGCAAAGCGACGATCAGGTAGACGCGCATTTCCCCGCCCTGCAGAGCGCGGCCATCCAGGCCAACGCCAAGCCGGAACTGCAGGCATTGGTGGCCCGCGGTTATGCCAAACGGAAGAATAACGCCATGGCAGGCAAGCTTTACGCGGAAGCCTATGCCAAGAACCCCAAGCTTTTGGACGGCCAGCGCGAAGCCGTGGTCGCGACTTACGAAGCCAAGAACCTGGAGCTGTCCGGTTCCCTGGCCGAGAAATACCTGCTGACGGACGATAAGGATCGCGCCATCCGCGAGATCGAAGTCAACTCCTTCATGGCCACCAACAAGCCGGCGGACAAGATGCGCGATGCCATCAAGGGACTTTCAGCCCTGGATCAGGACGCCGCCGTCAAATGGGCCATGCGCCTGGCGCAACTGGATCTGGGCGCCGGCGACACCGCGGCCGCCATCGACCATGCCAGGCAATTCCTGGACAAGAATCCCAAGAACGCGGAAGGCTGGCGTTTCCTGGCGCCGTTGGTAGCCAAGCGTCCGGGCCAAGAGGATACTTATATCTCCGTTTTGGAGAAGCTGGTGCAATTGGAACCCGCCAATCGCGGCCGTTACGATTTGGAGCTGGGTAACCTGTACGTTTCCAAAGGCAGTTTTGAAGATGCGGAAAAATCCCTGCTGAGCGCATCCAAAGCCAATCCGGCCAATGCCGCCTTGTGGTTCAAGCTCGCCGAGACCGAAGTCAAGCTGCGCAAGGATAAGGACGCGGCGGAGAAATACAAGCGCGCCTACTTGCTGGAAAAAACCAACCTGGTCTATGCCCGCGCGTACGCCGGCTCCGTGGATAGCAAGGATGAAATCCGCGCGAACCTGCCGCTCTTCCAATTGCTGTCCCAGAACGGGCCCAGCGTGGAGGAACGCAAGAAGCTGGCCCAGGCATATTTCCTCACCGGCGACTACGCCGATGCGGCCAAGGAATTCGACGCCCAGGTCAAAGCGGATCCCACCTTGGGCACAACCGAACCCATGGTATCGGAGTCCTACATGCGCTCCGGCCAGACCGCCAAGGCGCGCGGACTCTTCGAGGCCCGCCTGGCGTCCGATCCCAACAACCTGCCCATGCTGGAAACCATCGCCAATATCTACAAGACGGAAGGCAACCAGGCCGGCTACGTGGCTACAGTCGAGAAGATCGTGAACGTGGATCCCAAGTACAAGGGTTATCAACTGGTGCTGGCCGTGGAAAAGGAAAAAGCCAAGGACTATAAAGGCGCCTTGGATCAATACGGCCAATGGGTGGCCCGCAATGGCGGGGACCTGGCCGCCGTCAAGGCCATGCATCGCCTGGCGGATCAGCAGAAGGATACCACCGCGCTGATGGACGCACTGGTGCGCCTGAACCGCGAGAAGAACGTGGACAACGCCTACAAATTCCAGCTCGCGGAATTGGATTACAAGCGCTCCGCCAACGTGGGCGGCGTGGAACGCCTGGTTAAGACGCATCCGGAGTGGAAACGCGGCAAGGGCATCCTGGTCAAGGAGTACATCCGCCAGAACGCCAAGATCAAATTGCTGCCGCTGCAGGGCTTCCTGCTGGCCGAGTCCAAGACCGACAAGGATCTGCTGGAACCGTTGGCGGATCTGTTTGTCATGCAGAAGAAGACCTTGCAGGCCAACGGCGCTTACCATGATCTGCTGGTAGCCAATCCCAAGGACAAGGACATCTACGCCAAGGTCTACAAGTATTCGGCCGCCAACGCATCGCCTTACCTGCCGGACATCCTGCGGATCGGGTATGAATCCTTCCCGGACGATATGGATATCAAGCTGGCCTACGCCGGCACCTTGGGGAAAACCGCCAAGGCGCTGGCGGTCTACCAGGAAATCCTGGCCAAGGAAACCGATGTGAAGGTGGTGGCCAAGGCTTTGGACATCGCCCTGGCCCTGAAACAAACGCAGGCCGCTTCCGGTTTGCTGGACAAATGGATCAATATCGAATCCAAGGATCCCAAGGTGTGGGAACAGGCGCTGGCCGTGCATACGCAGATGGGCAATAAGCCCCGCATGATCGAGGACTTGGAGCAGTTGGTGCGCTTCTATCCGACGCGCAAGGATTATCCCCTGCAACTGGCGCGCTTGTACGAAGACGGTAAACAGCCGGACAAGGCCGCGGACATGTACCAGAAAGCGCTGGCCCTGGATCCCAAGAACAAAAGCGTGCAAGTCAAACTGGTAAGCCTCTACACGGCGCAGAACCGCGGTCCGGAATTGCGCGAGCTGCTCCTCGGCATCGATAAGAACGATCCCACCGCCAACGAGGCGCAGTTCCTGTTGGCCAAATCCTACCTGGCCGAGAACGATCGCGATCGCGCCTACGTGTTCGCCAGCAAGGCCCTGCGCAACCAGCCCGCCAATCCGGAATACCTGGCTTTGCTGCCCCAGACCGTGGTCAGCGACGAGCAGGTGATGGCAAATTTCCCGGCCCTGGAAAAGTTCGCCTTGCAGCCCAACGCCAAGCCGGAATTGCAGGCCCTGGTGGCGCGCGGCTATGCCAAGAAGAAGAACAATATCATGGCTGCCAAGCTTTTCTCGGAAGCCTACGCCAAGAGCCCGCATCTCCTGGACGGCAACCGCGACGCGGTGCTTTCCCTTAACGAAGCCAAGAACTATGACTTGGCGGGAAGACTGGCGGAGACCTATCTGCTCAAGGACGACAAGGATCGCCAGGTCCGGGAAATCCAGGTCAACGCTTACGCGGCCACCAACAAGCCGCCCGAGAAGATGCGCGCCGCCCTGAACGGATTGGTGGCGGTGGATCCGGACGGCAAGAAATACTCCATGCGCCTGGCGCAGTTGGATCTGGCCGTCAAGGATACCGTGTCCGCCATCGAGCATGCCCGCGAATGGCTGGCGCGCACGCCCAAGGATGTGGCCGGCTGGCGCTTCCTGTTGCCGTTGGTGGCCAAACGCCCGGGCCAGGAGGATACCTATATCAACGTGCTGGAGAAACTGGTGCAATTGGAACCGGCCACGCGCGCGCGTTACGATCTTGAATTGGGCAACCTGTACTTCGATAAAGGCAGCTACGAGGAAGCGGAAAAATCCCTGGCCAACGCGGTCAAGGGTTCGCCCGCCAGCGCCAAGCTCTGGTACCGACTGGGAGAGATCCTGATTAAGCTGCGCAAGGACAAGGAAGCCTTCGAGAAATACGGCCGCGCTTACCAACTGGAGCCGACCAACCTCACCTACGCCCGTGCCTATTCGCAAAGCGTGGACAGCAAAGCGGAAATCAAGGCCAATCTTCCGCTGTTCAAAACCTTGTCCCAGAACGGACCCAGCGTCCAAGAGCGCAAAAAGCTGGGAGTGGCGTATTACCTGAACGGCGACTATGCGAATGCCGCCAAAGAGTTCGACTGGCAACTGCAGGGCGATCCCAACCTGGGTTCCACCGATCCTATGTTCGCGGACGCCTATATGAAGACCGGCCAAACCGCCAAAGCGCGCGGGCTCTACGAAGCCCGCCTGGCCGCCGATCCCAATAACCTGGTTGTTCTGGAAACCCTGGCCGGTATTTACAAACAGGAAGGCAACCAGAAAGGCTACCTGGCCACCGTCGAGAAGATCGTGAGCGTGGATCCCAAATTCAAAGGCTACCAGTTGATCCTGGCCGTGGAGAAAGAGAAGGCCAAGGACTACAAGGGCGCATTGGCCCAGTACGGCGATTGGGTCACCCGCAACGTCAACGATGAAGTGGCGTTGAAGGCCATGCATCGCCTGGCGGATCAGCAAAAGGACACCGCCAGCCTGATGGATGCGCTGGTCCGCCTCACGCGACAGAAGAATCCGGACCCCGCCTACTCCTTCCAATTGGCGGAAGTGGATTATGTCCGCTCCGGCAATATCGGCGGCATCGAACGCCTGGTCAAGACGCATCCCACCTATACGCGCGGCAAGGTCATACTCATCAAGTCCTATTATAAGAAGGGCGCGCTGGGCAAGATGGTTCCCTTCCTGCCCTTCCTCAGCTTGCAAGCCAAACAGGACAAGAGCCTTTCGGAACCGCTGGCGGATCTGTACGCCTCCATGAAGAAACACGTTCCCGCCAACGAAGCCTATTTCGACGCGGTGCGCTTCGACAAGAAGGATCGCGATCTGTTCGACAAGGCCTACAAGTACGCCAAGGATCATGATTCACCCTACCGGGCCGCGCTCCTGAAACAAGGCTATGAAGGCTTCCCGGACGACGTGGGGCTCAAGTACGACTATGCCATGACCTTGGGCAAGACCCAGAAAGCGTTGGACTTGTTCGCCGAAATCCTGGCCAAGGATCACAACAACCTCCCGGCCGTGCGCAATGCCGCCGAGATCGCCGTCGCCATCGGCAAGACCGCGGACGCGGGCGAGCATCTGCAGCATTGGGTGACCCTGGAACCGGATCAGCCCAGGCCCTGGGCCTTGTCGGTGGATTTATATGCGCAAACCAAGAACGACGCCAAGCTGGCGGATGCGCTGGAGCATTTGTCCGGCCTCTCGCCCAAGAACGGGGACCTGGCTTTCCGAGCCGCCATGGCCAACAAGAAAATCGGGGACAAGGAAAAGACCCTATCCCTATTGACCAAAGCCGTGACCCTCAATCCAATGAACCCCAACTACCAGAAGGAGTTCGGCTTGCTGCTGTATTCCACCGGGCAGGTGGCCAAAGCCAAGGCTCCGTTGCTGATCGCCGATCGCACCCTGAAGAACGATGAAGCCATCAACTCGGCCCTGTACAATATCTACCTGAACGAGAAGAACAAAGGCCTGGCGCGCGAACGTCTGCGCTTCCTGTTCGCGCTCCGTCCCGCGGATAAGAATTACGCCTATTCGCTGGCGCGTTTGGAATCCGATCTGAAGAACCCTTCCGAGGCGGTCAAGATCCTGGAGCGCCCCAATCTCAAAGAGGATTTGAACGCGGAGATGTCCTTCCTATTGCTGGATGGGTATTTCAAACTGGGCCAGAAGGATCGCGCAGCCAACCTGGGCCCGGTTCTGATCCGGAAATTCCCGGAGGAGGCCAAGCAATCCCTGCCGCTGGCCATCCTGTTCTACGAAACCAAGAATAAGACCAAGGCCAAGGAAATCCTGGAAGCCTATGTGCGCAGCACGCCTTCCGAGGAGGCGAACTACTATCTCGGCAAGGTGTATTTCGACGAGAAGAACTGGCAGGGCGCCATCAACAACCTGGAACATGCGGATATGAGCCGTCCGGACGTGCTCAGTATGCTGGGCCAGGCCTACATCCAGAACAAGGAACCCGAACGCGCTATCAAGGCTTACGAGGATTATTACGCCAAGACCAAGGACATCAAGGTCCTGGCCCAGTTGTACAGCCTCTATAAGAAGATCAACGATCCGGAAGGCACCCGCGCCATCCTGGAGCGTCTGATCGCCGCCGAACCCGGCAACTACGACTATCGCGTGGAACTGGCCGAGTTGTACCGGGGCAAGGGCGACATCAAAAAAGCCGAGGCCCAGTATGAGATGATCCTGAAGAAGATGCCCGCGCATCCGGCGTCCAACATGAACTACGGCATGATCCTGGCGGTCCGCAAAGACTACGCCCGGGCCATCCGCATGCTGGAGACGGGTTTGGCCAAGTACCCGGATAGCGCCACCGCCTGGCGTTTCCTGGGCGATGCCTACCGCGCCGAGAAGCGTTACGCCTCATCCTTGCAAGCCTATAAGAAGGCATTCAAGCTGCAACCCCAGAGCCTGCCCATCGCCGTGGCCAAGATGCAGATGTCCAAGGAGATCGGCTCCGCGGACGAATTGCCGGCGGCCTATGCCGACGTTATCCGCCTGGACTCATCCAATTACGAAGCCGCTTCGGCATTGGCGGATATCCGCTTCAACGAGCGCAAGTACAAGGATGCCGCCGCTTTGTACGAGAAGATCACGGATATGAAGGACGGAGCGGGCAAGGGCGTGGACAAAGGCGTATGGGCCAACTACGGATATGCCTTGATCGAGACCAAGAACATCCAGGAAGCCAAGCGCGCCCTGCAACGCGCCGTGGACCTGGGCGAAAAGAGCCCGCGCGTGATGACCAGCCTGGCCCGCATTTATAAGGAAGAAGGCAACAGCGAAAAGGCCGAAGCCATCCTCTCGGAGATGGTCAAGAAGGATCCGCGCAATCACATGGCCTATTACTGGCTCGGGCAGATAGCCATGGAACGCAACCAACCGGGCGTGGCGGAGGATTATTTCAAGAAGGCCCAGCTGCTGGCTCCGGCCAACGGGGATTATGCCGAAGCGCTGGCGCGCATGCAATACAACAAGGACGAGTTCGCCAACGCCGCCCGCATCCTGGAGCCGGTGCATGCGAACCTGTCGTCTTCGGGCCGCCTCATCTACGGGGATTGCCTGATGAAACAAGGTAAGAACGAAGCCGCCCTGGCCGAGTTCAACGCCGTATTCGCCAAGGACCCCTCCGCCCCCGTGCTGGCTAAGCTGGCGGAACTGCAGATCAATAAGGGCAACTCCCGCGAGGCCATCCGCACCATCGAAGGCTCCGAGTTCAAGGACGATTCCACCGTTCAGTTCGCTTTGGCCAAGGCCCGCGTCGAAACGCGCGAGACGGACAAGGCGCGGGATGTCCTGGAGCGCCTTATCCGCGCCAACAAGTACAACGCGGCCTATTACCATTACCGCGGGCTCAGCTACTATTATGACCGGAATTACTCCAAGGCCAAGAGGGATTTCGATCAGGCCCTCAAGTACAACCCGGACTTTATGGATGCGGTATACCATATCGGCCTGTGCCTCCTGAAGGACGGCAGCTCCACGGAAGCCAAGAATTATTTCAAGGAGCTTTCCCAGCATGCCAACCCGAATTGGCAGGCCAAGGGATTCTTGGGGCTGGCGATGTCCTTCGAGTCGGATAAGAAGTACGAGGCGGCGGAAAACTTCCTGCAGAAGTCCGTGGCCGCGGACGAGACGCCGGAAGCCTTGAGCCTATTGGCGAAGGTGCTCTTGAAGATGCGCAAGCCGACCGAGGCCGAGAAGCATGCCCGCCGCGCCCTGGAACTGCAGCCGGGCAACGCTACGGCCGTAATGGCCATGGGAGACGTGCTGTTGGCCCAGAATCGTAAGCCGGACGCGCTGGCTCTGGCCAAGAAGGCGCTGGAAGGCAATCCCAATTCCTGCGAACTGCTGATCGGCTCCGCCAAGATCAACTTCGCCTCCGGCAACTACGAGACCAGCAAGTCCAACAGCACCTATGCCATCTCGATCTGTCCGGAAGAGGCTTCCCCGTACTACTATGCCGGCGTGGTAGCCGACAAAAAGTACCAGAAGAAGGAGGCCAAGGATTATTTCAGGGCCTTCAAGAAGCACGGCGGGGACGAGGCCCTGCTGCCGGCGGATTACCGCTAGCGGCCTTCGCGGACGGAATCGGCGGGAATGCAGCCGCCGGCGATCGGGGGACGAGGCTTGTGCCCCGTCCCTTTTTCATCGGCCTGATTTTGGGATAGGACCAATTCCATTGGTCGGGAGCCGCGGCGATGGCCGATTCCAAATAGGCGCGCACGCATCCGGCCAAGGCCCGCCCCACCTCTTCTCCGTTTCCCTTTGCCCCTCCCCCGCGCGGAATCTCCCACGGCTCATGGAAGCGGAAGGCTTTCGTCCCATCCGCTTCCAGCCGGACCGATACGGGAAGGAAAAGGAATTCCCGCCCGGCCAGGAAATGGAGCAGGCGCGCGGGGTAGGGAACCTGCACGCTACCCCATAGGGTAATCCATCGGCACTCCCCGGCGGGCCCGGGATGCTGATCGGCCATCAAGGCCAGCACTCCCCGTTCGGAGATCACTTGCCGGATGCCGGCCGCCAAGCCGCGTCGGCCTTTGCCGCCCAGCCATAGGATCCTTTTTCCCCGGCGCTCCCTACCCCGGGCCATGAAGGCGGTGAGGGGCGGGGAGAAGGCGGGCGCGGTGAGGATGCGGAAGGACCGGCTTCCGGCCCCGGGGATCCGATGCAATTCCTCCCAAGGGCCTGCGTGCAAACCGATCAGTGCGATGGGCCGGCCCGATGCCAGGGCGGCCGAATAGTGATCCCGGCCGGCAATGGTCGTTGTAGGGCCGCCGGTGGCGAGGCTGTCTTGCCCGTTGCGTTCGTCCTTATCGTACCTGTCCTCCTTACTGCCCTTGCGGCCATGGGCCGCCAATCCCAGCGACAGCAAACGCAGACGCATGGCATAATACCGGGTTATGTCCAAACCCGGGCTTAACTGGCGGAACGGGCCGGCGGCGGCAAAGCAGGCGCGCAGGCGCGCGGTATGCGCGGCACGCAGCCGGGGATAGATGCGGAGCGCGGGTCGGAGTAACCTTTCCGTTACCCTGGGGGGCAGCCTGGACAGGCATGCGAGAATGAGGACGCAAAGGTGGCCTGCGGCCACGATTAGCGGATGGTATCCCGTAGCGGAATATTGAACGAAGGAGGCTGCCGCAGGCGGTTGCTGCGGCGGCGATTCAGGGAAGTCCCCGGAACGCAAGGCTGGCCACCAGCTTTCCCACCACGCCCAGACTGTGCGCGGAGCATTTGTCAGGCGTGTCGCCCTGGGTATGCCAAGCGGGGTATTCGAAGTCGATGATATCGATGGCATGCACGCCCTTGGCTTGGATGGGCATATGATCGTCCAGCACGGAAGGCCCGGGCCGGGCTTCGAATTGGGAGAGTCCCAGGCTTTTCGCGCGCGCCCAGATCTGGGTGGTGATATCCGGGCTTTGCTTCAGGGAGTTCTGTTCCATGGGCAGATGCAAATCCTTGTCCCCGACCATGTCCATCAGCAGCACATAGTCCAGATTGGCGGCAGGCAGGTTGTCGGCGAACCAGCGCGCGCCCAGAAAGTACTCCTCGATGTTGCCTTCGCGCCCGTAATCCTCCCCGTCGAACAACACCAGGTAGACGGTTTGCAGCGGAGGTTTTTTCCCCATCAGGTTGCCCAGCTCCATCAGGATGGCTACGCCGGACGCGCCATCGTTGGCGCCCAGGATGGGCCGCGTGCTCAGCATTTCGCTGGCCTCTTGGTCCGCGCGGGGGCGGGAATCCCAGTGGGCGCAGAAGACCACGGGCTTACGGCGGGGATCCTTGCCCGGAACGGTGATAATGAAGTTGGTGAGCGGAACGGGTTTCCCCGTCGCCATATCCGCATGGACGAAAGCCTGCGGGGCAAAGGTCAGGCCAAGACCTTTGAAGTACGCCGTGAAATAGCCGATGGCGCGGCGATGCCCTTCCCCCTCCGGATCGCGCGGCCCCATGGCGCATTGCTCTTTGAGGTAACGGAAAGCACGGGTGGAATCGAAGGCGGGTTCCGCGCCGGAGGATTTTGAGGCGGGCTTGGAAGCCGGACGGGACGCTTCCGGGGCGGTTCCCGTGGCCGCCGAAATCAGGGATGCTGCGAGTATCAAGGCCTGGATCATGGGGTCAATGTAAAAACAATCCCGGCGGGAAAAACCGCCGTCGCCGGCATCCCATCATAAAATCAGGTTCATATCCCCGAATTCGTGCCAAAGGTATTTCTCCCGCAGCGCGGTCTGATAAACCTGCGCTAGCCGATCCGGAGGCAGGAATGCCGTCAGCAAATCCAAGTGGCTGGCCGAGGGCTCGTGGAATCCCGTCAGCAAGCCGTCCACGGTTTTAAGCGCATAGCCGGGGGTGATGCGCAAGCGCGTATTTCCGGCCTCCGCGTGCACGCGCCCGCGCGCATCCGCGATGCTTTCCAGGGCGCGCACCACGGTGGTCCCCACCGCGATCACGCGGCCTCCGCGCGCCTTGGCCGCATTGATGCTTTCCGCCGCGGGCGCGTCCAGCCGGAATGGTTCCACCGAAGCGGGATGCCCTGCATCGAACTCCTCGTCCAGGTAGGAGGATAATCCCGCGTGCAGGATCAGGAAGGCGGTGGCGATTCCCCGGCGGCGCAATTCCAGCAATAATTTCCAGGTGAAGGGCCGCCCGGCCGAGGGCATCTCCACCGATCCCGGCTCGCGCGCATACACGGTCTGGTAATAATCCAGATCCCAAGGCGCGGAGGCGTACCAGTAACGCACGGGATCCCCCAGGCGGGAAAGGGCTTCCATCAAATCCTGGCCTTGCAGGGAAAAACGGATCTTCCATAAGCGATTGATATTGGGGTCCCGCCCCAACACACGGGCGCTCAGGCCCAATCCCGCCCCTATCGCGGTCCCGCCGCCCGCCGCTTCCGCCAATACCAGGCTGGCACCCGACAAATCCTGCCGCCAAGGTTCCTCGTTCCCGGTCAATGCCAGCACCGACCAGGATTCGTCCTGCCAACGCCGCGCCAGGCGCAGTTGCAGCCGCGGTGCGTCGGATGGGCGGCGATCTTTCGCTATACCATTTTTCCTGGTCGGATCCCCGCGCGCTATCGGTCCGGTACCGACGGCTTGATCATGCGGATCAAGCCGCTTGACGGCTTCGATATAGGCGGGCAATACCGCGGGCAAGGTGCGGCTGGCGTTGAAGACCAGGCAATCGCCCGGCCGGAGCAGATCGGCGATGAGATGGAAGCGGGTATGCGTCGGCGTGCCGCCATCCCGATTGACCGAGAGCAGACGCACACCGTCGCGGGTGAGCCCGCGTTTTTCCGGAGGTTCGTGCGCCGCCAACCCATCAGGGAGTTCGAACCGGAAAGGCGCCGGGGGGACGGAGGCCAGCGGGGAAGCCGGGAGAGCTGAGGGAGGGACCATGGTTCACACCTCCCGCTTAATCAGGCCGGGACGATCCGCTTGCGGCCGCCAATCCTCCTGGGCCTTGAAGCGGCGGCCGGAAATCCCCGCCGCCGCGTCGGAAGCCAGGTAGAGGAACACTTCCGTGACGGCGGCGGGATCGGCCCATTGCGAGGGATCCCCGTCCGGTTCCGCGGCACGATGCATGTCCGTATCCATATTGCCCGGGTCCACCCAATTCACGCGGATGCCGCTGCCCTCCAGCTCGGATGCCCAGGTCTGCGACAAACCCTCCAGCCCGAACTTGGAGATCCCGTATGCGCCCCAGCCGGGATACCCGGTAACACCCGCGTCACTGGTGACGTTGATGAGGGATCCTCCATGTTCCAGCATGGCGGGCAGAAGCTTCTTCGCCAACAGGAACGGGGCGATGAGATTGGTGTCCAGCACGCGGCGGAATTCCTCCAGCGGGAAGTCCAGCAGATAGGGCATGGGCGAGGGTCCTAGCGCAGAAGCATTGTTGATGAGCACGTCCAGCCTTCCCCGGAATTCCGACAAGGTGGCGGCGGCCACGCGTTCCACCGCCTTGGAATGGCGCAGATCCGCGGGCAGGGCAAGCACCTTGGCGCGCGGGTTCAGATCGCGGATTTCCTCGCGCACTTTGTACAGGAGATCCGCGTGCCGCGCCACCAGGCTGATGCCGGCGGCGCCCTCGCGGGCAAGGTCCAGGGCCAACTGCCTGCCCAGCCCCTTGGAGGCGCCGGTAATGAGGATGTTCTTGCCTTCTACGCGTCTCATTCCATGCCTCCGTCCGTTTTGCGTTTCAAAGCGCGCGCGCCGGGCGCCGCCGGATCCGTTCTTGGCGCGATCGGTTTCGTTTTCCGGGAGCCCGCTTGCGCGCCTGCCGCGGGCGAAATGGAGTAGACGCAACGGCGCGCGCCGGAAAGCAGATGTTCCTCGCGGGTTACCGTAGCACCGGGACCCATCACCTGGGTGAAGACCTGCCACTCGCTTTGGCAGAATCCCTGGCATGTCTTGGCCGCGGTGCAGATGGGGCAATGGTTTTCGATCAGCCGGAATCCGCCCTCCGGAAGGGTTTCCACCTCGGTCATATAACCTTCGCTATCGCGCTGGCGGGCCAGGGCCTCCACCTTTTCCCTGAGCGTCGCTTCCGCCGGGACGGCATGCGCGTATTCGATCTCCTGCTGGCGCGTGCGCGCATCCAGGATTTTCCGCATGCCTTTCTCGCCGTAGATTTCCTGAAGGGAACCGAGCAGACCGGCGGTGAGCAAGGCATGAGCGTCCGGGAAAACGCGGTTGGCCGCCGCGGTAAGGGCCCAGCGATGCACCGGGCGGCCGCGCGCTCCGGGACGGGACGGTTGCGGTTCCGCCGCCAGCAACTTCTCTTCCACCAGGGAGGCGAGCTGCAGGCCCACGGCCATAGGCGTTATGCCCAGGCGCGCGGCCAGGATCCTGGCCTCCTGGGCGCCTTCCCGTTTGAGGATATCGAGGATGGCGTGGCGTGTGCTTTTGGGAGGGATGGGGGGCGAGGCATGGGCGGGCTTGGCTTTCATGATCAGAATATACCTTGCCCGCATTAATTAGTAAAGAAAAAACTTTAATATATATATAAGGCTCATCACGCTGGGAGGTAAGGACGCCGGAAAGAACCGTTTCGGGAAAGGGTTTTTATGGATTCGCATCTGAAAAGAAAATGGCTGCGCGCATTCGGCCGGCCTAAACAAGAAGCATGGGCCTGAGACGGCCGTTGGCGATTGGGTTCAGGCTTTGGGGATGGGGCGCGCGCTGAACCAGGCCACCGCGAAAGCGGCCAGCAGCAATGCGGTGGCCAGTAGGAAGGGCGCCCCCGGGATAGGATGCGCCAGCCTGGGCCCGATGGACCAGGCGAATATGGAGGTGAAGGCCGTGGGCCCGATCATGCCGGTGATGCCGCGCATGCCGGCGAGCGCGCCTTGTAGCCGGCCTTGTTCGGCGGGGTCCACGCGCTGGGACATGATGGCCTGCGCGGACGGCCCCGCGAATCCCCACATCGCGCCCAAAGGAATGCCCAGGTAGAAAATCGCCGGCGTGGCCGCCAGGCCGTAGATGGCGAAACTGATCGCGCCGCACAACAGGCCGAACAAAAGCGCGTTGCGTTCGCCCATGCGCGCCACGCCGATGCGGATCAAGCCGCCTTGCACTATGGCGCTGAAGACGCCGACGGCGGCCAGGGTAAGGCCCACCATCCTGGTGTCCCAATGGAAGCGGTAATCGGTGTACAGCACCCACATGCTGGGCAGTACTTCATGCGCCAGGTAGAAGAACATGATCACCACCGCTACGGACAGCACGCCGGGATATTTGCGCAGCAGTTTCAGGGAGCCCACGGGATTGGCCTTGGACCATTCGAAACGGGAGCGCTTTTCGCGAGGATGGGATTCCGGCAGGATGAACAGGCCATAAACGGCATTGGCCAGGCTGAGGCCGGCGGCTACCCAGAAGGGCAGACGCGGATTCAGATCCCCCAGCAGTCCCCCGAACGCCGGACCGATGACGAAGCCGAGCCCGAAGGCGGCCCCGATCATGCCGTAGCCGGCGGCGCGCTTTTCCGGCGTCGTCACGTCCGCGATATAAGCGCTGGGAACGCTGAAGCTGGCGGCGCATATGCCGGAGATGGTGCGGCCCACGAACAACCAGGCCAAGCTGGGCGCCATGGCCATCAGAATATAATCCAGCCCCAAGCCGAAATTGGAGAGTAGGATGGCGGGCCTGCGCCCGAACCGGTCCGAGACTGCGCCCAGGATGGGGGCGAAGAAGAATTGCATGGCGGCGAAAATGGTTCCGAAGGCGCCGTACACGGCAGCCGCCCGCGCGCTGTCGCCGCCCCTGAAGCCCAGGATAAGCTTGGGCAATACCGGTATGGTGATGCCTAAGGCCAGCATGTCCAAAAGCACGGTGATGAAGATGAAGACGAGCGCCGCTTTCCGATGCCGGGTGTTCATGGGTATCAGGAAACGTGGATGATGGGGTTTCCGAGTTGTGACCGGATCAAGGCGGTATTGATGCCTTCGCCCGCGTAGGAGGCCAGGGGCGAGATTTCCACCAGCTTGCCCCTGAGCTCTTCTTCGCTCACGCCTGCCGCTACGGCCCATTTATGGTGGAGTTCCAGCAGGAGGTTGCGCGCCGAGGCCGGGCTATCCACGCCGTCCTTGTTCTTGACGGGGGCGAATTCCTCTTCCCGGCTCACCAGCAGCCCGGCCATGGCGCCCGCCATGGGGAACAGGTCGAACATGAACAATTCGAACTTGTAGGCGTTGGGTAGCGTGGGGGTTACCGTCTCCCCGGAAGGGGAGGTGTAGGCGATTTTCTTGTGGGCCAGGTGGAAAGGCAGGGAAGCGCCGGCGTGGCTTTCCAGGAAGGCGCGCGTGAATATGTGCATGGCGATGTTGGCGGAGTCGTACAGGTAGCGGCCGTCCGCGGTCTTGGAATAGATCATCTCTTCGGTCATTTCCGAGTATTCGATCACGGACGGCTTACCGTTGCGGAGGCAGAGCACGCCCACCTTTTCCTCCGGCTGTACCTTCACCACGGCTTTGCTGGCGGCGGGCATTCCCATCTGGGCCGCGAATCCGACGAAGCGGGGATCGCATACGCGCACCAGCGCATTGTCCACGCTGTAGAAAAACACATGCTCGATGCCGCGCCGCTTCATATCCTCCAGAGCGCCCGATTTCGCCAAGGCCAGGAAACAGCCGCCGTTGCCGTTTGGTCCCATGGAGAGCCGGCCCTTGGACGCCAGCAGGATTTTCCCGTCCGCATCCACCACCGGCATCTCGCCCTGCTTGAAGAAGAATATATCCCGCTCCGAGAGACCGAAGAAGCGCCGTTCCTTGAAGAACCCCGTGGTCTCGGCGTGGTTCTCCCTGCTGGTCATGATGTACCAGGGAATGGTCTTGCCGGCCTGGCGGGAAAGCCGGAGAATGCGCTCGGCCTGGAGCTGGAACAGGGATTTGCGCGAGGGCAGGCCGATATCGAAAACGCCCTTGGGCCCATTGTGGCCCAGGCGCGTGCCTTGCCCGCCGGCCACCAGGAAGGCGGCGACCTTGCCTTCGCGCAGAATGCGCATGCCTTGGTTGGCCAGCGCGGCCCGTTCGCTCAGGGAGAAATCCTCCCATGCGCGCGCGCGCAGGGGTTCGATGCTTTCCCGCGCGGCGGAAGCGCTGTGGTTCCTGACCAGATCCCGATGCAAGGTTTCGATTTGCGCGAAGTCCACGGACATGACTTGTTCCACCAGGGCTTCTTGGCCGGCGGAGTCCAGTTCGTCATGGAATTTGAAAAGATGTTCCTGGCCGTAGCGGGCCGCCGCGTCAAGTGCCTGTTTCAGTTTTGCGTTGTCCGGCATCAGGCCTGCAATCCCCCCGCATCGGTTCCGTCATTCCAGGGGAATGCCACCGGACCAACCGGGAAAGATAAAATTTTCCCTGCCGACCGTCCCTGATAATTGCGTCTCCGTCGCCGTGCTTCTTCGGGATTGCGCGTCTCACGCCTTAGGCGACACCTTCAACGGACCTTGAAGAAAATCAGGCTGCCGATGATCAAGGCCAGGATGGAAACGAGATGGAAGCGCCAGATGATTTTTGAATTCAGGGATTGCCCGGACTCGAAGCGCTCCTTCCATTTGATCTGGTAATGGTGGTGCAACGGGGCGCGCAGGAACAGCCGCCGGCCCACCTTGTCCTTGCTGAATTGCTTGGTGAACTTAAAGCCCATGATCTGCAAGAGCACGGAGAGGGCCTCGGCCAGGAACACCACGCCCACCACCGGGAGGAACAATTCGATCTTGAGCAGGATGAACATCATTCCGATGGCGCCGCCGAAGCCGATGGAACCGGCGTCGCCCATGTAGATCTCGGCGGGCGGGCTGTTGTACCAGAGATAGGCCAGCATGGTGCCGATGATGGCGGCGCAGATGGGGAAGAGTTCGTCGCCGCCGGGTATGTGGGGGATCAGGAAATACTTGGCCAGGATGGCGTTGCCGGAGATGTAGGCCACCACGCCCGCGAACATGGAGGTGGTGATGATGGGGACGGAGACCAGCGAGTCCAGCCCGTCCGTGAAATTGGCGCCGTTGGCGCTGGAGGTGGTGACCAGGCAGATGAGCAGTATGAAGGCCCAATTGGGCAGGCGCGGGAACCATATCTCGGGTTTGAAGAACGGCATGGTGAGGTGCCCGGAAAGCCCGGGGATGAATTTATAGGCGAAGACGGCCACAATCAGCGAGAACAGGAAATACAGGAATAAGCGCAGGCGCGCGGAGATGCCGTCCGCCTTGAGCTGGTAATCCGCCCTGGAGATCTTCCCAAGCGCCACCAGCTTTTTGTTGTGGATCTTCATCACATCGTCGATACCGCCGATGGTGGCGTAGGCCAGCAGGATCAGAAGGGCGGAGATGGAATAAGCGTTGAGCTTGACGAAGCTCAGGGAGGCGATCAGCACGGCCGAGACCAGCAGCATGCCGCCCATGATGGGCGGCGATTTGCGTTTGCCTTGGTCGAAATCGGAAGTGGCGTCCATGCGGTTGAGCAAGGCGATATAGCGCGGCATGAGCAGGAAGACCAGCAAGGAGGCGAACAGCGAAGCCGCCCCTGCGCGGAAAAGGCGATCCTCGAAAAGGCTGATGCCGGTGAGCCGGAAAAGGTAGTAGGAGAGCATTCGGCTAGGTCGATCCTTGGAAGCGAAGAATTTTGCAAGTTGCAAATTGAAAATTGAAAATTGAAAATGGACGGATTGGGGGACGCCGCGAGGCGGCATCGAATGCCCTGCCGCGCGCCCCAGCCGCCCAATTTCGCATTGGTGTTATGGTTTTCATTTTACGATTTTCAATTTTCAATTTGCAATCTGTTTTGGGATTTCAAACCGCCGCCCGCTTCCCCTGCAGCCTGACCTTGATCTCCGAATACAGGTCCTTGAGGCTGTCCTCGATGGAGATGATGGGCTTCCAACCCGTAAGGGTCATGATCTTTTCCGGCGAGCCCACCAGTAGGGGGATGTCGATGGCGCGTTCCAGGGCCGGGTCCACGCGCGTTTCGATGGGGCAGCCGGAGAGGCCGATGAGGTATTGGACCAGGTCCCGGATGGTGCGGGCCTTGCCCGAACAGACGTTATAGACTTCCCCCGTGGCCGCGCGCTTGGCGAGCATGGCGATGGCGCGCGCCTGATCGCGCACGTCCAGGTAGTCCCGGGACACGTCCAGGTTGCCGGTGTAGATGGCGGTCTCGCCGTCGTACATTTCGATGGAGGCGATTTGCGCGGCTACCGAGGGGAGCACGAACTTGCGCTCCTGGTAGGGCCCGGTGGAGCTGAACGGCCGCACGGTGACGATGTCCAGGTTATGCGCGTAGATGTATTGCTTGGCCAACAGCTCGCAGGCGGCCATGGCGGTGGCATAGGGCGTGAAGGGGATGGGCGGATCCGTTTCGCGGTGGATCACGTCCACCACGCCGCGCCCGGCGCCGTAGATTTCCGAGCTGCTCACCAGCAGCACGCGCGCCTTGGGCACGGTGAGGCGCACCGCCTCGAACAGGTTCTGCGTTCCCAGGATCAGGAATTGCAGGATGGCGTTGGGCTTGACCTGGGAAGTGCCCAACGAGAAGCCCTGCGAGACCATGTGGTAGATCTCGGTGGGGCGATGCTCCCCGAGTATTTGCAGCAGGTTCTTGAAATCGAGCAGATCGCCGGTAATATAGGTGACGTGCCGGAGGGTGGCGCTGGGTTCCGGGTCTTCGCCGGAAAAGGAAATCAGTTCCCCTTTGCCGTGGGAGAGGAGGCTGAGCAGGTGATATCCCAGGCAACATGTGCCGCCGCTCAGGAAAATGCTCACGGGCCCTTGCTCTCCTTGGCGATGGCCAAGGCCAGCAATACGGTTTCTTTGGGCACGTCCCGAACCGGCGCCACTTCCCCGATGCGGGTGGGCAGGATGTAAACGCGGCTGCCGTCGTCGACTTTCTTGTCCAGACCCATCGCGTCCCACGCCTTGTTCTCGTCCAGCTTTTTTGGGAAATGCTTGGGCATGCCCAGCAAGTCCAGCAAATCGTTGTGGCGTTTTTCCGCGGCCTCGTCCAACATGCCCAGCGATGCCGCCAGGCGCGCGGCAACCCGCATTCCCAAGGCCACCGCCAGGCCGTGCGGCAAGGTCCCATAACCGGCCAATACCTCGAAGGCATGTCCGAAGGTATGCCCGTAGTTGAGGATGGCCCGGCCGCCCTCGGCGGTTTCCCTTTCGTCCTTGCCCACCACTTCCGCCTTGATGGCGCAGGAGCGCAGCACAACTTGACGCAGGAGATCCGGGCGCATGGCCAGGATGCCTTCCACGTTCTGTTCCAGGAAAGCGAAGAATTCCGGATCGCGGATGACGCCGTACTTGAACACCTCGGCCAATCCCGAGAGGAACTCCTGCTTGGGCAATGTGATGAGGGCTTCCAGGCTGATGGCAACGGCTTTGGGCTGGTAGAACGCGCCGATCATGTTCTTGCCCAAGGGATGGTTGACCGCGGTCTTGCCGCCCACGCTGCTATCCACCATCGCAAGCAAAGTGGTGGGCACCTGGATGAAGTCGATGCCGCGCAGATAGACGGCGGCCGCGAAGCCGACCATATCGCCGGTGACGCCGCCTCCGAAAGCGATCAAAGTCGTCTTGCGCGGATAGGCATAGCGCAGCATGAAGGTGAACAGCTTGTTCAGCGACTTGAGGCTTTTCTCCTCCTCGCCCGATTTGAAGAAGAAGATGCGGCAATCGCCCAGGCTGGCGCGCAATTGCTCCAGCATGCGTTTCTGGTGGCTCTTGAGGTTCTGATCGGTCACGATCAGGAAGCGCTCCGGACAGGCGGCTTTGGCCGCGATGGAATCCAGGTGGGCGGAGAGGTTGTTTTCCACGTAAATGGGATAGCTGCGCTCGGCCAGGTCCACCGTCAGCGGTTTCAACTCGTTCACCTGCAGGCGGTGGATGATGCGGCGCGTCAGCACATGATGCGGGATTTTCTCGTCGGACTCGAAATGCAGATCGGCCAATTGGTATAGGGGTTTGCGGACCTCCAGCATTTCTTTGATCTTGGCCATCTTGGCTTCATCATCGAGATTGGCGAGCAGGGGGCGGGATTCCTTTTTCCGGTTCACGCGTTCCAGAATCACTTCCGGCGAAGCGCGCAGCCCCACCAGCACGCCGTTCCTGCGGATGATCTCGATGGCTTCCGGGTTGATCAGGGTACCGCCGCCGAGCGAGGCCACCATGGGCCCTTGATCGCCCACTTCGCGCAGCGCGTCCACCTCCATGCGGCGGAAGGCGGACTCGCCGTCCTCGGCGAAGATCCTGGGGATGCTCTTGCCGATCTTCTCCTCGATCAATTTGTCGATATCGAAGAATTTCCAGCCCAGGGATGCGGCCGTGAGCGAACCGATGCGGCTCTTGCCGGAGGCCATGAAGCCGGTGAAATAGATGTTGCGCGTCAGGGGAAGAGGCATGCGCGTTACCGTAAGCGCGGTTCGCCGATGCCGCGCGCCAACTTCTCCCGCGCGGAATCGTAGAACATCTTCGCATCCGGCTTGATGCCGGTCCAGAACTCGAAGGAGGCGCGCCCTTGGTGCACCAGCATGCCCAGGCCGCCCACCGTTTGCAGGCCCCGGGCTTCCGCGTCCTTAAGCAGGCGCGTGCGTTCCGGCGCGTACACGATATCGTAGACGGTTTGCCCCGCTTCCAGATCGGCCGCGTTCAAAGGACTGGCGTCGATATTGGGATGCATGCCCACGGGCGTTGTGTTCACCACCACCTGGACTTCTTTGCGGATGGCCGTGTATTGGGCGAAAGTCACCGCTTCGGGCGCGGGCAAGGCGCCGGAGGAGCCGCGCAGCTCCAGGCGATCGGCGATTTCCGCAGCCAGCCGCTTGGACTTTTCCACGTCGCGGCCCACCAGGAGCACCCGGCTGGGCCTGTCCTGCATCAACAAGGCATAGGCGATGGTGCGGGCGGAACCGCCGTTGCCGATGATGGCGACCGATTGGCCGATGAAGCTGTGGCCGCCCTCGCGGAAGCATTCCAGGAACCCTTCCGGATCCGTGGTGGTGCCGATCAACCGGCCGCTATCGTGGAGGATGGTATTGACCGCGCCTATCACCCGCGAGATTTCCGTAACGTCGTCCAGGAACGGGATGACGGTTTGCTTGTGCGGTAAGGTGACGTTGGCCCCGCGGAAATTGAAGGCCCGCAAGGCATCCATCGCCGTCTTCACGTTTTCCGCGGCCACGCGCAAGGGCACATAGGCGAAGTCCAGCCCGTAATGTTCAAAGGCGGGATTGTGCATGGCGGGAGAAAGGGAGTGCGCTACGGGATCCCCTAACAAGGCGATGAGACGGGTGGTACCTAGGATTTCCATGGCTAAGGCCGATTCCTTCGCAAGGAGAAAGTGGCGGAGATCAACCCTTCCAGCAAAAGTAATAATAATGCCGCCAGGATGAGAGCCGGCCAGAGCCGCCGCACCGAGGCTTCCACGCTCACCGGATCGGAGGGACCCAATACCGTCACGCGGCCGCGATAGGGTTTGCAGGCGGCCAGGAATTCCGTCTTGCCGGAGTCTTGGTCGGGAGACGATTCCGATCGCGATAGATTGACCGCGAAAGCGAAGGTGTCCTTCCCGGCGATGATGCGATGGATGCCCAACCTGTCGAAGGGCCCGATCCGGAGACGGTTCCCGTCCCTGCGGACCTTGGTGAAGGGCCTGCCGTCCGGATCGGTCACCGCCGGTTGAGACCCCGCGGTCTTATCGCCGTCCGACGGGATATCGGATTCCCCTCCGCCCGCAATCGCATCCAGAGTCGTCGCATAGACGGAGTCCGAAGCCACGGAACGGTTTTCATTTCCGGATCCCCCTGGGCCGCCCTCGGCGCCTTCCTGGAAGGCCTGATGCAACAGCGGGGTCAGCGGATTCACGCCCAGATCCGTCCAATCCAAATCATCGATATCGGTCGTCCACAGGAGTACTTTCCCGTGTTGGAAATCCCGCGCGGCCAACACCGCTTCCGTGGGGCTGCCCTGGAACAGCAGGATGGCGGCGCCTGAATCGGGCGCGTAGGCGAACCGCTTGCGCACCGTTCCCGGCGAACCCGGGTCGATGGGGATGCGCCCAAACCGGCCCAAGGCTTGGCGATCCGCGCTGATGGGTTGCCCGGTGGCCGTCTCGCCCAGGTTACCCAATCTCCCCATGCGTAAAGGTTGCAGCAGGAACCGGTTCACGGAAGGAATGTCGCTTTCCCGTCCCACCCCGATAATGAGCCTTCCGCCCCGTTTCACGAACTCGACTGCGTGCGCGTACGCTTCCGGCTGCGCCCCGCGTTCCGCCGCCAGGTAGGCCAGCTTCAATTCCACCGGCCCGCCGGTACCCCTGTTCCCGCTTCCGGTTCGCGTCCCGCCCGGTTTCATCCCGCCGGTTCCCGGCGCCGGGCCGGGCCAAGGGATGTCCCGGGCGGATGCGACATGGGCGATGCGGCGGTAATAGCTATCCCGGCCCAGGCTCGGGAGGGAAGCCAGCGCGCTCCCTGAATGCGCCAGCAAGAGGCTGCCGGTTTCCGGAAAGCAGAAATGCAGATCCGGGGCCGCGAATCCGCCTTTGGTAAGGGAGAAGCTCCCGACGGTGCGAGGGCCTTCGCCCATGGGTAAGGTAACCTCTACGATACCCCCCGCGGCGGAAAGATCCTGGAAGGGGCGGCCGTTCAGGGTCATGCGGATCCGGTTGGGGGCTCCGGCCGCCGCCGCCCGGCTTAGCCGGGCCTGCACGTTGAGAGTGGGCGCGTCCGGAGAGGCGATAGCGCGTAATCCCGCGAAGGCGTTTACCTTGCCCGTTCCGGCGCTGAAATCGGTGAGCACCAATTGCAAGCCGGGATTCTCCTTGAGGGCGCGCGACAGGACGGACGCGGAGGCGGTCATATCGGACCAGGCGAAAACGGGAAGCTGGATCCGGACGGTTCCCGGCCGCGACCCGGCTTCCGCCAGCGCGCGTCCCACCGCTTCCCCATAGTCCCCATAGCGTTCGGAAACCTCCCGCGGGCCGGGCCCATCCGCGATGACAGGCACCACCTGGGTAACGCATCCCTGGGAGGAGTCCAGCGCCCGCAGGCGCGACCATTGGGTTTCCAAAGCATCGGAACCCTCCGGGCCCGGGGCTCCGGAAGCGGGCAAGAGGCCGGCTGCCAATCCTGCCGCGCCGGGGACGCCCGCATGCAGGCGGCCATAGATGCCGTTATGGATCAGGGCCAAGGAAAGATCCGGCTTGTCCGCGGCGTGGCGCGATTCCAAAGCGGGATTGGCAAGCGCCAGCAGCAGGCACAGGATGAGCAAGGTGCGCAAGATAAGCAGCAACAGGTTTTTCAGGCGGTGGCGGTGCATGGATTTGGCGAAACGCTCGCGTACCAGCAGCAAACTGGGGAACTGCTTGCGCTGCAATCGCTGCCGGCCCAGGAAATGGATCATCAAAGGCACGGCCAAAGCCGCGCCGAACCAGAGACTGATGGGACTGAGCAGGGAAAACACTTTTCAGGACCGCTGCCGCTGCAAGAGCCGGCGCATGGCCTGGAAATAAGGCTCCGTGGTCTCCACGCGCAGGAACTTCACATTCAAATCGAAGCACTCGGATTTCAAAGCCTCCGTATGCGCAGCCAGGGTTTCCAGGTATTGCGGCTTGAGGTGCCGGGCGGAAATCCTCACGCTCTCCTTGGTTTCCATGTCCAACAGCTCCAAATGGGTCCCGTCCAGGAAGGCCGTCTCTTCCGGAGCCAGGATCTGCACCAAAGCGGCGGATTGGTTTTTGAAACGGATCTCCCGCAGGCCCGTCAGTACGGCCTTGGGGTCTTGCCACAGATCGGTGAAGAGGAACGTCATGCTGCCGGATTTGAGGCGCGCAGCCATGCGGCCGAACAGGGATTCCAAATCGGTGACGCCGGCGGGGAGCAAAGACTCCAGCATCTGCAAGGCCTGCCGCAAGTGCGCGGCGCTGTTGCGCGGCGGCAGGAAGGCGGAGGGCTCCCCCGCGCCATGCGCCACCGAGATCGCATCGCGCTGCCCGAATGCCATCATGGCCAGCGATGCCGCCAGCACCTTGGCGTACTCCAGCTTGGACACATCGCCGCCGCCGGAGAATCCCATCGACTCTGAGCTGTCCAGCACCAGGTACACGCTGGCATTGGTTTCGTCGCGGTATTGCCGGGTAACCAATTGATCGTTGCGGCCGTACACCTTCCAATCCAGGAACTTGATATCATCGCCGGGGACATAACCTTTATACTGGGAGAATTCCGAAGAGAAGCCGTGGAAAGGCGACAGGTGGCGGCCGGCCATGGTCCCTTCCAGCACCAGTTTGGCTTTCAAGGACAAACCCTTGAGGCTGGATAAATAGGCGGGGCTGAGTGCGGTGTTCAGATCCATGGCTGCCTTCCCATCCTGGCCGGACGGCGCTTTCGGTCCCAGGGAGCGCTATGCGTTAAGCCGGCCATCATGCCCGGCTGAGCCGCTGCGGCTGCGGACTCACTCGGCCGGCTCTTCTCCCCATCCGATATTGCGGACGGGACCGGCATCTTCCGTCGAGTCGGCGAACTTGCCTTGATCATAGAACTCGCGGATTCGATCTTTCAACGGATCCAGCCCCAGCTTGCCTTCCGCGGAGATGAACACGGCTTGCGGATGGTGGGCCCGCAGGAATTCCAGGCGTTCGGCGGCCAGCAAGTCGATTTTGTTGAACACGGTCATGCGCGGCACCTCGGCCGGGCAGAGTTCGGAGAGGATGCGGGCCGTGATCTCCATCTGGTCCTCGAAATCGTCCGCGCTGGAATCCACCAGGTGGACTATCAGGGTGGCCTGCGCCACCACGGAAAGCGTGCTCTTGAAAGAAGAAACCAAACCCACCGGCAGCTTGCGGATGAATCCCACCGTGTCCGATACCACCGCTGTCTTCTTGGGACCCAGGTAGACTTTGCGCGTGGTCGGGTCCAGGGTCGCGAAAAGCTTATCGGCCGCTTCCACCCCCGCGCGCGTCAAAGCGTTCATCAAGGTGGACTTGCCCGCATTGGTATAGCCCACCAGGGCGGTGTGGAAGGTGGGGATGCGGCGGTTGTGCTGCGCCACGCGGATCTCTTCCATCTTCTCCAACTTGCGCGTCAATTCGGATATGCGCTTGCGCACCAGGCGTTTGTCCGTCTCCAGCTGGGTTTCGCCCGGGCCTTTCATGCCTATGCCCACGCCGCCTGCCTGGCGGGACAAATGGCTCCAGGCATTGGTCAGGCGCGGCAACAGGTATTCCAACTGCGCCACTTCCACCTGCACCTTGGCTTCGGCCGTGCGCGCATGCTTGGCGAAAATGTCCAGGATGATGCCGCTGCGGTCCAGGATCTTGCAGCTGATGCGCGTCTCCAGCTTCTTCACCTGCGATCCGCTCAAGTCCTCGTCGAAGATCACCAGGTCCGCGCCGTGCCTCGCCACCATGTCCGCGATCTCGTTCACCTTGCCTTCCCCCACCAAGGTGGCCGGATCCAAGGTTTCCCGCCGCTGCATGGTGGTCTCCACCACCACCGCGCCCGCGGTATCCGCCAGCCGCCCCAGTTCGGCCATATGCTCGCGGGCCATTTTGACCGAGACCGCGCGGGTGGCCACGCCCACGAGGATGGCTTTTTCCTTGGCGACTTTGTTGGATTTAAGGGTTGGCACTTGGGGGGGCTCTTTGATGGTAGCTAGGAAATGAGAAGAGATTGCAATTTGCAATTTTCGATTTGCAAAAATTCCTTTTCCCCTACTCCCACTCGATCGTCCCCGGAGGCTTGTGGGTGATGTCGTATAGCAATGCGCCCACGCCGGCCGCCTTGAGTTTGAGCCACAGGGCGTCCAGCAAGGGAAAGGGCAATACGGCGAAGCGCGCGGTCATGGCTTCCGAGGAAACCACCGGCCTCAATACGATCACGGGTTTGCCGGACTTCTCCAAGGGCAGAAGCACCACGGGCATTTGCCAGATGGAGGCGTACAGGTTTTCCGCCACCAGGAACCGGGTGCAGATATCGTCCACTTCCCGGAGCAGATCCAAACGCGGTTTATCGCATTGCGCGATCACGGACTGGTAGCTTCCCCCCGCCAACGCGCCCAGCTCCAATACCACGCGGTTGACCTCGCGCACGCGGTTGGTCATGGCCACGCTGATCTTGTCGGCCCGATCCCAATCACGCAGGCCCTTGAGGAGGCAGGGATGGGCGTAGGTGCGGGCATCGCCCTGCACGCCCACGCTTTCGATGGGGAGCGCCTCCCCTTCCAATCCCTCCGCGGCCAATTGCGCCCGTACCTTGGCAGTTACGGTAGCGTCCATGGTCCGGCCGGCCTGGCGGTTGCAGAGCAGGCGCACGCCCAACCCGGGCCCCGGGAAGGGATGCCGCCAAATCAGCTTTTCCGGGATGCCCAGCAGCAGCCCCAGATCGCGCACCTCATCTTTATACAGATCCGCCAAGGGTTCCACTACCAGGCCTTTTTCCAAAAGCTCCATGATGGCGCCCACGCGGTTGTGGTGGGTCTTGATAACGGCGGCATTCTTGCTGCCCCCGCTCTCGATCGTGTCCGGATAGATGGTGCCTTGGGCCAACAGCCATTCGCGCGCATCCAGGTGCAATGCCTCCAGCGCGTCGTCCTTCACCCTCAGGAAGGTGTCGCCGATGGCCTTGCGTTTCTGTTCGGGCGCGTAGACTTCCTCCAGGGCTTTCAGGAAGTCGGCCGTTGCGTCCCGCACCTTGAGATTGCGGAAGCCTTCGCGTTTCATGAACTCCAGCACGTCCGCGCTTTCATTCTTGCGCATCAGGCCGTTGTCGATGTGCAGGCCCAGCACGCGATCGGGACCCAGGGCCCGGTTCAACAGCGCGAAAGCCACGGTGGAATCCACCCCGCCGCTCACCAACAGGAACACCTTGCGGCCTTCGCATTGCTTGCGCAGCTTGGATTCCAGAGTATCAATGTAGTCCGCCACCTTCCAGGAGAACTTGCAGCCGCACAGGCTCAGGAAGTTCTTGAAGATGGCCATGCCTTCTTCGGAATGCGTCACTTCCGGATGGAATTGCACGCCGTAGATTTTGCGGGCATCGTCCCCCACGGCGGCCAAATCGCAATCCGAGGTGTATCCGATGCGATGGAATCCCGGCGGCAGTTTTTTCACTTCATCGCCATGGCTCATCCACACGATGGAGGATTCGGACATGCCCGCGAAGAGGGGGTGGCTCCGGTCCGGATGGAATTCGGCCGGCCCGAACTCGGGAACCTGGCCGCGCTCTACCTCTCCGGCCAACTTGTAACTGATCAATTGATGGCCATAGCAAAGGCCCAGGATGGGCAGCCCCGCTGCGAGCAAGGACGCGGTCACCGTAGGCGCGTCCGGATCGTAAACGGAGGAGGGCCCTCCCGAAAAAATCAACCCGGAAAACCCCTGTAAATCCTTCGCTTCGCTGTGGGCCGGGAGTACTTCCGAATAAACGCCCAATTGCCGCACCCGGCGCGCGATCAGGTGTGTGTATTGCCCGCCTAAATCAACGACTCCGATTTTTTCCATGTGAAGGGATAATATAGGAAAGGAGCGGAGTACCGGAAAATTCGAAGTGCAAAGTGCAAAAGGCAAAATTTAAGAGTAAGCGCGGGGAATCGGGCCGTTGCTTAGGGTGCGGAGAGGGGAGGCGTTTCCAACGGGAGCCGGAAAAACCAAGGTATTATCCCCAATTTTTCATTTTGCCTTTTGCACTTTGCTTTGCTCGGGGTTCAGCCGCCGGCGAGAAGCCTCGCCGTTTCCACCAAGCTCTTCACGCCCCAGCCCGTTCCGCCCGGCTTGAAGTATTTCCAGGGAGCCGTGGTGAAAGCCGTGCCGGCGATATCCCAGTGGGACCAGGCTGTTTTCGCGGGGACGAATTCCTGCAGGAAAAGAGCGGCGGTGATGGCTCCGGCTTCTTGCTTGCCCACATTCTTCATGTCCGCCACCGGATCGTCCAGGTATTCGCGGTATTCTTCTTCCAGCGGCATGGCGACGAATTTCTCCCCCGCGCTTTCTGCCGCCTTGAACAGGGTCTTGGCAAAGGCATCGTCATTGCAGAATAGTCCGGCCATGGAAGGGCCGATAGCGCGCACAATGGCGCCCGTCAAGGTGGCCAAATCGATGATATGCGTAGCGCCCAAAGCGCCGGCTTCGGCCAGGCCATCGGTCAACACCAAGCGGCCTTCCGCGTCGGTATTGTCGACCATGATGGTCTTGCCGTTCTTGGCGGTGAAAATATCGCCCGGCAATACGGCGGCGTTTCCGGGGCGGTTTTCCGCCAGGCATAAAACGGCGCTCACCTTGATGGGGAGCTTCAAGGCCGAGATGGCGCATATCGCCGTGAGCACGGTAGCCGCCCCGGCCATATCGCATTTCATTTCCCACATCCCTTGGCTGGGCTTGATACTGATGCCGCCAGTATCGAAGGTGATGCCTTTGCCGACCATGACGAAGTGGGACGCTTTCGCGCCTGATTTCCCGGCCTTACCGCCATCGTAGCCCAAAGTCACCATGCGAGGCGGCCTATCGGAGCCTTTACCCACGGTCCAAAGACCCTGGTAGCCCTCGCCTTGCAATTTCTTTTCGTCCCGGATCTTGATGGTCAGCCCGGCTTCCTTGGCGGCCTTGCGGGCGTACTGGGCGAAGGTTTCCGGATCCAGCGAGGAGCCGGGTTCATTCACCAGGTCCCGGCAGATATTGATTTGCCGGCAAACGGCTTCCGCCTCTTCCAAGACCGCGGCATTGCGCTTCAGGGCCTCGTTGGAGGTCAAAATCAGGATTTCCGGATTCCCGTTCTTTTCCGGTTTTTTTTCGGATTTGTATTTGCGGAAATCATAGGCCGCGATTAGGAACCCCTCGCAAAGAGCGCGGCACTCCGGAGTCGTCAATTGGTCCGCGGCCACGGCGATACGGGGCAGGGAGCGGCTCCTCTGCCACTCTCCGATACGGGAGGCGGCAAGGCGGATACGATCCTCTCGGTTGAGCCCCTTTTTCTGGGGTAACTGCATGACCGAGATCAGCAACTCGCCCACGGAAAAAAGTTCCATCGGATCGGTAAGGGTTTTCGCCGCTTGGCTTTTGACAATGCTTTGCACTTGATTCAGAATGGAAATGCGGTCCTTGGGAAGAGTCCCCAGCAGTTTTTCCTGTTCTGCCAGGATCAAAAGCGCGGGAATCGCATCGCTCCGACACTTTTCAATTGCTTCCAAAAGCAGCTTCATGGATTCCCCAAATTGGAATTTTCAAAAAAAATACAACGAAAAGCCAATCCAATAACGCGAATTGTAGAATTAGAGCTTTCCAATGGAAATTAGCTTCAAACCATTTGGTGTACAATTTGCTTTTGTAAAGATTAGGCGAGCATAAGCATGGTAAACACAACAAAAGATGACAAATCCAGCATTTGTAGATTTATTTGTCAAATAATGACATTTCAGGAATTGAGGCAATGAAAGATTTTACGGTCCATCAGGCGCGCATCATGGCTGCGCTAACCGAAATCAGCAAACTATTCAGCTCCTCCTTGGACTATAAGGAAGTAGCGAACCAATGTTTGCGAACCCTGTCGGAGACCTTGGATTTGGAACGCGGCACTCTTTTGATGCCCACCACGGATAGGAAATGCCTGGTCATCAAGGCCAGCGTAGGATTCAGCCCGGAGGAAATCCGTAGTTCCGTCTATAAGATAGGCGAAGACTTCGTGGGCCGCGTTTTCAGCAATTGCCTTCCCATGGCCTTGCCAGATGCGGACGAGGTTCCGGGCGTTCCCATTCCCCGTGAAAGCAAGGACGATTTCAACTTGTACCGGATCGGATTCATCGCCGTACCCGTGGTACTGGATTCCCGTCCCATCGGCGTCATCACCGCCCATCGCACCTCGCGCAGCACCACCATGGTGGATGAAGACATCAAGGTGATGAAAATCGTGGGCTCGCTTCTCTCCCAGACTTTGCGCATCGCCGAGATGATCCGGGAAGAGAACTCCAAGCTGGTGCAGGAGAACAAGGAACTGCATGCCGAGTTGGAAGAGCGCTTCAATCCCGATAATCTGATCAGCAATTCCTCCGCCATGGCCAAAACCCTGGCAATGGTCAAGCGCGTTTCCGGTACGGACGCGTCCGTGCTCTTGCGGGGAGAAAGCGGCACGGGTAAAACCCTGTTGGCCCGCTCCATCCACTATACCAGCCAGCGCCAAAAGGCGCCTTTCATCATAGTCAATTGCGCGGCCCTGCCGGCGGGGCTCATCGAAAGCGAGTTGTTCGGGCATGAGAAAGGCGCTTTCACGGGCGCGCTCAACCAGCGCATCGGCCGTTTTGAAGCCGCCGACGGCGGAACCATCTTCCTGGATGAAATCGGCGAGATCCCGCTGGAGACGCAGGCGAAATTGCTGAGCGTGATCCAGGACGGTACCTTCGAGCGCGTGGGCTCTTCCAAGACCATGACCGCGGACGTGCGCCTCATCTGCGCCACCAATGCGAATCTGGAACAGTTGGTGCGCGACAAGCTCTTCCGGGAGGACCTGTATTACCGCCTGATGGTGGTGCCCATCAATGTCCCGCCCTTGCGCAGCCGCAGGGAGGACGTATTGCCGCTGGCATCGTACTTCCTCAAGAAGTTCACCACCAAGTACAACAAGCGCATTTCCATTTCCCGCGAGGTGATGGAGTTCCTGGAAGGTTATCCCTGGCCCGGAAACGTGCGCGAGTTGGAAAACACTATTGAACGCACGGTGGTGCTGGCGGGGAGCGAAGCCTTGACCGCCAAGGACATCCCTATCCTCAATTCGATGGTGGAAACCCCTGAGCCTGTGCCGGTGCCCACGGCCACCAACGGCGTGGTGACCTTTTCCCCGCTGAGCCGCCGCTCCAAGGAACGCCAGCTGTATGAGCGGGTGCCCTTGCGGGAGAAGGATATCCGCGAAGCCATGCACAATGCCGGCGGCATCCAGACCCATGCCGCACGTATGCTGGGGGTTTCCCTCCGGCAATTGCGGTATGCCCTGAGCCGCTTCGGGATCAAGGCGACCGAGTTCAAGTACTGAGGAGGTAATAGTACCGGCGAATTTTTAACTTTACCGCATGTCCGATTTATCCCGGTTGACCGGAGTTGGTCCCAAACGCGTTAAGATCCTGGGCGAAGCCGGCATCGCCACCTTGCGTGATTTGATCTACCACCTTCCCCGGCGTTACATCGATCGCACCAAATTTACGCCCATATCGGAATTGCAAGTGGGCAAGGACGCCATTTTCCTCGCTTCGGTGCTCTCCATTTCCATGGTGCAGACGCGCTTGCTGATCACGGTGGAAGATGCGGGCGGAAGCATCGAACTGGTATTCTTCAACGGTGCCCAGTTCCTGCGCAACCGTTTCCATGAAGGCCAGCAACTGTTGGTGGCCGGTGTTCCCGGCTTTTTCCGCGATCTGCAAATGGTGCATCCGGAATTCGAGGCCATCAAGGACGGAAAAATCCCCCCAGGCGAGGTCCTACCGCGCTACCCGCTCACGGTGGAAATGTCCGAGGCCCATGTGGAACACAAGTTCCTGCAGCGCATCGCCCTGGAAGCCCTGCAAGGTTTCGCCTTTTCCGACGGGTTGGAAGAAGGCTACCGGCGCGAGTTACAACTGCTTCCGGAGGCGGAGTTGCTGCGAGCTTTGCACAAGCCCGCCACCGCGGAAGAGATTCCCGCCTTGCGCCGTCAACTCAAGTTGAGGGAATTGCTGCCTTTGTCCATGCGCCTGGAGCGGATCAAATCCGATCGCCGCAAGGTAGGCCGGGCCTGGCCCGTTTCCATCGACCTGAAACGGAAGCTCGCGGACGGTTTGCCGTTCACGCTGACCGCCGGACAGGCCGAGGCGGTAGCGGCCATTTCCGGATTCCAATCCCAGCCCGGGCAATTCTGCGGTCTGCTGATGGGAGACGTGGGTTCCGGCAAAACCGTGGTGGCCATGCTGGCGGCGGCCAATGTGCTGGAGGCGGGCGGCCAAGCGGCCCTGATGGCGCCCACGGAAATCCTGGCGGCCCAGCATTACCAGACCTTGTCGCCCTTCCTGGCGCAAGCGGGCATCCGCGCCGCGCTCTTGACGGGCGATACACCCAAGTCCGATCGGGACGCCCTGGTTTCCGATTTGGCTTCGGGAGCGATTGCCTTCATGGTGGGAACGCATGCGCTCTACTCCCAAGACGTGGCCTTCCGGCGGTTGGGATTGGCCATCATCGATGAGCAGCATCGCTTCGGCGTGCAGCAGCGCCTGGCCTTGTCCGCCAAGGGCGGCCATCCCGATATCCTTTATATGTCGGCCACGCCCATCCCGCGCACCCTGGCGCAAACTGTGTTCGGCGACCTGGAGAATTTCACCCTCAAGGATAAACCCGTGGGACGATTGCCGGTGAAGACGCGCCTGGTGCAGCCGGAAAAGCGCAAGGATATGCTCGGGTTCCTTCTTAAGGAAGCCTTGGGAGGCAATCAGGTGTTCTGGGTGGTCCCGCAAATCGGCGCTAAAGCGGATGCCTCCCCACATGCAGGCAAGACTGCCAAGGCGGACAAGCCCGGCGGGGAAGACCCGGACATTTTCATTCCCGCCAACAGGAAACGGGAAGAGGATATCGCCAGCGTGGATAAGATCAAATCCGAGCTGGCCGCCTTTTCCCAGGAATGGAAAGTCGGGATCGTGCACGGCAAGCTTCCGGCGGATAAGAAAGAAACGGCTTTGACCGCATTCCGCAAGGGTGAACTGCATGTCCTGATCGCCACCACCGTCATCGAAGTGGGCGTGGACGTGCCCCAGGCCAATCTGATGGTGATCGAAAGCCCGGATCGTTTCGGGGTGGCGCAATTGCACCAGTTGCGCGGCCGCACGGGCCGGGGCACGGCTCAGGCCTGGTGCTTTCTGTCCATTCCGGATCGGGCCTGGCCGCCGGAAACCTACGAGCGCATCGCCGGTTTCGCGGAGACCACGGACGGATTCAAGATAGCGGAGATGGATTTGCGCTCGCGGGGAACCGGTAACCTGGAAGGTACGGATCAGAGCGGATACGGGGGCTTGCGGTTCACCGATTTGATCGAGGACTTCGCGTTGACGCAGGAGGTGCGGCAGTACGCCGCGGGGAAGGTGGAAGGAAGCGGGGGTTGAAGGGGAGCGGAGTTGGGGGAGACGGGGCCCCTCCGCGTTCCCAAAGCCCTCTTACTAACGCCCCTCGTAAGCGCACAACCCGTTCCGGATCGGCGGCTCCGAACGCCCTGCCAGCCGCCGCCGCCGCCCATCCCGGCCGCTATTGCTGCCCTATTTCCCAGGTCCCGGGACCGGGAAGACGCCCGCCAAAAGTGTTATATTTCCAGCCCGATGCCTAAAAGAACCGACCTCAAGAAAATCATGCTCATCGGCAGCGGCCCCATTGTCATAGGCCAGGCTTGCGAATTCGACTATTCCGGGACCCAGGCCTGCAAAGCGCTGAAGGAAGAAGGATACCAGGTCGTTCTCATCAATTCCAATCCGGCCACCATCATGACCGATCCGGGTTTGGCGGATGCCACCTACATCGAACCCATCACCTGGGAGATGTGCGAGAAGATCATCGCCAAGGAAAGGCCGGATGCTCTGTTGCCCACCTTGGGGGGCCAGACTGGCCTCAACACGGCGGTGGAATTGGCCAAGCGCGGCATCCTGGAAAAGTACGGCGTGGAGATGATCGGCGCCAACCTTGAGGCCATCGAGAAGGCGGAGTCCCGCCAGCAATTCAAGGTGGCCATGGAAAAGATCGGTATCGAGTCCGCGCGGTCCTTCGTGGCCCGCACCATCGAGGAAGCGCGTGAAGGCAGGGCCAAGATAGGTTTGCCGCTTGTCGTCCGTCCCGCCTTCACCATGGGCGGCGCGGGCGGCGGCTTCGCCTATACGGAAGAAGAATTCGAACGCATCGCGGCCAGCGGCCTCTCTTTGAGCCCCATCTCGGAAATCCTCATCGAGGAATCCATGGTGGGCTGGAAAGAATTCGAGATGGAGGTGATGCGCGACAAGGCCGACAACGTTGTGATCATCTGTTCCATCGAGAACCTGGACGCCATGGGCATCCACACGGGCGATTCCATCACCGTGGCGCCCGCCCAGACGCTCACGGACAAGGAATACCAGCGCATGCGGGACGCATCCATCGCCTGCATCCGCGAGATAGGCGTGGAGACCGGCGGTTCCAACGTGCAATTCGCGGTCAATCCCGCGGACGGCCGCATGATCATCATCGAGATGAATCCGCGCGTATCGCGCAGCTCGGCCCTGGCTTCCAAGGCTACCGGTTTCCCCATCGCCAAAATAGCGGCCAAGCTCGCCATCGGCTATACCCTGGACGAGTTGCTCAACGACATCACCCGGGTCACGCCTGCTTGCTTCGAGCCCACCATCGACTACGTGGTCACGAAGATCCCGCGCTTTACCTTCGAGAAGTTCCCGCAGGCGGAACCCACCTTGGGCACGCAGATGAAGTCCGTGGGCGAAGCCATGGCCATCGGCCGCAGCTTCAAGGAGTCCTTGCAGAAGGCCATGCGTTCGATGGAGATCGATCGCTACGGGCTGGGCGCGGACGGCAAGAAGGAAATCCCGGATTCCGATCTCGAGGCGAACCTCAACTTCCGCAGGCCCGGCATCAACCGCGTACTCTCGGTGCGGCGCGGTTTTGAATTGGGCTGGAGCCTGGAAAAGGTCCAGGCGCTGAGCAAGATCGATCCTTGGTTCCTGAACCAGATGTTGGACCTGGTCCGCTTCGAGAAAAAGGAGTTCACGGGCAAATCGCTGGATAAGATCCCGCGCGCCATCCTCAAGCAAGCCAAGCAATGGGGCTATTCCGATTACCAACTCGGCTTCCTGACCAAGACCACGGAGGATTCGGTCCGCACGCACCGCGTGGCCCAGGGCATCATTCCCGTCTATAAGACCGTGGATACCTGCGCGGCCGAGTTCAAGGCTTTCACGCCTTACCATTATTCCACCTACGAAGAAGAGAATGAGTCTATAAGGTCGCCCCGGAAAAAAGTGCTGATCGTCGGCGGCGGGCCCAACCGCATCGGCCAGGGGATTGAGTTCGACTATGCGTGCTGCCAGGCTTCCTTCGCCTTGCAGGAAGAAGGTTACGAGTCCATCATGGTCAATTCCAATCCGGAGACGGTGAGCACGGACTACGATACGTCCGATAAGCTTTATTTCGAACCGCTCACGCGCGAGGACATCCTCAACATCGTAGAGCTGGAACAGCCGGACGGCATCATCCTGCAATTCGGCGGGCAGACTCCGCTCAAGCTGGCCAAGGCCCTGGAAGCGGCCAAGGCGCCGATCATCGGGACCTCGCCAACCTCCATCGACATCGCCGAGGACCGCAAGCTGTTCGCGGAAATGGTAGAGCGCCTGGGGCTTCGCCAACCGCCCAACGGCATTGCCACCAATACGGAGGAAGCCGTTGCCATCGCCGCGCGCATCACCTATCCCGTGCTGCTGCGCCCTTCCTTCGTGCTAGGGGGCCGCGCCATGATGATCGTCTATGGCGAAGAGGAACTGCGGAAATACATGGCCACGGCAGTGGAGGCTTCCGCGGAACGGCCCGTGCTGGTCGACAAGTTCCTGGACTCGGCCATGGAAGTGGATGTGGACGCGGTCTCGGACGGCAAGACCGTGGTGGTGGCCGGCATCATGCAGCATATCGAAGAAGCCGGCATCCATTCGGGCGATTCCGCCTGCATCCTGCCGCCGCAGGATCTTTCCCCGCGCACCTTGCGCGAACTGGAACGCCAGACCATCGCCATGGCCCGCGAGCTGAAAGTCATCGGCCTGATGAACGTGCAATACGCCATCAGGGATGAGCTGGTGTATATCCTGGAAGTCAATCCCCGCGGCAGCCGCACCGTGCCCTTCGTCAGCAAGACCATCGGCACCCAGCTCACCAAGCTGGCCACCAAGGTGATGATCGGCCGCACCCTGGAGGATCTGGGTTTCACCGAAAGCAAGATGCCGCCTTACGTGGCGGTCAAGGAAAGCGTTTTCCCCTTCGCCAAGTTCCATGGCGTGGACACCTTGCTGAGTCCGGAAATGAAATCCACCGGCGAGGTGATGGGCATCGATCGCAATTTCGGCAAGGCTTTCGCCAAGGCCCAGATGGGCGCCGGCAACACCTTGCCCAAGGGCGGCAAGGTGTTCATCTCCGTCAACGAGCGCGACAAGGAAAAGGTGGTTCCCATGGCCCGCAAGCTCAATGAGCTCGGGTTCGAGATTATGGCCACCTCCGGCACCGCGCGCGTATTGGAAGCCAACAAAATCCCGAGCAAGGTGGTCAAGAAGGTTTCCGAAGGCCATCCCAACGTGGGCGAGCTGATCGGCCGCAAGGAATTCTCCCTCATCATCAACACGCCCTTAGGCAAGACGTCCAAGGACGATGACGGCGTGATCCGCAAGGCGGCCCTGTTGGCGCAGATTCCCTACACCACAACCCTGGCGGCGGCGGAAGCAGCCGTTGCCGCCATCGACGCATTGCGCCAAGGAGAGTTGGACATCTGTTCCTTGCAGGAATATTACCGCTTGGCCGGGATCCCGGAGGTCAAGGGGCTGGTGCAGTTGCCGGTTCCGGCCTAAAGGATCCGCCGCAATGCGGCCCATTTGACCCTAAATGGCGTTGATCTCCGGATTTCACCGGCCGCTTGGTTGCCGGTCAAACCGTTTTGGGCCGATGCGGTGACGCGCAGGGCTTAAGTTCGTACAATACTTTACCGTGAGACCTTTCCGTTCCGGCATCCTCTGTCTGCTTGCGCCCGCCGCCTTTTTCCTGGGCGGCTGCGTCTACTTCAACACCTATTTCAATGCGGACAAGGCTTACGATCAAGCCATGCGGCTGCATGAAAAACGCCTGGACAAGAATCCGGAAGATACCATTCTGGTCTCGCCCGAAGAAAAGGTGAAACTGGACCGGACCATCGCGAAAGCCTCCAAGGTGCTGGAGCTTTATCCCGAGAAAAAGAAATACCAGCCCAAATCCCTCTTCCTGATAGGGGAGAGCTACCTGGCGCTGGGGGAATATCCCAAAGCGATTCTCAAGTACGAGGAGTTGGCGCGTTTTTATCCGGAAGCCAAGGAAAAGCCCACGGCGGATTTCCATCATGCCAAATGCCTGTTCCTGAACGGGCAATATCTGGCGGCCCGGCCCGAGTTGGAGAAGGTGATGAATAATTCGGTCAATGGGGATTTCCGGGCAGAGGCCATGGCCCTCCTGGCCAAGCTGGAATTGGAGAACAATTCCCCCGCGGCCGCCCTGGACTTGTATGAAAAGCTCCTGAAGGATCAGGCCCGCACCCCTCAGGCGCGCGCCAACGCCCATTTTGAAGCGGCCAAGCTGGCCTTCGCCCTCAAGCAATGGGAACGCGCCCGCGGCCATGCCAAAGATGCGGACGTAAAGAACCTTCCCACCAAGCTCCGCTACCGTTGCGAGATGCTGGCGGCGGAATGCCTTTACAACCTGGACAAGGTTGCGGGCGGCATCGCCGAGCTGGAGTCCATGAAGAAGAACAGGCTCTACTATGCCTCCGTCCCGGAAATCGATCTGAAGCTGGCGCAGGGATTCTTCCTCCTCAACCAACCGGGCAAGGCGGTGGATTTGCTGGCGGGGATTCCCAAGACCGCGCCCAAGACCGCCTATTCCGCGGAAGCCTTCTACCGCCTGGGCGAACACCAATTGCGGGATCTCAAGGATGAAAAGCAGGCGAAGATATTTTTCGATTCCGCCGCCGCGGCGGGTTCCCTTTTTGAATATGCCATCAAGGCGGCCGAACGTTCCGCCGCACTGGGCCGCCTGGCCGATCTGCGCAGGCCCGCGGATACCACCGCCCGGGAAACCCACTATCGCGATTTCATGATCGCGGAGCTGTTCCTGTTCCGGCTGGAAACCGTTGACAGCGCCTTGAGCCATCTGGATCGCATCGTCAAGGATCCCCGTCAGGACTCCAGCCACACCATGCGCGCCGCCTACGCGCGCGCGTTCATCCAGGATGAGTTCAAGCAGGCCAAACCCGTCAGCGATTCCCTGTACCGGTACGTGCTGGAGAAATACCCCAATACGGAATACGCCAAGCAGGCGGAACGCAACCTGGGGTTGAAGCCTTCCGTAGAGACGCAGGAAGACAAGGCGCATGCCCTTTTCCTGGACGCGGAAAAGGCGCGCTTTGGCGGCGGGGATCTGGTAACCGCCGTGTTGCCTGCGTATGCCAAGGTGGTTTCCGAATTCCCGGCCACCCGGGAGGCCGCCCGGGCCCAATTCGATATCGCCGTGCTTTACGAAGAGAATGCCCATGGGGAAGAGAGGCTTGCGGGAAGCCTGGACTCGGCCATCAGCTCTTACCAGACTCTGAGGGAAAGGTATTCCAACACGCCCTTCGGCCAGGCCGCCGAGACAAAGCTGGCCACCGCGGGTATCAAACCCCGGCCTAAACCCATCCCGGTTCCCGCCGCCACGGCCTCGGCTCCTGCCCCCGTCAAATCCGGAACGCAAACAACCGGAGGGCCCGCCGCTCCGGTAACCGTTGCCGCTCCCGGCGCATCGCAAAGCGCCCTTCCGTCTCCCGCGCCGGCAACCGCCCCGGCCACCTCCGCGGTTCCGGCGGAACAGAATCATGACGGGGGAAAACATCCGAACGAGAGCGAAGCTTCTTCCCCCCCCAACGTCACTCCCCCCGATACCGCCGGCTACCAACCGGAAGACAAGCCCAAAGAAGAAATCGACAACGGGTACGAGAACGTTGATCAATATTGATCGGAAACGCCCCCTTATTTTAGGCGCGTCGCTTTTACTGAGCGCCTGCGCCATCCATCCCGATACAGGTTCCGGACATCCGGATCGCGCCGGCTATGATCGGGACATGGGGCAATATCCGGAAGCCACGCGCGCGCGCGAAGCGGGTTATTCGGAAGAAGGGATGATTTCCTATTACGCCGAAAAGTTCCAAGGCCGGCGAACCGCCAGCGGGCAGCGCTTCGACAAGAACGCGATGACCGCCGCCCACCGCTCCCTTCCGTTCGGGACCAAGATCGAAGTGACCAATCTGGATAACGGCAAAAGCGTGATCGTAGTGGTCAATGATCGGGGTCCCTATTCGCGGGATCGCATCCTGGACGTCTCGCCGGCCGCGGCCCGTAAGCTGGGTCTGCTGGGGAAGGGGACCATCAAGGCTTCCTTGGTAGTGCAGTAGGATTAAACCCGCCTTTTATGCTTCTGCCCTTTCCAGGTAAACCCACCGAAGCTGCCCGCCACCACCGCGGCGATGATCAAGGGGATATGGATCACGCTGGTAGCCGGAAAATGGCGCAGCAATTCCGGCTTGCCGAAAAGCCTGGCGCCTTTGCGCATCACCAGGAAATCGGTCGCCATCTTCACTGTCCAACTGCCCAGCCCCACCACCAGGTAACCGCGGTGAAACACCCCTGCCAACAGGCATAGCGGGATGGCCGAATAATAGGCGAAGATGCCGGCCAGGAAAGCGGTTTGCTTGGGCTGGTACAGGCTGGTCTTGCTCGCCCAGCGTTTTCGCTGTTCCCAGAACTGGCCCACGCTCAGGGGCGGTTCCGTCCGCACTTGGCTTTGCGGTTGGATGGAATAGCGGATGCGCCATTTCCCCAGCTTATGGATGGCCTGGATCAGGAAGTCATCGTCCCCGCTCACGATGTCCGTGGCGAACCCGGCCGATTGGTCGTAGACGCTGCGGCGATAGGAGATGTTGTTGGCATTGCCGTGTACGGGAAAACGCAGGCCGATGAGGGCGGCGGCCACCACGCCGTGGGAAAGGAAATCCAGCGCCTGGACCCCGGCGCCGGTCGCGGGTTTCTCCGCGGGATAATAAGTCGTGAGTCCCAGCACCAGCCCGGTATCCTCGCCGTATTCGGAAACCAAGGTGGAGATCCAGGCAGGCGGCATGATGCAATCCGCATCCGTAGTCACGATGATTTCCCCGCTGGCCCGGAGCAATCCACGACTGAGGGCGTATTTCTTGGGGCTAAACCCCGCGGCCGTCTCCGTCAGGGTCACGGCCTCGAACTGGCCCGGCCAGGCGGCGGCGTAATCCCGGAGCAATTTGGGAGTGGCATCGTCCGATCGATCGTCCACCACCACGATTTGTAGTTTGGCCCAATCGTAGTCTTGGGTCCGGAGGCAATCCAGGCATTTGCCGATGCGGGCCTCTTCATTACGCGCGGCGATCAGCACCGTCACGGTGGGCAGGGATTTTCCGGTGGGAGCGGGCCGGAAGGAAGAAAGAAGATCCAGGCCCTTGCAGAGCTTGAGATTGAGGTAAGCGTAGATGGAATTGGCCGCGCCCAAAAAAATCAAAACGGGTGGAAAAATCATCGGGTTCGCCATCTGCGTGCTTGGAAGGCGGTTTAATCCCCTTTTTTGCCCTCCAAATATACACGAAAGACGGAATCATCAATTGACGGAATTGCGCCAATTTTCCTACTTTAAACCCCGTTTTGGTACTTTCTCTAAGTTCAACAGGTAGCGAGCCGAAAGAGTTTTTACTCCAAGGCCAGAGTGACGATCTCCCGGAATTGGTGGAGCTCGGCTGCAGCGGTGAATTAACCGCTAAAGTCAAAGCCGTACCCACCTTGACCCATCATCTGATGGAGTTATCGGTCAGGGGTTCCATCACCTTGGATTGCGGACGTTGCCTGGACAAGCTTACCGGCGTGTTCGTGGTGAAGCTGCGGCTGTTGGTCGAGAAAAAGGATTCACAAGGATTGGAGTGGCAGGAGGACGAGGGTCTTGGAGTCGAGGAATACATGGTCAAAATCGGGCCGGATATCCAGGATATACCCCTGGAGCATCCCATCGCCGAGCAGATCATCCTCAACTACAACCTGAATCCATTGCCCTCTCTTGATGAGAAGGACCGCTGCATCCAATGCGGCCGGCAGGCGTTCAAGGCCGAAGCCGCCCGCAGGGATAAGGAAAAGGTGGACCCCAGGTGGGAAAAACTCCAGGCGCTGAAGAAGCCGGAGCCCAAACCACCCCAGGGTCCTTGATTGTCGCGGGGGCCGCGGACGCGGGAACCGTGAAAATGATGCGGGCGACCGCAGGAGTATGCCGAAACGAAAACCGGCGTATGGATTGACATTCTGACTGGAGTCGAACATGGCAGTACCTAAACGAAAAACCTCAACGGCCCGGCGCGACAAGCGCAAGACGCATTATAAGCTCAAGGCCCCCTCCACCACGAAATGCTCGCATTGCGGGCAGATCAAAATCTCCCATCGGGTCTGCTCCAATTGCGGATACTACGCTGGGGCGGAAGTCCGCCAGCCGGCTGAGTAGGCTTAAGCACCATGATTAAGGTGGCCCTAGATGCCATGGGTGGCGATCACGCCCCCAAGGCTATAGTGGAAGGCGCCATCCTGGCCGCCAGGGAAAGCCAGGGAAAATACGGAATCGTTCTGACCGGCCCGGAAGACGTGGTGAAATCCACCCTGTCTTCCTTGGGTTATTCCGGCTATGCGGAAGCAGGCATGGAGATTTTCCACGCCCCGGATATCGTTACCATGGATGATACCCCCACCTCGGTGCTCAAGACCAAGCAGAACTCCGGTCTCATGGCCTGCGTGGGGCTGCAAAAAGCGGGCAAAGTACAGGCCAGCATCAGCGCGGGCAACTCCGGCGCCATGATGGCCGCCTGTCTGATGGTGCTGGGCCGCGTAGGCAGCATGCCCCGGCCCGCCATCGCCTGCGACGTTCCCTCCTTTGGCCGCAATGTCACCTTGCTCGATTGCGGCGCCAATGTGGACGAGAAGGCGCCTACCCTGGTGCACTTCGGCATCTGCGGCAGCATCTACGCGGAAACCATGCTTGGCATAGCCAATCCCAAGGTAGGCTTGCTCAACATGGGCGAAGAAGAGAAAAAGGGCACGGAAGTGCTGCAGGAAGCGCATCAGCTTTTGAAACAGGCGCCCATCAATTTCGTAGGCAACGTAGAAGGCCGCGACATCATGCTGGGCGAAGTGGACGTTATCGTGACCGGCGGCTATACCGGCAATGTGGTGCTCAAGCTGATGGAAGGTTTCTACGAATACCATCTCAAGACCTTCGGTAAGATCGACAGCGTGCAAGGCAGGCAGTTCCACCAGGATTGGGACTATGCCAACCGCGGCGGCGCCATGCTGTTGGGGCTCAAGGGCACGGGCATCATTACGCATGGTCGCGCCAACGCCAAGGTGATCAAGAACGGCCTGGATCTGGCTTATCGCCTGGCCTCCAACCAGGTTTCCGAGAAGATCGCCGCCAAGCTGAGCCAGGTGGCCTGATGGGCGCGGTCATCCGCGGCATCGGGGTTTACTATCCCGAAACGGTCCTCACCAATTCCGACATCGAAAAAATCGTGGCGACCACGGACGAGTGGATCACCACCCGGACCGGGATCAAGCAACGCCATGTCCTTCCCAAGGGATCCAAGCTCAAGGCTTCGGATTTCGGCGCGTGGGCCGCTAAGGCGGCCTTGGAAAAAGCCGGCCTAACGGCCGCGGACATCGACGGGATCATCTGCGCCAACATCAATCCCGATAAGCAATTTCCGGCCACGGCGTGTTTCATCCAGGCCAAGATCGGGGCGACCAGGGCTTTCGCCTTCGACGTGACCGCTGCCTGCGCCGGTTTCGTCTTCGCCGCCAACATGGCGGCCTTGCTCATCGATTCCGGCCAATGCGGGAACATCCTGGTGATCGGTTCCGAGATCATCACGCCCGTGCTGGACTGGACCGATCGCAACACCTGCATCCTGTTCGGCGACGCGGCCGGCGCGGTGGTTTTCAGCGCGGGCCCCAAGGAGCGCGGCATCCTGCTTTCGCAATTGAAAAGCGACGGTACCCGGTCGGAGGTCCTTTACCTCAACAATCCCGGCGACGATGGCCCCCGCGGCATGTTCATGGACGGCAAACAGGTCTTCAAGGCCGCCGTCACGGAGATCACGGAAATTGTAAAGACCACGGTGGCCAAGGGAGGGTTCGCCCTGACGGACTTGGATCTGCTGGTAATGCACCAGGCCAACGTGCGCATCATCGGCGCCGTCGCGGAGAAGCTGGGCCTACCCCCGGAAAAAGTCATCGTCAACGTCGACAGGTTCGGAAACACCTCCTCCGCTTCCATCCCCCTGGTCCTCCATGAAGCCGAAAGCCAAGGCCGCCTGAAACCGGGCACGCTGATAGCGATGGCCGCGGTGGGCGGCGGGATGAGTTGGGGATGCAATTTGATGCGGTGGTAGTGGAAATCCAAAGCCATTTCGCAATTTTCAAAATATTTCCCAAGGTTTCGTCATGACCCGCAGAATCCTCCTCTTCCCCGGCCAAGGCTCGCAGTACGTGGGCATGGGCAAGAAATTGGCCGAATCGTCCGCGCCCGCCAAGGCATTGCTCGAGAAGGCGAACGCCGTGCTCGGTTTCGATCTTGGCGAAATCCTGTTCAACGGTCCCGAGGATCGCCTCACGCGCACGGACATCACCCAGCCCGCCATCTTCACCGTATCCATGATGGCGATGGAAGCGGTCAATCAGGAAGGCATCGGCTACGATTTCGTAGCCGGCCATTCCTTGGGCGAATACTCGGCCTTATGCGCCGCGGGCGCGTTCAGCTTCGAGGACGGCCTGGCCACGGTACGGTTGCGCGGCCAATTGATGGCGCAGGCCGGAGATAAGAGCCCCGGTTCCATGGCCGCTATCTTGGGGCTGGAAACGGAGAAGTTGGAATCCATTCTCAAGGATGCGGCCCAGGCCGGAGTGGTGGTGGCCGCCAATTACAACAGCCCTTCCCAAATCGTGATCTCCGGATCGGTGGCCGGCGTCAAGGCCGCCGCCCAATTGGCTGAATCCGCGGGCGCCAAAAAAGTGGTCATGCTGGCCGTAAGCGGGGCCTTCCATTCGCCCTTGATGGAGTTCGCCGTACCGGGGCTCAAAGCCGGGTTGGCCAAGATTCCCATCACCGCGCCTAAGGTTCCCTTGATCAGCAACGTGGAAGCCAAGCCAGTTACGGATGCCGAGGCGATCCGCGCTTTGCTGTTGCGCCAGCTCACCTCGCCGGTGCGTTGGGTGGAGTCCATGCGGGCCGCTTTGGGCCTGGACGCCAAGGAAGCGCTGGAAGTGGGCCCGGGCAAGGTGCTGATGGGCCTGGCGCGCGGCATCAGCCGTGACATGAAAGTTACCCCGGTGGAAAACCCGGAAGATCTGAAGGGCAAGGCCGTATGAGCGATTTGCAGGGACAAACGGCCATCGTGACCGGCGCCAGCCGGGGGTTGGGCTATGCCATCGCGGAAACCCTCTCCCAGCGCGGGGCCAAGGTCCATCTCATCGCGCGCAATCAGGCCGGCGTGGGTGAAGCCGCCGCCAAGATAACCGCGGCCACAGGCGTCGCGACCATGGCATGGTCCGCAGACGTGGGAGACGCCGAATCGCTGAGCGCCGCCTTTGCGGCCATTCAGAAGGATTCGCCCTCCATCGAGATCCTGGTCAACAATGCCGGCATCACGCGCGATGGGCTGCTCATGCGCATGAAGGACGAAGACTTCGACGAAGTGGTGCGCATCAACCTCCGTTCCGTTTTCCTGGGAACGCGCGCCATCCTGCGCTCCATGATCCGCCAGAAGTACGGCCGCATCATTAACCTTACGTCCATCGTGGGCGTGCACGGCCAAGCGGGCCAGGCCAACTATGCGGCCTCCAAGGCCGGAATCATCGGCTTCACCAAGAGTTGCGCCAAGGAAGTCGCCTCGCGGTCCATTACATGCAATGCGGTGGCGCCGGGTTTCATCAACTCGGACATGACCAAAGTACTCACCGAGGATCAGAAAAGCGGCATCCTGGCGGGCATCCCCATGGGACGCATGGGAGAGGCCTACGAAGTGGCGGCCTTGGTAGGGTTTCTCGCCTCTAAAGGGGCGGGTTATCTCACCGGTCAGGTATTCAGTATTGATGGCGGGATGGGCATGTGATAACACGCGTTTTTCGTTGAATTTTGAGGTTTATGGCCAATGGTTGGCTAGGAACTTCCCAGGTTTAGACTATATTTACCCCTACCTTTCTAAGGAGAATTGAATGTCAGAGGATATCAACCAGAAAATCACCAAGGTCATCGTTGAGAAGCTGGGAGTCTCTGAAGATCAAGTGAAGCCAGAAGCCGCTTTTATCGACGATCTGGGAGCCGATTCCCTGGATCAGGTTGAATTGGTGATGGCGCTGGAAGACGAGTTCGATATCGAAATCCCGGATGAAGAAGCCGAAAAGCTGAAGAAAGTCAGCGACGTCATCGCATACGTCAACTCCAAGGCTTAACCCCCGTATTCAAATACAGGATGCAGGCGCTATTGCAAATCGATAGCGCCTTACCCATCTGATGCTTTTCGGATTCCTCCGCAAATGGTTCCAGGCAGGACGCAAAGAGCCGTCCTTTTCCGAATTGGAACGCGTTTTGGGATATCGTTTCCAGAACAATGAGCTGCTGATCACCTCGCTTTCGCATCGCTCCTATGTCAATAGCCAGCGCAGTGAGAAGAAGATCGAATCCAATGAGCGCCTGGAGTTCCTGGGCGACGCCGTCTTGAACATCGTCGTCACCGACTACCTGTACCGGGAATATCCGGACAAGGAAGAAGGCCGGATGTCCAAGATGAAATCCCTGGTGGTGAGCTCGCGGGTGCTGGGCCTATGCGCCGACGCTTGGAAGCTTGGCGACTTCATCCTGCTCAGCCGTTCGGAGGAAAAATCCGGCGGCCGCAAGCGCCTGAGCATTCTGGCGGATGCCTATGAAGCCGTGATCGGGGCGGTATACCTGGACGGTGGTTTGGAATCGGCCCGCAAGCTCATCCACAGTTCCCTGATGGAAATCATGGACGAGGTACTGGACGACGAAGAGCTGGCGAACTATAAGAGCAAGCTTTTGGAATACACCCAATCGCGCGGCATGGGCATCCCTTCCTACGATGTGTTGCAGGAGTCGGGCCCGGAGCATCAGAAAAGCTTCGTGGTGGGCGTCTACGTGCAGAACCAGGAATACGGCCGCGGTACCGGCAATTCCAAGAAAAGCGCGGAACAGGCCGGCGCCCGGGTGGCATTGACCAATATGAATGCCGATAAGGAAAAAGGCGTTTCCGGCACGGGCACGTCCAGCGCCCGCGGTCCCTCCTCCGGAGACGCCTGAATCCCTTCCGCCGGAGCTGATGCGGCGATGATCTCCATGCCTTGGCGATTGCTGGAAACCGGGAATCCCGTCAGCGGGCAAAGCGGCGCCCTCAACATGGCCATCGACGAGGCCATCCTTTCCGGAATTGAAGCCGGCCGATCGCCGCCTACCCTGCGCGTTTACGGTTGGTCCCCGGCCTGCATCAGCCTGGGCCATTCCCAGTCTGCGGAGCGCGAATTGGATTTCGATCGCGTGCGCGAGCTGGGATACGACGTGGTGGTGCGGCCTACCGGAGGCCGGGCCGTGCTGCATATCAACGAACTGACCTATTCGATCCTGGCTGCTCCGGATTCCGAATCCTGGTGCGCTACCCAGGCGGAGTCCTACCGTGTCATTTCCCAAGCGGTAGCCCAGGCCCTGGCCGCGGAAGGATTGGGCGTGACCTTGGATCGGGGCTATCCCGCGGAAAAGCCGCAAGCCCTGCGGGCCATGACGCCATGCTTTTCCTCCACCGCGCGTTCGGAAGTGGTATGGAGGGACCGGAAGCTGGTCGGCTCCGCGCAACGGCGATTGCGGGGGGCTTTCCTGCAGCATGGATCGATCCTGGTCTCCCGAGCCCATCGGGGCATGGTGGATTGCCTGAAGCTGGACGCGGAGAAACGCGCGGGTTACCTGGAAATCCTGGATCGCAACGCGGTATGCTTGGAAGAAGCGCTGGGGCGCGCGCTGGATTGGACGGAACTGGCAAAGGGGTTTGAAGCGCGGTTGGCGGAAGCGTTGGGCGTGGAGTGGAAGGCGGGGGAGTTGAGCGGGGAGGAAGAGGGAAGAGTGGCTGAGTTGAGGGCGGAGAAGATCGGACGCATGGACCTATTGATGGGCATCACGCGGGGCGTCGGGCGTGCGGTTTCCCACGGAAAGCTGCCATAATGCTCGAAGTCTCCAATCTCTCCGTCGCTTTTAAAACCGATTCCGGGTTCGTTCCCGTCACCCACAACATCGACATCACCCTTGCGGCCGGGGCCACGCTCGGCATAGTCGGAGAGTCCGGGAGCGGCAAGTCCGTGACATCCCTGGCTTTGATGGGACTTTTGCCCCAACGTAGCGCCAAGGTTACTGCCGATAGATTGAGCTTCGACGGCAGGGATCTGCGGAATCTTTCGGCCTCGGAGTGGCGCGCGCTGCGCGGCAAGGACATCGCCATGGTATTCCAGGATCCGATGACCAGCCTGAATCCGCTGATGCGTTGCGGGGAGCAAATCGCGGAGGCTATCCGCTTCCATCAGGGCAAGGGCAGGCGGGAGGCGAAGCTGGAGGCCATCGGGCTGCTGGATCGCATGGGCATACCCAATCCCGAACGCAGGGTGGCCGCTTATCCTTTCGAGTTGTCGGGAGGCATGCGGCAACGCATCATGATCGCCATGGCCATCTCCTGCCGTCCCAAGCTGCTCATAGCCGACGAGCCGACCACGGCGCTGGACGTGACCATCCAGGCCCAGATCCTGAATTTGATCCGCGGCTTGCAGAAGGATTTCGGCATGGCGTTGATGCTGATCACGCATGACCTGGGAATCGTAAAGGACATGGTCGAGGATTTATCCGTGATGTACGCGGGGCGGATAGTGGAAAAGGGCCGCGCCGGGGAAGTGCTGGAGCATCCTTCCCATCCGTATACCTTGGGATTACTGCGATCGATCCCTTCCCTGTACCGAAAGGTAAGGCGCTTGGCTTCCATCGAAGGCGTGGTGCCTAAGCCCAATGACGCAGTGCCAGGCTGCCGCTTCCACCCCCGTTGTTTCATGGCCCTGGAGGCATGCAAACAAAAAGAGCCTGCTTTGACGGGCGATTCCGTGCAGCGATCCGCTTGCATCCGCAGGGCCGAATTGGCGGCAACCCCTCTTCCGCTTTGAATTGCGGGGAACCCGCGTCCCCGATTCCCGTATAACTTCCTTGGTAAGGAAACCCTGCCGGTGGCCGCAGAGCCCAATCGCCTTGATATTATGATGTCATCCTGACCCGCAAGGACGCGCTGTAGCGCAGGCATTCCGGTGGCGGGCAAACCATCCCATGTCGGCGGGGAAAATCGGATCGGCCCCGGAATACCGGAGACGATTTTCAGGAAGACTACCCGAGATGGAGTCCAATGTCAATCGAGGAAGAAAGGCGGAGATCTTGATCCACCTAGCGTGAAAAAGAGAAGGGCGGAACATGGAATGGTTACGATTGAACCGGATGGCATCAGGGAAATTCCGCTCTTTTCTTTGGGAAGAAAAAAGAAGCAAGCGACAAATGGTTTCTATTAGGTTTAGGATCCCACACTCAAATAAGGGATATCTCTATGATCAAAGCCTCAAATATTTTCACGGCGATCTTGGCCGGATCGTGCTTCACCCTGGCTTCGGCCGCGCCCACCATGCATTGGCTCGGCGCGTTCTCGTCCGCTCCTGCGACGAATACCGATGGCGACGCTTATCACAATACCCATGACAACAAGTCTTATGTTCGATCCGGTTCCGCCTGGAAGGTGTTGGCCGAAGTTTCTGTCGGGCCAAAAGGATCAACGGGTGCCACCGGTGCCGCAGGTCCTGTTGGTCCTGTTGGCCCTGTTGGCGCTATCGGACCCAAGGGCCCCGTGGGTCCAGTTGGGCCGATTGGGCCGGTCGGGCCCGCCGGAGCAGATGCGGCGGTGAACCTCACCGTGCTGCCATTGAGATGCGCGGGCAATGTGGATTTCAACACGACCTATGTCAAGGTTGCGGACGTGGGAAGCTTCACCAAGTCCAGCGCCACATCCAAAATCCTGGCTACCTATAGCGGTCGCATCGCCGTCCTCCAGATGTCGGGCACGGGCGCCACCTTTGAACTCCGCATCGATGACGTTCCGACTACCTTGGTCTACGCACGCAACAACTTGAAAGCCTCCGAAGCCGGACCCGATGGGATCCCGGCGACGATCATGGGCGTCTTTCCGGGCCTAAGCGCGGGCGCACATACCGTGAGCATATGGGTCGAGGGTGCCAACGGACCTGGAACCAGCGCCTACTTGGATCCGGGTTGCTGGGAAACGGCCTCGGTAGTAGTGCAAGAACTCGGAAAATAATGCCGGCCGGCTCCGCGCCGCCGGGGGCGTCGC
>JANYDA010000044.1 GCA_025360005.1 Fibrobacteria bacterium
CCACCTGCCAGGGATCGGGAAGAATCAGAAGCCGCTTATAGTGTTCCAGTACAACGGTGTCGGTCTGTTTCATTGAAGGAAAAAGGTAGCCCATTTTCCCCGAGGAAATCAAGCCTCTTCCACACACTTAGCGGTAGAGTCCTTTTAAAAGGGGGAGCGACCCCATGAAAAAATTGATTCTGATCCTTCTTGTTCTTTACACCTTCGCGCCTGCCCAAGTCCTTTTGGCACCCACTACCACGCAACCCGGCACGAAAGAGGAAAATGGCATTGTCACCACTCTGGTTTTGAGCTATGTGAAGATCCGCAATACCGTGCGGGATGCGTATATGAGCATCCAGTATACCCGGGCCATGGTCACGACCCTGGAAGAACAGCGGGATTGGGTCAAACGCAATCTGAAGAGTTGGGATCTGGTCGGTCAGCGAGTCGTGAAACTGGTGACCGAGCCGGGCCGCTGGGATACCAAGCTCCAGGAGTTGGAATCCATCTTTGATAAAACCGACTACCTGCTTTGGGAAGAGACCAAGAATTTTGATGACCTCATGTATCGCCAGGAAAGACTTGCCCAGAAAATAGGGGGGCGGCTCGATGGCTATATCCCCACTGGAATTCCGTTGGTGTCGGAATTCTACAAAGCGAACACAAGCCTCTACCGCGCGGATCCTTCTTGGGTGGCGAAGATGGAGGGTGATTCTCCTGATGAAGAGATCCTTCGCGAGGGGAAGGAAAAGGAGCGCTTGCAAAGAGCATATGAGGCTCTGCAAGCCTCCCCGGAGGGAAAGGTGCGGGACGCCACCATCCTTGCAGCCTCCCGTGCTCAGGCCCAGATAGCGGCCCTGAGGCGGGTGGAACGGGACCGGGCGGAGAAATACCAGAAAATGCAAGCGTCCCTGAAGGATGCCCAAAATGTGAATGCCTTGGAGTTGGGGCGCACGCTTACGGACCTCAAGGGGGTAGAGAACGATTTGGATGTCCTGGCGCTGCACAAGCTGGAGATGGAAGTCGTGTGGGCGCATTTGGGGACGGTTATCTACGACCTGTCTGCTACGCGCGCGGTGGAACTGAAAACGGCCGCGGCCTTTGACGAACTGGCCGGTGGGATGAAATGAAGGCGTGGAAGCAATGGATCCCAACGACTCTGATTTTCTTACCGCTCCGCAGCTCGCAACCAAGATCAAAATGTCCATGGCCTTTGTTGAAAAATACACCCATTCACATCGGCTTCCAGGAATGGTTCGGATGGGACGCTTTTGGCGATACAGGATCGCTGATGTCGAAAAGCAACTTCTAACGGGACAAATCCTTCTTCCCTTGAAGAGGAAGATTCAGGGATAGACAGGTCATGAACGGTGGATTATTTTTATCCAATCCGCCCAGGATCCCCAATGCAAAAAGGATTTTGCAATGGGGTTGAATATCAAGCGCGCCGGAACGAACCAATGGTTTCTTGACGTTCGAGTCAAGAAGCAAGGTCATCAAGAGCGTAAACGCGAATCTTTCTCCGGCACCAAGCAGGCAGCCGAAGAACGGTATCTCCAGATCAGAAAAGAATTGAGAGATGGCCCTCAAGTCGCAGCGGTTCAAGTTGGAACCACCTTTGCCCATGCCATGGCCTATTATCGGGAAAAAAGGTTCACTTTTTCGCCTCAGGACAAAAGCCGCTATGACTTGCTGGTGCGGGAACTCGGGCCCGTTTCCATTCCCGATTTTGCCAATCGCTTTGACACCTTCCTTGCCATTTACAGGAAATATCCCATTAAAAAGACGGGAAAGGCACCCAAGTCGGCCACGGTGAATCGCCTGGTGGAAATGGCCAGGGCCGCTTTCAACCTTGCGATGGAAGCCGAATGGATTGAGAAAAATCCAGTCACCAAAAGACGATTTCCGAAGGCCAAGGAAGTGGCCCGTGATCGCGTACTCACGCCCGAGGAAGAGAGTCGCCTGCTCCTTATCGTGGACCAGGAGGCTCCGCACATCGCTCCGCTCATACGGTTCGCCTTGGCCGTCCCATGCCGGAAATCAGAGATGGTCAATATGCGTAGGGAAGAGTTGGACCTTTTTAACAACGCCATCCGGGTTCGTAATGGAACGACCAAAAATGATGATGGAACCTGGAAACCGATCCCTCCCGATCAGGTTCAATATTTCCGCACCCTCCCCGTGGACTGCCCGTATCTTTTTTACCGTGTCGAGGCCGGTCTTTATTACCCGCTCGGAGACTTCCGCAAGGCATGGAAGCGATGTTTGTCCCTGGCGGGCATTTCTGATTTCCGGTTGCACGACACGCGCCACGCGTCTGCAACCCGACTCGTCGATAATGGAACCCCCGAACAGGTGGTCAATGAGATTGCCGGATGGAAAACCAACATGCTCCGAACCTATTATCATAGGGCTGGGAAAAAGTCACTTTCACTTGTACGTTTTCATCCCGGGAATAATCACCAGGACCCCGAAAAGGGTACTCTTGGGGTACACTTCGGATTGGAAAAAGCGTCAAAAGGGCTTAATTCGGTAGAAAAAGGGGGTTTGCAGGACAGTCGGTCCGGCTCATAACCCAAAGGTCTCAGGTTCAAATCCTGACCCCGCTACCAACATTAGGCCCTCTGAGTTGTTGATTCTCTTTGAGAACAGACAACTTTGGAGGGCCTTCTTGTTTCTGCACTTCCCGACGAAGCCCCACTGAATCTTACCCAGGCTTACGCGATAGGGTACCCGTGGCGACCTCCCGACCATGAACCGGGCATCCTGGGCTAACGACTACTCAAGGTCGTTTCCTATAGACCAGCTTGGTTCCTTTGTCGCAAAAATCTTCCCACTTTTTCTTCCCAAGTAAAGGGTCGTGGGTTCGAATCCCGCCATATTCCGGTCGTTCTGTCCGCTTTATCGGCAAAGAGGCCCCGCTATTGCGGACCACCGTTTTTGGTTTCATGATCATGCATGTACTCCTTCTACGATTCTTCGTTAAGAATTCGCAGCCGGCTATATCCGCTCTTGCGATCGGAATGAGGGTCAATGTCCCGTATTGATGCCATCCCCATTTTCTTCCCAGGCAGGGAATATATGCCATGAAGGAAAGGTCAGGAATCCATCGCAGGGATGAATAAAGGGTTAATCCTTCCTTCCGAATCGAATCAGGAACGATTGTCCTTGCGAACGGTTCCGCAAACCATGAATTCCGTGCATACCGATTCAAAAGGAATCCCGATGAACAAGCAACTTATCCGCCCGATGGCCCTCACGGCATTGGCCACCGGCTTCATATTGAATTCCGCCCGGGCCGCAAGTGCCGTAGCCACCCACGAAAAGCGGGAAGCCTCGGAATATAGTCTGGCGAAATCGAGAAAAGATGGATCGGACAACCAATCGGTAACCCTCAACGAAGTGACTTTGGCGAAGGACAAGCAGGATCAGAATAAATCCGATCTGACTCGCGAAAAAAGGGAAGCCAAGGACCTCCTCCGCGAAACAACATCCGCCCATGTTCCACCTCAAGGGGGGGGCCGTTTTAAAGGCGGCGGTTGGTCAATCCCGCGTTGTCCATCCTAGAAGCGGGTAATGCGGGATAATTTAGGCTTAAAACAATTAGGTAGCCTAACAATCAATTTATTAATATGTTTGGGATATGAAATATTTCCATATCGTCGACCGGTTCCATGATATTTTGGCTCTAGTACAATGAACGTGGGTTCCGTACATAAGAATTCGGCGGTAAAGGCGCTTTCCAAGGGCTCAGGTGCATCGGATGCCGCAAGGCTCGCGGAGATTTTCCCCAGAATGATGTCAGCTTTGTCCCAGATCACTCACGCGGAGGAGTTGATCCATGAGAATCTCACGCCCTCCCAAATCAAGGTGCTGAATATCCTAGGGGCGTCCGACGGGCCGAAACGCATGTCTGAGATCGCAAAGGAGTTGGGGATAACCCAAGCCAGCCTGACCGAAACGGCCAAGAAACTCGTCGCCCAGGGCTACATCAACCGGGCGAGGAAAGTCGATGACGACCGGGTCGTCAATGTCACCTTGACCCCCCAAGGCGAAGATTTGGCGATCGAAATCAAGCGCAAAATCCGCAGCTATTTCAATCTCGTCTGCGACGGACTCGAACCTAAGGATCGGAAGACATTAGTCGAAAGCCATGAATTCATCTTCAAAACCTATGTGGATGCTGCAACGAAAAGAACACCTAAGGGTAAAGGGGAGTAGTTTTTGACTGGAATCCGAATTTTGCTCATTGAGGACAATCGCATTTTGCGTGAAGGCATCACCGCGCTGATCAACGGGCAAGACGATGTGGAAGTTGCGGCAGTCTCCGATGGCAGAGGCAATACCTTGTCGAAAATCCGCTCCGCGAAACCGGACCTTATGCTCATGGACTTGGGCCTTGATAGCCAAAATAGCCTGGCCGTTGTGCAGGCCGTGAAGAAGGAATTCCCGGAGATCAAGATCATCGGGATGGGCTTGGCTCCCGCGCAGTCGGATATCCTGGAATTCGTCCAGGCCGGGGCCGAGGGATTCATCCTTAAAACCGCGACCGTGGCCGAAATGATCCATACGATACGGGCGGTGGCCTCCGGGGATACCGTGCTGCCTTCCTCGATGACCGGATCCCTCTTTTCCCAGGTCGCCGAACACGCGATCCGCAGAGGGAAACGAAACATCAACGGCGCCATTAGAATGACGGAACGCGAAAAGGATGTCATTGCCTTGATCGTCGACGCGAAGAGCAATAAGGAAATCGCGGACGAGCTCAATATCGCTACTTTCACCGTCAAAAGCCATGTGCATAATATCATGGAAAAATTGGCGTTGCATAGCCGCTTGCAAATCGCGAACCACGCCCGCAACGAACAACTCGCTTAATTCTCCCCGACGTCCTTTCTAAGCCGTCGATACGGCTTTTAGGGCGTTCCTTCTCAATCATGGTTTTCCATCCTGAGTCCATCAGCGCGCCCATCGCCGCGCATCCGGCGGCATAGTGAAATATACTACTGCTACTATTTTTTGATTATCAGAATTTTTATAAAGGATTAATCCCTTTTCCATTCTTTCGGACTATTCCGGTTCCTAGTTGCCTGGGGTATCTTCTACCCTACAACAGATAGGACGCCATGCAAACAAAAATTCCGCTCCAAATGAAAATCCTGAAATACTCCGCCGGCCTTATGTGCGGGGCAGTGGCCCTGGCTTCCATGGCCCCGGCGCCGATTTATTCCATGCCTCTGGAAAAGGTCAACCTGGGATCAACGGCAAAGTTCGCCGTGCTCGCGGGTTCATTGATTTCCAACATTCCCGGATCCGCCATCACCGGCGACGTGGGGTTGAGCCCGTCTGCAGGGAGCATGATCACGGGCTTCGGCGCGAATGAGATAACCGGAACCGTTTATACGGTCGATCAGACTGGACCCGCCGGTTCAGTGGCGGCCGCATCGGAGCTAACGACGGCGAAGGGGGATTTGACCATCGCGTACAACGACGCGGCGGGCCGGACGCCGGTTCCGGAGGGTCCGTTCCTCGATCCCGGCGCGGGCGACATCGGAGGATTGACCCTCATTCCCGGTCTCTATAAATTCACCAGCGCCCTTTCCATCACGGGCTCCGACGTCACTCTTTCCGGGAGCGCGGACGATGTCTGGATCTTCCAGATCGCTTCCGGCCTCAATGTAGGCAACGGCATCAAGGTCATTTTGGCCGGGGGAGCGCAGGCGGCCAACATATTCTGGCAAGTAGGCACCTCGGCAACCTTGGGTACGACTTCGGTCTTCAAAGGGACCATCATGGCCGATCAATCCATTTCCCTGAATACGGGAGCCAGCCTCGACGGCCGCGCCTTGGCCAGTATCGCTGCCGTTACCCTGGCATCCAGCACCGTGACCCGGCCGGTTTCGTCGAACGTGTCCCTGAAGGGCCATGCGATCCGGCGAGACCGCTTAAGCCCGGACCGGGCCTACGGCTTCCATGGAACGACCGATCTGAACGGCAGAGTGCGCCGCGCGCAAACCGCCATTATCGATTGAATGCATTGAACCTTATCGCTAACCGAACATTTAAAACTTCGCGAGGAAATTATTAAGAACAAAACCTTGAATCTCAAATCGATCGCCGCCTTCGCCGTCCTGGCCCTGGCAACCCTTTCCATGGCCGAACCCACCACGAACGTGGATCCGCCCGTAACCGAGCATATCGACGCCAATACCGAGATCCGGGTGGTGGCGCCCACCAATACCTTCTACGGCACGCGAGGCCTGCCCCAGACCGGTTCCGCCGAAGCGTTGGGTCAGGGCCGTCTCATTTTCGGATTGAACGGCTCCTTCTACAACCAGCAAAAGGAATTCGCGAGAGGCCCGAACAAGGGCGCCAATTTCTTCACCGGAATCGGATCGATCGCATACGGGTTGAGCCGCCAAGTGGACGCTTTCGCTTTCATCACGGGAATAGGTTCCACCGGTTACAATAGCCAGCAGGCTTCCGGACCGGGCACGGTGGGCGTCGGCGTGCAGGGCACGCTGCCCTTTTCCCAGTCCGCCCCGGTACGCATGGGCGCGCAGCTCACGCTTAATGAGGGCCTGACCAACAATCCCATCGATAGCAATTTCGCCGATGGCTATAGCTACTTCGAAGCCCGCACCGGCCTCGATTTCATAGGCAAACTCATCCAAACCCTGGTTTTCGGTAACGAGGATACGGGATTCAAATGGCATTTCAACGAGGGCGTGGTCACGTCCACCGAAACGGGCACCGATAACCTACTGCTCTTGAGCACCGGCGCCCAAGTCAATATCTTCGCAGCCGTTCTGGGAGCCGAATTCCATACCCGTTCCCCGATCGACGCCATCGAGTTCGGAACCGATCCCATGTGGATAACGCCTTCCGTGCAGTTCCGTTCGGCGTATGACATCAACCTTAGCGCCGGCGCCGACATCGCCCTTTCGGGAGACCGCAACGATGCGGCCGGTACCCGAGCCCTGGAACCTTACCGCCTTTTCGCGGGCATGACCTTCACCTTGGATACTGAGGCCGGGTCGCGGGCCGAAGCCAAGGCCCGCGCCCAACGCGAAGCCCGGGAAAAAGCGGCATTGCGCAATCAGAACAGTTCCCTGGTGATGGGGGCGAAGGAAGATTCCCTGGCCCGGATCCGCCAGAAATCCCAATCCGATTCGGCCGCCACGGCCGCCGCAGCCAAGAATAGCGCGGACTCGCTGGCCATGGCACGCAAGGCGCAAAGGGACTCTTCGGCGAGCGCCGGAAAGGCCCGCGAGGATTCGCTTGCCTTGGCCCAGTCCCAGAAGGACCTGGCGCTGGAGAAATCCAAACGCTCCGACGCCGAGAAGCAACTTTTGTCCACCGGTCTGCTCCTTATGGATGCGGTCTACTTCGAGACCAATAAAACCGACATCTCCATCAACTCCAAGCCGTACCTGAATATCATCGCGAAGATGCTGACCAAGTATTCCAAGCTGCAAATCGAGGTATCGGGCCATACCGATGACGTAGGAAACGATGCCCGTAATCTCACCCTGAGCCAGCGCCGCGCGGAATCCGTGGCGGCATACATGGTTCAGGCCGCTCCGGAATTGAGGGGAATGTTGAGCGCGAAGGGCTATGGAGAATCGCAGCCCAAGGCGGACAACAAGACCGCCGAAGGCCGGAAAATGAATCGCCGGACCGAACTGCAAGTGCTCAACAAGGAAGCGCTTAAGGAATACAATCCTTGATTCGCGGCCGGGCGTTGGTTCCAACGCCCTTTCGCTAGTCCCAGGTAATGTCGCCCTTTGCCAAACGAAAGGTCTGGATGAAACAGAAGTCTTCCATTTCGGATCCCCTTTCCGATTCCGTTCGGGAAATGGATTTCATCCTAGGGAACCTGAAAGACCATGCCATTTTCCTGATCGACGCGAAAGGCGTGATCCAGAGTTGGAATACGGGATCGGAACGTGTATTCGGATACACGGATTCAGAGGCCATAGGGCAATCCTTCGCTACAATCTTCACTCCGGAAGACGTTCAGGCCGGCATTCCCGAAAGGGAATTGTCAACGGCCCAGTCCAAGGGCAAAGCTGAGGACGAGAGATGGCACGAGCGCAAGGACAAATCGCGTTTTTGGGCATCCGGTGCGGTCGTCCCATTGCCGGGGGCGACTGGGGAGCCCCGATATATCAAGGTGGTTCGGGATGCGACCGATCGCAAACGGGCGGAAGATGCCGATCGGATGGAATCCATCGGCAGGTTGGCCGGTGGGGTTGCCCACGATTATAACAACATGCTTACGTCCATTATCGGATACGGCGAACTGCTGGCCGCATCCGTTTCCGAAGAAAGCCCCCACCAGGTTTGGCTTAGGGAGATCCTCGAATCCGCGCGACGAGCCGCCAGCCTCACGCGGGATCTCCTGGCTTTCAGCCGTAAGCAGATGATCACGCCGGAGCCCACGAACATAAATGAAACGCTCCTTCGAGTGCAAAGTCGTTTGCGTTTGACCCTGGGAGAACGGGTGGCCCTTCGCATCGAATCTGATCCCGACTTGGAAACCGCCCTATTAGACAAGTCCCAGATTGAACAGCTACTCATGAACCTCGCCTTGAACGCGCGGGAGGCGATGCCGGAGGGCGGACTCGTTACCATAAGCACTCATAGCGCTAAAGCGACCGAAGAGGCAGCAAAGAATGCGGATACTGCTGGCGCGGCTACCGCGACAAGTTCCGCGATCGCCTTGAGCGCTGCGAGCATCGCCAACGTGGGCCAAATCTCGCCTGGGCCAACCGGAGAAAAGGGGGAGGCCGGAAGGACAGCTTATATCACCCTGACATTCAGGGATAACGGGAAGGGAATGGACGCGGAAACCACGGCCCATGCATTCGATCCTTTCTTTTCCACCAAGCCCAAATCGACCGGATCGGTCGGCTTAGGCCTTTCCACCGGGTATGGAATAGTCCACCAGAGCGGCGGGACCATTTCGGTGACAAGTGTTCCCGGGAACGGCACGGAATTCGTAATCCATCTGCCGGTTTTCAAGGAAGCACATCTCCCGCCTACCCACGAATCCAGGCTCTGGACGAAAGGGCCTATTGTCCCGGCGGCAGTGGCGCACGCCCGGAAGAAAACCATCTTGTTGGTGGAAGACGAGGTTGCCGTCAGAAAGCTCGCTGCCGAAATTCTGATGGCAAACGGGTACCAAATTCTGGAAGCCAGGGATGGCGAGGAAGGGTTGGCGATTTTCAAAGGACATACGACCGGGATCGATGCCGTAATTACGGATGTCGTGATGCCGAAAACGGGCGGCCTGGCCTTGGCGCGGCATATCCTCGCTCGCTTGCCTGATATTCCTATCGTATTCATGTCCGGATATTCCGATGATCCCCTGACCTCGCTGGATAATAAGCATGAGCGGTGCGTATTTTTGCAAAAACCCTTTTCAGTTGCGGAGTTATTGGCGAAAGTGGGAGAGGTGCTTTCCGGAAAGGCTATGGCATAGTCGCCCTTAGGTTTTGCCGTTCGATCCAACCCCGGGCCCGGAAAATTTTTACGGACCCATTTACATACATCGTGAATTCAAAGAACCTCCCCAAAGTCGTGGGTTCAAATCCGCCATCCCGACCATTAGGGGAATCGGTCTCTTGGCCGGTTCCCCTTACTTTTTCTCCTTATCCCCAATAAATTCAATGAGTTCGGAGAGTGTGACGGGTTGTGGGAGTAAGTGATCACCCGAGGCGCAGGTAGCCAATTTAGAGGTTTTCCAGAAAACCATGAACCGGGCATCCCACGCGGATGGCGTCAGGCCGGGAAAAGCGCCGCTTAGGCGGGATCGATGATTGAATCGAAGATCGCGGCCGTCAAGGGAACGAATATCGGGTTGATGAGGGGAACGGGCGTGGTGATGAAATGATCCCCGGGTTCGTTGATGTCATACGGCTTGACGCGCGCGCCCAGGGGCCGGGAAAGCCAATGCACGGAAGACGCGACCGGATCGGAAAGTTCGGCCGCGCCCTGGGCCCCCGGCATGTTCAGATGGGCCTGCCAGATTTCGATGCGCAGCATGTGGGCCAGGCGGTACTTGAGGACCACGTCGCTTCCGAGATCGTAAATGCCCGCGACCACTTCGCTATCGTGCGACCAGGAGCGCCTGTTGCTGTTCACGCTCCCGATGGCGGCGAACTCGTCGTCGGCGATCCAGATCTTGGCGTGCACGTAGGTATTCGGTTCATTGCCGGCGTCGAATACGCTTTGCGGCTGGGTATCGTCCCCGCGCAGGAAGAATATCCGGATCTTCTTCGCATTGCCCGGATCGGCATTGATCAGCCTTTGGATGAAGTCGCGGCGGTGCTGATGGACGGCGGGCAGATCGCTGATCTTGAAATGGGTGAGTACGACGGTGAGATGCTGGAAGGTGGGCTTCTTCAAGGTGGAAATCAGGGCCGCCTCCAGATCCGGGTTCCCGATGAAATACTGATCCTCGGTGTAGAGGTATTTCTTGGCGTTGCGGATGGCCTTGAGGATGATTTCCCTGGCGGTCCGCTCCCCGCCGGGCGCAAAGCCGTAGGGAAGGTCCCCTACGGCCGCGGCTCCCACCCTGCCGAAGGTGCGGCCAATCTGGACGGTGTGTGGTCCCACTTGGGGAGGGAGCGCCTTCAACGTCTTTAGCGGGCCCTTGCCTCCCAGGGCCGGCGGGCGGTTCTGCCGCTGCCCCTCGGGATGATCATTCCAGCGCTGGATGAAGATCTGGAGGAGATCGGCCGCCGCGGGACCGCGAACGCGCGCATGCACGTCATGCAACGGATTGCCGCTTACGACGAAGGGGCGTTGGAACGGATCGACGGGGGCGCCGGGATTCGCGAGTTGGGAAGGATCGGGCGTGGGGGGATTAAGCCGATCGGGATTGAAATCGATGCCGCCGACGAAAGCGATCAATCCCAGCTCGCCGGATATCAGCAATATCTTCTGGTGCTGGGAACCGAATTGCAGGGGGATGACGACGGCGAGGGACGCGTTCCCGCGCGCGTCCAGGACGGCCGCGCCGTTCTTCAGCGCCTTGATGTTCGCCACTGCGCTGGTGTTCTGGGTACTGACCGCCTGATCCCAGAACATGGCCCTGACCATCACGTTGTTCGCATCGGCCTGGTTCAGCTTAAGGTGCAGGCATGAGTTGCACTGGAGCTTCCCGCCGGGAGGCGTGGGGCCGCCGCTGGGCACGTCGATGCGCAATTCGAAATCGTCGTTCGCGAACCAGTTCAGCATGTAGATGAAATGATCCGCGCCCAGGATGCCGTTGGCGTTCTGGCCCGTGGCGGTGTCCATGGCATCGGTCATCTCCTGGAACGTGGATCCGCCGTCGATCATGTACTTGACTTCAATGCCTTTCTGGATGGGCTGCATCGGATTGCCTTGGGCATTGAGATCACCGGGAGGGGACTTGAACCAGAGGTTGGTCTCATCCTTCGCGGAATCGGTGGGGACGCGCAGGGTATTGGGCCCGTTCACTCCCACGCGCGCCTTCCGCTGCACCAGCAGGGAGGGAGGATCCTGGACATTGGGCAGGCTCAAAGGTTTAGCTGCCATGCTTTTCCTTCAACCTGGCCCTGGTGGCATCGTCCAAATCCCCGCTGGGCGCGCTTCCATCCGCGGGCGCCAAACCGTTCAGGAGCTGGAACCGCTGCAGCGCGCGCGTCGTCTGCGCATCGAGTTGGGTATCCGCTTCTTTTCCCGCGAAGAGGCCCAGATTGTTCAGGCGGGCCTTGGCGCCCGCGATCGCGTTCTCATCCAGATCGGCGATTTCCAGATCCACGCTCCAAAAATCCAGCACCAGCCTTCCGGTGTCGGCCGAGGCGGGAACGGATTCCCTCAGGAACCCGGCGCTGTCCGTGCTGTTTTCAAAAACCTGATCGCCGGCTTCCAGGCGGTACTTGGCGTTGGCCATCGGCTGATCCTGGGCATCTATCAAGCGGATCTCCAGCGTCTTGGTGGAAGTGGGATCGGAACCCGGCACGTCCAGATCGACCGTGGAAACGGCCTGTAGCAGCCATTGCGGATATTCCGGGCAACCGCCGGCCGGGCAAGGCCGGCGCGGCGGCGGAGTGACGGCATCTTCAAAGAAATAGATTTCCGCGCGGCGGTTTTCCGCGCTCGGGGTATTGGGCGGCGTGAGTTCCGAGAGATGGGAAAAACCGCAACCATGCGTTTGCACCTCGGTGCCCGCAGGTAAGGACGTGCCGTCCTGGGCCATGTATTCCACCACCAAGGCCTTGCGGGTGGCGCTGTCGGCGACGCCGTTCACCTTGAGGGCGGCGCCGCGGGAGTCGTTGGCGAAGGCCTGGAACCGTTTCAGGGCCGCTTGCGTAACGGATCCCGCCACCCCGTCCACATCCGGCTCGTCCAGGAAATTCCCGTCGGCATCGGAGAGGGCGGTAAGCATGAATTGATCCTCGCGGGTGCCCCAAGCCAGCGATCCCCCCTTGCCCGCATAGAACCCCATCCATTGGTCGGCATCATCGCCCAGGAAGGACGCTATCGATTGGGCGCGCGCTTCCGAAAGGGTGAGATTATGCGCGGCGGTCCCGACGGTATCGGTATGCCCCGAGATCAGCAATTTGAATCCGGGATGATCGTCATACAATTTCTTCAGCTTCTTGACGCCGGGCATGGCCTTGGGCAGCAGGAAGGTCTTGTCCGTTTCGAAATGGAAGCCGATGAGCCGCGCCCTGAAGATGAGCGGCGGAATGGTGACAACGTGGTTTTGCCCCACGGGAAAGGGGCGCCCCTTCTGCAGTTTATCGAATGTCAGTTTGAAATCCGCCACTTCAGATCTCCACGCTACTGCCGGGCGGCATCGCGCCGGAATGTTTGGGGGAATGCCCCGTCATGGATGAGTTGCAAGCTGGCATCGCCCTCCTGGGGATTGTCGGGGATGCGGATGAAACCGTCCGGGCCGGATTTACCCTCGCGAATGGAACCATCCGGCAAGGTGACGCGGAAATCCGTCGCCGGGAACGGATCGCCCTGGCCGTTCAAAAGTTGGAATTCGATCGGGAACAGTTTTTTATCCGCATCGGGGCCGGGAACGAGCGCAGGGATGGCCGCGATTTCCGGCATGGTGGGAAGCCCCGGGATTTCAAACCCAGGAAGGCTCGGCATATCGGGAATGGCCGCCAATCCGGAAAGGGCCGGGAGCTCCGGCACGGCGGGAAGCTCCGGAGCCGCGAATGCAGGTAAGTCCGGAGCCTGGGGAATATCCGGCAGCCCGGGAAGGGCCGGGGTCTTGGGCGCGGCGGGGAGATCCGGTTTCTTCGGCACCTTGGCCTGAGGCGAACCCATGGATATCATTTCGCCAGTGGCATCCTCGAATTCCAATGGCTCCAGCTCTTCATCCGATGGCTTGCTGAGATGGCCCGCGCTTTTGCGCCGTCCCGATTCGGAACCGGTTCCCAAATAGAGGAAGTATCGCAGGGAGTCGTATAGGTAAGGGCCCTTGGAGTCGAAATAGCGGTTGGCCGTATCAAACCAGGCGGCGGTTTCCCGGCTCTGTACGGTGGCGACCACGGCGACATGGCCCATACGGCAAGCATGCACCGCTTCGGCCCGGGATATGGGCTTCCATTGGATCCGATCCCGTTCGATGGCGAAGGCATCCAAAAACGGATTGTCCGCGTGCAATCCCCGCTCGTTTCCTAAGGCATCCCAAGATCAGGATGACCGCCGGGAAAAATAGCACATTCCTGAGAGGCGAGTATCCAAAAAAAAACCGGCCCAAAGCATCCTTTGGCCCGGACTCCATTTCCGATGCGGATCCGGTTATGTGAAAATCCTATGGGGCATAGGTCGGGTTCCCTGTCTTCCAGCTGATGGGATCCCGCTATGCGAAGAAAATATGCAAATGCGTTTTGGGTCCCGCTCCGCCGCTCATGCAACCGCAACCGCCCGGGCCCGTGCTGCCGGTGTTCAAGATCTTTTGGCCCCGGAACCACAAGACCGCGCCACTTGCTGCGCGACGACAACTCGTCACCTCTTTGTGAGGAGCGTGGAGTTGCAAACGCAACTCCAGAGCGACGAACCTATTTCCCTGTACACGGTCACGTGCCGGTGCGCGATGATTGCTTTCGTCGAGGGGATTTCCTTTCTTGTATTGATGGGTATCGCGATGCCCCTCAAATATGCCTTGGGATTGCCCCTTGCCGTAAAATATTTGGGATGGATCTATGGATTATTGTTTTTTTCCTACATGGCTTCGGCATTTTTAACGGCTAGGGTGCTGAACTGGCCCTTTAAAAGATTATTTCTAGCTGGGGTTGCGGCCCATTTACAGTTCGGTCCTTTTGTATTCGATAATTGGAGTTTGAAAAAGGGAAACCCTCGATAAGCATGGAATTCATCAGGACCGAAGATGATGTTGCTAAAGCGCTGGTGGTTTCCGAATCGCAACCCATTTTCATTTATAAGCATAGTCCCATCTGCGGATTGAGTGATATTGCCATTTTGGAGTGGGAACGTTTCTTGTCGGAAGCATCTGAGCGATGCAGGTATTACCAGGTGGATGTGATCGCAGCCCGGCCCGCTTCCCGCAAGATTGAAAGCCTGACGCAGATCCGGCATGAATCCCCGCAGGTATTGATGATTTCCAGATCCATCTGCATTTGGCATGCCAGTCACAGGGGTATTAAGGCCGAAAAAATCAAAAGTCAGACGGAAGAGTTTTGCCGGTTTTTTACCGGCTGACTTGGTTTACCGCTTGATATAATAGGGCGAATGCCTATGAAAGCCCAAAACAGGTCCGGGAACATTTTTAACCAGGCCCAAGTCATCCTTGATGCTCTACCCTTTCAATTGGCTCTGGTGGATAAAAAGGGCATCATCCGTCGGGTAAATGCCGCTTGGAAGGATTTCGCCCGCCAAAATGAAGGGGATGCTGTAACCGTAAAAGGAGTCGGTGTGGACTATTTGGCGGTCTGCTCGGCGGATCGTTCTCCCCGGGGTAAAAAAGTCGTCCGGGGCATAAAGGACGTCCTGTCCGGCAAATCCGAAGAATTCGCCTCCGAGTATCCGTGCCACAGTCAAGACCAAAAAAGATGGTTTATAATGAGGGTCTCGGCTGTCCAACCGGTTGGAAAAGGTGCCGTCATCGCCCACTTCCAAATCACCGACCGGGTGCTGGCCGAGAAGGCCCTGAAAACCACCAATGCGGCCTTGGCGAAAGCCGAGAAAGCCGCCAAAAAATCGGAAAAAGCCAAGTCCGATTTCCTGTCGCAAATGAGCCATGAGCTCCGGACTCCCGTCAACGGGATAGTGGGTCTTACCGAAATGCTGCGTGATACGAAGCTGGAATCAAGCCAGGTCAAAGTGCTGGATAATCTGGACGCCCTCAACGATCATCTTATCAAAATCCTGAATGACGTGCTGGACCTTTCCAAAATCGAGGCCGGCAAATTTTCCTTGGAGGAAAGGCCATTCAATCCCGCAGCCGTCGCCATGGGTGTGCGCGAAATGCTCAATCGTCTCGCCCTGGAAAAGGGTTTGGAGCTAACCTGGCAAGCTTCGGCGGATTTCCCCTCCATGGTTTTGGGAGATACCCGCAGGCTGCGGCAAATTCTGATCAATCTGGTTGGAAATGCCATTAAATTCACGGATAGGGGTTCGGTCAGGATTACGGCTCGGGCGCAGGTTCGCGAAAGCGGAAGAATCGAATTGGAGTTTTCGGTTCAGGATTCGGGAATCGGCATATCTCCCGAGGCCGCAAAATCCCTGTTCCAGCGCTTCATTCAAGTTAAGGGAAATTCAGAATCGAGGGGAAGCGGAACTGGATTGGGATTGGCCATCAGCAAGCATTTGGCGCAAGCCATGGGCGGTGATGTCACCTTGGAAAGCGCTCCGGGAAAGGGCAGCGTGTTCAGGTTTTCGATCTTGGTGGAAGCCTCGGAATTTCCGTCTTTAGCCGGTGAGAATTCCCAAGAGGATGGAGGCATAGCCCATTCAGGAACAGGGAAAATCCTCATTACCGATGATAATGATCTCAATAAGAGAATCCTCCAGACCATCCTGGAGAAATTGGGCTGGACAGTTTTGGCTGCCAATAATGGCCAAGAAGCCCTTGAGGCCTTGGAGGCTGGCCCCGTTGACGCCGTAATGTTGGATTGCCAAATGCCGGTGATGGATGGCTATTCCACGGCGGCCGAAATCCGCCACCGGGAAAAGGCGCAGGGCCGTGACCGGGTGCCCATTGTTTCCATTACCGCCGATGTGATGGAAGAGAACCTTAGGCGCTGCCGCAAATCGGGCATGGATGAATTTCTGACGAAACCTTTCCGTAGATTGGATGTTGTCGGACTTTTGGAAAAAATCCTGCCGAAAAGATCCTCCTCACATAATATCCATTAAGCCCTCCAATACCGTGGTGGGAGCATAGGTAAATCGAACGCCTTCTTCGATCCCGGGAACCCGCACCCAGCCTCAAGCACCGGCCTCTCTTTCCCCCTTATCCTTGTCGCAGATCCCCGTTCTCCCCACTACTTTCGGGCGCCCACCCCCTGAAGTCCTCGTACTTCCAACTCCGGACATGCCTGTCCCCATCCCTCCGCAGGGTCAAAATGCAGGGAAGGTGCCCAAGAGATTGGTTATTCACAAGATAACGGCGTTCAAGCAGGAAGAAATCGAGGGTGCATTCGACGCCTTGTCGGGTGTTCCAGAGATTGAATGTGTCGAGGTTGGTGCTGCGTGGTGCTGGAGGGGAGTATGGCTGATACAGTCTGGCCAGCCAGGGTCGCGGACCAAACCGTCGGGCTATCCTGTTCCGCGAGGGATAATGGTGGTTCGTTCTGGCAACTCGGCGCTCGTTTGGGTGGCTGGCAACGCGCCAGAGGTGTCCAACAAGGGTGACTACTAGCAAGGAAAAAAGAGTATTCCAAAGTCACTACTGCTTATTCGCCATGCCGGGAAAGGTTCACTCGAAATTATTGCTCACGAAGCATTGGCTCTAACCAAGATGGACTGGAACAACGATGCACTTTATGATCCCGTGACAGTAAGTAGACGATATTCACAAAGGCTGGCTAGGACCATCGCGAACGTGCCCGACCTGCCTGGCAGTGTTTATCCATATCGTCTTTTCATGTAGCGGGGGGTCACGCCGCCCCTTTCTCAAAGGCAAAAGGGATGGTAGTCATCCTGAATCCCCTCAAACTGGGTGTTCTCATAAAAGCTGCTCCCATCTCCTTCGAAGATCCCGAGCACGAAATCTCCTGTGTTGGGGGCAATGACAAAAGGCATCGTCATCTGGGGATTCGCCTCGTGCAGGTAGCCGCCCCGCATCAGGGAGATGTTGACGGCCACCAAGCCGCTGTTGAACCCGCCGCCGACGATGGGAAAGAGGTTGATGTCGCTGGTGGCAGGGCCGTCCGCGCAAGGGTAGGACGGAGGGATGTTGGAGGTAACGGCGACGGCCGAGATGGGTCCCGATAGGGAACTGGTGGGGCCGGGGAAACCTAGCCAGCTGGTGGTGAGGTAGTTCAGCGTAGCAGAGCCGGTCGCGGTGGTGGAATATGCGAAGACGTGGATGGTCACCGTCCGGGCCGAGCCGGTGGTGTTTTTCCAAGTGAAACGGGAATCGAGACCGTTAAAGTCGTCATTCAAGCCGACGATCCGGGTCGTGGTGCGGCCTGCATCCGGAAGCTCCGGATAGAAGGCCACGATGCGGGGATCGACGCTCTGGGCATTGGCCGCCCGGGAGGTATAGGCGGTCAGGGTCGTATTGTTGGAGACGGTGATGCGTTTGGTGATCACCCGGGCAAACCCGAATCGGAAATCCTTGGCCCGGATGACCCGGGAAGTACCGGATGCCGCTTTGGCCAACGGTACCGCGGCGGGATGGGCTTCCTGCGCCGCCGGGGCGGGAACTTCCGCGGGCTGGAATCCATATCGAATCATTGCCGCTCGGATGGCGGCTTCCCGCTCGGTGGCATCGGCAATGCGGGCCTTGAGGGAGAGGATTTCAGTCTCATAGGCCGTGGGCTTCCGGTCGGGTTGCGTCCCGGTTGTGGGGGCCGGACCGGCCACCGTTGCGGGGGCTTCGTCGGGGGAATTGCATGCGGTCAAGGAGAGGCCGGCGGTGAGCAGGCTCAGGAAGGTGAGGCGGGAAAGATGACTTGTCATTGAGGGACTCCAAGGGATGGAAGGAATTCGGGATTTAGCATTTTTTACAACCGGACCTTTTCGGCCTGAGTGGACCGAGTGATTTTGATTATGTAATGCGTTCAATGGGCCGTGAGAGCTTAGGTAAATCGAACCCCTTCTTCAATCCCGGGAACCCGTACCCAGCCTCAACCATCGGCCTCTCTTTCCCCCTTTATCCTTGTCGCAGGTCCCCGTTATCCCCACCATTCCCGGGCGCCCACCCCCTGAAGTCCTCGTACTTCCAACTCCGGATATGCCTGTCCCCATCCCCCAGGGTCACTCCCTTTTCAATCCACCCAGTCGGGCTTACACCGTTGCCGCAAGTGCGCCTGAGGAGTTCCTTCCAGAGGATCAGGCGCCTTTTTTTGCCCGGCGCCGATGAGGTAAAGCCGAACCACTCCTTTATTTCGTCACCCATCGCAAGTACCCAGGCAGCGATCCTTTAGTTGAGCCCAGGCTCCGGGTCTGGGGAATATCCGGGCATACGGATTGCTCAATCCATCCCTGGCCCGATAGGAAGGTTCATTATGGGTGAGTTCCTGAGACGTTTCGTGTTTTCACGGCAATTCCTTTTCGCCTTGCTTATAGCCTGGGCGGTTTTTGCTGGTCAATGCAGGATTGGATGAGCAGATAGCTCAGCGGGAAGGCATGCCGCCCAGAGCCTTGGCCAAGGCGGTCCGGGCTTCCGATAGGTTGGGTTCGATGGAAAGGGCCCGCGCATAGAGGTTGATGGCTTCCGGCACATTGCCTTTGGATTCGGCGATGCGGGCCAGCCCCACGATGGCGCGGGCATCGCGCGGATTTCTTTCCAGGGCCTGGCGGAATCCGCTTTCGGCTTCATCCGCGTTCCCGGATTTCAATTCCGCATCGTTGAGAGCCGCGCGCAGGTCCGGTTGGTTGGGGAATTGGTTCAAGGCTTCGCGGAGATGGGGGATCGCCTCCACCGGACGTCCCAGCGAAACCAGCAGCATGCCCAGTTTGCCGGCGGCTTCGCCATCGGCGGGATCCAATTCCGCCACGGTCGCGAACTCGCCGGCGGCCTCTTCTTTGGAACCCAATCGCAACAACGCGTCCGCCAGATAATGGTGGGACATGGGGTTGGAAGGATCGAGCCGCACCGCGCGGCGATAATGGGGGATGGCTTCCGCTTCCTTGCCCTCGCGTTCGCGTGCGGCCCCCACGAAAAGGGAACTCCAGATGGCCTCTAGACCCAGGGAATCCGTAGCCAGGGCCCGTTCCGCGATGCGCGCCGCATCCTCGTGCTTGCCCGCCCAATTGACCACCTTGGCCAGGTTGTGGAGGCCTTCCCCCAGCTCCCGGGATCCCATCTTGGACATTACGCGCTCGGCCACCGCGGTAACAGCGGGGTTACTGGCCGCGCTCTCGTCCCACCCCGGCGCGGTCTTGGCGATCCCCAAGGCGGACATTTTTCCGATGATGGCCAACGCCATCAGGCGGTAATCGTCGATCGACAAATGGACATGGTCGACGAAATCGGGTTCCCCCAGGATGTCATTGCCCACCCTGTGCGCGGTTTTCTTTTCCAGGATAGCGGCCCAATCCAGGGATGGCGCGGAGTTGGCGCGCGCGGTTTCCATCACGATGGAACGCATGGGCGTCAAGGCCCGCAAAGGGCAGATATCCTCGTCCAGGGACTTTTGGAAAAGGAGCTTGGCGCGCGGGAAGTTCCCGGCCGCATAAGCGCATTTTCCGGCGCTGTAGAGCAGCCCGGCGTTGCGCGAGTCCAGGGCGACGATGGAGTCGTACAGGGCGGATGTCCGCGCGGCCGCGGCGGCGGAATCCGGTGGGGCGGAGCCCGGTTTGCCGGAGAGGCTGTCTGCGCGGGCTTTCCAGACGGCGATGCGTGCGCTTTCCCCGGGTGTCAAACCGGGTGTGGGTTCGCTTTTGAACGGCGAGCAGTCTTTTTCATTTCCGGGCGTGGTCAGGAAAATAACTTCCGCGCCTACCGAGTGGGCCAGCTTGGCCATGCGGGCCAGGGACGCCCCGTAATGTTCCAGCACTTGCCGGCGCAGGGTATCGTCCCGCGTATAGGAAGTGGGGCCGATGGTCTTGGCCAGCACATCGTCCACCTCGGCCGCCATGTTGTAGGTGGTTTTGGGGGCGCCGCCGGCGGGGGCCGTGGTTGGCGCGGGAGCGGACTTGCGCATCAGCCTGCGCAGTGCGGAATAGGTGCGGGTATGGTCCAGGAAGGCGCTCAACTCGCGCACGGCCACGGGGATGCCCGCAGTGCCGCGATAGGTGCGTTCCTCCAGGAATTCGTTATGGCCGCTGTACACCAGGAACAGATCCGGTTTGTATTGGATGAGCTCGGCGATCAACATGGCTTCGCGGTAGCTGGCGTAGCTGATGCCGCCTGCGTTGATGACTTCCCATTTGCGGCTGGAGTCCGCTTTGGGCAGCAGCTCCCGCAGCCATCCGCTGAACGATACCGGATCCCGCCAGGGATGGCCGTAGGCCGTGGACCCGCCGACGCTGAAGATGCGGAAGGTGCCGGGGGCTTTTTCCACCGGGAAACTTTGTTGGTTGAAATGCGTAAGCTTGGCGGGATTGGTCACCATCCGTTTTTCGCCCGCATCCGTTTTGGTTTCCACGAAAAGGGGTTGCATGGCGGCGAACCCCACGTACGGATCTTCCGTCAAGGAGAGCGGATGCACTCCGGCCAGATGGAGGATTCCTTCGCTGAGCGAGAAGGCTATCAAGGGAGACAGGATGGCCAGGCCGATCTTGGCCCGGAGGGATGCGCGCAACGCCATAATGGCTGGTTAAAATGCCAATAACGGGAGCTTAAGTCAATTCGATTTCTCGCGTGAATGCTACATTTCCCGGACATGGAAGCGACGAAAACACCCTTGGAAGGCCTGCTCATTCTCCGTCCCCGCCTGTTCAAGGACGATCGGGGATGGTTCCTGGAGAGCTATAACAAGAACACTTTCGCGGCTGTGGGCATCACCGATGCCTTTGCGCAGGACAACCACAGCGCCTCCGTCAAGAATACCTTGCGCGGCCTGCATTTCCAGATCCATCCCGGCCAGGCGAAATTAATCCGCTGCACCTTGGGCCGGATCTGGGATGTCGCCGTGGATATCCGGCCTTCTTCGGCAACATTCGGAAAGTATTTCGGCCTGGAAATGTCGTCCCAGGACATGACGCAATTGTTCATCCCCGTCGGCTTCGCCCATGGCTTCCTGGTGCTTTCCGACTTCGCGGAGGTCCAATACAAATGCTCCCACGTCTATAACGCGGCCACCGAATCCGGAATCCAATGGGATGACCCTGAGCTAGCGGTAGCCTGGCCGGTGGGCCCGGAAGCGCCCGTGATTTCCGAGCGCGATAAGAAGAACCAGTCCTTCGCCGATTTCCGCCGCAAGCTGACGGCCTGATTCCGGGCAAGCCCCGTGAACCGGAGTTGATCCGCGCCTAAACGGACTCCAACTCCAAACCATCGAAAGCCACGCGGATGTTTTCCGGCAGGCCCGCCTCCGTTTCCGCATGTTCCAGTTCGTGGGTGAGATGGATGAAAAAAGTGCGTTTGGCCCCGATGCGTTCGGCATAGGCCACGGCCTGATCCAGGCAGAGATGGGTCGAATGGGGTTTCTTGCGCAGGCAGTCCAACACCAATACGTCCAGGCCCTGCAACAACGCCAGCGTCGATTCCGGAATCACGGTGACGTCCGTGATGAAGGCGAAATCATTCACGCGGAACCCCAGGATGGGGTCGGGCCCGTGCATCACCGGCAGCGGGGTAATGCGCCAGTTACCGTGGGTGAACATGCCGGTTACCTCGCGGAGATGGTACTGGGGAGTGCCTCCCCCGTATTCCCGGGGCGGATTGAAAGCATAGGCGAAGCGCGCTTTGATTTCCGAAAGGGTACGGCCGTCGGCGTAGATGGGAACGGCTTTGCCGGTGGTTTGCGAGAAGATGCGCAAGTCGTCCAGGCCGGAGACATGATCGGAATGGGCGTGCGTGAGCATTACGAAATCCAGCCGCTTAAGGCCGAAGGCCAGGGCCGCCGAGCGGAATTCGCTGGAGACGTCGATGACGGCGGAAAGGCCGCGCAGGCCGGCTGTGGTCTCCGGCGACAGGCCGCCTGTGGCGGGGGCGTTGGGCGGAAGATGGCTTCCGGTGGAAAGATCGCTGCCGGAGTGGGCGGGTCCATCATGCAACCATACCCCGATGCGGTTGCGGCGGTTCTTCGGATTGGTGGAAAGACATACCGCGCAGGTGCATCCGATCACGGGTACGCCATGCGAAGTCCCCGTGCCCAGAAAAGTGATTCGCATGGAGGGAAAATATAATTCCGCCGCGCCATGGGTGCCTGCAATCACAGCCGCCCGGTTCAGGAGCGCTTAAGCTTACTCCCCAAGGGCCGCATTGGCCCGGATAGGAGGATGGAATGAAAAAAACATGCTTTTCGCGTCCGTGGCCGTTGTGGGTTCCGCTGCTGGCGGTGCCGTTTATCCAGGGATGCCTGCTTTCCGGCAAAGGCGGATCCGGTTCCCTTTCGGGCCAGGGGGGCATCGGCGGGATGAGGCTGATGTTGACTCCGGCGGCCCTGCTCCGCTCCGATGCCGTTCCCGCGCCGATGTTGGATTCCGTGCACATCCGCGTTACCGCCGAGGATATGGCGCCGATGGATTTTTCCTTTTCCGGGGATTCCCTGGACGTCGATCTGGAAGGTCTGCCGGCCGGCGCGGGCCGCATGATCGATGCTTACCTGTTCCGGGCGGGCAGATTGCTTTACAAGGGCCGCGGAACCTTCGCCTTCCAGCGCGAAGCCAGGACCGATGCCGCTTTGCGTTGCGACCCCCAATTCTCGCGCGTGACGGCGCGCTTCCATTTGCCGGCCGGGATGCCGGCGCCGGTGGCGGGAGGTTTGTTGAAACTTTCCGGGTCTCCGGGACAATATTCCGCTCCCTTGCGGGTCAGCGATGAGTTCGGATCCTTCCAGGTGGATGAACTGCCCGGCGATGTGCGCTACGACGTGGACATGGAACTTTTGGACAGCGCGGGGAAGGTTCGCTACCAGGCGGACCGGTCCGGCGTATATCTTCCCTTGGGAGAAGAGGCCAAATGGGATATGGCCCTGCTGCCCAGCCAGGCCGCGGCCGGATTGTCTCTGAGCCTGGGCGCGCCCAAGGAGGCGACCCTGGAAACCGGGTTCCCTTCCCGCACGCGCAAGCCCGCCAGGCCTGGCGAGGCTATCGTAAGCGAATTCTTCGTGGCTCCCGGGGAAAAGGATTCTTCCTCCCAAGGCGAGTGGTTCGAGGTGTTCAACCGCAGCGCGGACACGCTTTCGTTGGGCGGGTGCAGGGTGGCCCGCGACCGTAGCACCGGCGTTACCCGTTCCTACGCTTTCGATTCCGCCCGCTTCTTGCCGCCCGGGAAGGCGCTGGTATTCGGACGGGCCGGGGCGCTCGCGGACGTGCATTACGCGGATTTTTCCCTGGTGAACACTTCGTCGTCGCTGCTGCTGTTATGCGGCGGGGATTCGCTTTTGCTGGACTCTTTGCGGTATTCATCGGCAGCGGCGGACAGCGCCGCATTGCCCATGCGGGACGGATTGGTGACCGGATTGGATGCCGGAAACATGAGCCGGCGCGGATCGGCGGGGAGCTGGTGCCTTACCAAACCGGGGGAAGCGAAGGCGGGGGAGGCCCGGTGGGCTTACGCGTCGCCGGGCCGGGTGGACGCATGCAAGGACGAGCGCTGAGGACTGGCTCGGGCCCTCCTCAGTCGCTGTTGGGCGATGAGGAGGCGCCTTGGATCATGCCCTTCTTCACGAATCCGAACCCGAATCCGAAAATGCCGTAGAGCAGGAGCATTACATAGAGGTATTCGGCGAAAACCATTCCGAAGCCGCAGATATAGCCGATTATGATATTGAAGATCTGGATCAAGTTGAAAAATTTATTCTGGCGGCTGACCAATTTCGGTAGGTACAAAGGGCTCACCATCAGGATGCCCGTGAATATGAGAAGCAGGGGAAGCAGCAGCAGGCTGCCCGGAAACTTCCACGCCAATTCATACTTGGAGTAGAGAATCACGTTCATGGCCATGAAGCCGCCCGCAAAGGTGGAGGGAAGGCCGTGGAAATAATTGACCAGTTCCTCCGAATCGATGGCGTTATAACGCGCCAAGCGCATGGAGGCGCATAACATGTAAACGGAAACGGAGATGATCATCAAGGGGCGATGCGCCGAAAACCAGGCATAGTCCAGGGTTTGCATATAGAAGTAGACGAGGAATCCCGGGGCGATGCCGAAGGCGGCCATGTCCGCCAGGCTGTCGAACTGGGCGCCGAAGTCGGAAGAGGCTTTCAGAATGCGCGCCGCGAAGCCGTCCAACTTGTCGAACAGCACGCACCAGATGATCATCCAGGAAGCCAGGATCATGGGCGCTTTGGCAAAGCCCAGGATGGGCTGGCCCGGATTGGGGCTGGTGAAGGTTTCATGCATGACCAGGATCGAAGAGATCCCGAGCAGGAAATTCAGGCCCGTAAAGAGGTTGGGCACCAGGAATCGCGATTTCACCATTTTTGCTGTTCCGATTTGGAAGGTTTCGAGGCTAATACTTAAAAATATACGTTGCGGGTGTAATGGGGAAAGGCCCGCTCCCGCCTCAGGAAGGGAAGCTGAGGATGAAGTTGTCCAAGGTCCCGATGAATATCGAGTTCCCGAACAGGATCGGGCTGCCGGGAAGATCGGGCAGCTTGTATTTCAGGATCAATTCATGGTTGAAATTCCGTTTTTCCAAAGCCGGCTCCGTAGTGCCCAGCCAATAGCCGTGATCGATAACGGTAGGACGGTTGAAGAGATAGGATTGGATGCGCACTTCCGAAAGGACGGCGCCCGTGGCCGCCTGCACGCATACGAGTTTCTTGGAGGCCGTGGTCAGCACCAGGGTATTGTCGCGGTTTCCCGAAAGGCTGAAGATCTGCTCTCCGAAATCGATGCTCCAGGCGATCGACTGACGCGCCCTGTCGATGGCGATCAAGGTGCCTTGGCTGTATCCGGCATAGATGAAATCCTTGTTGGAAAAGGTTTCCGTGATGGTGCCAGGCGGCAGCCTTAGGCTCCATGCGATCTTCCCGGAAGCGGGTTGCACTGCGAAATAACTTCCCTCCAGGTCCACCACGTCCAGATATTCCACGGACTTGGTCTTTCCCAGGTAGAGGCCGCTTTGGCCCAATTGCCGTTCCCAGCGCAAGGTGCGATCCGGAAGTCCGATCATGTTGAGCCCGCCGTACCAATCGCTGTAGATCAATCCGCCGTTCACGGCTTGCGCCTGGCATACCGGGTTCTTCAGCGGGAACTGTCCCAGGCCTCCGGTGCTGAGGGTGGGGGAGAGCAGATACAGGCGAGAAGGGCTGCTGACGCAGATGGTATCGTTCTTCCACAAGGCCACCTTCATGTCCAGCTCTTCCGAGAAACGGTAGGAGTTCACCAGATCGCCGGTTTCATGATTGAGGAGCACCAGCGTCTGGTTGTCGTTCTCCAGGTAAAAGGAAAGGTCCTTGCGGGGAATGAGGTTGGGATAGAACTTGGGGCCGTATTGGCGCTTCCAAACCCAGTTGGCTCCCAGGCCCGCAGCCAGCCCGTGCAGGACTTGGCCATTGGCCCAGTTGGGCGTGTTCTGGGAGCGCGAGGCTTCCACCAGGGCCTGCACTTGCTCCTGTTTCTGCGCACCCGAATTGCGCAACGCCCCGGCGCGCAGTTTCCAGGCTTCCCCGTTGCCCGGCTCCAGGTTGAGCACGTTCCCCAGCGAAGCCAAGGCGCCCTTCCAGTCCTTCTCCGCTTCCTTGCCGCGGTATTCCAGGAACTTGAACCCGTCGGAGTTCCCCGTGACCCGCAGCAACTCGCGGTTCAATTTGATGCGCTTTCCGTCCCCATAATGCAAGACCACCCACTCTTCGTTCGGCAGCAGGGCCGGCTCTTTGTCCCAACCGTACTCATAGGTCCAGAGGGGTTTGCCGCGCAGGTCCAGGCAGACCACGGTCTGCGCGAAGGTGGTGGCGAAGAGGACATTATCGAAGGCCACCGCCTGGCTGGCGAGCAAGTCGCGTTGCCATTCCACCTGGCCGGATTCCAGCATGATGGATTTCACCTGGCCTTTGACGGTAACGAGGTAGACGCGGCCGTTGCCCAGGATCAGTTTTTCCTGGAGCATGCTGGGGAGGCCCCACTTGACTATCTCGAACGCCGAACCCTTGCGGATCTCGAAGCGGTCAATGTATCGGACGGCAAGGTAGTCGCCCTCCCATGAGACCTGAAGGGCCTTATCCGTGATCCCGGTAACGGCTTTTAAGAGCTTTTTGCGGGCATCGACCAAAAGCAATTGGTTGTCGGCGCATTGCAGGATGCCTTGCTGGGACTTGTCGGGGGGGCTGCTCCAAGCGCAACCTTCCTGTTCCAACGGGGTTTCCCAAAACGGCTTCCCCCCCTTGAACACCCGCAGGTTGCCGGCGCCTACCAGCAGGAAGGATCCGGGTTCCCCGGCCAGAATGCTTCCCACCTCCACGCGTCCTCCCGCGGGGACCTCGATGCCCTTGCCGCCCTTGAGCGGCAGCAAAGTCACCTTGCGCGTTTCCTGTCCCAGCACCAGGCATTGTTCCGCGTCCGCGTCCAGCACGTCTTCCCGGCCGGTAAGGCTCAAGTCAAGGGGATGATAATCCCCGTTCTCATCCTGGATGCCCAGTTCCTTGGGCCGCTCCCATTGGCTGTCCGGAGGCCCGCGGAATTCCAGCGTGTACACGGTGCGTTTGCCGAGCTTGCCCGGGAACACGCGCGCCGGGCCGGACTCGGCTTTCACGTCCGCGGCCAGCGGTCGGATTGAGGACGGGTTGAGCCCCAGCAGGCGCTTATACAGCCACAGTTTCTCCGGCAGCTGCAGGCCCTTGCCGGCCAAGGCTTCTCGGTACACCGTCAAAGCGGAATCGCGCCGGCCGGATTGCTCCAGGATCCTGCCGAGCAGGTAACGCGCCTGCGTCTTAACCTCTTCGTTACGGGACTCCTGCAGCAAGGCCAGCAAGCGGACGCGCGCGGTTGCCGCATCCCCCTCCACGCGATAGAGGTAGCGGGCGGATTCCACGGACTGTTGTTCCTGGTTGTAGTTGAGATCGCGATCCTGTGGAAGAGAAATGGAAAAGAGAAGAGCGATTGCGATTTGCATATTGCGATTTTCAATTTTCAATTTACAATCCTCCCTGGTTCCATTTTCCCGGATCCTTACCCTTTCGCCTCAGGTGGATCGAACTTGTATCCCACTCCCCGCACGCTCTTGATGACCAGGGGATTTTCCGTATCGGTCTCGATCTTCTGGCGCAATTTCACGATCTGGTTGTCCACCGTGCGCGTGGTGGGCATGTTCTCGATTGAGTAGCCCCAGATGGCTTGCAGCAGGTCTTCACGCGTGACCACTTCCCCGCGCCGGGTGGAAAGGTATTTCAGGATCTGGAACTCTTTTGCGGACAACTCGATGGAACGGCCTGCCTTGGCGGCCTCGTATTTCCGGAAGTCGATGCGGACGTCGTGGAATTCCAGGATATCGCCGGGGTTGGGTGCGGCCGGTATCTCCTGGGCTACGCGCCGGAGCATGCTCTTGATGCGGGCCATCAATTCGAAAACGCTGAAGGGCTTGGTCACGTAGTCGTCGGCGCCTATTTCCAGGCCCTGGATCTTGTTGATCTCCTCGTTCTTGGCCGTGAGCATCATGATGAAGGTGTGCGGGAAGGATTTTCGGATGAAGCGGCATACGTCGTATCCGCTCGCCTTGGGCAGCATCAGGTCAAGTATGACCAGATTGGGCTGGAACGCCCGCACCTTGTCCATGGCCTGTTCGCCGTCCACGGCCACGTCGATTTCGTAGCCTTCGATTTCCAGGAGGTCGACCAGACCCATGCGGATGGCGTCTTCGTCCTCGACGATGAGGATCTTATGCATGCTTGCCTTTGGGGAAGGTTATTACCATTTCCGTGCCTTCGTTCAGCTTGCTGTTCACTTTGATGGAGGCGTGGTGGGAATCCAGGATTTGCTTGACGATGGCCAGGCCCAGGCCGCTGCCCTTGGTCTTGCGGGTCATCTCGTCCCCGGCCCGGTAGAATTTGTCGAAGATGTGTTTCTGATCGGAACCGGAAATGCCGATACCCTGGTCCTTGACTTTCAGCACGGCCTTGTCGGGAGCGTTCTCCAGGCACACCTGCACCGTGCCGCCGGATTTGGAATACTTCAAGGAATTCTCCAGCAGGTTCTGCACCACGGAGCGCAGTGAATCGAAGTCCCCGTGGATCAAGGTTTGCGGCTCCAGGGTCTGGACCAGCTTGATGCCGGCCTTATCGTAAGCCCCCGCCATCAGTCCGGAAACATCCTGGACCGCCTGGGTCAGATCCAAATCGGCGAACTTCAGCTTAGCGCGCCGTTCCTCCAGCTTGGTGAAATTCAGGATCCCTTCGATCATCCCGTACAGGCGCATGGATTCCTCGCCTATCAAAGTAGCGTATTTCTTGCGCTTGTCTTCCTGCGTCTGCTTGCCGCTCTCCAGGATCTCCGCGAACATGCGGATGGCGGTGAGCGGCGTCTTGAGCTCATGAGAAACCGCGGAAAGGAAGTTGGACTTCATGCGCACCATCTTCCGTTCGTTCTTGAGCCCTTGCAGAACGGAGAAGGAGCCGATCAGCAGCGCGGCCAGGGAGAAGGCCAGCAAGGTGTAGAGCAGGGTCAGCTTGCGCCTGCCCAGCGCGATTACCTCGCTGTCCTTCATCTTGAAGATCACCAGTTTCCAGGCGGGGAATTCGCCGGCCAGGTTCTTCTCCATGGCCACGCGCCGGTCCGCCAGGGAATCCGTGGTCATCACCACCTGATCCTTCTGGCTCAGCACCGCGAAGTCCATCGTCTTCCAGGCGCTCTTCTTCGACTGGAGGATCTCGCTTTCGATGGCCTCGTTGAAAACGGATTCGTTGAGGCGCGCGATGATGCGGGTCTCCTTGTCCAGCCAGGGATAGCCGATGATGAGGTAGGGGATGCCGTCCAGATAGTTGATCTGGATGGGATTCTGGAAATCCAGGGCCTGCGAGCGGATCAGGTACTCCGGGCTGGCTTTCCATTCCTGGGAGACGAACTCCGCATTCGCCAGGAAGATCTCCGATCGCTGATGGATGGACCAGAAATAATCGCGGATCTCCCGGGGCAGGGTTTCCAACGAGGTCAAAAGGTTGACGGTTTCGGAGAGATAGAATTTGACCTGATGGTAGTTGGAGAAACCATTGCCGCGCAACAGGGCCTGGATCAAATCGCGGCCGCGCGCCACCGCTTCGTCGGTGAGGTTCAGCGCGATGAGGCATTTGATCTCCATCAGCCAGAGGCCATACCGGTAAAGCGATCCCGCGCGCGTGGAAAACAGGCTTTCCGAGGCATGGCTGAAGATCCGGATCATGCGCACGGCGTGCAGGTATCGGCCCATCCGGTATTCCTGCTGAATGGCGTCGATGGCTTCCTGCGCCCGGGGAGGCAGGTCCAGGGAGTCGGAAGGGCTTTCATCCCCGTCACCCGATATGGGCGCGGCGGGTACGCCCGTGGCTATGGCCCCGGGGGCGGCAACAGGTTGGGCCATGGCCATTGAAAAAGTGTCGCCGAAGGCGAGGCGCCGCGGGAAAACCATTTCCTCCCGCCGGAAAATCACCAGCGATTGGACCAGGGAATTCTCCAGCAGGTCGGTGGCCAGGAAGAGGTAGTTGTCGGGGGCCGAAGAAGAACTGGATCGTTGCAGTTGATCCTGCAGCCTGGCCAGTTTTTCCGCCTTGGTTTTTTCGAGCACACCCTGCATCGCGTCCACGAATTCCTCATTGCGGGTTTCCAGCGATTTCTCGATCAGGATGCGTTCGTCCTTAACCGTACGGAAACTCAAGTAAGCCAGAATCAACCCCGGGACCAGGATGCTGAGGAGGAAGATCTGATAGATGTATTTGGAGAAGTTCATGCTGCTGCCCGGCCAGTCCGCGTCAGAACAGCACCGATTCCAAGGCCAACAGCACCGGTTCGCCCAATTGCCGGTAGATGAGATTGCGGGCGAAGGGGAAATCGTAAACCTCAAGGCACAGCAGCACCATGGTGAAAACGATGAAGGTCACGAAGGAACCGATTCCGTAGTATAGCAGGAAAAAGAGCACCTTGCGCGGCTCCTGGGTGCGCTTATCGATAGCGAGCTTGTAAAGGAAATTCAGGAGAAAGGTGGTCATAGGTATGGGTGAAAGCCGATTGACGGCCCTTGCCGGCCCGTTAATCCACGATGCAAAGGAAAACTATAAAATCCGGAGGATTCGGGGAAGCGAAGGACCCTTTAACCCTCCGAAAACCGGGGCCCCCGCATCCGATCACATGATCGTGGACTGGATGACGACGGTATAGTCACCACGGTTGATGATCCCCGGGTAGAGATCGCGGATGAGAATGGTGGCCGATTTGTCCCCCACGCTCACTACTATGCCGTTCCCCAGCACCTTATCGGTCATGCGGCCATCATTGCGGTTGAAAAAGAGCACCATGTCCCCCAAGCGGTAGCCTTTGACGGTGCCCCTGTCCACGATGGCATAGGAGTAGGGCTGCGGGAATTGCTGCTGCGCGGTCACCCACACCACTTGGGCGGCCAATTTATTGTCCGTGGCGGGAGTGTATCCCGTGGCGGCGACTTCCGGCGGGGAAGTCAGCGGGCAAGCGCGCGAATCGCGGGAAATGGTGCCGTAGCATTTCACCAGCCGGGCGACGGAGGATTTCGCGCCCACGCGGGTGACCTCGACAATGCCGTTGGTTTCAACCAACCGGCCCAGCGCGCGGCCGGAGGCGTAGGTGCGGTACTCCTCCCCCAACTGATAGATGCGGAACAAATCGCCGGCCTTGACACCGGATTCCTGGCCCGTGGAAAGCACCACTTCATCGAACAATTGCAGGATTTCCGATTCATTGGAATTGCTGTAACGGAGCTTGCATTCATGCGGGAAATAACCTCCGTTTCCCGGCTCGGTCAGGAACGGGGTGGTCAGGATCACGGCCTGTGAAAGGTAATGCTTAACGGGGGCCGCATTCACGGGCTTGCCGGTATCCTCGCCGGACGGCATCGTTTGCAGGGCCGACGGCATCAGCGGTCCCACCTTTTTCATATAGGCCCGGGTGCGCCGTTCTTCGCTGGCCCTCCAGTCGTTCTTCGGCTTGGCGGATTCCTCCTCCGCGGATTTGGGTTCGGAACCGTAATTGTAATTATGTGATTTCCGCCACGATAGCATTCCACCCGGGTCGCCCGCCTGCGGCGTAAGGCTCCAGATGCTGGGCCAGCGGAAAGGATCCTTCATATGCGGTTTGCTGATCTCGAAAAGGTTTTCCGAGACCTTGCCCGTAGCATTTTCCTCGCCGCGCAGCGAGGACGATGACAGGATCACCAAGCCGGCCGTGAAAGAGATTGTCAATACCGGAAGTTGCAGGCGCATAGGCAGCGTCACCTCGATTGGAATTTTGCGGGCCGTCTCGGGCCCGCTACATCATGGCCAAATTGCCCCCCGGGAGGCAAGCACTTTCGCTCTTTGCGGAGTTCGCGGGATTGGGCCCGGCCATCGGGGGGCCGAACCCGTGTTTCCGCGGGCCAGGAAACGTGCCCCGGCCGTTCACGGGCGCCGGCCGGCGACGAGTTTCGCGGTGGCGTTTCCGGAGAGGTCGATGGAGGGGCGGGAAATCGGGTTTTTGGCGCCATTTATACCGCTTTGCCTGGGGGTTTCCCTTACGGCATGTTTTGCCCCTTGCTTGGCGGCTTCGCGAACCGTTCATGGGTGGCCTTGCCGGGGGGCGTTATCCGCGGGTAACCGGCAGGTTTCCCGGGTAGCATAACCCCTTGGAAAATTACGGCCTTATGCCTTCCACCCCGTACGATCTGAATACGTCCCAAAATAGGAGGTTCAGATGTACAGCCTGAACGGATCCAATCATCAACCCTATCACACCACCGGTCAGGTGGCGAAGGCGCTGCGCGTCTCCGTCTCGACCTTGAAGCGCTGGCTGGAAGAAAATCCCAGCCTCGCGGGCTTCAGAACCAACGCCAGCGGATGGCGTTTGTTCTCGCTCGACGAGATAGAACACATACGGGAACACCAACGACGACGCAAGAAGGAAGGCAAAACCTTCAAGCCCGATACGTTGAGGCCGGTAAACGATGAGTAAGATCGGTTCCGCTCTCGTATTGCTCGGACTCCTGGCCCACAGTGCCATGGCTGCCCAGATGCGATCCCGCGCCGAAGGCGTCCCGGGAGTGCTGGCATCCAATACCGTGGGATTGGGTGACATCTGGGTTACGGGGGGAATGAGCTCTTACTTCCGTATCCGGCCGGTGGCCAACGACGTGTTGTCCAAGTCTGTCGATTCGGTCTATCGCAACGATTTCCGCCAGCTGTACGGGTCTGGAAACAAGTTGCAGAGGGACTTACTGTTGGTGCCTAACATCGGGGCCGCCATCGGTCTCGCGAATTTCCTGCATCTGGAGGTGGAAAGCGTTCCCTGGGACGGGGAAAAGCTGGGAGCCACCACGGCGCGCCTGAAATTCACTTTGCCCGGGAACGATGACCTGCGTGTGTTCGGGCTGGGCGCCAGCCTGAACGCGACCTTGTCCACGGAGGAGGACATCTACTCGCGCGGGGCGACCACGCCCGGTTTCGATCCGCTGCTGTACTTCAGCGTGATGGCCGATCTCGATTGGATCAAGATCTCGAATTCCCTGCCGGTGAAGTTCTACCTGAACTATTCGGGGCTGGACGATTACCGCCTGGCGCATGCGTATTCGCAGCACCAGGTGCGCGTAGCGGCCGAATACAAGGGCTACCGCAAGGGTTATTACCTGCGCGGATCCGCGATGTTCTACAAGCCGTTGGCCACCCGCTTCAATCCCGATCCGGGCAAGGATTTCCTGCCCACGTTTTTCGACGTGGGATTGGGGTACCGCGCGACCTTCGGGGACAGATTCGCCTTTACGGCGGATCTCAGCTTCGATCCCACCCATCCCATTTCCTTCTACAGCCAGGAAGTGCGGAAACCACCCAAGCTGGAACTGCGCGTGGAGGCGCCGCTGGTCTTCACCGAGACCCATGCGGAAGCCATGCGCGCGCTCATCTTCAACGAGGAGCAGCGTAAGCATTTGCGGGAGCTGGCGGCCAAGAATCCCGCGCCCAAGACGGCGCAGAAGGATTCCGGCAGCGGTCCCGCGGGGCTGAAGCTGGATGAGATCAGCCTGGAGGACCGGAAAGGGTCGCATGGAAAGGACATCCTGCAAGGGGTGTTGGACGACACGGAAGGCGAAGTCACGGAGAAGCGCAAGCAGATCCGAGGAGAACTGAAGCAGATCGAGGAGCTGTTGGAATGAAGCGCGCAACGAAGATTCGGGTCGCAGGCGCATGCTTGGCGCTCGCCTTGGCGCAGTCGGCCGTAGCGCAGGCTTTGCGCTCTCGGCAGGATGGCCTGAGCACCACGGTTTCGTCCTCGACGGCGGGGGCGGGGAACCTGCATTTCACCATGTTCGGGAGGACCTTCCTGTGGGACAACGCCGCGGCGCAGAAAATACCGCCCTTGTTGCCCCATGCGGAACTCAACTATGGCTTGACGGATTACCTGGATCTGGCGGCCGGGATCAATGCAGTAACCTACGTGTTACAGCCGGGCTACCTGTACGGGCGGGCCAAAATCACCACGCCGGACAACAAATCCATCCGCTTGCTGGGAATCTCCCAGACGGTGGAGGCGAAGAAGACGATGATGAGCTACTTCCCTTCCAACGGTTTCCGCTACAAGACGGAAGGCTTCGGGCCGGAAGGGTTCATCCTGGGGAACGGCGGGACCATCAACAGCTGGAAGTTCACCACATCGGCGGACCTGGAGTTGATCAAGCTCTCCTCCTGGCTCCCGTTCAAGCTTTACGGGAACCTGGGCTGGGAAGGGGAGTTCTCCTCCTACATCAACGACGACAATGCCGGGAGGGCCAAGGCCAGCAAGACCAAGTTGAAGATCCCGCAGCAGGATTTCTCCATCATTCCCATGTCGCTGGGCCTGGAGCTGAAGACTTTCAACACGGATTTCTTCACGGAGGTGGAGGCCCAGCCTTTTGCGGCCCAGATTGCCCACAAGATCCGCGCGGACCTGCGCGGGGAGGATGGCGGGGATTATACGCGCTTCCGCATGGTGGGAAAGACCTTCGACGTCCATTACCTGGAAACGCCGATCTACATCAATTCCGGAGCCAAGCTCAAGTACAAGAACGGCTTGGAGCTGCAAGCCGGTATGTCCTGGCTGTTGAGCTCGGACAGAGGCCCGCAGTTGGGTCCCTGCGACAACGTCAACAACAAATGCCTGGACGGGGCCACGGACGGTTATTCGCCCTTCTTCCCCCAATGGAAAGTGTTCTGGCTGGTGAGATATCCGTTCTGGTTCTCCCAGCCTTCCAGCGAATTGTACCGATCGTTCCTCTTGCGTCGGTACGCGGACAAGCGGAAGCGGGTGGATCTGGAGTCGACCCTGGCCAAGCCGGCCACGGACGCGGAGGAATCGGACGCAACGGAAAGGAAGCGGAGATTGGAAGAAAGACGCAAGGAGGCGGATGGTAAAGCCGTCGATCTCAACTAGGATGCGGCGGCGGCTGATACCGCTGCTGCTCCTGGTTCTATTCGCTCTCAGCGCGCCCGCCAGCGGCAGCCTGGGACCAAACATGCCTTCCGCGAGCGGTTCCGCCGCCGCGGATAAGGCTCTTTGGTCCAAGGCCGACGCCATGGTGAATCGTTTGCGCGAAGAGCGGAGGAAACTGCGGCTCATTTTCGAGGAGTTGGAACGGCTCCAATACATGGGGCAGGATTTCCGCGATCTGCAGTTGTATCCCACCCGCGTCACGCATCTGGGTCCCGAGGACGACGTTCGGCTGGACAGGATGATCGATGTGCTGGAAAAGAATCTGGCCGGCACTCGCAAGCAGGTGGTGGAGCTGGAAAAGCCCTTGGATGATGCCTACTTCATCGCCAAGGAAATGCTCCAGGAAACCCCCAACCAGGATATGGTGGACCTGCTCCTCAAGGACAACGTGGATCGCATCGGACGCCTGGTGCTGGTGCAGAAGGAATTGAACAAGCGATGGGAGGACGCTTTCGCCCTGCTTTCGGAATACCGCCTCCGCATCGGACTGGCCAAACCGGGGCGCGAGGGCGGAATGATCGAGGACGATTTCTTCAAAGTGCTGATGGCCAACGTGGGCCGCGCTTCCCAGCGTTTCTACGGCGAGATGAACGATTACAAGGATTCGCTCGCCGCCCGTACCAACAAGCAGGAATGGGAAAAGATGGCCACCCTGGATCTGGCCCGTATCAAGGCGCGGTTGGCCTCCAAGAGCATCGAAATGGTCCAGGAGGATCTGGAGCGCCTTTCCAACCGGTTC
>JANYDA010000033.1 GCA_025360005.1 Fibrobacteria bacterium
CACCAGCACCAGCACCAGCACCAGCGCCCCCGTCGAACATCGTACCGGTGGTGGCGTCAACAGGCAGCGACGAAATCAGCATAAAAGAGCCAGAAACCACCACTACGATTCCCAGTTTGCCCAAGTTTGCCCCGGTTTGCCCGGGGATTGCCCACCCGAATAGGGCAAATGAAAGCCCCGTAAAATACCGCACGAACCCCATCGTTGATGGGGGTTTGCCCGGTATTTCCGAATTCGCGTACCAGGCTCCACGGAATTCAGTGGTGTCGTACGGTGATGGGGCTGGGTCATGAGCGAGCGTGGTCCGCACCAGGGCCAGCGCGGCCCCCGCCGGGGCATCACCCAGCGCAACGGTCGGCAGGGCGGCCCGCCCCGGGATCTGTTGCCGCCGGCGGTCGTGGCGGCGGATCCGGCCGGCTGGGCCGGCCAGCTCGAGGGTTTCCGCAGCGCCTGCCGGGTGCGGCAGCTCAGCGAAACCACCATCGATGGTCGTCTCCGCAGCCTGCTGACGTTTGCCGCCTGGGCGCGGGATCGGGGAGTGGTCCACGCGGCCCAGGTGACGAGGCCGGTCCTGGAAGCGTACCAGTATCATCTGTCGGTGCGGATCGGGTGGGGCGGGCGGGTGCTGGGCGCGGCTTCGCAGGCCAACGCGGTGCATGCCTTGGCGGCGTTCTTCCGCTACGCGGTGCGAACGGGTTTGACGGCATCCAATCCAGCGGCGGACCTGGAGGCACCCAAGGTGATCAACCGCATCCCCGAAGCGTTGAGCGCGACCGAGGCGGAGCGGACGTTGGCCCAGCCGGATCTGTCGATGCTGGAGGGCCTGCGGGACCGGGCGATGCTGGAAATCCTGTATTCCAGCGGTCTGCGGCGAAAAGAATTACTCGGCATGCGCCGGGATGATGTTGATGGCGTGGCGGGGGTGGTGCGGGTGCTGGGCAAAGGCCGCAAGGAGCGACTGGCCCCGCTGGGTGCGCGGGCACGGGGCTGGCTGGATCGCTATCTGGTCGAGGTCCGGCCGCACTGGGTGCGGGATGAGCGGGAACGGCTGCTGTTTCTGACGGCGACCGGTCGGCCCGTCACGATGGACATGTTCAGCGACCGGGTGAAGCAATACCTGACCCAGGCGGGGATCACGAGGCGCGGCGGCTGTCACTTGTTCCGCCATGCGATGGCCAGCGGGCTGATGGAGAGCGGTTGCGATCTGCGTTTGATTCAGGTCATGCTCGGCCATGCCTCTCCGCTGACCACCGCCCGGTATGCGCAGATCAGCACCCGGCACCTGATCGCGGCCCACACCGCGTTCCATCCGGCGGAAGTAGCGGCGCGGGAGCGCTTGGCAGCGCCAACGAGGCCGAGAGAAATACCGCCAGCGATGCCGCCAGCGATGCCGACGGCGAGGGAAAGCGGGCCATGGCCCGTGGAATCAGCGGCGAGCGATCAACAGGAAACTGCGGAGCCTGACGACGTGGCGTGAAGTTCCGCCCGACCAGCAGCAGCGAAAAGAAAATATGGGCGGGCGCGGCCTGCCATCGATGGAGGGCATGCACCGGGCGGTGCGTGCCCTGGCGGAGCCGAAGGAGGTCTTCCCATGACCACGCCACCCACGATCCCGCTCCCGCTCCCGCTCCCGCTCCCGCTCCCGCTCCCGCTCCCGCTCCCGCTCTCGCTCCCAATCCCAATCCCGATCATCATTCCAGCCACCCAATATTCAGCTTCCAGGCCGTCTATCAGCAGCAGCACGCCCGATATGGACGCCTGCCACGCGCTGCGTTGCCTGTTGGATTCCTGGGAACAGATGATGGGGCCGACTTCTGCGGACCCCGATGGTCAGGCCAGCCATCAATTCGCCGCCCATCACCGGATCATCCATCGGGCATTGGCCCAATGGTTTGCCGGGCAACCGTGATTGCCCGGCTTGGCGGTGATGGTGTTCGGCGCATCGTGCCACGCACGTTATCCGGAGCACGGAGCCATCCGTCTGCGGCCGCATCGTCACGGCCAGCGCGTGCGCGGGGCGGGCTTCGCCGGGCCTCGCTGCGGGGCCCGCGCCGATGCTGGGTTTCCGTCTTCGGCGCATCGTGCCACGCACGTTATCAGAAGTCCGGAGCCATCCGTCTGCGGCCGCATCGTCACGCCCAGTGCTTCCATGCTACGGGCTTCGCCCGCAGCCTGGGCACTGGCCGCGCCGATGCTGTCTTCCCGTGCCCGGCTCATCCCGCTGGGAATCGGATCGATCATCCGGCATGGCATCGTATGCGGGAGCGGAGTACGCCCGATAGGCGTCGTGGTGCGGACGGTCGTTCCCCGCCCAGCTCAATAATGTGGCGCGGCGTCCTGCCGCGCAGCTTTTTGTCCCCCACCGCGCCCCCAACTGGCGTCCTGCCAGTTGGGGCCGCCCCCACGCCGTCGCTCCGCTCTCGGCTGGGGGCGGCTCCCGTGCGCGACTCCGGGCCCTTTGGCCCTGCGCGGCCTGCGGCCTTGCCTCCGGTGCCCGCTTCGCGGTCACCTGCGCGGCGGGCGCGTGGCCGCGCCCCGGCCTTGCCCATCACCAAACGCCCGCATTTCACCGTCCAGAATGTTATCCTGAGGATAAGAGTTCCTTGTGCGAATGGATTCCCGCCGGTCACGGCCCAACGCCGCGCCAATGCCCGTCGCTTCGCTTTGGGTCATTGGCACGTCGTTGGGCTCCGGCCCTGCCATGCGCTGAGCTTCGCCCGTGTTTTTCCGTGTTTTCCGCATGGCATGTACCGTTCTCCCTCGCCTTCGCGAAGGAGAACGGCACATGCCGCCACGCTACTCAAAACCCCACCACCAGGTGATTCCGCCAATGAATCCCCATTCCCCATTCCCCGATTCGGATGCGAAATCCCGCGCCGAAGTCGCTGCGGATGAACTCTTCACCCGCTACAGCCAGGCGATGGTGACCCTGAACCGCCTGGATCCCGACGCGACCACCGCCGAGGTTGGCCAAGCGCTCCGCTGCGTTGCGGACCTGTCCGCCGAAGTCTGCCGCATGGTGGCCATCGGCTGGCATTTCGATCAACCGTTCTGAATCCAGACCGCCCGGCGGGGATCGATCACCGATCCCCGCCGGGCGCTTTCGTGTGCTGCCGCTCTGGCTCACCGCCCGTGATCGCGGCGGGGGTCGCCCCGCACACCGGCCCGGGCTTTTCGTCGCGTGCGTGGGCCGGTGGTCCGGTGTGTCCGGCGGTCCCGATCACGCCGGCTTCGCCGGCCTGATCGATCCCGTCCGGTTTTTTATGGCTGTCCGTGGCTGCCCGTGGCTGTCCGTGGCTCTGGGGTGGGCAATTCCTGCCCCGTGGTGCCCGGATCGCTGCCCAACGGTTCCCAGGGTGGCTGGTGTCCGGGAAGCCGCCGCCAACTGCTTCCTTTCGCCGCCTTGGCTCCAGGCTTCTGGGATGCCCGCCCTGCTCCACCCCGAGGAGATCAGCCCGGCGCTGCCGCTGGCGCGGCTGCGCCCGCGCCGGGTCGCACGCGGGCGGCTTTCACATCGGCGGTTGCCGGTCCAACGGTGGAAGGGCCGCCTGCGGTCCTATCGGCCGCCATCGTGGGAAGCATCGTCGGCCAGGCCGTCCGCATCTGGAAATGTGCCTAGCTGGCAAGCCGCCTCCATCTGGTTCCTTTTCGCTGCCGGCGAAGCCCCGGAAGTCCTTATCAGCATAGCCGGTTACAAGGTCTTGGGCTGGGAAAATGGACAGGCGCCCGCAGTGGATACGGATCGGGGGAGGTTCTGGACAATGGATACGTGGGAAGATCCGATTCACCCTAATTTATATTGGTATGGAAATTCTTCGCCAATTAATATGCGCGATAGATCCGGGCATATGTCTGCTGCGGAATTCGTGGTTGTTGTGGCGATAATTGTAATTGTAGTTTATAGTTTAAGTGGCTGTGGATCGAATAGCAAAGAAGAGGCCAAGAAGGTACCTTCAGGTGCGTCCATTAATGATGTATTTATTTTTCGTGGACCATACAGTCAAAAATATCGCGACACACTCTTGGAATTTGAAACCAAAGGTGAACCGGGGAGTAAACTGATTTCCGTAATGACGCAGCTAAAAAATTACGGACATAAAACAGGAATAAAAATATATATTGTAGATTTTTCAGGTGATAACACAACGCCGGTAACCGCAGCGTATTATTCCTGGAATAGAGCCTATGTGAACGAGCCTGTGGATTATGATTTAGAAATGCAAATGGGTGGCGCCAATTCATATACTGTCGGGAATCGTACATGGACATTTAAGGCGGCATTCGCACATGAGCTCCTTCATGCTTATCACGACACTCTTGGACAAGACACTTCTAGCCATTCATCATCGTATTCAGATTGGCTTGTAGAGGAGGAAAACATAACCCGCGAGGCAGACTTGCCAGGGGGTCGGCAATGATTTTATACCTAGCTATAATTTTATCTGAATTAATTTTTTTCTTTATTATTCCAATTGGTGTATTCATTAAGTATAGAGCGAGATTTAAAGCATATCGAGCAGTTGTGCTTGTCCCATTTATCTATATTTCTCTTTTCTTTGTGGTTTCGCACAGGGGTGGAGAAATTGAATTAGAAAATAATCAAACTAGGTACTTTACGGTTGGATGGACTAGGCGAATTTGGACAGCATTTCACCCAATTGAAGAATTTATTTCACGACTCCTCCACTCAATAGCTCTTCCTGAAATAA
>JANYDA010000006.1 GCA_025360005.1 Fibrobacteria bacterium
CCGATAAATGTATGCCTTCGTATGCGATTGTACCAGGTCTCTATCCAATCAATCAGAACAGATTCAACTTCCGCTGGTCCGGACAAATGGATTTTAGCCAATCCCGTTTCCATTTTCAATGTCCTGAAGAAGCTTTCGGTCGGGGCGTTGTCCCAACACTGACCTCGCCTGCTCATCGATTGAATAATGCCTCGATCACGAAGGAACCCGCACAGTTCCCCAGAAGTGTACTGGCAACCCTGGTCTGAATGGAACATGAGTTGACCTCGAACGTAACTCCGGCTCACCAAGGCCTGCGAGAGTGCCGCAATCACCAGCGCAGTATCCGGCTTGTCCGACACCGACCAACCGATCACCTTCCTCGAATACAGATCCAGGACAACCGCCAAGTAGGCCCATCCGCTTCGCGTCCAAATGTAGGTGATATCGGACGTCCAAACCCGGTTCAATCCCGGCGGCGAAAAGTTCCGTTGGAGCAGGTGTTTACACACCTTGGGATCACTCGCCTTTTTGAGAATGGAATACGGAGACGGCTTCCAAGGCCCTGGTATCAGGGCCATTTCCTTCATCTGCCTCAAAATCAGTTTGCGCCCGAAGTGCATGCCCTCTTTGATCAAGACATCCCTGACGGAGCGGTGGCCATAGGTTTTTCGGCTCTCCAAGAACACCCTTTTGATGTCGTCTCGAAGCTTGGTTCGCTCGACTTTAATGGGCAACGATCGCTGTCGCCACTCATAGAATCCCGAGCGGCCCACCTTGAGGACCCGGCACATCAGTTCAATGGAATGTTCGGCCTTCATTTTTTCGATCCATGCGTATTTCTCTTGAGTCGTTCCTGTGCGAAATACGCCGTCGCTTTTTTTATGATTTCGAGCTCCTCTTCGGCTTCGGCAAGTCGCTTGCGAAGTCGCTCAAGCTCCTGCTTCTCCTCCAAGGCTCCGGCAAGTCCCTTACCACGGGCCTCAGCAGTCTCGGCGGCAGCTATCCAGGTTCTCAGCAGACTGCCGCTGATCTCCAGTTCACGGGCCGCCTGGGCCACATTTTTCCGCTCCTTGGCCAAAGCCACGGCCCGCTCCTTGAACTTCCCATCAAATGCACGTCTTTTCTCGTTTGACATTGGACTCCATTCTCAGGTAAATCTACCTGAAGTGTGTGTCCGGTGTCAGGGAGACAGTTCAGTTCGGGCTTTTTGCTTCAGGTACCCGAAGACGGGTTATTTTTGATCACTTGTCCGAATATTCCCCCTGAATGGATACGAATTCGGGGAGGTTGGCCAGGAAGATATCCACCATGCGCGGATCGAAATGCTTGCCTCGGCCTTCGGTGATAATGCCTACTGATTGTTCCATGGAAAAAGGGGGCTTGTAGCAACGCTTCATGGTCAAGGCGTCGAAAACATCGGCCACGGCGGTGATGCGTCCCATTAACGGGATCTCCTCGCCCTTGAGGCCGCGGGGGTAGCCGCTCCCGTCCCACTTCTCGTGATGGGACATGGCGACGGTTTCAGCCACTTGCAGTACCCGCGAATTCGCGTTCTTGAGGATTTGTCCGCCAATTTCGGCGTGCTTCTTCATGATCTCGAACTCTTCCGCGGTCAGCCGTCCCGGTTTGAGCAGAATGGAGTCCGGGATGCCAATCTTGCCGATATCATGGAGCGGGCTGGCTTTGCTCAGCAACCAGGTTTCTTCCGGGCTCAAGCCGACGCCGCGCGCCATCACTTCGCAATATTTGCTGATGCGCAAAACATGATACCCGGTTTCATCATCCCGGTACTCGGCCGCCTGGCACAAGCGGTTGATGGTGTCCAGATGGGACCCCTCCAACATTTGCATCGCATCCTTGATCTGGTTGGTGCGCTCGGTGACGAGCTTTTCCAGGTTCCGCTGGTAGTTAAGCAGCTCCAATTTCATCCGCTTCTTTTCCAACGCGTTGGTGATGCTGTGGATCACCTGTTTGAGCTGGATGGGCTTCAGGATGAAATCGTATGCGCCTTCCTGCATGGACGCTACGGCGGTATGGATCTCGGCGTTACCGGTAAAGAGGATCACAGCCATTTCCGGCCAATTGTTTTTCACTTCCCGCAGAAGATCGATGCCTGTCTTACCAGGCATTTTGATATCCGACAATATGCAGTCCACGCCTTGGACGGTCCGAAGGATTTGCATGGCTGAGTCGACGGCATTGGCACTGGCGCAATTGTAGCCTTGCAATCGCAGATAATCGCAGATAACCGTGCAAATGGACGGTTCATCATCAACAATCAGAATATTTCCTTTGGAGTCCAATTTGCCTCTAGGGGTTATAACCTCGCTAATCTTAACGGCCGGTACACTTCAAAGCCAACAGCAAAGTGCGGGGGCTAACGGGTTTCCCGGAACCGGGAAAGCGCTAATAGCTAAAATATGAGGATTGAAATCACGAATCGAGGACGGAAAGTAGCGTAACCCCTGGAACATGTCCCGGGCTGGGAGGAGATAGGGGGGCAGTGCTAGTGGAAAAGTTCCTTGAACATGGCCCACCCGGAAGAGGACATGGACGGCGAGCCCAGGGATAAACTCTTGCTGAAAACATTTCCCAGGCCTGCCAAGGCGAAGCTGATCAAGGTCAGTATGATAAGCTTTTTCATCGTTCCCTTAAATTACCAAGATACCGATCTCGGACAAGCTGCGCCGGGAAGAATCCGTTTACCGTCGTTGTGGCGCAAGCTTTGGCCCATGGCCTGTTGGGGGGCCTAGGATGCCCCAATACCCCTAATTACGGAATACCATATCCATCGTGTTCTGCACTTTCGCGGATTTGGGCAACGCTGCCACCCATTCCTGGTAGATGCCGGATACCTGGTACTGGTCGTTCTGTGCCATTTGCGCCTGGACTTTCATGGCCAGATCCGCGTCCGACATAGGCACCTTTTCCATCACCTTGGCAATGACCGCTCCCATTTCCGTTGCTTCGACGGAACCCCAAGTGCCTATCGGCTGGTTGAATACTTTGAATAGGAGAGGGCTGGAGTAGCCGAAGCCCGCCAGCCAATTGTCAGCGGAAATGGCTCCCGCCGCAGTGCTATCCAATACCGCTTTGCCCAGATGCGGCGGCAGGGCCCCATCCGGAGCCGCGGCGATGGCGGATTTCTGGGCCTCGAGTTCCTTTTTGGCCAAGCCCAATTTCTCTTCCCGGACGAGCGTGTTTGCGATTTGCGGTTTGGCGCGCTCGAAGCTGCGGCCCTTGTCGAATTGCGCGTCGCGCTGAAAGAGGTAAATGCCGTCATCCGATTGCAGGGCTTCGGAAATCTTTTCCTTGGCTTCAAACTGGCTGAAGGCGAAGGAGTTGGCGCCCTGCACATAGCCGCCTCCCAAGGGGGAAAGGTTGCTCTTCTCGAAGATGGGAGTCTTTTCCACGTTCAGCTTGAAGTCCTTGGCTACCGGTTCCAAGCCGTTCTTCTGCGCGGCGGTGCGGATCTTGTCCGCTTCGCCCATCAGGCTGTCGATGGTTTCGGTTCCGGCGGAGACTTTGAGGAGGATGTGGCTGACTTCGATCTTTTCGGCGCTATCGACCTTCTTCTTGTCATGAAGCAGGATGATGTGATAGCCGAACTGGGTGAGCACCGGATCGGAAATGTCGCCGGGGTTGAGGGCGAAAGCCGCATTGGCGAAGGCGGGATCGAAAGCCTCTCGGCCGCGCAGGCCATCCAGCTTGCCGCCTTTTTCCGCGCTTCCCGGATCGTTGGAATAATCTTTGGCCAGATCGGCGAACTTCTCGCCCCCCTTGATGCGCTCCTTCAGCTCTTTGGCGAAGTCGGCCATCAAGGTGCTGTCGTTGTGGGAAGGCTTCAGGGGGATTTTGACGTAGGCCAGCCTGGCGGCATCGTCATGGAAGTAGAAGCTGTCCGGATGCGCCTCGTAATAAGCCTTGAGATCCGCGTCCTTGTACTTATCGGCATTGACGGGGAAGGAGTCGATGGAGACGCGGTAGTATTTAACCTTTGCCTTGGTTTCCCGCGTGGCCACGGTGTAGCTTTCTTCCAGCGGCGTGCGATGGATCTGGGATTTGAGGATCTGTTGCAGCTGGATCTGCGGGATCACGGAAGTGCGGAGCTGTTCCTCCAGTTCGCGCATGGAGTAGCGATCGTAGATGGAATCCTGCGCCAGCCAGTTCTCATAGCGGGCCTGATCGACGGAGGAGTCCGCCAGGAATGGGGGCAATTCTTCATAGCCTTTGTACCTGGCTATGTGTCCGGCCACTTCCCGGGGATGCTTGACTATATAGTCCATCATTTCCTCGCGGGAGGCGTGGAGCTGGTAGTCCTCGAATATCTTTTCCATCAGGATGGTCTGCACCTTGAAGTTGAAAAGCCCTTCGCGGATCTGCGCCAATTGCAACCCTTCCGGAGCTTTACCATTCTGCGCTTCCTGGCCGCGCACATAGTTCTGCAGCTCCTTCTGGAAGCGTTCGGTGGGGATTTCCTCGCCGTTCACCTTGCCCACGATATTATGATGCCGATCGCTGCGATAGCTGCCTGCGCGATCCATCATGACCAGGCCCCCGAGGATAAAAATCCCGAAGATGCCGATCACCCACTTGGCCTGCTTTTTCATCCATTCCAAAGTCATCGCGGAGAGCTCCATTCCTAAGTTGGCCGGGATCCGGCCTCAATGATCCATCGCCACGCCGGTCAAAGGCGGAACGCGTCTTTACCAGCGCATCGCTGGCCTTGCGGCTTAAATTTATATATTTGGCCGCATCCGGTCGACCCTTCGACCGGCCTGGATGAGCCTTAACCGGACCTGATCCTTCCCGATCACGATCAAAGGCGGAGTTCGCATGCCCGTATATGATTTCATCGTAGTCGGGTCCGGGATCGCGGGCCTCTCCTTCGCTCTGAAAGCCGCCGCGCATGGCAGCGTCCTGGTCCTGACCAAGAAGTTGAGCTGGTCCGGCTCCACCAACCTGGCTCAGGGGGGAATCGCTTCCGTAATGGATCCCAGCGATTCCGTGGAAAGGCATGCTCAGGACACCTTGACGGCCGGAGCGGGCTTATGCCGGGAGGACCGGGTCCGCATCCTGGTCAATCAAGGGCCCCAGGCCATCCGGGATCTGGTCGAATGGGGCGTACGTTTCACGCTGGCATCGGGCAAGCATGGTTCCGTTTCCAAGGGCAAGCGGGCAAGCATTCCCTTCCACCTGGCGCGGGAAGGCGGCCATTCCAGCTCCCGCATCGTGCATGCGGACGATCTCACCGGCCATGAAATCCAGCGCGCCCTGATCGAAGCGGCCTCCCGGCATAAGAACGTGACGATCCTGGAAAATTACCTGGCCATCGATTTGGTGACTAAAAAGCACCTGCGACAAGGCGAGCGGGAGTCCGGACCGCGGCGTTGCTATGGGCTGTACGCCTTGGACGTGAAAGCGGATAAAATCGACCTGTTCCTGGCGCGCGCCAGCGTGCTTTGCACAGGCGGGGTGGGGCAGATATACGCCCATTCCACCAACGATTCCGTTTCCACCGGGGACGGCATCGCAATGGCTTTCCGCGCCGGCGCCGCTGTAGAGGACATGGAGTTCATGCAGTTCCATCCCACCGCCTTGTACAATCCCGGCCAACCCACCTACCTGATCACGGAGGCCATGCGCGGGCACGGAGGCATCCTGCGCAACCATGACGGCGAACCCTTCATGGACAAGGTGCATCCCATGAAGTCGCTGGCCCCGCGGGATATCGTGGCGCGCGCCATCGACGCGGAGATGAAGCGCACCGGGCAACCCTGCGTTTACCTGGACGTTACCTCCATCGGCAGGACGGAACTGGCCAAACATTTCCCCAACATCCACGCGCATTGCCTGGAGATGGGACTGGACATATCCAAGCAATGGATTCCGGTGGTGCCGGCCGCGCATTTCATGTGCGGCGGGGTAAAGGTGGACGTGAATTCGGCGACCGAGCTGGCGGGGTTGTACGCGGTGGGGGAAACCGCCTGCACCGGCGTGCATGGGGCCAACCGCCTGGCGAGTAATTCCCTGCTGGAAGGCGTGGTCTTCGCGGATCGGGCCTTGACGCATATCGTGGCCCATCCCTCCCCGAAACCGGCGCGCAGTAGGTTCAAGAGTTGGAACAACTTCGCCTTGAAACCGGCCCCGGAAACCATCATCTACAGCCATTCCCTGGAAACCATCAAATCCACCATGTGGCATTACGTGGGCATCGTCCGCAGCGATTTCCGCCTGGCGCGCGCGGAGGAATTCCTCCAAGTCATCAGCCGTCAGATACAAAAGGATTACTGGTCCTTTTCCATGGTGCCCGATCTGATCGAACTCCGCAACCTGACCCTCTGTGCGGAGCTCATCATCCAAAGCGCCCGCAAGCGCAAGGAGTCGCGCGGGCTTCATTACAACCTCGATCATCCCAAGCTGGCAAAGGCGGCCAGGCACACGATCCTGCGGTTGAAGCCGGAGTAGGGGAAGAGTATTCTTTTGCAAATTGAAAATCGCAATTTTCAATTTTCCGTGTCCCCGGATTGACCCCGAGGTATGTACTCCCTCCATCTTACCGGTAATCACTGGTACCTGCTGTTCGTCCCGCCGGGGCTTTGGATCCTGTGGCGTCAATACGCCGGTTTCGCCCGCGGGGGCCTTTCCGGATCCCGCCGCATCCTGTTCGCCCTGCAAGCGGCCGCGCTGATATTATTGGCGGCATCGCTTACCGGGCCGGAGCTGCGCCGCCATGAGGTGGCCTTCCATAATCCGGCCGTGCTCATCCTCCGCGATCAAAGCGCCAGCTTCCGCGCGGGCGCATACCTGGGAGCCGGCGCGCGTTACCGGGATTTCGAGCAGGCCCTGATCCAAGCCTACGGCGCTCGCAAGTTCGACGTGCGCGTGATCGATTTCGCGGAAACGGCCTGGCCGGTTTCCGGATTCGCCAAAGCCGGCCGTCCCCGGGCCTCCGTAAATCCGGAGGGGGACGTTTTCCTGACCAGCCTGGGTGCGCTCGCCGATTTCGTGGATTCGGCCGCCATCCCCAATCTGCAGGGCGCTTTTCTTTTTTCCGATGGGCGGGCCAACCTGGATTCCGGCAGGGCCGCGGCGGCCTGGAAGGTTCCTGTCTATCCCGTGGTGGTTCCCTGCGACTCGATCGCGGAAGTGCAACCGGAAACGGCGCTGCTATCCTTTGCGGCTGATGGTACGGGCGGGCAAGCCGGCGCGGGTGCTCGGGCGGGCCGGTCCGTGGATGTAGACGTGGCGTGGCTATCGGTAGGCAAGGCGGCGGAAGAAGTCTCCATACGGCTGTTGCAGGGAAATAAAACGATCCTGGCCCGCAAGTTTTCCGCCCGGAGTTTCCCAGGCCGGAAACTCCCCGACAAGCCGAAGGCATCCCCTTCCCCCGATGCGGACGGCGGGGGGATAGTCCCGACCGGTGCCGGGGAGAAAATCCGTTTCACGTGGAATCCGGATCGATCGGCGTTGGAAGCCGGCGCTCCTCTGCGGGCCGTACTGCAACCGGGCAATCCCGATGCCGACTTCGATAAGTATAACGATACGTTGGCGGTTGCTTTCCCTCAGGGCCGCGCCGCGCGGGACATCCATGTTTTCCGCCCCGTTCGCAGCTTGGATGAAAAAGGCATGCTGGGGATTCTGCAAGCCTGGGAAGGCACGCGCGTTACCTTTTTCGGCGCCGAGGATCTGGCCCGCCTGCGATTGACGTCCAAAGACCAGGTCTGGATCGAGTCCGCTTCGCTGGGCGCGGGCGGATTGATGGCCTGGCTGCTGGCCTCTCCCGCCAAGGTGGTGGTGTATTCCCGGCCCGGATCGGTACGTAACCTGCGGGTTGCGGGATTGCCCAATCCGTCCCGGCACATTTTTACGCCGGCGGCCGAGATCACGGTGGGCAGGCAGGCCGCCGACGCCTTCCCGGTGGAGGTAGCCCGGCTGAAAAGCCTCACGCCGGAAGGAATGGAAGCTCCGGAGGCCGCCGGGGAAGCCTGGGTGGAATTGTCGGAAGACGGGAAACGCGGATTATTGATGGGGCGAATCGCTTTGGGACAAGGGAAAAAGGCCTTCTATTTCGGGCTTCCCGCCCTTTGGACCACGCTCTTCGACGCCCAAGGGGACTACGGTGCCCGGGAAAATATCGCGGCTTACGTCAAGGCGGCGGCGATGCTGGCCCAAACGGACGATGGAACCGTTAAGGTAACTCGGCCGTTACGGAGCTACGAAGGCGTCCCGTTCGACATCGAGGTGATCGTTCCGGCGGAGGGAGCCAGGTCCGGGCCGGCGGTTTTCTCGGTCTCCGGCGGTCCCGGATATGCGCGGGAATGGCCGCAAGCCGATGGGGTAAAGGCGGGAGCCGCCGATAAAGCCGGGACGATCAGGATCAAATCCTTGCGACTTGCCCGCGGAACCTATCTTTTGCGCCTGCGATCCGGATCGGAAACGCTTTGGAGCGACTCCCTGGAAGCGGCTCCCAAAGCGGCGTTGGAATTGAGCCGCATCGGTTTCGATGTGCCGGCCTTGCAGGACGCGGCTTCTCGTTCGGGCGGAGCCGTTCTTGCCCCCCCTACCGGCGGCGGCGGCTCTCCCCAGGTAACTGCTATGTTACCCAGGCTTCCCGCTGCCCAGATCCGCATGGAAACAACGGTTTCCACCCCCCTGTATAACACCCCGTTGCAATGCGCCCTAATCCTCCTGCTCCTATCCTGTTCCTGGCTGCTCAGGAAAAAATGGGATTTAGATTGACTGCCCATGCGGGCATTATTCCTTCTTAGTATCTTGCCTGCGCTCTCCAAATAACCGTTCCCCGCTTCTCTTTTTCGCTTTGGTTAAGTCCATGATTTAATGGTCGTTACCTTTTCAAACAAGACAAACCGACCCACGTTTGAACCGCGCCAATACAGCTTTTTGAGACTCAGGGGAGGATTTTTTTCCTTGATGATTTCTTGTTTATTTAGGGGTAATTATGGTAGATTTTGGGTAAAATTGGTTAACAATGGCTGATGCAAAGAACACAATCAAATTAGAGTCCTTCATCGGAAAGGCAACGGTGGCGATGGACGCCACCGGTCGCACGAATTTCCCCAAGGACTTCCGCAAGATCCTGAAAGAGGAAGCGGGGGGCCAAGTGGTAGTGACGATGGCGGAAGGCCGGACCTTGGCGCTCTACCCGGTATACGAATGGAACAACTACATCCAATATCTGGAGAGTCTGGGTCGCGGCGCCGAAGTCTCCAAGTTCCGTACGCGCATCACGTCCATGGCCAAGCTTTCCTTACTGGACGGGCAGAACCGCATTTCGCTGACCTCCGAACAGATGAGCTATGCCGGCATTTCCGGCGAAGTGACTTTCGTGGGTGATGGAAAGCGGGTGCGCCTGTGGGCCCCGGAGAAATTCGCGCAGCAGATCGAAGTGATCTCTCCTGACGAGGAAAAGCAATTCGAGAACTGGTTCTGATGGGCAAGCAGGCCCCGCGCCGCAAGCCGGCGATTTCACGTGGACCGCGGGCCGACCACGGTTACCACTTGCCGGTGATGGCGGATGAGATTGTCGAGCAGATGGTGACGGATCCTCATGGGCTGTACCTGGATGCCACCATGGGAGGCGGCGGGCACTCCGCCCGGATCCTGGAAAAGTTGGGGCCGCATGGCGGCCTGCTGGGTTTGGACAGGGACATGGAAGCAGTGGCCAGAAACCAGGCGACATTCGCGAACGACCCCAGGGTGCGGATTCAGCGCGCGGAATTTTCCCGGCTGGCGGAATTCTGCGCGCCCGAAAGCCTGGCCGGAGCGCTATTCGATCTGGGCGTGAGTTCCCGGCAGTTGGATGCCAAGGAGCGCGGCTTCTCCTTCACTCCCGGCACCGCGCTCGATATGCGCATGGGTCCCGAGGGGCCCGCCGCCGCCGATCTGATTTCCGGTTGGGACGAATATGCGCTTGCCACCGTGCTGCGCCGCAATGCGGACGTAGTGGAAGCCAAACGCCTGGCGCGCAACATCCTGGCCGCCGTGGAACGGGGCGACGGGCTGAACAGCGATTTGATCCGCAAGGCCGTGGAAAAACTTCCGGGAATCCGCGACGATAATCGCAATTCCCTGCTGGCGCGGGTGTTCCAGGCCATCCGTATGGAAGTGAACGACGAGATGGGACAGGTGGAAAAGGGACTGCGGGCCGCCGTCGTCCGCTTGCGCAAGGGCGGACGCCTATGCGTGCTCAGTTACCATTCCGTGGAAGACCGTATGGTCAAGGAGACGCTGGCCGAGTTCGAGAAGGAATGCATCTGCGCCCAGAACCTGCCCGTGTGCACGTGCGGGAGCAACCATCGCAGGTTGCGCAAGGTGCTGCGCAAGCCCGGCTTACCCACGGATGCGGAGCGGGACCGGAATCCGCGCGCGCGGAGCGCCAAGCTCCGGGTGATGGAGAAGGTATGAAGGGCCTCAAGCTGCGTACGGTGGTGGGGCTGTTCTGCTTGGTGCTGTGCCTGGCCGGCATTTTGGTGGCGCACGTGTGGAAGCAGAACGCCTATGTCCGGCTTTCCATGTCCACCGTCAGGATAGGCAAGCAGACGGTGCAGCTGCAGAATGACATTGCCTTGCTGGAGATAGCCGTGGGCGGGCTCAAGAAACTTTCCCGCATCGAGGCCATGGCCAAAGGCCGGTTTGGATTGGAATACGGGAATGCACCCGTGCTGGTTTACCTGGAAAGCGATGCCGCCGGCAACGATGCCGGAGCCGCCAGGGCCGATCTTGCCTCCGCGGCGGTGGGGGGTTCAGAGACGGTGGCCCAGGCGGGGTCGATTGTCAAGGACGCGGATGCCAAGGGACTGGAAGCGGGGAAGGGCGCATGGCGAATAAAAGGATTCTGACCCTTGGCTTCCTGCTGGCGATCGCCTGGTTAGGGATGCTTGCGCGCGTGGCCTGGGTACAGGTGGTGAAGTCCGGCTACTACCAGGAGATGGCTTCCAGCCAAAGCATCCGCCGCAATGTGGTGGCGCCCAAACGCGGGGAGATCCTCGATCGGGATTTGCAGAAGCTGGTGGTGAACGCGGACATCGAGCTGGAGTCCGGCGCTTTCGCCGATGCGAAAGGGAACGTCACCGGCGCGCGCATGCGCAGGCTGAGCCGCGTTTGCCCGCAAGGGTTCCTGGCCGGGCAGGTGCTGGGCACGGTGGGCAAGGACGGTTACGGCCAATTGGGCCTGGAATATTTCCTGGACAAGGAATTACGGGGGACCGACGGCTGGAAATACCTGCGCCATGACGTGAAGAACCATTATTATCCCGGCTTTGAAGAACGCCAGAAGGAAGCCGTCAACGGCGCCAACGTGGTGTTGACGCTGGATTCCAAGCTGCAGGAAATCGTGGAACACGCGTTGGAGCGGGGAGTGCAGAAATCGGGGGCCAAGCAGGGCGTGGCCATCATCGTCGATCCCTATACCGGGGACATCCTTTCGATGGCGAATTATCCCTTCTATAATCCCAATACCCGCGACGGCGAGGACAAGGACGCTTGGAAGAACGAGGCCGTGGTCAAGGTTTATGAGCCCGGCTCCACCTTCAAGATCATCACCAGCACTGCCTTGCTGGAAGAGAAGCTCATCAAACCGACCGACACTTTGGACGGCGAGAACGGGCAGTACAAGATTTCCGGCCAGATCATCCGCGACACGCATGCGCGCGGACGGATCAGCTTCACGGATGCGCTGGCCTATTCCAGCAATATCTGTTTCGCCAAAGCTTCGACGCGGCTCAAGCCGGAGACCTTCTATAAGTACATCCGCTCTTTTGGCTTCGGGATGAAAAGCGGGGTGGGGCTGCCGGCGGAGGAAAGCGGGGTGCTTAAGGCCGTGGGCGAGTGGAGCGGGCGGACCCAGGCAACCATCGCATTCGGGCATGAGATCTCCACAACGCCTTTGCAGGTGGTGATGGCCGCCGCCGCCATTGCCAACGGCGGGATGCTGATGAAGCCGCGCATAGTCAAGGCCTTCGCGGACAATGAGGGCCGCGTGATCCAGGAATTACCGCCCCGCAGCGTGCGCAGGGTGATGTCCGAAGCCACCGCCGATCAGGTGAAGGTCATGATGGCGGCCGTAGTGCAATACGGAACGGCCAGCGACATCAAAAGCGATCGCATCGCCTTGGCCGGCAAAACGGGGACCGCGGAGAAAATCGACGCCGGAACAGGCAAATACGTGCATGGCCTTTTCAACTCCTCCTTCCTGGGCATGGCACCGGTGGACAGGCCGGAGTTCGTCTGCCTGGTGCTGTTGGACGAGCCTTCCATGCTGAAATACGGAGGCCAGAGCGCGGCCCCGATCTTCCGGGAGATAGTGGATCGCGTTTTGGCCAACCCCGACTACCCCTTGGCCCGCCGCGCCATGAAGCCGCTGGAAGTGGCAGCCGAGCCCATGGCCGTTCCGGATGCCCCTGGTTTCACCTTGGCGGATGCCAAGCAGACCATGTCCGGTTCCGCCAGTAACGTGCATGCTACCCATTCCGCAGCAAGCGCTAAGGGACGCGGCGCGCGAAATGCGGGGAACGCGCCCCCGGCCCTGGCGGGTAAGCCGGCAGCCTATGCCGCCTCCGATTCCATGGTTCCTACCCAATCGGCTCCGGATGCGCGCATCATGCCCGACCTCAATAACTACACGCTGCGCGACGCCTTGTTCCGCCTCAAGAACCTTGGTCTGGACGTGGAGTATACGGGCACAGGACGCATTATCCGCCAGGAACCGGCGGTTGGAACTCCCGTGAAGCCCGGCCGGAAATGCACGCTCACTTTGGGATGGATGGGCTGATATGAAGTTGTCCGCATTGATCCGAGAGGCGGGCCTGGGTTTGCTTGCCAATTCCGATCCGGAACTGACGGGCGTCCGCATCGATTCCCGCAAAGTGGAAAAGGGCAATCTCTTCCTGGCCTTGAAGGGCGCCCATGACGACGGCTCCCGCTACGTGGCCGATGTGATCGCCCGCGGGGCCGCCGCAGTGCTCTCGGAGGGCAATTCCCATCCGGCCCTGGAAGGCGCCACCGAGCCTCATCCGGGCGCCGAAATCATCCCTTGCCCCGGCTTGCGCAAGCATGTCGGCGATTTGTTCAACGCCTGGTACGGCCGTCCCGCCGAGAGTATGGAAACGGTTGCCGTGACCGGGACCAACGGCAAATCCTCGATCACCAAGTTGGTTTCCGGGATCCTCACGGCTGCGGGCCGCAGGGTGATTTCCCTGGGCACCATCAGCTATGATATCGACGGCGAGGCGTTGCCTTCCAACCTGACCACTCCCGGCCCGGACGAGTTCTTCCATATGCTGCGCCTGGGCGCGGACAAGCAATGCACGGCGCTGTCGATGGAGGTCTCTTCCCATGCGCTCAGCCAGGATCGCGTGCGCGGCGTGCTCTTCTCGCGCGCCATCTTCACCAACCTCACCCGCGACCATATGGATTACCATCGCGACTTCGAGGACTATTACCAGGCCAAGAAGCGCTTGTTCACCTCTTACCTTCGCCCCGGCGGGATAGCGATCCTGAACCTGGATTCGGACCACGGAGTCCGCCTGAACCGGGAGTTGGCTTGCCAAAAGCTGACTTTTTCCCGCGGAGAGGATGCCGGCATCGGGAATTCCCCGGCTAGAGGGAAAGATCCCCAAAGCGCATCGGTTGCGGACGTGGTCCTGGCCGGGAGCCGGCTTAGCCTCAACGGAACCTGGTTCCAGGTAGCTTTCCGCGGAGTCCCCTTCGCTTTCACCTCCAAATTGGTTGGCGCCATCAACCTGGAAAACCTGCTGGCCGCGGTGACCCTGGGTTTTTCCATGGGCTTCGACGCCGGAACCATCGACCAGGGTATCAAAGACGTTACCGTAACGGGGCGGAATCAGGTTTTCCCCTTGACCGGGAAGCGGTTCGCCGTGGTCGACTACGCGCATACCCCGGACGCGCTGGAGCGCGTGCTCATGAGCCTGCGCCCGTTGACCAAGGGGCGGTTGGTTTGCCTATTCGGTTGCGGCGGCGATCGCGATCGCACCAAGCGGCCCATCATGGGCGGGATTGCGGCGGAACGCGCAGACAAGGCTTTCCTCACCAGCGATAATCCCCGCAACGAGGATCCCCGGGCCATCCTGGCGGAAGTCGCAGCCGGGATCCGCGAGCGGGCCAAAGTGTCCATCGTACCCGATCGGCGCGAGGCCATCCGCTTGGCCTTGGAGTCATTGGACGAGAATGACTGTCTGCTGATCGCGGGCAAGGGCCATGAGGATTACCAGATCATCGGTAAGGAAAAAAAGCATTTCAGCGATCAGGAAGAGATCCTGGCGTGGGCGGCGGGAAAGGGAAGGGAAGGGCGTGGAGCTTAAGCTTTCCGAACTGGCCGCCATGTTGGGCGTGGAAATCCGCGGTAAGCACCGCGGCAGCAAAGCCGTGCGCCTTTGCACGGATTCGCGGGCGCTCAAGGCCGGCCAGGTTTTCTGGGCGCTCAAGGGGGAGAATTTCGATGGACACGTATTTGCGAACGAGGCTTTCACCAAGGGAGGGTATGCGGCCGTGGTAGATGAAAAATGGTTATTGGAGAACGGCAAACCCGTCAATGTCTATATCCCCGTCAAGGACACCAATCTGGCCCTGCTGGATTTGGCCCGCGCCTACGCGGCCAAGTTCCGCATCCCCAAGATTGCGGTCACGGGATCCAATGGTAAAACGACCACCAAGGACATGATCGCCAGGGTGTTGGCCAAGGTGGGGCCCACGCTTTCCACCCAGGGCAACTTCAACAATCAGGTGGGCGTGCCGCTCACCCTGTTCGAGTTGAAACGCGCGCATCGCTTCGCCGTGATCGAGATGGGCACCAACCATCCCGGGGAAATAGCGCCCTTGTCGCTTTGCGCCAGGCCCTCCATCGCCGTGGTTACCAACATCGGCTACAGCCACCTGGAGCATTTCGGTTCCAAGGAAAAGGTAAGGGAGGAAAAACTGACCATCACCGCCGGCTTTGATCCTAAGGGAACCTTGATCCTGAACGTGGATGATCCCCTGCTGGCGGAAGTGCGCGCCAATTCTCGCCAGAAACTGTTGACCTTCGGCATCGATCGCGGTCAGATCCGTCCCTCCGATTTGACCTTCGGCGATGACGGCTGCGCCTCGTTCCGCATCGGCCGCACCAAATTCGCCCTCCAGGTCCCGGGCCGCCACAATGTGTACAATGCGTTGGCCGCCATCGCCGTGGCCACCCAGTTGCGCATCCCCAAGGCCGTGATTGCGCAGGCATTGGGCGCCTTTACCGCAAGCAAGAACAGAATGCAGGTCAAGAAGCTTCCCGGCCTCACCGTGCTGGACGATTGCTATAACGCCAATCCCTCCTCCATGAAATCGGCCTTGTCCACCTTGGGCGCCTTCCGCGTTCCCGGCCGCCGCGTGGCTGTGCTGGGCGACATGCTGGAACTTGGGCCCGAGGGCGAAAGCCTGCACCGCGAGATGGGCCAGTACCTGGCCGAGATGGGTGTGGATGAACTCTTCACCTTCGGCTCCTTAAGCCGGCATATCAACAGCGGAGCGCGCGAAAAAGGCATGCCGCGATCCCGGACCCACCATTTTTCCGATTTCGATCTGATGGCGGAAGAGCTGATGCGTTACCTGATGGCCGGCGACGTGGTGCTGGTAAAGGCTTCGCGCGGGATGAAGCTGGAGCGCGTGTTCGAGTTTCTCAAAGAGAAGGCGAATACGGGAACGCTGCGGGCGGAAGGCAGACGGGTCGATTTTTAAGGATGCAACGGGTAAAAGGTAAAAGGCAAAATGCAAAGTGAAAGATTGAAGACGGAATCGGTTCGCATGAACCCCGTACGGAAGGACCACGGCCGTGCCGGTTCCCCATTTTGCAGTCTGGCTTTTGCACTTTGCGCTCCGGCTTCTACCCGCGCAGCCATCCCATGAAGCACCTCCGTATCGACGTCTTTCTCCTGCTGGGCATCCTGGCCTTGATCGGATTCGGCATCGTCATCATCTATAGTTCCTCGGCCGCGTTCGCGCAAAGCCGCGGATTGCCGGATTCGTTTTACCTGGTCAACCATATCAAGAAGGTGATCATAGGTTTCATGGCCTTCCTAATCGGCTTGAGCGTGCCTTATAAGACCTGGGAAAAAGCGGCGCGGCCGGTAATGCTGCTGGCATTGCTGCTCTTGGGGGTGGTTGTGACCATGGGCATGGCGGCGCATGGCGCGCGCCGGTGGATCCAATTCGCCAGCTTCGGGTTGCAGCCTTCGGAACTGGCCAAGGTGGCCATGGTGTTTTTCCTGGCGCGCCTGCTCACGGAAAAGGCCGAAGTGATGGGCCATTTCCGCCAGGGATTCGTGGCCTCGCTGTTGGTTTCCGGAGTCACCTTCCTTTTGATCCTCAAGCAACCGAATTACAGCACGGCCGCTACGGTGCTGGCCATTTCCGTGGCCATGGTTTTCGCGGGCGGCTGCCGCATGGCCCATTTGATGAGCGTGGGCCTGGTGGCCATCCCGGCCTTGGGCGCATTGATGATCAGCAGCCCTTACCGTCTCAAGCGCGTGATGGCCTTTCTGCATCCGGAAAACAATCCCGCCAGTTCCTACCAGAGTCTGCAAGCCCTGATCAGCCTGGGCAATGGGGGATTGTTCGGCACCGGTCTGGGCACCAGCACGCAGAAACTGGGCTACCTGCCCATGCCTTTTACCGATACCATCTTCTCCATCCTGGGCGAGGAGTTGGGGCTGATGGGCACCGTGCTGTGCCTGGCCCTGTTCGCGCTGGTCATCTGGCGCGGCCTGCGCGTCTCCTACTTTTGCCCGGATCGTTTCGGCAGCCTGGCGGCGCTGGGCATCATCGTATCCTTGTCGGTCAACGTCATCATGCATGTGGGCGTGTGCGCCAAGTTCTTCCCCACCACCGGCCAGCCGCTGCCTTTCGTTTCCTACGGCGGAACCTCCCTGTGCGCGGGCCTGTTCGCCATGGGCGTGCTGCTGAATATCTCCGGACATTCGTTGGAGTCGATCCCGGAATCCTGGCGCGAGAATCCCAAGAAGTGGCAACTACTCGCAGGCGCGGCCCAGAACCACCCCGGCGGAGGCGGCGGACGGACGCGCCGCGCGGCTTTGGGCGGAAAGGTGGCGGCATGAAGGCTTCCATCCGCCTGTCGCGGTTGCATTTCATCGGTATTGGCGGATCCGGCATGAGCGTGCTGGCGGAAGTGCTGGCTGCCTGGGGGTTCCGGATTTCCGGATCGGATAGTCAAGCCGGCGGGCAAACGTGGGAGCATTTGCGGTCGCTCGGGATGCGTTTGGAAACGGGCCACCGGGCGGAAAACGTGGGCGAAGCGGACGCCGTGGTATATTCATCCGCGGTTCCGCAGGACAATCCCGAGTTGACGGAAGCGCATAGGCGCGGCATCCCCGCCCTCAAGCGCGCGGAAATGCTGGGCGAGGTCCTCCGCGGCAAATACGCCCTGGCCGTATCCGGCACGCACGGCAAGACCACCACCACCACCATGCTGGGGCGCATTTGGCTGCAAGCCGGCAAAGAGCCCACCTTGCTTGCGGGCGGTACGGCTCGCGGGGAAAATCTTTCCGCCTTGGCCGGCAAAGGCGAGGTCCTGATCGTGGAAGCCGATGAATTCGATCGCTCCTTTCTCGCCATGCGTCCCGCCTGCGCCATCATAGGAAACATCGACTCCGATCACCTGGATTGCTATGGAAGCCTGGAGGCGGTCCGCGAGGCCTTCATCGCATTCGCGGAAAGCCTGCCCTTCTACGGATTGCTGGTTGCCAATCTCGACGATGCGGGCGTGCGCTCCATCCTTCCCCGCCTAACCCGGCGCACCGTCACCTACGGCATGGCGGCGGAAGCGGACTATCGCGCCATCGATGCGCGCACGGATGGCCAGGGCATGGCCTTTGGCTTGGAGCATAAGGGAAAGAGGCTTGGGAACCTGGTTTTGAGGGTCCCGGGTAACCACAATGTTTACAATGCCTTAGCCGCCGCCGCCCTTTCCCTGGAGGAAGGGCTTTCCTTCCAGCAAGTCGAGCGGGGATTGCGCGAGTATCCCGGCGTCAAGCGCCGCTTGGAGTACCGCGGCGAGAAAAGCGGCGTGAAATTCTATGACGATTATGCCCATCATCCCACGGAAGTGGCTGCGGCATTGGAGGCCGCACGGGGACTGATCACGGCGCGCCCAGGGGAAACCGGCCGGCTCATCGCGGTTTTCCAGCCTCATTTATACAGCCGCACCCAACAGCTCTACCGGGAGTTCGCCGGCGCCTTCGCGGCGGCCGATGAATTGTTCGTGACCCGCGTTTATGCCTCGCGCGAGAAACCTATCCCAGGAGTGGAAGGCGATTTGATCGCCGAAGAAGCGGGAAAAGATTCCCTGGCGCCGGACAAGGTGCATTATGTCGAGGACCTGGAAGCCCTGCCCAAGCTGGTGGCCGCGAAACTGAAGGCCGGGGATCTGGTGATGACCATGGGCGCCGGCGATATTGGTCAGCGCTGCGCCGGTATCCTGGAGGCTTTGGCATGACGAGCCCCAGGCGCGAATCGGCCGGATCCCCTAAGGGTTCCCGGGGAGCCAAGCTACAGCGCGGAAGCAGCCGGGAAAATCGCGTGCTCCGCAATGTACCGCCGCCCGCGCGCCGGGGCGTCAACTCCCAGAAGTCGGACCAGGCCCGCAACGAACGCACGCGCACGCGCCGCGCGGGATGGCTCCGCAGGGCCTGGACGATGATGCGCGCCTCCATGCTGCTCGCCTTGGCGGCCGGCGGGCTTGGATCCGCCGGATGGGCGGGCTGGCGTTATTTCCAAAGCAACGGTTTCCTGGCTTTGCGCCAAGTGGACGTGGTGGGGAACAAACTGGTGGGCAAGGCCGAAATCCTGGAGAAGGCGGGGCTGGAGTTGGGTACCAAGCTGCCGGCCATCCCGATCAAGAAAATCGAATCCTCCCTGCTTACCCTTTCCGGCGTGGAACGGGTAGACGTACGGCGTATCTTCCCGTCCCGCATGGAGATCCGCGTGCAGGAGAAAGAACCTGTGGCCATGGGATATGCGCGCGGCTGGTATGGATTGGCGCCGGATGGATCGCGCATCGCCGGCGTCGATTGGGGACAATCCGATCTGCCCGTGGTAGACGGTTTCGCGGGCCTGGACTCGACCGCGCGCGCCGCAGTGGGCGGCTTCCTGGCCGGAGCCAAGCGCGAGCATCCCGCGCTCTACGGCAATTTTTCCCAGCTGGCTTTGCGCGGCAACGACGGCGTGGAGATCATCCTGCGCGACGGGCGGCTGAAGGTACTGGTGGGTCTGGAGCTGGTCTCGCGGCGCCTGGCGGCGGCTAACCCATTGATAGGCATGGAAAAAGCCACTAATAGGGAAGCCGACAAGGCATTGAATTCACTGGAGTTCCTGCAAGCGCTCATCGACCAGCAGGGCGCCTCGATCGATGCGGGCAAGACCGTGGACCTGAGAGTGTACGGGTACGCGTATGTGCGGTGAGATCGCTTCCGTAGCCGCTGTGGCCGGGCCTCCGGGAGGGGGTCTGACGGATGTTACCCCCTGCCGCGCACTTACGTCCCATCATGCGATCATTAGGAAACGAAAAAGATTGTAGCGGAATCCGCTGCAAAAGAATTACTATAATTGAAGGAGATCCCCATGGCAAACCCAATAGTCGGATTGGACATCGGCACCACCAAGATCGGCGTTATCATCGGCGAGGTGGATGCGAACGGCCAATTGAAGATCGTAGGCGTGGGCACCAGCCCCAGCGAAGGCCTGCGCAAGGGCGTGGTGGTCAACATCGAAAAGACGGTGAAGTCCATCCATCGCGCCGTCGAGGAAGCCGAACTGATGGCGGGCGTGGACGTGGAATCGGTTTTCGTCGGCATCGCGGGGGATCACATCCGCTCTATCAATAGCCGCGGCGTCATCGCCGTTTCCCGCACGGACAATGAGATTACCCGCCAGGATGTGGCGCGCGTGATCGAAGCGGCCCGCGCCGTGGCCATCCCCATGGACAGGGAGATGCTGCATGTCATCCCGCAGGAGTTCATCGTGGACGATCAGCCGGGTATCAAGGATCCGGTGGGCATGTCCGGCGTGCGCCTGGAAGGCGATGTCCACATCGTGACCGGAGCCATAACTTCGGCCCAGAACATCTATAAGAGCGTAGAGAAAGCCGGCCTCAAGGTGGCCGACATCGTGCTGGAGCCCCTGGCGTCCTCCTATTCCGTGCTCGAGGACGACGAACGCGAACTGGGGGCGGCCGTCATCGACATGGGCGGCGGCACCACGGACCTCATCGTGTTCATCGAGGACAGCGTGCGCCATACCGCCAGCATCGGCCTGGGCGGCAAGAACGTGACCAACGACCTGGCCATCGGCATCCGCACCCCTCTGGAGCGCGCGGAGGAGATCAAGCGCAACCACGGCACTTGCCTACGCGCCGGGCTGGAGAATTCCGAGTATATCGCCGTCCCCGGCGTGGGCGGCCGCGAGCAGCGCGAGGTGAGCCGCGCGGTGCTGGCATCCATCATCGAGCCGCGCATGAGGGAGATCTTCACCCTTATCATGCGCGAGCTCCAGAAGAACCACTACCTCGACATGCTCGGGGCGGGCGTGGTCCTGACCGGCGGCGGCGCGCTCATGCATGGCGCCGTGGAACTGGCCGAGCAGGTTTTCGGGATGCCGGTGAAGCTGGGCGTTCCCAAGGGTTTCGGCGGATTGGTGGACTCGGTAGCCACTCCCGTGCATGCCACGGGGGTGGGCCTGGTCCAGTACGGGGTGATGCGCTCCAGCCAGAACCGGGACGAACAGGCGTTCGTGCAGGGCAGCGATCGATTCAAAGAGATTTTGCGGAAGATGACCGATTGGGTCAAGCAGTACGTGTAGGTATAGGGACGATGTAGGAAGTTTTATGAAAGCCAGGAGCGCGGGGTTGCGCAGCAACTCCGGAGCGACGAGCCTGCTTCAAACCTTTTAGGGCAAGGAGAATTCCCATGGTTTTTTCATTCGACGACAGCGTCAAGACGGTTGCCAAGCTCAAGGTAGTGGGAGTCGGCGGCGCAGGCGGCAACGCCATCAATCGCATGGTCATTTCCGGTCTGCAGGGAGTCGAGTTCATCGCCGTCAACACGGATGCGATGGCGCTGGAGCATAACCGCGCGGACGTGAAGATCCAGATCGGCACCAAATTGACGGGCGGACTGGGCGCGGGAGCGAATCCCAATGTGGGCAATATGTCCATGCAGGAGGATCGCGAACGCGTGCGTGCGCAGCTCGAGGGCGCGGACATGGTTTTCATCGCGGCCGGCATGGGCGGCGGCACGGGAACCGGAGCCGCTCCGGTCGTGGCCGAAATCGCCCGCGAGATGGGCATCCTCACCGTGGCCGTGGTGACCAAGCCTTTCCTGTGGGAAGGTCCCGTGCGCGATAAGAACGCCACCGGCGGCCTGGAAGCCCTGCGCAAGAACGTGGACACGGTGATCGTGGTTCCCAACCAGAAATTGCTTTCCGTGGTCAGCAAGTCCACGCCTTTGCGCGAAGCCTTCAAGATGGCCGATGATATCCTCAGCTCGGCCACCAGGGGCATCTCGGAAATAATCCTCAAGCATGGCGATATCCAGGTCGACTTCGCGGACGTTAGGGCCATCATGTCCCAGGGCGGCGACGCCTTGATGGGCACCGGCCACGCCAGCGGCGAGAACCGGGCCACCATCGCCGCCGATCGCGCCATCCACTCGCCCCTGCTGGACAATGTCAGCATCGCGGGCGCCACAGGCGTTCTGGTCAACATCACCGGTGGCGAAGACCTGGGCATCATGGAAGTCAACGACGCCATGAACTTCATCTACGAGGCCGTGGGCACGGATACCCAGTCCAACATCATCTTCGGCACCGTCATCAACCCGGAATTCAAGGATGAGATCGCCATTACCGTGATAGCAACCGGTTTCGGCCAGGTGCATACGCCCAAGCAATTGAATCCCAAGCTGTCGCAGGGAATGGATTTGTCCAAGCGTTATGATGCCGCAACGCGAAGCGATGCGACCGCGCGCCCGGCTCCGGCCTACCCCGGATACGGAGAACCAAAACAGTCCGGCCCGGAGTCGTACCGGGACATGGGATTCGATCGCCCCTCGGCCCAGCAGGAGCGCGGCGCTCCTCTTGATCGTATCGTCCCCGAGCGCGTGGTCTTGCCGGAACGCGGCGCTCCTTTGGAGCGCTTGGCTCCGCCCGAGCGCGTGGCCGGATTCCAGGATCGCGGTATTCCTTTGGATCGCTCCAAGCCTGCGGAGGAAATCCCTCCTTCCCGGGATCCTTTCGCCAAGCCGGTCCCGTCCCCCATTCCCGGCAGGGCCGGATTCAGCCATGTGACACCGGCTCCCCGCGACGATGAGAATCGCGTGCTGTTCAACGATGGCGTCGATCCCTCCCGCAAGTCCAGCGCCACCACGCCTCCCGGGCAGAAGGGCCGGTACAAGGATTTGGATCCGGACATCGACTATGAGACTCCGGCGTTCCTGAGGAATCAGGCGGACTGAAGAGGGGAGGATCGGGAAGCGGAGGCTGCTGAGAAGCGGCTTCTGCGTTCGTTTCCCCGACGCCCCATGAAATTCCCCCCAATCCGCTCCGCCTCAAATCCTCCAATCCCACAATCCCCTTCAAACCACTCCTCCCGCCTTTCCTATATTCCCATCTCCATGTCCTTCCCCATCCAACTCTACGTCCACGTCCCTTTCTGCGAAAAGAAATGCCACTATTGCGATTTCGCCAGTTGGGAATTGCCCGCCGTGCAACAACGCCGGTGGACGGAGATCATCCTGAAGGAGATTGCCGTGCGCGCTCCGCTGGCGCAGGGCCGTCCCGTGGACACGGTCTTTTTCGGGGGCGGCACGCCGTCCTTGCTGGCCACGGAGTTCCTGGAACGTATCCTGGCGGAAATCCGATCCTTGTACGATTTGTCACGCTTGCGGGAGATGTCCATCGAGTGCAATCCCAGCAGCCTCAAGAAGGAAAAGCTGGATCTCTATCATCGCCTGGGCTTCACGCGCATGAGCATCGGCATCCAGAGCTTCCATGCGGACGAACTGATCCGCCTGGGCCGCGTGCACACTCCCCAGGCCGCGCGCCTGGCCTTGGAAACCTTGGCCGCGGACGGGCGGTTCCAGTTCAGCGGGGATTTGATTTTCGGCGTACCGGGACAAACGGAAAAGTCATTCTTGGCCAGCCTGGAAATCCTGATAGCATTGGGTCCTGACCATGTTTCCTTTTACGGGCTTACCATCGAGGACGGCACCGAGTTCGCCAGGCAACAGGCCTCCGGCGTGCTGATCATGCCGGAAGACGGCATATACAATGTCATGTACACGGCCGGCGTGGCCATGCTGCGGCGGCACGGGTACCATCGTTACGAGGTTTCCAATTTCTGCAAGCCGGGAAAACCCAGCTTGCATAACCAGGGATATTGGAACGGCGTGGAATACCTGGCATTCGGGCCGGGCGCGCATAGCTTGTACGCGGGCAAGCGCACCGTCAGCCCCAGGTCATTCGAGGGTTATCTGGACTGGGGCGTCGGCGGATTCGCCCCGGCCGCCTGCACGGAAGAGATCCTGAGCGCGGACAACCTGGTTTCCGAGGCCGTATTGTTGGGTCTGCGCCAATCGGACGGCGTGCACCTGGGGCGGTTGCGGGAAATGGGTTTCACGTTGCCGGAGGACGTTTTGGGCAAGTGGGAAAAGGTGGGGATGCTGTCTCGGGACGGGGGCGCCATCCGTCTCATCGACGAGGGCTGGCTTTTCCTGGACGAGATCGGTTCCGATTTACTGGCGCGTGGCAAAGCCGCGCCCGTGGAGGTGTTCAGATGATGATACGGACATTGCTTGCCGGCATTCTTGCGATGCTTTGCCTGTCGGCCCGGGCCGATACCGGCGCCTCGCTGCATGGCTCTATGATCTGGCATCCCACCGCTGCCGCCAAATCCGTGGGCTTCCGGAAGCGCTTCACGCTTCCAGCTAACCCGGCCCCGGCCACCCTCCACATCTTCGCCGACGCGCGCTATATGCTGTGGATCAATGGGACCTACGTCCTGCGGGGGCCCAACCGTTTCGATCCCAAGCGTCCTGAATACGACTCCCTGATCGTGACCCCATATCTCAAGGCAGGGGACAACATCATCGAGGTCCTGGTCTACGGACACGTCAGCAACGGCAAAACCATGGAGCATGGCCCGGGGCTCTCCCTGAGGCTGGAGGGCAACGGAGCTCCCTTGGTGACCGACGCGACGTGGCGGGCCAGCGACAAGACCCGCTTCCGGCCCCCCATTGTGAGCTGGGGCGATATCGGGGACCGGGTGGACGCCACCTTCGAGGACGGAGACTGGCTGCAGGAGGGTTATGACGATTCGCAGTGGAGCGCCGCGGTCCCCGTCTCCGGCGACAATTGGGGAGCCTTCCATACGCGCCTCACCCCGCTGCTGCGCGGCAAGGAAATCCCCTTCACCATAACCGGCAAGACCCTGCCTTTCGAGGTCACGGGGCCGGCCACGGTCACCCTCAATCTCCAGCGGAACGCCATGGTGTATTGCGTCCTGGACTTCGACGCGGACAAGGGAAGCCGGCTCACGATCCGGAACCTGCACCAATATACGGCCCGGGCCGGACGCCAGACCTATGTCACCTTCGACTCCTTTGGATCGGGAGACCTGGGTAACGTGAACACGGTCTCGCTCACCATCCAGGTGGATGTCGGCCGGGTCAAATTCTACGGCATCAAGGTGGTGAACCTGGTCTATCCCTTCGACATCAAGGCTTCCTTCGCCAGCAGCGACGCCATGCTCAACCGGTTCTGGGACGTTATGACCTATGGGAACGCCCAGTTGAGCGAGGACGGATACGTGGACTGTCCCTGGGAACGGGCGGAATGGATGGGGGGCATGGACCACGTCTACGATATCACCCGGACCACCTATGCGGGGCCGGGCGCGGACGGAAAACCCGTCTACGGGGATTCCCGCCTGATGGGCAAGATGCTGATGGACATCGGCCAGAGCCAGTTCCCGGACGGGCGGGTCAAGGCGCACCATCCCTCGGATCGCTACGACAAGCATGGATACATCGAGGATTATTCCTGCGTGTGGATATGGGACATCAAGCAGCACTACGACGTCACCGGGGACAAGGCCTTCCTTTCCGAGCTCTGGCCGGTGGTGAAAAAGCAGATCAAGCTGTTCCAGGACAGCATCAAGGCCAATGGACTCATCAACGCGCGCGATTTCTTCATCTTCGACAACCCTTATGCCTACCAGATCTGCCAGGGCGCCACCCTCAACGCCTTCCTGTACAAGGCCCTGCGGGCCGCGGCGGAAATGGCGGCGGTCATGGGCGAGCCCGCCACTGCGGACGCCTATAACGCGACCGCTGACAAACTGGGGAACGCATTCAACACCCTTCTCTGGGATGGCGCTTCCGGAACCTTTCTGGGCAAGGTGGGTGGCGCCGCGACCCTCCACGCGGCCGTGACCGCCCTGTACAGCGGAGTCTGTTCCCAGGCGCATCTGATCACGACCCGGAAATGGCTGCTGGGCGCGGATACCAAGGGAATCGCCTATCCCTGGATTTACAACTACTGGTTCCGGGCGCTTTACGACATGGATACGGAAGCCGCGGATCAGCAGGTGTTGACCACAATACGCACCCAGTTCAACAATACCTGGAACGCGAACAATCCCGGCTTCGTGCCTTCGGAGGCCAACAACGGGGGTCGGAACTTCCATACCTACGGGGCCGTGCCCGCCTACTTTTTCGGCGCTTACATGCTGGGGGTGAAGGCGGAACTTCCCCTAACCTCGAAAGCCGTCCGCATCGAGCCGCGCCTGGGCGATCTGCAGAAAGCTTCCGGCACCGTGGTCACGGAGTTCGGGACGGTCGACGTTTCCTGGAACCGTTCCAGCAAGGATACCACCCTGGATTTTTCCTTCACCATCCCGGAAGGGACCATCGGGCGCGTTTCCGTTCCCATGGGAATTCCGAATGCGACGGTGGTGATGGACAACGTCCTCTGGATCTTGAAGGGCAAGGCCGTCAGAACGGGGGTTTCCATCGTTTCCCGCTTCGCCTATTTCGACACGGTAGCCGGAGGATCCCATAACGGGCGCGTGCAGCCGCCCTCTATGTCCGTCGGCATTGGGAGCGTCAAGAGAACCGGCTTACCGGTCCCGGGAGGATTCTTCTTCAATGAGATCGAGGTGCCGGCAGGCGGGAGTGCGATTCCGATCCGGTTCTCGCTCGCTTCCGGTTCCGAGCGCGTCCGGCTGATCATCATGGACGCCCGCGGCCGCTTGGTGCGGACCCTGGCCGACGGGAATTGGAAGCCCGGAGAGCATACGGTTCCATTCGATCGGCTCGATGCCGGGGGCAAGCCGGTTCCCCGGGGCAGGTACCTGTGCCACGCCTCCGCAAAGGACTTCAGCGCGTCGGCGGAATTCACGATCGGGAACTGATCAAGGCCGCTTTCCGGCCCAACTTCACGCTTCGCAGATGAGCTTGGGCGTATAGTCGAGGTAATCGCACGAAGCCAGGTGGTACTCCACCCCGGCCAGGTTCCCGAAAGCCCTGCCCGCCATTTCCTTCTTCACCGAATGCAAATGGCCGAAGAGGACATGCTCGGCATCCGCCTGAGCATAGAGATTCGAGGCCCGCGAAGGCTTGAGCAGATGATCCAGGGGCGGATAGTGGCTGAGGCCGATGCGAATGCCCGCGGTCCCGGCCGGGATGGAATCCACGGATAATTTCAGGCGCATCAGCTCGCGATCGTAGATACGTTCCTGCTCCGCCAAATCGCCCCCGCTTTTGACGCCGGGGATGGCGCCTTTCTTTGCATCCCATTCGATCAGATCGAAGACGGAATACTCCTGCGTATCCCACATGCGTGAACCGAAGAAAACGAACGGTCCGATTTTCACGTGGTTGTTCTGGATGAAGGAGATGCTGGGATGCAATTCCCTTTCCAACAGGGAAGGCGACGGCCACCAGATATCGTGGTTGCCGCGCAGGATGATCTTCTTTCCGGGCAGGCCGCCGATCCAATCCAGGTCCGCCATGGCCGCCTCGAATTTCTTGGCCCAGCTGATGTCTCCGGGCACCGCCACCACGTCTTCCGGGCCTACCAACCGTTCCCAATGGGCCTTGATCTTATCGGGATGCTTTACCCATTCTTCGCCGAAACGGTCCATGGACTTGCCGGGAACGCCGAAGGAAAGGTGGGGGTCGGAGAGGGCGAAAAGCTTCATGCGGCAAAGTTAGCATCCTGCGCGGAAAAACAGGATGCAGGCTTGCTACCTTTGGGAAGGGCCCGGCGGCAAGCGCGGCGGGGCCCGCAGCCATGGGAACCAAACCGCAAACCCCTTTTCCGGATCGCATGATCTTCCATGTGGACATGGATGCGTTCTACGCTTCCGTGGAGCAGTTGGAGAATCCCACCCTGCGGGGCAAGCCCGTGATCGTGGGCGGAGTGGATTCCCTGCGCGGCGTGGTTTCCTCCGCATCCTACGAAGCGCGCGTATTCGGCGTGCATTCGGCCATGCCCGTCCAGCAAGCCCGGCGTCGGTGCCCGCACGGCATCTATGTCCCGGGACGCCATGCCGTTTACGGGGAATACTCCCGCCGCCTGATGGATGTGCTTTCCGAGTTTTCGCCTGTGCTGGAGCAGGTCTCCGTGGACGAGGCCTTCCTGGACATGACGGGTACGGAAGGCCTGTTCGGGCAGGCGGCGGAATCCGGCCGCGGGCTGAAGGCCGCCATCAGAAACCGCCTGGGCCTCACGGCTTCCGTGGGCGTGGCGAAAAACAAGTTCCTGGCCAAGCTGGCATCGGATGCCATGAAGCCGGACGGAATGGTGGTGGTGGAGCCGGCGGCGACGCAAACCTTCCTCGATCCCATGCCGGTGGGCCGCTTGTGGGGCGTGGGCAAAAAGACGGTGCTGGAGCTGCATCGCGTAGGGCTTTACTCCATTGCCCAATTGCGCGGGCAATCGTTGGAAATCTTGGCCGGGAATTTCGGCGATAACTTCGCGGAGCATCTCTACGCGCTGGCCCGGGGCGAGGACGATCGGGACGTCGTGACCGAAACAGAGGAAAAAAGCATCTCCCATGAGCGGACCTTCGAGACCGATAGTTCCGACGCGGATTCCTTGACGGCCGTCTTGCTGGATCTCTCGGAGCGCGTGGCCAGGCGCGCCCGCAAGGACGGTTACTCCGGACGTACGGTAACCTTCGTGTGGCGTAACCCGGATTTTACCCGCCAGTCGCATGCGCGTTCGCTTGCGGAGCCCACCAATTCCAGTCAAACCATCTACGCGTCCGCCATCGCTCTTTTCCGGGAAGTAGCCAAGCCGCGCGCAGGCCGCAAGTTCCGCCTCATCGGCGTCAGGCTTTCCAATTTCTCACAGGACCCGCAACAACAGTCCCTTTTCCAAATCCCCAAAAGCGCATCCAACCTGGACGCGGCCATGGACGCCGTGCGCGATAAATTCGGGGAAAGCTCCATCCGCCGCGCCCGCCTGGCGGATTCCGAAGCGGAAGACTAGCGACTCCGGAGGCGGCGGTCTTGCGTTAAGGAAATAGCGTTATCGCCTGCGCAAAAAAACATCCTGTCTCCGTCCCGGTTGGCGGATCGACCCGGTAAATGCGCTTCGGGAAGCGGATTTGGGTTTATTTTTCCGCCGCTCCGGGTTACTTTTACTCGGGACTCGGGAACCGCAAGGTGAGGTTTCCTCTGTGCGAATGCGCGAAAGGCGGACGATGAAAACGGAAACCATGGCAGGCAGGCCGGTAGCGGTCAAGAGCTCGGGCGGATTGATGGGTAACGCGAAGTGGATGGCCCTGGCCGCCGCCGTGCTGGGATGGATGTTCGACGGTCTGGAAATGGGGATTTTCCCCCTTGTCGGGCGGCCCGCGCTGACGGAGATGCTGGGCGGGGCGGATATCGGTCCCTGGTTCGGCCGCATCATCGCCGTGTTTCTGGTCGGCGCCGCGTTCGGCGGTTTCGCTCTGGGATGGCTGGGCGATCGCATCGGCCGCACCCGCGCCATGGTCTGGAGCGTGCTGGCTTACTCGGTGTTTTCCGGACTCGGAGCCATCGTCACCGCGCCTTGGCAACTGGCCGTGTTCCGTTTTCTGGCGGCCCTCGGCATGGGCGGCCAATGGGCGCTGGGCGTGGCCCTGGTCATGGAAATCTTCCCGAACAGATCCCGTCCTCTCATGGCCGGCGTCATCGGCGCCTCCGCCAACATCGGCTTCCTCCTGATCGCCCTGCTGGCCATCGGCCTCAACTCCTTCCTAGCGAGCCTGTCGACCGTGCTGCACGCCGTGCTTCCCAACTCCCTGGCCACCGTGCTGCTGCAGAACGGTAGCTGGCGCTTGCTGATGATCCTCAGCGCCTTCCCTGCCTTGCTTACCTTCCTCATCCGCGTTTTTGTTCCCGAATCGGAGATGTGGGAAGCCAACTCCAAGAAAGCCGACGCCAAGGTCGGCATCGCCGACCTGTTCAAGAACGGCTTGGCCAAGCACACCTTGTTGGGCGCGGCGCTAGGCGCAGTGGCCTTGATGGGCACCTGGGCATCGGTGCAGTGGATTCCCGCCTGGGCCGGCAAGCTCGCGGCCGGCATCCCCAACGTGGCCGCCAAGGTGCAAATCGCCTCGGCCGTGGGCGCCATTTGCTTCAGCTTGGGTTTCGGTTTGATCGCCGAGAAGTTCAACCGCCGCAGCGCGTATTTCACCTTGTCCCTGCTGTCCCTGGTCTCCTGCGCCGTCCTTTTCCGCCTGGACATGCATTACGGCATCGGCTTCCTGTTCTGGACCTTCTTCGTAGGCGGTATTACCGCCGGCTTCTACGGCTTGCTGCCCTTGTACCTGCCCGAGCTGTTCCCGACGCGGGTGCGCGCCATGGGTTCCGGCGTCACCTTCAACGCCGGCCGCATGATCGCCGCCGGCGGCGCCATCTACGGCGGGGCCATGGTCAAGTCCTTCGGCGGCGATATCGCACGCATGTGTTCCATCGTCAGCCTGGTCTATGTCCTGGGCCTGGTGCTCATCTGGTTCGCGCCGGAAACCAAGGGTAAACCTCTGCCGGATTGATAGCCTGAGGGCCGTTGCGTCCTTTCCCGCCATTACCTTCTCCAGGGCCGGCTTCCAGCCGGCCCTTTCTATTTTAATTTTACCTACCGACGTTATTTCATTTCCCGGGCTTTCCCTCCCGAGGACAAACCGGAGAACCGATCCCATGGCTTCGCTTTCCATCCCCGCGCTGCGTTGCGGCGGCCCCAATAACCTTCCCTTCTCGCGGACGCTCCGGTCCGGACCCTTCAGTCTGCTCTTTGAGCAAGGCGAATTGCGCCGCATACGCCTGGGCGATCGCGAAGTCATACGGCGCATCTACCTGACCGTGCGCGGTCCGGATTGGGGCACGATACCGGGTATCCTGTCCGACCTGAAAGCGGACGTAGCCGACGATCATTTTTCCCTGTCCTTCCTCCTGGGCTATAAGCAAGGCGAAATCGATTTCAGCTGGCAGGTTGCCGTCACCGGCGGACCGGAAGGGAACATCCGCGTGGAGGCCAAAGGCCGCGCGGGCTCCGCGTTCGCCACCAACCGCGTTGGCATCTGCGTCCTGCATCCATTGCGCGAATGCGCGGGCATGCCCGCCCTGGTGCGCGGCATGGACGACGAAGCACGCGAAGGCCGTTTCCCCGATCTCATCAATCCCCAGCAGCCTTTCCTCGCCTTCAAGGAGGTGGCGCATGTGGTGGAGAAGGAGTGGCTGGGCTTGATCCGCCTGGAAGGGGAAACCTTCGAGATGGAAGATCAACGCAATTGGAGCGACGGTTCCTTCAAGACCTACTGTCCGCCCCAGGACCAGCCCAAGCCCCGCCGCATCGAGGCCGGATGGGAAACCGTCCTGTCCGCCACCCTGATGCTGCTGAACCCGGAATCCAAGCCGGTGGAAGAACTCATCGCGGCCCTGCCCGCCTCCGTTACCGTACCCGGAATGTTACCCCAGACGGACGTGGGCAAACCGGTGCCGGGTTTCGGGTTCGGTTTGCCCAGCCACGGTATGCTCCCCGATCCCCGGGACGCGGCTCGCTTGAAGTCCCTGTCGCCGTTCCATCTGCGGGCGGATTTCCGGCTGGCGCAGCCCGGTTGGCGGGAAGAGTTGCGGCGCGCCGTGGCCCAGGCCGACGCGCTTTCGCTGCCGTTGGAAGCGGCTTTGGTGGTGCCGGAAAATCCGGATGCCGCCTTGGCCGAGTTCGCGGCAGCCTGGGAGGCCGCAGGCGCGGAGGCGGTCCGTTGGCTGGTATTCTCCGAGACGGCGGATGCGCCCGGCGACGGTTTGATGCATGCCGCGCGCACCCACTTGGCCGGGTTGGATCCGCTCGCCACTTTCGCGCGGGGATCGAAAGGCGATTTCGTACTCTTGAACCGGAACCGGCCCGGACCGCAACCGGGCATTTCCCTGGCCTACGGGATATCCCCGCAAGTGCACTTGACCGATAACCGCACCTTGGTCGAATCACTGGAAGGCCAGGCCTGGGGCCTCCGGACCGTAGCCTCGCTATGGCCCAGATCCAATGCCATCGCTACGCCGATCACGTTGAAGCGCAGCCCGCTCGCCATGGCCCTGAAAGGGCGCCCTTCGCCCGAGCCCGGTTCCCCGGTGGGGGGCAAATGGCGCAATCAGGTGGACACGCGGCAATTCTCCCTGTTCGGAGCCGGGTGGACCTTGGGCTCCCTGAAACGCATGGCCTTGGAAGGAGCCAACTCCGCTACCTATTATGAGACCACCGGTTTGTTGGGAATCCTGGCGGGCGGCAACCTGTCTGCGGATTTGCTGCAATCGCCCGCGTTCGATTTCGCCGTCTCACCCGGCTGGGTCTATCCGCTATACCACGTCTTCGCCGATTTTGCGGAATTCGTAGGCGGGAATGCCTATGATGTCAAATCCGATCTGCCCCTGCGTTTCGACGGCGTGCTTTTGCACGCGGGAAGCAAAGCCGCAATCCTGCTGGCCAATCTTGAGGAAACCGCCGGGCCCGTGCGCCTGCGGGAACTGGGGAACGTGGCCGGCATCCGGCGCTTGCACGAAGGCAATGCGATAGCGGCGATGGAGGATCCGGAACACTACCGCGCTCTGCCCCTGGATGCGTGTTCCGGCGATGAGGACGGTTGGGAAATCACCATGCAGCCGTTCGAATACATACGCATCGATCTGGCCGCGGGTTGAAGGCAATCCGCTAGCTTTGGGCCGAGGGCTTTCCCCGGCGGCGGCGTGTCCGGAGTAACAGGTATCCGCCGGCCCCGAAAATCAGCCCTACCAAGGGAATCCAGATCCGGCGAGAGCCCAACTTTGGTTTCAGCTTGCGGCCCAGCCGGGCCAGGTCTTTATCGATATGGGAATGGGTGCGCAGGATTTCGGATCGCAATTCCTCGCTGGTGGCCTTCGCCAAATCGGTTTCTGCAAGCTCACCGATGGGCCGAGCCACGGATGATTTTTCCTGGTTGCTATCGTCCTTTTTCATCCCTATCCATCCCCGCATTTCCAGGTACGCGAAAAGCGGGCCGGCGAAAAAATCGCGGCTTGGATTCCCGTTGCAGCCGGCTCTTCGACAACAGCAATAGCGCGCCCAACGCTAGGAGGCAACCAAGGCCCAGGGGCGATATCCAGGAGGCCTCCCAGACCGGCAGGCCCGCGGCAGTCAAACCGAACATGAGGAGCTTGCTGACGGCCAGGAGCAAAAAGAACGCGGCGAAAAGTCCCAAACAGGCTGAAGCGCCCATGAAAACGGCGGTTTTCAAGTACCCCTCCGCTTTCCCTTTTATCTCGCTCTTGACCAAGGCCGCTTCTTGGCGCATCAAGGTGGTGATGTCATTGCGAAGATCCATTATGATATTCAAAAAGGTAGCGTCCGCTTCGATTTCGGAGATGGCCATAAAAACCCCCTTCACCGCTAAACTATGTTTTGCGGGATATCGGGGAAAGGACGGTTATCTCCCGACGGCCGGGATGCTATTATTCCAGCAATACGCCGATCAAGCGCCCGGGAGGATTCCCGATAGGAGAAAAATCGATGGCTTTATATCGGGAAGAAACGGAGTTGGCCCTGCGCATGGCCGCGGAGGCGAAGCGGATCGTCTTGGGATATTTCCAGACCGGATTGCAAGTGGAAACCAAATCGGACAACAGCCCGGTCACCATCGCCGATCGTAAATCGGAAGAGGCGCTGCGCGCCCTGATGGAAAAGCATACTCCCGGCTACGGCATCATCGGGGAGGAGTTCGGGACCCAGGCGGGCCGGGCCGATCGGGAATGGGTCATCGATCCCATCGACGGCACCAAGGCCTTTATCCATGGCGTTCCCCTCTTCGGCACCCTATTGGCTTTGTTGGAAAACGGCAAACCGGTGGTGGGCGTTATCGCATTGCCCGCCCTGGGCCACGTCCTGCATGCGAGCCTGGGAGGCGGCGCATGGCTGGACGGAAAGCCGTGCCGGGTCTCCGGCGTCGACCGCATCGAGGACTCCTTGCTGTTGGACGGCAGCGCTTCCACCATGGAGAGATTGGGCCACGGCCCCGCTTGGACCGCTCTCCGCACGCGCGCCAAACTGCACCGGGGTTGGGGAGACTGTTACGGGCATTTCCTCGTGGCCGCCGGCCGGGCGGAAGCCATGGTCGATCCCATCGTATCGGTGTGGGACGTGGCACCCATGGCCATCATCCTGCCGGAAGCCGGAGGCAGATTCAGCGCGCTATCGGGCCGGGATGCGATTACCGAGAATTCGGGGGTGTCGAGCAATGGATTGGTACACGACGAGATCCTGCGCGGGCTGTCCGGGTAGCAGGGAAAAGTCGAAGCGCAGAATGAAAAGCGCGAAATTTTCCTCAGTCGCTAACCCACTCCCCCGAATCATCCTCGCCGCCTTCTTCGATCTCCATCAGCGACATGGGCAGGTAGAGCAGCAGGTCGGATGCGACCAAGCCCAGGGTGCCGCGATCCTTGCGAGCCAGATCGCCTGATTTGCCGTGGCTGAAGATCGCCAGCATGGAGGCGGAATCCGGAGGCTTGATAGCCAGGAAACCCGCCACGATGCCCGCCAGTACATCGCCGGATCCGGCCGTGGCCATGCCGGGATTGCCAACGGGAAGCACAGCGATGCGGCCATCAGGGGAGGCGAAAACCGTGGTCGCGCCCTTGAGGACCAGGTTCAGGTTCATGGCCTGGGCGAAAGATCGCGCCGCCTTGATGAGTTCCAGCGGACGCTCATAATCGTACTCGCCCCCCATGCGCTTGTATTCGCCGGCATGGGGCGTGATGACGAAATGATCGTAGCCGCGCAGATCGGTTTGCAGCGGGAACTCGGGGGTGATATACGCCAGGGCATCGCCGTCCAGGACGATGCGTTTGCCTTTGAGCCGGCGGATCAGAGCCTGCAGGAAAGCCGTTGTCTCGGGATGCTTGCCCAGGCCGGGGCCGACCAGGATGCTGTCCGCCCATTCAATCATCTCTTCCAATTCCGCCAGATGATCCAAGCGGAAATGCGGCGGACCTTGCGGCCCTATGCCCTGTTCCGCCCCGATGGGCACTCCGATGACTTCCAGGATGTGGACGGAGACTTCCGCATGGATGCCGGCGGGATAGGCGAGCTTGACCAGTCCCGCGCCTGCGCGCAAGGAGGCGTTGGAACACAGGGCCGCGGCGCCGTGCATTCCGCGCGATCCCGAGATTACCAGCACCTTGCCGGTGGTGTACTTGTTGGCGCGGTAATCGCGCTCCGGATAGTCGGTGACGGCATCGTCCAAGGTATACAGGCGCAGGCGCGAGGGTTGGCCCATGAGCAGCTTCTCATCGAAGCAGATGGGGCTGTAGCCCACCTTGCCGTAGGCGAGGGACGCCGGATAGAAGGCGGCGGAAACCTTCATGGCGCCCAGGCATACGGTGGCGGAAGCCTGGACGGTGCTGCCGGAAAGCTCGGGCGAATCGCAGCGCACTCCGGAGGGCACGTCCACGGAAAGGATAGGCACGCCGCTTTGGTTCATGCCGAAGATGCAGGATTGGATCAGGCCTTCCGGATCCCTGGTGATGCCGCGGCCCAGCAATGCGTCCACGATCAGCGAGATGTCCTGGAACACGGGGAGGTCCAAGGGGGAACGCACGGAGTGGATGGTGAGATCCGCGTCCACGATGGCGGCTTGCAACTTTTCCGTTTCGGCGGAATAGCCGCGCTCGGCGGTCATCTGGTAAATGACCACAGGGTAACCCGCCTGTGACGCCAGCAAGGCGGCGGCGAGCCCGTCCGCCCCGTTATGGCCCGGTCCGCAGACGAAGGCGATGCTTTCTTCGCGGCGCCCCGGCCGCGGCGGCTCATCGGGAGGCGCGTCCTCATCCATTTCCTCATCGCGGATGTCGGCAGCGGCGGCTTCATGCTGCTCCAACATGGTCTTGATGGTCTCGAAGACCGCTTCCCCGGCGCTTTGGATCATGTCATATTCGCTGAGACCGGATTCGCTTGCGGTCTTGCGTTCGACTTCCTTGATCTCGGCCAAGGTGAGGATGGGAATCATGCTTTCTCCTAGAGTGGCTCGTCGCTTTGGAGTTTGCTAAGGCAAACTCCACGCTCCTCGCTTGAAAGTTACTGGTGGCTTGTCGCTTTGGAGTTCGCTTGTGCAAAACTCCACGCTCCTCGCTTGAAAGTGACTGGTGGGGAACCTGAATGGGATGAAAATAAAAAATCCCGGCCATGGGACCGGGATGAATCCCAGCGGGTCATGCAAAAAAAGGTGCGGGGGAAATGCGTTTGGGACGGACCGGATCAGGAGTTCTCTATGTCTCCGAGGATTTCATCGATCTCGTCCTGGACTTCCTGCTCGAACTTGGTGGGACGGCGGCGTTCGATGATGATAGCGCGCGAGTTGATGGCCTTCTTCAAATCCACGATGCGTTTCTGCTCCATCTCCAGATTCATCCGTTCCATCTTGGCCAGCCGCATGCGCAGCAGCAACTGTCCCAACGAGGCGCCCGTGATGAACACGGCCGCGAGGATGGTCAGGATGAGGATGGTTTCCGAAATCATGATCCGGCAGCTTTCAGGGAATCGAGGCGCTTCTTAGCCGACTCTGTATTGAAATTTAATCTATCCAAAAGCAAAATGGCGTCTTCGGGATCGAATTTCATCCCGAAGTTCCCGGACTCTTGCCACGAATTTAGCGCTTTTAGGATGGGAAATGCCAAATTTTCAATCCGATAGCGTTCGAGGTTCAATTTCAGAGTATCGATCAGATCTAAAAGCACAAAAAACGGTTTCAGGTCCATCTTTTCCTTGGACTCGAGGAGGCGGCGGCCCAAAAGCAGCAGATAGCCGTGCAACCGGGTTTTCGCAGGTCCCAGATGCGCCACTATGCCCTGGCTGCGGAGGCGCGTGGCCAGTACTAGAGCCCGCAGCATTTCCCCGATATCGTCCTTTCCAATTCCGGAAAGCAGGGCCTCCACCAGACGGAAATTCTCGATGATGTGCAAGGTTTGCTGGATGCTCACCGGCAGCGGCCAACCCAGTCTTTGGAACTGCTTCTGCTTGACGGCCAGGCGCCATTCCTGCATGCGCACTTCCGTTTCCGACTCCAGCCAGAACTCATGCTTAAGGTGCGCCGCCATGTTGTCCTTGATGTCCATCGGCAGGCTCTTGGCCGGGAGCACCATGGGGTTGAGCGGCGCCAACCATTGCTGGACCGTATCCGAATGGGGATCGGTATCCGGCGTCCATGTTTCCAGGGAGACCGGAGGGTTGCGGCAATAGGCGAACACGTCCGCGTCGAAACCGTCCTGATGGAATACCAGCCAGGCGGTTTCGCTTGTTCCCGTGACCTCATGCACAAATTGCGATTCGCGGATGGTCCACAGGCCGAAGGCGCGGCGCGCCTCGGCGGCAAGCTGCCAAGCCTGGCTTTGCGCATAGCTGAACGGGCGTTCCGTGAAATCCTTGACCCACTGGCCCAGGGCCAGATAGGCATGCAAAGGCAGGGTATCCCGCTCCATATCCAGGAAGATCCTGTCTCCGGCGGCATGCGATACGTTGGATTGGGCCTTGGAGAGCGCGGCGAGGAAGTCCGTGCGTAACTCAGGTGTTACTCCGGCCGATTCCAGCATGGCCAGCACGCGCTGGGCGTACTTCAGGTTCTGCATCGCCTCGATGCCGGTGAGTTCGGCGAAGAACCAGGCGCAACTGGTGAAAATGTAGTGCGAGAAGCGAAGAATGTCGATCAGGTCGGCGGCGCGGGAGCGATCGGCCTCCGGCTTGAGGTTGGCCTGCCACCAGGCCTTGCGCACGGAGGCATCCAACTGCCAGGCCAGGATGGCCGTGTCCTTGGCGCGGGCCCAATCCTTGAATAGCTCCGGCCCGTTGGCCTCGGTGTATTTTTCCGCATGGCCGTAAAGGATATCGAAGGCGCGGCGCAACGGCCCCCGCCATTTCTGGTTCCAGCCCGGCTGCTCGCCGTTGGTGCAGCCGCAATCCTCTTTCCAGCGGCCCACGCCGTGCGCGCAGGACCAGGCGGTACCGTCGCCATGGGCGTTCTTGAGGCGCGCTTCGTGGCGGGGCGGGTGCTTGGCCAGGTACCAGGCGTAATTGACGGGAACCATGTTCTGCCGCGGCGCGATGCCCTTGAACAGGTAAGCCGCGCACATGTCGCCGAAGGGCTCGTGATGGCCGTACGATTCGCCGTCCGTACAGACGGACACCAGCTGATCGCCGGGATCGTTGGCGTCGAACGCCTGCGTGAAGCGTTCGCCGAAATGCGCCGCGTTCTTGAGCAGGTGATCGAACCCGACGCCGTGCGAAAGCGGGCCATCGTAGAAGAATACGTCCAGATAGCCCTTCTCGATAGGCGTGCCGTCTTCCGCCACCGGGAAGATGCGGTAGGGCCGGCGCGGGTCGATACTGTTGTTCGCCACGTCGATCCAGCTGTCCTCGGTAAGGGGGCGCACGCGATGGGCCTGGGTGGGCGCGAGCACCGTGAACTTGATGCCTTCGCGGATCAAAGCGACCACGGTGCCCATATTGATGGCGGTCTCCGCCAGCCACATGCCTTCCGGGCGGCGATGGAAACGGCGCTCGAAATCGGCGATGCCCCATTTCACCTGCAGGCGTTTCTGCTCCTCGCTTGCCAAGGGCATGATCACGTGGTTGTATACCTGCGCAATGGCGTTGCCGTGCCCTTCCAGGCGTTCGCAACTCTGCCTGTCCGCCTCCAGGATGCGGGAATAGGTATAGGGATGCTTCTCCTCCAGCCAGGAGAACAGGGTGGGGCCGATATTGAAGCTCATGTAGGCGTAGTTGTTGAGGATATCCTCGATGCGGCCGTTGGCGTCAAGAATGCGCGAAGCGCCGTTGGGCGCATAGCATTCCAGGAACACGCGTTCGTTCCAATCGTGGGCGGGCTGCGCGGAAGGCTGCAGTTCCACTTGTTCGATGAGAGGATTCTCGCGAGGAGGCTGGTAGAAATGTCCGTGGACGCAGAAGTAGCGGTTGGTCTTGGAGTCAGCCATATTAATGCTCCAATGTACCTATTTCCGCCACCCGCAGGACAGTGGATTCTTCTCCGCCGGGCGGCTATTTCAATGCCAGGGAAACGAGGAACCGTTCTGGGCCAGCACTTTTTTTCCGTCCAGCCGGCTCTTGAGCATTTCTATGCCTTGCTGCAAGATGGCGTGACGATCATCGGAACTTGGCCGGAACCAGAACTCCTCGTCCTGGTTGACGCGGATGTAGCATTTATCCGCGATGCGGGTTTCCCCGAGCAGGACCTCCAGGGTGGTCTGTCTGCCGTCCACGACCACGTTGCGAATCCAGCGTATGCTCATGCCTTGCGATCACCTCAAGGCTTTGATCCTCCCGCGGGAAAACTCGGGGATGACGCCTTGCTGGTATTTTATCAGGAGGTCTTCGTATCTGGCAAGGGCGGCTTGGCGTCCGCCGGGAAGTTTTTCGGCCGTGAAGGCGGCTTTGGCCTCCGCCTGGAAGCCCGTCAAGCGGTCCGGGCTGCGTTTGCTGACCCTGTCCAATACCGCTTCGGCGCTGTCCGGTTCGCTTTCCGCCAAATGGATTTGGGCTTTTTCAAGCTGTGCGAACGACCATAAAGGGGAATCTTCCCCAACCTGGTTCAGGGATTGTCTCCGCTCCGCCCGGCTATGTGGGGATTCTGGCAGGCCCTGGAAAAAAGGGCCGCGCGCCTTGCCGGTATCCACCAATAGGAAGAAACGGTACTCCAGCGCGCGCTGGGATTCTTCCGCTCCCGTATAGGCGGATGCCAGCACCAGAAGGGATTCCGCAGCCGGGTATCGGCCTAGGTCCAAGGCAAGGCAGGCTTGCCAGAAGAGGATGGGGCCGGTGGCTTCCTGGCGTTTGGGATCGCGCTTCAACGCATCCAGGGTACGGGCCGCTTCCTGGGTCTTTCCCAAAGCGGACAAGGCCCGCGCCTGCAGCAGCCGGCCGCGGAAACCCCAAGGGGCTTCGCCTTTTTCCGCCAGTTGCCTGGCCCGCGCCAGCGCCGGATCGGCCTGGCCCAGGCTCAAGAACGCGTTGCCGATCAGAAAGGTCTCCTCGTCGTTGAAACGGCGGGGAGGTAACGTGCCAGTTACAATGGGCGCCGTCTCCGCCACGATGGCGGGCCAATCCTGCAGCTGGCTGCGGATTTGCAGGTAAGCGGTTCCGGCCAGCGCCAGCCACGGTTGCGGCAAGCGGCGCCAATCCAGCTTGTCCAGGATGGCGGCGGCGAAATCGAAATACCCCAGGGACTGGAAACGGTTCACGCGTTCGATGGCAACCGATGCGTCGGCCTTTTTCAAGGCCATCATCGCCAGAAGGTTCTTGTAGGCGGCGGCATAGTCGCGCACCGACCAGGAAAGGGTTTCCAGCAATTCCGCCGTGCGCGCGGTGCGATGGCGGTAGGCGGCAGTCAGGGAATCCAGCAAAGCGGCGGCCGGGATCTCCGAACCGGCGAAATGGGTTAGGTTTTCCAACTGGTATTGGATGTATCCCGATTGCGTGGAGTCCGTTTCGCTTTGCCGCAGCAAGGCCAATCCCGCGCGATAGGTATCCGGCACCGCCAGATACAGCGCCGCCAATTCGCGGTAGATCTCCGCGTCCGCGAATCCCTTGGCTTCGGCCAGGTAGGCCATGTCCAGCACCTTGGCCAGGTCCCGGCGTACGCGGGCGCGTTCCATTTGGTTCAGGAACCAGTCTTTGCCGGCGGGGAGGCGGGCTTTCAGGATCGAATCGGAAACCGATCCCGGTCCTGGAGAGGGAGAACGGATGATGCGCTCCAGCGGGGAATGCGCCCCGCCATCTCCCGCAACCGCTTCCGAGGAATCCCGTTTCCGCAGGCAGGCGGCGGCGGCCAAGTAGGGAGCGGGTTCGGTTTGCCCCAATGGCAACGCCGCCAGCAGGTCGCGGCATGCGCCATCGGCTGCCCCCGAAGGATGCGAGGAGGCGACAGGCGATAGGGACCTTGACGGCGCGGTTTTACCGACGGGAGGCGAGACCGCAATTGCGGCGGATATGCCGATCAGGGCCGTCGCCGCCCATCGGAAGCGCATTTCAGTTGTTCCGGATGAGGGTGGCCGTCGCAGTGTCCAGGCGGCCTTGCGCATCCGAAGCGATGGCGGTCAAAGTATAGGTGGTCTTGTCGCTTAATAAGGTGAGATGCGCCGTCCAACTGTTTCCGCTGATGACGGCGGCTCCCGCCGAACCGCTGGGAAGGATGCTCAGGGCTATGCCGGTGGCGTTGAAATGGGTCCCCGTCACAGTGAGGCTGTCCGTGGAGATAGGGGAGATGGGATTGATATTGACCTGGACCTTGCATTCCACGTCGCAATCCGAATCCTGGCAATCTATCAGGCCGTCCCCGTCATTGTCGATCTTATCGTTGCAGATTTCCTGGACGTAGGGCACTATAACCGTGTCCGTCTCGCATTTTGAAGCGGTCAAGGCGAAGGCCAGGGCGGAGGCTCCGGCTAAGGCGTACAGGGCTTTGGCTGCCTTCATGGAATTCCTAGGAACGGAGGTGAAAGGCGGAAAGGAAAATAGCTACTTCCAGCGATACAGGCCAAGATGGCCCAGGATAACGGCGGCGATCACGATGGGCACATGCAGGATTTCGCACCAGAGCAAATCCCGGAGCAGCCCGCGGTGGCCCAGGCGGCGGGAGGTGATTCCCAGGAAGAGGGCGCTGGAAAGGATTTTCACCGCGGCGGTGAAGGCGTAGAGCCGCCAGGATACCACCCCCACGGCGGCAAGCACGGGCCCGATGGCCAGCCACCAATAGAACGCGTAGATGCAGGACAACAAGGCGACGAAATTCTTTTCCCGGTAGTGGGCCCCGTTGCTGGCCCAGCGGGCCCGCTGTTGCAGCATGCCCCCCCAGGTTCCGGCCGGCGAGGTGGTAACGCAGGCTTCCGGGGATGGATTATAGGCTACCTTCCAGCGCGGGTCTTTCTGCATCTTCCGCACCAAAAGATCATCGTCGCCTGAAATGGAATCTTCGATGCCGGCGAACCCGCCCACGCTTTCGTAAAGGGTTTTCCGATAGGCGAGGGAAGGCGCGCTGGCGATCATGGGACGCCCCAACGCGAAGGTGGCGGCCTCGACGCTGACCAGACCGAACACTTCGTGTTCCTGGTAACGGGACAGGATGGTGCCGTTGCCGCGGATGCGCTTGGGGCCCTGCACAATCCCGGTATCCGCCGCGAAGCTCATGGCCATCGATCGCAGCCAGCCCGGCTCCGCCAGGCAATCCGCATCCGTGGTCATCAGGATCTCGCCTTTGGCGGCCGCGAACCCCGCGGCCAAGGCCCTTTTTTTGGGGCTGGGAACCGCAGGCGCATCCACGGAGACGTTCACGATGGAGAAGCGCCCGTCCCGGCTGCCGGGGCCGCGATCGTCTCCCGGGCTTGCGCAGAAGGAACGGATCACGGATTCGGTCGCGTCCGTGGAACGATCGTTAACGCAGATGATTTCCCATTCGCCCGCATAATCCTGGTTGGACAGTGCGAGCAGGGTGGACGGGGCGTGCGTCTCTTCATTGCGCATGGGCACGATCACGGAAACGCTCGGCAGGTAAGGGAAATCCTCATCCTCATTATCATCCGGACCCGAATCCGCAAGGCCCGATGCGCGCGCGCCGGATGGGGAGCGCGAAGCCAGGGAGGCGGTTTGCGATCGCACCCGCGGGTAGGGGGGGCGCGCAGACGACGGGGCGGAATCGAATATGGCCGCCGGCCCTTTGTTTACGGGGCTCGCGCAGGCGGAAGGCGCCCGGGCAAGGCGCAATGCGCCCAGGATGAAAAAGCCCATCAGCCCGGCGTATACGGCCGTCAGGAAAATGACAAAAATGATCAATCGGCATTCCGCGACATGGTGCGGAAAATATACATCCGGGAGGCATGGGCGGATGCTATCTTTCCCGGACATGAAGCCTCGCCGATCGAAAATCCTGGCCACCATGGGACCCGCTTTGGAAGATCCCGCAATCCTGGAAAGGGTCATGAGCGCGGGCGCCAACGCCTTCCGGATCAATTTCTCCCACGGCAGCCGGGAGCAACACATCCGTTACCTGGATCTGATCCGGACCGCCGCCAAGAAGTTGAAAAGGCCTTGCGGGATCCTGGCCGATCTGATGGGCCCCAAGGTGCGGGTGGACGCGCGCGAATATCAGTTGGAGAACGGTTCCGAAATGGCCCTGGTAGCCCGGCCGGGCGATCCGTCCCGCGCCGAAATCGGCATCTCGTATCCCGGCTTAGTGGAACTGGTGGCGCCCGGGCAGCGTATTCTGCTGGACGACGGCAAATTGGAAATCCGCGCGGATCGCCTGGCTAAGCGCGATAAGGGAGCGGGCCGGAAAATCATCTGCCGCGTCATCCGCGGCGGCATACTTAAGCCCAACAAATCCCTGAACGTTCCGGGCGTGAGCCTGGGTCTTCCCATCCTGAGCAAGAAGGACAAGGAGGATCTCCGCTTCATCGCCACCGCCGGGTTCGATTGGGTCGCCGCTTCTTTCATCGGCCACGGCGACGATGTCCGCACCATCAAGAAATTCATGGAGACGCTGGATCTCAGCATCCCCGTGGTGGCGAAAGTGGAAAGCGCTGAAGCCGTGGAAAACCTGAGGGGAATCATCGAGGCCGCGGAAGGCGTGATGGTGGCGCGCGGGGACTTGGGCGTGGAACTGGATCTGGAAATGATACCGACGGTGCAACGCGACGTGGTCATGCTGGCCCGCGAGCTGGGTAAGGTCACCATTATCGCCACGCAAATGCTGGAATCGATGACGTCTTCGGCGCGGCCATCCCGCGCGGAGGTCACCGACGTTTCCACCGCCGCCCTGGCGCGCGTGGATTCGCTCATGCTTTCCGGCGAAACCGCCACCGGCATGTACCCGGTTGAAACGGTGGAGATGATGGACCGCATCATCCGCACCACGGAAGAGAATTTGGACGAAGAGATCGTCGGCATTTCGCATCCGGAAACCATCGCCTTGGTATGCGAAGCCGGCTTGTACCTGGCGGCCAACAGCGGCGCCAAGCTCCTGGTGGCCATCAGCACCCATGGGACCACGCCGCGCATCCTCTCCAGCTATCGCGGCAATATCCCCGTGGTAGTGGCCTGCCTTAACGCGGAAGTGTACCAGCGCAGCACCCTGTATTATTCCGTGCTGCCTTCCATGATCAAGGCGGTACGCAATCCGGAACTGGTCTTCCGGAAACTGGAGAGCGAATTGAAGGCGAAGGGATTGGTCGACACCGGCGACGTCATCATCTTCACATTCGGGCATCCCATCCATACCAAGCTGGGGACCAACAGCATCCGGCGCTGGGTGGTGGATGCCTCTTCCAGCTCCGGTAAACTCAAATCCCGCGGCTCCGCCAAGAGGAAAAAAATCTAGCCGCGGATTGAATCGGCCCATAACGGGGCATTGAAAAAATCCCGCCGGCTTCGGCCGGGGGAGTGGTTCAAGGGGTATCAATTATAATGGACAGGCGCGTATGCCCGAGCGGCTTCCACTTGCAGGAAAATGTTCTCCTCCGGGCACCAACCCGTCAGTTTCCCGCCATAAACGCAACCCGTGTCAAGTCCTTTGAAACCGGGGAGATCGATCAATCCCCGTTTCGCCCAATGGCCGAAGACGATGATCTTGCCGGGATGGATGCATTCGAACCAGGGCGGATCGCCGTCGCGATTCAGGTCTTGGCCGCTCCCGTCCCAGGTGCGTATCTGCATCAGGATACGCGGATCCATGGCGGCCGGGTGGGATTTGCCCGGCTCCAATCCGGCATGCGTCAGGATGATGTCCGGCAATTCCAGATAGAAGGGCCATGCGGACAGATAGGCGATCCATTCGTCGCGTTCTTCGCCCAGCGAGGCCGGATAGTCCGCATGCTTGGGCTTCCGTCCCGCTTGCATCTGGCGCGCGGCCTGCAAGAGGGCGAAGTCGTGGTTGCCGAGCACCGCATGGGCTCCCAGTTCCTTGAGGCGGCGCAGCGTTCCCGGAACGTCCGGGCCCTTGCCGACCACGTCCCCCACGGAGAACAACCTGTCGATGCCCGGTCGGAAAGCGAACTTGGCCAGCAACGCATCCAGTTCCGGCAGGCAACCGTGAAGGTCGCCCACGAACAGGCGGCGGGCTTGGGTGGGGGAGTCCATGGGTCCTGCCGGGAATATACATCCTGGCCCGGCATTTTTTAACTTGTCCGATCACACATCCGGAATTGGTAATGGCGGAAGACAAAGATCTGGTCCACATCCTGAAATTGCTCGATGACGAAAGCCCCAACGTGCGCAACCGCGTATGGGAAAAGCTGGAAGCCAATCTGCCCGCCTGGGAGGCGGGTATCCGCGCGCGGCTGGGCGAAATCCCGAGCGTTCCGCGCCGCAAGATCATGGACCTGCTTTCCGGACGCGCCCGGAAGGGGTTCCGCGCGGCTTGGCTGAGCTGGCGCGATTTGCCCACGGATATGGAAAAGCTGGAGGCGGCCCTTTCCGGTCTATCATGGTACCTGGCGGAGGACCGCTTGCGGCGGGAACGCGGGAGCGGGGAAGAGGTTATCCGAACCGGCGAGAACGGGAACCATCGCGAAAACGTGGACTACCATGCGGACTTCGAGTCCGCCGCGGATCCGGACGCGGCCATGGATGCGGACGGTTTCGAGGACCCCCAAGGTAACTCAGATGTTACTGGAGGCGCCGCGCCGCACCACCCGGCTCTGGGCGCATTGCTGGACGGATTGGCCGCGGAATTCAGCCGCTGCGGACAGCCGTTGCGGCCCACTTCCCTGGCGCGCTTCCTGTTCACGGAGAAAGGTTTCAAAGGCGCCGAGCACGACTATTACAATCCGGCCAATAGCGATTTGGTCCAGGTGATCGAAACCGGGCAGGGCATCCCCATCAGCCTGGCCTGTATATTCATGTTGGTGGGACAGCGCCTGGGTTTCACCATCCAAGGTTGCGATGTGCCCGAGCATTTCCTGACCCGCGCGAGCGAGGACGGCGGGGAGGTGATCATCGATTGCTTCGATGGAGGAGCGGTGCTGGAGCCGGAGCGGCTGGCGCAGTTGGAACGCAAATACGCTCCCGAATTCTCACGTCTGATCCGGTCGACCGCCAAACCGGAAGCCATCGTGGCCCGCGTGCTGCGCAACCTGATCAATGCTTATCATCTGGCGGGCGAACGCCAGGCCAGCCAATTCATATGGTCGTTGGCGGAAGACCTCAGGGGGGAGAGGGACGGCGAGGTTGAGTGAGTGGGGGAGAGAGAATTCAAAAGTCAAAGCGCAAAATCCCCCCAAGCCTACCAGTATTCCTCCGTATGCAGGCTTCCCGGGGTCTGCGTAGTATAGGCGGTGTACCCCAGTGGCGCCAGGGTTTCCCCCACTTCGTGGATCATGGCCGGGTTGCCGCACAGGAAGATCGAGGTCTTGGCGGGATCGAGTTCCACTTCCAGTTTATCCCGCAACAAGTGCGACTGGAAATACTTGGTAATGCGCCCGGATTCCCCGGTCCACCAGGGGTCCTCCTTGGTCCTGGTGATCGAGGGGACATAGGCGACCCTGGAAAGATAGCGGGACTGCAAACGCAGTTCTTCCAGGTATCCCAGTTCCCAACTCCGCGGCGCGCCGTGCAGGATCACGAAACGGAAAGGGTACGGATGCACCGCATGCCGGCGCATCATGGACACGTAGGGTGCCAAACCGGTGCCGGTCGCTGCCAGGATCACCGTCTTATGTTCCTTGGGAACGGTTTCCAACGTGAAGAAACCGCGGATCTTATCGCCTACCATCAGGCGATCGCCGGGCTGCAACCCCGCCAGGCGCGGCGTGAGCGCTCCGTTGGAGACCACGGAGATGTAGAATTCGAGCAGGCCCGGTTCCAGGCCGGAGGACGCGATGGAATAGGCCCTCAGGACCATGCGATCCGGTTTGCTTTCCTTGAACTCCGGTTCGCAGCCGGCGCGACGCGGGACATTGGACGACATCCCCAGTAAAACGTATTGGCCGGAGATGAATTCCGCCAAGGGCTTGTCCGGCTTCACTTTCATGATGAACAAGTCCGCGGTCAAAGCCTGCTTGGCGACTACGACGGCGTTATACTTATCGGAAACGGCTTCCATCAGAACCCCCGATGCAAATGTAATATCGGTAACCTGGGGCGCCTGACCCCTTTCTAGTACTTTATTGGTATACGCGATTCCGGGACTTTCCCTTCAGGATAGTCATCCGGAACCCCGGGATGATCAGCATGTCCACCTATGTCATAAACAACCGGATCCCCCGCTTCCCCATCAAATCCCATTATCCGGATCGGTCCCAGTTGCAGGCACGTTTGGAGGACGTGTTCCAGGTTTGGTTGAAGGAACGCTTCATTTCCAATCTGGTGCGCCGGAAAACCTGCTCCCAGCTATACGATTTTTCCGTGTGGATGGCCGATCAAGAGGAAGAGGTGGAGTCTTCCAGCGGGGACGACTTCACCGCTTGGTGCGCGGAGCAGGGTTCCCGGCCGCAATCCGATTGGGGCGATTTCCTGATCTATGCCCGCCGCCGTTTGCCGGAACTGGAATGGGAGACGCAGGAATTTCCATCCTGATCCGGTTTGAGTAACTTTTACCCGGCCGACTGCGGCGCCGGAAAACCGTAAAAGGATGGGACATGAGCTATCTGGAAAAAGTATCCGCGCGGACGAAGGCCGCCGGCAACACCGTTTGCGTGGGATTGGATCCCGTACCGGCCAAGATCCCGGGAACCGGAGCGACGGAAGAGCGCATCAGGCGTTTCTATTCGGATATGTTGGAGGCCATGCTCGCACGCAACGTGATGCCCGCGGCGGTCAAGCCCAACATGGCCTATTACGAAGCCGTCAGCCTGCCTTGCCTGCAAGTGCTGCACGATTTGATCGCGGCTTTCAAACAAGCCGGCGCCTTGGTGGTCTTGGATGCCAAGCGCGGGGACATTTCCAGCACCTCCGGCGCCTATGCCAAGATGGCTTTCGACGTTTTCGGCGCGGACGCGGTCACCACGGCCCCGTATATGGGCCGGGACACCGTGAAGCCCTTCCAGGACGTATCCAAAGGCCAGGGCATCTATGTGCTGGTGCGTACGTCCAATCCCAGCGCGCGGGATTTCCAGAACCTGTCGGTGGGACCGGAAGGCGTTCCACTCTATCGTAAAGTGGCGGAGAAGCTGGCGGATTGGAACGACGGCAATCTGGGAGCCGTGGTGGGCGCCACCGCGCCGGATGAATTGCGGGAACTGCTGGCGTATTGGAAAGGGCGGGGCAGGGACGTCCCCGTGCTCATACCCGGCATAGCCATCGCGGGCGTTTCCGGCGGCCAGGCAGGCAGCGTCGCGGATGTGTACCGGGCCATCAGGGATGCGGGAAGCGATCCCTCCCTGCACCTGATCAATAGTTCTTCGGGAATCAATTACGCGTACGAGAAGTTCCCTTCCCTCAAACCCGCGCAGGCCTCCGTGAACGCATTGGAAGAATTGATCGGGGAAATCGCCCCGCGCATTTGATCGGGGTCAACCCGAAAGGATGGGGAACAAGTCCGCGATTTCCCGCGGAGGCCTGATGGCCCGCCCCTCCGGATGCATGAAGGCGTGTTCCGTATAGCCCTGCGCCAGCAATTCCCCTTCGCGCAACACGCGATAGTCGAAGCGGATGCGTGCCGCGCCTTTGCGCCATCGCAAGGTCCGGATCAGCAACTGATCCCCGTAACGTCCCGGTTTCAGGTATTCGCAATGGGCGGCCAGCACCGGGATCAGCACATTGCGCTTTTCCATTTCCCAATAGGGATGCCCCAGTTCCGCCAGCGCCGAAGTGCGCGCCACTTCAAAGTAGACCAGGTAATTGGCGTAGTAGACGAACTTCATGGCGTCCGTTTCCGAGTAGCGCACCTGGATGCGGATCTCGCTTTGGTTTCCCGGAGCGGGAGGTTCCGTAGCAATCGTCACGCGCATTCCTTTTCCGGCTTCTAGGCCGCTACCGTAACGGGCGTTAGCGCGGAAGCCGCGGGGCTTTTCTGCAATTTGGCCACCGTGGCCAGGATCCAAGTGGTGGCTATGAGCGCGGTGGTGCCGCTCGCGATCATGGGAGCATAATGCAGGCCGTATTCCCCATGCGTGCGCGCCAGGTACCAACCCAGCGGCGCGGCGATCCCCAAAAGGCGCATGGTGTTCAAGAACAGGAAAGGCATCCCGCGGCCCAAGCCCTGGAAAGCGCCGCTGGAGACGATGCTGATGCCGGCGAACCCGTAGGCGAGCGTGGTCAGGCCAAGGTAATGGTAGGCGGCCGGAAAGGCGGCCGGATCGGGATGGAACTTGGCCAGCAAGGACGCGCGGAAAAGATGGACCAGGATGCCCACCGCGGTCAAGGTAAGGAAGGCCGTGCCCAATCCCATGCGAACGGACTGGGCCACGCGGTCATAACGCTTGGCGCCGAAATTCTGCCCCACCAGGGAAAGCACCGCTATCATGATGGACAGGGAGGGGAATACCGCCAGGGTTTCCAACCGCGAACCTATCCCGATGGCCGCTTGCGCCGCGGGCCCGAATTCTCCCGCCAAGCGCGTCATCACGAAAATGTTGATGCCGGTCAGCGATTGGGAAACGATGGAAGGGAGACCGACACTGAAGGCATCCTTCATTGCGGAACGCTCGCTCCAATCCGGCCAGAGTCTCAGGCTCAAGATGGTCTTTTTCCGCACATAGATGGCGAGCACGATGGCTACGGTCACGATGTTCGCCGCCGACGAAGCCAACCCGGCGCCTTTTACGCCCCATCCCATCCCTGTCCAGTCGATCCCCGCAAAATGGAAATGCGAGAAGATCAGAAAGGGCGCGCCCGCGATATTGAGCAAGGTGCCCACCATCATGCCGGTCATCAAAGTGCGGGTATTGCCTTCCGCCCGCAGCCCCGATCCCCACAGCAGGGCCAGGATCAGAAAGGGCACGCCCAGGAACAGGGTGTTCAGGTAATCCCGGGTCAAGGCCCCTCCCAGCGCGGAAGCCCTCTGCGCGCTCAGGTAGATGGGGAGTACCAACGGGTAGGCGATCAGGAACAGCAGGAAAATCCCCAGGGCTATCCACACCACCTGGCTCATGGCATTCTCCGCCTTCGCCTTTTCCTTGGCGCCCAGCAAACGGGCCATCACCGAGGTGGCGCCGCTGGTTAATCCGTTGAAGACGGCGAAGATGAGGTAGAAGAAAGGGAAACCATAATTGAGTACCGCCAAGCTTTCTTCCATCCCCAAACGGCTGACATAAATCCCATCGATGATGTTCAGGAACATATGCGAGGTCATGCCGATCATCATGGGAAGAGCCATGCGCAGCATATGGGGGAACAGGGGCCCCTCGGTTAAATCTTTGGTTTTTCTCAACTTGGAGAGCCTTGGTTAAGCTGGGATTTTCGGCGCCGGGCCTCGCCGTCAATGATAACTTTTCCCGGCCGGCCCGTAAAATTGGGCTCGGGAACAATCATCGCTCCCGATACGCATAGTAAAGTGAGGACGGAAATTCACGTCTGCCGGATTGAAAATCGGTGCCTTTGACGGTACCATAATCCCGGACAAGACCTTGCAGGAGAGTACCTGAAACGCATCCGGTTTAAGTATTTTAAGGCGATGTATTGGATGGCATTTATTTTGCTCATGCTGGCGGCTTGCAGCAAAGTCGGGGATCAACCCAAGGCCAAGGGACCTATCAAGGAATTGCCCTTGGCAGAATACAAGGACAGCACCACTTTGGATATGTACGAAGGCTCTCATAAGAGCTGGGTCCTGAAAACCAAATACTTGGTCAAATGGCCGCGCACGGATCTGGTGCGCGCCCGCCCCGTTGACCTGGTGGTCTATGATACCCTGGGCAAATCCCTGTTCCGCGTCACGTCCGATTCCGGCACCGTGGACGAGGGCATCAGCTTCCTGGTGGCTTCCGGGCACGTCCACGGGCACTCGGAAAAAGGCGTGGACATCACCTCGGATTCCTTGCGTTGGAACAAAGCCATCAACAAGATCAGTACGGAAGCGCGCGTGCGCGTGATCTCCGAAGAGGGGGATGTGCTGACGGGCAAAGGTTTCCTTTCGGACGCCAAGCTCGACAATTGGCAAATCCTCTCGGAGGTCAAAGGCGTATTCCAAAAGGTGGAAAAGCGCATCCAGGACGCCGATAAGGATACAGCCGCGGGAAAGGCCGGTTCCAAGCCTCCCGATTCGGCCGCTTCCCCCGGTAACCGGTCCGTTACGGGGGCCCCCTCGCCGGCCCCTGCGGATGCGGGAAAGCATCCGGCCCCGGATACGGCCAAACCCGCTCCCGGATCGGCGCATTGATTATGCCTCTCCGCCAACGCCCGCGCCCCGCGGCGCCAGGCCCGGAACGTTCCGTGCTTGCCCTGGGCGTAGTATGCATGCTCGCGCTCGGCTTACCGATCCGGCCCGCCGTCGCCAGTGCGTTGCTGCCTCCTACCCAGGAACGCAATGCGCCCTTGATCATGGAGAACGCGGACAAGTTCGAAGGCTACCGCAGCCGCGGAGAGTACGTTCTCAGCGGCAAGGTCCGGTTCCGCCATGGCGAACTGCACGTAGAAACGGAACGGGCGGTATGGCAGAAGGAACGGAACATCATCTTCTGCGAAGCCGGCATGCGCATCACCCGCAACGGTTCGCTGCTTACCGCCGATAGGGGGACCTATGACAAGAACCTGGGCCAGGCCACGGCGCAAGGCAACGTTTCCATGCGGGACAGCAGCGGAGAAGTCACCGCCACGGGGCAGAGCATAGTCTACATGCGCTTCAAGCATATCGCCACCTTGACCGGCAATCCGGAAGTGCGCCGTTTGTACCGGGATTCCGCCAAGACGCTCGCGAAGGGGGATTCCCTGAAGGCAGCCGGCAAGGATCCGTTCAAGGCCGCCAAGCCCGCCGCGGCGGAACCGCTGGCCAAGGCCTCCAAAAAAACCGCCGACCCCGCGCCTTCAAAAAAGGATTCCGTCCCCGACACCTTGTCCATCAAAGGCGATATCATGACCTACGACGATTCGCTGCGCGTGGCGATAGCGGACGGCAGCGTCGTTATCCATCGGGACAAACTGAACATCACTTGCAAGAAGGCCGAGTACCACGATTCCAACGACTCCTTGTACCTTCTGGGCAAGCCTCAGATGGTGGTGGACGACAACCAGGTGAAAGGCGAGATCATGCGGATGGGCATGCACGGGGAAGAGATCAAGAGCCTGCTGGTGAAGGGCGCGGCCCAGGCGCATTCCGTGGAACCGGCGACGGATACCTCGGCGGCGCGCCAATCCGATATCCATGGGGACTCCCTGTTCCTGGTCTTCAAGGAAAAGGCCATCGACAGCGTGCAGGTATTCAAGAACGCGGACGGCGCCTATTTCGACGTGGATAAGCCGGACTTCGTCAACAAGATGAGCGGGGACTATATGGTGCTCCGCTTTACCGGCAAGCAGGTGGCCAGCGCCAACGTGCTGGGCGGGGCCAAGAGCACCTATTACCATTTCGAGAATAAGGCGCTCAAGGGCAAAAACGATGCGCAAGGCGATACCATCGATTTCGCTTTCAAGAACGGCAAGGTGGACGAGGTGACGGTTAAGGGCACCGCGAAGGGAACCTATTTCGGCGAGAAACCCGGCAAATCCGCGACAGGCAATGGTCCCGATTCCGCGGGGCGGCGCGGATCCGATCCGGCCGGTTCCAAAGCCAAGGCTTCCCCGGCCGCGGCGCCGACACAAGCGAACCCGGTTCTCAAACAGAATCCCAAGCCGGCGCCGACGCGGCCCGCGCAAGCGATTCCCGACGCGGCCAATCCGAGTCCCGCGGGCACGAGGCCGAAACTTCCCTGGAGGGCTAAATAGTGCAGATCAAGGCTGAGTCCCTGGTCAAGGTTTACAATGGCCGCAAGGTGGTGGACGGCGTAAGCTTCGACGTGAACCAAGGCGAGGTGGTGGGCCTGCTGGGCCCCAACGGCGCCGGCAAGACCACCTCGTTCTATATGATAGTGGGGATGATACGGGCCAATTCCGGAAGCATCCATATGGGCGACGCGGACGTTTCTTCCATGCCCATGTACAAGCGGGCCCGGCTGGGGTTGGGCTACCTGGCCCAGGAGACCTCCGTGTTCCGCAAATTGTCCGTGGAAGACAACATCATGGCCATCCTGCAAACCCGCAAGCTGTCGCGGGCGGAGTGCCGCTCGGAAACCGATCGCCTGATGGAAGAATTCAAAATCTCCCACCTGCGGAAAAACAAAGCCAATACGCTGAGCGGAGGCGAACGCCGCCGCCTGGAAATCGCGCGCGCCCTGACCACCGATCCCAAGTTCCTGCTTCTGGACGAACCCTTCGCGGGTATCGATCCCATCGCCGTGGAAGACATCCAATCGGTTATATTTAACCTCAGGGACAAAGGCATGGGAATCCTGATCACGGATCACAGCGTGCGCGAAACCCTGGCGACCACCAACCGGGCTTATATCATGTTTGAAGGCAGGGTTCTGGTCGAGGGAACGGCGGAGCATTTGGCGCAAGACGAAGAAGCCAGGCGGATATACCTGGGCAAATCCTTCTCCCTAGGATGATGGCGGCATGAATTTTGGTCTCGATCTGAACCTACACGTGGGGCTGGAGCAAAAGCTCTCGCCCCAGATGATCCAATCCCTCAAACTCCTGCAAATGAATTCGCTGGAGTTGGAAATGGTGGTCAAGCAGGAGCTTGAAACCAACCCGTTGCTGGAAACGGTGGAAGAGGTGGAAGAAGAGCAGGAACGCCCGCAAGCGGAATCCAGCGACGATGGATCCATCTCCGCCGAGGACCGAACGCCGGAAATCGCCGCCCCGGAAAACACCTCCGAGGAAACCGAAACCGCCGCCCCCGAGTTGAACGAGCTTGATCGGGCCAATTCCGACGATCCCAAGGACCCGAAGGAAATCGACTGGGAAACCTACCTGGAAGACGGATTCGATCTTGGCAACAAGCGCACGGAGGAACTGGAAAGCCCCGATGAACGCTTCGAGAAGATCCCCGTCTACTCCAAGACCTTGCAGGATCACCTGCTTGGCCAATTGCAGGATCGCACCGTGGCGCCGGACGTTGCGGCCCTGGTGGAATACCTTATCAACAGCTTGGACGAGCGCGGCTACCTGGTGCCGGAAAGCCAACTGCTGGCCCGCGAGGAGGACGACGACAGGGAGGAAGGCGACGGGGCGAAATCGGTGGTCGAATCCCAGATCGCACGCGACGGCAACGGCGCCTCCAATCCGGCGAAGCCTGCCGGGACCGGCAGCCTCTCCGGAGGACCTTCCAAGTCCGGCGGGAACGGCAACGGAAACCCGGAACCGGAAACCCCAAAGGCCCCCGCTCCCCGCTCGGAAGCCGCGTTGGCCACGGACGTCATCGCGGCCCGGAATGCCGCGCTGGCGGCCGGCAATCCCTTGATCGCGGAAATCCAATCCATCATCGACGGTTCCGTAAAGCTGGATACGGCCTCGCCCATAGTGCGCGAAGCATTCCATGTGCTGCAAGCCCTGGATCCCGCCGGAATAGGCGCCCGCAACCTGCGCGAATGCCTTTTGCTCCAGATCTACCGTTACGGACGCGTCAGCCCGCTGGCCAAGCGCATCGTGGAAGAGGAATTCGAGCTGCTGGAAAAACTCAAGGTCGCCGCCATCGCCAAGAAATTCGACGTGCCGCCCGACCGGATCCAAACCGCCATGAAGGAGATCGGTTCCCTGGAGCCGCATCCCGGCCGGCAGGTGAGCGCCTCCGTGGCAACTCCCATCACCCCGGATCTCATCGTGGAGGACGTGGAGGGCGAGCTGGTGCTGATGCTGAACGATCGTACCGTCCCATCTTTGAAGGTGTCCCGCGCCTATGCCGAGCTTTTGAAAAAGGGGAGCCGGGCCTCCACGGACGAGAAGAAATACGTGCGCGAAAAACTGAACTCGGCCACTTGGCTCATCCGCGCTATCGAGCAGCGCAAATCCACCATGCTCAAGGTGATGCAGGCGATCATCGAAAGCCAGCCGGACTTCTTCAAACAAGGCCCTACCAATCTCCGCCCGCTCATCCTACAGGATGTGGCGGACAAGATCGGTATGCATATCTCTACGGTCAGCCGCGTCACCAACGGCAAATACGTGCAGACCAGCCACGGCATCTTCGAGCTGAAATATTTCTTCACCGCCGGTGTCACCCAGTCGGACGGGCGCGAAGTCTCCTCCGTCACCACCAAGGACGAGATCAAGAAATTGATCGAGTCGGAGGATACCAAACGGCCCCTGAGCGATCAGAAGATCGTGGAGATCCTCAAGGCGAAAGGATTGGACGTGGCCCGCCGTACGGTGGCTAAGTACCGGGATCAATTGGAGATCCTGCCGGCCAGGCTGCGCAAGCAATATTGAAGTTTTGGGCGGTGTTGCTGCCGTCGGCCAATCCGTTCCTTCCTGAATTGCGCAGCGCTCGCGCCCGATTGGGCACTCTCGCAAACCTCTTGCCAAACTTTCTTTGCAACTTGTTGGAAATCAGGCGAATAGCCGCAAGCTTGGAAGGGTGATTCCGGGATGTAAAAGCCCGCAAGAACGGCTTGACAAGATCCGGGCTATCCGCGTAAGATACCTAACATGCGCCTCTTCTCCTCCTTTTTGGTTAGACTGTTTTTGCTGGGGGGATTCAACGCGGGACGCAGTGGGGTTTGGACCGCCCTCGCATGCAAAAACGGCACGGCAAAGTGCTCACTTCTTAACGGCCCATTTATGTAGATTAAACCTTGGCTAACCCCGCTTCCGACCCTCGGCCCGGAAGCTCTTCTTCAAAGGAGAAACACATGAAGATTCAGATAACCGCGCGGCATTTCCATGCCTCCCCCCAACTTCATGCCAGTTTGAAAGACAGCCTTAACAAGATTGAAAAGTTCAATGACTCCATCACCGGCGCCCACGTGATCCTGGACGCGGAGAAAAGCGGAGTGAGGAGGGCCGAAATCATCGTCAAGGTCCTGGACAAGACCGTCTGCGCGCACGCTGAAGAAGACAACATGTACAAGGCCATCGAAAGCATGCTGGACAAGGTCGAACGCCAATTGAAAAAAGAGAATGAGAAATTGAAGATCCATAAGTCCGTGCCCGTTTCGGCGCTCGTGGCGGAATGAGGCTCTGATCCAAATTTGCCCGACAGCATCGAATTCAACCGTCTCGAAATAAACCGCAAGAGATCCCTCCCCGTGAGGGATTTCTATTACCAATTCAAGGACGAACTGTCCTTGACCATCAAGACGCCCGAGTCTTCCCTTTGCACGGAAATCATCGAGGCCAACCTGCACAGGCCGGGCTTGGCCCTGGCGGGTTTTACCGGCGTCTATTCCTACCAACGCGTCCAGATCATTGGAACCACGGAATGGTCCTACCTGGAATCGGTAGGCGCGGAAAAGCGCCGCGAGATCTTCGCGCGCCTGCAGGACTATCGATCGCCTCTGTGGGTGTTGACCCACAACGCCGGGCTCCATGAGGAGCTGCTGCAAATGTGCCTTACCCAGAACGTCCCCATCATCACCACTTCCCGGGAAACCCTGGACTTCTGCACGGAGGTCCAGGACATCCTGGAGGATTGGTTCGCGCCCTATTGCTCCGTGCACGCCTCCTTGGTGGACGTATACGGCGTGGGCATGCTCTACGTGGGCGAAAGCGGCGTCGGCAAATCGGAATGCGTGCTGGATCTGGTGGAGCGCGGCCATCGCCTGGTGGCGGACGACATCGTGCATTTGATCCGCAAGGGCCATTCCATCATCGGCAAGGGCAACAAGATCCTGGGCCACCATATGGAGATCCGCGGCATCGGCATCGTGGACGTAGGCAAGTTGTTCGGCATCCGCGCCATCCGCAACACCAAGAAGGTGGAAGTGGTGGTGGAACTCCAGAAATGGCGGGACGGCGAGAATTACGAGCGCACGGGCTTGGACCCTCTCACCACGGACGTTATCGGCGTGCCGGTGTCCAAGGTGATCATCCCCATTTCTCCCGGCAAGAACATCACGGTGATATCCGAGGTTATTGCCATGAACATGCTCCTCAAGATGAACGGCATCGACGCGGCCAAGCTTTTCAACGAGAAGCTGATCGAAACGATGAAGAACAAGAGCAGGTTGAATTCTTTGACACGGTTATCGACCGAGGTCTACGAATAAGAGTCTGCGCGGTGAGCTCTTGCTTTTGCCGGGCGTCGGGCGCCGGGCGAAAAATCCCGGAAATGATTGTGAGTAAGGGATTTTTCTCCGCGCCCGACGCCCGTCGCCAAAACGACGGTAGCATCGGTGTACCAGAGGTCCTGCTTAACCCACTTCAGACCATCCGGATTCCTAATTCCTTTGTCTATATAAGCTATATTTGCGATAATACGGGAAAATGGAGGCATTCTCCGGCGTCTTTCCTCTGCGCCGGTACCTGGACATGACCAACCGAAAAAACAACATCGTGGTGGGACTTTTCGTCATCCTGTCCTTGCTGATTCTCCTCTTCGGAGTGTATTTCTTAAAAGAGACCGTGCCCGGGCGAAAGTCGGACAACTACCATGTGCTTTTCTCCCAGGTATCCACCCTCCAAGACGGCGACCCCGTGAAGGTGAACGGCGTGAAGATGGGGAAGGTACAGGGCATCGAACTCCAAGGCAACCGCGTGCGCGTCAACATCAAGTTGGATCGCGGCCTCAAGCTGCCCAAGGATTCGGAAGTGCGCATCCAGAACATCGGCCTTATGGGCGAGCGCCAGATCGGCATCATGCTCGGGCAATCCCCGGAATACTGGCCCACCGGCGCGGAGCTGGACGGCAAGATAGACGCCGGCATCGCGGAGGCCATGGGCGTGGCCGGAGAGGTGTTCGTGGAATCGGAAACCCTGGTGCGCTCCTTGCATGCCATCATGGACAGCACGGTGGGCAAGCCGGAGTTCGTGGCTTCCTTCAACAACGTAGTCGGCCAGACCCAGGAGCTCAGCACCCGTCTCAACGTTTTCATCCGCGAGATCGATCCCAAGGTCAAGCATAGCCTGGCCAATCTCGAAGACGCCAGCTCGCGCGTGCACATCCTCCTCAAGGATCAGGAGATCCCCGTCAAGAACATCATCCAGAACGGCCAGGAGGTTTCCGGCAAATTGCGGGATGTGGTGGAGAAAGCCGATCGCGTGGCCGAAGAGATGAACCGGCTACTGGCAAAAGTCAATTCCAGCAACAGCACCCTCGGGGCGATGCTCAACGACTCCACCTTCTACCTGGAGCTGCGCGGCACCATGAAGAGCGCGGACTCGCTCTTCCGCCATATCGAGAAAAAGGGGCTGGACGTCAACGTGAATCTTTTCTGAAAGCAGCCTCATGATCAACCTCCATTGGGCGATCCATAACCACCAACCGGTGGGAAATTTCGACTTCATTTTCGAGCGGGCCTTCAACCAGGCCTACGGACCCTTCCTGGACGTGTTGGGTTCCCATCCCAAGATCCGCATGAGCATGCATTTCTCGGGCATATTGCTGGACTGGTTGGAAGCCAATCGTCCCGGGTATCTGGCCTCCCTGCGGACGCTGGTGGAAAAGGGCCAGTTGGAAATCCTGGGGGGCGGCTTTTACGAGCCCATCCTCCCCGTGATCTCGGACTCGCACAAGATCGCGCAGCTCCGCAAGCTATCGGATACCGTGCGCCGCCTGTTCGGCATGGCACCCAAGGGCATCTGGCTGGCCGAGCGCGTCTGGGAGCCCACCTTGGTGAAGCCCATCTCGGAAGCGGGCCTGGAATTCGTGCTCCTGGACGGCAGCCATTTCAAGATGGTGGGGAAAACGGATGCGGATATGGACGGCTATTTCATGTCCGAGGATCAAGGGCATACCATCAAGCTGTTCCCCATCCACGACGTGGTGCGGGATTATATCCCGTTCCGATCGGTGGAAGAGGTGGTGGACACCTTGCTTTCCCTGGACAAGGGCGGGGAAGTGCAAGTGGTGTTCGGGGACGACGGCGAGAAGTTCGGCGATTGGCCGGGCACGCATCATACCGTCTATACGGATGGCTGGCTGCACCGCTTCTTCGAGAAAGTGGAAGGCATGCCGGATCGAATCCGGGTGGTGCCCATGGAGGCCGGCCTCAAGCCCGAGAAGAACCTGGGGCTGGTGTACCTGCCGCCCGCCTCCTATCAGGAGATGATGGTGTGGGCCCAGGACGCGCATGATATCGGCAAGTTCCGGCAGGCGCAAAGGTCCCTGGCCCAGCAAGACGGCAGCGACTCCGTGAAATTCCTGCGCGGGACATTCTGGCGGAATTTCTTTAACAAGTATTCCGAGAGCAACCAGATCCATAAGCAGGGGGTCCGCCTGGCGCGCGTCTACGAACGCCTGCAAGGCACGCTTCCGGCCAAGGTCAAGGACGAGGCCCTGAACCATATCCTGCAATCGGAATGCAATTGCGCGTACTGGCACGGGGTTTTCGGCGGCTTGTACCTGCCGCATCTGCGCTTCGCCCTTTATCGCCAGCTCATCCGGGCCCAGCGCCTTTTGGACGTGGGGCTGTTCGCCTCCAAAGAGGAACCGCTGTGGGAGATAACGGATTGGAATTGCGACGGCAAACCCGAGTACACGCTGAACTCCCATGAAGTCTACCTCAGCATTTCCCACAACGGGGAAATCGATCAGTTCTGGCTCAAGGATACCGGCATCAACCTTACCGATACCCTGACGCGCAGGTTCGAGGCCTACCATGAGATGGTGGGCGGCAAAGCGGAAGCGGGCACCAAGTTGGAGAACACCTTGGGCGAGAAGGAAGCCAACCTGCGCGGTTATCTTACTTATGATCGCCGCATGCGCCGTTCTCTGGGAGATGTGTTCATGAAGCCCGGCACGGGCTTTGGGGAATATGCGTCCCAAGGCTACGACATCGCCTTCCGGTTCGAGGCCAAGGAAGTGACTTTGGCGCGGCGTCCGGAAGAGACCGAGGTCAAATTCCTGGGTATCGCCATCTCCCCGGAGGGCACCGTCATAGGGGTGGAGAAGAAGATAATCCTGGCCAAGGGATCCCCCAATCTCAGGGCGGAATGGAAATTCTCCAATCCGGTGACCCACTCCGGCAAAGGCGCCGTCGAGTTCCGCTTTGGCACGGAAGCGCTGTTCTGCCTGCTGGCGGGGAACGCTCCGGACCGCTATATCGAATGGGACGCCCCCCCCGGGCAGGTCACGGGCCGCCCGCGCGATATCCTGGCCTCGCATGGCGAGATGCCCGGTACCAGCCGTGTTACCGTCGCGGACGAGTGGCTCAAGCTCCGCTGCGAGGCCGCCTTCCCGGGCGCCGGCAGTGCCTGGCGGGACGCCATCGAAACCGTCAGCCAGTCCGAAGGCGGATATGAACGCGTCTACCAGGGCACGGTCCTGGTGCCCGTCTGGGACATGAAAATCCAACCCGGGGCCGAAGGCGCAGCCGCCCTGTCCATCCAATTCGTAGAGGGAGCCTGAAAGCCATGGTCACCATAGAACTCACCGTCATCAACGATTCCGGCATCCATGCACGGCCGGCCGCGCTGATCGTGGAGACCGCCACCAAGTTCAAGAGCAATGTCATCTTCATCAAGGACGGCATGCGCGCCAACGCCAAGAGCATCATGAACATCATGCTGCTGGCGGCGGAACCGGGGGCCGTCATCAAGGTGGAGACGGAAGGCCCGGACGAGGCGGAAGCCCTGGCCGCCATCGAGTCGCTGTTCCTCTCCCGCTTCAAATACGAATGATAGGATAGCATGCCCGGTTCCACGCCCAAGCGACTTGTGTTGCAAGGGGTTCCCGCATCCCCCGGGTTCGCCATCGGACCCGCATTCCTATTGCATCCGGAGGATCGCGTCGTCAAGAAGCGCCCGATCCCGCCGGAAAAGGTGGAGCAGGAAGTGGCCCGCCTCAGGCGCGCTCTCGACAAGGCCCATAAGGAAATCCTGGGGATAAAGACCCGCATCAGCGGGGACGTGGGCGAGTACGAGGCCCGCATCTTCGACAGCCATATGATGATGCTGCAGGACAGCGAAATCGTGGACGCGGTCATCAAGGACATCCACGAGAACCTGCATAATGCGGAATACGCCTACAGCGGGCGCATCAACGCGCTGGCGGAACGTTTCGAGAACATGAGCGGCGGGTTCCTCAAGGATCATATGAGCGATTTGCGGGACGTGGCCACCCGCGTCATCGACATCCTGATGCTCAGCGAGAACAACCAGTCTTACCTGGAAGTGCCCGAACCCGTCATCGTGATGAGCCGGAACCTCACGCCTTCCGTGCTTTCCCAGTTCAACCGCAAGAACACCCTGGGCCTGACCACGGAGGTGGGCGGAAAGACGTCGCATGTATCCATCCTGGCGCGCTCGCTGGAGATTCCGGCCGTCTCGGGCATCTCCCTTTCCGGCATCGACATAGAGCCCGGGCAAACGGTGATCCTGGATGGGACTGCCGGCTTCATCATCCTCAATCCTTCCTTGCGGGACATCAAGGAATACGAGATCAAGAAGGCGGCCTTCTTCGCCATGGAGCGGGAGCTGTCGACTCTGCGGGACCTGGAACCGGTCACAACCGACGGCAAGTACATCGAACTCTCCGCCAATATCGAGCTGCCCATAGAGGTGGAAAGCGTGCTGCAGTACGGCGCCGATTCCGTGGGCCTGTACCGTTCCGAATTCCTGTTCCTGACGCGCGAGGACATGCCCAGCGAAGAGGAGCAATACCAGGCCTACAAGTACATCGGCGAACGGATGTCCCCGCGCGCCGTTACCATCCGCACCATGGACGCGGGGGGGGACAAGCTGGTACCGGCCCTGAAGATGGCGGGCGAGCTGAATCCTTATATGGGTTGGCGTTCCATCCGCGTTTGCCTGGACAACCGCGATATCTTCAAGACCCAGCTACGCGCGGTCCTGCGCGCCACCGCCTACAGCAATATCCGCCTGATGTTCCCCATGATTTCCAACCTCTGGGAGATCCGCGAGACCAAGAAGATGCTGGACGAGGTGCGCAAGGAGCTTGACAAGGACAGCATCGCCTACAATCCGCAACTTGAGATCGGTTGCATGGTGGAGGTGCCTTCCGCCGTGGTGATGGCGGACGAGCTGGCGCGGGAAGTGGATTTCTTCAGCATCGGCACCAACGATCTGATCCAATTCACCCTGGCGGTGGACCGGGCCAACGAGCGCATCGCGGAATTGTTCGAGCCCAACAGCCCCGCCGTATGGCGCCAGATCAAGAGCGTCATCGAGGTGGCGCGCCGGCACGGGATCCAGGTCTGCGTCTGCGGGGAAATGGCGGGCGATCCCTTCGCCGCCATCGTTCTGATAGGCATGGGGATCGATGAATTGTCGATGGGGCCGGGCGTGCTCCTGGAAATGAAGAAGCTGATCCGTTCCATCTCATTCGAACAAGCGCGCGCGTGCAGCGAAGACGTGCTCAAACTGACCACGGCGGACGAGATCGGCAGCTACTTGGGAGATAAGTTCGGCGCCAAACTGGTCGATCTGGGGATCACCAAGTTCCCGGCCAAACGTCCCGCTGCATTCTGACTTTCCTTCCCTCCCGGATTCTCGCCCCACCTTGCCTTCTCCGGCGCGGCTTGATTGCTAGTTTTCAAAAATGGCCGGCGCTTGGAAATATCTCGCCTTCACCCTATGCTTGGGCGCTATCTGCGCTCCCGCGCCCGATCTCGCGGCCGGGCCGGGCAAAACACCTTCCGCCTCCTCTCCCGCAGCCTCAGCATCCGCCCCGCAGCCCGATAAGAATGCCGCGCCGGATACGGCCAAGGCGGCCGCCGCTCTGGCCGCCGCCGTACGCAGGGCCAATGATTCCACCGTTGCTGCCCAGCAGGCCGCCCATCCGGTGGCTGCTAAGAGCGCGTCGGAATCCGCACCCGCCTCCGGTCCCACGGTAACGCCGCCTCCGGTTCCCTTGGCCCCCGTTCCCGCGCCCGCTCCGGGCGCCTCCGCCGCCCGGGCCACCGTGGACTCGCTTTTGAAAACCGGCCCCATGGTCAATCGGGACGAGGACAGCCTGGCGCAAGCGGAAGCCGATTCCGGCGCGTCTCCCCTCGGCAAACCGTCTCTGCCGTTCCCGATGAAGAAACCCGGCCGCAAGGACGTAGCGGCGTTCCAACTCTCGGTGCTGAACGCGGTCACGGCCATGGAAAGGAAAGATTATGCCAAGGCCAGGAAGGTGCTGGCCAAAAGCGAACCCAGCGAGCGCTTGGCGCAGGTATATAAAACCATCCTGATGGCCAACGCCTACATGGGCCTGGCGGATTACACGCGGGCGGACAGCGTCTTGCAGGCCTGCCTGGAATGGGTGGGAGGATCCGTATGGCAGGGTTACCTGCTCAATCGCCGTATCCAAATCTTTCCGCTCACCCGGCCCGGCGATTCCGCCCGCATGCAATTCTACGCCAAGGTGATCCAGGCTCCGGTCGCGACCCAGGTGAAGGTGAATTTCCTTTATGGACTGCTCCGCTTACAGGGATTCACGGGATCAACGGCGGGCTTCGAGACCTTGATCAAGCGCCTGGTGGCATCCGCGCCCGCGGACAAACGCCTGGACACGCTTTACCAGCTCCTGGCGCCCAACTTGCCCGCGGGTACGGGCAGCTGGGAGGCGCAGAACATGATGCTGGATCTGGAAAGCAAGCTGGGCTTCACCGAGAAGGCGATAGCCCGCAGCGAGGCCGCGCTCAGGCTGGTGCCGGGCAAGGCGGAGAAGCAGCAACTGCATTGGAACTACGCCAACCTGCTCTACAAGAGCAGGGAATACCAGAAGGCCATTCCTTCCTTGCTGAAATTCATGGAGAAGTACGGCGAAACGCCCGATGCCCTGCTGCAAATCGCCCGCTGTTATGATCGCCTGGAAGAGCCTAAGAAGGCCATCATCTGGTACGATAAATTGCTGGAGAAATTCCCCAAGGCCGATAAGACCTCGGAAATCTACTGGCTGCGGGCCTGGGATTTGGAACAGCAGGGCGACTATACGGAAGCCATCGAGTTCTACTTCCGGCAATTGGCGGATTTCAGCGCCAACAAGCGCGGGGACTGGGCGAATTTCCGGATCGGGCTTTGCCAATACAAGGCCGGCAATGCCGCCGCGGCCCATCAGGCTTTCAAGGCCATCCGCGATCAGGTGAATTCGAGCGCCTATCCGGCGGGTTTGTATTGGGAAGCCAAGTCGCTGGATTCCCTCAAGGATTCCCTGGGCGCGCGCGCCACCTTGACTTTGTTGACGGCCAAATATCCGCTCAACTTCTATGGGCATCTGGCCCGCCAGGCCTTGCAAGCGCGCGGGCAGTGGGCGGACAGCCTGGAACCCTGGCGCCGTTTCGCTCCCTCCACGCCGGAAGGCATCAAAGGTTGGATGAAGCGCGAGATGTCCGGTTATCGCGAGCGCTTGGACAATGAATTCGAAAGCGATTACCTCTCTTTGGGAAAGCTCTTGCAATTCCGCCTGGATACGCTGGCCATCCTCACCCTGCGCACCGTGCCCGCCAAGGTGAAGAACAATCCCTGGTTCCTTTACACCACGGCGCGCCAGCTCAAGAACAGGGAACTCTGGCGCGAATCCTACCGGCTGGGCCTGCAACTCAGCTATAAGATCCCCCCCGACAAGTGGGGAAGCGCGCCCAAGGAAGTGCTGCGCCTGATCTTTCCCCGCCCCTACGAAGGCCTGGTGCAGAAGTACGCGGCCCAGCGCGGCCTGGATCCCGCTTTCATCTATGCGCTTATGCGGCAGGAATCCGGTTTCGATCGCGATATCAAATCCGGGGCCGGCGCCATCGGCCTGATGCAATTGATGCCGGCGACGGGGAAGTCGGTGGCCAAGAAGGAAAAGTGGCCGCGCTTCGATCCTTACAGCCTGGCGGAAGCGGACGTGAACATCAGCCTGGGCACCGCTTACTTGCGGGACCTCCACAGGGAGTACCAGGGGAATCATTATTGGGTATTGGCCAATTACAATGCCGGACCGGAAGCCACTAAGCGTTGGCTTGCCTTGCCGGCGGGGATCCCGGGCGGCGAGCGGCCGCTGGAGGCCGCCATCGAGGATATCAGTTATTGGGAAACCCGCGACTACGTCAAAAAGGTGATGGGCAATTATTGGACCTATCGCATCCTGTGGAACAACCGCGCCCGGGCATCCACCCAGACCGCCGCGCGTTGAAAGCCATTCCCTTCTTTGCAAACCCTGGCGGGCTACGGTTCCGGACGAACCGGCCAGAGGCGTAATTTCTAGTTTATCCCCCATGCAACGGCGGGTTCCCGCATTTTGGATCGGCTTGCTGTTGGGGATGCTCCTCCTCTCCGCTCCGGTGCGCGCCGGGGAAGGCAAATGTTGGTCGGTGGCCCGCCTGAAATATGGGGGCGGGGGGGACTGGTATGCGGGCCCTTCCATGCTGGTCAACCTCTCCAAACGCCTGCGTTCCGATCTGGGATTGGACACCTGCCCTGACGATCATCCCGTAGCCATCATGGACGGCAACCTTTACGAGTACCCCATTCTCTTCATGACGGGGCACGGGAACGTGACGTTCTCCGAGGAGGAGCGCAAGGCGCTGCGCGAGTACCTCTTGCGGGGAGGCCTGCTTTTCGCGGACGACAATTACGGCATGGACACGTCTTTCCGGCGCGAGATGAAAATCCTCTTCCCCAACCATCCCATGACGGCCATGGGGTTGCGCCATCCCGTGTTCAGTTCCCACTACAAATTCCCCGACGGCCTTCCGAAAATCCATCAGCATGACGGCAAACGCGCCACCGCCTACGGAATTGCCGTGGAAGGCAGGACCGTGGTATTCTACAGCTATGAAAGCGATCTGGGGAACGGGTGGGAGGATCACGAAGTGTATAACGATCCCCTCGAATCGCACGAGGCCGCGCTGCGAATGGGCGTAAACGTGGTGGCCTGGTTCCTGCAAGGCGCGATGGCTACCGCGGTCCCGTAGCGGGGCTGTTACCGCCCCCCAATCCCATGGAAGCCCTCCGCCAAATCCCCACCTTGCTATTGCGGCAACGCAGGCAGCGGGCCTTAGCGGGCGCGCTCCGCGTGCTATGGTCCGCGATCGCCTTGCACCTTTGCCTGCTCGCGGCGCTGGGCTGGCTTTCCCTCCGCTTTCCGCTTTCGCCCGCCTGCCTTACCCTGCTGGCCTGGTCGTATGCCATTTACCTGGCCTTGCCGATAGCCTTCTGGATCCGCTGGAGCGCGCGCGCCAATGCTCCGGAGGCGATAGCGCGCGATCTCGATCGCGCCAACCCGCTGGCCCCGGATCCTTTCCGCACCGCGCTCTCGCTGGAAAATCACGGCGAGCCCACCTTACGGGCGCTGGATTCCCTGTATGCCGAGTGGTTGCCCCGGTTTGCTTACCCGCGCGCTCCTATTTTGACGCGCTGGCATTCCGCCTCGCTGGCCGCGGGCGCCGCCGCGCTATTGGCCGCGGCCCTCCTTACCGGCCGCCCCGGGGAATTTTTCCGCCGGGTGTCCCTGCCGTGGGAAGCGTTGGATCGCCTTCCCATCTTGCGCTTTGAACTGGATCCGGAATCGCTGGTCTTGGGAGTGGGCGATACGGCCAAGGTGCAAGGCCGCGCCAGCAACCTTGTCCCGGGCCAGGCGGCATACGCCTATGTGCGCAGCGCAGGCGGCGAAACCCGCTTCCCCGTTGCCTTCACGCCTAAGGGGGAATTCGCTTTCGCCTCCGGGCCTGCGGAAAGCGATTTCTCCCTTTCCTTCGCCGGCGAGAACGGCCGCAGCGCGGTCCTCCGCTACCGGGTCTTGCCCGCGCCCATATTGGAACGCGTGCGCGCCATAGTGCAGCCTCCCGCCTATACGCGCCTGCATGCGGATACCTTACCCGCCGGGGTCACCCGTTTTCCCGTGTTCGCGGGATCGCGCGTGGCCTGGGCCGCGGATTCCGATCGCCGTTTGCGCCGTTTGGGCTGGGCTTTCCGCGTGGCCGCCCCCCCGCCTCCGGAAATGGATTCAACGGCCAAGCCTCCCGCCCATCCCGCCTTGCCGCGCCCTCCGTCCGGGCCCGCGGGCCGCCCGGCGGAGCATCAGGCATGGTACCGTAACTCGGAGGATACCCTGGGGCCCGGGAAGGCATTCCGCATCGAACGGGAAATCCGCGTCCCCACCGAATACTCCTATTGGCTGGAGGACGAAGACGGCATCCGCTCGCGGCCCATGCTGCCCGAGAGGGTGGATATCATCCCCGACCTGGCCCCGGAAGTGGAGCTGGTATCCCCGGGGGCGGATACCCTCCTCGATCGGGATGCCAAGCTAACGCTCGCTTTCCGGGTCAAGGACGATTTCGGCCTATCCTCCCTGAAGCTGGCCTACCGCGTGTTGAGCGATGGAAAGGTGCGCAGCGAGGGGTTGCGCGACGGCAAGGATTGGCTGAAGCAAGCGCGCGCCGGCCTGGTGGAAACGCAATGGGACCTGGCGGCTCTCAACCTGCGGCCGGACAACGTGGTGGAATTCCGGCTCACCGCGGTAGACAACGATACCGTGAACGGCCCCAAGAGCGGATCCTCGGCCACGCGGAGCTTGCGCATGCCCACCGTCCAGGAAGTGCTGGCCGCCGCCCGCCTAAAGGAACAGAGCGCCGTCGCCAACCTCAAAAGCGCCCTCCAACGCGAGAAGCAATTGCAGCGGAAGCTGGAGCGCGAACAGGACGCTCCCAGGGAAGAGGGCCCTCCCATGTTGGCGGACTACGAGATCAACCGCATCATGGTCGAAGATCCCGCCGATCTCCAGCGCCGCGCGGAAGCCACCCTGGCTCAGTTGCAGCAGTCCATGGAAAGGCAATCCCCTCAGGACGGAGCCGGCTCCGATAAACCCGCCCAGTCCCAGCGCGACATGTCGCAGGCGCAAACAGCGGCCAAGGAGTTGCGGGACTTCCTGAAACAAAGCGAACCTTCTTTGCCTCATGGCAACCAAAGCATGCTGCCGGCCGAGGAGCGCGGCCGGAACCTGGAGAACCTGCTCAAAAGCCAACAGGAACAGGCCGCAAAGCTGGCCGCCCTCAAGGACAAGGCGGCCAAGGCGGCGGCGGGTAAGCCGGGGATGGATATGGCGCGCGCGCCGTTGGAAAACCTGGCCAAGGATCTGGACAGGAACATCCAGAACCAAAGCGATTTGCGGAAAATGCTCCAGGAGCAGGCGGCCCAGGCGAAGGCCAAGAGCGATATGATGGACCAGGCGATACAGGAACAGATGCGCATGGCGGAGGATATGAAAGGCGCCAGCGATGATTTGAAGAAGTCGATGGAGCAAGGCGCTAAGAACGGATTGCTTTCGCCGGAACTAATGGAGAAGATGAAGAAGGTCCAGGAGCTCCTCAAGGAAGTGCTGCCGGACAGCCTGCAAAAGCTGATGCAGAACAAGTTGCAAGGCCAGGAAGTGAACGAAACCGAGCTGCGGGAGAAGATGAAGGAAATGCTGGAGAAGCAAGCCGAGCTTTCCGAGAACCTGACCCGGGCCCTGGCCATGCTCGACCAGTTGAAGGATCGCAAACGCATGGGCGAACTGAAACAGGCGCTGGCGGAATTGTCGGCGCGCGAACAAAGTCTGCAGAAAGACCTGGCGGCGGGGAAGGCCGGCCCGGCAGAAGAGTCGGAGCAGAAATCCATCCAACAGGAAACCAAGCAGGCCCTGGCCGATTTCGCCGCGCATGCGGCCGGCAAAAAAGAACTCCAGGACATGGACAAGAAGCTGGAAGCGCATGCCGTGGACAAGGACATGCAAAGCGTGATGCGATCCCTCGCCTCCGCCTCCAAGGGGAAATCGCCCCAGGAACAATCCACTGCCGCCGCGGCCGCGGCCAAAGGGGCGGTTAAGGCCGCGGACAAGCTGGATGAGATGGCGGGAATGTTGGGGGATGCCATGTCCGGCATGGATGGCGGCGTGGACATCGGCGAAGCCCAGGACCTGTTGCAGGAATCCCTGGCCCTTTCGCGCCTGCAAATGCTCATCCGCAGCGGGTCCGCCAAACGGCAGGCGGAAGGTTGGGAGTCCGATGAGGCTTCCCTCTATGGCAGCGTGGCCCAGACGGCGCAATGGTTGAATGAGAGGGTGAAGGCATTGGCCGCCAAGATCCCCTTCATGGGCGAGTCCCTTACGGGAGAGTCGCGTGCGTTGGCCGCCGCCGCCCGCGAAGCTTCTTCGCAGTACACCTGGGATGGGGCGGAAAAATCCCTGCGGCACAATCAGAACCTCTCGCGGGAGTTGCTGAAGCTCTTGAAGATGGCGGAGAACTCGGCGCAGGGAGGCGCATCGGGTTCCGGATCCGGAAAAGGGAAGCCGGGGTCTTCGGGCCAGGGTGAGGGTCAGGGAGGAGATCTCTCCGGGCAATTGCAAGGCATGAGCGGGAAACAAATGGCCATAAATCAAGCCACCTTCCAGTTGCTCAAGGCGATGATGGAAGGACGGCAACCGGGAACGGGAAAAGGCGCGGGACAGGGCGGCCCCGGAGGCGGCAAGCCGGCCGGGGAATCCGGTCAGAGCGGCCAACCCGGGCCAGACGGAAAAGGCGGGGAGGGTGGAGAGGGCGGAAAGAGCGGTACCGGCAATCCATCCGGGACCGAGGGCGGTGTGGGCGGCCTGGCCAACCAGCAAGGCGAGTTGGGCGAGGGTCTGGAGTCCCTGGCGGAAGGTTTAGGCGAAGAAGGCGGCACCGCCCGGAAGATCCGCGGTCTGGCCGATGAGGCGCGCCGGTTGGAAGAGGATCTGCGCCAAGGCCGGTTGACTCCGGAAGAAGTGCGGCGGCGCCAGGATCGTTTCCAATCCAAATTGTTGGAAGCCTCCAACGCCATGCAGGAACGCGGGCAAAGCGAAAAGCGCGAAGCCGAAACCAGCCGGGGACGTCCCGCCCAGGTTTCCCCGGAGTCCAAGTCCGCCGAAGAGGCGCGCATGCTGCAATTGCTCCGTGAAGCCCGCAAGAGCGCCAAGGGGCTACCTTTGTCCCAAGGCCAGCGGAAATACCTGGACGAGTATTATGAGACCCTGTTGACCCAGTAGAGTGGCGGTGGCCCTCCCGAGCGCTTGAGGCGCTCGACGGGCCACCGCTTTTATGAGATGGAGTGGCGGTTGTCCGCTGGAGCGCTTGAGGCGCTTGACGGGCCAAAGGTTCGGGAGAGTTGGGAGGATGGCGTGAGAATTTGGATTTGGATCGACGCGCGGGTGGTGCGGTTCGGGGAATCCTTCCTGCGGATGTGCGTGAACTCCCTTGCCTTCCTGCGCTTCTGCCTGGATATGTTCCTGGCCATCCCTTCCGTGTTCAAGAACTTCCACTTCACCATCGACCAGATGTACCTTATCGGCATCACCTCCATTCCCTTGGTGGGCCTCACCTCCATTTTCACCGGTGCGGTGGCTGCCTGGCAGGCCGCCTACAACTTCGCGGATTATGTGCCGCTGCGTTATGTGGGCACGGCGGTGGGCAAATCGGTCATGCTGGAAGTGGGTCCCGTTCTCACCGCCTTGGTGGTGGCCGGACGCGTGGGCGCGGCCATGACCGCGGAGCTGGGTACCATGGCCGTCACCGAGCAGCTGGACGCCATGAAGGTCCTGGATCTCAATCCTTTCCGCTTCCTCATGGCCCCGCGCCTGCTGGCGGGCATGATCATGCTGCCTATGCTCACCATCTTCTCTTCTTTCATCGCCATCCTGGGAGCCCTGGGCGTGGTCACTTTGTTCAAGGATCTGTCCCCGGAATCCTTCTTCTACGGCGTCCGGCTCTTCTATACCAACTGGGACATGTTCGTCGGCATCCTCAAATCCTTCGTTTTCGGCATCATCATCTCCCTCTTCGGCTGCTATTACGGATACACCAGCACCCATGGCGCCGAGGGCGTGGGCCGGGCGACCATGGCCTCGGTGGTGGCGAGCAATGTCTCCGTGCTGATATCGGGGTTCCTGATTTCTAATTTCCTGTTGAGATAAGACCCGATGGGGTCGATGCTGACGCCGACGGGCGTCAAGCGTCGGGCGTTGGGCGAAAAACCTGGAAACGCGCGGACAGCGCTTTCCTGCGGTTTTTCTTTGAGCCGAAGCAGTGCGGAAAAAGTTTTATGCCGCCCGACGGCAGGGGGACGCCCTCAGGGAGTCTTATGATCCAACGCTACCTCACCAACCTCGGCATGCAGGGCGATTTCGTCGACTCCTTGCGAGAATGTTATAACCGGCGGGAGCCCGGCGATCGCATCGCCTCCATCAAGGCCGTAATGGCCCGCCATCGCGAGCGCATCCGCGCCATCAACCGCAGCGGCGCCTCGGGGACAGATACCGTCCGCTTCATCAGCGAGATGGTGGACACCTTGCTGCGCGTAATGTGGGATCACGTGGAGATGACCGTACCCAATGAGGCGAATCTGGTGGCCGTGGTGGCGGTGGGCGGTTATGGCCGTTTGGAGCTTTGCCCGCAATCGGACATCGATCTGCTCATCCTCACCACGGAGAAGCCCACCAAGTACGAGAAGGAACAGGCCGAGACCATCGTGCGCAACCTGTGGGACTACGGTTTCATCCTGGGCCACTCCGTCCGCAGCCTATCCCAATGCGAGGAGGCCTCCACCAAGGATCCGGAAACCTGGACTTCCTTCCTCAACGAGCGCTTCGTGGCCGGCGACCACGATCTGTACCGCAAGTTCGTGCGCATGATGTCCAAGCGCTTGTTCCCCTGGCGTACCACGGCGCTCATCGAAGCCAAGATCAAGGAACGCGAGCAGCGCAAGAGCCAGGTGGGAGTGCTGGTGCAGATGCTGGAGCCCAACCTCAAGGAAGGATTGGGCTGCCTGCGGGACGTGCATTCCATGATGTGGATCGCTAAGGTCAAGCATGACTGCAACAACTTCGGCGATCTGGTGCGGGAAGGCCTCATCACTCCCCAGGAGCTGGAGGATATCCGCGTCGGCTACGATTTCCTCTTGCAGGTGCGTTGCTGCCTGCATTTCATGACCAACAAGAAGGACGATCACCTGGGGTTCGCCATCCAACCGGAGGTGGCCGCGGAACTGGGCTTCAATGATGACGAGAACCAGAAAGCGGTGGAAGTCTTCCTGAAGATCTTCTACCACCACACCAAGACCATCCTGCGCGTCACGGAAGGCGTCATCTCCCGTTGGGTCAAGAACAAGGAGAAGACCTCCAAGCCCGCCGTGCTCAAGGATCATCCCCACTTCCACACCGCGGACGGGGCGCTCGATCTCAAAGCGCGCGTGGGCAACCCCTTCCTGGATAATGTCGGCCTGATGTTGGAGTATTTTGAGATCTCCAACCGACGCGAGCTGGGGCATTCCCATCATGCCATCCTGCGCATCAAGCAAGCCGTCAGCATCCTATCCACCAACCAGGACATCGATCTCAAATCCCATCTGCCGGAATTCCTGCGCCTGTGCCAGAGCAAGGAACGGGTGGGGCGCATGCTCCGCACCATGAATGACGTGCGCCTCATCGGCCTGCTCATGCCGGACTTCAACTACATCTATTGCCACAGCCAGCACGACATCTACCATATCTATACCACGGATGAGCACACCATCACCGTGGTCCGCCAGCTGGCCTACCTCTCCAAGCAGACCGATAAGGATCTGGAATCGCTGCAAAGCGCGCTGGCCCAGGTCAGCGACATGGAACTGCTCATCCTGGCCTGTTTCTACCATGACATCGGCAAGGGGGTAGGGCCCCAGCACAGCGTCAGCGGCGCCCGGATGGTCTTCGAGTACATGCAGAAGATGGGGATGTCCCCTTCCCGTTGCAAAGAGGCCTCCAACCTGGTCCTCTACCACCTGTTGATGAACGAAATCATCCAACGGCGCGATTTGGACGATCCCAAGACCATAAGGGACTTCATAACGAAAGTGGAAACCCCCGCTACCCTCCACAAGCTCTATGTATTGACCTTCTGCGATGTCTCTTCGGTGCATCCGGATGCCTGGTCCAGCTGGAAAGCCTCCCTTCTGCGCCGCCTCTATGAGCTGGCCCTGACGGAAATGCAAAGCCCCTTCCAAGCGGTGTTGGAATCCCGCAGCCTGGAAGACCAGCTCATCGAAAACGTCTCCAAGCGCGTCTCGGAGGCGGAAGTACGCCGCCATCTGGAGATGCTGCCCCGCCAATACGCCTCCTCTACCACTGCGGAGGATATCGTTACGCACATCAACCTGCTGGCCAACCTGGACGTCCAGAAGTTCAATGCCCGCATCCTGGAGCGCCAAACCCATTGGGAGGTCACCGTGGTCGCCAATGACGATGATGCGCTCCTTTGCGCCATCGCGGGCACCATGGCCCATTTGGAGCTTTCCATCCTGAGCGCGCGTATCTTCACGCGCGTGGACGGCAAAGCCATCGATAAGTTCTGGGTATCCGTGCCCGAAGGCGGCCAACAGGGCAGCTCCGGGTTCGAGCAGCGCCTGATCAAGGAGCTGGGGAAGAATTTCCAACTCTCCACGCAGGAGCTGCGCGAACTGCAATCGCGTATCAAGCCCAAGCCCGCCTTCGGCAGGGTGCGGGACATACCGATGAAGCCGGCAGTCAGCTTTTCCAACGCCATCTCGGACAGCTTCAGCACCATCGATCTCACTTGCAACGACCGGATCGGTCTGCTTTTCCAGGTGACCAAGGTCTTCAGCGATCTGAAATTGGATGTGCACGGCGCGATACTCACCACCGAGGCCGACAAGGCGATGGACGCTTTTTATATCACCGATGGGTCCAACAAGAAGATCGAAAACCCGGAACTCGTTGATCTCATTGTGACTACGTTGATCAAAGAGCTGGGCGACACCTGAGTTACCTCGCGCGTCGATGACGTCGGCGCGCATCATCGCAAAATTTTTTTTTCATTTCGGAAAAGAATTGCTTGACTAATCAAGTCAACAACTTTATCATTTAGTTATCAGTCGAGCAGATGCAGGATAAAATTGATTAGCAAGCAAACGAATCAACAACAACGGCAGAGCAAGCAGAACGCGAAGCTCAGCGAAACCCGGGGTCTCTCAAAATCCCGGATCGCATCCCGGCCAATAACCACGGCCTCGAAGCTGTATCCTGCAACAACCCGTAACGTTTCTCACTAAACAAATTTTTTAAAACTCGAAGGGAGGTGATCGAATGGCCGCCAAGAAGAAAGCAACGAAGAAAGCCGCTAAGAAAGCGACGAAGAAGGTAGCTAAGAAAGCTTCCAAGAAGAAGAAGTAGGTCATCTTAGATAGGCACCCTTATCAGGTGCGTATCAAAAGATTAAGGGAGGTCAGGGTTTCCTTGACCTCCTTTTTTATTGCCCGCTCCTCTTCATCCCCACCCGAAATCCCCTTCATCAACCCCACGAGATCGGTTTCGATCCTAGTCTGCGCACGCGATCGAAAGTCCGAATGCGGTTCCTAAGTCCTTGAATTATCATGAGAAGCAAAAGCATTTTGCGAAACCAGTGCCGCGGGAGGAATCCTTCCTAAAGTATGGGCCGCTTTTCTGATCCAAGCGGACACGGTAGGGAAGGAGCCGGAAGGTTAGCCGGGAATGAAGGTGAGGGGAATGCTATCCCGGCAGAATTTTCCTAGTTGAAGCCCAGATGCGCGCCTAATAGGCGAGTCGCATACGGCTATGCGGGAAGAGGCAAGGGGAAGGCAGGTAGGTGGAACCCGGGCATTCCCGGCCGCCGCTACATCTCTTCGATGGGGGGGACTCCGATCAGATCGAGAGTCTGACCCAGGGCTATGCGCGCGCAGTCGATAAGGAAGAGGCGCTCTTTCTCTTCGGCGCTCCCCAATACGCGGCAGTTATGGATAAAGCTATGCGCGCCTTCCGCGATCTCGAGCGCGTATTGCGCCATGGGGCAAGGATCGTTCGCTTCCAAAGCGGTGCCGACTTTATCGGGGAAGAGGCTTAATGCGCGGATCAAGGCCTGGGCCTGGGGCTCGGGCAATTTGGCGAATTCGATCCCCGCCGTCCCGGCCTGCGCCGGACGATCCGGTCCCGGACGCCCGGCTTTCTCCGCGCTCTTGCGCAGGATGCTGCACAGCCTCACATGGGCGTTCTGGACGTAAGGGCCGGAGTCGCCCTCGAAACTCAAGGCCTTGTCCCATTCAAAGCGGATATCGTTGAGGCGGCGGTTCTTCAATTCGCTGAAGACGAGCGCGCCCACGCCTATCTGCATGGCCAAGCCTTCTTTACCGGCGGCTTCGGGATTCTTTTCCCGGATGATCCCCAGGATTTTCTCGCGCGCGCCCTCGATCACGTCCTTTAGGAGGCTGGACTGGCCGCTGCGGGTCTTGCCTTTTTCCCAGCCGCCATCTTCGCTCTTGATCAGCACCAATCCGAACGGCACATGCTCCACTTGCTTATGCCAGGCGAAGCCCGCCAATTCCAGGACCTTGTTCAATTGCTGGAAGTGCAGGCTCTGGCCGTTGTCCACCACGTACAGGCATTTGTCGAACCCGTAGGTTTCCTTGCGGTAGATGGCGGCGGCGATGTCGCGCGTTATGTACAGGGTGGCGCCGTCGGTTTTGCGCAGCATCACCGGGGGCAGATTATGCTGGGCGAGGTCCACTATCTCGGCTCCCTGGCTCGCCTTCACCAGGTCCTTGCCGGCCAGCAGATCCATGGTCTTGGGCATATGATCCAGGAAGTAAGCCTCGCCGATGTAGCTGTCGAACTCCACGTCCAGGAAGGCGTAAATGCGTTGCAGCTCCCGCAAGGTGATATCCTTGAAGGCCTGCCATAAGCCGCGATAGCGCGCATCGCCGGATTCCAACCGCTGGAACGCTTCCCGTGCCTGGTCCTCCAGGGAGGGGTCGTCTTTGGCGGCGTTCGCGAACGTCGTGTACAAGGCGTTCAGCCGCTCGATGGTCATGGCCGCCAAATCCGATTCCCGCAAACCCTCGCGCAGGAACATGACGATAAGCTTGCCGTACGAGGTGCCCCAATCGCCCAGGTGGTTGATGCGCACCACCTTGTATCCGGCGCGCGCATAAAGCTTGCCCAGCGAGTTCCCGATCATGGTGCCGCGCAGATGGTGGAAGGCCAGCTCCTTGCCCATGTTGGGGGACGAGTAGTCCAGTACCACGGTTTTGCCCTGGCCGCGCGTGGTGGATCCGTAGGCGGCGCCTTGCTCCGCGATGGCACCCAAGGTGCGGCGCGCGAAATCGGCCGGGTCGATGAAGAAATTCAGGTAGCCGTTGAGCGGCTCAACCTTGACGATGGAGGCGTTGGTGGCGATCAGCCCGGCGAGTTCCGCCGCGATGGCGGGCGGAGCCTTGCGGAGCTTCTTGGCGAGCGGAAAGCAGGGGAAGGCGAAGTCCCCATGCCCGATATGCTGGGGAAGGGTGATGGCCTGGACGATTTCCTGCGTGGAAAGGCCGGTGTGGGGAGCCAGCAGCTCCGCGATTTCGTCCTTATAAGTCCTCATCCTCGTCGGCAACCGTTTCTTCTTCCTGGGTGGCGTAGTCTTCCGGCTTCAGGCGCGTGGACTTGGCGTCCGCCCAGAGGCGTTCCAGGGAATAATAGCTCCTGGTGTCCTTTTCGAAAAGATGGATGATGAGATCGCCGTAGTCCAGCACCGCCCAGCGCACGCCGGTATGGTATTCGGATCGCAGCGCCTTGATGCCTTCGCGGCTCAGGGCGCGATAGGCATGGTGCAGCACGCCGCGCATCTGCGTCTCGTTCTGGCAGGTGCAGATGAGGTAGAAATCCGTCAGGGAGCTCAGGCCACGCAGATCCAGCAGCACGGCATCCTCCACCTTCTTGGAAAAGAGGATCCCCGCCGCCTTCTCGGCCAATGCCTGCGCTTCGACTACTGTTTTGGTCTTTGCCATCTCTTGATCAACTCCTCGTAGTCCTTTCCGATGAAGACCGTGGCATCTACCATGGCCAAGGGATCGAAAAGGTGGATCAGATTATCCGTGTGCAAAACTTTCGCTAAATCCCGCGCTACCGGCTCGTTCGCGGTGCGCGCCACCACTATGGTATGCGCGTAGTTCCATCCGCCGGCGTTCCCGAACTCGATGATGTCGAATCCCTGGTCCGTCAGGTAATTGCGGAACTGCTCCGCCGCGCCCGGTTTCCCGCAACCGTTCAGGATCTGGATCTGCCCCGTATTGGGTACGAATGCCGGAGGCTTCTCTTGCTGGCAACCCCAGACCAAGCACATCAAAGGCAATGCGAAGCAACGGATGGTTTTGGGTATGCATGCGGTCATTGGGAAAGGGAAAGGGGGGCGGCGCGGAACGGCTCAATATGCGTTAGCGTGCCCAGGGGCTTACGAACGGATCCAGCTGGGACCCATACGCCTTGTAGGCATCCTGCCCATTGAAAAGATGGAGGGAAAACGTGGTGTTATCGGTAGGCTTGTACTCCAGGCCCACACGGGGAAAGATGAGGGATGAGTTTGCCCTGGGATCCTGGAATCCGGAATGCGAGAAAGCCCCGCTGGAATTGTATAACGGGGTGTAGAATCCCACGTCTGCGGAAAGCGTAAGCGGATCGGCGAGCTTATAGCTCAACGTATTCAAGTAAAGGCCCGAAGAGGCGCTTCCCACGGATCCGGATGCGAAGTTCATGGAGTAGCTCTGGTGCATGGAAAAGCGATTGGGATTCAGGAAGGAAAATCCGGAAACGCTGTTCTGCGGCTGGTATTCCGGCGCCAGCATGGATCCCCGGTTGAACTCCTGCGGTTCCGTCAAAACGGTTTTCGGTCCTGCGGGTCCGAAGCCGGGAGCGGATTCATCCGCGCGCGCGCCGGAAAGTGCCGTCACAAGCACAGCCATTCCCGCCAGTACAGGCAGGTAAAAGGCGGTTTGGTGGGAGGATTTTGCTGTTTTCGGCATCGGACTTCTACCCTGGCCTGGTTCCATTATAATATAGAATGGCGATCAATTCGCGGGAATATTTTTCCCGTCCACCTTGACGATTTTAGGCTGATGCCCAAGCAACTCTTTTGAATCCATAAAGGCATAGGTCATTACGATGATGATATCCCCTACATGCACCAGGCGGGCCGCCGCTCCATTGACGCAGATCTCGCCCGACTCCGGTTTCCCGGCTATGGCATAGGTCTCAAAGCGTTGGCCATTATTGATATTCACAATATTGACCTTTTCGAATTCCCGGATGTCGGCGAGCTTTAATAAAATCGGGTCGATCGTGATCGACCCGTTGTAATTGAGGTTCGCGTCCGTTATGGTGGCGCGATGAATCTTGGATTTGAGAATTTCCCTGAGCATTACCCCTAATTTACTAAAATCCCAGCGAAAGCAGGGCGGATGGCCCGCCCTCCGGATTCAAGCCCAGATTCCAGCTGAATCGGCCCGCTTCCTGGTTATCCACGTAGCGGGTTCCGATATAGGCGTCCCCGGCGCTCACCAGCATGGCAACCAAGGTGGCCAAGGGGTAGTAAGGGTAAATGCTGTGGGTCTCTTTGTTCTGGTGCAGGAAGGTCAAAGCGATTCCCGCCACCGCCACGGAGGAAAGCCCCAAGCCGAAGTAGGTTCTTTTCGTCCGGTATTGGTAATAGCCCGGCAAAACGAAGGATATGAATGGGGTGAGGTTGTTCGCATCCTGTTTCCGGTAGCTGCGATCGATATCGTCATCGGCCATGCCGGCTTTTTTCTCGGCCAGCCAATGATCCTCGGTAACGCCCAGCTTCTTCCAGGGTTCGGAAAAGTATTCGTTGGGCGAGATTCCCACTTCCAAAAGCTTCAGGAACTTGGACTTGGACATGCCGCTTTCCTTTACCTTCTGGAACTCTTCCTGGCTGATGCCCATGTCTTCAGCGGTGGTGTTCTCCCATTCATCGGCGAAGACCTTTATCGCGGTGAGATTGAGGAACAGGACCAGAACCAGGAGTTTTTTAATCAACGGCATATTAAGAGATTCCCGTTTTTAAAGGTGCTGGTTTAAAATACGGCCATTCCCAAGAAAATGCATATGGCCGGCAAAGAAAAGGTCTATGGTGCCGGGGGGGGGAATCGAACCCCCACAGAGTTGCCCCTATCGGATTTTGAGTCCGACGCGTCTACCAATTTCACCACCCCGGCGATGGATCCAACCCCCAGTTCAGGGCGAAACAAATATAACTTAAATGGGCAAAATGCACGTAAAAAAGCTAAGAGCATAAGGTTGCCGCTGAAGATCGAGAGCGGCGCGGCTTGAGCGAGCCCGTCCTTTCCCCCACGCTACTTCCATGCTGAAAGGCGAACCCGTATGGCGAAGCAAATCCTGATCGATTCCTATTTCGGATTGGTCCGAACCGCCATCGCGGAAGGGTCCATGCTTATGGACTACTATGAAGAGTCCCCCGATCAAGGGCGGGCCAAAGGCAATATCTATCGCGGCGTGATCAAGAGAATCGATGCCCCCATCCAGGCCGCATTCGTCCGCTTCGGCGGCGGCAGGGACGGCTTCCTGCCTTTGCGCGATGCCGAGTCCGGCCGTAAGACCCCCAAGGTGGGGGATGTCCTGCTGGTGCAAGTGGTGAAGGACGAAGTAGGCGATAAGGGCGCGGCGCTCACCACCAAACTTTCCCTGTCGGGCAGGTACCTTGTCTACATCCCGGCGCGGGAAAACGAAGGCGGAATTTCCAGCCGCATCACCGATGAGGATCGCGCGGCCCTGAAGAAAATCCTGGGCGGGATGTCCATCCCGGAAGGCGGCTCCGTCATCCTCCGCACGGCGGCCATGCACAAACGTCCGGCTGAACTGCAGGCCGATCTGGATCGCCTCACGGAAACCTATTGCGAGATCGAAGACAAATTCGGGCAAGGCGGTGAGCCCGGCCTGATGTTCAAGGAGGTACCACCCGCGTTGCGGTATCTCCGGGAATACTATACCCCGGAAATCGAACGCATCTGGGTCAACCAAGAAGAAGTGCTGAACCAGTGCCGGCAGTTTTTTCATCTCTATGAACCGGCTTCCGCCGCCAAAGTGGCTTTATCCCACGACGGACCGCTCATGTTCCAGAAAATGGGGTTGGAGGCGGACGTGGATCGCCTCAATTCCCGTAAAGTCTCCCTGCCCTCGGGCGCGAATATCGTCATCGATCAGGCCGAGGCGTTGGTGGCTATCGACGTGAACTCCGCCAAGGCCGGAGGGCGCGGGGAAGACGGCCGCAAACGGGGCGAGGAACGCCGCCCCCACGGCAAGGTGGAGCCCATCGTCGAGTCCGATGCCATGCGTGCGGATCCGGCGGAAATTTCGGCGGGTGACAGGGAGGAAGTTGGGGGCCATGGCTCTGCGGAAGCCATTGCCGATACGGACCGGATGGCAAAAGGAAATGCAAAGGGTCGCGGGAAAAGGGGCGCTGCGGCCAAGGGGGATGCCAAAGGCCGGGCCGTGGGGAACGCTTCGGACCTGGAGGATACCGTATTCGCCGTGAACCTGGAAGCCGCCGGGGAGATCGCGCGGCAACTCCGCTTGCGGGACCTGGGCGGCATCATCATCGTGGACTTCATCGATATGGAGGAGGAGAAGCACCGCCGCCGCATCGAAGAGGCCATGCGGAAGGCCTTGTCCGACGACAAGGCCAAGGTAAAGGTGTATGACATCAGCCCGCTGGGCATTATGCAAATCAGCCGGCAACGCCTGCGCAAGGCCGGGCCCAATTTTTCCCGGCAGGCCTGCGAGCCCTGCCAGGGCAGAGGTTGGCATCCTTCGTCATCGGCAGCCGCGCTCACCGTATTGAGGAAGCTGGAGGAACGGCTGCACGGAAAAAAGGCGGGCCAGAACCTTTCCGTAGCGGCGCCCTACCCGGTGGCCAATAAGCTGCTGAACGATTTCCGTGAACAGATCCTGTCCATGGAAAGGCTTTTCGGATGTACCCTGCGCGTTACCGCCCTGCCCGCCTCTTCCGGCGAAGCCGCCATTCTGCCCCAGGTCCCCGCTCAGGAAGACGGGCGGGACCGGGAAGCGGGCAGGCCGCAAGACCCGATGCGGAAGCCGGAACCCCGGTCTAACCGCGCCGCGTCGAATGGGAATGGCCCGGCCATGCCGTCGCGCCATCGGTCGGCGGGTAAGCGGACGGAGGGCCCGCTTTCCAAAGCCGGAGTCGCGGAGGGCCCCCCGATGGAGGGCGGAACCGAATCGATGGGCCCGGCCGCGGCAGAGGCGGAATCCAAAAGCGGCGATGCGAATCGGAGAGGGCGCACTCGCGGCGCCGGTTCCCGGCGTCCTTCGGGCCGCGCGGGAGGCCCGGCGGTTGCCGGCGGTTCCCATCCGGCCAACGCATCGGCGCCATCGGATATGCCCGCCCGGAGGACGGTACCGCTGGTGATCCAGGCAGCCGGGCCGCCGCAGCCCAAACAGAACCGCGACCCTGCGCCGCAACGAGATGGCGGTGCCCGCGTACCTTCCCAGGCCCGGGCGCCGGTGTCGACGGCGGCGGATTCCGCCGATGCTGCCGATGCGAAGAATGCTGCGCCCGGGGGCGAACCTCATCGCCGGCGACGCAGGTCGAGACGGGGCAGAGGCGGGGGTAAGGGCGGGGCTTCGCGCAGTCCTATCGAGAAAGCTTGATCGGGTCTTAAGGGGTCAACGGCACCGGTTGCGACAGGAATTTCAAGGGCTTCAGGTTCATCAAAGCGTAGTCGTTGGCCGCCTCCAGACTGGGAAAACGGCCGATGCGCACCTGGTACATGCGCTTGCCGCCACGGTTGGATTCCAGCAACTCGGCTGCCAGGCCGTGTTTCTGGAGGCTGGCCATCATCGTCTGGGCATTGGATCCCTGGGAAAAGGCGCCCAGTTGCAGGGTATAGCCCTTCGCGGTCTCCGATCCCGCAGGTAACATCGGCGCTTCCGTAACCTTCTTGCTACTGTCGGCGGGTTTGCCGGAGGCGGGCCCAGGCTCCGGGGGCGCTCCGGCGGCCGCCAGCGAATCCCTGACGGGCGGGAGCGGGCGGGGAAGGCCGGATCCGGATTTCCAGCGCGAGGTATCCGCCCCGGCGTTCAGCTTGCGCAGGTAACGCGCTTCCGGCGATTGCGGGTAACGCGAAAGCAGCCGGTTCATCAGGTTCTTTTCTCCGGTCCTGTCGATGCCTTGCCGGAGCTGTGCTGCCAAGAGCAGCAGCGGCCCGCGCTCCTCCTCCGGAGCTTTCTCCATGGCGTTGCGGGCCGCTTCCCAGGCTCCGTCGCGATCGCCTTTGGCCGCTTTGGCCCTGGCCAGCCCTTCCAAGGCCAGCGGAAAATAATATTCGTCGGGCTTGGAGCGAACCAGGAGTTTTTGGAACCAGGCTTCGCCGGAATCGAGATAGGCCGCCCGGTCCGGACGCGACTGTGCCATGGACAGGCAGGCATTGCCCATCCAATAATGGGCCGGTTCCTTCCAATCCCCGTTGGGAAAGCGGAACAGGTAATCGCGGAAGAAGGGGATGGCCAGGGAATACTTGCCCGCGGCGTAGTTGATTTGCCCCAACCGGAACAGGCTTTCCTCCCCTTCCGGAGTGGCCGCGCCGGCCTTGACGGCCTGTTTGAAATACTCGGAGGATTCCTTCGCTTCCGGACTGAGCTTGCCCATCATCAGGAGCAGGAAGGGATTTGCGGCGTCTTCCGCCAGCGCGGATTTGCAAACCGCATAGGCCGAATCCAACCAACCTTTGCGGGCCAGGGTAAGGATTTCTTCCGTTGTCGAGGAATGCGGCGGCACGGGTTCCGCCTTGGACAGATCCGGATGGGCAGGCAAGCTCGCGCCCGAGGGCGCGGCGGACAAGGAGAGGAGTAGGACGGCCATGATGGCGGCGCGGGAGCGGGTGTTGGTGGGATTCACAGGCCGAGACGTTTCTCCAAATCCGGATTGCCGACGGCGGGTTTGCCCGCGATGGTTGCTGACGACTGCAAGCGGGCGATTTCCGCCTGCAACTTCGCCATCTCCAGGGCGCCGCGGCGCACCTTGCGTTTGAGGGAAAGGGTGCGCGGCAGGTCGATGGCCAGGAAGAGGGTGGCTCCCAGCGTGAATGCCAGACCCATCCAGATGGCTTGGAACAAGGTAAAGCGGTATTTGAAAAACACCAGTTCTTCCGCCTGGCCCAGGTAGGCGTGGTTCTGGACGATGAGGATCCCTATCAAGATCAAAATGGCCAGGAAGAAAAAGCGTTTAAGATAGGTCATGCGACCCTCCCCATGGAGCGATAGCCTCGCCTCGCAAGACCAATCCGCTGCGGGAGAGAATGCGCGCCCGGACCAAGGATCCCTTGCCCAGGCCCGGAGCATCCGGGATGATGACTTTCTTGCAGCAACCGGTTTTGCCGACCCATTCGTTACGGTCCCGGGAAGAGCGATCCTCCAGGAGGATTTCCTCCACGCGGCCCGACATGGCGTCCAGGCGCTTCTCCGTGATGCCCATCTGTAATTGGATCAGCCGCTCCAGCCGCGCGTGCTTTTCTTCCGCGCCCAGGGTTTCCGGCTCGTCGAAGGCGGGCGTCCCCTCGCGCGGGGAATAGGAGAACATGAAGGCGCTGTCGAAACCCACCTCTTCAACCAGGGAGAGGGTCTCGCGGTAGTCGGCTTCCGTTTCGCCCACGAAACCGGTGATGATGTCCGTGGTGATGCCGAGATTGGGTATGCTGCCGCGCAGCTCCGCCACGATTTCCAGGAAGCGCTCCCGCGTGTATTGCCTGCGCATCTTCTTGAGCATGGCGTTGGATCCCGATTGCACGGGCATATGCACGTGATTGCAGATCTTTTCCGATTCGGCCATGGCGCGGATGGTGTCGCTGTCGAAGTGGCGCGGATGCGGGGATGTGAAGCGGATCCGTTTCAGGCCTTCCACCCGGTTCAATTTCCGGAGCAGGGAAGCGAAGTCGTCCCCTTCGGTGCGGTAGGAGTTGACCGTCTGGCCCAGCAGGCAAACCTCTTGCACGCCTTCCGATACGGCCCGTTCCACCTCCGCGATGATGGAGGGCGCTTCCCGGCTGCGTTCCACCCCGCGTACGGTTGGAACGATGCAGTAAGTGCAGCGCTTGTTGCAGCCGCGCATGATGGTGATATGGCAGGTCACGGCGGAATCCAGCTTGGCCATGATGCCGTCATAGTTCTCGAACGCATTCTGTTCGGTCAGCACGGCCGCGGTCCCGCCCTTGCGCTGGAACAGCAATGCCTCCAGTTCCCGGTAATTGTCGGGACCCACCACGTAGTCGACATGATCCAGTTCCACCGGGATCTTATCCCCGTGGTTCTGGGCCATGCAGCCGATCACGGCGATGCGGACATCCGGATTGCGGCGCTTGTAATGGCGCATGGCGGCGATGCGGGCGTAGGCCCTGTCTTCCGCCCCGCCGCGGATGGAGCAGGTGTTGACGATGAGCACGTCCGCTTCCTCCGCATCCCCCGTCGCCAACATGCCCTTCTTCTCCAGCATGCCCCCGATGAGATTGGAATCGTACACGTTCATCTGGCAGCCGAAGGTGGCCAGGAAATATTTTCCGGCGGATCCGCCGTCCGGGCTCACGGCCGGTCTCCCGCTTGCGCGCCGATGCGGGCTTCCAAGGCGGCGATGCTCCGGGGCAAGGCATCCATGGATGCGAATACGGATTCCGGATTCTCCCGCACCAAGGCTTCTGCGGGCGCCATGCCGCCGGTGAACCCCAGGAAATGCGTGCCGGCCCGTTTCGCAACCCGCAAATCCTGCAAACCGTCCCCGATCATCAGGGTCTCTTGCGCGGACACGCCTTCCGCTTCCATGATCTGCCGGAGCGCGCCCGGGTCGGGTTTTTTTCCGAAGGGATTGTCGCCGCCCACCAGGCGGGTGAAATGGCCCGCCATCCCCAGCCCGGCCACGATTTTGCGGGCGGGTTCGTCCGGTTTGTTGGTCAAGACCGCTTTGCGCATCCCCGCCAGCATCTGCAGTGACGCCAGTACCCCCGGATAAGGCCGCGTTTCCGCCAGGCAATTGTCCCGATAAAATTCCAGAAAGGCCTCCAGCGATCCGTCGATTTCATCCGAGGAAGCGTCGCCGTCCCCGGATGCCATCAGGCTGCGGGTGATCAAGGTGCGGGCGCCGTCCCCCAGGAATCCGATGATGGTGTCCAACGGCAGGGGGGAATGCCCGGCATGGGCGATAGCATGGTTCACGGCTGCGGCGAGATCGTTGGCCGTATCCGCCAAAGTGCCATCCAAATCGAAAACTAATAGCTTTATCACTTCAGAAAGATAAACTTCAACGCTGAGCCCGGCCAGGGACGTATGCGCTTCCTTCTTTCCATCCATGACGTTTGGCCCGGAAACTTTCCGTTAGTCGCCGGATATTTGGCGCGTTTGCGGTCCTTGGGCGCCCGCCGCATAGGCCTGCTGGTGGTGCCGGCGTTCCATGGACAACCTCCCATGGACCAAAGCCCGGATTTTCTGGCTTGGTTGCGCCAGGAAAGCGCGGAGGGCACGGAGCTTTTCCTGCATGGATACCATCATTTGATGATCGAATCGGCGGCACCGGGGACCTATCTGGGCGGACGCAGCGCCTATGGGCGCTGGGTGAATAGGACATTGGTTTCCCGGGAGGCGGAGTTCTGCGGATTACCGGGCGGGAAAAGCGATGGGTTGCTGGATCTGGGACTGGAATGCTGGCGGCGGACGGGCCTGCCCTTGACGGGCTTTGTCGCGCCTACCTGGCACGGGTCGCCTTCGCCGGAAAGCCTGCGCGCCCGCGGGCTGGAGTTATGGGAAACCCGCTTCAAGGTAGAGCGGCTCGCGGACCGCGTTTCCCGTTTCGTCCCTCCGCTGGCATGGGATCTTTCGCGGGGGAACGGACCGGAATTGTTCGGGGGCAGGGCCTGGCTCCGGGCCGCATTGGCATTGCCCGTCATCAAGGTGGCCATCCATCCGGGCGATTTGGAAGGCGAAAGGACGCGGGCCATCCTGGAAAGCATCTTCCGATCGGGCCGCAATATCTCCTATCGCGAGCTTTTTCGGCCGGAAGGCGTCCCGGCCGCGTATGAACCCCAGGGTAACCGGCAGGATACCCTAACGGCCCCGGGAAACCCAGCTCCCCGGACACCCTAGGACGGAACCTGGAGGCGCGGCTGCGGGACGGTATGCCGGGCGGATGGGCCGCCTAGTTAGGGCGCGGCTACGATGGTTATTTTGGCGGAAACCTCCGTGACCAGCTTTCCGTTCTTGTCATCCGTAGCCGTGATCAAGGTGGTTCCCGGTTTCTTCCCTAATACATATTGGGCGTTCGCTATCGAGGCGACGTTAGTGTCCGAACTGGCCAGGGTGAAATAGGTATAAGGATTGGTGGTAACTGTTCGTCCAGTAGCATCAACGAAGGTTTTGGATACGGCCCAGCGCGGGCTGGTTTCCCCTTCCGCCAGAGTCGACTTACCCGTGTTTACGAACTCCAGCTTGGTGGGATCCTTGGAGGCATCGGTGGTGCAACCCATGATCCCGTAACCGCAGACCATTACGGTCAATAGCTTCTTCATCGTCATCTTCGCTCCATTCCCATAGTATTTCTTTTTGACGCATGCGCCCGTGCCTTTGTTCGCCCATTGCCTTTTAAGGTGAGGGTGAGGGTGGAGGCCCGGGATCAGGAGGGCTCTACTGAAACGTCTACTAATTTACAAAGCGGTATTCGGGAAAGGAGGGGATGGCCCGGCGGGCCGGAAGAATTATTATTAGCCTGAATCGGATTCCCCTTTCTGGATCGGACCCCGGTATGCTAAAGATGATTGTGCCGTTAGCCCTGGCAGCCACCCTGATAGGCGCCGCGTCCATCGCGCAGGTATCGGCTGCCGTGCCCGCGCGGGTGGCCGCTTATGCGGACAGCGCCATTCAATGGGGATACGGATATGATTCCCTGTTGCGGGACCTGGCCATTTGGCGCAAGCATCCCAACGTGAGGATTGACTCCATCGGCGCCAGCTCGCAGGGGCGCGCCATCTGGATGGTTACCATTACGGATGGCTTGGACAGCCTGGGACCGGTGGATGATCCATCCGCCAGGAAGCACCGGGTCATCATCCATGCCCGCACGCACCCGGCCGAGGTGCAGGTGGAATATATCGCCAATGAAGCCATCAAGCAATTGCTGGATACGGGCTTTGCGGCCGAAAGGCTGCGCAGCGAATTCATCTTCAACATCATCCCCATGTACAATCCCGACGGTGTGGAGTTGGGGCACAGCCGCCTGAACGCCCATCTGGTGGATTTGGAAGGCGATTGGAACAAGCAGGTCCTGGAGCCGGAAGTGGTGGCCTTGAAGCGCACTTTCGAGACTTTCCAGGCGGGCCCCATTCCGGTGGACGTGGCCCTGAACCTCCATTCCGATACGGTCAATTGCACGCGCTTCTTTTTCTTCCACGCCGCCCTCGCCACGTCCGGATTCTACGCCGATCTGGAAAAGAATTTCATCGGCGGGGTGCAATCGCATTTCCCCGGCGGTATCCGCGACTGGAGCTACCTGAACGGCTGGAGCGATGGATTCCTGAGCCAATACCCGGAATCCTTCTGGTGGACCACGCAGCGCGAAAAGGTCATGGCCCTTACCTACGAGGATTCCAATTGCCCCAATGCCGGCGGGTTCGACAGCACTGGCCGCGCGCTGGTGCTGGGCGCCAGGGATTACGTGGCAGGGCGCATGCAGGCGGCGCTCCGGAAAGGGCCGCCTACCGTATCGCGCGTGTTACTCTCGCCGGAGGGCGTCAGGATTTACGGCGGTCCGCCCGGATCGTATTGGCAGGTGGACGACCTGCTTGGCAGGCGCCTCGCGGGCGGCTCGTTCGGTGCGCAGGGCATCCTGATCGCATGGCGGGAATTGCGCGCGGCGCCCACGCGGATCCTCTCCGTCATGCGTCCATTTCAAACCACGGAACGCGTAAGGCTTCCGCTCAACCGGTAAAAGCGCCGTAATACGGGACCGCGGGGCCTGATGTTGCGGCTTGCTTGGGCGCTTTTCGTTGTTTGGGGAGCGATTTTCGGATCCGGCCTTGACTGGGTGGCGGCTTATGGTAGTTTTCGGGATGATGACGCCTTCACTTTGCAAATCACTAATGGCCGCGTGCCTGCTGGTCGGTGCGGCTTTGAGCGGTGCCGGCCATGCGCAAGAGGCAGAGCAGCCGGCTCCGGAAACCACGGCGCCTGCGGATTTGGAAATTCCGGCGGTCTCGGGCGAAAATAATGTCGCCACCGCCCCATCGCTGAACCTGGCTTCCGGCTTCGCCGGGGAACATGCTCCCTTGGCTTTGTTTTCGCTCGGATCGCTGGCCGTCGGCGGGGTCTTCTACGGAATCAGCAATTCCATGCGCGGCGCGGATGTGGCCTATACGGCCAGGGATCGTTCGCAATTCACCTCCGCGGTGGGCGTGGCCGGATTGACCGCCCTGTTCGCAGCGGGCGCCTATCTCTATTACGCGCACCAGGCCGCGTATGTGGCGGCTCATGTGGATGAGAAGGCCCCGGCCTGGGATGCGGCCATGACCGGAGGCGTGGCTCCGGACGGCCACGTCGACATCGGAGCCCGTCTTACCCTGGCGCTGCCTTCCCTTTCCCGGTAATTTTTACTTTCTTGATGATGCAAAGACCTCCGGACGGACAATCCGGGGGCCCGGGACCGATGCCATGATGACGGCGGAAGAACTCCAAGCCAAACTTAAGAACGTCAAGATCAACGGCGCCGCCTGTTCCTACACGCTGGAGAAATGCCAATCGCTGGTCCCGCTGATTAATTCCATCAACGAGATCAAGAAAATCCGCAACGCCGTCATCCTGGCCCATTCATACGTAGCCCCGGAAATCGTCTACGGGGTGGCCGACTTCACGGGCGATTCCTACGGCCTCAGCAAGGATGCCATGGGAACCAGCGCGGACACCATCGTCTTCGCGGCCGTGCGCTTCATGGGGGAGACGGCCAAGATCCTGAATCCGGGCAAGGAAGTGCTCATCCCCGGGCGGGATTCCGGTTGCACATTGGCGGACGCCGTCACGGGCGCGGACGTGCGCGCCTTGCGCTCGCGCTTCCCGGACCACACCTACGTGTGCTATATCAATACCAGCGCGGCCGTTAAGGCGGAGTGCGATGTCTGCGTCACTTCCTCCAATGTTTACGACATCGTGGAGGCAATCCCCAACGACAAGATCTATTTCCTGCCCGACAAGCTGATGGGCCGCAATCTCCGGGACGAAATGGCGCGCCGGGGCGTGGCCAAGGAGATCAAGATCTACGAAGGCTCTTGCTACGTGCATGAGCAATACGATCCGGAGATGATCCGGTTCATGCGCGTGAAGTTCCCCAAGCTGGAAGTGGTCACGCATCCCGAGTGCAGCCCGGAGGTCGTACGCGCTTCCGACTATGTAGGCAGCACCTCCCAGATGCTGAAGCACATCGCCCAATCCAAGGAACGGGATTTCCTGGTGCTGACCGAATGCGGCCTGGTGTCGCGTCTGCAAAGCGAGCATCCCGGCAAGAATTTCGTCGGCTCCTGCACCATGTGCAAATACATGAAGTCCAACTCCCTGCAGGATATCCTGCGCGTGCTGATCAAACCGGATGCGGAAGACCGCGTGGTCGTGGACGAAGCGGTGCGCCTCCGGGCGCTGGCCTGCATCGAAGCCATGTTCCGCTATACGGAAGGCGCAGTACCGCGGAATGCCTAGCCACGCTTTCCGGATCCACGGGGCCGGTTGCTGCCTGGCGGATTTCCTCCACGGCGATGTCGATTTCGCCTCCCCGCGCATCCGGCCCTACCATTCCCGCTTGCCGGGAGACGGGGGTCTGGAAATGGGCAAGGTGATTTTCCAGGACGATTTGCTGCGCTTCTCCTCCCTCTCCCGGACCGAAGGATTCAAGACCGCGGCTAGTTGGGACGGCATTCTCGCCGATCTTACCGGAACGGATGCGCGTACGCCCGCATTCAACGTGGGCGGGCCCGCGGCCGCGGCCTTGACGGCCGCCGCGCAATTCCTCAGACCTTCGCGCACTCCCGTTACCTACTATGGCGTTTCCGGGGACGACGCCTTGGCCGCGCGCATCCGAGCCCGTTTGGCGCACACGCCTTTGGACACGGGTTGCTTCCGGCGCAGGACCGGGCGCACCACCAGCGCGCATGTTTTCAGCGACCCGCAAGCGGATGGTGGACGCGGCGATCGTTTTTTCATCCACTGCCCCGGCGATGATTTCCCCTGCGAAGACGCCTTCCAGGGCGAGACCTTTTTCCAGGCTGCCTTCAATCTTTATGCCGGAACCGCCGAAACGCCCTCCCTGCATCGCGCCCTGCCGTCGCTGCTCCAGAAGGGCCGCCGCCGCGGCGCCCTCAACGTGGTGGGCGCGGTTTTCGATTTCGCGGCCGAGAGCGCCGCGCCGGGAAGTCCCTGGCCGATGGGGGAGGGCGAAGCCTACCCGTTCATCGATTTGCTGGTGGCGGACGCGGAGGAGATCCACGGCCTGTCCGGTTTGCCCCGGAGCGCCGGCGTCCCCGCCGCCGTGGACGCATTGATGGCGCGCGGGCTGGTTTCCGCGGCGGTGACGCAGGGCGCGGATCCGGTCTATTACCGATCCATCGGCGGGATATTCGGGGAATGCCGGGGTTATGCGCCCGTGAATCCGGCGCTTGCCGGCATGATCAACGACCGGCACGGTAACCCCGGCGATACCTCCGGGGCCGGGGACAATTTCCTGGGCGGCCTGGTTGCGGACCTTGTCCTGCAACTCCTCGGGGACGATTTCTATCCCAAGGGCGAGCCGCATGTGGAAAGGGATCTGCTTTCGGTAAGCCCCTTGAGGCTGCGCCGGGCCATCGAATTCGCCAACGTCGCCGGCGGCATGGCCTGTTTGCAGGCGGGCGGCATGGGCGACGAGGCCCACACGGGAGAAAAGCTGGCACGCGTACGCTCCTTTCTGCCGCAGCCCTTGGCGGCGGGACGGCCTTGGTAAACTTGCATCCCGGGATATAGATGAGTAGCCGCACTTTCATGATCATAAACCTTCTGGTCAGCGCATTGGCGGTGGCGTTCCTGTTCTGGATCATCTATCTCAGGAAGGCCGGCGGGGAACCTTCTTCCTTGGCATTCCTCCCAGCAGTCAACGCGGGGTTGAACGCCGCCACTTCGGTATTCCTGGTGCGGGGCTGGTTCGCCATCAAGTCGGGCAACCGCGCTCTGCACGCTTTCTGCCAGAAAATCGCATTCGTGGTCTCTTCGGTTTTCCTGGTATGCTATATCGTCTACCATACCGTGCACGGCGATACGCATTTTCCGGGTCATGGCCTCGCCAAAACAGCTTACTTCTCCATCCTCATTTCCCATATCCTCCTTTCCATCGTCGCTTTGCCTTTGATCCTGGCCACCTTTTTCTTCGCCCTCACCGGCCGCCTTGATGTCCATCGCAAACTGGCCAAGATCACTTTTCCCATCTGGCTTTACGTATCCATTACCGGGGTAGTGATTTTCGCCGTTTTGAAGGCGTATGGCTAACTCCAAGACCCCGTTGGGCCAAGGCTGCATAGCCATGCCCGGCTGAATTTGATACGTTTTCGGTCCAATTATGAAGCCTCTCCGCTTATGATTCCCGATTCCCCGCGCCCCTTCCGCGCCTCTTTGCACGCGTATGGAATCGCGCTCTCTGTCTGCACTTTCCTGCTCCTGTTCGCAGGCGGGATGGTCACCAGCACCAACTCGGGTTTGTCGGTTCCGGACTGGCCCACCACCTTCGGCCGCAATATGTTCCTGTTCCCCCCTTCCATGATGAAGGGCGGCATCTTTTACGAGCATGGCCATCGCCTTTTCGCATCGTTAGTGGGCCTTCTCACCGTGGTCAATTGCCTGGCGCTGTGGCTGGCGCAGAAAAGGCGCTGGTTGAGCTGGGCGGGAACGCTGGCTTTATTGCTGGTGATCGTGCAAGGCGTTTTGGGCGGCATGACGGTGCGTTATAAGCTTCCCATGCCCGTCTCCGCGGCCCATGCCTGCACGGCGGAAATCTTCTTCGGCCTCACCGTGCTGATGGCCTTTGCCACTTCGCGCGCATGGATGGCTGCAGAGCCGCGCCGATTCGCCTGGACGCTTCCCGAACAAGCCCTGGCCATGGCATTTTGCTTGGCGGTGTTTCTGCAAATCGGGGTTGGAGCCGTGATGCGGCACAGCTATGCCGGCTTGGCCATTCCCACTTTTCCCTTGGCCTATGGACAGATTGTTCCGCCCTTTTGGAATTTTGGCATCCTGGTAAATTTCTTGCATACCCGCATAGGGGCGCCCCTGTTGGTCCTACTGGGGACCGTGCTCATCATAGCCGTCTTCCTTTCCAAGCGTATGCCCGTTAAAGTGAAAGCGTTGGCGGGATTCCTGGGCTTGGCCCTGGTCTGCCAATGTTTGTTGGGGATGCTGACGATTTGGAGCGGTAAGGCTCCGGTCCCAACCACTTTCCATCTCTCCCTGGGCGCCTTGGTTTTCGCGACCGGATTGCTACTCTTGCTGGCCGTTCACCGGTTGCAAACCCCGGTATCCGGATTCTCGCAAGCGAAGGCTGATGGCATGAGCCCTCAATCCAAATCCCTGAATCGGAACGGCATGGCGGTAATATGAAAGCCGTTGCAGCCGCACCCATGATTCCGATTTCCCAATCCGCTAATCCCGTGGCGCCCAAAGGCGGTATTGCTTCCTTCTTCGAGATGATGAAGCTGAAGATGGTCTTCCATATCCTCATCACCACTTTTGTCGGCTATTATCTGGGGAGCAAAGTCGAGATGGCTCCGGCCCTGCTCTGGCATACCTTGTTCGGCACGGGAGTACTGGCGATCGGCGCCTTCGCGTTGAACCAGGCCATCGAAAAGGAATTCGACAAGCTGATGGAACGCACGCGCGCGCGGCCCATCCCCACCGAGAGGGTGGGGAAGACGGCGGCGGTGGTGTTCGGATGCCTGTGTTTTCTGGTCGGAACCGGCTACCTCTGGATCTACGTCAATGTCCTCACGGCCTTCCTGGGCGGTTTGACCTTGGTGCTGTATGCCGCCGTGTATACGCCCATGAAACGCATGTCCAGCCTCAACACCTTGGTGGGAGCCATTCCGGGCGCGTTGCCGCCTTTAATGGGATGGACCGCCGCGCAGGATTCTATCGGCATGGGCGGCGTGATCCTGGCGGCCATCCTGTTCTTCTGGCAGTTGCCGCATTTTCTGGCGCTGGCATTGATGTACAAGGATGATTATCGTCTGGGCGGCTTCAAGATGCTGAGCGTCACGGACCCTTCCGGGGAGGCGTGCTTCCGGCATATCATCGTGCAGACCTTGATCCTGATCCTGGTCTCGCTTTTTCCTTTCGTATTCCGGCTGGCGGGACCTTGGTATCTGGCCATCGCCTTGATCGGCGGGGGGTATTTCATGTGGGCCGCCATCTCCTTGTCGCGCCGCCGTGATCGGGACGCCGCCCGTATGCTCTTCTTTACTTCGCTCGCCTATTTGCCGGTGTTGCTTTTGGCGATGGCTTGGGACAAGGCGATCCTTTTTGTCTGATATCTTAAGCGACCCTTGCGGTTGCAGCGGTTGCGTAGACGTTAACCGCTTGTCCCTGCTCCGGTTAGAATCGCGGTTTGCGTCCGCTTCCTACGCGCGAACCCTTCGCTGACAACAAATCCCAATTGTTTCCGAATGTTATCGCGCATTTTCTTCCGCCGGCTCGGCGGGTTGCAACGATAATTTTTCTTTAACATGACCGATGAATCGATTGAATTTCAAATGTCGCTTATTTATCTTTTTCCGCCGTTGATGCTGGCATCGGACAAAATCATTTTCCTACTCGCTCAACTCCTGCAACGGAGAGCTACTTAATGGTATTCCCAAAGTGGACCAATAAGATCCCGGCGGTCGCCGCGGTATCCGCTTTCGTACTTCTCAATGTGCTTATCTTCGTCTTCTGGTATTGGTTCTCGCCCAAGCACCTGAACGTCGGATATCAGCCGGAACAGCCCGTGCATTACAGCCATAAGCTGCATGCAGGTACCATGGGCATGGATTGCCGGTATTGCCATTTCAACGTGGAGCGCGGCCAGTTCGCCGGCGTGCCTCCCACCGAAGTGTGCATGAACTGCCATGCCACGGTCAAAACCAATTCGCCCGAGATCGTCAAGATCCGCGAGGCCTTCGCCACCGGCCGCCCCATCCCCTGGGTGCGCGTCCACAAGCTCCCCGAGTTCGCCTACTTCAACCACAGCGCCCACGTCAATAAGGGCGTCAGCTGCGTCAGCTGCCATGGCCGCATCGATCAGATGGAGGTAGTCCGCGAGGACCAGCCCCTCAGCATGTCCTGGTGCCTGGATTGCCATCGCAACCCGGCCAAGAATATCCGCGACCGCAAACTCGTGACCAATCTAGCCTGGCGCCCGGATGGGGACCCGGTTGAGAATGGGCTCAAGTTCATGGAAAAGTATCACGTCAATACCAGAACGGATTGCAATACATGTCATCGTTAAATCTGGACCCCAAGAATACCGGTAAGCAATACTGGAAAAGCCTGGATGAACTGGGGGAGGCCCCGGAGTTCAAGAATTTCCTCGAGCGCGAATTCCCCGAGGGCGCGTCCGAGATGGGCAACGGCGTTTCCCGCCGCAAGTTCCTGCAGGTGATGGGCGCGGGCATGGCCCTGGCCGGCGTGTCCGGCTGCAAAATGGTCCGCCGTCCCGAACAGAATATCCTTCCCTATAACAAAATGCCGGAAAGCCTCATCCCGGGTGTGCCGCAATTCTATGCCACCGCCATGACCGTGGGCGGGGAAGCGGTGGGATTGCTGGTCGAGAGCCATGAAGGCCGGCCCACCAAGGTGGAAGGCAATCCCAAGCATCCTTCCAGCCTGGGCGCCACGGGCAAATACCATCAGGCTTCCGTACTGGGATTGTACGATCCCGATCGCAGCCAGTTCCCTGTCAAGGGCGGCCAAAGCTCCGATTGGAGCGTTTTCTGGTCAGAGGCGGATGCCTTGTTCGCGACCTATAAACAAAATGGCGGCCAGGGTTTGCGCTTCCTGAGCGGCTTTATCGGATCGCCTTCCTTGGCGGACGTGAAGGCGCATGTGCTCAAGACCTACCCCAAGGCCGTATGGACCACTTTCGAGTCCGTGAACCGGGATGCGCAAGCGCAGGGTATCGCCGCGGTTACGGGCGCCGCCCTGGATCCGCATTATAAGTTCGAAGCCGCCAAGCGCGTGCTTTCCATCGATGCGGACTTCACGGAAGCCGAATCCGATCACCTGAAATACGGCAAAGCTTTCGTCTCCACCCGCAATCCCGATCTGGGACCGGAGAAGATGAGCCGCTTGTACGTGGTCGAGTCGCAGTTTTCGCCCACCGGCGGCACCGCCGATCACCGCCTGCGCGTCAAGCCCAGCCAGGTCGTCAATGTGCTGATCCTGGTGGCCAAGGAATTGGCGGGCCAGGGTTTGGGCTTGGGCGAATGGACTGCCGAAATCGGCGCTCTCACCGCCGATGCCGCCACCGCCACCGCCGGCGTCAGTGCGGCTTACATCAAGGAATTGGCGAAAGATATCCTGGAGAACAAAGGCGCTTCCGTAGTGGTGGTCGGGAAATACCAGCCCGCCCTGGCGCATGCCATCGGCCACGTCCTGAACGTGGCCTTGGGTAGCGTGGGTGTTACGGTAGAGTACAAGCCCTCCGCCCTCAAGGCCCTGAACGGCGAGTCGGCCGGGTCCTACGAGTCCATCGCGGAATTGGCCGCGGCCATGGGCTCCGGCCAGGTGGAAACCCTGGTGATCCTGGATGCCAATCCCGCCTTCGGCACGCCTTCCGATCTCGATTTCGCCGCCAAGCTCGCCAAGGTCAAGCATGTTATCAACTTGGGACCGGAAGCCAATGAGACTTCCGCCCTGAGCGAATGGCACCTGCCGCTGAGCCACTTCATGGAAGAATGGGGCGATGGCCTGGGATATGATGGCACCGCCTCCATCGCCCAACCCCTGATCCAACCCCTTTACGCCACCCAGGGCGTAGCGGAATTGCTGGCTGGCCTGTCCGGTTTCGAGCATCGCAAGAGCCACGATATCGTGAAAGAGTATTGGCGCAAGCAAGCCTCCGGCATGGATTTCGAGCACAAGTGGCGCGAATGCCTGCACGACGGCGTGATCGCCCGCAGCGCCTACGCTCCGGCCCATCCCGGCGCGGTCCAAGGCGGCATCGCCAAATTGGCGGCGGCCCATGCGGCCAAGGCCCCCAAGGCGGGCGGTCTGGAAATCATCTTCCGCGCGCATCCCAATCTTTATGACGGCCGGTACGCGAACAACGCCTGGCTGCAAGAACTTCCCGATCCCATCACCAAGCTGACCTGGGACAACGCCGTTTTCGTTTCGCCCTCTTTGGCCGACAAGATCGGCGTCTCATCCCATCTGTTCAACAAGAACAAGACGGGAACCAGCATGGGCGAATACCGCCATCGCCCCATGGTGCGCGTCACCGTAGGCGGCAAGTCGATGGAAGCGGTGGCCTGGATCGTACCCGGCCTCTCCGATGAAACCATCCTTCTGCATTTCGGCTACGGCCGCCGCGCCACCGGCAAGGTGGGCACGGGAACCGGTTTCGACGCCTACGCCATCATGAACAGCGCGTCCCCTTTCTTATCCGGGGACGTCAAGGTGGAGTCCACCGGCGGCTTATACGAAGTGGCTTGCACCCAGGATCATTGGTCCTTGGAAGGCCGCCCCATCGTCCGCGAGGCGGGCCTGGAAGGCTACGAAGAAAACAAGGAAGAAGCCTTTTCGGAAGAGAAGTGGAACGAACATCCCGTGGATCCCGCCACCGGCAAGGAAAGATCGTTGTGGACGGAAGCCTCCGAGGCTAAAGGCGGCGATCGCGGCACCTACGATTTCTCCCAAGGCATGCAATGGGGCATGGTCATCGACCTGAACAGCTGCACGGGCTGCAATACCTGCCTGCTGGCTTGCACGGCCGAGAATAATATCCCCGTGGTGGGCAAGGAACAAGTCCTGCGCGGCCGCGAGATGCATTGGATCCGCCTGGATCGCTACTTCACCGGCAGCATCGATAATCCGGACTTGGTTTTTCAGCCCATGACCTGCCAGCAATGCGAAAACGCGCCTTGCGAAGAAGTCTGCCCCGTAGCCGCCACCGTGCACTCGCATGAAGGCCTCAACGACATGGCTTACAACCGCTGCGTCGGCACCCGTTACTGCTCCAACAATTGCCCGTACAAGGTGCGCCGGTTCAACTTCTTCAACTACACCAATCAGTGGAAGAATTCGCCCTTGTCCATGCAGAAGAATCCGGACGTCACCGTCCGCTTCCGCGGCGTCATGGAAAAGTGCACCTATTGCGTCCAACGCATCAACCGCGCGCGCATCCAGTTCAAGAACAAGGGGCAGGAAACCATCCCGGACGGAGCCGTGACCCCGGCTTGCGCCCAGGCTTGTCCCACGGATGCCATCGTTTTCGGCAACATCAACGATGCTTCCAGCAGGGTGGCCAAGCTCAAATCCCATCCGCGCAATTACGGCGTGCTCAAGGATTTGAACACCAAGCCGCGGACCACGTACCTGGGACGGGTGCGGAATCCCAATAAAGCCATTGAGAAAATCCAGGCTTAGGCGCAAGGGCACTTGGGCACATGTACATAAAGGCACCGGGTAAGGGAAAAAGGCAAGGACCTCTATGATATTGCATCGCGACGACGACCCCACACGCAGACCGACCTTGGTCGAGACCGGCGACTTCCATGAAGTCACCGATATCATCACCATTCCGGCGGAAACCAAACCGACAGCCACCTGGGTCATTCTGCTGCTCATGAGCCTTTCCCTGCTTTCCGTTATGGTGGGCATGATAGGCTACCTGTTCTGGGAAGGCACCGGCGTTTGGGGCGTGAACGTTCCTGTGGGTTGGGGATGGGCCATCGTGAACTTCGTGTGGTGGATCGGTATCGGCCATGCCGGTACCTTGATTTCCGCCATCCTGTTCCTGTTCCGGCAACGCTGGCGCACGGCCATCAACCGCTTCTCGGAAGCCATGACCATTTTCGCGGTGATGTGCGCCGGCATCTTTCCGGGCATTCACGTCGGGCGCATATGGGTCATCTACTTCGTCTTTCCCATCCCCAACAGCATGGGCGTATGGCCCAACTTCCGCAGCCCGCTATTGTGGGACGTGTTTGCGGTCAGCACCTACTTCACCGTCTCCGTGCTCTTCTGGTACATGGGGCTGATTCCGGATCTGGCCACCTTCCGCGATCGCGCCACCACCAAGGTCCGCGGTTTCATCCTGTCCATTTTCGCCTTGGGTTGGCGCGGTTCCGCCCGCCATTGGCAGAATTACGAGCGGGCTTACCTGATCCTGGCCGCCATCTCCACCCCCCTGGTGCTCTCCGTGCATTCCATCGTGTCCTTCGACTTCGCCGTATCCAAGGTGCCGGGCTGGCATACCACCATCTTCCCGCCTTACTTCGTCGCCGGCGCCGTGTTCTCGGGCTTCGCGCTGGTTGAGACGCTGCTGCTCATCGCCCGCCAGGTCTTCGGCCTGCACAAGGTGGTGCGCATGCATCATCTGGACAACATGAACAAGTTCATGCTCTTGACCGGCTCGCTGGTGGGTTATGCCTACGGCATGGAGCTGTTCATCGCCTGGTATTCCGGCAACATGTACGAACGCTTCGCCTTCTACAACCGCGCCTTGGGCGAGTACTGGTGGTCCTACTGGATCATGGTCTCCTGCAACGTCATCGCGCCGCAGCTGTTCTGGTTCAAGAAAATACGCTTCAACATCCCCATCATGTTCATCATCACCATCCTGATCAACATCGGCATGTGGTTCGAGCGCTTCGTCATCGTGATCACCTTGCATGCGGACTTCCTGCCTTCCTCGTGGGGCTATTACCGCCCGACCTGGGTGGACATCTGGACTTACATAGGCACCTTCGGCCTTTTCGGCACGTTCTTCCTGCTGTTCCTGAAGTACCTGCCCCAGCTCGCGATAGCGGAAGTGAAGGGCGTAATGCCGGAAGCGAACCCGCATTTCGGCGATGACCACCATGCACCGGCTGGCGCGAACGCCAAAGGACATTGAGAAATGGAAAAGACCATCTCCGACGTCAAACCTAAAGTCTTCGGTGTGCTGGCCCAATTCGCCAGCCCTAAGGATGTCTATCATGCCGCGGAAAAGGTCCGCGACAAGGGCTATAAAAAATGGGACGTGCACTCCCCGTTCCCCATCCACGGTATCGATGGGGCCATGGGCCTGGGAGATTCCCGCATGGGCTGGATCGCTCTGTTCTCCGCCATGGCCGGTTGCTTCGGCGGCTTCGGCCTGCAATACTGGATCAACATGTTCGCCCAGCCCGTGGTCATCGGCGGCAAACCCCTGAATCCGTACCCCGCCTTTGTGCCGGTCACTTTTGAACCCGGCATTTTGTTCACCGCTTTCGGTTGCCTCATCGGCATGCTCGTCTTGAACGGGTTGCCGAGGTGGTACCATGCTTTGTTTACGAGCAAGAACTTCAAGAAGTTCTCCGATGACGGCTTTTTCATCTGCATCGAGGCCCGGGATCCCCGTTTCAGCCTGAATGAAACGCGCAAGCTGCTGGAAGACATCGGCGGCCGCAATATCGAAGTCGTGGAGGATTGAACCCTTGAAATCCCAAAACACCACCGTATTGGCCGTCGGCCTCGCTCTCGTCTCCGCCTTGCTGGGCTGCCGCGGCCAGACCTCCGAAAAGACGCCCATCTGGATCAAGCATGGCATGGAGTTCCAGCCCAAACTGCTTCCTTACGGCCGCACCAATCTTTTCCCCGATGGCCGCGACATGCAGCATCCGCCGGAAGGCACCGTCGCCGTCGGCCTGCTCAAGGAAGACGACCTTTACTACCGCGGGGGCGCGGACACGGCCCATTACGGGGCCAATCCCATGAAGATCGACGCCAAGCTGTTGGAGCGCGGACAGGAGCGTTTCCAAATCTATTGCACGCCTTGCCACGGCCGCACCGGCGTGGGCAACGGCATGGTCATCGCCCATGGTTTCCCCATTCCGCCTCCCAACTTCCAGGATGAGCGCATCGTGAACATGGCCGATGGGCAGATCTTCCATACCATCACTTACGGCGTTCGCAACATGCCGTCGTACGGCAAGCAAGTACCCGAAGAGGACCGCTGGGCCATCGTAGCCTATCTGCGCGCCCTGCAACGGAGCAACCACGCCACCATCAATGATGTTCCCGAGAGCGAACGGGCGAACCTGAAGTAACAAGGATAAGGGATGTCAAAGGATAATTACCGATTGAATGACAAACTGGGAGGCGGGCCCATCTTCTTGGGCGCGGGCGTCCTGGGCGCCGTGCTTTGCGTCGTCAGCTTTATGCAGAACCGCAAGGACTTCTTCGCGTCGTACCTCACGGCGTTCTGCTTTTTCCTGGCCATTTCCACCGGCTCTTTCTTTTTCGTTTTCGTCCAGCACCTGGCGCGGTCCGCCTGGAGCGTCACCATCCGCCGCGTCAGCGAAACCGTCGCCGCCAACCTGCCCTGGATGGCTTTGTTGTTCATCCCCGTCGTGCTCGGGGGCAAGGACGTGCTGCCCTGGCTCGACAAGAATATGATGGCCAACGACGCCTTGGTGCACATGAAGCACGGTTACCTGAATCCCACCTTCCTTTACATCCGCCTCGCGGCTTATTTCGGTCTCTGGACCGTTTTCAGCCTTTACTTCCTGCGCACCTCGCGTAAGCAGGACGAAAGCAAGGATCCCGCCCTGACCACGCAGATGGGCAAGGTAGCCGCCGGTGCCGCCGCCGTTTTCGCGCTAAGCCAGACCTTCTTCGCCTTCGATTGGATCATGGGCCTGGACCCGCATTGGTTCTCCACCATGTTCGGCGTGTACTTCTTCGCCGGTTCCGTGGTCTTGCAATATTGCTTTCTCATCCTCACCAGCGCGGCGCTGCGCCGGAAAACCGGCCGCAAGGACATTTTCCGCACCGATCATTTCCACGATGCCGGCAAGCTGCTGTTCGGCCACAACGTGTTCTGGACCTATATCGGCTTCAGCCAGTTCTTCCTGATCTGGTACGCAAACATGCCGGAAGAAACCCTGTTCTTCCAGCACCGCGCCGCGGGGTCTTGGAAGTTCATCAGCCTGATGCTGCCTTGGTGCCACTTCGCAATCCCCTTCCTCTATCTCATGTCCTGGCACGTCAAGCGCAATATCGTGGCCCTTTCGGTGGGCTGCGTGTGGCTTGCGACCATGTGCTATATCGATCTCTATTGGCTTATCCAGCCCAACTTCCACCAGGCCGGCGCCCATTTCGGCTTGAGCGATATCGCCTCCATCCTCGCCATAGGCGGTTTCTTCCTGTTCTTGTTCATCCGCCGGCTCAACAGCGCCAACCTTATTCCTTCCGGCGATCCCCGCTTGGCGGACTGCCTTACCTATGATAACGGGGTGATCACTAATGAACAGCACTGATTCCCACAAAGAAGGTTCCGAGATATCGCACGTGGAGGGAGGGCATGAAACGTCCGACTTCAACTGGAATGGCGTCATCTGGTCCTTGCCTATCGCCGTGGTCATTCTCATCAGCTTCTTTGCACTGTGCATCGCCTGGTTCAAAGGCGCCAAAGACAGTGAGATCGCGGAGAAGCAGGCGGAATACCAGACCACCGAACTCAACGAGCTGCATGCCAAGGAAGCGGAAGTCCTCTCCTCCTACAAATGGGTGGATAAGGACAAGGGCCGCGTGCAAATCCCCATCGATCGCGCTATGGAACTGGTGGCGCAGGAGCATATGAATACCTCCGGGCGGGAATGGAAGCCCATCACCGACACCTATCTGCAAGGCGCCGCTTTCGCGACCTTGGCGGCGAGTCCGGAGCGGGAGGGAGCCGGTTCCGGCGTTTATATCGAGGATGTGGATACCGGTAAAGAGAAAAAGGCAGCCAAGGAGGCTTCCAAGGAAAGGGAAACCAAACCCATGGCGGAAGGCCATAAGGCGACGGAAAGAGCTAAGTAAGAGTCCATGGCAATCGTCAAGTCCATCCGTATCTGTTTAGGCCTCCTGGTCGCTTCGGCAATCTGGATCTGCCCGGGGGTTTCCGCCTTCGGCGGGAGCTATGATACGCAGACGGAAACGGCCAAAGGCCCTGATGGACAATCGTTGCCGGCCAACCTGGTGGACGTGGGGATCGAAGAGCATCTCGGCGAACAGGTCCCGCTCGACACTCCCTTCAGGGATGAAACGGGCAAGGACGTTACCCTGGGCGATTATTTCAAGCCGGGTAAACCGGTCCTCTTCAACTTCGCCTACTATCAATGTCCCATGCTTTGCAACCTGGTGCTCAGCGGTATGCTGGAAGGCATGAAGAAGATCGACTGGTCGCCAGGCAAAGAATACCAGGTGGTCACGCTCAGCATCGATTCGCGCGAAGGCCCGGATTTGGCGGCCGCCAAGAAGGCGACGCATATCGAGGCGCTGGGTCGGCCGGATGCGGCTGCGGGTTGGCACTTTCTCACGGGAAAAGAAGAGGATATCCGCAAGGTGGCCAAGGCCATCGGGTTCAAATACCAGTACATCAAATCCACCAATGAATTCGCGCATGCCGCCGCAGTGTACACCATTTCTCCTACCGGGATGATTTCCAGGTACCTATACGGAGTGGAGTTCAAGCGCAAGGATTTGCGCCTTGCGCTCCTGGACGCTTCCGAAGGGAAGACGCTTTCCTTCGGGGACAAAATCGAACTCTTCTGCTATCGCTACGATGCGAATGCGAAGAGCTACGTGCTTTTCGCGCGCAATTTCATGAAGGGTTCCGGATACGTGGTCGTCGCGGTTCTGGGCTTGTTTATGTTCGGCCTGTGGCGCAAGGAATTCAAACGTCGGGACGTCGCTCGTAGACCCGTGGCCGCGGGTACCGGCACATAGAATCTTTTAAATACCGGGTATAAGAGAAGAATATGGACAACAGCAAAACATTCTGGCTCCCTGAAAAGGCATCCACCTTCGTAGACACGGTGGATCCGGCCTTCGATCTCTATCTCTGGATTTCCATTTTCTTCTTCGGGCTCATCGTGATCCTCATTACGGTGTTCACGGTGAAGTACCTGCGCCGCCGTCCCGATCAGCTCGCCACCGCCCAAATCACCCATAACCTCACCCTTGAATTGAGCTGGACCATCATCCCGCTCATCATCGTGATGGGGTTGTTCTTCCTTGGGATGAAGGGTTATCTCCATATGCGCGTCGCTCCCTCCGGCTATATGCAGGTCAATGTGAAAGCCCAGAAGTGGAGCTGGGGTTTCGAGTACCCGTCCGGCGCCATCAACGATACCCTGGTAGTGCCCGTGAATACGCCGGTCAAGTTGGTGATGACTTCCCGGGACGTGCTGCACAGCTTCTACATCGCCGCTTTCCGCACCAAGGCGGACGTGATTCCCAACCGTTACCATGCACTCTGGTTCCAGGCCACCCGCACCGGGATCTTCCCGGTGCAGTGCACCCAGTATTGCGGTACCAACCACTCTTATATGCTCACCGCCGTCAAGGTTGTGGAACAGGAGGCCTACAACGAATGGCTGGCCACCGCTTCCGATCCCGGCAAGGGCAAGACCCCGGCTGAGTTCGGCGCCATCCTCTACCAGAAGCGAGGGTGCAGCGCCTGCCATAGCGTGGACGGCAGCAAGGCCGTGGGCCCATCTTGGAAGGGTTTATTCGGCCGGCAGGAAAACTGCGGCGCGGGAGGCATGATCATGGTGGACGAAGCCTATATCCGCGAATCCATGATGGTCCCCACCGCAAAAGTGGTCATGGGCTACCAGCCTGTGATGCCCATTTTCAAAGGCGTGCTTTCCGAACGGGAAATCGTCGCGCTGATCGAATACATCAAGACCTTGAAGTGACAGCCTAAAACTGGACGGATCAAAATGATTGCCCACGTACATCACGAAAACATCAATTATCTGAAGGCCTCTAAGGGCCTCAAGAACTGGTTGGTCACGGTGGATCACAAGCGCATCGGCATGATGTACTTGGCTTCCATCCTGGTATTCTTCGTTACGGGAGGCACCTTCGCGGGCCTGTTCCGTTTCGAACTCTGGAGTCCATTGAAGAATTTCCTGACTCCGGATCAATACAACCAATTCTTCACCTTGCACGGCGTGATCATGGTGTTCCTGGTGGTGGTGCCGGGCATCCCTGCCGCGTTGGGGAACTTCATTCTGCCCATCCAGATAGGCGCCAAGGATCTGGCCTTTCCCAAGCTGAACCTCACCAGCCTTTACCTGTATTGGATCGGCGCGGCCATCGCGCTGTATTCCATCGTGGCCGGCCATGCCGACCAGGGCTGGACCATGTACGCGCCGTATTCGCTTTCCCGCAATCCATCCGTGCTGTGGATGATGGTGGCCGCATTCATCCTGGGGTTCTCTTCGATCCTTACCGGCCTGAACTTCATCGTGACCATGCACAACATGCGCGCTCCCGGCATGACCTGGTACCGCATGCCGCTGTTCCTGTGGGCCATGTACGCCACCGGCATCATGCAGATCTTCGCCACCCCGGTTCTGGCCATCACCCTGATCCTGCTCTTGATGGAGAACTTCTTCGGCATCGGCATCTTCGATCCCGCCTTGGGCGGCGACCCGCTGCTGATGCAGCACTTTTTCTGGTTCTACTCGCATCCGGCCGTGTATATCATCGTCGTGCCCGGCTTCGGCATCACCTCGGAAATCATCGCCTGCTTCGCCAAGAAGGACATCTTCGGGTACAAGTTCGTGGCCTACTCCTCCGTGGCCATCGCCATCATCGGCTTCGTGGTCTGGGGCCACCACATGTTCGTGGCCGGCCAGTCTGAATTAGCCGATTCCATCTTCTCCTTCCTCACTTTCTTCACGGCCGTGCCTTCCGCCATCAAGGTGTTCAACTGGACCGCCACCCTGTACAAGGGTTCCATCGATCTCAAAACGCCCATGCTGTACGCCTTGCAATTCCTGTTCAACTTCACCATCGGCGGCCTCACCGGCATCATCCTGGCCATTCTGTCGGTGGACATCCATCTGCACGATACCTATTTCATCGTCTCCCATTTCCATTACGTGGCCATGGGCAGCACCATGATCGCCTTCATCGGCGGCATCCACTACTGGTGGCCCAAGATGACGGGCAAGATGTACAACGAGACGGTGGGCCGCACCGCCGCCATCCTCGTCTTCATCGGCTTCAACGTCACCTTCTTCGTCCAGCTCATCATGGGCTCGCAAGGCAGTCCGCGGCGCTATTACCATTACCAGGATCAATTCCAGATCTACCATCAGATCTCCACCGTCGGTTTCGTCATTCTGGCCGCGGGCCTGTTCATGGCCTTGTTCAACCTGATCGCGTCCTTCTTCAACGGTTCGGTGGCGCCCAAGAATCCCTGGGGAGCCAAGACCCTGGAATGGGAAGAGGCGGATTCCCCGCCCGTTCTGTACAACTTCAAAGAGACCCCCGTGGTCACCCACGGTCCCTACGCCTTCGAGACGGAGAAAGCCTAATGGCCAACGCTACTGCCGGTTTACCCGAACACCACGTAGCCCATCACTTCGATACGGCGAATCAGGAGTTCGATTCCATCAAGACGGGGATGTGGCTGTTCCTGGCTTCGGAAATCATGATGTTCGGCGCCTTGTTCGTAGGCGCGCTCATCTTCCTTACCTTGCATCCGGCCGCGTTCCGGGAAGGGGCCAACCACCTGGACTGGCGCCTGGGCGCCATCAATACCTTTTTCCTTTTGACCAGCGGTCTTACCATGGGTCTGGCCGTCATCGCCGCGCAGGCCGGTCAACAGGCCAAGGTGCGTATGAACCTCGTCATGAGCCTGTTCCTGGCATCCGGGTTTCTGGTCGTCAAGGCTTATGAATATTCGCTCAAGATCCACCATGGCACCTTGCCGGGCCGCCTCTGGCACGGCGAAGGTTTCCACGATCCTTTTGTGCACGTTTTCTACGGCTTCTATTTCGTGATGACGGGCCTGCATGGGTTGCACGTCCTGATCGGCATGGGCCTGATGATTTTCGCCTTGACCCGCGCCTCCAAGGTGCAGTTCAGCCGTTCCTATTTCACTCCCATCGAAATGGTCGCTTTGTATTGGGCCCTGGTCGATTTGGTCTGGGTTTTCCTTTTCCCTCTTCTCTATCTGATTGGGTAATCGCATGAGCAACCACGAATATCCCGGCCACGCCATTCCCAAGCCGGTAATCATAGGCAGCTATTTCACCTTGCTGTTCCTGGCCGCCGTCATGATCGGGCTTTCCCGCCTGGACGTAGCGCGCTTCGGCATAGACTGGATGGACTTGCACGCCCTCAAGACCTGCATCATTATGTCCGTGGCCCTGGTTATGGGCATCATCGTTTCCATGTTCCTGATGGGATTGCGTTACGAGAACAAGCTGCTCAACATGACCATCTTCTTTTCCAATTTCGTTTTCCTTTTCATCTTCGTGCTTTTCACCTGGGTGGATACCTCCTTCCGCGGCGAAGTGGATCCCAGCTTCAAGGAAAAGATCAACTTCACCTCTCCGGTCAAGGACGAAGAGCCCGCCGCCGTCCAGGAAGGCGCTGCCGGGGCCGTGATCGCGGCTCCCGCAGCCGAAGCCAAGCCCGCGGCGGCTCCCGCTTCGGCCGCCCCGGCCAAATAATCCCGCCTTACAGCGTCGATCCGAAAGGACCTCTTTTGGCAAACCAGTCTTCGTCCAACCCCGCGCGGGGGGCTTCGACCCCCGGCCGCGGCGGGGACGAGCCCGTGATCGCGAAAGGCCCCTTCTTCCTTTTCCTGATGATGATGCCCATCTTCATCTTGATCATCGCTTTCATGCTGGTGGCCATGCAATACAAGCAATTGCACGCTTTTGTCGCGGCCAAACCCATGGCTTTGGATGCGCTTCCGGTTTCGCCCCAGGCGGAGGAGAAGGTGCGCGCCAGAATCCGGGATTTTTTCGGCGCGGCCTCGGCCGATACGCTCGCGCTTTCCGCGGAAGAGATCAATCATCTCAGCCGCACCAGCAAGTCCCTCAGCGATCAGCACCTGGATTACCATCTCGATCTGGTGGATACCTTGTTGGTGGCCAGGAACAGCCTGCCCGTCGGCAGCCTGCGCGGAGGCCTGGGCACCATGGCCGGCCTGCTCCGCGTGAAAGGCTTTCTGAATTCGGAGATGAAGGGATATCCGGAGCTGAAGGAAGGCAAGATCACCATGATCCCCGTGGGCGCGGTGATGAACGGTTTGCCCGCCCCTGCATCCGTCTTGAGCCAAAAGGGGCCGATCGATGTGCGCGAGTGGGTTGAGGATAAGGACTTCTACGACAAAGCCCTGCAGGATCTTTCCGAAGTGAAAGTGCTTCGGGATCATCTGCTCCTGATCAAAAAACACCGATCCTGAAATTCGCGACCGCGCTAGCGGATCCCCGGTATTGCAACCGGTCTTGCTTTTTCCGTTACCGTTTTGCCTATCCCCAGCATGGTCAGCATGGGGCCTGTCATGGCTGTGGTCACCAGCGCCATCAAAACCATCAAGGTGAAAATGCGCTGCGAAAGGATTCCCAGATCCAGACCGATGTTGAGCACGATCAATTCCATCAGGCCCCGGGTATTCATCAAGGCGCCCAAAGCCAAGGCTTTGCGCCAAGAGGCGCCGGTAAACCGAGCGGCCATGGCCACTCCTCCCAGCTTGCCCGCCACGGCCAATCCCAATACTCCCGCGAACGCGCACCAATCGCTCGGGCTCCGCATAATGCGCATATCGGTCCGCAGGCCCGTCGCCGCGAAGAAGACCGGCAGCAGGAACAGGGATGCCGCATATTCCAATCGCTCCCGCAGGAACTTCCTGAACCCGGGGGTGGAAGGCATTATGATTCCCGCCAAGAAGGCCCCGAATAGGGAATGGATGCCGATGGCCTCCGTCGCCAGCGAACTCAGGAACACGAAGATGAGGGCAAGCGATGCCGTTCCGCGCCCGGGATTGGAAATATGGCCGTAGCGGATCGCCAACCTGGCGGCCAGCGGACGCATCAGGAAGATCATGGCCATGGTAAAGGCGATAGCGAGAGCGGCCATGACCAGCACGGCAGAAGAGGATTGGGCCCGGGCCAAGGCGAGAACCAAGGCCAGCAAGGTCCAAGCGGAAACGTCGTCGATGGCGGCGCTGGCCATGGCGGTGGTTCCCAACTCCGTAGCGGATAGGCCGCGCTCTTCCAGTATCCTCGCCAATACCGGAAAGGCCGTGATGCTCATCGCGATGCCCATGAACAAGGCGAAGGCGGGGAACCGGCTTCCATCCGGCGAGTATTTCCCAAAGAGCAGGATGGCCGCGACCATGCCCATCAGGAAGGGCAGCAGGATGCCCACATGGCTCACGAAGACGGCGATCTTGGCGTGCTTGCGCAGCGATCCCAAATCGATTTCCATTCCCACCGCGAACATGAAAAGGATGATCCCTACCTGGCTGAGCAGATTCAAATGGCCAAAACTCGGTGCCGGGAACAGCCGGCTTTCCAATCCGGGCAGGATATGCCCGAGCAAGGTGGGGCCCAGGATAATTCCGGCCGCCATTTCCCCGATCACGGATGGCTGGCCCAGTTTCCGCCCCAGGCTACCCAGCAATCCGGCCGCGGCTATTATCACGGCAAGCTGGCACAAGAGAAGGGGAAAAGGCCGGGTGAAGGCATCCACGAAGTAAGAAAGGGATCCGGGAGCGGAATGGGATCCGGATTCCGTGGTCGGCTGGGCGGGCACGATTGGCATATCCCGGGAGTCCGCAATCGCGAGGACGTTCCTGGGTCGGGGGTGGGTCAATATTTTCCAGGCGACCAGGGAAAAAAGGATCAGGAGAATCAGATAGCCGATAATGCCTTTTGAGTTCGTCATTTCCGCGGGCCCTTTGGGGGTATGCACCGGGAAAGTTAGCAAAGGGATCGGCCTCTTCCTCTCCGCTCTTCCGCTTCCATGGCAAGCGGCTTAGGGACAGCAAGCGCGCACCGGTTGCGTCACGCGGCGATGAGCTGCATTTCCGATTCCACTCCGGCCAACTCCAAACCAGGCGCGTCTTCCGCCACGGGCCGCAAAATCCCCCGGCTGATGACGGCTTTGGCGCTGACGGGCGCGCGCGCGAAAGCCAGTTCACGGGTGCGTCCCACCCCTTGCAATTCCTTCTTGAACCGCGTCAGGCGGCGTGTGATGGCCACGCGGGAAACGCCCATGCGGATGGCTATCTCGCGATGGTTGAGGCCCTGTTCCAGGCTCAGCCGAAGGATTTCCCGCAGCTTGCCGCGCACGCCCGGCATGATCTTCTGCAAGCGCATGCGATGAAGCACAAGATCCTCTTCCGGTTCGCAATTGAGGAGGGTTTCCTCTTCCATCGCCAATTTGCCGCGGCGATCGTATTGCTTTTTGACGCGCTGGCGGCGGCTAAAGCAATCGTGCTTGGCGATGGCGCCTATCCAGGTAAGCGGATCGCACTTCCACTCGAAATCCTTCCAGGCACGGAAGGCTTTGATGAACACATCGTGGGATGCGTCCTTCGCTTCCTCCCGGTCCTTCAGGAAATAAAGGCAGATGCCGAACACCTTCTGATGGTAACGGTTGTAAAGCTGGCTCTGCCAATCGGCGCTGTTCCGCAACTCTTCAAGTCCCGACATTTTTTCCTTCTTTCCGAGCCGCTTGCTTGCGCGGACTCATGGCCCTTCGACGGAAAAAATATCCAGGTTTGTTGCCGCCCCATGGGGCGCGCGAACACAAAGCGCTCCATTCTGTGAGCAGGAGGAATCCCTTTTCGGCCGGCCCGGCGGCGGTATTTCGGGAACGTGAAGGGAGCGGAAGGCGTTGCCGTTTGAAAGCGGGGTAGGAAGGCAATCCTACGCGTCTTGCTTGCAATAGACGGCGATGGGAGAGAATGGGTAATCCGGAAAAAAGAAAAGCCATGCGGATTCCGCGTGGCTGGAAGGCAGGATTGAAGTGAAGCTACTTCGCGGCTGGAGCGGCGGCAGGCGAGGCCGCGGCGGGTTTGGCCGTCTTGTCGCGTTTGTCCTGCTCACGCTGTCCGGGAAGGGAGGACCGGCGCTCCGATCCCTTGCCATGGCATTGCATTCCCTGGGCGCCGTCCGGCCAGCATAACCCGGTTTCCGGGCGGCAGGGGAATTGGAAGTGCAGCAACATGGGTTCCGGCGAAAAGGGTTGGCGTATTTTCCTTTTCGGAGGGATCAAGCTCGCCTCCGCCAGCACGGTGACGGTAGGGAGCAGATAGGCGCCATCCAACTGGGAATTGTCGCTGAATTTTCTCTGGGCCGGCACATAGGTTTCGATGACCTTGACGGGTTTCAACTCGCGTATATAGAGGCTGTCCGGGCTGTAAGGGTAGAGCAGCCTGCGCGGCCGGGTCCTGGATTTGGCCCACCGCATCACGCTATCCAGCACGCGGGCGCGGGAAGGCACCTTGATGGTTTCGCCTTCCGCCACCACCGGGTCACGGAAGGAAAAGGCCGAGATGGCTCCGGCTTCGCCATACGCGATGCGGATTTGGAATTCGTCCCCCAGCACCACGCGGTCGTCCAGTTTCCGGACATAGCGGCCTGCGTAATAAGCGGGCACGGGCGGGTAAACCTTCCCCTTGTCGCCGTCCGGGATCTTTTTCTGGACCATGGTGATCTCGAAATTGGCGAAGACGTATCGGTCCGCTTTTTCCTTGAGCAGGTTCTTGAGAATCGCATCGGTCTTGGTATGGATGAGGGAATCCGGGAGGAAGTCCTTCTCGCCCAGCATGGGAACGCCCTCGTTGGAATAGGCGATGTCGGAAGTCCCCGGTACATAGGCGATGGAGCTGCCGTTCTTGCCGCGATAGCGTATCACCACGTCGCTCGATTCCGGTTTGAGCGGATCCTTGAAGCCGAATTGGGACTGGAAGTATTTGATCTGTTCCTTGTTGAGCGGGCGGTCCGTAATCCGGTAGGTGCGGGCCGAAACGCTGTCATCCTTGGGCGGAGGCGGCCTGTTGCCGGCGCCTTTGAGGGAGTCCGCGCGCGCGGCCTTCTGCCCGGCGACCACCGAATCATTGGCGCGCTTTACGGCTGCGGCCAAGGTTCGCGCGGCCTTGAGGGAATCCGCCTTGGCGGTTTTCAATGCGGAGGCCAGGGAATCCCTGCTCCTTTTTGCCGCAGCCGCTAGCACGGAGGCCTGTTTCAGAGAGTCCCGCCGGAAAGCCTTACGGGCAAGTAGGAGCGAGTCCCTGGTTCTGGCGGCGGCAATGGACGATGCCTTGGCGGCGGCGGCTACGCCGGCGGCGGTTTTGAGGGAATCCATTCTGGCGGCCCGATGCGCGGCGAGGGAATCCTGTCTGGCCTTGTAATGGGTGGCGGTGGAATCCCGCACGAACTTCCTGCGCGCCAAGGATGAATCCCGCAAGGCTTTGCGATGCGCCAGGGTGGAATCCATCACGAACCTATTCCTGGCGTTGGCGGAATCCCGCATGCTCTTGGAGCGGATGGCGAGGGAATCCCTCACGAATTTCCGGCGCAGCTCCAACGAGTCCCGCAAGGCCTGGGAATGGGCGGCGATCGAATCCTGGATGGCTTTACCGCGCAGGGCGATGGAATCCTTGGGGGGCGGCGCGGGGGCGTCCTTGGAGACGGCGATGCCTTGTCCGGGCGCGGCGGTTTGGGAAATGGCTACCGGTGCGGCCGCTGCGCCTGCCGTGGCCGCGACCGGTTTGGGCGCATCCAGGGCGTGAAGCGGCAAAGCCATGGCGGCCAGAATCGAAAACAATACCACTCTAATCATGCTGGGCTCCGCGGAAATTGGAAATGGGGGTCGGCGGCTCAATACTGAGGCGAACCCAGGACCTTGAAGTAGTAATAACCGGTGTTGGCGATGGCGCGATTGTAATTGTGGTCCACGTACTTGAAGGCTTCCCGGCAATAGTCGAGTCCCCGGGAAGCGGGAACTTCCGCGGACAGGCAGCCCGGCTTTAAGCCCCTGGTAGGATAGAGCTGCTTATAGCCATAATCGGATTCCGCATTGAAGAACGCGTTCAGCAGGCTTTGTTCGCCGCGCGTCCAGTTGTACCAAAACCGGTTATAGAGATCCCAACTTTGGGAATTATCGTAGACGAAGGATTCGAATCCGAGCATGGCCTTCAGGCCTTTGAAGGCGGGCTGCCAAACCGTGGCCGGATTGCCCCCATGGAACAAGGAACAGCTGTTGCCGATGAACCAGCGGTTGTACCCCACTCCAAAGCCGAGGTTGGTCGGGAAAACCTGTCCATAGTTTCCGCCGGCTCCCAGATACGGCGAGCCATCGAACCCATGCCCGCCATAATAAACGAAATCGCAGTACTCGCGGTTACCGGAAGCTTGGGAAGGGTTGGTGATGGCGCTCCAGGTAACGTCCTTGTTACGGACATCCAGGGCTATGGTGGGAGGGTTGGAAACCGGTCCTGCCGAGGGAGCCGAATACCCGTTGACATTGACGTTGGCGCCCCACCAGAAATTCTGGCCGGAGGCGATCATGTAATTAAGGTTGGTGGTTCCCCCGCCGTTCCCCAGGTAATCGTCGATGGCGAAGGTTCCGATGTCCAGGGAAATGGGGAATGCTTTGGGCATGCCCAGAGCCAGCGTGGAAGCGGTCAGAGCGCAGAGGATTTTGGTCACTTTGAATTTTCTCCTGTTTAGTCCGGCCCGCCTATGGGGTGCCGGACCGTATCGAAAGCGAGGCCGCGGAGGGGGAAGTAAACAACCTTTCGCCCAAGGAAAGCGTGGGAAGCCTGGTATTCTGACCGGGCATTACCGCGCTTGGTTCGATGAGCACCTCGTAGACTTCCAATTGATTCCTTTTCGTGTCTCCGTCCGGGTGTGAAATCCGTAACAGCCGCAGTGGATATGTTCCGCCTGGAATGGGCCCGATTTCAACTATGGAGTCGAACCCGATTTTCCAAAAGTAAGGCGATCCGGGAATATAGAAACACCATTCCATTTTTCCCTCGCTATATCCGCCGAAGTTGAACAGGGAAGAGTCCACCATCCCTTTGTAAGAATATTTGGGCCTCAAAAGGGGGAAGAAGGTATCCGGATGCCTGGAGAAGGGCGAATTCAAAAAGGTTTTTCGGGAGCGGGAGTAGTGGAATCCAATCATCAGGCACTGGGCCGTATCGGTTTCGATTCGCAAGGTGAAGAGGACCGAATCGCTATTCCCTTTTTGCATTCGGGAGAATTGTTCCGGAAGAAAAACCATCGAATCGGCATTCTGGAACGGAAAGGAAAGAACCGGGATCGAATCCAGGGCGGGAATGCGGCCTTCCGGAAATAAGGAAACCCGGCCCGAAATTCGTTCCGAAATCCTGTAGTTGCTGAAATGAAGGACAAGAATGGAATCCGCCCGGCCCGCGATCGATAAGCGGGTGCTGTCGCCCGCATCCTCGCTCGGCCAATTGGTGCTGGAAGAAGCCCCGGCGAGCAAATCCGGATCCTGGATTCCCGTATCCTGGGTCGATAGGGAGGCGTCGTTCCCGGCCGGCTGCATACAACCGAACAGGAGGAAGAGCATCGGGGCGAATAATTTTTTCATGGTGACGTTCCGGGTCATAGCGTATTGGGAATGATTTGGAATACCACCGTGCACACTTTGTCCGTGCCTTTATCCTTCGCCAGAACATCCTGGATCTCCGCTTGGAAAACGGAGAATTTCTTGCGGATGGTTTTCAGGCTTTCATTGGAAACCGTGGTCACCTGCGTGCTGAAGGCTTTGAATTTGGTAATGTCGTCGCGCGCCAGGTCGTTCGTCAAGGCCTGGATTTGGCGGTTGTATTCCAGGGCCACCTCGCCGCCGAAACCGCCCGAGACCAGATGGTTGCGCGTGAGCGCGTAGCCGCGATCGGATTTCCTGACCAATTCCAGTTCCATCAGGATATCGATGGCTTCCTGGACCTGGGCTTCCGACAAGGGAGGATAAAGTTCCGCGGCTATTTCCCTGGGCGTGGACTTCTTCTTATCCAATCCCAGGTAGCTGAATACCACCGCGTAATGCCATTTGGCGTAGTATTTATGCTGGTTCTCCCGCACCACCCATGGTTTGGAATGGAGGAACCTGGAGAGTTTCTCGAACAAGAAATCCCTCTCTAGGTCCTTTTTGGCCTGGTTGTGCTGTACGAGCAGATCGAAATATTCATTCTCTTTGTCGCCCAGGGAAAGCGCGGCCGCGCAGCGAACGCGCAGCTTGGGACCCAGATCGCGCTGGCCTTGGATGACGGCGTATAGGATTCCCGTCGATCCGAAATACTTCTGGGAGAAGGCCCGTTTGGAAAAGGATGCATTGCCTTGCTGTCTCCATGCCACATACTCGTTCAAGAAGGACCGGTATTCCATGGACTGGAAAATATCCGGCTTCCCGATTTCGGCTTTAGGTATAAGAGAATTCAAAGGGCGACCCGGGAAAACAGGTTCTTGGCGATGAGGCGGATTATCCGCTTCAATCTGTGAGCGCCTTCCGGCAAGGGGAAAGGCCAGGGTAAAGGTCTTTTCCATGCAACCCCCTTTTTCTGGGAGGAATCGGTTAAAAGTTACATACCGGACCGGCAATTCGGCAGTCTTTACCGTTTCGGGCCGCCTCGCACCGCGCCGGAACGAAGATTGGGAAGCTTAAAACGGAAAAGCGGTCCGCTGGGGGGACCGCTCGGCCCGGCTCAGGACCGCCTTTAGACGACTACGAGGAGAGAATTGATACCCGGGGCAAGCCCCCGGGGCCACGATCTTTAACCTACCGTCCAAGTGCTCCCGGAATTGTACAGCTTCTCCAGGCTGGGCGGATTCTTCGCCGTCGCGGCATCGATTTGACCGCGCATGGCGTTGTAGTAGGAGGGACGCTCAACATTGCGGAATACGCCTACCGGTACCGGGAACTCCGGGTGGGAAAGGCGCGAGAGATAGAAAGCCAAGGCTCCCGAGGATTCCTTCTCGTCATGGATCATCACTTCGCCTTCGGCGGGATTGACCTTGGTCTTCATGGTCATCTTGTCCAACGTCAGGCCCTTCTCCAGTTCCTTGCCGTAACGCAGCGGTTCCCCATGCTTCAGGTAAAGCAGGCTGTCGTTGCGGCTGGCGCGGCCATAATAGGGTTCATGGATCTTGTCGGCGAAGATGACGCAGTTCTGGAGCACTTCCACCAAGGCGGCGCCCTTGTAGGCGGCCGCGGCGGCGAAAACCTCGCCCATATGCTTCACGTCATTGTCCGATGTGCGGGCCACGAAGCCGGCTTCGGCGCCGAGCGCCATGCTGATGGGGGAGAGGGGCAGATCCACGGAGCCGTACGGGGTGGATGGGCTCACCGTGCCCACGCCGGAGGTGGGCGAGTACTGTCCTTTGGTCAGACCGTAGATGCGGTTGTTGAATAGGATGATTTTCAAATCCATGTTGCGGCGCAGGGCATGGATGAAATGATTGCCGCCGATGCTCAAGGCATCGCCGTCCCCGGTGATGACCCAGACCTGCAGGTTGGGATTGGTGAGCTTGACGCCGGTGGACACGGCGGGGGCCCGGCCATGGATGGTGTGGAACCCGTAGGTATTCATGTAGTACGGGAAGCGGCTGGAGCAGCCGATGCCGGACACGAACACGAAGTTCTCCTTGGGGATGCCCAAGGTGGGGAGGATTCCCTGCATAGTGGTCAGGATGGAATAGTCGCCGCAGCCCGGGCACCAGCGGATGGCGGTGGGCGATGCGAAGTCTTTGCGTGTCAGCGGTTCTGCCGTAGTGGTGGTCATTTTTGCGTCTCCAAAATCCGATGCAATTCCGATGCGAGATACGATACCTTGAAGGGCTTGCCCCTTACTTGATTGATGCCTTGGATCTGGATCCCGAAGGTGCCGCCCAAGAGCATCTTGAGCTGGCCCATGTTGAGCTCCGGAACGATGACCCGGTCGAAGCCGTTCAGGATCTCGCCCAGGTTCTTGGGGAAGGGATTCAAGTAGTTCAGATGGACATGGCCCAGTTTAAGACCGGCTTTGATGCACTCTTCCACGGCCGTGGATACGGTGCCGAAGGTGCCGCCCCAGCTGACCACCAAGGCGTCGCCATCCTTGTGGCCGACCACTTCCGCCAGCGGGATGTCGTTGGCGATGCCGGCGATCTTGGCATGGCGTTCATTGGTCATGGCCTGATGGTTTTCCGGATCGTAAGCCACCGAACCCGTATTGCGCGCCTTCTCCAGGCCGCCGATGCGATGTTCCAACCCGGGCGTACCGGGGATGGCCCATTTGCGGGCGTTGCTGACCGGGTCCCGGGCATAGGCCTGGAAGGTTTCTCCGGCGACCGGAACGGCGAGATTGGTTTTCATGGCCGGGATGGCATTGTGATCGGGGATGAGCCATGGTTCCGAACCGTTGGCGATATAGCCGTCGGTGAGCAATACCACCGGGGTCATGTACTTGAGGGCGATGCGGGCGGCTTCCACGGCCATGTTGAAGCAATCGCTGGGGGACTTGGCCGCCAGCACGGGAAGCGGACTGTCGCCGCTGCGGCCGAACATGACCATCAGCAAATCCGACTGCTCGGTCTTGGTCGGGAGGCCGGTGGAAGGACCGCCGCGCTGCACGTCCACGATGATGAGCGGCAACTCGGTCATGACGCCCAGGCCCATGGCTTCCAGCTTGAGGCAGATGCCTGGGCCGGAAGTGGCGGTGACGCCCAGGCCGCCCGCATAGGCGGAACCGATGGCGGAGGCGATGGCGGCGATCTCGTCTTCCGCCTGGAAAGTGATGACGCCGAAGTTCTTGTGCTTGGACAGGCCGTGGAGGATGTCCGAAGCCGGCGTGATTGGATAGCTGCCGTAGAAAAGCGGCCGGCCGGATTTCTGGGAAGCGGTCAGCAATCCGAAAACCGTAGCCTCGTTGCCGGAGATCTTGCGGTACTTGCCTTGGGGCAGGGCCGCCTTCTTGACGCGGTAATGGGAGGTGAACAGTTCCACCGTATCGGCGAAATTGTATCCGGCCGTGAGCGCGCGCTTGTTGGACTCGGCGATTTCCGGCTTGTCCTTGTATTTGGTCTTGGGCCCGTACTTCTCGTCCAGCCACTTGAGAGTGTGGTTGAGGGGCCGATCGTACAGCCAGTACATCATTCCCAAGGTGAAGAAGTTCTTGCAAAGCTCCGCGGACTTGCCCTTGAGGCCCGTCTCCTTGACCGCATTGATGGTCAGCTCCGTGATGTTGGCCCTGATGACCCGGTAACCGGCGAGTGACCCGTCCTCCAACGGGTTGCTCTTCATCTCCGCCTTTTCGATGTCCTTTTCAGTGAAGCCGGCCTCGTCGATGAGGAGGATGCCGCCTTCTTCCAGGTCCATGACGTTGGCCTTGAGGGCCGCCGCGTTCATGGCCACCAGCACGTTCAGATCGTCCCCCGGTGTCTTGATGTCCTGCGAGGAGAAGTGGATCTGGTAGGCGCTGACGCCGGCGACGGTGCCGGCGGGGGCGCGGATCTCGGCGGGGAAATCCGGCATGGTGGCCAGATCGTTGCCGAAGATGGCGGAGGCATCCGTGAACTGCGTGCCCGTGATCTGCATGCCGTCGCCGGAATCGCCGGCGAAGCGGATGGTCACGGAATCCACGTCTATATGTGATTTTTCGTTCGGAAAGATCGGAATGTTTTGAATGTCAGTCGACATAATTTGGAACGGCTCCAGCTGCGGGGATTTTTGTCATTGGGTCCGGGGGTAAGATAGCAAAAACCGGATTTTTTCTCTCGGCAATTCTGCGGATTTTAGGACTCACGGGACCTGCCTTTTGGCATTTTCGATCCTGGAAATAAAGGCGACGAGAGCGTTCGTTTGCGTGCCGCGGACTCGGCGCCCCTGGCAAGTTTATTTCTTCAAGGAGTCGACTTCGCGCACCAGACTGGCCGGCAACCATTTGATGATACCGCCATTCCGGGGGGAATGCCATATCTCCAAATGGGTCCGCAACGAGTCGGGGCGCCGTTGGGAGGCATCCAGTTTGGCCAGATTGCCCACTGCGCCCAGATAACCCAAAGGCAAATAGCCCGGCTGCGGATAAATCCGGCTCAATCCCCGGTATTCGGCCAGCAGATCCTCCTGTAGTCGGCGGGCGGAATCCAGATCGCCGTTGCGGAAGCGGAAGTCGGCGAGCATCTGCCGATAGGGCCGGTTGCCGGGGTAACGGGCCAGGAACGCTTGGATGGGCTGTATGCCGGCCTGGTAGCGGGCCGCATCATAATGGATCCACAGCAAGGATGTGCGCAGGATTTCCTTGAGGTAACGGGACTTGGGGATGGCCGCCTCCAATTGCCGCAGCGGGGCTTCCCTGTCCGCGCTGATGAAAGGCAGCCAGGCCACGCCTCTGAGCAAGGCCGCTTTGTAGTAGTCGTACAGGGCGATGGCCGCAGCGGCTTCGGCCCGATCGGATAGCGGGGCCAGCAGGCCCACGGCTTTGCGCCCCAGGCGGGCTGCGCGAATGCGTCCGCCGGTGATGCTCGCTACGTAACTGAGTTGAAGCTCGGAGAGGCCGCGGTAGAGCGGGTAATTCGCATCCCGCCTGAAGAGGGAAGCGGATGAATCGGAAGCGCGGTCCAGCCCTTCCCAAAGCCGGGCGGCGGCGAAGAGCGCGGCAGTGTCCCCCAAATCGCCGAAGCGATTGATGCCTACCAGGCCGCGGAAGTAGGCGCGCGCAGGGCAATCGGGCAGACGGGACAAGATGCTGTCCGCGGCGGCATACTCTCCGCGATAGACTTGGTCCAGCCCGCGCAGGATGGCGGAGTCGTGCGCGGGTTCGTACAGGCCGGAGGCAAAGGAGGAGTCGGGTCGCACCATGGCGTCCGAACGCGGGGCGGGCGGGACCGACGCGGGCTTGGGTACCTGGTCCGGATGGCCATTACCAACGCCGGGTCGGTTTGCAACATATGGGTCCGCGCAAAGACCGATGGAGCCCAGGCAAACCAGCAGGAGAAATGCGAGGTGGGGTGCCGGATTTGTCCGCGGGCTATCGGTTGCCGCCGTATATTTGAGAGGGTTGGAATGGAAAAGGGGACGGCAGCGGCGGCATTCTAATGTAAATTTGGATGGCATCGTGGGTGAAAGTACAAAAAACCGATTTGGCGCCAGAATCATCGGCATCGTCACCGCGGCCAACCATACCGATCCTGCTATTTGGAGCGCACTGGCGGAATGCGATACCGCCGAGTTCCGCGCGGACGGATTCCCCGCCGCCGCCATCGCGCGGGAAGCCCGTGATTTCAAACGGGAATGCCTGCGCCGGCTCGGCCGCCCCTTGGAAACCCTCTTGACCATACGGCTGAAACGGGACGGGGGCGCTTGGGCGGATTCGCAGGCCTCATTACGCGAGCCGGTATGGCGGGCCTTGGGCCTGGACGGCAGCGATCCGGCTTGCGATTGGATCGATGTGGAGGTGGAAGAGTTCGCATCCTTGCCGGCGCCTATGAGCAGCTTGCTGGCTTCCGGCTCCGCCAAACTGTTGCTTTCCCACCATGATATGGGGGAAACCTTGCCGCTACCGGGATTGCGGGCTTTGTCGCAAAGAATGCGCGCCTTCCATCCCGCCGGGATGAAATTCGCCATGACCTGCGCTTCCAAGGCGGAGCTGACAGAACTGATGGGTTTCGCCCGCGAAGTCGCGGCGGCAACGCCCAATGGCTGCGTGCTTTCCATGGGCGGCGCAGGCCGGGCCACGCGCGTGCTGGCTCCGCTGCTGGGCTGCCCTTTCACCTATGGCTATCTCACGGGAGGAGCCGTCGCGCCGGGCCAATTGTCCGCGCTCGAATTGGCGCGCTTCTACCGGGGGATTTCCGGTCCGCCCGCTGCGGGGAAAAACGATTCTCAACTATTGGATTGGGCCGAGGCCCGCATTGAGGGAGATATGCTTGCGGATTAAGCTGTTGCCGGCCGGGATGATCCTGGCCGCACTGATCGCTTGCCCCGGAACGGGATTCGGCCAGAACTTCGGCCAGAACAAGGTGCAATACCACCAATTCAAATGGTCCTATTTGCGCACCGAGCATTTCGACATCTATTTCCCGCAGGATGCCGATCTCATCGCCACCTTCGCGGCCCGCAACGTGGAGACCATGTATAAGAGCGTCTCCGCCACCGTGGGCCACAAGCTGGGCGCGCGGGTGCCGATCATACTGCACAACTCCCACGCCGAGTTCGAGCAGACCAACGTCATCCGCCTGCCCTTGCACGAAGGCATCGGCGGCTTCACGGAAATATTCAAGAACCGCATCGTGCTTCCCTTCGAGGGCAGCTATACCGAGTTCTACCACGTGCTCAAGCATGAGATGACGCATGCCGTGGTCTTCGATATGCTCTTCGGAGACAATGCCGCGTCCATGGTCTCCCACCAGACCGCCCAATTCCCGCTCTGGGTGAGCGAGGGCCTGGCGGAGTATTCCTCGCTGGGATGGGATCTTTCCTCCGAGTTTTTCATGCTGGACGCCACCACCTTCGGCTACGTGGCGCCGCCCACGGAGGACTTCGGCGGATTCCTGGCCTATAAAGGCGGGCAATTGTTCCTGCATTTCGTCGAGTCCACTTATGGCAAGGGCACGGTGACCAAGCTGGTGCAGGCCCTGAGCGAGGCGCATGATCTGCCCCAGGCCTTCAAGAAGGTGACCAAGACCTCATTGGAGGAGGCGGGGGAGATCTGGCTGCGGGAACTGCGCTTCATCTATTGGCCGGAGCTGGGCCAGCGCAAGTACGGCAAAAGCGTGGCCCGCCAGCTGACCGATAGGAGCAAGGATCAATCCTTCTACAACCTGCAGCCCTCCATCTCGCCCAACGGCGAGGAGATCGCCTTCTTCAGCGATCGCGAGTCCTGGGAGGCCATCTTCATCCTCAACATCAAGAGCGAGAAGGTGACCCGCTCCGTGATCCAGGGCGGCAAAGGGGAGAAGCACGAAAGCTTCCATTCCTTCAAGTCCGGCATCGCCTGGAGCCCGGACAGCAAGCAAATAGCCATCGTCAGCAAAAGCCACGGCAAGGACGTGATCCATTTGGTCACCGCATCGCGCAGGCACAAGGGGCGGATCGTGCGGGAAATCAGCCCGGACGTGCAGGCCATCCTTTCCCCCAGCTGGTCGCGGGACGGTCGCTACATCGCTTTCAGCGGCATGAAGAACGGGCTGACGGATATCTACGTGTGGGATCTCGGGAAAAGCGAATTGAAGCAGCTTACCCATGACCTGGCGCATGACGATCATCCCGTTTTCTCGCCTTCCGGCAAGTGGATCGCCTTCGAGTCCGACCGGCGTAACGCCGTGGTTACCCCGCTTTCCGCCAATCCCCTGGACGGCTACGACAGCCTGCTGATGTTCAACGATATCTACAAGATCCGCCTGCAAGGAGACAGCCTGACCAAGGTGGCCGGCGGCCCTTATGACGAAAAGCAGCCTTCCTACGGCCCTTCCGATTCCAGCCTGGTCTTCATCTCCAACCGCTCCGGCATCGACAATATCTACCTCAGCCGGGATTCGGCCGGAATCTATACGGATAAGCCGTTGACCAATCTCCTTTCCGGCTGCTTCACGCCCTCTTGGTCCTGGGACGGCAAATACCTGGCCTTCTCCCTGTTCGAGGAGGGCGGCTGGGATATTTATCTGATGAAGGATCCCATGAGCAAGGTGATGGCGGCGGAACTGCCCAAGACGCGTTTCATCAAATCCCTGGAAGATTCCTCCCTGGGATACTTCCGCCCCATGAATTGGGCCAACCTCTCCAGCTACAATGCGGACAGCATCCGCACGGATTCCCTGGCCCGCCTGGATTCCATCAAGGTGGCCAAAGCCAAAAAGGATTCCAGCGAGAACGTCCGCAAGGCGAAAGCCGCCGCCGCCGTGGGCGCGGCCATCTACAAGGACTCGCTGGCGCTGGCCGCACGCAACCCCCGGGATTCCGCGGGACTCAAGCTGCTGGCCCTGCGCCGGGATTCCCTCAATGCGGCCAATGGCCGCAAAGACAGCTCCGGCAGCGGCCCGCGCGGGGCAACCGCCGTGGCGCCCGGCAAACCCGTTTCCGATTCCGTCGCCAAGGCCTCGCGGGACAGCGCGTTGGCCGCCGCGGCTTCGCCCGGAAATCCGAAAGCGGACGCCAAGAAAAACGCTGAGGCGGAGGATTCCGCGCGCCAGGCCGAAGCCGATGAAACCAAGGAAGGCGGCAAGCCGCATAAAAAGAAAAAGGAAACCAAGTCGCCTTTCCTGACCGACAGTTCCAGCTATCTGGCCCAGGACGGCAGCTTCCGCAAGAACAAATACCACCCGGTCTGGAGCCTGGACAACGCCAACGCGGCTTTGGGGATAGACAACCAATACGGCTATGGCGGATTGGCCTACATCACCCTCAGCGATTTGATGGGGGACCAGGAACTGTCCTTCGCCTTGAGCATCAATGGCAGTTGGGAGAATACCAACGGCGCGGTATCCTACGACTACCTGGCCCTCAAGACCGACTTCTCCATAACGGCGTACCATCAGGCGCAGCTTTCCCAGTACAGCCTGTTCAACGACACCAGCTCCGTGTTCTCGTCCAGCCAGATCTTCCTCGATCGGCAATGGGGGTTCGGCGGCACGGCCAGCTACCCCTTCTCCGTTTTCAACCGCCTGGAATTCGAAGCGCGCACCCTCTTCACTTCGCGGACGCTTCAGAAGCAGGACGACGCCGGCAAGCTGAGCGCGGACGACAGCTACAAATCGCCCAGCATCAACGCCCTGTTCCCCAGCGTGCGCTACGTCCATGACAACACCATCTGGGGCATAGTGGGGCCCGTGAACGGGGAGCGCGTATACACCAATATCACCGCGGTGCCGCCCGTATTCCAGGACAAGGTTTCCTTCCTTGAGATGGATGCGGACATGCGCAAGTATTGGGAGTTCTTCAAGAAGTACACTTTGGCGGTGCGTCTATCGGCCGGCGTTTCGGAAGCGCTGGGAAGCTACGAGAATCCGCACCAATTCTGGGTCGGGGGAGAGGATTTCACCTTTAATGCGTACGCGAACTCAGTCAATCTACCCAAAAAGTTGGAAGAGTTATACTTTTCCCAATTCGATTTTCCGCTGCGCGGATTCGACTATTATGAATTCAAGGGAACCCGGAAATTCGTCTCGAATTTTGAATTCCGGTTCCCTTTCATACGGGAGTTCAGCATTGTATGGCCGATCCCCATCAGCCTAAGGTATGTTATGGGCAACGTATTCGCGGATTATGGCGGAGCCTGGTCCACCGGGAACGCCTTCGATGAAATGGGCTTGGGGATAGGCTATGGCATGCGGATGAATCTGGGGATTTTCATCCTCAAGTACACGCGGGCCTGGGCGGTGAAGGACGTTGGGACCCACCAGAATCCGCAACGGGATTATTGGTCTTTGGGCTCGGAGTTTTAGATTTGCCGGTCCGGCCGCCGGGATTCGCACCGGCCGCCTCCGGAACAACGGCCATGGCCGGGACGACCATCGAGGCGTTCCCGCCGGGCGAAGGAAGCGCATCATGAGGCTCTCGGAACGATTCACGGAAAAATGCATCATCATCGATTCCCAGAAGCCCGGCAAGCGGGAAATCCTGGAAGAGATGGTGACCCTGCTTTGCCAGGCTTACGAGATTGAAAACCGCGAGGGCATCCTGAAAGCGGTGCTGGGCCGCGAAGAGAAGATGTCCACCGGGATAGGCTGCGGACTGGCCGTGCCCCATGGCAAGGTGGACTTCCTGGATAAGATGTGCGTGGTGGCTTGTTCGGTCAAACGCGGCATCGATTTCGAGGCCATCGACAAGGAATCGGTTTACCTGTTGTTCCTCATCGTATCGCCATCCAACACCACCGGGCCGCATATCCGCGCCCTCTCCGCCATCTCCCGTATCATGGCCGATGCGGATATCCGCAAAAGCCTGATCGCATCCAACAGCCCCATGGAATTCTACGCCAACCTGAAAATCGGCGAAGAGAAATACACCTAAGCAGGGGAGACCAGGCCTCTTCTCTCATTGCGCTTTGAATTTTGACTGCTACCCCTCAGCGATTTCCCGTATCAGATCCGCCAGCCTCGCCAGCCCCGCTTTCCAGCTGAACTGAGTCCGGATCCATTCCGGACCTTCCGCGCCCATCCCCTGCAACCGTTCCGGCGCAGCCAGCAACGAGGCCAGCTTTCCCCGCAAGTCTTCGGCATCGCCCGCGCGGAAAAGCACTCCCGTACGATCCTCCAGGATCGCTTCCGGGATCCCTCCCGTGCGCGCGGCCAGCACCGGGATGCCCAGGCTCTGCGCTTCCAGCAAGGTCAGGCCCAAACCTTCGACATGGTTGTTGCGGAGGGGCGGCAGGCTGGGAAGGATGAAGAGGTCCGCCTCCCGGAAAAGGCGGATCTTCTCCGCTTCGTCCACGGGGGCCAGGAAGCGGATTCTCGCTTGCAGGCCAAGCTCCTCCGCCTGCCGCCGCAGGGCCGCGCCTTCTTCGCCCTCCCCCACCAGGGTAAGGGTCCAGGCCGGGGAGCGCAACCGGCCCAAGGCTTCCAGCAGCAAGGCCGTTCCTTTGCGGGCCACCAGCCTGTGCATGCATAACAGGCGGGTTACGGTACCTTGTATGTTACTTCGGAGGGGATCGGGTCCGCTCTCGCCTTCCAATGGATTCCCGTAAGGGATGACTTCCAAACGCTGGCATTTGATCCCCAACTGCGAGACGATTTCCGCGGTATGATGCGAGCCCGCGACCACGGCATCGGCGCCGGATAGGACGGCCCTCTTAACCATTCCCATCCAGAAACGGCCGGGATCGATCAGCTCGGCTCCGTGGACCAGCACCAGATAACGCGTGCGGCGGTCCAGTCGCTTCAACAGCCAGGAAGGGATGGCCGTGGTCCATTGCATATGCAGGAAGAAGTCCGCCTTGCCCCGCAGCCGGAAAGCCGGGATGCCGATTAGGCTCCACCAGAACGCGCGCCAACGCGTCCGGCCGCGGCGTGCGGAAAGGCTTGCGCCCCCGGCCGGGGCGGGAAGATCCCGGCGCGCATGATCGCTGCCGGCCAGCACATGCGCCAGCAATCCCCCGGGAAGATCCCGGGCGATCCGATAGGAATATGTCTGGAGACCGCCCACGTCCGGTGGATAATCCGTGGTGATCAAAAGGACGCGGACGCCGCGCAGGGTTGGCATGGTTTTCTCAAATTATCCAAGTTAAGGCCCTTGAAAGCAACTGCCCGGAAGAAAATCCCGCGCTAAGGTTATTGGAGAAGAAAGGGAAGCTTGTCGTTCGCCTGCCGATGAAGCGGGGAATAAGATCCCCCTAAGCCTCTCTGTCGGCAAAGCTTACAGGTTTCACGGAGCGCAAGAGCAGGGCTTTATCCGGCCTTTTTTGTTTATATTTGATTGCAGTCCGGTCCCACCCCTAGTGGATATTAGGCCGAGAGCCGAATACTGCCCTGAGCAACCAGCGGGAAGCGTGCATGGAAAAGCATCCGAAAAATCCCAAAGCCCTTCTTTACTGTTCCGTATGGCCGGACGAGGGGACGGACTTTTCCCTGGAATCCCAGTCCGTGGAATTGCAGACCTATTGCCTCATGAACGGCTTGGATGTGATCGACATCATTTCCGATGTCGGGCCGCATGTAAAAGGGAAGATCCGGGCCGGCATGGAACGACTGCTCGCCAAGGCCATGCAAGAAGGCGTGGGCCACATAGTCATCCAGGACGTGGGCCGCGTGGGGAGGGATTCCCGCGAGGTCATGACGTTCCTCAGGGAAACCTTCGATGTGAACCGCACCGAGATCCATATCAGCGCCTGGAAAATCAGCACCGCTTCCGCGGAATGCGCGCGCCTATTGGCCATGGCAGGGGAAATCTTCACGCTCGATCAGCCGCGAGCGGCCCAGGAGCCCGTGGTCCGTTCGGAAAAATACCGCATCAAACCGCTTTGGGTGAAACTGTTCGGGATGCTCCAGGATGAACGCTATGCGGAGTTGCTCATCAAAGCTTTGTTCCAACTCAAGGATACCGTGAACCTCACCGAGAAGGAATACCTGGCCGTACATGGAGGTTACGATCACCTCAATATGTTCCGCGCCTTGGGGTTCCGCATCAAGGGTGAGAAGACCGACAATACCAAGCTGGTGGCCGATGTGCTTATCCGCTATTGGGATAAGCTGAAGCTGCACTTGAGCGCGGACCTGCATCGCATCATAGAAGGTTCCGAAACCGGCGCGGTCCTGTAGGCTTTCCCCCATTCAAAGTCAGCTTATCGGCTGAACCGCAAGTCTCCCTTTCTACCTCCCGTCCTCACCGCACATCCGCACCTCCGCCCCAAGCGTGGAGCGCTCAGTCCGGTTTTGAACGCTTGGCATTCCTTTCTTATATATATTGGAACCGACCTTAATCCGACCAGGAAGGATGGCTGAATTTGGCCGTCGAAGCCACCAAGACCCTCATCATAGCCGAAAAACCCAGTGTAGCGGGCGATATCGTCAAAGCCCTGCCCGAGAAGTTTGAAAAGCACGACGCCTATTACGAGAGCCCTGGCTATGTGGTCTCCTTCGCAATCGGCCATCTGGTCAGCATCGCCAATCCCAAGGACATGGACGAGCGCCTCAAGGCCTGGACCTTGGACAATCTGCCCATCATCCCGGAAAAATTCGCCATTGCGCCTCTGCCCAAGACCAAGGCGCAGCTCTCCACCTTGGCCAAACTCCTCCGCCGCAAAGACATCAAGGAAATCATCAATGCTTGCGACGCCGGCCGCGAAGGGGAGTTGATTTTCCGCTATATCCTGCAATACGTTTCCGAAACCAAACCCGTCAAAGCAGGTATCCGGCGCCTTTGGCTGCAGAGCATGACCAAGACCGCCATCGAAGAAGGCTTCAAGCATCTCCGCAGCGATCAGGATATGCAGCATCTGGCCCAGGCGGCCATGTGCCGATCGGAAGCCGATTGGCTGGTGGGCATCAACGGTTCCCGGGCTCTTACCGGTTACAAATCCCAATGGGGAGGATTCTTCCTGACTCCCTGCGGCCGCGTGCAAACGCCCACCCTCTCCATGATCGTGCGCCGCGAGTGGGACCGCGAGCTCTTTGTACCGCGCGACTATTGGGAAGTGCATGGCGATTTCGCTATAACGGGGAGCAAGGCGGATGCGCCCGAATACCAAGGCCGCTGGTTCGATCCGGCCTTCAAGAAAACCGAAGAAGCCGACGATGCCAAACCGGAGTACCGCGACTCCGCCAAGCCGGAGCGCATCTGGGACCAGGCCCGTGCCAAGGCAATCCAGGCCAAATGCCACGGCAAACCTGCGGACGTGACCGATACCCAGAAGCCATCCACGCAAGGAGCGCCCTCCCTTTACGATCTCACCAGCCTGCAACGCGAGGCCAATGCCCGCTTCGGGTTCTCGGCCAAGAACACCCTGGGACTGGCTCAGGCCCTGTATGAACGCCATAAGGTGCTGACCTATCCCAGAACGGACAGCCGCTACCTTCCCAATGACTACCTGGCCGTGGCCAAGGAGCTGATGCAGAACCTGAAAAAATCGGACTACGGCAAGTTCGCCACCGAGGCCCTGGAAAAGGGTTATGTGCGTATGGACAAGCGCATCTTCGACGAGTCCAAGGTCTCCGACCATCATGCCATCATCCCCACCAACGTGATGCCGGGCGATTTGTCCGAACCGGAGCGCAAGATCTACCAGGCCGTGGTGCAGCGCTTTCTGGCGGTATTCTTTCCGCCCGCGCGCTTTCTCAACACTTCCCGCATCACCATCGTGGCGGGCGAGCATTTCCGCACGGAAGGCAAGGTACTGGAAGAGCCAGGATGGAAGGCCATCTACGGCATCGATAAGAAGGAAGAGGCGCTGCTGCCCAATCTCAAGGCCGGTTCCAAGTATTTCGCCCAGGACGTGACCTTGCGCCAGGATGCCACCCGGCCGCCGCCGCGCCTCAACGAATCCACCCTGCTCTCCTTCATGGAAAGCGCGGGCAAGTATGTGGAAGACGAGGATCTGGCCGAGGCCATGAAGGAGCGCGGGTTGGGCACGCCCGCCACGCGCGCCGCCGTCATCGAAGGCCTGTTGTACGACAAGTACATCGTGCGCGAAGGCAAGGAGCTGGTGCCCACCGCCAAGGGCGCGGATCTGATGCGACTGCTTTCCGCCATCGGCATCGAGGAGCTGGTTTCGCCGGAATTGACGGGCGGCTGGGAGTTCAAGCTGAACCGCATCGAACGCGGCCTTTTCACGCGGCCGGAGTTCATGCAGGAGATCCAGGATTTCGCCCGCACCATCGTCAAGAAGATCAAGGGTTTCGACGAAGGCAAGGACAAGAAGCTGGCGCCTTTCACCAGCCCCATCGATGGCCAGAAGATGTTCGAGACCTTGACGCGTTATGAGTCCGAGGACGGGGCGCTGCTCATCCGCAAGGTTCTGGGCGGACGCCAGATGTCCGAACAGGAAGTCATCGATCTGTTGAACAACCGCCAGATAGGCCCGCTGCAGGGCTTCCGCAGCAAGATGGGGAAGCCCTTCACCGCGGTCCTCAAGATCAACGACAAGAACAAGGTCGAATTCGTCTTCGACGACACCGCCTCCGGTCCGGATGGCCAGCCTCTGGATTTGGCCAAGGAAGAACCGATCGGCATTTCACCCGTGGACCAGACCAAGGTCTATGAGACGCTGACGGGTTATATCTCGGAGAGCGCTTTGGCCGGCGACGCGAAGAAGGGTCTCAAGATCAATAAAATGATCCTGGGTAAGACCCTGGATCGCGACATTATCAAGCGCCTGCTTTCCCTGGAGCGCACCGATTTGATCAAGGGATTCCAATCCTCCAAGACCCGCCGCTTCTTCGACGCCTATCTGAAGCTGTCCAAAGAAGGCAAGATTTCCTTCGAGTTCCCGCCGCGGGAGTTCAAGGGACGGGGGAAGAAGAAGGTTGTGGAAGCGGAGGGGGCGGCTGCGCCGGAGGCATAGTAAACTTCCGAATTGTGGCCTTCGACGTGCCTCGCAGGTATACCGTATCAATCATTGGTCGAATTATTTTAACAGCAATAGTGTCTCGAAATGCACCGGAGTTAGTTATCGTGACTTCCCGTTTTCCAGAATTTGCAAGATAACCAGCGACAGAGACAATCAAGGATGCGCCCGCAACGGCCAACGTTATCCAGCTCTTCAGATTTGATGCCTTGTCCCTTTGATCTTCCCGGAAGAAGGCATATTCCACGGGAGTACGGAAACCCATTTCCACGAATTCCTGCAACGTCGCTTTAATGTGAATCCTATGGTGCCGAGCATTTCCAATCGCGGTAAGAAGGGAGTAAGCCGGTATTAAATCCCTGCTCTCCGGATTAATGCGGAAAAGATTCAATTGAGGCAAAACCTGATCGGATGCCCAGGTGATCAGTTCTTTTTCGACTAGATATGCAACAACTTGGTTAAAGAAATTGATTTTTGTGACAGGTACTTCTGATCCGCCAGGGAAAAGATAAAAAGGGTCACCCCTTTTAAAAATGTAGTCCCGACCTTCAAAAGCGAAATCCAGCGGACCAGGCATCTCCTTCTCTTCCGGTTTCAGAAATAGAGTAATGAAATCATGGTAACCCGTGACGTCACCTTTATTGATTGCTTCGATGATTTCTTTTTCGTATGTGACTAGCTTCACTCAGAAACCACTCTTTCTACTTCTTCAAGATCCTTTTCTCAGATCGCCGTAAACTCCGAAATAAAATACCCCCCCGTCTTATCACTCGGGTCCTTGGTCTGATGGTACACATCCAGGATCACCTGGGATCGGTAGAATTTGTTGGCCTGGTACCGGTAAAAGACCTGGCTCTTCAGCTCCTTCACGGGTTCTTCCAGGGCGCCTTCCACGAACAGCGATCGGATCTGGGTGAGATGGCTTAGTTCATCCCGATGCGCGTTGGCGTAGTCCACCTTGAAACAGGAGCCGCCCCGCTTGTTCAGATGGCGCAGGCTGCGGCTGATCACGCGGTCCGTCATCAGGCCGTCGTACATTTCCTTGGGGTTGCCGACGGCGACCTCGTCTTCCGGATCCATCTCGCGCAGACGCGCCAGCACGGTGCAAAGCTTCACATCGTCGCGGTTCTTATAGCCGTGCTTGTCGTAATAATCCTGATCGGCAGGGGCGGGGGTGAGATTGGGGAAGACAAAGATCACCGCGTCCGCCTTGCCGGCGGGCAGGGAGAAATTGGGCAGGGAGGTTTGCACCAGGCGGATGCGCGGGCCTTTGGCGTCGAAGCAATGCTTGGCTTGCACGGGACCGGAGGCATGCCCGGATTTGGCCAGGCGCAGGCCGGCGCGCTCCAGCATCTTGCGCGAGCCGTCCAGCGCTACGATGCGCGCCTTGGGAAAACGATCGGCCAGCGCTTGCAGGAACAGGCCGCTGCCGCAGGCATAGTCCACCAGCCATTTGGGATTCGGCTTGCCGCGGGCCTTGAGTTGCGCTTGCACAAAGGCGGCGATGGCGTCGTAAGCCTTGCGATGGGCGCCATTGGACGCCTGATCGTGCCACCAATCGCCCACGGCGGTGTCATAGGATTTGTGGCCCTTGAGAAAAGCCTTTTCAAAATCGATTTTCCGGTGGTCGGCCATATCAGCCCTCTTGCTTGAAGCGTTCCAGGAACGCGAGCGCTTGGATGAACTCGGAGGGCAACGGGCTGGTGAATTCCATTTTCTTTTCCGTAACCGGATGGGTGAAGCTGAGGCGGTGCGCATGCAGGGCTTGCGAGGAGAAATAGGACAGCAGCTTGGTGGCGAAAGGATGGAAGATGGGTTGGATGCGGTTCAGATATGCCATGCGCCCGCCATACAGAGGATCCCCGATGACGGGATGCTGGATATGCGCCAGGTGGACGCGGATCTGGTGGGTGCGGCCGGTCTCCAGCTCCAATTCGAAATAGGTGGCGAATTGGTAGAACCCCAACGTGCGGAAATGCGTTACTGCGCGTTTCCCCTCCGGATGCACGCCCATCTTGAGCGGATCGCGGGGATTGCGCGCGATAGCCTGATCGACCAGGCCCGAGGTCTCGGAGGTTTCCCGCCAGGACAAGGCATGGTAGATGCGCTTGATCTCACGGGCTTCCAATTGATGCGCCAGATGCAGATGAACGGCATTCGTCTTGGCCACCACCAGCAGGCCGGAGGTATCCTTATCCAGCCGGTGGAGGATACCCGGCCGCAAGGGCCCGTTCACGTCCGAGAGTTGCCGGAACTTGTAGGCCAGCGCGTTGGCGAGCGTACCGGAATGGATGCCGTTGCCGGGATGGGTTACCATGCCCTTGGGCTTATCCACCACCAGCAGATGCTCATCCTCGTACGCGATGGGGAAGGGGATGTCTTCCGCCTTCAGTGTGGAGGACTCGTCCGCGGCCGGGACCGCCGCCACCAATACGGCATCGCCTTCGGCCATAACGTGGTTCTTTTTGGCCGGGGCGCCGTTGACCAGGAAACAACCGGCTTCGATCCATTTCTGGACGCGGCTGCGGGAAGTGTCGGGCGCGCGCGCGCCGATGAAAAGATCGAAGCGCAATCCGGCTTCCTCCGGTCCGCATGTCCAACCGGCGCCTGCTTCAAAACTCATGGTATATGCCTCAGGGGTTGGGTGCCGGGAAGGGAACGGGCGAAGGATGGGGCGTGCGCGGGATCCAGGAGGAAAGCAGGATCATGGCCACGCCTACGCAGACGCAACTGTCCGCGATATTGAAAGTGGGCCAGCGGGCGGGGAAGGATGGGATTCCCACGTCGATGAAGTCCGTGACCTTTTGGAAGCGGAGCCGATCGATGAGATTTCCCAGCGCGCCGGAAAGGATCAGCGTGATAGCGGCCCTTTGCCAGGCGTCCCCGCGCGGAAGCTTGCGGTAAAGAAACGCCAGGAAGCCGATGGCGATGGCGGAGAACATCACGTAGAAAACGGTGGGGTTGAGAAAGGGGACGATTTGCTGGGGACGCATCCCGAAGGCGGCGCCGGTATTGTAGATGAGGCGGAACTGGAGCCATTCGCCCAGGATATGCTTGACCTTGTAATAATCCGGTTCTCCGCCGGGCAGGCCGAAATGGATGCGCGCCAGGAGCTTGGTGTATTGGTCCAAGGCCAAGGTGGTGAGCAACAGGATAGCCAGGTAGATTCGCGGACGCCAGGGCGAACCGGGCACGGGCGCGGTGTCCGACGTCATAGCGTGGCTCCGGCCCCGGCGACGGCCTTTCCCAGAGCCTGGACGGATTGGGGAACGGACCCGGAATGGGGGCCCGGGCCGGCGGGAGCGCGCGCCAAACCGGCTTCCAGCTTGGCTATGGATCTACGGAACATGGATCGGAGCCAGAGATTGGACCAACAGGCCAGGCTTGTGCTTCCCACGATGTCCTTTACTTGCTTGCGGGTGATCTTGAGCTTGCCTTCGCCCTGGAACCCGTTCAGGTTCTCGCCCATCAGGACCAGGTTTTCCACCGCCATGAACAATGGCCACAAGCAGAAAAGCCGCAGCCGCGGTTCCAGGCGGGGAAGCAGGCAGCTGTAGTCGAGCGCATCTTGCAAATGGGTTTTGGCCTTATGCAGGAGACGGGCCATGATGCGCGCGGCGGCCCCATTATCGCCCGCGCGTTCGGCAGTGGGCGGGGAACCTTGCGCCTCCGATGCCAAGAAGGCATCCACGGAAAGGTTCTCTTCCGCAAGCAGCGCGGAAGGGATATAGGAAACGTTGCGTCGCCGGTCTTCCTGAACATCCTTCAGGATATTGGTCAATTGCAATCCCAATCCAAAGGAAACCGAAAGCGCGCGCAGGGCCTTGGCCCGCCTGGCTCCGATCAAGGGAGAGTGCAGGGTGAACAGATCGCAAAGCAGGTTGCCCACCGTGCCGGCCACGTAATAGCAATACCGGTCCAGATCCTCGATGGACCCGATGAGCGCCTGACCGGAGCGCTTGGCCGCCTGCTTGCGCGTGAAGTCGATCATGCCTTGGCACATCTCGTCGACGCAGCGGGAGATGGCAGCCGCCACCGCCTCCGGAAAATCGGACAATTGCGGGTAGATCCAATCGCAATGATGCACCAGCAGCCGATCCCAGCGCTCCGAGCCGGCCCACTCCGCCGGCAACGCGGCGCGGAAAGCCTCCAGCCGAGCCTGCTTATCGCCCCCGGGCGGGAACAATCCGCGGAAGGCTTCCAGCAGCCGGATTTTCGCGGCTTCTTCCAAGTCGCCATCGTCCTCCAACGTATCCGCCATGCGGCAAAAGAGGTAGGCCAGCAGCACTTGCCGGCGCAATCCGGCCGGCAGCACCTGGATATTGAGCGCGAAAGTACGCGAGGTCTTGGCCAGCATGAAGGCGGCGAAAGCCTTGGGATCCTCGATCCGTCCCTCCGCCATGGATTTTCTCCACGCGGCTTCCGTCTTGGGATCGGGAGTCTTCTGCGAGATCAGGAACATGGGGGTAGGCTTGCCGGGCCCGGGCGGGAACACATGGGGCAAATGATAAAAAAAAACGAAGGGGCGCGACGCCCCGCGATCAGGTCTCGACGGTTTCCCGTGCGCGCACTTCCTTGCGGTATTTACGGGAGATTTTAGCCTGGTTTTTCAAGGTCTTGAGCAGGGTGCCGCCTTCATCGGCCTTGCGCAGCAGGTTTTGGTGCTGATAGGCGGCCAGGCTCTTGAACGCGGACTCGGCCATGTCCTTGCCTTCGCCCTCCAGCTTGGAGCGCAATTCGTCGTGCAGGAAATAATAGGCGTCTTCCTGCTGGCGATAACGGAAGTCCAGCCAGAGGGCGTTCAAACGCATCACCAGGAATCCGATGGCGCATGCGAACAGGACAATCCAGGGAGCTTCCGTCTTTCCGATGTAATGTCCGAACAGGCCCACGCCCAACACTACCATGGCAAGCATCAGCAAACGCGTGAACAGGACGACTTGGATTTTATAGAAGCCTTTCCAGCGGATGGGGATATAGACCCAAGGCTTGCCCCGTTTCAGCTTGCGCTCGAAGGAAATGGGATAAGCAATGAAATTGCACCAAGCCCAATGCAGGATGAGTAGGCCGGCCAGCAATCCCGAGGCGATATACTGGTAGTTGGGTTTTGCGATCATGGGAGGAAAGGCATTTCGCTTGGTCTCAATTTTAACTTAGAGAATCATGCGAAACAAGGGAAGAGCTGCTCAAGGTGATTTCTTACCCGTATTCCATTTTCATTTTTGCCTGATTTCAGGAACCTTTCCAATCCCTGGGGAAGTCCCGTTGATTATTTGTTGAAAACCTGCCGGGCCCCGTCCCATCGGGCCGCCAAACAACGCGCTCACGCGCTCCATGTTGATTATATTTTCCCCTTTAGGTCCAAAGGTTCCGAGATAAAACCATGGTAATTATCCACGCCACCTGTCGGTCGCGCCTGCGAAAGCGGGATTTTTGCCGCCGCCTATTCGTTCCGAACCTTGAAGGGCCGGCCGCATGATCAATTCGGTAACGTCTTTGCACCCTTGGACATCCTGCCTGGCGTCCCTGAAGGAAAAGCTCTCCGAGGACGTGTACATCCAGTGGATCACGCCGCTGAAGGTATTCGACCTGAGCGAGTTCCAGGTCAGCCTGGCCGTGCCGCTTAACATCGACATGGAACAACTGGGAAAAATGTACTTAGGGCTTATCGAGCATTGTTTCCAGGAAGCCAACGGCCGCGAGGTCCGCATCCAACTTCGCCGCATGCCCACCACGGCCGCCTCGCCGGGATTCGCGCATCCCTTCACGGGCATGCCCGTTATCGATCTCAATCCCAACTACACCTTCGAGGAATTCGTGGTGGGCAGCAACTCCCAATTCGCCTACTCCGCCGCGCAGGCCGTGGCCAAGGATCCGGGCGGCACCAAGTTCAACCCGCTGCTCATCTACGGCGGCGTGGGCCTGGGCAAAACCCATCTCCTGCAGGCCATCGGCAATTACGTGCTGGCGGAAAATTCCCGCAAGAAAGTCCGCTACGTCACTTCGGAGGCTTTTTACCGCGAGTTCGTGGAGTCCATCCAGCACAACCGCATCAATGAGTTGTCGAATTATTACCGCAATGAAGTCGATCTGCTCCTGATGGACGACGTGCAATTCATGAGCGGCAAGGATCGCACCCAGGAAGAATTCTTCCATATCTTCAACTCCCTGCACCAAAGCCGAAAGCAGATAGTCCTGACCAGCGACGCGCCTCCGGGGGAACTGAAGGGCCTGGAAGACCGCCTGGTGAGCCGCTTCCAATGGGGCCTGTTCGTGGACATCCAGCCGCCGGACAGGGAAACGCGCGAGGCCATCCTGCGCCGCAAGGCCATCGCTTTGAACCTCGACATCTCCGACGACATCATCGGGTTCCTGGCGGAAGCCATCGATTCCAATATCCGCGTGATCGAAGGGGCCATCCGCCAGTTGTTGCTGCAGGCCTCCATCAAGCATTCGGACATCACCATGGAGCTGGCCAAGGAAATCGTGAACCGCACGGGCGTGAACCGCCCCAGCAAGAAGGTGACTCCGGAGGACATCACCACCGTGGTGGCCAATTACTTCGTGGTGGAAGTGGACAAGATCATCGAGCAGGGCCGCGGCACCAAGGAAGTGGCCCAGGCCCGCCAGCTGGCCATGTTCCTGATGAAGGAACTGACCTCGGCCTCCCTCAAGACCATCGGCCAGCGCTTCGGCGGCCGCGACCACAGCACCGTGGTGCACGCCATCAAGACTATCGAGAAGGCGATGGAGAAGGACGACTCTTTCAAGAAGAGCGTCGACGCCATCATGAGCAAGCTAGCCGCCCGGGGCTAGCTTATTTCAGAAGGCGAACCGCCTTCCTACCTTTTGAAGCCCCTCCGTCCATATGTTCCTTTTATGACATTTTGGACTTTTCTTTAAATTTTATCCTTGTAAATCCGGATAGTATATCCGGTATTTCAAGGAAAGTATTCTATGCATCCAACGCCGCTTCCCCGCCTAGGCCATTTAAAAGAAGTGACAACTGCTTTGCGCCGCTTCCCTGTCGTGGCGTTAGTCGGCTCAAGGCAATGCGGCAAGACGACCTTGGCGAGAATGCTGGGGAAAGCCTGGAAGGGGAAAACCCATTGGTTCGATTTGGAAAATCCCGATGGCGCCGCAGCGCTTTCCCAACCGGGATAGTCGTTGCCCGGCCTCATGGGCTTGGTGGTTATCGATGAAATCCAGCGATCCCCTGAGCTGTTCCCGCTGCTGAGAGTACTGGCGGATCGAAAAACGCTTCCGGCCCGCTTCCTGGTTCTGGGCACCGCATCGGGGGATCTGCTGCGGCAAAGTTCCGAATCGTTGGCGGGCCGTATCCGGTTCCACGAGTTGCCTGGCTTCTCGCTGGAAGAAGTGGGATGGAAAAATTCGGAGCGGCTGTGGAGGAGGGGAGGATTCCCGAAATCGTTTTTGGCGGCGCGCGAATCGGATAGCGGCGCATGGCGGGATGCGTTCATCGAAACTTTTTTGGAGCGCGACATTCCGAACCTGGGCATTCGCCTGCCCGCTCGGCAACTCCGCCGATTCTGGATAATGGCCGCGCATTACCATGGTCAGACCTGGAACTCGGCTGAAATTGGGCGATCCCTTGGCTTAGCGACAAGACCATGCTTCACCATCTGCAGGTGTTGGAGCAAACCTTCATGGTCCGCCTGCTGCCGCCTTGGCATGTGAATACCGGCAAACGGTTGGTAAAAACACCCAAGTTTACGTTCGCGACTCCGGGCTTTTCCATTCGCTCATCGGGGTGAAGGACGAAAAAACATTGCTTCAGCATCCCAAACTCGGTGCATCTTGGGAAGGGTTTGCCTTGGAAGAGGTTATCAAGGCTATCGGCGCCGGTAGGAACGCTTTTTTCTGGGGTACCCACGGCGGAGCGGAACTGGACTTGTTGATTGTGGATGGCGGTCGAAGCATCGGGTTCGAGTTTAAGTATTCCCAATCCCCATCGATGTCAAAATCGATGCATGCGGCAATCGCCGATTTGAAACTGAGCCGGCTGGCCGTCGTATGCCCCGGCAATCGGGGTTACGTCTTTGGGGGGGGAAAGCGGATGCCGTTCCTTTGGACTCTTTGCGGAAGTGGCTCTAGCTTGGAACCGTAAGATTGATTAGAGTCAACCCAACAGCGCACCTTCCGCCATGATTGGCTCGATGCCTTTCCCATCGAAGGCCAGCGCGGTCTTCAGGACTCCGTTCACCACGCCCAACTCCGCGGGCCCTTCCTGCGTGAAGTCGATGGCGTACTCCGCTTCCACGGCGATGACGCCCTTCTGCGCGCTCGCGAAGGCGAGGCGGGTGCAGTCCACCGGATGATGCGAACCGCCCAGCAGCAGCGAGCCATCGATATATCCCGCGGCGGGATTGACCGGGAACCAAAAGGTCTTGTCTTCCATGTCCGCGAACTGCTCGATGGCCAGGCGGATGAAGTCCAATTGGATCTCCGTCTTTACCGGCTTGCCTTGGAACGTTACGGTAACGGGCATGGTGATGGAGAAGAACATCTGCCTGCGGATGCCCAATTCCACGTTCTCGAAAATGGATGCGGTGAGGGATCCCGTTCCGGGCTTCAGGGTAAGCGGCATGCGGCCTTTCCGGGAGAGGCTCCCATCCTTTGTTTACTGGGCCGGGACGGATTCCAGGTATTTGAGGATCTCGTCCTTGACTTGATCGGCTGTATGGAGGTTGGAGATCTTGCCAAGCAGCTTCTTGCAATCCTTCACGCTCAGAATGCGCAAGGCCGTGCGGATGGCGTCGGCGGAGGCCGGGGCGATGGAAAGATGCGTGATGCCCAGCGCCAGGAAAAGCGGAAGCGCTTGCGGGTCGGAAGCCATTTCGCCGCAAACCGTAACGGTCTTTCCGGCATCGCGTGCGGCTGCGGTGATCCGCATCAGGGCCTGGATGAGCGCCGGATGGAAGGGCTGGTAGTAGGAGGCCACGCGTTCATTGCCGCGATCGATGGCGAACAGGTATTGGATCAAATCGTTGGTGCCGATGCTGAGGAAATCGGCTTCGCCCGCGAAATCGCGGATCTGCATCATGGCCGCCGGGATCTCGATCATGGCGCCTATGGGGGGCATACGCAAGGGATGGCCGGCTTCCACTTCCAGTTCCGCCAGCACCTGTTGGATCTGCTCTTTCAAGGCGCGGAATTCCGTGATCATGGAGAGCATGGGGATCACCAGGCGGAACTCCCCGAATTGGGCGGTGCGGAGCAAGGCGCGCAGGTGCGGGCGCAGGATGTCCGGCCGGGTCAGCAGCATGCGGATGGAACGCCAGCCCAGGCTGGGATTCTCTTCCTTGCCCCAGTCGAAATATTTCAGCGGCTTGTCCCCGCCCACGTCCAGCAGGCGGAAGGTGGCTCCGTGCGTGCCGCAACGTTCCAGCACGCGGCGGTAGATCTCGAACTGCGTCTCCTCGTCCGGGAAGGAGGAACGGATCATGAAGAAGAACTCGGAACGGTAAAGACCCACGCCTTCGACGCCGTATTGTTCCATCAGCTCCAGATCGGAGATCAACGATAGGTTGCCGGAGAGATGGATCTGTTCGCCGTCCCTGGTCAGGGATTCGAAGCTGGGGACCGCCAGCATGCGGGTGCCCAGGTCTTCCAGGAGGCGGGAGTATTCACGCTGCACATGGGCGTCCGGATTGATGTAGATGAGCCCGGAGTTCCCGTCCATAATGACGTGGGTGTTGTTGCGCAGGTAGCTGGTGAGGCCGGGGATGCCCATAAAGCAGGGGATGCCCAGCGAACGCGCCAGGATGGCGGCATGGGAAGTGAGCCCTCCGGTCTCGCACAGGATGCCGAGGATCTTGCGGGTGGACAGGTAGATCAAGTCCGAAGGGAGCAGTTCCACGGCCGCGACGATATTTCCTTCCTCATCCCCCTCCAGGGCGGAGTTGCTTTGCTTGACCTCGCCCAGCGCGTTCAGGATACGGAGGCCCACGTCGCGCAGATCGGCCGCGCGGCTGCTCAGCATGGCATTACCCGTATCCATCATGGATTTGGCCAATTCGCGCGTGGCCAGCTTTACGGCGAAAGGCGCGGCCAGGTTCTCGCGGATATGGCTTTCGATGAGGCCTATGTAATGCTCGTCCTTGAGCATCAGCTCATGGGCCTCGAAGATACGCGCATCCAATTCCGCGAACAATTCCCCGGCCCGCTTCTTGAGCCATTGGCTTTCCAGGAGGGCCAAATCCAGGGCCCGTTGCAAAAGCTGAATCTCGATGCGGGGATCTTCGCACTCGGTGAATATGATGGTGTCCCAGATCTGATGGGTTTTGAGGATGACGGTGCGCCCATTCGCGATGCCGCCCACCGCCACTTGCGCGCGCACAAAGGGCGGCGCTTCCTTGGGGGCTTCCGGCTCCGCCTTGCCGGGAGGGGCGGTGACGGATTTCAGGCTGCGGTTCTCCAGCAAGGTTCCCAATTGCGCGGCCAGCGTGTACGCGAGATCCTCGACCATGGAAGGGAAGGGTTCTCCCTCCGTGGACTGCAATGTCATTACGCCTGCGCCCCATTTGGAGGCGGGCGGGATGGGAATGCCAAGGAAATTCTTGAGGCGGTCTTCGCCCAAGGTGGGGAAGTACTTGTTGCGCTTGTCTTCGCTGGGATTGGCTATGTTCACGATCTCGCCGCGGCTGAATACGTAGCCGGTTAGGCCTTCGCCCGGGGACATGGTCACGTCCGTGTGCCGATCCAGATTCAGGCCTTCGCTGGCGGATAGGCGCAGGCGGTTGCTATCCGGCTGGTAAAGGTAGATGGAACACACGTCCACGCCCATCTTTTCGGAAATAAGCTTGACCACCGCTTCCAAGGCCGGCCGCGTGGAGACGGACTCCTGCATGGTCTGGGCCACGGAGCGGATGATTTCCAGGGCTGTGGAAGCGTCGGACATACGTAAGATGGTCTTCTTGGGAAAAAGTCAAAGTGCAAAATGCAAAATGAAAAGTGCGAAATGAAAACAGGGCGGGTCGATCCGGTTTTCCGCTACGGTCAATCCCACATGATCCCCGGTTTCGCATCGGGCAGCTTGTCTTTGTTCTTCTTCGCCCATTCGAATTTCTTGTTGAGGAGATCCAGGCGGTTGTCTTCCTCTTTCTTGGCGGCGTCGAACTTGGCGGCCAAGTCTTTGGAGCGTTCTTTGTCCGCTTTCATGAACTGTTCCAGGCTGGGCGCTTCGTCCTTATGCGGAAAGAATTTGATCACGCCGCCGGTGGCGCTATCGAGGATCAATTGGGCCTTGCAGCAGGGGCAATCGAGCTTGATTTCCTTCGCTTCCATTGGCTTTCCGTTCCGGGCCGGACCCGCTAACCGCTCTTCAATCGATTAAAGTCGGATGCCTTATGAGCGCATACCGGGCGGTCCATCCCGGGTCGGGCGCGCAGCGTCATCCATACATCCCTTAATATAGGACTTTTTAGATCTTTTTGACGGGAAAGCTGGGTAGGGAGCCGTGCGGAAGGACGCGAGGCAGGGGGCGGCGGGTTTTATCCCGCCCGCATCGGATCCTCAAAATTTCTCGATCTTGAAGATGTGCATTACTTCCTTTTGGGGAGAAAGCTCTACGTAGTTGTACTGGCCGGACCAGACATAGCTTTCATGCGAGAGCAGGTCATAGAGTCCGTAGATATTCTCCGAGGCCAATCCCATGGAGGGCAGGTCCAAGGTTACCGTGGCTCCTTGCTTATTGTGCGGATCCAGATTGACCACGAATAGGAGGATGTTCTCATCCCGAAGCTTGGAATAGACGAGGATGTTGGGGTTGTCGCTGGCATGGAAACGAAGGTTCTTGAGATGATGCAAGGCCCGGTTGTCCCGGCGGATTTCGTTCAAGGTCTTGATGAAACCCTTGATGTTGCCGGGGCGGTTCCAATCCCACACCTTGTACTGGTACTTTTCAGAATGGATGAACTCTTCCTTGCCCGGGACCGGCGCGCCTTCGCACAGCTCATAGCTGTTGTAGATGCCGTAGGAGCCTACCAAGGTGGCGGCCAAGGCGAAGCGGATCTTGAACATGGCGGGCGGGGCGTTCTGCAGATGCCAGGGTAGGATATCCGGCGTGGTGGGGAAGAAGATCGGTTTCATGAAACCGCTTTCCGGCCCTTGCGTCAATTCTTCCAGGTACTCGCGCAATTCCGCCGCGGTGGTGCGCCAGGTGAAATAGGTATAGGACATGTCGAAGCCGATCTTGGCCAGCCTCTTCATCACCTTGGGGCGCGTAAAGGCTTCCGATAGGAATACCACTTCCGGGTTCTCGGCCTTAATCTCCTTGATCATCCATTCCCAGAAACTGAAGGGCTTGGTGTGCGGGTTGTCGACGCGGAAAATGGTCACGCCCATGTCCATCCAGAATTCCACGATGGATTTGATCTCTTTCCAGAGCGCCTTGCGATCGGGGCAGAAGAAATTCAGCGGATAGACATCCTCGTATTTCTTAGGCGGGTTTTCCGCGCACTTGATGGTACCGTCCTTCTCGCGGTAGTACCAGTCCGGGTGCGCTTTGACGTAAGGATGATCCGGCGAGCAGTTGAGCGCGAAATCCAGGGCGATGGTAAAGCCCATATCCGTGGCGGTGCGGAAGAAGGCGCGGCATTCTTCCAAAGCCTTTCCCGGCGCGCTGCCCAATTCCGGATCGACGGCTTTGTGGCCGCCATGGGAATTGCCGATGGCGTAAGGGCAGCCGGGCTCGCCCGGTTTGGCCACCAGGGAGTTGTCGGCGCCTTTGCGTTTGGTCACGCCGACGGGATGGATGGGCGGCAGGTACAGCACATCGAAACCCATGTCCTTGATTTCCGGCAGCCGATCGGCCATGTCCTGGAAGGTGGCGCTCTTGTTGGGATCCTGGCCTTGCGACTTCGCCCACATCTCGTACCAGGCGCTGTATTCGGCCACGCGCGCATCCACGCGCAAGGCGGCCGCGGGTTGGTAGCGGTAAGGCGTATCGGTAGTAGGTTTCCCGCCGGGATTGGAATGCCCCAAGGTGCGGGCCTCCACGGTGAATTCATAATTGCCCGCTTCATAGGCGGCGAACTTTCCCAGCCACCCGTCATTGTCGACGAATTCCATGGGCGCGCGCTTCCATTTCTCTTCGCCTTGCTTGCGGAAAAGCAGCGCGGCCTCGCATTTCTCATGGCCGTCCCGGAAAATGTCCGCAGTGACCTCGATGATTTCCCCGGGCACGGCCTTGACGGGGAAGCGTCCGCCGTCGATCACGGGCTGCAGGTTTTCCACCACCGCATGCACGGTCTGGAGATCGGGGACTTTCGACTTCGCGCGCAGCGCTGCCTTGGCGCCGGCGCTCAGGGGCGCGGGCCTGGTGACGGCGGGCGCGCCGGCAACCGGGGTTGCGGTTTTGCCGGACTTCGCCGACGGGGCTTGGGCCTCTGCGGTCCCGGCCGCCGGGGTTCTGGCGGTTTTGGTCAGGGTCTTTGCCGCGCTTTTGGCGGCGGTGGAAGGGGTCTTTTTCAATTGCTTAGGCGCGGCCATGATGCTGGATCAGCTCCTGGTAGAAGTGATGGGTGCGCCTGGCAACCTGGGTCCAGGCGAAATGATCTTCGACCCGCTTGCGGGCTTTCTTGGACATGGAACGGCGCAACTCCGCGTCGTCCAGCAGGGTATTGGCCCCGGCGGCCAGATCGCGCGAGAACTTCTCGGCATCCTTGGGCTCGAAGTCCTCCGGGCCCCTGGCGTCGAAGCTTACCAGCAATCCCGTCTCGCCCGGTACCACCACTTCCGGGATGCCGCCCACGCGGGAGGCCACCACCGGCGTCTCGCAGGCCATGGCTTCCAGGTTGATGATGCCGAAAGGCTCGTACACGGAAGGGCAGATGAACACGGACGCGTGCGTATACAGCGAGATGATCTCCCGCTTGGGCAGCATTTGCGGTATCCAGATGATGGGATGGGAGGAGTCCTTGCGGGCGGATTCCACTTTTTTTTTCATCTCCTCGCCGATTTCCGGGGTATCCGGCGCGCCCGCGCACAGGACCACTTGCGTGCCGGGGCGGAGATGGCGGACGGCGTTGAGGAGATGCAGCACGCCCTTTTGCCGCGTGATACGCCCTACGAAAAGCACGTAAGGCAAAGCGGGATCGATTCCGTAGGCGCCCAGCAGGGCCGCATCGGGAGTGGGGCAGTATTCTTCCGGATCGATGCCGTTGGGGATCACGCGGATGCGATTGTCGGCCACTCCGTAAAGCTCGCGCACGTCCCGGCGCATGGATTCCGATACGGCGATCACGCCGTCCGCATTCTGGTAGGCGGTGCGTTCCAGCCAGGTGGACACATGATAGGCGGTTCCCAACTGCTCCACCTTCCAGGGACGATGCGGTTCCAGCGAATGGGTGGTGAGGACCAGGGGCGCCTTGAAAAGCTTTTGCAGAACGCAGCCGCCGAAATGCGTGTACCAGGTGTGGCAATGCACGATGTCCGTGGCGGAGGCGGAACCGGACATCATCACGTTGCGGGCCAGGGTATCCATCAGCTTGGCGAACTGCGGATTCTGCGCGGGCAATGCGAAGTTGGGCTTGACGCCCGTGGCGTTAAGGGAGCCTTGGGACACGTTTTGATCGCCGAAGCAAAGGATGTCGACGGCATTGCCCGCTTCCGGCATGGTTGCCAAGGCTTTGGAAAGGTATTCCACATGGACGCCGGCGCCACCGTACACGTAGGGCGGAAACTCGTTGGTGAGCAAGGTGATCTTCATTGGTGCGGTCGCGATTCCTCCATCATGGCGCTCGATGCCGGACATGGCCATGGCCTTGTCGCGATCGCATTCCGCCAAGAACCCAAAAATTAAGAATTTTGGCTGGTGGCGGATGGGAAATCGGTAAAGAAAGGGTAGCCCGTTGTAGTAGCGTTGGGCTTTTATAAGTTTTATCCGGGGAAACACCGCATGGCAAGCCAATTGGAAGAAGACATCGAGTCCCGCTGCCGCGAACTGCAAGCGCAGAACCAGCGCCTGGGCAAACAACTCTCCACGCTGATGGACGTCTTCTCCAAGCTGGAAATCACGGATCTGGAGCACTCGCTCTACTTCTCCAACCAGAAGCGCCTGATGGACTTCGTACAGCGTATCACCATGCGCCTGGACGATGACGATCTGATGGACGTGATCGTCGAAGAGCTGCTGATCGAATTGAAAGCCGACCGCGTTTCCTACATCCTGGTCGGGGACGGCCCCAAGGCCACCTGGGCCGTGTCGCAAGAGGCGGTGGATCGCGGCATCAAGCGCCTGCCCCTGCCTTACTTCGTCGACAATTCCCCGCCCGCCGCTTTCGTCAAGTTCCTGCAGAAGGCGGTCAAGCATCCCGGCGGCCCCACCAATTGCGAATGGCCGGAACCCATCTCCATCGTGCCGGACGCCCAGTTCGGTACCCTGGAAGAGGAGTTCCGCGCCGCCCTGGAGGATGAATTCGATCTGGCCAGCCGCGTGGACTGCCGCGCAGCCATGGCCTTTCCCATCGAAACCACCTTGAGCGGCAAGTCCCTGTTCTGCGTGCAACGCATCAACAGCGATCAAGGCTGGACGCGCCAGCAGCGCGACCTGTTCCAGAACATGTGCCGCTACGCCAGTTCCCTGTTGGACCAGACCCAGCTTTCCGAACATATCCGGGATCTCAAGGATCAACTGGGGTCCTTGATCGAGTCCATGCCTTCCGCCATCATCGGCATGGATCTGCTGGGAACCGTGACCACCTGGAACGGCAAGGCGCAGGAGTTCTTCGGCTTGTCCGAAGAGGAGGCGCTCGGCAGCGTCTTTTGGGAAAAAGTGCCGGAATACCTGTTCATATCCCATGCGCTCAAGAACGTGCTGCAGGTGGAAGCGGGTACCGGCATGGACTTCGAGCCCCAGCCCTATAAGCGCAAGGACGGCAGCGTGGTCTATTACCGCTCCAACCTTTTCACCATGTTCAGCCGCAACCGCGGCGAGGTGGCCTTGCGCATCGACGATGTAACGCGGACGGTTGAGTTGAACCACCAATTGTTCCATTCCCAGCGGATGGAAACCGTGGGAACCCTAGCGGGCGGCCTGGCGCATGAATTCAACAATGTGTTGGGCGGCATGGTGGGCACCTCTTCGCTGATGAAGCAGCGCTTGCAAAAAGGGCAGGCCGAACCCAAGGAGCTGCTGGAGGATTTGGACGTTATCGAGGCCTGCGCTTCGCGCGCCTCTTCCATGGTCAAACGCCTTTTGGCCTTGTCCCGCCGCGCCGATATCTCCGTGGAGCCCATGGATCTCAACTCCGTGGTCAAGAGCCTGGTGGCCCTGTGCGGGCACTCCTTTGAAAGCCGCATCCAGGTGGTGGCCAAGGTCCCCAAGGAGGAGACCTGGATCATGGCCGATCGCTCGCAACTGGAACAGGCCATCCTCAACATCTGCGTCAATGCGCGGGACGCCATGAAGTCCGGCGGCAAGCTGACGCTTTCCGTCCGGCGTTTCCCCGTGGACGAGGCGTTCCGCCACCGGCATTCCTCCTGCCTGGTCCCGGAAATGGTGATGCTGTCCATTCAGGATACCGGCGAAGGCATTCCCCTGGGGCAATTGGATCAGATCTTCGAGCCCTTCTTCACCACCAAACGCGAGAACGGATCCGGTCTTGGCCTCACCATCGTCGATTCCATCATGAAGCAGCACAAGGGTTACGTGGAAGTGGACAGCGACAAAAGTTCGGGCACCAACTTCCGCTTGTATTTCCAGCCCGCAGCCCAATCCGCGGGGCCGGAACCGCTGGCCCCGGCGGAAGCGCCGGAAGGCAAAGGCGAAGTCCTTTTCGTCGACGATGACGAGGTCATCCGCCGCACGGCGGGCCGCATCATGGGGGAGTTGGGCTATGCCGCCGCTACCGCCGCCGACGGCGCCTCCGCCATCCGCTTCATCGAAAGCGGCCTCCATTTCGATCTGGTGGTGATGGACGTGGACATGCCGGTGATGAACGGGCTGGACACCGCCGAAGTGCTCTGGCGCTTGCGGCCCGATCTGCGCATTCTTTTCTGCACCGGCCGCCAGCATCAGTACGAGATGGCTTCCGTCCTGTCCCGGCCCAATACGGGATTGCTCGTGAAGCCTTTCGACATGGCCGCCTTGGCCAACAAGGTGCGCGAATCGCTCTCCGGCAAATCCGGCTGATCGTCCGCTCCCCCCCGTTCCATCCGATCCCACGCGTTTTTTTTAAATTAAGGACGGATTAAAAGTTCCCGCGTTCGCGGGCCGTGCGGCTTTCCGGGAACCGGAATACATGAGGACATAATGGGATTATCCGAAGAAGAAAAGGACCTGGTCGCCCAGTCCTTGCAATTGTACCTGCAACAGGCCAGCATGCAATTGCCGCAGGCGTCGGTGAACCAATTGGTCACCCTCGCCAAAGGCATCATCGTTAAGCTCGATCAAATGGAAATGGGCGGAGGAGCCAAGGGAAAAGCCAGCCAGGCCCCTATCGGCATATCCGAGGAATGGTTCGGCAAGGTATGCCAGACCTGCGCGTTTCTCAGCGCTACCGGTTGCACGGACAAGATCACCGTTAAGTTCCCGGGAAAATGCGATCCTATCCTGAAGTACGAACGGAGCAAGGCCGGAGTCCGGTGATTCCAGGCCCCGGTCCGCGCGGACTTTTTCAACACCCTGTTAAGCCCGCCCTACTTGGAAAAATGGCTCTCGGTGCCCCGCAAGGGGTCCCGGAATTTCCAGGGCATTTTGAAAACCCTCGAGGAGGACGGAATGGTACGCAAGGTCAAAGGCCGTAAATTCGTTGCCGAAGATGCGAACGGCCCCGCCGCGCGTAAACGCGAGAAGGGCGCGAAGCGCGAAAAAGGCGGCCCGGCGGCCAATGCCGGAAAACCGGCAAAGGGTGGGAAGCCCGAAAAGCGCGCCAAGCCGTCGCCCCTCGATCTCGATACCGTCGGGTTTGATATTCCCGTGGATGAGGGCGCCGCCGTCTTGTTCGACTCCGATACCTTGCTGGGGGATAAGCCGCGTCCCTCCGGCGCTTCTCCCGGGGCAGGTAACCGGCCCGTTACCCGACCTGGAAAAGGCGGCAGCAAATTCATCCCGCGCGGCGGCAAAGGCAAGGGCGGATTCCGCGATGGCGGCCGCGATGGTGGCCGCGATCGGCATGGCGGCTCCTCCCCGCGCGACGATCGGCGCGGCCGCAAATACGACCGCGCCGGAAAACCCTTCCAGGACGAGGGCGGACCCCCCTTAGCCGGAGGACAGGACGACAAGGGCCTTGTCAAAGGCAAGTTGATCCGCCAAGGCGGATTCCATTTCGTGATCCCGGCGCAGCAAGGCCGCGGAAAACCCTTCCCGGACAGCATGGTGCTGATCCCGCGCCGGAACCTTGGCCATTCGCGTCCCGGCGATATCGTCAGCGCGCGCATTGTCGAAGACGATCATGGCGAGAAGGTCGGCAAAATCGTCGCGACCTTGCGGGAGGACATTCCTTTCGTCGAGGTTTCCAAGCATTTCTTCAAGGAATACGCCCTGCCTTACGGCTATCCCAAACGCGCCTTGCAGGAGGCCGGGGATTTCCCCGAACCCGTCTTCGAGGCTTTTCCCGATCGCAGGGATTTCCGCGCGACGCATATCATCACCATCGATCCCTCCACCGCGAAGGACCATGACGACGCCATCTCCCTGCAACGCAAGAAGGACGGGAGTTGGCTGCTGGGCGTGCACATCGCGGACGTGGCCGAATACGTTGCTTCGGATACTTCCCTGGACAATGAGGCCTTGCAGCGCGCCTTCACCCAATACCTGCCTTGGACCGCCGCGCCCATGCTTCCGCAACGCCTTTCCTCCGATCTGTGCAGCCTTTTGGAAGGCCGCGAGCGCCTGGCCTTCAGCTGCATGATGGAAGTGAGCCGGGAAGGGGAATTGAAGAGTTTCGATTTCGTGGAATCCTTCATCCGCGTAGAGCATTTCTATTCCTATGAGCAGGCGCAAACGGCGCGCGAGGAAGGCGACCCCTTCCTGGCGGAACTGGATGAATTCACCCAGGTTCTGCTGGCCAGGCGCCGCAAGGACGGCTTCATCGATTTCTCCTTCCCGGAACCGAAAGTGGAGGTGGAGAACGGGGTTCCCATCCGCATCTATCCGGGCAAGCGCCTCGCCTCCCATTCCTGGATCGAAGAGTGCATGCTGCTGGCCAACCAGGCCACGGCCAAATACCTGACCAAGCACAAGCTGCCGGGCCTTTTCCGCGTGCATGAGCAACCGGATCTGGACGTGGTCTCGGAATTATGGGCCAGCCAGGGCCTGGTCAACCGCGACAAAGGGATGGCGGAAGCCTTCAAGGATCTGGATCAATCCCGGGGCAACCTCAACCCCGCCATCCAGCAATTCTTCATCCGCCTGCTGGGAAAGGAAGGCGGAGTGCTTCCCCCGGCCGTGCAGCGCAAGATCCTGCAGAGCATGAAAAAGGCCCAGTACTCCACCGAGCCTTCCGGCCACTTTGCCCTGGGCTGGCTGTACTATGCCCATTTCACATCTCCCATCCGCCGTTATGCCGATTTATGGACCCATCGCGTCATCAAGGCGCACGTGCGCGGCCAGAAGGCGGCCAAGAACATGAAGGTCATCGCCACAGACGTGGCCGAGCGCATTTCCGAGCGGGAGATAGCGGTTATGAAGGTGGAGCGCAAGGGCCTCAAGACCGCCACCGCCTGGGTGCTGCGCGATCACATCGGCGAAGAGTTCATCGGCGAGGTGAGCGGACTGGAGAATTTCGGCATCTTCATCTCTATATCCGATCCGATGGGAGAAGGCCTCATTCCCATCCGCAGCATGCGTGACGATTATTACGAAAAGGACGAGGCCACGGGGCATTTGGTGGGCAAGCGTACGCGCCAGCGCTTCGAGTTGGGCGACAAGCTGAAAGTGCGCCTGGATCGTTCCGATCCCTTCACCTCGCAAGTCGATTTCGATTTTCTCGGCCGTCCCTGATGAGTTTGAGCAACGCCCTCAGCTACCTGACGGTATTGCCGATACCGTTCAAGAAGCATATCCCCCTGAACCGGTCCGTGCACTTTTTCCCCTTGGTGGGCGCGGGCATGGGAAGCCTGCTGGTATTGGCTTTCCTGGCCTTCAATACCATGCTGCCGGGCTACCTGGCCTGCATCGCCACCGTGACGGTGCTGGAAGGGATGACGGGCGGCATCCATTTGCGCGCCTTTGCGGAACTGATCGACGGACGGCGCACTTTTCCGGGTTCGGGATTCGCGCCCAAGCCGGAATACAAATGGAAAGGCCTGGCGGCGGTGGCCTTCCTGTTCTTCCTCAAGGTCAACGGCCTGGCGCATACCCGTCCGGAATGGCAGCCTTTCGCGGTGCTGCTGACGCCCATCCTGGGCCGCAGTTCCCAGGCCTTAGGGATCATCTTCAGCCGCCACCGTCTGGAAAGCGCTAAGGCGCCGCCGGATCCCGCCGTAAAGCGCAGGCAGAAACGCGCGCTGTTCTTCACCGCCGTGCTCCTGTGTTCCATACTGCTCTTCCCCTGGCGCACGGCCGCCATCCTCGCGGCGCAATATTTCGCCCTCATGGTCGCTTCCTACAGGTTGTTGAACCAGCGCATGGAGGGGCTGACGGTACAGACCCTGGGAACGGTTGCGGAGCTGGCCGAAGCAGGGTTCCTGGCCATGACTTCGGCGCTCTCTTAAGTTTGGAAACCTGGCCCGCGCGGCTCCGGCTTCGATGATCATGTCCGCGACTCCGCACCGGCCGTGCCGGTGCGTGGCCTCAGAGGGAATCGTAAATCTTGACCTGGGACCAGAAACCGCCGCAGGTTTCGCGGAAGGTGTCGTGGATGGCGTGCGCTTGGTAAACATCGTGCGCGGCCATGTCCTTGAAGACCACGATCAAAGCGTAGGAATAACTGCGATCGATGACGGGGCGATCGGTGGACGCGGGTTTGCCGACCCAGAGATGCTCGACTCCGGGAATTTTGGCCATGGCGTTAGCCAGGGTTTCAAAGCTGCGGACCTGTTCCGGCGCCAGACCGGGTTTGAGCCAGAAATAGACGGTGTGCACGAACATGGAATTTCCCCTTAGAGTTGGTTGTTGTGAAAACGGCGGTAGAAGTCCCAGAAGGCCCGGGCGGATCGATCATAAGTGAACAGCATGGCCCGCTCCCGGGCCTTGGACTTGAAGGCGCGCAGCTTTTCGGGGTTCCCGGCCAAGGCCAGGATCTTGCTTTCCAGATCGCCTTTGATCTTATGATCGAATACCAGGCCGGACTCCCCGTCCACGATGATCTCGCGCGGCCCGCCCTGGTCGGAGGTAACACAGGGGATACCTGATGCCAGCGCTTCCACCACGCTGTTGCCGAAGGTATCCGTCAAACTGGGGAACACCAGAATATCCGCGCCCGCGAATATCCCGGAAAGGCTTTCGCCGTGCGCTACGCCGGTGAACTTCACGTCGCCCCGGCCGGCGAAGCGGGCTTCCAAGCCCGTGCGATAGGGGCCATCCCCGACGATGGTGAGGCTGAGCCCGCGGATCTCCGCGGCCAGGGAAGGGAAAGCGTCCGCCAGCGGATCCAGGTTTTTTTCCTTGGAGATGCGCCCCACGTACAAGAGCTTGACGCCGCCTTGGGGCAGGCCCAGCGCGCTCCAGGTGCCGTTGCCGGCCTTGTCCGGATGGAAATTACGGAAGTCCACCCCGCGGGGCAGCTTGTAGATGCGGGAGAGCGGCACCCCCATGGCGCCCACTTTTTCCCGGTACGCCTCCGAAGGCACCACCACCGGGCCCATCCAACGCGTCATAAGGATGGTCCAGGTGTTGATGATCCATACTCCCAACCGGTTCTTCACCAACAGGCGGGAATAGGTGAGGATATCGGTACGGTAATGGCTCAGGGTCTTTATGCCGACGATTTTGGCGACCACCAGGCATTGCGCCGAGACCGGTCCAGGCGTCTGGAATTCGATCAAGTCGACGGGATGGCGGCGGATGAACTTGATGAAGGAGTCCAGCTTGAGCATGGCCACTTCGCTGGCGGCATAACCGGCCTGCTCCATGGAGAACCTGCCCGGAGCCATGATCACCCTGCCGTCCGGATCCTCCGTGCGGGGGGGGTTGGCATGGAAGGCGGTGCCGAAGAGGAACACCTGTTTCCCGTCTTCCCGCAGTTTACGCAGCATGATGCGCGAAGTCAAGGCGATGCCGTTCACTTCGTCCAGGTTCTCGCCCACGCAGGCGACCATGGGTTCATCGGAGCGGACGGCCTTGGCCTTGCGGTACCACGCGCGTAACGCCAGCAGGCCGGGCAGGTTAATGGCGAATTCCAAGGCGTACAAGAATAGGAAACGGAGGATTCCCGACAGCGTCATGGGCTCATGGGGCCGGTGCCAGACGGGTTCCAGCGATCCGGAGGCTTCGGTTTGCAAAGGGACTCCGCCCGTTTCCGCTGCGATGCTGCTGGGGTTCATGGAGATGTAAACATAAAAATATTGCTAAATATGGGGCGGTGATCTTCCTGGACATCAACACCTTCTTCTCGCCCAAGGCCGGAGGCATCCGTACCTACCACAACGCGAAGATGGAGTGGTTCCGCAGCCATCCCGAGCACGATTATTTCCTGGTCTATCCCGGTGCCGTCCGCAAGGAACGCAAGGAAGGCAAAAACATAACGCTGGTCGAAGGCGTAGGCCCGGCCTTGACCAAGGACCCTGCGGGTTACCGCTTGCTGACGGATCTGATCCTGGTTTTCAAACTCATCCGGCGCGTGCAACCGGACGTAGTGGAAGCGGGGGATCCCTGGCTGACGGGGCTTTTCTGCCTTATCCTAAAGAAGACCGGCCTCTTCAGGGGCTTGCTGGTTTCTTTTTACCATAGCGATCCGGTCCCCAGTTATTTCGAGCCCTGGGCCGCGCGGGGTCCCTTGCAAGGTCTCCGCCGCGCCGTAGTGGCTTTGGCCGCTCCCGGCTTCTATTGGTTCCAACGCGGCTACGATCTGACCGCGGTCTCCTCCAAGACCATGGAGGCCAGGCTCAAATCCAAAGGAGTGCGGGCCGTGGCCCATCTTCCTTTCGGAACGCCGGCCTTCTTTCTGCAGGCGGAGCTGGGTCCGGGGAGCAAGCCCGGGCCCGGCAACGGAGATGTCCGGATCCTCTACGCGGGGAGGTTGGACAGGGAGAAGGGCATCGACTTGGTCCTGGAAACACTGCCCAAGCTTCTCAGTCAGGCGAACATACGCGTCACCATCGTCGGTCGGGGCCGCATGGCTCCGCGATTCGCGGCTTACAAACATCCCCGTTTCCAATTCCTGGGATTCATCGACAACCCGGCCCAAATCCGGGAACTCTACGACAGCCATCATATGTTGATCGCGCCAGGTCCTTTCGAGACTTTCGGCCTGGGCGTGCTGGAGGCCATGGCCCGGGGCATGGTTGTGGTGGGACCCGATCAAGGCGGCACGGCCGAATTGTTACGCCAAGCGGAATCGCCTTTCCTCTTCGAGGCGGGAGACGGCAATGATTTCCTGCGTGTGATCGACTTGGCGGTGGCATGCGTTTGGCAACGGGAATCCACCCGATCCCGCGCCCTGGCGCTCCGCTACGGGACTTGGGATGAAGCCATCGGCAGGATGGTTAACCGCTATTCGGCGAGGCTGGGAGCGCGCCGGTTATGACCGCGGGGGGTTCCGCCACGGTGGCCTCGACCGCGGGATTCCCGGTTCGCAAACTGATCGTTTCCCTGCACGATGCCACTCCGTTCCACTTGGATCGCATACGTAAAGCGGAAGCGCTTTTCCTCGAACTTGGGCTCGCCAAAATCACCTACCTTTACGTCCCGGAGTATCATGGCGGTTACCCCGGCGCGGGGGACGCCGGTTTTTCCGCCTTCTGCCGGAAGCCCCGGCCTTTTGCCGTCGATTGGCACCTGCACGGCTTCCATCACCTGGAAACGCCGACGGACATGGCCGGAGGGGGATCCGGAAGCGCCTTCGACGGTTGGAAACGGAAATTCATGACTGCGGGCGAAGGCGAATTCCTGGCTTTGGATGCCGTCGCGCAACGCCGCAAGCTTTCCGCGGGGCGCGACTCCTTTCGCGCCTGCCTGGGGACCGATCCCATCGGTTTCGTGGCCCCGGCCTGGTTGTTCAATGCGGAACTGCCGCCCGTGCTCAAGGAAATGGGCTTCCGTTTCACCGAGGACCATCGCCGCCTGTACCGGCTGGATACCGGCGCGAGCCTGGCCAGCCCCGTCATCACCTGGGCCACGCGCACTCGGGCCCGGAAATACGGATCCCTGATCATCTGCCCCGCCCTGGCGCGCTTATGGTCCCATGCGCCGGTTTTGCGGGTGGCCATGCATCCCTTCGATTTCGATCATCCCGTCACCGTTGCCAATATCAAATCGGTATTGCGGCGCGTTATGGCGGGCAGGGAGCAGACGTTCTGTTCGGAGCTGGATTTCCCCGCTTAACGGATCCTTAAATCCCTTTACGGATCACTTCCAAGGCAAGCTTGTGGAACAGGGTGGGATTGGCCGCAGGCTTCCCCAGGTTTTCCAAGGTGAGCCCCGCGGCCAATCGCTTGTGGTTGCTGGAGCACCAATGCATGGAGAAGCACCCGGGCGGCAGCATGGGGGCGGGCCCGTAGAAGAAACGATAGGTTTGGCTGGGCGGGATGAAATAGAAATGATCCGGATCCAGCCGCCGCATTTGCGCGGCGGCTTCCGTAGCCCAGGCGCGGTTCATCAGGATGGGACCCAAGGCGTACTTGATCTTGGGATCGGTTTCCGGCACCATGGCGATGGCCCGCGCGAAAAAAGCGCTGCCGGCTTCGCAGCCCAGCACGGCGTTGTTGAGCTTGCGATCGCTCCATAGTCTCATCAAGGCGCGATTCAATCCGTTGATGGCCGCCGAGTCGCCCAGGTATTTGCAATTCCAAAACGACAGGTAATAGGAGAGGCCGAAGAAAATCCCGTGCGGGATGATGCCGGGTTTGAAATTCCCCGCGACGCGATCATCGTCGTAACGGAAAACGGCTTCTTCCCCGATGAAGGCCGGATGCGAAAGCAAGGGACGGTAATCGCGCACCGTGAGGGTGTCGAAATCGATATAGATCCCGCCTTCGCGATACAGGATCAGGTAGCGCAGGATATTGCTGCGCCCGGCGGGATACCCGGTGGAAATGCCTTCCAAAATGGGCGCCACTTTGGCCATGGAAGCGGGCAGGGAGGCCAGCAAAGCCGGCAAATCGATGGCCCGGAACTCCACCTTTGCCTGCAAGGCCCGCCAGTCCGCGTTGGACGGCGGATTCTCATAATGGATGGTGACGCGGGCGTCCGGGTTGGTTTGCAGGATGGATTCCACCGCCAGGCGGTTCACGAAAGGGAAATTCCGGCCGATCCAGATGAGATGGAAGTGGTGTGGGATCAAAGCCGCCTCCCGGAACCGTCCGTAGCCCGGTCTGGTCCTGCCTCGCTATCCCCGGAAAGCGGGGATGCGGAGCAGAGTATTGTAGAAAAAAATTTTGTGTTTTATTCCCAGGCCCCGGGCCGCTTAAAGTGGCTGGATTCCCCGGCATCGGATATAATGGAGGGGGAGTCCCGCGGATTGAAGATCCGCGGGCAAGGGACTCGCGGGCCAAGGACCCGGTCGACATGCGCTGGCAAAGGATTTCCACCGTCGTTTTGTGCGCCGCTTCCCTAGCCCCGGCCTGGGACGAACGTACGCCCCATCCTTCCGATTCCTTGCCCGCCGTTTCGGATTCCTCCTCCCAAACCGGTTCGGCGAAAGCGGTCCCGGATACCTTTTCCAATCAGGCGGAAGCCAACCTGCCCGTGGTCCTGGAAATATGGAAGCATCGGGTGGATATCAATCACGGCGTGCATCCATGGAACCGCGAGCATGACGGCATGCGCGTTTGGCAGGAATGGATCGCCTTGCTGACCTTGGCGCGCCCGGCACCGCCGGAGGTCCGCAGGCGCACCGGGCTGGCCCTGCAGCGGTACGTGGTGGGCGCGGATATCCGACCGTTGGGGTTCATCGGCACCAGCCTCCCCATGCCGGGATACGATGAAGGTGATTTCGACATGTCCCTGCTTAGTTGTTCCTCGTTGCTGGCCCTGTTCCAGGACGATAGGCTGCTTTTGACGGATGCGACCTTGCTCTACCTGGTGAAAAACGTGGTGCGTACCTGGGGGCAGACTCCCAAGGCCTATTTCGATGTGATATTCGTCAGCGTTCCCGAAACCGAGAACCACCTGTTCATGACGGAATCCACCCGCTACCTCCTCAACCAATTGATCTGGGAAAACGGCCGGGCCTTGCCCCAAGTGGCCGCATTGCGGGATTCCCTGGTGCGCGCCGGGGTCGCGGTCGATAACGGCACGGGCACGCTGAAGCGCCTGCTCCTTAAGGTCATGCAACAGGCCATGCGCAAGGGATTCTTCGAATTCAACGCGCAAATCTACCAGCGCTTCACCGTCCATGCCCTCGACAACCTGTATTCCTTCGCCCACGACGGCGCCATCACGGACGGGGCCGGCTGCCTGCTCGACTACCTGTCCACCGTGTTCGCGTTCCAGAGCTTTGCCGGGGTCCGCTACGGCCCTTTCCGCCGCTCCTCGGAGGTATACGAGGACAGCAGCTTGATCGATAATGACGCGGCATGCAGTTTTTTCGCCTTGCAATCGGGAGCCTATCCCTGGAAGGGGCGGACGCGCGGGAGTTTCTGGCACCATCAAACCGCGCACTCCTCCATGGCTTTGTTCTCCGGAGTTCTCAAATACCGCGTTCCCGATCCCATTCTCCGTTTCATGCAGGAGCGGCCGGGCGAGTACCGGGCGGAAATCCGATCCGGCTACGCTGGCAACGGCTCCCGCGCCAAGCCCACGGAAGTGTACCAAGGGGGCGGGAATTACCTGCTCACCGGCGGCGGCCGGTACGAATCCTATTCCGGGCTTAACTTCCCGATGTACCAGTCCTGGTTGACCGATGCGCCGTGGGTGTACGATGTCATCACGCGCTCCGGTTCCCTGATCCTCGATCCCCGTAAGGACCGCCCTGCCGGATTGAAGGACATCCTGCATTTCCGCGGCTCGCAATGGCGCGCCAACAATCTGGCCATCCGCGGCGGCTTCCTCTATGGCTACTCCGCGACGGAGGTTTTCAATAGTCCCGAATGGCCCCAGGAGGCGCCCCCGGGTTGGCGCTGGGACGGGAAGACCTACCCAACGCGGGATTTCGATTTCCGTTTCCTGGATCGATCCGATGCCGGGGTCTATATCGTGCTCAGCAGGTTGCGGCCTTTGCATACCTATCTCAATTGGAGCTACCAGAAATTCCTGCGCGGCGGTATCGAGGTGGTGGACACGGGAAAGGTGGCTTCCCTGGAAAACCTGCGCGATTCTACCCTGGCGCATAACTCGCCCAAAGCCCGTTGGCCATTGGGACCGCACCGTTATACCTACGTGGACATCGCGGGTACGGCCTTTCAATTGGATCCCCGTTACGACGGGGAAAGGGAAGGGATAATCAGAACGGTGCCGGCGTCGCCCAAGCCTGGCTCGGAGGTGCCGGCCATCCGATTGCCGTTTACCCGCGCCTGGATCGATGCGTCCGCGCAGGCCGGAGGCGGTCCGGCCTTGGCGGGTTTCCTGGGGGCAAGCCGGGCGGACCCGCCGCTGTTCACCGCCGAACTTTTTTCGCCCTGGAAGGGGAAGGCGGCGCTTTCCGACGGGCAGGGTAACATGTACGTATTCAATCCCGCCACGGGAGGCTATTGCCTTGCGGATTTCCGGGAGTGGTGGAATCCGATCCGGAAAATCCAAGCGCGCGCTCCGGCCCCGTAAGCTACATTAAAGGCACATGGCTATCTCCCGTCGGCAATCCCTTCTCCTGGCTTTCCCCGTATTTCCGCCCGCCCTGGCATTCCTGGCCCTGGTCCTGTCGGCTACTCCGCTCCGCGCCGAAAAGGAAAAGCAGGTCCGCTGGGTCCTGCAGGATTTGAGCCGGCTTCCCGACCCGGAAGTGACGGCCATGGCCATCGACGATCAGGGCAACAAATGGTTCGCCACCAAGAAGGGCCTGGCGCGTCTGTCATTCCTGGACGATTGGCAGACTTTCACCGTGGAGAACACTTCCCATGGCCTGCCCTCCAACGCCGTGACCGCGCTGGCCATCGGCGAGAACCGGGAGCTTTGGGCCGCTACGGAAGGTGGCGTGGCTTGGTACGCGAACGGATCGTGGAAGGGTTTCACCAGCGAAAATACGTCGCAAGGCTTGCCGGACAACTACGTGACTTCGCTGGCCATCGGCAAGGATGAAAGATGGTTCGGGACCAAAAGCGGTTTCGCCATGCTGCGCGGTACATTGTGGACCACCTACGGCGTCGATAGGATCTCCGGGCGCCTGCCGAATAAAATGGTCACCGCCATCGCCGTCGATTCTTCCGGCAACAAATGGATCGGCACCATCGGCGGTCTGGTCAAGTTCTCGGGATCGAGCTGGAACCAGGTGACGCGCGAAAACACCAACGGAGGCCTCCCGCATAACAGTATCACCTGCCTCCGGGTGGCGGGCAATGGAACGCTCTGGGTGGGCACGCAGATGGGCATCGCCAAATGGAGCGGCGGAGCGTGGACCTCCTATAAAGGGGTGCTCGGCATGGGCGAATTGGCCAACGAAAAAGTGTACGGGCTCTTCGTGGAACCGTCCGGATATTTGTGGGTTACCGGTAACGGGGGCGTGGCGGGGTTCGACGGCACCGCCTGGCGGCTCTACAACAAGAACAACACCACTTCCATCCAGACCCGCATCGTCTATAGCGCCATGATCGGGAAGGACGGCGACGCCTGGTTCGGTTCCCAGCGCGGCATCGCGGAAATGGTCCCCGTCAACGAAGAGTGAGCCTCCCCAGGCCATTCGGCGCCGAACCGGCTTTAGGGCCGGAACCGGGTTCCGGCCGCGCGCCGGGAAAATATCACTCCACCGAGAAATAGTTGTAGGCCATGGACTGGGAGCCATTCAACGTGCCCAGGCCCTTATAGGTCAGGATTTCCCCGCCCATAAAACTCTTGATGGCCATTTTGGCGAAACCGCTGAACTCATGCAGGGTGGATTGTTGCAAGCGATCTTCGCTCCTTTGCAGCATGGCCTTGATCCCGTCCTGGTATTGGATTTCCAGCTGGGTGGGAATGCTCGCGCCCATGGCCTTGGCGCTGCTGACCACTTTGAGGCCCATGGGTTTGAGCAAGGTGAAGCCGCCGCCCGCGTAGCGCAATCCGTACCCGATCGGGCGCGGATCGAACCGCCCCACGGGAGCCATTACGTAGCCGACCTCCACGGGCCCGGCTTGGGTCACATAGCGGAATCCCGCGCCCACCAGATCCGGCGCCAAATCGGTTTGATAAGTATGATCCATATACGCGCGGCCCTTGATTTCCAGGGTGTCCTGGTTGATGGCCAGCTTGCCGCTCACTTTGGCGCCGGGGATATGGATGAAGATCCCCACCGCGTCCGTATTCCCGAACTTGAACATGCCGTCGCCCCAGACCTTGCCGGGCAGGATCTCGCTGAAATCCAGATCGAGGTAATATCCCATGTCCCTCTTGTTGGTGGCGAAATGGACGCGGTGGGCCTCCGGAAGCTTTCCCGAGAACCAGATTTTCTCATGCACGCGCAAAGATTGGTTTGAGTCGGCGAATTCGAAATTTTTCTTGTCATACTCGCGGGCCACGGAATAATTCTTCCCCTTGAATCCCATGATGGTCAAATCCGCGCCGCAGACGGGCGCCTTGAAGGAACCCAGATTGACGCGGGAGAAATTGAGCACCGCCTGGATGTTTCCATCCAGGAAGAAGTGGTAGGTCCAGAATTCATTGTAGGTCTTGCTGGAACTGGGATGGGGCTTCAGATCCGTAAGCACGGCCGAGCGGAGATCGCCGGTGGGCATTTGGATATGATCGGCGGCAGGGACGGAGAAGGCCGCAGCCAAGGCCAGGGCGGAAAGGGAGAAAAAATGGACTGGGTTGCGCATCGTGATAGGTGGCCTCGCTGGATTGTAATGATACAAGGGTGCCGGCATCGTTTCCATCGATTCGATGTTTCTTGTCCCCTAAAAAGATAAATAAATGTCGATTGGCCGGATTGGGCCATGTTCGCCGGATAAAAATCCAAATGAAAAGTGCAAAATTCGAAATTCAAACCGACCCTGATTCAATGCGGGGGTGAAGCTGGATCTCCAGACAGGATCTGCCCTGTTCTCCTCTTCAACGCTTCCCTTCGATTCCGCGCTTTTGCATTTCGGCTTTTACGTAACTCCCCTGTTACCCAGGCCCGATAGCGAATGGATCCGTTCCCAGGCTCGCGGCAGGGAATGCCAAGCATGAACGGCGGCGGCTTCCAGCCAGCGCGCGGAGAGCAGGCCGCGCAATTGCAACAACAGGCCCAGGCTCAAAAGCAAAAGGATGGCTACGGAAAGGGTGGAGAAGGTGAAGCCGTAGATGTGCAGATCGGTTTGCCGCCAATGGAATTCGCGGAACAGGCGGTAGCAAAACCATCCCAACAGGAAGAACAACAAATGGTTCCAGCCGGTTTGGATGCCGGGCCTGATCGCCAGTCCCAGCCCGGCCACCAGTAGGCACCATAAGGGCAGAAAATAGGGAGCCAGCGCAGCCAGGGGGTTGGTGCCTTTGAGTTCCACCTCGCCTCCGGCCTTCAGGGAAGCGGTCAAGGAAACCGGCGGGCAGAAAGTCGCATAACCCATCATGGCATGTGTCAACTCGTGCTCCAAAGTGTCAATGAATTCCAGCGGATCCTCGCGACCGGTTCGGCGCAGCAATTTTGCGAATCCGATTCGGAAAACCAGGCCGGCCAGGAACCAAAGGGTGAAAGGATGGAGCAGGGACGCGGCCCCCAGGCCTTGCGCCCGCACGGCCCGGATCAATTCGCTGGCCATCGCTTCCGCCAGGAGGAACAGCAATGGCAGCAGGCACCAGCGGAGCACCATGCCGATTGGGCGGGGCATAGTGCAAAGGATAGAAAACCGGCCGAGCAATACATATCTTTATCGGCTTAACTTAAAGCATGGAGTAGTTATGTCCGCCATCAAGTCACTCGTCGCCAGGCAAATCCTCGATTCCCGCGGGAACCCCACCGTTGAAGTGGACGTGACCCTGGAGAGCGGGGCTTTCGGCCGCGCCGCGGTGCCTTCGGGAGCTTCCACGGGCGAACGCGAAGCCGTGGAGCTGCGCGATGGAGACAAGACGCGCTATCTGGGCAAGGGCGTGACCAAGGCCGTCAAGAACGCCAACACCAAATTGGCTTCCGCGCTCATCGGCAAGGACGCTTCCAAGCAGGCCGAGCTGGATAAGCTCATGATCGATCTCGATGGCACCCCCAATAAAGGCAAGCTGGGCGCCAATGCATTGCTGGGCGCTTCCATGGCCGTGGCCCGCGCCGCCGCTGCCGACGCAGGCAAACCCTTGTATGTATACCTGGGCGACCTGGTTGGCAACACCAACTACACTTTGCCGCTGCCCATGTGCAACATCATCAACGGCGGCGCCCATTCGGACGCTCCCGTCGACTTCCAGGAATTCATGATCGCGCCGGTGGGGGCCAAGACCTTCTCCGAAGGCCTGCGCATGTCGGTGGAAGTGTTCCACGCCCTCAAGGCCCTGCTCAAGAAGCGCGGGCTTTCCACCGCGGTAGGCGATGAAGGCGGCTTCGCGCCCAATCTCAAGAGCGTCAAGGACGCCCTCGACTCCATCATGAAGGCCGTCAAGAACGCCGGCTACGAACCCGGCAAGGACGTGAAGATCGCGCTGGACGTGGCCTCTTCCGAGTTCTACGAAAAGGACAAGAACAAGTACGTGTTCCACAAGTCCAACGGCAAGGCCTATTCGCCCAGCGGCATGGTCAAGTTCTACGCGGACCTGGTCGCCAATTTCCCCATCTACTCCATCGAGGACGGCATGGATCAGAATGACTGGGTGGGCTGGAAGGAATTGACCGATACGCTCGGAAAAAAAGTACAACTGGTCGGCGACGATCTTTTCGTGACCAATCCCGCCATCTTGAAGCGCGGCATCGATGAGAAGGTCGCTAACGCCATCCTCATCAAGGTGAACCAGATCGGCACCCTCACGGAAACGCTGGAGGCCATCCGCATGGCGCAAGCTGCCAAGTTCGGCGTGGTCGCGTCGCACCGCTCCGGCGAAACCGAGGATTCCTTCATCTCGGATCTGGCCGTGGCCACGGCCGCGGGACAGATCAAGACCGGCTCCCTGAGCCGCACGGATCGCGTATGCAAATACAACCAGCTCATCCGCATCGAGGAAGCGCTGGGCAAGAACGCCAAGTGGAAGAAGAACGCGTTTTAGGCTCGTCGCTAGGGAGTTTGCGGGGGCAAACTCCACGCTCCTCGCGGGTAAGGTTTTAGGCTCGTCGCTAGGGAGTTTGCGAGGGCAAACTCTACGCTCCTCGCGAGCGAATTAAATCCGGAGGGTTCCTTGGCTGGCTATTCACCGCGCAGCCTGGCCGATAAGCTGGGGATCAAGGAGGGTCATAAAGCCCTATTGGTCCTGGTCCCTCCGCATTATGAAAAGACCCTGGGACCATTGCCCGGGGTCTTTCCCGTTTATGTTGTCAGCCTGGCGCAGGCCAGGGCCAAATCCCTCGGCAAGCGGGCTCCCTTCAATTTCATCCAGTGTTTTTGCGGTTCGGAATCGGAATTGGAAATGCTTTTCCCCGTGCTGAAAGGCTTGCTGGCCGCCGATGGCATGCTGTGGGTTTGCTGGCGCAAGAAAACCAAAGGGCCTTTGCGGGCAAATGCGGTAAAAGGCGCGGGCGCGAAAACCGCGGGGGAACCGGCCGGAACCTTTTCCCTGGGGGAAAACCAGGTCCGCGAATTGGGTTTGTCCAGCGGCCTCGTGGACGTGAAAGTATGCGCCGTGGACGATACCTGGTCCGGCCTGAAATTCATGTTCCGCCGCAGGGACCGCCCCAAATAACCAACGACAGCAAGCGCAGGGAGTGAAACATGAATTTCATCGACCAGGATGTGGAGCGATACGCGTTCGATCATACTTCGCCGGAGCCGGAGCTTCTGCAACGCCTTTTCCGGGAAACCCAGGAGAAGATGCAGATGCCGCAAATGCTTACGGGCCGGCTCGAAGGGCGCGCCCTCAAGATGCTGGCCCAGATTATCGGCGCCAAGCGCGTGCTGGAAATAGGTACCTTCACGGGCTACTCCGCGCTCTCGATGGCGGAAGGGATGACCGAGGACGGTAAGGTGATCACCTGCGAAATCGAAAAGTCCCACGCTGCCATGGCCCAGCGCTATTTCGATGCCAGTCCGCACGGAAGAAAGATCGAAATCCGCCTGGGACCGGCCCTGGCCACCTTGGCCGGCTTGACGGAATTCTTCGATCTGGCCTTCATCGATGCGGACAAGGAGAATTATCCGGCCTACTACGAACGGAGCGTGGAGCTGGTCCGGCCCGGAGGTTTGATCCTGGTGGACAACACTTTGTGGTCGGGACTGGTATTGAAACCGCATGACCGTGAAACGGTGGCCATCGATGCGGTTAACAAACGCATAATCTGCGATGAACGGGTCGAGAACGTATTGCTTACCGTGCGGGACGGATTGCAGATGGTACGCAAAAAATAAGCGGTGAGCGGACGCGCAGCCATGCGCGCGCCGGCCTATTCGTGCTTATCGTGGATGCTCCCCGAGGCCTTTACGGCTTCCTTGATCGAGCTCTCCAGCCCAAGGCATGCATTGTCCTGGTCCATGGCCAGGTTCCCGAGCGTGTCCAGCAAGATGCTTCCGTCATCCAGGCATTTGGTGATGTCCGCTTGGCCCAGCCATTGATCCACGTTCAGCAGGACTATCAGCTTGTTCAGGCCCTGCGCGGATACGCCCACGCCTGCCGTGGATTCGAAGCGGGCATCTTCATTGAAGTCCAGCGCCAGGCTGAAGGTCCGGCCGCTTTTTCCGGCATAGGCGAATTCGCCTTTGATGATCATGCTGTGCCCGGCCAATCCCGGATAGGACGGCTGCGAGTCGTTTTCCGGCGCTTCCAGCCGCACCTGGATGCTTTTGTAATCGCCGACGGGAATCCGGAATACTCCCGGATCGGGTTGCCATGCGCCCGACATAAGATCCGCAACGAATGGCCCCGTGATTTCCACCTCATCGGCCTGGCAGGCGGTTTCATCCGCGCTGGAACAGCCGAGACCATCGGGAAGCTTCAGTTTAACTTTCCCGATATTCGCGTAGCCGGAGCGGATGGTGAATACGGTTCCGCCCGCGTCCGTAACGGAGAAACTTCCATCGGGATTCCGGGGCTGGGTGGCGCCCCGTTTCGCCAGGGCTTCTGTTCCGGACGCGGCCTGCATGGAGACGGTTACCGAGCCCTTGGTGGGATTGCCTACGCCGGTCCCGCCCGCGACTCTTTCCCCAATGCAAGCGGAAAGCCAGAGGGAGGCGAAGACGCCGAGCAGGGAAAGGGTTGGAATCATGCGCCGCTCACTCATCTTTTCCATCCTTCATTTCGGCCAGCGGAAATACCTGCATGTTAACCTGGTAGATCTCCTCGACAGCGCCGTCGGTTTCCGACAGCGCCAGGATCTCGCGCCACAATCCCTCGATCTTGGCTTTTATTTCCCGGTACCTTGAACTGGGGACGCCCAGCGTCACGGATCGCAAATCGCGGGCGTGGGAAGGGAATCCCTCGATTGAGTCGGCCGCCAGCTTCAATACGGTCCGATGGTAATTGGCCACCGCCAGCGATTCGATTTCCGCCGGGGTGCTGATCTGGATTTCGGTTTGGGTCCATTTTCCCGTCGCCGGATCCGATTTGATCATCCCCAGCTTGCCCAGTAGTTGGATGGATTTCTCCACTTGCGATACGGTGACCTTGGGCCGCAGCCTTAAGGCTATCCAGGCGGGGTCGCCCTTGTAATCCTTGTGCACCAGCATTTCCCTGACCGCGGGATGATACCATTGATCCAGGTATTCAAATTGGCCCCTCTCGATGGGCCGGGCTTCCGCGAACTTGCGCGATCGCAGCATCCGCTGGTAATGGAAATTCTTTTCTTCGAATCCTACCGCCTGATCGAACGCGACCATGTTGGCGAAGAATTCGGATTCCTGTTTATTCAGTCCCAGGGCGCGGATTGTGCCCGGCAGGCTGGCGGGGGAAAGGTTGCGCTTTCCGGAGATCACCAGTTGCAGGAAGTTGGGAGAGCTGTAGCCCGCCTCTTTGGCGAAGGCGCGGAAAGAGGCTTTCCTATCCTTCGCTTGCATCGCTTCCCGGGCGTCGCGCAGGTATTTGCGGTAATCCAGGTATGCGAACAGGTCGGGCGATGTCATATACTTTCGCTTTGAAAATAACCGGTTGGAGTCCCGCCGTCATGGGCGCGCTATTTGCCTTTTCCGGAATCGGCCTCTGGGGCGCCTTTGCCGCCGTCGGTTTCCGGTTCGTCCTTTTCGTCCGCTTGGCAGGATTTCTTGAAGCTATCCTTGAGGATGTGTTCCGCGTCCAGGCATTTGCCCATCGCGGAGCTTTCGGAAACGACGATTTCCCGTCCCGCCGCCGTGGTATCCGAGGCCAGGCATCCCGAAACGTCCAGCTTGGCAAGCCAATCCCCGGCGTTGATGGCCACTAGAATGGTGTGGATGCCTGAGCCATCCAGCGTTATCCCGGCCTTGCTCTTGATCTTGAGATCCTCATGCAAGCGCAGGTCCAGGGAAAAGGGCCGGCTGGTTCCGTCGGGTCGGGTGAGCGTCCCTTTGGCGATCAAGGTGCTTCCGTTGAGGGCCGACGTATCGCCAAGGTTACCATGGTCCAGGCGCAGTTTGATTTCGGAATAGGATCCGGCGGGAACGGTCATGGGAGCGATTTCCGGCGAAGAGGTACCGTTGATCAGATCTACGATGAATGGTCCCTTAAGGTTCAGATCTTGCCCCTCGTCGCACTCCGGAGCTTCGATCTCGGTGGAATCGCCTTCCTTAGCCAGCATTACCTTATTACCGGATGAGTCGCAACCCGTTTGGATGTCATCCGACCCTTCCTCCGATTCCAGTTTGATGCTCTTTACATAAAGGTGCGCCTCGGTCACCGTAAATGTGCTTCCGGATGCGTCGGAAAGCTGCAAGCCTCCCGCGGCTGCGGACTTGGCCAATGTCGAGGCGGCGGCAGTGGCTTGGAATTGGAATTTGGCGGTTGCGTTGGCCTGCGAATCCGGGCTTTGGAACAAGCAGGCGGAAAAAAGTGTGGCTGCCCCGGCGGCGGTCAGGATCAATACGTTTCGGTTTTTCATGGTATCCTCCCGGCGGAAATGTTGGATCCGCCCGATGATCCGAAGATACCCCATTCTGAATTTAAAATACAGATAAAAATAAAAATATTTTTGAATAAAATTCATTTATTCGGATTGTATTTTACATAATCAATTGATTTTAAAGGAGTTACAAAGTGCAAAAAAATCAAAATAAAAAAGGTGAACTATTTTTAAGTTCACCTTCTTGAAATTAAAAGAAAGATAAGAAGCCTATTTCTTGCCCTTTTCGTCCTCCGGCCCCTTGATCTTGGTTTTCCGCTCCACTTTTTTGACGGCATGGGATGTTACTATCACGCCGTTGGTTCCGCGCGCCCGCACTTCAAAGTCCTCGAAGTTCACGGGGATTTCCGTCTTGATACGCGGCTGCGGCACCAAGTGGATGAGGATTTTGTCCGAGAGCCCTTCCGGCTGTACTTCCAGATAGAACACCTTCGATTGCGGGCTCCCCTTGGTCAGATCATATTGCTTGTCGCGGGTGATGCCGCCGATTTGGAAGCGCTTGGCCAGGATATTCCCGCCGCGTCCGTCCCGGTACAGCATGTTGTACACGGTTTTTTCGTCCGAGCGGTCGAACTTGAAGGCGAGCCGGATATTGTTGCCCACGAAGTTCTTATCGCCCACCTTGGTCACGGCGAAGGTGCCATCCTCCTTGAATGCGATGATTTCATCCATGGTCGAAAAGTTGTCGCCGATGATCTCCCCGTCCCTCACCGAGGTGCCCACGAATCCGTTCTCGCGATCCATGTAAACCTTGAGATTGGACAGGATCACTTCCGAGGCGTCGATTTCGTCAAAGCGGGAAATCTTGGTCTTGCGCTCGCGGCCCTTGCCGAACTTGGCGATCAGGTTCTCGTAATAGCCGATGGCGTACCGGGTGAGGCCTTTGAGGTTCTTCTCCACCTCGCCGATGTCCTTTTGCAAGGCGATCATCTCCTCATCCGCTTTAAAGCCGTCGAAGCGGGAAATTCGCTTGATGCGGATCTCGGTGAGGCGCGTGATGTCTTCCGCCGTGACGTCGCGTACGAATTGCTTTCTGAACGGCCGCAGGCCCTTGTCGATGATATCGATGATGGCTTCCCAGGTCTCGCACTTCTCGATGGACCGGTAAATGCGCTCTTCGATGAAGATCTTCTCCAGGGATTTGAAATGCCACTTCTCGGAAAGATCCTGCCTGCGGATCTCCAATTCCAGTTTGAGCAGCTTGACGGTATTCTGCACGCTCAACTCGAGGAGCTCGGTCACGCCCAGGAATACCGGCTTGTTCTCGAAGATCACGCAGCAATTGGGCGAAATGGAAGTCTCGCAATCCGTGAAGGCGTACAACGCATCCACCGCCTTGTCCGGATCCGCGCCCGGAGGCAGATGGATGACGATATCCACGTTCTTGGCGGTCTTGTCTTCAATGCGCTTGATCTTGATCTTGCCCTTGTCGTTGGCGGTCACGATGGAATCGATGAGAGTACCGGTAGTGGTTCCGTAAGGGATTTGCGTGATGGCCAAGGTGCGGGGATCCACCTGCACGATGCGGGCGCGCACCTTGAGCTTTCCGCCGGATTGCCCATCGTTGTAATTGGAAACGTCGACCTGACCCCCGGTGGGGAAGTCCGGCCTCAGCTTGTATTTCTCCTTCTTGAGCACGGCGATGCAGCATTCCAGCAGCTCGATGAAATTGTGCGGCACGATCTTGGTGGCCAGGCCCACCGCGATGCCTTCCGCGCCTTGCGCAAGCACCAGCGGGAACTTCATGGGCAGGATGATCGGCTCCAGGTTGCGGCCGTCATAGGATCGCTGCCAGCTGGTGGTGGCGGGATTGAAGGCCACCTCCAAAGCGAACTTGCTCAGCTTGGTTTCGATATAACGGGGCGCGGCCGCGCTGTCGCCCGTGGTGGGGTCTCCCCAGTTCCCCTGCGTGTCGATCAAAAGGTTCTTCTGCCCCAGGTTCACCAATGCGTCGCCGATAGCCGCATCGCCGTGGGGATGATACTTCATGGTCTGCCCGATGATATTGGCGACCTTGTGGAACCGCCCATCCTCTTCTTCGCGCAGGGAATGCAGGATCCGGCGCTGCACCGGCTTGAGTCCGTCCGCCAGATGCGGCACGGCGCGGTCCGTGATCACGTAGGACGCGTAGTCCAGGAAGTACTCCTTGTACATGTCCTGGATGTGGGGGATGTGGTCTTTAAGAGTGTTGCCGGCCATGAAATCCTTTGGTGGGTCCAACCCCTGATGATAAGATTTTGCAAATTGAAAATTGCAAATTGAAAATCGCAAATTGGGAATGCGAAAGCATTCTACCGGGCCCCTTGAACGGAGCCCGCAATTTGTCCGTGCAGTTTTTTTCTTCCATTTTTCAATTTGCAGTTTTCAATTTGCAATTTGCAAAAATTCTTCATTCTTCTGCAGCACCGGAATCCAGTTCCCGTGCCGCTACCAACGCCTTCGCATCTTCCACCACGTCTTCTTCGATCTTCAGGTTGTCGATGATGAAGTCACGCCGGGCGGGGGTGTTCTTGCCCATAAAATATTCCAGGATCTCGTTCACCTTGGATTCGCCTTGCAGGATCACCGGTTCCAGGCGGATATCCTTGCCGATAAAGCCTTCAAATTCGTCCGGGGAGATTTCCCCCAGGCCCTTGAAGCGGGTGATTTCCGAATTGCGCCCGAGCTTGTTCAGGGCCGCCTCCTTCTCCGCTTCGCTATAGCAATACAGGGTTTCCTTCTTGGTGCGCACGCGGAAGAGCGGCGTTTGCAGCACATAGACATGGCCGCGCGCGATCAATTCTGGGAAGAATTGCAGCAGGAAGGTCAGCAGCAGCAGGCGGATATGCGCCCCGTCCACATCCGCATCGGTGGCGATGATGATGCGGTTGTAACGCAATTCTTCCAGGCCTTCCTCGATGTTGAGGGCGTGCTGAAGGAGATTGAATTCCTCGTTTTCGTACACGACCTTCTTGCTCATGCCGTAGCAGTTGAGCGGCTTGCCTTTCAGGGAGAACACGGCCTGGAGATTGACGTCCCGGGCCTTGGTGATGGATCCGGAAGCCGAATCTCCCTCGGTGATGAAAATGCTGGAATCCTCGCGGCGCTTATGGGTGGAGTTCCAATGCACGTTGCAGTCGCGCAGTTTCTTGTTGTGCAGGCTGGCCTTCTTGGCGCGTTCATTGGCCAGGCGGCGGATGCCGGCCATGTCCTTGCGTTCGCGTTCGCTTTGCTGGATCTTGGCCAGCATCTCCTTGGCCGTATCGGGATTCTTATGGAGGTATTGCTCCAGGTGCTTGCGCACGAACTCGACGATCCACGTCCGCAGGGGATTGCCCTTCTCATCGTACGTCGTCGAACCCAATTTGGTCTTGGTCTGGGACTCGAACACCGGCTCGTGCATGCGGATGGAGATGGCGCCCACGATGGAGGCGCGCACGTCCGCGGCGTCGAACTCCTTCTTATAGAAATCCTTGCAGGCCCGGATGATGCCTTCCCGGAACGCAGCCAGGTGGGTGCCGCCTTCGGTGGTGAACTGCCCGTTCACGAAAGAGTAATAGCGTTCGCCATAGGAGTTGTCATGCGTCAGGGACGCTTCCAGATCGGTATCCTTGAAATGGATGATGGGATAGCGCTTGGTATCGTCGGTATGGCGCGTAAGCAGATCCAACAGGCCGTTCTTGGAGAGGTACTTCTGGGAATTGAAGTTGATGGTGAGGCCGGCGTTCAGGTAGACGTAGTACCAGATCCGCTCTTCCAGGAATTCCGCCACCCATTTGAACTTGGGAAACAGTTCTCCATCCGGATGGAAACTTATCAAGGTGCCGTTGGCTTCTTGGGTGGGCTTTTCCCTTTCTTCCGTGACCAGCATCCCCTGCGCGAAGCCGGCGCTCTTGGTGCGCCCGTCGCGGAAGGACTGGACTTTGAAATGCGAGGAGAGGGCGTTGACCGCCTTGGAGCCTACGCCGTTCAGGCCCACCGATTTCTTGAAGGCCTCGCCGTCGTATTTGCCGCCGGTGTTGATCTTGGAAACGCAATCCACAACCTTGCCCAATGGGATGCCGCGTCCGAAATCGCGGATCGTGCAGATCCCTTCCTCGGAAAAAGCGATGTCCACTTGTTTGCCGGCCCCCATAACGAATTCATCGATGCAATTGTCGACGATTTCCTTGAATAGGACGTAGATGCCGTCATCCGGCGAAGAACCGTTACCCAGCTTACCGATGTACATGCCCGGCCGCAGGCGGATATGCTCGATCCAATCCAGGGACTTGATGCTGCTTTCATCGTACCGGCCGGCCTTGTCGCCGCTTTTTTCGGAGGGTTCTTTTTTCTGGATTTTTTCGGCCGGCTTAGCCATCTTCTATTGTTTCCTCGGTTCGATTCGGAGTCCCGGTGCCCGCCCCATGACGGGCTCCACGGATATTGTAGTCGGCTGTGGACCGTTCCATTACTGCCCAAATAATCAGTAACAGCGGCCACGGAAAATACCATTCCGGTCCTTCGCTGTCAATTTTGCCAATTAAACGGGATCAACGGCCAGCGGAAAAGACTTGGTATTGGAAATCGAGACCGCCCCGCTCGTTTCCATGCGAGGCGAGCAGGTCCAGGATGCGAGATGTGTTGAGCTCCGGAAGCGGGGCGTCGTCGTAAAAGACCACGATTTGGCTGGGTGGAATCGAAGCGGGGCCGGATGCGAAAGCCGCACCTTGTCCCAGGGCCGGGGCGCCGTCTGGCTGCGCGCCTTTGGGACCTTGGGGACGGTAAGCGGGGAGGAAAACCGGTTTGGCGGACTTTTGATCGTAAAGACGATCCGGGGAATCCGGCCAGGCCATGAACACTTCCGCGTCCGGGCCATTGCCGTATACCGCGGCTACCGCTACATGGAAGGCGCCCGGGATGCGCACCGAAAAGGTGAGGCTGTCCGAGCCTTTGTAATCCGCGTCCAGGTAACGCCATCCGCTTTTGGAGTTGTACAGCAATTCCACGCCCGCGCCGTTTCCGCCGCTCATGGTGAAAGTGGAATTCTCCCCCGGCCGCGCGAACCAGTGCTGCGCGACCATCAGCACCACCACCAGCATCAATAAAGCGGGGAGCAAGGTGGTATAGCGCGTGCGGCTGCCGCGGCGGGAGCTGCGTTCCAGATGGATGCGCTGCCAGGCGGGCTTGCCTAGCACTTCGCTCTGGTTCTTGAGCGATTCCAGCTTCGCCCGCATCTCCGGATTCTTTTCCAGGATCGCTTCCAGTTCCTTCGACTCCTTGTCGGAGAGCATTCCCTGGAGGTATTTCTGGAGGTGAAGGTCGGTGAGCATGGGATTAAGCGTGTCTCGGGGCGGGAAAAATCTTTGCAAATTGAGCGCATTTCAATTTGCAGATTTCAATTTGCAATTTACAATTTGCAAAATTCGGTTTTGTCTTCATCCGTTCAACCGCTCAGCCGTTTCCATCGCCGCGTAGGTCAGGATAGCGTCAGCGCCCGCGCGCCGGATGGCCAGCAAGGACTCCAGCATGGCGGCATTGGGGTCCAGCCAGCCCAATTGCCCGGCGGCTTTGACCATGGCATATTCGCCGCTCACATGGTAGGCGGCCACGGGCACGTTCACGGCCGCCTTGACCGCCATGATCACGTCCAGGTAGGCCAGCGCGGGCTTGACCATGATCATGTCGGCGCCTTCCTTTACGTCCAGTTCCGCTTCCAAGAGGGCTTCGCGGCGGTTGGCCGGATCCATCTGATAGGTTTTCTTATCGCCATGCTTGGGCGCGGAGTCCAGGGCTTCGCGGAAAGGCCCGTAAAATGAGGATGCGTATTTGGCGGTATAGGCGAGAATGCCGACGTCGGTGAAGCCCTGCGCGTCCAAAGCGCGGCGCAGGTAGCCTACGCGACCGTCCATCATGTCCGAAGGCGCGACTATATCGGCGCCGGCGCGGGCCTGCGCCAGGGCCATGGCCGCCAGGAGGGGCAGGGATTCATCGTTCAGGATCTTTCCCCCGTTGACCAATCCGTCATGGCCGTCGCTGGAATAGGGATCCATGGCCACGTCCGTGATGACGGTGATTCCCGGGACGGCGGCCTTAAGATCGCGGATAGTCCGTTGCAAAAGACCGTCGTCCAGGGCGGAGGCGGAAGCGATGGTATCCTTCAGCGCCTCCGCGATGACGGGGAACAAGGCCACGGAGCCAATCCCCAGGCCCAGCGCGCGCTTGGCCTCCTTGATGATGAGATCGCGGCTCAGGCGATCGATGCCGGGCATGGAGCGGATGGGACTGCGCTGGTTCTTGCCTTCCGTGACGAAGAGCGGCAGGATCAAATGGGCGGGCGTCAATTCCGTTTCGCGCAACATGGCGCGCAAGGAGGCCGTGCGCCGATTGCGGCGCGGACGGCGCAGCATGTCGGAGCAGAGGGCGTCCACCGGCATCGGCTGCGGTTCCCCGGCATTGCCGGGGGAAACCTGGGAGTTACCTGGCTTGGGAACGGCCGGTTTGGCGGCCCGGGATTTTTTCACAAGTGTTCCCGGATGGTTTTGGCCAGCGTGGCCAGGTCCTGGGGCTGGGCCGCGCGCGCGCGGTTGAAGCTCAGTTCGCCTTCGGACGAAATCGGCACCAGGTGCATATGCGCGTGGGGGACTTCAAAGCCCGCCACCAGCATGCCTACGCGGCGGCAGGGCACGCTTTGCTTCAAGGCAAGGGCTATCCGCTTGGCGAAGGGCATGGCGCCGGAAAGAACCTCATCGGCCACTTCAAAAAGCTCGTCTACTTCGACCTTGGGGACCACCAAAGTGTGGCCGGGATTGATGGGACGGATATCCAGGAAGGCGAACCAGCGCGCGTCCTCGAGGATCTTTTCGCAGGGGATTTCCCCTTTGATGATACGGGTGAAGATGGAAGGCATTTTCGTCCCCGAGTGCGAAGCGCGCCTTGCGCAAAGGGGCCGGGCCCCGCTGCCTAAGACGCTGTCCGAGGTTATTTCACTTCGCGGTGGAGCGTATGCTTCCGCATGAAGGGATTGTACTTTTTCTTCTCGATACGACCCGATTGCTTGCTCTTGTTCTTGGTGGTCATATAACGGGAAGGGGGCAGGCCGAGGGGACGCGCCTCGGTGCATTCCAGGGTGACGACTACCCGTTTACCTTTAATCTGCGGCATGATAGAACTCCTTAAAGCCCGGAAGCCATTACCCTTAGGGAACCCCTCGGGAAAATACCGGGTATTATCTTGGGCGTAAATTTTACTAAAGAAGCTAGGTTTTTCCCAGGCCTGGGTCCCGGGCGGATTAACCGGGGTGCGGCTTCCGGTGAGGAATAGGATGGAATTGGGCGGCTATCCGGAAATGCTTGCGGGTTTTGGGGCTTGAGGCGATGTCCAGCTACGCGATAATCGGCACCGGCGCCGTGGGCGGTTACTACGGCGCCCTCCTGCAAAGGTCCGGCAGGCAGGTCAGCTTTCTGGTCCGATCGGACTATGCCCATATCCTGGCCAAGGGCTTGCGGGTGGATTCCCCTCAGGGAGACTTTCTGCTTCCGGACGTGAACGCCTACGCGGATGCGAAAGCGATGCCCCGTTGCGACGTGGCGGTCGTCGCATGGAAGACCACGGAGAATATCCACCTGAAAGATGTCCTGCCCCATGTGTTGAAGCCCGGGGGGACAGTGTTGGTGCTCCAGAATGGATTGGACCCGGAGCGACAGGCAGCTCAAGCGGCGCCCGGGGCGCATGTCCTGAGCGGGCTGTGCTTCCTCTGCTCGCGCAAGGCGGGGCCGGGATGGATCCGCCATCTGGACTATGGCGCCGTTACCCTGGCCGCCTATTCGCCGGAGGGTCCGCAGGGGGTAACTTCCGCGATGCGGGAGGCGGGGGAGGATCTCCGTGCGGCAGGAGTGGAAATCCGCATGCAGGAGGATTGGCGCGCCGCGCGTTGGCGCAAGCTGGTTTGGAACATCCCCTTTAACGGGGTCTGCGCCTATTCCGGGAAGGACACTTTGCAAGCGCTGCGCGATCCCATGCTACGCGCGCAAATAACGGGATTGATGGATGAGGTGATCGAGGGCGGGAAGCTTTGCGGTTGCGCCCTCCCGGACCGGTTCCGGGACCGGATGCTGGAGGATACGGATAAGATGGCGCCCTATGAACCCAGCATGAAGCTGGATAGGGATGCGGGGAGGCCCATGGAACTGGAAGCCATATACGAAAGGCCCTTGCAGGCGATTGCGGCGGCCGGTGGATCCGCTTCCGCCATCGCGGGGCTTTACGCCAGGTTGCAAGCGTTGGAAAAAGGATAACCGGGCGCTTATTACAGCGGGCCTTCCAGGGACTGGGCCTTCTTCCCGTAACTTTCCGTCATCAGATCCATCATGGGATCGTATTCGGCCAGGAAGGTCCCTTTCAGATCCCAATAGGTTTTTACGGGGCGCAGGGGTTCGTTATCGGCGCTGCCGCCGCGGATATGTTCCACTTCAATCACCTGGATCACTTTGGCTTTGACATCGTTCCGCATGCTGGTATCCTTGCTCGGGACGCGGCGGTGTCCGATGCCGCTCCCGACGAAAAGGTAATTCAAATCAGGCGCGGAAGCGCGATTTGTCCAGCGCCTTCATGAAGGCTGCGTCCAGGGTGATCTTGCCGGCCTTGATCATTTCCAGAAGGCAATCGTCCAGGGTCACCATGCCTATCTGGCGGTTGGTCTGCATCACCGAGTTCAGCTTGATGGTTTCGCCCGCGCGGATGATGCCGGGCAGGGCGGAGCAATTCAGGAGGATCTCATGCGCGGCCCAGCGGCGCTTGCCATCCGCGCTTTTCACCAATTGCTGCGCCACCACGCCCTTGAGGCTGTTGGCCAACAGGGAACGGATTTGGTTTTTCTTTTTGGCCGGGAAGGCGTCGATGATGCGATCGATGGTCTTGGCGGCGGAGTTGGTATGCAGGGTCCCGAACACCAGGATGCCCATTTCGGCCGCAGTGAGCGCCAGCTCGATGGTTTCGCGATCGCGCATTTCGCCCACCAGCACTATGTTCACGTCGCTCTTGAGCGCCCCCTTAAGCCCATCCATGAAGGACGATGTATCCTCCCCCACTTCGCGGTGGGAGATGATGGATTGCTTGCAGCGATGCACGAATTCCACCGGTTCTTCGATGGTGATTATCTTGCGGCAAAGGCTGGAGTTGATATGATCGATGATGGCGGCCAAGGTGGTGGACTTGCCGCTGCCGGTGGGACCGGTTACCACCACCAGACCGGAGGTCATGTCCGCGAAGCTCTTGAACACCTCCGGCGCACCCAGGTCTTCCAGCGACAAGACCTTGCTGGGGATGATGCGGAACACGGCCCCGAACCCGGAAAACTGCTTCAGATAATTGGCGCGGAAGCGCGCTTCGTCCCCCATGGCGTAGGCGAAATCCAGATCGCCGATCTTCTCGAACTTGCCCCAGCGCTCCTGCCCGGCGATTTCCCCCAGCAACTCCCGCAGTTGCCCTTCCGTCAGGCTGGGCGAATCCAAATCCACCAGGTCACCGTTCACGCGGGCTTTGGGCTTGCGTCCCTGCTCGAGATGCAGGTCCGATCCGCCCAAGGCGGCCATTTCCCGGAACAAGGCATCTATCTGGGCCATGCGCCCTCCCGTCTCATCTCCGGCCGCCGTATTTCTCGAAGTCCTTGGGTGCGGTGGCCCGCAGCATCGCTTCGGACGGATCGACGATTCCCTTTTCCACCAAGGCGCGCAGCGAATCATCCAGCAGGACCATGCCGGAGGATTTGCCCGTGAGCATGGCCGTATGCAGTTGATGGGCTTCGTCCTTGCGGATCATGTTGGCCACGGCGGTATTGACCAGCAGCACTTCAAAGGCCGGTTGCATGCCGGATCCGTCCTTGCGCGGGACCAGTTGCTGGGAGATGACGCCGCGCAGGGATTCGGAAATCATGTTGCGGATGATGCCCTGTTCTTCCGGAGGGAAGGAGTCCACCAGGCGGTACAAGGTGCGCGCGGCGTTGGTGGTGTTCATGGTTCCGAAAACCAGATGGCCCGTCTCAGCCGCGGACACCGCCAGGCGGATGGTATCCAGATCGCGCAGTTCGGATATCACGATGATGTCCGGATCCTCGCGCAGCGCGGCGCGCAAGGCGGCATCGCGCGAAAGCGTGTGCGGTCCTATCTGCCTCTGCGTGATGCGGCAATGCGCGGGTTCGTAGAGGATTTCGATGGGCTCTTCGATGGTGATGATGTGGTCATGGCGCTCCTGGTTCACCATTTCCACCAGCGTCGAAAGCGTGCTGGTCTTACCGCATCCCACCGGACCCGTTACCAGCACCAGGCCCTGGGCCCACTTGGTCAATTCCCGGCAGTGCTCCGGCAGGCCCGCCGCCTCGAAGGAGCGGATGCGGTTGGGGATGATGCGCGCCGTTACGTCCCATCCGCGGCGCTGCTTGAGCACGGTTACCCGGTAGCGTCCCCAGCCCGGCAGGGTATATATGAACTCCAGATCGCCCTTCTCTTCGAAGTCCTGCATCTGTTCATGCGTCAGGGCGCGTTCTACCCATCCCCGCAAGGAAGATTGTTCCATGGACGTGGAGGTGGCCGCCTGCAAGGTTCCGTACCGTCGCAGCAGGATGGGGTTCCCCGCCGAGAGATGCAAATCGGCGGCGTCGTGATGCCGGGAATAAGCCAGCAACTCCTGCCAACTGGCCTCCGATCCAAGCTTCTCCGGTACCACGATGGGGCCGCCGTTGGTTGCCGGTTCCTGCGGACCGGACGCATAGGCGTGGGCGGCGAAGCCCGCCCCGGCGGGGGCAGGCGAAGGGGTCGCGGCGGAGGCCGTGTCCGCGCCATGGGCCGGCTCATTTTGCGGCAGGGCGACCGAAGCGGAGGCTTTCTTGACAGCATGATCGGCGCGGCTGGATTTTTTGTGGGCCGGTTCCTCTTCATCCGGGGCGGCGGCGGACCAGTTGGCATCGTTGAGGTCGATGAAGGTCTCTTCGTTTCCTTCCCCCGGGGGCGGTTCGCCCAGGCCGGACACGGGAGCTTGCGATCCCGGCGCGGCCGGATAGGAATCGGGAGCGGCTTGGACCGGGGTGGCCTGGGTTTGCAGGTAGGCCGCCATCTCCTGGTAGGTTTGCCGGGAAATGATCCCCTGCTCCGTCAGAAGCATGCCCACATCTTTTCCGTCCGTGATGTATGGCCAACAGGCCATGATCTGCTCTTGGGTGGCGAGCTGGTGGTTGAAGAGGAGTTGGGCTACTTGTTGGCTGTCTAACATTCCGCTCCATTATCCGGGGTGGTTGGTTTTTGAGGCCAGGACTCAAATCATCGGAATGTATTTGATCCGGGCCATACCCGATTGGACCGGGATAGGGCGCCCCGAAAGTTGTGGCCCCGGATTTGCTAATTTCCGTGGCATCACCACGGGGATCCATGCGTTTCCAGACCAAACTGATGCTGGTTTTCATCCTGCTACTGCTTACCGTGGTGGGCCTGATGGCCTACTTCAACTACCAGAATGCGAAAAAGCTGCTGGGTGAGGTGGAAGCGGATTTGCAGGACATCGTCAATACGGTGCATTTCTCCACCCGGAAACTCTCTTCGGAAAAAGGCCCGGACCGGGAGTTCCTGGAGAAGTTCATCGAAGAATTCAAGGCCAAGAAAGGCGTGAAGGAAGTTTCCATCGTCAGCAACCGCCACGAGGTGATCGCCTCCAGCAATCCCAAGCGGATCGGCCGCCAGGAGAAGGCCTTGAGCGGCAAAGAGATAGTGGTACAGGAGCAGTTCGGCGTGCAGGATTCCGGCAACTCCGGTAAGCGGATCCGCTACGAAGTGCGTATGCCTCTGATCAGGGATGACCGCGTGATCGGCCTGGTGCAGACCTCCATTTCGCTGACGGATTTCCGCCACCTGCTGCGGGAAGCCTATGTGAAGAACATGTTCATCGCCATGACGGCTTTGCTGTTCGCGTGCGGCGCCTCTTTTTTCATCCTGCACCGGCTGAACAAGCCTATCCGCATCCTCAGCTCGGCCGCGGAGAGGGTAGCCTTCGGGGATCTCACCGTGCGTACCAACGGGCTGGGCAAGGATGAAATGGGACGCCTGGCTTTCTCCTTCAACGGCATGATCCTGAAGCTGGCGGAGCAGAAGGAATTGGAGGAGCGTTTGCGCCAGATGGAACGCCAGGCCATCCTGGCCGAGCTTGCCTCCAGCCTGGCGCACGAGATCCGCAACCCCCTCAACCTGATTAACCTTACCGCGGACCATCTCGGCGATCAGTTCCGTCCCGAGGATGCCGCGCGCCGCGGGGACTACCTGGACCTGGTTTCTTCGCTCAAGTCCGAGGTCAAGCACTTGAACACCGTGGTAGGGGATTTCATCGCCCTGGGGCGCCCGCATAAATTGCAAAAAGTGCGTTTTCGCCTGGCGGAATTGATCGATCAGGTGGAGGTAATGGTCAAACAGCAATTGGCTACCAAAGGCGTGGGATTCAAGTCCAGTACCGCATTCGATCTGCTGCTGGTAGCCGATCAGGAACAACTGCGCCTGGTATTGCTGAACCTCCTGTTGAACGCCATCGAGGCTGTGGGCCGGGGCGGGAACATTTCAATCCGCTCGCGTATCGACGAAGAGGGGATGCTCAAAATGCAGGTTTCCGATGACGGCAAAGGCGTGGATCCGGGAAATCTGGAACTTATTTTTGAACCGTATTTCACCAAGCGGGACGGCGGCACCGGGCTGGGGCTGGCCTTGGTCCGGCGCATCATGGAAGAACATGGCGGGCGCATCGTCGCCCGTAACAATCCGGAGGGCGGGTTGACCATGGAACTCACCCTTCCGGCGGAGGTTTGATCCAATGGCGAAAATCCTGATCGTGGACGACGAAGCCGCGCAACGGCGGATCATGTCCGATATCCTGAAGGCCGCGGGCCATCGCATCGCCGTGGCCGAGAACGTGGACCAGGCGGAGGAGAGCGTGGGCGATTTCCAGCCGGACGTGGTGCTCACGGATCTGAAGATGCCGGGACGCGGTGGATTGGCCTTGGTGGAAGCCATGTCCAAACTGGATCTGCCCCCGGAGGTGGTGGTGATCACCGCCTTCGGCACTGTGGATACGGCCGTAAAGGCCATGCGCCTGGGCGCGTACGACTACCTGACCAAGCCTTTGGAAAAAGAGGAGCTGTTGTTGGTTGCGGAGCGCGCGGCGGAGAAATATTCCCTGCGCATGGAGAGCAAGCGCTTGCGCCAGGAACTGCACGGAAAGCTGGGGGAAGGCCTGATAGCGGAGTCCGGCGCCATGAAAAACATCCTGGAGATGGTGACCATGGTGGCGCAGAGCGACGCCACCGTGCTGATCCGGGGCGAAAGCGGGACCGGCAAGGAACGCATCGCGCGCCTGGTCCATCTGCAAGGGGCGCGGGGATCGCGTCCTATGCTGGGCATCAATTGCGCGGCTTTCCCGGAGACGTTGCTGGAGACGGAATTGTTCGGGTATGAGAAAGGCTCCTTCACGGGCGCGGCCGCCCGCAAGATTGGCCTGATAGAATCGGCCCATGGCGGAACTCTGTTCCTGGACGAAGTGGGGGACATGTCCCTGAGCACGCAGGCCAAGCTGTTGCGCGTGCTCCAGGAGCGGGAAATCCGCCGCGTGGGCGGTACCATGACCATTCCAATCGATATCCGGGTCATCGCCGCCACTCACAAGGATCTGGCCGAAGCCATCCGCCAAGGGGCCTTCCGCGAGGATTTGTTCTACCGCATCAACGTCATTCCCATCGTCATTCCTCCCTTGCGGGATCGCAAGGAGGACGTGCCCGCCCTGGTACGGCATTTCCTGTCCAAATCCGCGCGCGCGAAAACGATCCAGGCGGAAGCCCTGCGGATGTTGATCGCCTACGATTGGCCCGGGAACGTGCGGGAGTTGCAGGCCGTAATGGAACGCATCACCGTGCTCACCAAGGCCGCGGAGATAACCCCGGCGGATCTCCCATTTGAATTGCGGGAGGAAAACCGCCGCAGCGCAAGCGGTCCCGGCGGCAACGATTCCTCCGGTTTTGAAATTCCCGTCAGCGGCTTGGTCTTCGAGGATTGGGAGAGGAATCTCCTGGCCCAGGCATTGACCCGCTCCCAGGGAAACATGGCCGATGCGGCGAAATTATTGGGAATGACTTATCGCACCTTCCAGTACCGCGCTATGAAGTTCGGTCTTAAGGGAAGTTGACGATATGGTGCACGCTGGTAACCCATATGGGTTACCGATTTTCGATTCTTTGGTTATCCACTCCCCTGCCTTTAAATTAAGCGTTCTTGCCGGTGCGAAACCGGGTCCGGGATGGCACCGACTTTGCAATGGTAAGGATCTGTGAATCGACCGCGTTCCAATCCGGATCGAGGCGTGTTCCAATCATCACTCTCAAGGAGAACCAAATGCAGTTCAAGACCCTTTCCAAACTCGCCGTGGTCGCAGCCCTTTCTTTCGGCGCTTCCGCTTTCGCCGCTGACGCAGCCGCTCCGGCCGCCGAAGCCAAAGCCGCTCCTGCGGCGGCTACCGCTCCCGCAACAGTCCCCGCCAAGGCAGCCCCCGCCGCCAAGGCCAAGACGTTCACCGGTACGGTCGTTTCCAGCGACGCGATCGCGAACACCCTGGTAGTCAAAGGCAGCAAAGGCGAAGAGACCTTCACCATCGCTCCCACCGCCAAGATTGCCCAGGGCAAGAAGGAAGTGAAGATTGCCGACGTGGTCAAGGATCAGAAGGTTTCCGTCAAGTATACGGAAGAGAATGGCGCCAAGACCGCTTCCATGGTCCGCGTCAGCGCCGCCGCTGGCAAGAAGGAAGCCAAGACCTCGACCGCCGCCGCTCAGTAACTTAAACGTTACCCAACGGTAAAGACCGCCGTTCCCTTGGGAGCGGCGGTTTTTTTATGCGCGTCTTTTTACTTGGGCTTGTTGGGAGGGCGGATGTCCGGGCAATCGAGCACCGAGTCCATGGCGGCAGCGCTCCATTCGCGGGTGCAACCCGCCGGCACGGATGGACCGGATGCGGATTGATCCCGCAATGCGTTGGGGCCAACGGAGGCCTCGGATGCCGACGGAGACGCGGCGGATTGGCCGGGGGCATCCGTTATGCAGCCCGCCAGGACAGAGAGGCATAAGGCCAGGGCGCCGCAGAGGATCAAGTGACGGAAGAAGGCGTTGCGATTGGTTGGTACTGCGGACATGGAGCGAGTATACCACGCGGCGCAAAAGTCGTCCATTCATAGGAGCCGATTCCGCTTCCAGCCAGTAAGCACGGTTTCCAGGCCGGTTAACTTTACCCTCAGCAGACCGGTTGTGGAATTTGGGCTGATTTCTTTGCCATATCCGTCACGATTGTATTCAAAAAATCTACTCTGCCTCTCCATGGAAGATACATTACCGGTAAGCCAGAAGGAGGTGATGGATGGAACCGTCCCTATACATCGTAATCGCGTTGTCCATTGTTACCCTGCTCATTCTGCTCGGCGTCGAGACCGTAAGGGAGTTCATCCTGATGGATAGGGATCCGAAGGGATTCTCCGAATTGGGCTCGCTCTCGGAGCGGTTAATGGGAGGAGGGAAAGCGTAAGGCTCCTGGCAAATCAGCGGCTATTTCACCAAAGCGCCCGGAAGCCCCTAACGTCCACATGGACGAATGGCCCATGGGACTGATTCCTATCGTACCTGCCTATGCCTCCCAAATACGGGATAAAGGTCTCGTTCCGCGATAGCGCATCCACCAGATTGATGAGCAGGTCGGAATCGGCGGCATCGATCTTCCCATCCCCGTTCAGATCATCCATTTCCCCGTCCTCCGGATCGGCATCGATGAAAATATCCGCCGCGCCCCCGAATTGGTGGGCGCTGAGTTTCACGTTGCCTAGCAAGCGGTTGTAGAAGGGCGTGCGGTATCCGCTCATGATGTGGAACGTGTCGCATGCGAAGCCGGCATCGTTGGCGGTCTCCAGCAGGATTTCCAACTTCAAGAGCAGGCGCTCCTTGAGGACAAGGTAGGCCGGAAGATCCGCCGACTGCTTGCAGGCGAATTGGCCCAGCCGGAAATGCGGGGATACCATCGCCTGCGCGCTTACCGCATCCAACTTCACGAAGCCCGGGGGAGGCCGGTAGAACCCGGTTTTTCCGGCCGGGAGCGGAGGGTATTCCCCGATACGGTAACCTCGGAGGTACTCCCCTTTCATTTCGGCGGCGGGTACCATGGTGAAGGCGTTGAACCCTACGGTGTCGCCGCCCGGCTCCCGGATAAGCCTGAGTTGGGAAAAGCCGGTGGTATCGGGCGCTTTCCATTTCCAGGAGCGCGGACCGGAACGCATGAGCCGGCCCGTGGTATCGATTCCGCCCCGCCCGGCGTCGAACTCGAATTGGAATCGGCCCGAATCCGCCTCCGGAATATCCAGCCGGAGGACTTCCCCCGGCATAAGGAAAACGGCGTTGATACGGTAAGGGGAGATTTCCTCTTTGTAACGGACCTGGAAGTCCGCCTTGCCCGGATCGAAAGCCCGCGCGAGGATGGCGCATGCCAGCGCCAGGCCCAGGCCTCGCGGGAAAGCCCTCAAAACGACTTCGCTTTCCGGACCAGGGCGGCCTCCATCTTGCGGTTCCAATTATAGAGGTCGGGACGGAATTGCAGGCCGCCTTGGTTGTCCACGAAGCACGTCCAATACAGGATGTGTACGGGCACGCCCTTTCCCGGCACCGGGACAAAGCTTTCCTCGCCCTTGGCGATCGCGGAATCCAGGCGCGCGGGGGTCCATCCCGAGTCCGTCCCCAGCATCCACAAGGCCAGCTTAGGCGGATCGGCCACCCGCACGCAACCATGACTGAGGGCCCGTTTGTCGTGATCGAAATATTGCTTGGCGGGCGTATCGTGCAGATAGATGTTGTACGGGTTGGTGAGGACGAACTTGATCCGTCCCAGCGCGCTGGCGTCCCCGTTCTTCTGGCGGATGCGGAATTTGAAATCCTGATCGGAAACCTGCGACCAGTCCACGGAATCGGTGCGGATCACGGGCGCGCTTTCGGACCAATCACCAAGCAATTCCATATCGTGCTTGGCCAGGTAGTCCGGATCCTTCCTGAGTTCCGGGAGCATTTCCGTCCCGGCGATGTTGGCCGGCACGTTCCAGGATGGATTGAGCTGCACGGCCACGGCCCGATCGCTGAAAACCGGCGTGCTGTCCTCCTTGCGGCCGACCACCACCTTCATGGAAAAAGCCTCGTAGCCGTTTTCAAAGGCTCCCAAGCGGAAGTCCACGATGTTGACGCGCACGTGGCGATCCCCCAGATCCTGCGGGAGCCAGCGCCAGCATTCCAGGTTGAGTTCGATTTGATCGATGCGATCTTCCACGGGCACGTTGAGGGCGCGCAAAGTCGGGGCATCTGCCACCCCGCTGGCGGCGAGTCCGTGGCTGCCTTGGAACCGTTTTACCGCCTCGCCGAGCCCGCCGGAAAAGGATTCGCCGCAACCGCCCCAGCCCATTTCCCCGGTTACCTTGAGGCGGCGGCACAACGCGGCCACGCGTGGTCCGGAGCTGTTGGGGCCGATGGCGGGACCCTCCGGGATGGCCGTCCAACCGCCCTGTTCCGCCAGCTTGCGGTATTCGCGCAACCAATATTTCATCTGCCCGTACTCCCGTTGCGGCGGCGTCAGCGATTGCAGGCAATCGCGCAGATCGCGCCTTTCCGCCAGGCATTGATCGAGTAACGCCGGCAGTTCGATTTTCTCCTGGCCAACATGCCAGATGTCCTGCGGGATTTTCGGCCGCACCCGTCCCGTGAGAAGATGTCGGCCCAATTTCAAAAACGCGTCCGAGAGCAGGATGTCGAGATCCGCCACGGTTGCCGGATCGCTCCTTTGCCGCCAGAAAATCTTGCGGTTGAAACCGCGTAGCAAGGAGTCAAGGCCCCCGGAATGATAGTCCCCGGGTTCCAGGCCTTCCAGGCCGCATTGGCGCACCGCATCGAGCAATTGCCATGCGCCCCGCACGGGTCGGCCGTGGGAAAACCAGGCGGGCTTCTGTTCCCGTTTCAGGTAGAAGGCGGAAAGATCCTTGGACTTGAGTATGGTCCCGCGCGGCCGGACCAGCTTGCCCGAGGAATCCAGCGCAGCCAGCTTGAGGCGTAACAGGGTTTGGACGGATTCTCCCTTGGGATGGGAGAAAAAGGCGAATCCGGCCGCGTCCGCAGGGACCAGGGGCAGGATGGAAACCGATACGAATATCCATATGCTTCTGCGCATGCTGCTCCGATGAAGGTTCGACATCAATTCCAATAAACAAAAGGCGTTGGGGACCGCCAAAGAAAACCTAGATTCACGGATATGGACGGTTTACGCGATTTCGCCTCCCGCTGCCCCTATTGCGGCGAGCGCCAGAGCCTGGAAATAGACACCAGCGGGAACCTCCCCCAGGAATTCATCAGCGATTGCACGGTTTGCTGCCGTCCCATACAGGTTACGGTAACCTCTGGGTCACGGGGGGATCCCGTCGTGCGGCTGCGGTCCGAGGATGATACCGCCTGATGGCCGTTTTCCGGGTCCCCGCCCGGGTTCCCGGTTCCCGGCGGTTCACTGTTCCCCGCTGCCCGCGCCTTCCGATTTGAAAACTGAAAATAGGAAGAAGAGGGACGGCAGCACCAGCGCCGAGCCTGCCAAAAGGGCTATGCCCAACTGATCCAGGGTGGCCTCGGGGGCATGGGCGTTGAAAAAGGTGAGGTCATGGCCGTCCGCCATTTTGACCAAAGTGGGGAATTGCACCGCGAACCAAGCCGCCAGAATCAACGTCACCTGGGCGCCGGCCAGCACGCGCGAGGCCCAGCCCCATTCGCGGGCCAGACCCAGCCAAATGAGCGGCATGATCAGGGTCGCCCCGGCTACGCAGGCCAGCGAGGCGGGGGAACCCATAAAACGGGCAGCCAAGTCCACCCCATCCTTTTGCGCGGCCCAGAAAACCAACCCTCCGGAAACCATGGCCGCGGCGCTGGAGAGATAGGCCCTCCGCGCGAATCGCTCGCGGATGATCTTTTCCCGGCTTTCCCCGATCAGGTAGACGGCCGCCAGGAAGGCGAACAGGGAAACGGTGAACGCGCCCAGGGCCAGCGGGAACGGCCGCAGCCAGGGCCATACGTAACCTTCCAGATACCCTGCGCGGGACAGGCCCACTCCCCCGGGCACCAGTGCTCCCGTCACCACCCCCAGCCAAAAGGGCGTCCACACGCTCGAGTAGATGAAGAAAAGCGTATAGAGCCGCTGGGAGCGCCCCTTGACGGCATCGTAGTGGCGGAAGGTGAAAGAACAGCCCCGCGCGATGATGCCCATAAGCATGGCGGTGAGCGGCAGATGGAGATAGGTGGAGACCTTGCTGTAAACCAGGGGGAAGCCCATGAAGAGGATGACGACCATCAGGATCAGCCACATATGGTTGGCCTCCCAAACGGGTCCCAAGGCCCGGTCGATGATTTCCCGTTGCGTCCTGCGGTGGTCCCGCCCCATGAAGATCTCCAGGATCCCCGCACCGAAATCGGCGCCCGCCAGCAGGCAATACAGCAACAGGGAAAGGCCCAGGAACAGGATGACCACCCAAAGCATGGCGGATCCGCCCGCCGGGATCTCAGGCATGCAAACCTCCGGGCCGGTCGGGGGCGGAGGCGGAAGCGGAAGGGAACTCCTTGTCCGCGGCCCGGATATGCCTGACCATGAGCCAAGCGACCACGGCCGCCAGGAAAACGTATACGGTGGTGAAGACCAGGAAGGGATATACCAGCCCCGGCATGGGGGTCAAGGCATCGCGCGTGCGCATGATCCCGTAGATGATCCAGGGCTGCCGGCCCACTTCGGTGACGGTCCAGCCCGCTTCCAAGGCCACGAACCCCAGGGGCGTGGCCAGCGCGGCCGCGATGAGGAAGCGGCGATGCAGGAGCAGGCGCGGCATCCGCGCGCTGAAGAAGAGGAAGGCCAAGGCAAGCGCGGCCAGGGCGGAACCGGCGCCTACCATGACTTGGAAGGCCGCGTGTACGACCAATACCGGGGGCCAATCGCTTTCCGGGAACTCTTCCATGCCTTTGACCTCGGCGTGGAGATCCCCGCGCGCCAGGAAGCTGAGGGCGTAGGGGATCCTGATCCCGTAACGTACGCGTTTCCCGGCTACGTCCGGGATCCCGCCGATGAGCAGGGAGGCGCCGCGCTCGGTATGGAAATGGGCTTCCATGGCGGCCAGCTTTACCGGTTGACGGATGGCCGTGCCCTTGGCCAGCCTGTCCCCGCTCAGGGGTTGTAGCAGGGCGGCGAGCGAACCGATCAGCAAGGCGATTTTGAAAGCTTCCCGATGCAAGGCGGAACCGGGACGGCGCAAGAGCAGCAAGGCGTGGATGCCGCCCACGGCGAAGCCGGTAGCCTCGAAGGCCGCCAGGGTCATGTGCAAGGTCTGGGTTTTCCAGCCCGGATTGAACATGGCGCGCACCGGATCGATGTGCAAGGCATTCCCGTCGAACCACTCAAAGCCCGCCGGGTTGTTCATCCAACTGTTGGCGCATACCACGAAGATCCCCGATAACACCCCGGTTACCCCCACCGCCAGTCCCACGCTCCAGTGCACCCAGGGGGAAAGGCGTTTCCAGCCGTACAGGAACAGCCCGATGGCGATGGCTTCCAGGAAAAAGGCCGTGCCTTCCCAGGAGAAGGGCATGCCGATGATGGGACCGGCGTGCTCCATGAACCTGGGCCATAGCAGGCCCAGTTCAAAGGACAAAGCGGTGCCGGAAACGGCGCCGGTGGCGAAGAAGATGGCGACGCCGCGGGACCAGGCCTTGGTCAAATCAAGGTAGACGGTTTTGCCGGTGCGGATCCAGCGGTAGTGGGAGAGGGCCATGAGAAAAGGCATGGCCATGCCGATGGACGCGAATATGATATGAAAGCCGAGGGAGACCGCCATTTGCGATCGGGCGGCGAGAAGGTCTTCCATAGAGGCAAAGATAGCAAGCGACCGGATGTTGCGGCGCCGCTGGGACTTGCCGCAGAGGATGCCGGTGTATCGGGTTACCCGGGGGACTGCTTGGAAAAGATCTCGCGGAAGAAATCCACCGTTGCTTGCCAGGAGCGTTTGTCGGCTTTGGCATTGTAGGCCATGCCCTTGGAATTGTCGGAGCCGGCATTGGGATTGGTGAAACCGTGCACAGCGCCGCCGTATTGAACCAGGCGCCAATCCACTCCCGCGGCGCGCATCTCGGATTCGAAACCCTTCACCTGATCCGCGTTCACGAAAGGATCATCGGCGCCGTGGTTCACAAGCACCATGCCCTTGATGTTCCTGGCCTGCTCGGGATGTGGGGTATCCAGATTGCCGTGGAAGGTGACCACGCCGTTCAGACTGGCTCCGCTACGCGCCAGTTCCAACACCACGCCGCCGCCAAAGCAATAGCCCACGGCCGCCAGACGGCTGGTATCCACGCGCGCGGAAGCGCGCAGTTGATCGTACGCGGCGCGCGCCCGGGCCTGCATCAGATTGCGATCGTTCTTGTAAATCGCCGATTGGGAGGAGGCTTCCTTCATATCCTTGGGGCGGATATTCTTTCCGTAGATGTCCGCCACCAGCACGACGTATCCGAGCTTGGCCACCTTTTCCGCGTATTGCCCGGCCAGATCGCTGACTCCCATCCAATCCGGCCCCAGGACGATGCCGGGCTGCTTGCCTTTCGCGGCCGCATCGTAGACAAGGAGGCCTTCCAAGGATGCGGTATCCTGTTTATAGGCTACCGGTTCCGATTTGATGGCGGCGGAAGCGGTTCCGGCGGTCGCGGCGATCATCGCCATCAGGGCGAAGGCGGCATGAAGCAGACGTTGCGTTGCCATCCGGTAACTCCTTAGTTTTGCACCCACAGGATCTAAACGTTTTCCCTGCCGGCTGCAAACGATTTTTCGCCCGGTAGGCGCCGCGCCGGCGGAGGGGATTTATTACAACGGGTGTTTATTTTAATAGCACAGCCATCCCGACCCTGTTCAGTCCGTTTCCAATTCCTGCAAAACAGCCAGCGAGTAGGGATGGGTCCAATACCGATCGAGGACGGTGTCGGCCCCGGCGGCGGTCCAGAAATTCCCCTGCGCCTCGGCCCAGGAGGCGGTGTCGATGATGCGGCGCCAACTTTTGCCCGGGGAGGCGGCCGGGAGGGTGAATTCCGCGCCTTGCGGATCCAGGTTGACGCAAAGCAGGAAATTACTGTCGCCCACGCCGCTGCCGTCGATGCACCAACGGATGCGGCTGTCGCCGTCCCGCACGTTCCCGATCCCGGACGCGTCGCGGAAGTCGAAGGTGACATCGTTGCCGGATCCCATCACCAGATCCGCGAACTTGTCCTGACGCAGGCAGGGATGCCGTTTGCGCAGGCCTATCACGTAGCGGACGAACAGGAAAAGGCCGTTCTTGCCGGTGGATCCGCCGTCCCGGCCGTAATTGTCGTGGTAAGATCCGGAGCCGCCCGTGGGTACCGCGTCCGGCGCGGGCGTGGCGATCATGCCGTAGTTCAGCCACATGCCGATGCTGTCGAGCTTGTAGGGATTGTTGTTCCCATTCTGGGTGCGGGCGAATTCGTCGCCGCCGCAGGTCATGGGGACGCCCCGCGAGAAGAATTGGATGGCGAAAAAGTTGCGCAGGCGCCGGCGCCGCAAATCCGGATCGCCTCCCGAATCCCAGGAGAGGTTGTCGTCCGTGCCGCCGTCGGTGGGGCCGAAGGGCCAAGGCTGCCCGTTGTCCTTGTTGCCGTAGCTGACCAGGTCCATCAAAGTGAAGCCGTCATGGGCGGTGAGGAAGTTCACCGACTTGTGCGGGCCCCCCTGATCGCTGAAATGGGCGTAGTCGCCGTTGACGGCCTGGATGAAAGCCTGTGAATTGCCGTCTCCCTTAAGGAAGCGCCGCAATGCGTCGCGATAGATCCCGTTCCATTCGGCCCAGCCTTTTGGGAAATCGCCCACATGGTAGCCGGCAAGGTCCCACGCTTCCGCGATGACTTCGATCTTCTCCGCTTCCGCCAGCGCGGCGATGTCCGTCAGCAATTTGGATCCGGATTGGAAATCGAAATTCTCGCCGCTCCTGCCCAGCACCGTCGCCAGGTCGAAGCGGAACCCATCCACGCCCATTTCCAGCGACCAATGCCTGAGGGAATCCATGATCAGATCCCGGACCGGATCCTTGGCCGCGTTGAGATTGTTGCCGCATCCGGTGCTGTCCCAGTAGAAACGGTTGCCGCCCGTGAGCGCATAGTACTCGGAGTTATCCAGGCCCCGGAAACACAGGACTTCCGCGGTATCGCCGCCGCCGTCCCAAAGCCCGCCTTCGCCGGAATGGTTATAAACCACGTCCAGGTAGACTTCCAGGCCTTCATCGTGGAACGCCTTGACCATCTGCTTGAACTCGCGCGTGGGACCGCCGGGGGATCTGTCATGCGCGTAGCGCAGATCGGGAGCGAAGAAACCATAGGTCATATAGCCCCAATAATTCCCATGGGGGGGATCATCGTAGCGGCGATCCCAACCGGGGAATTCCTCCGGCGTGAGATCGTTGGCGAACTCCTGCACAGGCAACAACTCGATAGTGGTATACCCCAAAGCCTTCAGGTATTTGGCCATGTGGCCGGCCCCGGCATAAGTGCCGCGCAGGGAATCGGGCACGCCCGCAACGTCCGCGAAGCCGGGAATGCCTTGCAGTATCTGCGCCAACTGCGCGGATGAGGGATGGCGGGTGAGGCCTTTGAGATGGACCTCATAGATGATGGCGTCCTTTTGCGGGATGCGGGGTTTGCGGCCGTGCGAAGTAGTGTCATGGATGAGGATGGATTTGGGGGCCCAGGGCCCGGTGTCGAATTCGCGCCGGGGGACGGGCGCATGGCGATTCGCATCGCCCGTATAGGAGTCCGGCCCGGTCCCGTACATGCCGGCGTTATGCCTGAATGTTTCCTTCAGCTCCGGCGTTTCCCGATCATGGGAGATTTCCGCCGCATAGGGATCGAGCAGCAATTTGTTGGGGTTGAAACGATTGCCTTCGGCGTCCACGTCCGCTTTGAATCCGGCGATGCTGTTGCCGCGCGTCCAGCCGGATTCGGCGTCCCAGTTGGGGCCCCAGCAGCGGTATCCGTACAAAGTTCCCGCGGGGACGGCGGCAAGCTTGGCCCGCCAGACACCGTCCGCGCCCTTGGCCAGCCAATAATCGTAACGCGCGTTCGCTCCCAAGGCCTGGGAATGGATTTCCAGAAGCACATGGGTGGCATGCTTGGAGTAGACGGCGAAGCAGGCGGTTCCGGCCGCCGGCGCCGGCCCATGCGGCGGCGGCAGCAGGCGGGCGCCCTTGGCGAAAGTTTCCCGCGCCCATCCGGACTCATCCAGGGGCGCGAAGGGGCCCTGATGGGGATGGGTGGCGCCGGTTGCCTGGATCGCTTGGGGAATCGTAGTAACAGGCATGTTACCCTCCTGGGGGCTACGCCCCGATGCGGCCTGATTGCTGATCTTTAGGAATGGATCCTCCCCGAAAAGTAACCTCGGGGCCGCCCTCAGGGAAGATAAGCCAGCAAGCGGACCGACCTTTCGGCAGATCCTTCCAAATCCAAGTCGGTGGCGTAGGTGCGTTCCCGCAGGGTCCGCACGCCCGTGCGCGGCGAAAAGGGCCGGCCTGCATCGGCGATGAGGACGCGGGAGCCATTTTCGCGGGCGGCTTGGAGCCAAAGCAGCATGGCTTCCGCCGCGGTCTTATCGTAAAAAAGATCCGCGACCAGGATGACGTCCCATTCCGGGAGCGGCGGGGCCCGCAGCAGATCGCCGCTTTCCGTTTCCAACTCCTCGGCGTTGGCCCGGGCATTGCGTTCCGTCATCCATACCGCCAGTGGATCGATGTCGTTGGCCAGCACCCGCGCAGCGCCGGCTTTGGCGGCGGCGATGGCGACCACGCCGCAGCCGCAGCCCAGATCGAGCACGGATTTTCCCCGCACGATGTCCGGCTCATGGGCCAGGTATTCCGCGGTCAATAAGGCGGCGGGCCAAACCGTGGCCCAATACGGGATGTCCTGTTGCGAACCGCTTTCCCTTTCCCAGGCCTGCCAAAGGGCGAACACGTCCGGAGCCTGATAGGCGTTGAGATCAGGCCGGCCCGGCACGGGAGCGAGCGGGGCGAGGCGGGAGATCAGGGACTCGGGAGGGAGGCATGGGCCTGGCGGCAATGGGTTTCCTGACATGGGATGGAATCCAAGATAGATTCACATGCTATATTTCGGGCGCACCCGGGGAAGCAACGGAATATGGGGAATGGAACGGGCTTCGGCTCCTGGTATCGTCATCGTCGCCCCTATCTGAGCGGCCACGGTCTGTGGCTGCGGGGCGGGGAATGGAATACCGTTCCGGCCGTGGCGTGGGAGGAGCGGCCCCTGCGCGTGCTGATCACCCGCATGTCCACCTACCTCGACACTTCCGAATCCTTTACGCATCCCCTGTTGTACCAGGCGCTGGCGGACCTTCCCGGCATCTATCCGGACCTGGCTTTCCTGCCTCCGCCGCGGGACGGGGACATCATGACCCGGGACGGCGTGCCGTGGCTGTTGGGCACGCAGAGCAAACGCGGGCCGATGGATTTCGACGTCATCGCCCTCAGCAATGCCATCGTACAGGAATTGGTTAACCTGCCCGCTCTGATGGAGCGCAGCGGCCTGGCCGTGCCCGCGCAGGAGCGCTTGCAACGCGCGGATCTGCCTTTGATCCTGATCGGCGGCGCGAATTCACTGCACACCTCTTTGCTGGATCATGACGATTCCCCCGTGGACGGGATTTTCACCGGCGAGCAGATCGAGGACATCCAGGAAATCATGCTGGTATGCGCGGACGCCAAGCGGGCCGGCATTCCCAAGGCCGCCTTGCTGGACAAGCTGCTGGAGGTGCCGGGGTTCGCGCGGCCCGGGCAGGAGAAGCGCGCGCGCAAGCGGAACAAGGAAACCCTGGACCTGCGCAAGGTCAAGGCGCCTCGCCCGGTCATCTATAAACTGGAAGGCCTGGGCCAGGAGCCGGTGGCCATCAGCCGCGGTTGCCCGGCATTCTGTTCCTTCTGCGCGGAGAGTTTCGATACCAAGCCCTACCGCGAGAATCCCGTGGACGCGGTGGTGGGCAATGCCCTGAAGCTCAAGCGGGACATGGGTCTGGAGGGCATCGATCTCTTCAGCTTCAATTTCAACTTCTACCAGGATCTCTATCCGCTGCTGGAGGCTTTGGCCCAGAACTTCAGCGCGATAGGGCTCAAGAGCCAGCGCTTCGATATGATCGCCCGCGATCCGGCCATTCTGGATTACCTGCGCGCGGTGGGGAAGGGCAGCCTCACCTTCGGCATGGAAGGCATTTCCGCGCGCATCCGCCGTTACCTGCAAAAGGGCCTGGACGAACCGGATCTCTGGAAGGCGCTGGGGGCCGTGCTGAAAAGGCCTTTGCGCGAATTGAAGGTTTTCATGATCGCCACCGGGGTGGAAGAGGAAGAGGACTTCCGCGAGTTCGAGGTTTTCGTCAAGCGCTTACCGGAGATCATGCGCTCGGCATCCCATCGCCCGCGCGTGGTCTTCAGCGCCACGCCCCTGGTACGTTTTCCCTGGACCCCGCTGGAGTTCGCGCCCGCCTTCGCGCCCGAGGTTTACAGCAAGGTCACGCGCCGCCTGGGGCATATCGCCCGCATGGCGGGCTTTGAATACCGCGGCGCCGCCGATGAAGCCGAAAATTACGTTTCCCAGGTGTTGGTGCGCGCCGACGGGCCGGGCTTCTGGTCCGCGCTGAAAGAGGCTACGGCGGAAACCGGATTCAAGTATTACCGCGAGATGGCCGGCGAATTCATGGATGCGTTGCGGCGCAAGCTTGCCGAGCAAGGCATCGACGACGAAAAAGCGCTGGGCGGTTTCGATCTGGAGGCCAGCCGCAAAAAGCCGTGGACGCGCTGGGAAACGGGAGTGCGCAGGGAGTTCTTGCATGTGCAATACAAGCGCGCGCGCCGTTTCGTGGATCCGGGCTATTGCCTGGGAACCATCGAAGAGGAGGCCGCCTGCCTGGCCTGCACGGCTTGCGAGACGCCGGAGGAGATGGCCTTCCTGACCGACTTGCGCCGCAAGCATGAGCCGGACGCGGAAGGCTTTGACGCGCGCCGGAAATTGATCCTGAAATCGGCGGAGCCCATTTGCCTGGGCGTACGTTGGACCGATCGCGTGCTGGGATTGCCGCGCAAGTACCCGGCCCTGGTATTGGCCAGTTGCCTGATGCGGGCGGAAAAGGCGCTGACCCCGTACTTTTGGCGTTACCGGGAGGCCTGGGCGCCGGGCGCCAAGGAAACCTGCTGGGTGGCGGGCGAGGACGGCTTGCAATTGGATTGGCTTCCGGAAGGCCTGGCCTTGCTTCGCAATCGCCTCTCCGATCCGGATTTTCTGGCGGATGTGAATGCGGCCCTGGCGGAATGGGGAGAACTGCTGGGCGAAATCCCTTCCGCCTTGAAGCCGAAGGACGAGGGCCGGGAATGGAATTATCTCTTCCGCTCGCCTTTTTTCCCGGATATCGATGGCTATGCCAAGGCGCGCGGGCTGCGCTTCACCTTGAAAAAGGCGGACGGCAAACGCGTTTATGAATGGAGCAAGGACTCCTTGAAAAAACGACTGGTGAAAACGCTGAACGCGGAAGAATGCCACGGCGCGGACGGGAAAGAGTGGCTGGTACGGGTGGAGGCAGGCAGCAAATTCTCTCCGGAGGAATTCCAGCGGGACGCCTTTGCGCATCCGGCCCCGGAGGAATGGGTGCGCACCTCCGCGTTCGCCGCCTGGTTGCCTGCGGACGCGATAATCCATTCCGGCCCCGCCGTGGCGGCCTTGGAAGCGAGATAACCATTCGCGTGCGGGGCGCGTCCAACCGCCGGGGAGAGAACCCCGGAAGGTACCTTCTCGATTCCGGCCGCTTCCGGAAGGCATTGCCATGAACCGCGTGGACAAAGAGGCATTCATAGTCCGGATCAACCCGGCCAGCGGGCTTACCTTGACCGGTTTGGCCATCGACGTTTGCGCGCTCTTGCTGTTATTCGATTTGCCTCCGCTCGAAGCGGGACCCAGCCTGGCGCCGGGCGGAGGAGCCTCGGCCCGGTTTTTCCTGGCCATCGGCCTCATGTACCTGGGCATGCTGGCGGACGCGTTCGACGGGATCCTGGCGCGGAAATACCGGTGGGAAAGCGAGTTCGGCCGTTACCTGGACGGCTTCGTGGACGTGTTCAATTACCTGCTGCTTCCCAACCTGGCCTTGTGGCGGCTGGGTTTCCGCGGACCCGTTGCCGGGGCCATCCTTATCGTTATGATGGCGGCGGGAGTATTGAGGCTTTCAAAATTCAACCTGATCGGCAACATCAAGGTGGAAGGCAGGGCGAAATACCTGGGCCTCCCGGTGTTCTGGTCCCAACTCCTGCTCTTTCCCCTCTACCTGATCCATGCCTTCGCGCCTGCCGTATTTTTCGCGCCCCTCACGGGCGCGCTTTGGCTGGGCATGGCCGTCGCCTTCATTTACAACCGGCCGTTCTTCAAACCCAAGAATCCGATGATCATCGCTTCCCTGATCCTGGCCTTGAGCGGCGCGGGATTCGCGTTGTTCCTGGCGGGGCGATACCCATGAAAACCCTTTGCTTGTTCAACCCGCGCGCGGGCCGCTTCGGCAAGGACCGCTTGGAAAAGGCGTTCGCGGGACGGGAGTTCTGGGGCCGGGTGGATTTCCTGTCCCTGGCGGACCCGGGCGCGCGCGATTTGCCGGGGAAACTTGCCGGTTACCCCAGGGTCGCCGTGTTCGGCGGGGACGGCACCGTCCATCACGCCATCCAGCACCTGGCGTTCGGCGGAACGGAGCTGTGCGTCTTTCCGGCCGGAACCGCCAACGATCTCACCTGCGCCATCGGCCTCTCCTTGCGCCTGGAACGCAACCTGGAGCTTTTCGAGCAAGGCAAGACGGTCGCCTACGACACCGTCTCCGCCAACGGCCGCCATGTCATCACGGGAGGCGGATTCGGATTGGGCTACCAGGCCGCCGCGACCGCGAACAGATTGCGATCCGGGCCGCTGGGCGGCATCTTCCGCAAATGCCTGCGCGCCAAGATCTATCTCGCCACCTTGGCCTGGCACGGCCTGGCCGCGCCTCCGCGCAGGGTACGTTATGCTTTGGATATCGACGGCATCCGGTCGGAAGGGGAAACCCAATCCATCCTTTTCTGCAACCAGGCCTTGATGGGGAAACGCGTGCTGATAGCGCCCGGCACTTCCGCAACCGACGGCCGTTTCCATCTGGTCCGCTTCCGCAACCCGGGAACGCTGGGCATCCTGAAAACCCTGGGCCATGTCAAGGCGGGAGCCGCCCGGGCGGAAACCATGCTGGAACGGGCCGAAGCGGTGCGGGCCCATCTTGAATTCTCGGAAGCGGTGCCCGCTTATGGGGACGGCGAGGAGTTCCCTGCCGCCGCCCATTGGCATCTGCAATGCCATCCCGGCGCCATCCGGCTTCGCGTTCCTCAAGCGTTCGGCGGGAAGGATGCTTGATGCCGCGCCGCGCGGCGCGGATTTCCTACGCCTGATGATGCTTTATGCGGCATTCCTGGCGGCCGGCTTCGGCCTCAAGGCGATCGCGAAAAAATGGCGGCCGGCCCCCCCCGCGGCGCATGTCCGTAAAGGAATTGAAGGTCCCAAGGATTTTAAAGGTCCCGGTATCGCCGCCAAGTTCACCGTCTTTTTCCTGTTCCAGACGGCCTTGCTGGGCCTGGCCTTCTGGTGGCTTCCCGGGCTGGCGTTTTTCTTCCTTGTCCTGTTCGCCTTCGGCGCCAAGGAGGTAACCGGACTGCGCGCGGCCACGTATCCTGTCGGTTACCGTTTCCGGCCCGTTACTACCTATGGTCTGCTGGGCCTGTTCGGACTTTCCCTGGCCGCCTACCTGGGTTTCGCCGCGGACGCCCTGGGCCGGGCTTTCCCGCCTTCCGGGGGCTGGCCTTTCCTGGCCTTCCTGTTCCTGCTGGTCGCCATCGCGGACGGGTATTCCCAAATCACCGGGGAGATCCTGGGCGGAGCGAAAATCGTCCCTCGCATCAGTCCGGGCAAGACCTGGAGCGGATTCCTGGGCGGCTTGGTTTTCTGCGCCTTGGCGGCCTGGGTCGGCAATCGCCTCCTTTTCCGTTTTCCCGCGGATGCGGCCTTCGCGTGCCTGGGCGCGGCGACGGGCGCGCTGGCGTTTTTTGGGGACATCAGCGCATCCTGGGTGAAAAGGCGCATGGGGTTGAAGGACTTTTCCAATCTTTTGGGGAGCCAAGGCGGCGTGCTCGATCGCGGCGACAGCTTGATCTGGCTGGGGCCCGCCTTATGGGCGGGATATCGGTTGTTACAGGCGGCGCGGGCTTGCGCGTCGAACGGATGAGCCGGACGAGCGGATGATGGCGCACGCGATCACGATGAAAGAAGCGGGTGGATAATGTCGGTAAGCAGCGGATTTTTCAAACAACTCAGGGAGCGGCTGCTGAAAAGCGCCAGCGCGGAAGAGCTCGCGGAGCGATTGCGTCCGCGTCCGCCCGCGCAAGAGCTCCTGCAGGCGCAGCTTCCTTCCGCCAAGGATATCGCCCGCAAGGGCGCGGGCGTGGTGGGCGAATCGCTAATCGCGCAAGGCAAGCATATGCCCGTGGTGATGGGCCAAACGGCGCCGGACTACCGGCCGGAAACCTATGAACGCAATATCGAGAACTATATCGGCCTGGTCAGCATGCCGGTGGGCGTGGTCGGTCCCTTGCGCGTGAACGGATTCAACGCGCACGGCGATTTCCTCATTCCCCTGGCCACCACCGAGGCGGCCCTGGTGGCCTCCTTCCACCGCGGCTGCAAAGCCCTGACGCTTTCGGGCGGGGTTTCCTCCACTTGCCTGGTCGACAAGATCGGGCGGGCGCCCATTTTCGTGTTCAAGGACATGGCGGACGCGCTCCGCTTCTGCGCGTGGCTGGGCACGGTCACCGATGAGCTGGAAAAGGCCGCCGAAAGCACCAGCCGCTACGCCAAGCTGGTGGACTTCAACGTATCCCTCAACGGCCAGGACGTGGTGATCCATCTGGAGTTCACCACCGGCGACGCTTCCGGGCAAAACATGGTGACCTTGGCCGCCGATGCCGCCTGCAAATTCATCCTGGCGGCCTGCCCCATCCCCGTGATCCGCTGGTATATCGAATCCAACATGTCCGGCGATAAGAAGGCCAATGCCATGGCCTTTATCCAGACGAGAGGCAAGCGGGTGACGGCGGAGGCGCGCATCTCCGCGGACATTTGCCGGGACGTGCTCAAGGTGAAACCGCAGGATATCTTCGAGGCCTGGAAAATCTCCCTGGTCTCCAGCCTCAAGTCCGGATCCATCGGCAGCCAAAGCCATTTCGCCAACGGCCTTACCGCTCTTTACATCGCCACCGGACAGGACGTGGCCTGCATCGCGGAAGCCGCGGTGGGCATGACCCAATATTCCGTGGACCCGGAGGGCTCCCTGTTGGTGAACGTGTGCCTGCCGAATCTGGTGATCGGCACGGTGGGCGGGGGCACCGCGCTTCCCACCCAGCGGGAGTGCCTGGAGTTGTTGGGTTGCTGGGGTCCGGGCAACGCGCACAAATTCTCCGAGATCTGCGCCGCACTTACCATCGCGGGGGAGATCTCCATCACGGCCGCCATCGCTGCGGGACATTTCACGGAAGCCCATCGCAAGTTGGCGCGAGGCCCCAAGGCCCGTGAACGCTAACCGGCTCGCCATCCTGGCCCAACCGGAATTCACCCGGTGCGGCCGCAATCTGCTCGGTCCCCATTGGGACGAAGGGCAGGACGCCTACGAGGCGCATTGGCTGGGGTACGCGGCGCCCCGGGGCCGGGAGGGAAACCTGTTTTTGCTGGGCTGGATGTCCGATGCAACCGCCCTGGGACGCATCGCCATCTGGAATCCGCACGCCGGCGATTGCCTGTTCATGCTGTACGCGCGATGGGAAAGCCTAGCGGCGGCCGAGGTCTCCGCTTTCCTTTCGCAAGCCAAGGCCTTCTGCAAAGAAAAGGGAATCGCATCCTTGACGGGGCCGATGCAATTCTCCACCTGGCATCCTTACCGGTTCATCAGCAAGATGGGGAAGGCGCGGTTTTTCCCCGGCGAACAACGGCTACCGGAAGCCTACCACGGCGATTTCCTGGCGGCGGGTTTTTCCGACCTGGCGCAATACCAGAGCCTGTACGTGCGCGGGTACGCCAAGGCCTGGATCATCGGCATGCTGCTGGGAGTCAGGCGCGGCTTGGCGGGAATGGAAATCCGCAGCTATGGGCCGGAGGAGTTGCCCGCCTTGATGCCGGAACTGTACCGGCTTTCCTGCGAAATCTTCCGCGACAATTTCCTGTACGCGCCCATCGCCTACGCGGATTTCCTCAAGCTGACATCCGCATCCGCGGCCAGGGATGCGGCCCTGATCATGCTCTTCGCGAACGGGTCGCCGGCGGCATTCGCCTTCAGCTATGGGATCGGCGGCTATGCTCCGGATTGGCCGAATGGGCCAGGTGGGATCGGTGCTTCCGCGAAGGCGGGAAAAACGGCTGTCCTCAAGACCCTGGGGGTGGCGCCCGCATTCCGGGGCCGCGGGCTGGGGTATGCCGTGAGTTACCTCACCCACAAGTATTGGAAAGAGAGAGGCGCCCGCAACATCATCCACGCCTATATGAAATCGGACAACCGTTCGCGGGCCATGTCGGGGCATTTCGGAAAAAGCATACGCACCTATTCCCTGGTGAAGGGGATCCTATGAACAAGGATGCGGCGACGGCGGCGGACGAGCCGGGAAATATTGCCATGGAAGTGGACGCCTGCATCCGACGTAACCCCGCGGCTACCGCATTGGTGGAGTGGGACCGGAAGGGAAACGAACGCAGCCTGGATTTCGCGGCCTTCGGCGCGCGCACGGCGGCTTTGGCGGCGGGCTTGGCGCGCGCGGGGGTGGCCAAAGGGGACCGCGTCCTGCTGCTGGTCCCCATGGGTATCGATCTTTACGTAAGCATCCTGGCCGTCATCCGCATGGGGGCGGTTTGCGTCTTCGTCGATCCCAATCTGGGCGCCAAACGCTTTGAAGCCTGTTGCGCGTCCGTCCGTCCCAAGGCTTTCATCGGCATCGCCAAAGGTCATCTGTTCCGCCTCCTTTGCCCCAGTTTGCGTAAGGTACCCATCCATATCACCACCCGCGGCCTGCCCGGTTGGCTGGCCCTGGGAATGGATTCCCTGATCCGGAAAAACCTGGGAGGCGCGCATGCGGGCCCGGTGGCGGTCGCGCCGGAGGATCCGGCCTTGATCAGTTTCACCACCGGAAGCTCCGGCCATCCCAAGGGAAGCAACCGCACCCATGGTTTTCTGCGCTGCCAACTGGAAGCCTTGCAGGATCCCCGCAAGGCGGCTTGCGCCTCGGATTTCCCGGGCTTCCCCATTTTGCCCCTGGAAAACCTGGCCCGGGGCCGCGTCACTTACATCCCGGCGTTGGAGGCCGGCAAGGTGCGCGAGGCGGGCGCGAAGGTGGTTAAGCAATTGGCGGCATGGCGCCCGGAGATGATGTCAGGTTCGCCCGCCTATCTGGAAGCGGTGGCCGATTGCGCCCTGGCCTCCAGGACGGAATTCACTTCCGTGAAAGCCCTGTTCACCGGCGGCGCGCCCATCACCGCCAAGGCCTTGGAAAAGCTGACCCGCGTTTGGACACGGGCGGAAATCGCCGTCGTCTACGGATCCACGGAAGCGGAACCGGTGGCCGCGCTGGATGCGGATGAATTGCTGCGGGAATGCCTTCCCTTGTCTTTGCGAGGCCTTGGTTTCTGCGTGGGATATCCCATCGCCTCTTTGCATGTGATCATAGTACCGCTTGATTTCCATTCCCATGAATGCGGGGATCTGGCTGAGGTTGCCTTGGGCGCGGGCAGGGTGGGGGAGATCACCGTGCGCGGTCCCCATGTCAACACCGGCTATTGGAACAATTCGGCAGGGGAGCGTTCCAACAAGGTCAGCACCCGCGCGGGCGTGTGGCACCGCATGGGGGACGCGGGCTATTTCGATGCTGCGGGGCGGCTGTGGGTGGTGGGTCGCGTGCATACCGCCATGGCCAATCCCCATTACCGGCCCGATGCGGAGAGCAAGCCGGCTCCCGCCTCCTGGCCATGCATATTCCCTTATCAAGTGGAATGCATGGCGGATGAATACCCGTATGTGCGCAAGTCCGCCTACCTGGAGGCCATGGGGGCCCATTGGGTGGTGGTGGAGCGGGTCCGGGGCAAAGCGACGGATCCTCAACTGGCCGCGGCCATCCGTTCCAGCTTGGCGGATTTCCCCGTTGCGGGAGTGCGTTTCATGGATAAGCTGCCGGTGGATCCGCGCCACAATTCCAAAGTCGAATACGCGCAAGTCAGGGCCTGGCTGGTTGCGCAAACAGAAAAGGAAATCTCGCGATGAAGGGGTTCTCTTGGCGGGCGTTTTTACGGGCCTATTGGCGGTACCTGGCGGAGCGTTTTCCCCTGCCCGTGAACGGCCTGGCGATTTTCCTGCTCTACTCCTGCACCTTTTTGGCGGCCAGGCACATGCTGGGGCTTTCCGGTTCCGTCCGCATCCAGTATCTTGCCGGTTACCTATGGGCGCTGGGGGTCTTCTACCATTTGCGGGTACTGGACGATATCAAGGACCGGCCCAACGATATCGTCGCCTATCCGGAGCGGGTGCTTTCCCGCGGCCTGGTGACCTACCGGCAATTGGCCTGGACCGGGTTCCTGGCCGTGTTTGGGGAAACGATCATCGCCGCCCGCTTCGGACCGAAAATCCTGGCGCTGCATATCGCCACCCTGCTCTACTCACTGCTGATGTTCAAGGAATTCTTCGCGCGCGAATGGCTGAAGAAGCGTCTTTTCCTGTACGGACTTTCGCATATGCTCATCCTTGCCTGCATAGATTTCACCATCCTGCAGATGTCCGTTCCGCGCGGGGATTTGGTGCGCATCCCGGGCTTCTTCCTTTTCGCCCTGCTGGGATTCTCCATGACCTTCTCCCTTGAGGTATCCCGCAAGATACGGGTGCCCGGCGTGGAACGGGAAGAGGTGGATACCTACTCCAAGGTGATCGGCATACCCTCCTCGCTGCTCCTGGTGCTGTTCTTCCAGGCCTTGGTGATGCTGTTGGCTTGGCGCCTTCGGCATTACCTGGATCTTCCGCTCTGGTTCCATGGGGCCGCCCTGGGCGTTTGGCTCCTGGTGGGGGCCGTCTTCGCGGCTTGGGGTCGATCGCTGACGGATGCCAACAGCCGCAAGCTGGATAAGGTGGCTTCCGTCTTCTACCTGCAATTCTATTTTTCGCTGCTGGGGATCCTGATATGGCGGATGTGATGGAAGCAATCGAAGGACGGCAGGCGGAAACGCGGATCGGGGCCGGGACTCCCGCCGAGGTGGGGGGGAAGGCCGCCAACCTGCTGATCCTTTCCCGTATCGCGCATGTTACCGTGCCTCCTTACGGTATCCTGGACGCGGCTTGGTTCCGGGAACATGCCCGAGTATGCGACGCGCGTTGCCGAGGCCTTCCGGCCGCCGAACGCCCCGCCGCCATGCGCCAAACCCTGCTGTCCCTGCCGCCGGGCGGGAAGTTCACGGCCCATTTGGAAATGCATTTGCAGGCTTTGCGCAATGGCCCCGCTTCCTTCCTGGCCGTGCGCTCCTCCGCCATGGGGGAGGATGGGGAGGACGCCTCCTTTGCGGGCCAATTCGACACCGTCCTCAACGTGCCGGCGGGGGATTCCCAAGCCGTAACACGGGCGGTACTCCAATGCTGGGCATCCGCCTTCGGCGAACGCGCGCTCGCCTATCGCGGCAAATTCGGCCTGCCCGATCCCGCCATGGCGGTTGTGCTCCAAGCCATGATCCCGGCCGATGCCGCCGGCGTCTGCTTCACCCTCAACCCGGTCACAGGCGATACCGGGGAGATGATCGTCTCCGCCGCCTGGGGCCTGGGCGAAGGCATCGTTTCCGGGCGCTACGAAGGCGATCGCTTCGTGCTATCGCGGGAAACGGGATTATATACGGAACACCTGGCCGACAAGGCGGAATGCATCGCCGCCCTTGCGCATGGGGGCACGCGCGAAGAAAAAGTGCCGGAAAACCGGCGCCGGATTTCCTGTCTCACCCGGGAAGGCCTACAGGAGCTGAAGCGGGCGGCTTTAGCCATCGAAGCTCATTACCGTCAGCCCATGGATCTGGAATTCGCCTTCCAAGGCGGCCGCTTGTACATGTTGCAGGCGCGTCCGATCACCTCCTCGGACGCCGCCACGCGCGCCGGCTGGGGCCGCAAGGTGCTGTGGGACAATTCCAACATCGTCGAGAGCTATAACGGCCTGACCGCTCCGCTCACCTTTTCCTTCATCGCCTTCGCCTACCAGGAAGTCTATGAGCAGTTCGGCCGCATGCTGGGCATCCGCCGCGGATTGCACGAAGCCAACCAGATGATCATGCGCAATTACCTGGGCCTGATCCGCGGCCGGGTCTACTACAACCTGATGACCTGGTATACTTCGCTCGCCAACATGCCTTTCTTCAGCTTCACGGGAGAGGCCATGGAAGCGATGATGGGCGTGCGCCAAGGGATGGCAATCAAGAACCTGGAGTTGCCCAAGGCGGGCCTGCGCCGCAACTACGATCGCCTGCGGATGGCGGCCCTGGCGATTTGGAACGTGGCGCGTGCTTCCTCCCGGGTGGCGGAATTCCAGCGTCGATTCGCCCGGGAACATGCGCGTTACGCCGCCACGCCCTGGGATCGGCTCTCGCCCCAGCGTTTGATGGGTCTCTACGAGGAAATGACCCTGGTGTTCCTCAAGCGCTGGCAGGCCCCCATCCTGGCCGATACCCTGGCCATGGTGTTCTACAAGGGCCTGGCGTCCCTGTGCGGGAAATGGATCGCTCCCGGCGAAGCCGGCTTCCAGAACGATTTGCTGGCCCGGCGCGGGCAGGTGGAGAGCACCGAGCCCACCCGCCGCATCCTGGAGTGCTTCCGGGAAATCCGCGGGGATGCCGTTATCCAGGGTATCCTGCGAGATACCCCGGCGGACAAGACGCTGGCCGTCCTGAGGGCCTCCCGGGAACCCGGCCCCCGCGGCCTGCTCGCCTGGCTGGACGGCTATCTGGCCCTGTATGGCAGCCGTTCCATGAACGAGCTTAAATTGGAAGTGCCCACTCTGGAAGAGGATCCGGCCTTTATCTTCGCCACCCTGAAGAATTATTTTTCGGCTCCGGAGCTGGCGCTCAAGGCGCTTGACCATTCCGCGGCGGGATTGCGGCAGGCCGCGGAAGCCCGTGTGGATGCTTCCCTTAAGGGAAGGCCGCTGCAGCGCCTCCTTTTCCAATGGGTGCTTATGAACGCGGTCAGGCATATCCGCAATCGCGAGGCCATGCGCTTCGCCCGCTCGCGCATCTACGGGCTGGTAAGGAAATTGGCGTTGGCTTACGGCACGTCGCTGCAAGCCGCGGGCATCCTCGATCATCGCGATGATGTTTTCTTCCTTTCCGTTCCGGAGTTGCAGGCTTTCGCGGAAGGGCGCAGCCTGACCTTGGACCTGAATGCGTTGGCCAAATTGCGGAAAGCGGAATACGCGCGCTTCGCCGCGGAGGAGGAGCCGGCGGAGCGCTTCCACACCATCGGCATGCCTTATTACAGGCAGCCATACGCTTCGGAAAGCGCGGGGGGCAACGCGGACGGCAACGTTCTGACGGGGCTAACCTGTTGCGCCGGCGTCCGGCGTGGCAAGGTGCGCGTAATCCGCGCGCCCGAGGACGACCTGAGCCTGTGCGGGGAAATCCTGGTCGCGCCGCGCACGGATCCGGGCTGGATCCCCCTCTATCCTTCCATCAGCGCCCTGCTGATCGAAAAGGGATCCGTGCTTTCCCATTCCGCCATCGTGGCGCGGGAGATGGGCATTCCCACCATCGTCGGCATCGAAAACCTGACCAAGCGCCTGCGCGACGGGGACGAAGTGCTGGTGGATGCGGGCGCGGGCACGGTGACCCTGTTGGCGGAGTCCGCTCCCGGCACGGGGACAGCGGTATGAAACGGCGCGACATCGGCAGTCTGGACGTACTGAACCGCAAGGCGGTGGAGAACGCTTACACGTTGGAGGATCTGGATTGGTCCCGGCCCATCGACAGGCGCAAGCTCTGGTCCCCGGAAGTCATCGCGCCCCTCTATTACCTGCCCTCCTACGCCAAGCTGACCGAAGAGGAGAAGCGGCGCTACAACCAGCTTTTCGCCATGGGCGTCTGCGAGCAGTTCGTATGGCTGGAAGAGCATTTGCTCGTCAATACCTTGCGCAAGGTGGTGGCGAAGGAAAATCCTCCCGAACCCTTGCGCACAGCCCTGGGCCATTTCATCGCGGAAGAGTTGAAGCATACCCAGATGTTCTGGCGCATTCTGGAGCGATCGGAACCGTCCTGGTACCCCACGCGCGAGTTCCGCTTGTATAACATCTCCGGCCTGCAGCAGGCTCTGTTGGACCTGGTGCTCAAGATGCCGGGAGTCTTTCTGATTTGGATCTGGACGGCGGTTTTCTTCGAGGAGCGCACGGTGGATTATTGCCGCCATTACCTGGCGGCCCAAAAGCAGGACGCCGACGCGCTCGATCCCACCTATGTCCAACTGCATGAGTTCCATTTCAAGGATGAGCTGCGCCATTACCAGCTCGATCAGCATCTGCTCGGATGGATGTACGATCCCAAGCCCCGCTGGAAGAAACGTCTGGCGGGCAGGATGTTCCGCTCCCTGATGCGCAGCTATGTGTTTCCCCATCGCACCAGCCGGCGGGTGCTGGATTTGCTTGCGGCCGAGTTCCCGCGCCTCAACGCGGAGATCAAACCGGCATTGCTGCGGGAGCTGCCGGATATAGGGAGGTCGCGGGCATTCCATCGTATGGCATTCAGCCGGGAATCCGTTCCCAAGACCATGGCCCTGTTCGCGGAATATCCGGAATTGGACGGACTTTGGGACCTGTTCCTGGAGATCACCAAAGAGGAAGCGCGCATGGGCGCGAAGGCCGGATAGGCAAGAGGCATGTTCATGTCGCAAGGAAAAACCGGGACAAGCAAAGACCCGGCCGCATCGCCGCGCAGGCGGGGGCCCGTCATAGCCATCCTGCTGCTGTGGATGCTGCTGGCGGCGGTACTGCTCCTCAGTCCCTACCGGCATTCATCCGGCTTTCCTGTCAAGCTCCTGGCCTGCTCGGTGGAAATCGCCGCTCCCCCGGATTCCGTGTTCCGTTTTCTGGGCAACTCCGGCAACGCCCGGCGCTGGTCCGTATTCGTCGATCATATCGCGCCCTTGAATGCCGATAGCGTACCCGACGGCAGCCCCGGATCCCGGCGGCGCTGTTTCTGCAAACGGGACGAAACGGGCCGGCGTTGGGACGAGTCCATCCTGGAAGTGGATCCGGGAAAAAGGCGGCGGCTCTCCATCTACAACCTGGTCGGATTCGCCGCGGCATCCGACCACTTGGCCACCGATCAGATTTATGCGTCGCTCCCGGGAGGGAAATGCAAACTGACTTTCACCGTTTTCTTCAACCAAGCGCAGTCTACCTGGCGGGAAGATTTCGAAATGTACTTTGCCGCTTACCCCATCAAGAACATCTTCGCGCGCAACCTCGCCAACATCAAACGCCTGGTCGAAAGCGGGAACTGAAATGGCGACTTCCGCCCCCAATCGTTTCCGTACCCTGGGCCGGCTGGCCAGCCGCTACCCTTGGGCCTTCCTGGGCGCATGGTTATTGATCGCTATCCTGGGGGCGGCCGGAGCGCGCAAGGCGCCCTCGCTCCTGTTCAGCGGCTCCGGGGACATTCCCCATAGTCGATCCCTGCGGGCGGACAGCCTGTTGCGCGCGGACTTCGAGAATCCTTACGCGCAGCTTTTAGTAGTGGCCGTGCAAGGCCTGGATGGCGCGGACAGCGACGGGAGCGGCTCGGAGGAACAGGCCATGGCGCGCAGACTGGACAAGGCTCTCACGGCCCTGCCCCAGGTAGGCGCGGTGACGACTCCGGAAACCGTGCTCGACAAACGCCTGCTCCCCTCCCCCGGAACGGGGATGGTGATCCTTATCGGGATCAAGGCGGGCAACGTGCGCGATGCCGAGCAAGCCTTACCGGTTGTGCGTCGAACCGTCGATTCGCTGTTGATGCCGGAAACCGCGCGCGCGGGGCGGCTGCGGTGGGCGGTAACCGGACGTTCCGCGTTGACCTATGATATGAACCTTTTCAATGCCAGGGATACGGCGGCCGCGGAGGCGCGCGTCATACCGCTTACCCTGATCATCCTCCTGTTCGCGTTCGGTTCCATCGTGGCGGCAGGTGTGCCTGTCCTCATGGGACTCATTTCCACCACGGTGAGTTTAGGCATCGTCTACCTATTGGCCCGCCACTGGGTCCTTTCCAATCTGGTGCAAAACGTCTCCAGCATGATAGGGCTGGCGGTGGGCATAGACTACAGCCTCATCATCATCCATCGCTATCGGGAGGCTTTGGCCGCGGCGAGGGCGCGCGCGGGATCGGCTGTCGAAGCCGCATTGGATAGGCCCCTGAGAGCCGCCGCCCTGGAGGAAGCCCTGGGCACGGCCGGCAAATCCGTTTTCTACAGCGGCTTGGCGGTCATGATCGGTTTCGCGGGCATGTTGTATACGCCCTTGATGGAAACGCGATCCATAGGCTGGGGCGGCTGCATCGTCGTGCTCGTCTCCATGATCGCGGGACTGACCTTCCTGCCCTCGCTACTGATGGTCCTGGGCGCGGCCTTGGACTGGCCCCGCGCGCTGTCGCGTCGATTCGGAGGGGGAACCCCCGGGAGAAAATGGTCGGGATGGTCCCGCTGGGTCATGAAAAACGCCCCGCTCAGCGCGGCTGTCAGCTTGGCCGCGATATTCTTCCTTTCGTGGCCGGGCCGCTTAACGCGCTTCGGTTTTCCGGAAGGGCCGTTCATTCCGCGGGAACTGGAATTCTCGCGCGGCTACCTGATGCTGGACGGCATGGGCCTGCAAGGCCTGGTGCGGCCCATCAATATCATCCTCACTTCCAAGCAAGGCCCTGCCCTGACCCTGGATCGCATCGATTCCCTCTTCGCCTTCTCCGCCCGCATCCGCCGGGATCCCGCCGTGGCCGGGATTTTCGGGCCCGTGGATCTCGCGGACGGTTGGCCGCTGGCCAAATACCGGGCCCTATACGCGGATATGGACGAGGTCTGGGAAAACGTCCCGGCCGTACAGGAGTTCTTCCTCAGCCGCGACGGCCGTTCACTGTTGATGCAGGTGATGCTGAAACCCGGCGCGGAACTGGAACAGGAGAAGGCCTTGGCCAGGGAGATCCCGGAATGGCTCCATCTGGCGGACCTGGGAATGGAAGTGGGCGGCCAAGCCGTGTACTACAACGATTTCGACAAGGCCATGAAAGCGTCCTACCTTCCCTGCGTATCATTCGTACTAGCCGTCACACTAGCTGCTCTCCTATTCTTTTTCCGATCGCCACTGGTGTCCATCAAGGCCATCGTCATGAACGCATTGTCCGTGCTGGCCGGATACGGCGCGGTGGTCTACGTCTTCCAACTGGGGCATGGCAGCGCCTGGTTCGGCACGCCCGGTCCGGCTCTGGTAGTGCCGCTTACCATCCCGCTCATGTTGTTCTGCATCCTTTTCGGCCTCAGCATGGATTATGAAGTCTTCCTGCTCAGCCGCATCCGCGAGGCTTTCGCGCGTAGCGGTGATAATGAGTCGTCCGTGGCCGAGGGCTTGGCCGCCACCGGCCCCATGATTACCAGTGCGGCCCTGATCATGGCGGCCGTGTTCGGCGCCTTCGCGTTCGCGCGCGTGGTAGTGGTGCAGATGCTTGGCCTGGGGCTGGCCGTTTCCGTGATCGTGGATGCGACGCTGATCCGCGTCCTGCTGGTTCCCGCCTTCATGAAGATGGCGGGCAAATGGAATTGGTGGCCGCAACGGGGCGGCCCTCCCCGCTGAAACGGCGGGGCATGCTACTATTCCCTTGATGAAACTGGGTATCGTCCGCCATTTCCAGATCCCCCATAACCGCATGCAAATTGTGGATGGAACCGGATTCGACGCCTGGGCCGAATGGTACGATACCACCCAGGTCCACGCCAGGCAGGTTCCCGCGGCCGGCCCCGAATGGGGGTATTGCCTGTGCAGCGATTTGCCCAGGGCGCAGTTCACGGCCGGGACCATCTTCCATGGTAGCATAGAAGTTACCCCGCTGCTAAGGGAAGTGCCCTTCACGGCGTTCCTGCCGCGCCGGATGAAACTCCCCCTGCTGATCTGGCAGGCCACCAGCCGGGTCGGTTGGTGGTTGAACCGTCCTTCCCAGCGAGAGAACCGCGCCCAGACCAAAATCCGCATCGCGGCATTCGTAGCCAAACTGATGGCCGAGCACCGGGATGAGAATGTGCTGATCGTAACGCATGGATTCTTGATGCAGTGGCTGGAAAAGGAACTCGTCGCCGCAGGCTTCAAGGGAAAGGTCCCTACTCGGCCCTTGGGCGGAACCATCTATCTTTTTAAATCCTGATCCGACTCCCGATCTCTGAATCCCGATCCGGATCCGGCGCCGTGCGTCTTCGCGGCAGACCGCCTCCGCGCCCGATGGTCAGACGTCCAGGAGCTGCACTGCCTGCACCAGGGATTTCATCGTGTCGCCCACCGGAATGAATTCCAGGCCCACGTAGCCGTCGTAACCGATGTCCAGCAAGGCCCGCATTATGGGGGGGAAGTTGATTTCCTGGTTATCGTCCAATTCGCCGCGGCCGGGATTGCCTGCCACCTGCACATGGCCGATCTTGCCCTTCAGGGAAGGAATGCGGCGGATGAGATCGCCGTCCATGATCTGCACATGATAGACATCGAACAGGAGTTTCAGGGCCGGCGAGCCGACCTTATCGATCACTTCCAGGCAGAAGTCGATATGATCGCCTTGGTATCCGGGATGGCCTTTCATGTTGGCGCCGTCACGGGTATTCAGGGGTTCCAGGCACAGAACCGCCTTTTTCTTCTCGGCGTGGCCAACTATTTTTTTATAGCCTTCCACGCAATTCTTGATTCCCTGCTCCCTGTCCACCACGCTCCCCCTGGCTATGCCGGGACCTTCCGGAATGGTGGTGTCCGAGAATCCGGTGAAGGTGACGACATTGGAAAAGCCGGCATCCGCATTCGCATCGATTGCGGCGCCCAATTTGGACAGGCATTCCTCCCAATGCAGAGGGTTGTTCATGCCGCGCACGAACATGTGGGAAACCGTAAGGGCCGAGACCAGACCGTACTTCTTGAGCAGGGGGAATTCTTCCGCCGGCACCACTTCGATGGCGGGCAGGCCCATTTGCACGGCCACCTGGCAAATCTTCTCCACGGACCATTTCTCGCCCATATCATGCAGGCACCAGCGGGCCAGGGCCTGTTTGATGCGTCCATGCTTGACTACGCGACCTACGTTTGCGGCACTGTTCATCGGTATCCCCCTTGCGGATGCAAAGATAAAAAAAGATAAAGCCAGATTGGAAAAGATACAGCCTCGCACGGTTTTCCGCCAGCATCTTCCGCGCTTAATCGGAAGCGTCCGCATTTCCTATGCGCAAAAAAACCCGGGGGTGTTATACCCCCGGGTTCGCGTATCCGTAAATGCATTCACCGGGAATGGCGCGCGCGGGCAGATTCGCGGTCTGCCTTAGGTTATCTCCCGTTGCTGTAGTATTCCCGGGCATAGGATTTACCCTGGCCCTGGGAGCTGCGGCGCTTGGCTTGGCCGCCGTTGCGGTTGCCCTGCTGGGAATCCTGGCCGGCCTGCTGATTGCCGTCGCCGCGCATATGCGCGGGACGCGTGTCCCGCGGCTGCCCCTGGGAGCGGTTCTCACGGCCGGAGCCGGAACCTGCCGTAACGGCCGGGTTACTGGTATTCTCGTGGTTGACCTGGGGGCGGCCGCCCTGGTTGTGGCCGGTGGATGCGCGGCGATGGCCGCTGTCGCGCCGTTCGCCTCCGCGCGACTGCCCTTGTCCTCCGCCGCGGCGCTGGCCGCGCGCATTCCGGGAACCCTCGGATTGGCCGCGTTCCTGGCCCTGGGAATCGTCCGCGAAGCGTTGCGGCATGTCTTGGGGCGCCGGAGTCTTCATTTCCGATTCATGCGGGGTCGGCACCACCTGGATGCGCTTGCGGATCAATCTTTCGATATCATGCAAGGTCCCGCGATCTTCCGGTCCGCAGAAGGAGAAGGAGATTCCCGAGTGCCCGGCGCGGGCCGTGCGGCCGATGCGATGGACATAGGTTTCCGGCTCGGCCGGCAAATCGTAGTTCACGATATGGGTGATTTCGTCCACGTCGATGCCGCGCGAAGCGAGATCGGTGGCCACCAGCACGCGGGTGGAACCATCCTTGAAGCTGGCCAGCGAGCGCACGCGATGGTTCTGCGATTTGTTGCCGTGAATGGCTTCGGCCGGGATGCTGAACTGCTCCAGGTTCCGTTTCAACCTGTCCGCGCCGTGCTTGGTGCGGGTGAATACGAGCACGCGCTTCACGGCTTCATCGGCCAGAATGTGGCGCAACAACGCAGGCTTGCCTTCTTTGCCTACCATATAGATGCTCTGTTCGATCTTTTCCACGGTGGAGGATACGGGAGTCACTTCCACCTTGACCGGGTTACGCAACAGGCCGTCGGCCAGCTTGCGGATTTCGTTGGGCATGGTGGCCGAAAAGAGCAGGGTCTGACGCTTGGCGGGCAGGAGCGCGCAGATGCGGCGCACATCGTGCACAAACCCCATGTCCAGCATGCGATCGGCTTCGTCGAGCGTAAAGATTTCCAGGTTGGAAAGGGTGAGCGCGCGCTGTCCCAGCAAGTCGATCAAGCGGCCGGGCGTGGCCACCAGGATATCGACTCCGGCGCGCAGCTTGGCCTTCTGGGGGCCGTCGCCTACGCCGCCGAAAATCACGGCCATGCGCAGATCCAGGTTCTTTCCGTAGGCGGCGAAATTCTCGGCGATTTGCAAAGCGAGTTCGCGCGTGGGCGTCAGCACCAAGGCGCGGACAGGGCGGCCGTTGGCGGGACGGGTGGCATTGAGATTCTGCAAGATGGGCAGCGCGAAGGCCGCGGTCTTGCCGGTGCCCGTCTGGGCGCAGCCCAGCAAATCCCGGTGCTCCAGGATGGAGGGGATGGAAGCGGCTTGGACGGGGGTGGGGGAAGTATAGCCTTCGGATTCGACGGCGGACAAAATGGAAGGAATGAGATTCAGATCTCTGAACAACAAAATAGAACTCCTAGGTTCTTAGAACGGTTACGCTGGCGCTATCCGGGTCCGCGAGATGTCCCCCTTGGACCGGTGCCGCGTTGGTTGGAAGAGGATTATCGAAAGATTCCTGATCCGGGAAAGCCGACGAAAAGAGGGGGAAACGTGTCGGCTTATGCCAAATGATACTAATACTCGCGCAGAAAACAAACCGATATTTTTCAGGAAGGCGCGGCCGGGACTAAAATGCCGCAAATACGGGCCCGGATTCATTCTTCCAGATACAGCAAGGTCTGGCCGCTTGTCACCAGTTGCCCGGCCTTGGCCAGGATGGCTTTTACCTTCCCCGGGTTGGCCGACGTGACTGCGAACTCCATTTTCATGCTTTCCAGGATGAGCAGCGGCTCTTCCGCTTGCACCTGTTGTCCCGGCGTGACCAGGATTTTCCAGACGCTTCCCGAAATATGCGCGTCCACGGCCACTCCGCTCCCGGCTCCCCCCGCCAGGGTAACATCCATGCTACTGGGTGGATCCGTTTTCCCGTCCGTCTCATCCGCCCGGCCCGCCATTTGCCCCGCGGCCGCCCAGCGTTCGCGTTCCGCGTCGAAGGCAGCGCGTTGCTTTTCCCGGAAGGCCGCGATATCCCCGGCATTGTCGCGCAGGAAGCGGTTATAATCCCTGAGCCGGAAAACATGCGGCTCTATTTTCAGGGAGGCCTCCCCGCGGATGAAAGCGGAACGGAACTCCTGCAATTCTTTGCCGCTAACGGGGAAGAAACGG
>JANYDA010000012.1 GCA_025360005.1 Fibrobacteria bacterium
CTTCCAAGGATCTGGCGCGCCAGTTGGTCGACGAGGCCAAATCGGAATTGCGCAAGCTGGCCATCCAAAGCGACATCCTGGAATTGATCGCCGACTACATCACCACCCGGGTGCATTGAGCATCCGACACTTACGAGTCCCAGGGGACAATCAATAATGCTGGAAAACATCAATTCGCCCGCGGATCTGCGCGGCCTGTCCATCGAGCAACTCAAGCAATTGGCCAACGAGATGCGCGACACCATCGTTAAGCAGGTAGCGAACAAGGGCGGCCATCTGGCCTCTAGCCTGGGCACGGTGGAATTGACGCTGGCCCTGCACAAGGTCTATAACACGCCCAAGGATAAGCTGGTATGGGATACCGGCCATCAGGCCTATCCCCATAAGCTGGTCACCGGCCGTTACAAGGATTTCCATACCCTTAAGCAGTTCGGCGGGCTTTCCGGATTCCTTAAGCGCGACGAAAGCGAGTACGATACCTTCGGGGCCGGCCACGCTTCCACTTCCCTTTCGGCCGCGCTGGGCATGGCCGCGGCGCGCACGCACCAGAACGCGGACTTCGACGTGGTGGCCGTGATCGGGGACGGCGCCATGACCGGCGGCATGGTCTACGAGGCGTTGAACAACGCGGGCGAGACCGAGGAGAAGATCACCTTCATCCTCAACGACAACAAGATGTCCATCGCCAAGAACCTGGGCGGCATCTCCAAATACCTGAACCGCATCATCTCCAATCCCACCTACAATAAATTCAAAGACGAGGTGTGGGATTTCACCGGCAAATTGCCGCGCGGCAAGGATCTGCAAAAGCTGGCCAGCAAGGTCGATGAAGGCTTGAAGAAGATTTTCCTGCCGGGCGGTTTCTTCGAGGATCTGGGCATCCGCTATTTCGGCCCCGTGGACGGCCATAATCTGGAAGAGTTGATCGAAATCCTGGAAGCGGTCAAGAAGCGCCCGGGGCCTAATCTCATCCATGTGGTTACCACTAAGGGATTCGGCTGGGATAAATCCGAGGCGGACGCCATCAAGTGGCATGCTTCCAATCCCTTCGACATCGATTCCGGCAAGCCCAAAGCGGCACCGGCCAAGACGCCGGGCCTGACCCAGGTGTTCGGGGACGCCCTGCTGGAAATCGCCAAGCAGGATCCGCGCGTCATCGCCATCACCGGCGCCATGCCGGACGGGTGCGGCCTCAACATCATGGCCAAGGAAATCCCCAACCGGGTCTATGATGTGGGCATCGCGGAGCAATATGCCGTGACCTTCGCCGCCGGCCTGGCCTGCGAAGGCATGAAACCGGTGGTCGCCATCTACTCCACCTTCCTGCAGCGCGCCATCGACCAGATAGTCCATGACGTGGCCATTCAGGAACTCAACGTTGTCTTCGCCATCGATCGCGCGGGATTGGTAGGCCTGGACGGCCCCACCCATCACGGCGCAATGGACCTCAGTTACCTGGCCATGATCCCCGGAATGGTGATCATGGCGCCCTCGGACGAAAAGGAATTGCGCAACATGCTGTTTACCGCCATCAAGTACGATGACGGCCCCGTGGCGGTGCGCTATCCGCGCGCCAGCGCCTACGCGCCCGACGAAAAGCTTCCCTTCCAGCAAGTCCCCATGGGCCTGCCCAGGATAGTGCAGGAAGGCGAGGATCTGCTCATCCTCGCCATCGGCAATATGCTCGCGCCCGCCAAGAAGGCGGCGGAGCTGCTGGCCAAGGACGGCATCCGGCCTACGGTAGTGGATGCGCGCTTCGCCAAGCCGTTGGACCGCAAGGCCTACACGGAGTTGCTCGCGCGCCATCGCGCCGTGCTCACCATCGAGGACAATGTCATTCAAGGCGGCTACGGGCAATCCGTGGCCATGTTGCTTTCCGAGTCGGGGCGTTTCGAGATTCCCATCCGCCACATCAGCCTGCCCGATGAATTCGTGACACATGGGGAAATCCCCGTGCTGCACAAGATCCTGGGCATGGACGCCGAAGGCATCCGGAAGAAGGCAGTGGAATTGATGGGCGAAATCAACCTCCACCCCAAGTCGACCTAAGCGCGCATGGGCAAGGAACCGAAGCACGACAAGGGAAACGCCGGCCACGATCATTCGGGCGGCGACGAAGATTTCGATCTCAGCGGATTCGCGGATAATACCGCGAGCCCGCGTCCCGCGCCCGCCAAGCGGGATGCGGCCGCCTCGGCTGCCGCTGCCGCCGAAGATCCCAAGCGCGGCAAGAAAATAGTAGGGAAACCTCTGCGTTACGATGCCTCCAAGCCCCGCCCCAGCGCGCCTCCGGAATCCCGGCCGGCACGCGGCGGCGAGGAGCGCCCTGCGCGCGGCGCCGGCAAACCCGCGGGCCATAGGCCCGGCGCGGATGGGCCCCGCCCGCCCCGCGGCGGCTGGGAAAAATTGCCCGCGCGCGAGAACTTCCGTGGCCGCGATCAGGGTTTCGTGCCGCGCGGCCCCAGGAACGCGGGCCCGCGCGATACGGGCGCCCGCGAAAGCGGTAATCGCCAGGCGGGCGGCGCATCCCGATCGTTCCCCAATGCGGGCGCGCCCCGAGGCTATGTGCCCCGCCCGGGCGGACCCGGCGCGCCTTCCCCCCGCGCCATGCGCACCGTGGAACGGGCGGGCGGCGATCATAAGCCGGTAGCGCCGGAGATACGCCCCTTCCTGCCCCTCAAGACCGACAAGGGCCGCTGGAAGGAAAGCCAATTCCTGCTGGAAGGCGCTAAGAACATCGCCGATGCCATGAGCGTTTCCACCGGCATCATCCAGACGGTTTTCCTGGCGGAGGGTTTCGAGGATAAGGAACTCCTTTCCGTCATCAAGAAGAACCGCATCGAGACCATCCCCATCTCGATGGACGACCTACGTAACCTGTGCGATACGGAGAATCCGCAAAGCATCCTGGCGGTGGCGAACTTCGCCACCCTGCGGCCGGACTACAATACGGCCCGCTACGTGACCATCCTGGACGCGGTGCAGGATCCCGGCAATGTGGGCGCCATCATGCGTACCTCTCTCGCCTTGGGCATGGACGCGGTGATCATGGGCAAGGGGACCTGCGACGTCTACAATCCCAAGGTGGTCCGCTCTTCCGTGGGCGCCTTGCTGCGCATGCCTTTCGAGACGGGCGAGGATATCGCGGCCAAGATGGAGTTCCTGCGCTTGAAGGGCTTTTCCATCGTGGCCACGTCTTCGCATGCACCCACCACTTTGGAGAACGCCAAGCTGCGCAAGAAGGTGGCCCTGATCATGGGCAATGAAGGCGCGGGCACCGGCGCCACCTACCTGGACATGGCGGACGCGGTGGTGAAAATCCCGCTCAAGAACAAGGTGGAATCACTCAACGTTTCCGTCGCGCACGGCATCCTGTCCTACCAGCTGATGCACGGCCGGACCTGATCGGGGGACCGACCCACCATGGGCCGCTTCCGGATCCCGCTCAGGCCTACCTATAATTCCCCGGTCATCCTCACGTTCGCCCTGGCGGCTTGCGTGATCATGGCCGCCAACGGCCTTACCGGCGGCCGCCTTACGCCCACCTTCTTCGCCACCTATCCCGGCTTCCATTGGACCTCGCCGCTGTTCTACTTCCAATTGATCAGCCATGTGCTGGGCCACAAGAATTGGGCCCATGTCACCGGCAACTTTTCCGTGATCCTCCTCATCGGCCCCATCCTGGAGGAGAAGTACGGATCCGCGACTTTGATCAAGATGATGCTCATCACCGCCCTGGTCACCGGCGTGCTCAACGCGGCATTTTTCTCTACCGGCTTGCTGGGCGCCAGCGGCCTGGCCTTCATGATGATCCTGCTGGCCTCCTTCACCAACCACAAGGAAGGGGAGATCCCTCTCACCTTCGTGCTGATCCTGGTCCTGTACCTGGCTAAGGAGGCCGTGCAGGCTTTCTCCCAGGACGACATCTCGCAATTCGCCCATATCATCGGCGGGCTTTGCGGCAGCCTTTTCGGTTTCCTGCGGGGAACCGGCAAGGAAAGGGGCCGCGGATAGGATGCTGGTTATTTTGATTTCCTGGATGGAACAATGATAAGGCCGGGTAAAGGGAATGGGAATGGACAGCAAGAATAAAGTGGCCGTATTGGGCGCGTCGGATAAAGCCGACCGCACCAGCAATCTCCTCATCAAGCGGCTGCGGGTAAAGGGCCATGAGGTATACCCCGTCAATCCGGCCTTGACCATAATCGATGGTCTACCCGTTTTCAAGGGCCTGGCGGATCTGCCTCCGGGCATCGACGTCCTCTCCATATACATGAACGCGCAGCGCAGCGACGCCTTGGCGGAGGCCATTCTGGCCAGCGGCATCCCCCGCGTCATCTTCAATCCCGGCGCGGAAAACCCGGCCCTGGCCGAACGCCTGCAAGCCAAAGGTGTCCAGGTGGAAGATGCCTGTTCCCTGGTGCTTTCCGGGCTCGATCAGATCTAGCCGTTCCGCCGTTGCACGCGTGGCGAACCCCGTTCCACCCCCCAACTTATCTAGATTTCCCAAGGCACTGGCCCCGGGAGAACCTTGTTGGAATGGTTGTCGGATATCGATCGGGCGGACAAGCTGGTCGTCGATCTCGTCCTGTATCTTTTCAGCATCGGCGCCTTCGCCCTCATGCCGGTCCATTTCGGGCGCAAGGTATGGTTGTTGGTCGCCTGGTTCCTGATCCTGAATTTCGCTTTCCTGCTCGACATCTGGGGTTTCTTCAACTGGGAAGGCCCCGGCCTGTTCATCGTGCTGGGCCAAGTCCCCTGGATTTTATTCGTGCTGGATTTGGTATTCAAGGGCCGCATCAGCGGCAAGATCCTGGAAGTGCCCATGCGCGAGATCCTGCTTTGGCAGGTCACCCGCTTGATGGGGATCCATTTCGTCATCGCCATCTACGGCGGCTACGCGCCGGAGGAGTTCGCGCTGCAAGTGGGCTTCAGCGAAGTCGTCACGGCGCTGGGCGCCTTGGCGCTATACTTCACCTACCGGCCGGAAAAAGGCTGGTACCGCACCCTGCTCCTCTTCTGGAACACCTACGGCATCACGTCCGTGTTGTCCGCGGAGGCGAAGATATTCCTGTCCAATCCGCATTTGCCCTTCTCGCATTTCTCGCGGGAGATTTTCCAATACATGACTTCCTATCCGCAGAATTGGGTGTACTGCTTCTGGTTCCCCATCGCCATCGGCATGCATGCGGCGGTTTACTACAAGATGTACCATTCCCGCGGCGCCAAGCCCGGCTGAGGGGAGGATAAGATGAAGGCTTCCAACGCGAAAAGATGCCTGCCGATCGCCTTGTGCGCGCTCTTGCTCACGCGTTGCTCCTGCGATTTCTTCGGGACCACGGGAGCCCTGCTGGTCTCGGAAGCGGACGAGTCCAAGCTGGGCTTGGAATTCGACAGCCAGTTGAAAACCGACACTACCGGTAATTATCCCATCTATAAGGCGGTTACTCCCGACCAGCTCGTGTTCGAGAAATACGTAAAGGATTTGGCGAACGAGATTGTGAAATCCGTGCCGGCTTCGGATCGGCCCGGCTACGATTTCAAGTTCACCATTATCGACAAGGATGTGGAGAACGCGTTCGCGGTACCCGGCGGCTACGTATACATCTACACCGGCATCATCAAGAAGATGAGGAACGAATCCGAATTGACCGGCGTGCTGGGTCATGAGATAGCCCACGTCACCCAGCATCATTACCGGGATGCGATGGCCAAGGACGCGGCGCTCTCCTTGATCCTCCAGGCGGTCTTGGGCAACGATGACAACAAGTTCAAGCAGTTGGTGGCTTCCAATTTCGCCAACTTGGCGCAGCTCAAGGTTTCCCGCGACAACGAATCGGAAGCGGATTATTTCGGCACCAAATACACGGGCGCGGTGGGACGCAATCCGCTCGGCATCGCCACCCTGTTCTCCCGTTTCGATGCGGGCGGCCCGCCATCTTGGCTTTCCACCCATCCCGCCCCCGCCAATCGCGTCGGGGACGTTGCCAGTGAAGTGGACGGATCCGCCGCCTTGAAGGCTTTGGCCGCGGATAGCGCCACCACGGATTTCACCTCGCGTTTTGAAGCTGGCACCAAGGTGATTCCCAAGCTTTGATCTTCAGGCCCGGGTTCGTATTCCTCGATTTCGACGGCGTGATAATGGATTCCATGGGTCTCAAACTGGACTCCTATTGCCATGCCTTCGGGGAATTTGGATTCAGCCGTGACGATATCCACAAATTGCAAATCGCCTCCGCGGGGTTGTCCCGCTTCAAGACCATCCGCCTGATGTACCTGGCCCTTTCCGGGACGGAGATGCCGGAAGGCTTGTATGAACGCGCCCTGGCGCGCTTCGGCGAGCATGACGAGGCCAGCCGGGCCCGGATGAAGCTGATGCCGGGCGCGGCCGAGTTCCTGGCGGAGGCGCGCGCGCGCGGAATTCCCCTGGCCGTGGTAACGGGCACCCCGCAAGAGGCCATCGATCGCACCGTGGCGCATTTCGGCCTGGGCTTTTTTTTCACCAGGGTGTGCGGTTCTCCCGCGTCCAAGATCGAGCATCTGGAACGGTTGAAGGGGGAATATTCCCTGCCGCCTTCGCGCTGCCTTTTCGTTGGGGACGCCATCAAGGATCAGGAGGCCGCGCTGGCCGCGGGGATCCCCTTCGCGGGAGTCAATAACGGCGACGATCCTTTCCGTCCGGACGGTCTGTGGTTGGAAGTCACGGGCCTGGGCGACTTAATCCCTTTTTTACGGGCCTGACCGGCCGCGTTTCCAATCCCGCGGAGACGGGCTCTCCGGCGGTCGCCCGTAAATGAGGTTTTGCCCTGCGCTTTCCGAAAGCTAATTTCAACGCAGCCATGCCCGCCGTTCCGGGCAGGAAGGAAAGGCCATCTATGTCCGTCATTCGATCCGCTTCAGCCTCTCAATCTCGCCCGGTGACCCGTTTCACCCTGGTGTTCGCAGCGTTGTTTTCCATCTCCGCTTTCGTGCAATGCGCCGGCCTGTTCAACAGCGCGGGAAAGTTCCTGGTCTCCGAGTCCGATGAGGCCAAGCTGGGCGCCCAGTTCAACAAATCCCTGAGCAGCAACGATACCGTCAAAAGGGAAATGCCCGTTTTCGTACCCAGGAATGCGGCGCAGGCCGAACTGCAATCATACATCATAGGGCTGGCCCAGGAAATCGTGGCCTCCCTGCCCGCCAGCGAAAGGCCTTCCTACCCTTTCACATATACCTTGATCGATAAAGATGTGGAGAACGCGTTCGCGGTGCCCGGCGGCTACGTGTACATCTACACCGGCATCCTCAAGAAATTGAAGGATGAATCGGAGTTGATGGGCGTGCTGGGCCATGAAATAACGCATGTTACCCATCACCATTACCGGGAGCAATTGGCGGAAAACGCGGCGTTGAGCATCGCCTTGCAAACGGCGCTGGCGGCCAGCAACGCCGGCCAGGTAACGCAATTGGCGGCCGGGGCCGTAGGCCAGTTGGCCACCTTGAAATTCACGCGCACGGACGAAACCGATGCGGATAAGGGCGGCACCCTCACCCTGGGCCGCGTGCGCCGCAATCCCATGGGCATCGCCGCCTATTTCACGCGGGCGCAGAGCATGGGCGTGCCGGAGTGGCTATCCGATCATCCCGGCAACGGCAACCGCGTCAGCGCTATCACCAGGATCGTGAACGGCGATCCGGTTTTGAAGGCGTTGGCCGCGCAGGGAGAGGCCAACAAATTCGCGCAACGTTACCAAAGCCACGTCGCGGCGCTGTGAAACGTCTTCCTTGGCAACACCCTGTAAGGCGTGAGGCCGGGTAACCTGGAGGTTTCGGCTCTTGAAGCGGCGCGGCGGATGCGCCTCGCGATCCCCGCCGGCCGGAATCCTCCCCCGCGGCTGGACCGATCGCTTACGGAAATGCGATGATGGGCTGAGCATGGACGGGGAACGGACACGGTGAAATATCTGCTGAGGGCGCTGGGCGCTTCGCTCGCGATGGCCGGCTTCGTCTGGCTATGCGGATCCCTGTTGCCGGCAAAGCATGAGGCCAGCGCCTCTGTCCGCCTGAAAGCCTCTCCGGAAGCGGTCTGGGCCGTGCTTTCCGCCGTGGAGAATTACCCCCGTTGGCGATCGGATGTGGCTGCGGCGGAAGTCATCGGGAGCGGGCCGGTACTGACGTGGAAGGAGGCGGACGCGCGCGGCCGCGTGATGGTGCACGCGCTCGGCCCGGGCGATATGCCGGAGAAATGGGTGGATAAGCTCATCAAGGGCGATTTGCCCCAGGGCGGGGAAAGGGTTTTCCTGATCGTGGCCGATGAGGACGGGGGCAGCCGCGTGGCTCTCACGGAAATCGCCGAGTTGCGCGATCCCTGGGCGCGCTTCCGCGTCCGCTTCGTTTCCGGATACGCGGAAAACCTGGTAAAGCTGCTCGACGATCTGCGCAAGCGCCTGGCGGAGTAACTTCCCCGCTACCTAGGCGGAAGCCTCGTATTTCCCGAATTCGTAATTGAGGGTGCGCCGCTTGGGCGTATAGCCCGCCTCGCGGATGAACTTGACGGCGGCTCCCAGGGTCTTGAGCCCGGCCGAACGCAATACGTTCTCTTCGATGACTATGCTGTTTATGTCGTTGGCGCCCGCGAAGAGGGCCAATTCGCCCAAGTCCTTGCCCATGCCCAGCACGCTCACTTCGACGTTGGCGATGTTGTCCAGGAACAGGCGGGATACGGCTATCAACCGCAGGTATTCCCAACCGGGCACATGGCGCACGGTGAACTTCTTAGTCTGGGGCTGGAATACCCAGGGGATGAACGAGAGGAAACCGCCGGTCCTGTCCTGCTGATCGCGGATCAGGGTCAGGTGCTCCACCACGTCTTCCGCCGTTTCCACCGATCCGAAAACGATGTTGCTCGATCCGGGCAGGCCCATTTTGTGGCATTCGCCCATGACATGGCACCAATCCTGGCCGCTCAGCTTCTTGGGGGAAAGGATTTGGCGCATGCGATCGGTGAGGATTTCCGCGCCCGCGCCGGGCACGGAGCCCAGGCCCGCGTCCTTGAGCACGGCCAGCAGTTCCGGCAGCGGCATCTGCTCCTTGCGGGCCAGGCGCAGGAGTTCCACGGGCGAAAAGCCGCGCACATGCACGCCGTATTTGCCGGAGACCATGCGCAGCGCGTCCGTATAATAGGAAAGCGGCAGCTTGGGATTCACGCCTCCCTGGATGAAGATATGATCCGCTCCCAGCGCCAGCGCCTCTTCCGTCTTGGCGGCAATCTCCTCCAGGGAAAGCACGTAGCCGCGCTCGCTCTCGATTTCGTCCTTGAAGGAGCAGAAGCTGCAATCCACATCGCAGAAGTTGGTGTAGTTGATCACCCGATAAGCGGTATAGCTGACGGAGGCGGGATCATGCATCCGCTCCCGGACCCGATGCCCCGCGGCCACGATGGGATTCCATTCCGCCGAGGACAGCAACACATGCGCCTCCTTGGGGGAAAGACGCGACCCGGAAACGGCTTTGTCGAGGATGGGCTGGATGGGGGAGGGGGAGGAAATCATAAGAGATTGCAAATTGCAAATTGAAAATCGGAAATCGGAAATCGGAAAACAGAGTGCCCAGACACATGCAAAAGCGGGATCCGGTTTTCTCCTGCAATTTGACTTTTACAATTTTCAATTTTCAATTTGCAAAATTCCTTTCTTCTTCTCCGTGTGCGATGCACCCCCTGCTCCACGCGCTGGTTCCGTCGCGCAGGATTTCTCTTTTCCAGATGGGCGCTTCGCGCTTGATACGGTCGATGATGGCGCGGGAAGCGCGGTAGGCTTCGTCCCGGTGGCCGGCGCTCACGGCGATGATGATGGTGGGTTCGCCCAGCTCCACGCGGCCCAGGCGGTGGCGCACCGCCAGCTTGCGGACGGGGATTTCCGCCCGCGTTTCCGCCAGGATGGCGGCGATGATTTTGGCGGCCATGGAGGCTTGCGCTTCGTATTCCAGCGCCACCACGCCGGTGAGCCCTTCGGAATGATCGCGCACCGTGCCTTCAAAAAGGAGGATGGCTCCCGCGGCGGCGTCGGCCACTTCCGCCCGCAAAGCCGCGGCGTCCAACGGGGTATGCGTGAGGAAGGGGAACGCGGGATCCATTCAACCCCCGCTGATGGGGGAAATGATGTCCACGCCGGTAATGCCGGCCAACAATGCATCCGCGCCCACGTAGCCATCATCCACGGCCACGCGGCTGGACAGGAACAGATCCCTTTGCTTGGGATGCAGCCGGGCCAATGTCTCCAGGATATCGCTTTCCCGCGCCGGCAATGGCACGGCTATTTCCTCCCAACCGGTTTTCAAGGCTTCCCGGAGCTGGGCGTAATAGTTCACGCGGATGTTGGCCATATCCGGAATTTAGAAAACTTGCGTTACGGGGCCTGGAACTCCAGCAGGGTGGGGTTCAAGCGCTGGCTCTCGAAACACAGCTTGATCCAGTCCGCGTTACGTACCCGGTTCATCACCACCACTTCATCCAGCCAGCCGACGAAATCGTATTCGCGCTTATCGGGCGAAAGGATATTGCCATGCCGGCCGATGTAGAAATCAGGGCCCAGGGTATAAGGGATGGGGGCTCTTGCAGCCAGGTTGCCCTTACTGACCCCGTCCACGTAGACGCGCATGGTATTGCCGTCATATGTGCCCGCCAGGTAATGCCAGGCCGAGTCCAGTACGTTGACTCCGGAGGTTCTCAGGTTCTGCCAAACCCAGGGGGAGCCCACGTAGGTGAAGAAGAGGATGTTGCCGTCGGGCTCCACGCGCAGACCGTAGGAATCGCCCAGTCCGGCGATAGTGCCTCCCAGGGAACTGGTGGTCTTGCCGCGGAACCAGGCGGAGATCACCAATTGGTGCGCGGGCCGCAGGGTATAGGAAGGTTGCAGCTTGATATAGTCGCCCTTGTCGAAGCCGTGGCCGCGGCCGATGATTCCTTCCGTCGACGGGGAGGAAACCCGATCGTCCCCATTCTGGGCTCCGGGTGTGGCATCCTTGTAAAGCCCTTTGGCAGCGGTATCGGCGGCCTCTTCCGTCAGATGCCAGGCACCGCCGTATCCGTCCGCGCTGTCGAAAACATTGCGATCGTCGGACCGGCCCGGGGCTCCCGCCTTCCCGTAATGCAAGGTCAGGAAATCCGTTCGGCTGTCGCCATGGATGGTATCCAGCTTGATCCAGATCTCGGCTTGCTGCCCTGCGGCGTCCCAACGCTCCACCTGGTAACGCAGGCGTTTCCCATTGCGGTCGGAGAAACGGACGTCCATTCCGTCCGAAAGCGAGAAATCGAAATTCCCCTTGTTGAGGCGGATGAGCAGGGGGAAATTCGCGACGGCGCCTTTGACGCCGGCGCCGGAAGCGGTGGTGTTGATCAGGATGCGCCGGGAATAGCGCCAGGCGGCATAGTCTTCGTCCTCGAAAGAAGCGATATTCATGTCCCCGACGAAAGTGGTGTCGGAACTGTAGGCGGCGACGCCCCCGATTTCACGAGCCTCCACCGTCGAGGACGGCACCGAGGCGCGCAGCGTGAAGGAACCTTCCGGCAGGTCCGGGAAGGAAAACTTCCCGGTAGCGGAATCCGCCTTGGCCACCCGATCCAGGCCGTAGATTTGCACCACCGCTTCCGGGTTCCCCGCCAGATCGCCGTTCACCCGGCCCACTACCACGCCGGTGGGCTTGAGCAGGATGGAATCCAGGAAGATGGTATCCCGATCGCCCGCGCTGAAATCCCGCACGGACGCGTGCTCGGCGCGGTCATTGGCTTCGATGAGGTAATCGCCCGGCGCCACCGAGTCTATCCCGTAATGGCCATTGGCGTCCGTGGCGGTTTCCGCGGAAAGGCGCGCGGTCTTGGGCAATGCCGCCGAGGTGTCCTTGAGGAAGCCGCGCGGCCGCAGGACTACGCGTGCGCTTACCGCCGGAGAGCCGTCCGGATTGGCAACAAAGCCCACCACCACGCCGTTGGTGGTTTCCGAGGAACCGCCGCCCATCGCCGCCTCATGGCCGCCGTCGAACAGGCAACCGCCGGCGGCCAAGGCGCAGGCCATCGCCGCCGCCGCGAAAGGACGCATGCCGCGGACTACCGGATGCCCCGGCCCGCGGAAGGTTAATCGCCGCAGGCCGAGCGGGGGCGGACCGCCGCTAAGGGTTCGCATGCCAGGTTTCATCCGGCCTTTTCCGATCCGCCGGGACCGAGGGTTTTGGAGAGAGGGAATACTTGGAAGTTGCATTGCAGGATGCGATCGGCAGCCGCATCGTTCTTGGCCATTTCCGCGAACTCCTGGCGCAATGCCTTGAGCCTCTCGCGCATGGCGTCGAAGGTGGCCTGGGAGCAGCTCAAGGTCATGGTGGACGTGTCGCGTTCCCCCTTGGCGAACCGATCCAGCGCCTGCTTGCCCAGATCGAAGGATTGCGATTGGAAGTTGGCGATGGCCAGGGATCTCCAAGCCTGGCCTGTGGAAATGGTGCTGTCCTTGCGCACGAAGCACCCGTCCGCGTTCTTTACGATCAAGCTCAACCGATTCAGCAATTCCACCGCCCGCCGGGCTTCCGCCACGGGTATGGCGGGCACCAGCGAACGCGCCAGCTTGGCATAATCGTCCTTGAAGGGTTGGATGCCGATCCATTCCCGGATGGCGGAGTAATACCATCGCTCATAGAACTCGTATTGATCGGCGTCGACGATTTTCGCCGAGGTGCGCTTGAGGCAGATGAGCCGATCGAAGTAATGCTTCTTTTCCTCGTGGGACTTGGCTTGGTTGTAGCTGACCAGCAATTCGAAGTATTCGGCTTCCTGCTTGTTGAGCTTGAAGGCTTGCGCGAAGCGGAGCACCAGATGCGGGCTGAGATTGCGTTTGCCTTGCAATACCCAGGTGAAGAAGCCCGCCGATTTGAGCCCGGTCTTTTGCGCCAGGTAGCGATAGGAAAAGAATTTTCCTTTGGATTTCTTTTCCAAATACAAGTCCTGCAGGAACTTCCGGTAGTCCAGGTAGGTATAGACATTTGTCAGCAGGATAGGGGACACGAAGGCAAATGTAGCGTTCCGGCCGGCTTTGGACAACGCAAATTTCGTTCACTGTTAGTGAACAAAATTAACGCGGGGCAAATCCGCTCAAATCATCTTTCACCCCTATTTTAAAGGGCTAAATGGTTTCAATACCAAGATCCCATCCTGGGGAGGTGCTTACATACGGGGTAATTACCGTGAACGAAATGCCCGGAGGGAGGCTACTTTTGAGAATGCCGACAGCGGGAGTATCAGCATTCGCACTCCGCTTGAACATTCGTAGACAAATAATCACTAAAACAAAAACCGGCCCCGGGATTATCTTAGCGGCCGGTTGTCCGGTGCGGCGCTTATGTATTTGTGGTGAAGCCGGATCCCAAGGAGTAGCATGCCCACTATATCGAATCGCCGCACCTTGATGCGGAATGTCTGCTTGGCCGGGCTCCTCACGGCATTGACGCATTCCCATGCGCGGGCCGAACAGATCACGCAGGCGCAAAAGGATTCCGGCTGGGTGTCCGCTTTCGATGGCAAGTCATTGAACGGCTTCTATTCCATCCTCGGCAGCGATGCGCCCAACAATGACCCGCAAACCAATGCGGACGGTACCTTTTCCGTGCGGGCCAGCGACAGCTCTCTCCACGCCAGCGCCAACCGCACCGGGCACATTATCACCAAGAAATTGTATTCGCATTACCGAGTGCGCATCCGGGAAAAGTTCGATGTGGCCGGGAATCCGGGCCAGAACGCCGGCATGCTCTACCATGTCCGCATCGAGGGCCCGCGCATGGGCGCCTATCCGCGCTCCATCGAGTATCAGGGTCAGAAGCGCGGCATGGGCGAGATCTGGACCATCAGCAATGTCTGGGTCAATACCACTATCGACGAAACCAAGAGCCAGCACCAGTTCAAGCTGGGCGGCAAAATGGTCAATCACGGCAACCCCAACGGGCGCCAATGCCTGGGCAGCTCGGTCCCATACATCGACAATGCCTGGAACGTTATGGAGGCCACCGTGCGCGGATCGGACAGCGCCGTCCATTACGTGAACGGGGTGCTGGTTTTCAAATGTTGGAAAATGCGCTGGTCGGACAAGGATGATCCCAACGACATGAGTCACATGCTCGGCGAAGGTTCCATAGCCCTGCAAGCCGAAGGCGCGGAAGTATCGTACAAGGATTACATGTTCATGGAGCTGGATCCGGCCACCGGCAAGCCGCTTAACGCCAAGCCGGTATTGGCCGGGGAATTCCTGCCGGCGGTCAGAGGCAACCTCCTCCGGGTGGAATCCAAGGCCGGGGGCTGGTCCATTCATTATGCGTTTCCAACTTGGGATCGATCCCGGGGCGGGAACGGCAGCCTATCCGTCAAAACGTTGGATGGCCGGTTGCTGGATCAATTGCCGCTCCCCGCTTCCTCCGGCGAAGTCTATTGGCCGGGCTCCGGAAGGGCTTCCGGCTTGCCGGTGATTCTGCGGGAAAACCTTTCCGGGCTGGCGGTCCTCACCGTAACGCCCGTGGTACGCTGAGCCGCGCGGGATCGCGCGCTCTTGAATGCAATGGATGCGGCATAATTTCAATCCGGGGGAGTCGATGAAGAAAGCACTATTCAATTTGGTATTGGGCGCCTCGTTCTGCGCCAGGCTGGCGGCCGCCAACCCCTACCCGGAGGTGGGGCTGCATCCTGGCTACACGCTGATGGGCCTGCGGCCCGCTGGTTTTGAACCCAAGGTAACGGGCATGGACTTCATGCCCAACGGAGACATGATCGTGCTGACCTGGCGCGGCCAGTCCGGGCCGGGCGCCACCCGCGCCGACGGCGTGGCCCTGACCAAATCCTATGACGGCGCTCCCAAACTGTACCGCGTCACCAACACCAGGGGCACGGACCCCAGCGCCATCAAATACACGGAAATCGGATCCGGTTTCAAGGATGCCCAGGGATTGTGCATCGTGGACGGCAACATCTATGTAGGCGATATCGATCGCGTGGTCAAGATGGTGGACAAGGACGGCGACGGCGTATACGAGACCCAGCAGGAAATCGGCAAGATCCCTTCCTACATGGGATGGTTCGAATACTCCTTCGGGCCTGTCTACAAGGACGGAAAGCTCTACATGGCCTTGGCTTCCAACGTCAAGAATTCCGGTTTCCCGGAAAAGCCGCTCGGCAAGGATCGCGGCACCATCGTCAGCCTCCCCATCGGCGGCGGCACCTATACCGTGGTGGCCACCGGGCTGCGCGCCCCGGACGGCATCGCCATCGGACCGGAAGGGGAAATCTGGGTGACCGACAACCAGGGCGGTTGGCGACCCTCCAGCCCTTTCATCCAGATCCAGGAAGGGAAATTCTACGGCTATCTGGCCGATGGCACCAGCGTCGCTCCAGGAGTAACAGTGACCTCCCCGAATCTCTGGGCGCCTTACCGGGATGCCAATGACAGTCCCACCGAACCCAACCTGATGACGGCCGGGCCTTTCAAGGGCCAATTCTTTTACGGGGACGTGGGCCGCGGCGGCATTTACCGCGCCTTCCTGGAAAAGGTGAACGGCGCCTACCAGGGCAGCATGGTTTCCTTTTCCGGTGGCCTGGAGTGCGGGGTCCATCGTTTGCGCACGGGGCCCAACGGTGAAATCTACATGGGCGGCATCGGCAACGGGGGTGATTCCAACCAAGGGTGGAACGGGAAAACCTTCGGCTTGCAGAAGCTTGTTCCCAACGGGACCATGGCTTTTGAAATCCTGGCCACCCACTCGCGCGCCACCGGGATGGAGTTGGAGTTCACCTTGCCCGCGGGAACGGAAGCGGAGAATGCGGCTAACTATGTAGTCAAGCAATGGTCCTATATCCCGGTGGCAAGCTACGGCGCGGGCAAGCAACCCGATCAGCCCCGTACCGTCAAGAGCGTCACGCTTTCTTCGGATCGCAAGCGGGCCTTCCTGCAAATCGATGGCCTCAAGACCGGCATGATGGTGGGCATCGTAGCCAACAATCTCAAGTCGCAGGACGCCAAGCCGCTCTGGTACAACAAGACATGGTATACCCTGAACGCCATCTCCCCCTCGCAACCGTTCGAGCCTTCCGTGGAAATAAAGATCGCTGCCGCCAAAGCGCCCGCTGCCTTGGACCTGCAGGTGGCTCGCTTCCAGGATCGAATCAAGGTCACTTTGCCGAATGGTTCCTCTTATAAAGTCGAGTTGCTGGATTTCCAAGGCCGCTTGATTGGCGGGGAGGCATCCGCCACCGGCAGCGCGGAAATCATCCTCCCACGCGCAATCTCGGGATTGCATGTCCTCAGGGCCCAAGCCGCCGGAAAAACGCTTTCGCATACCATGGTGTTCTGAATTTCATCTGGCATGGTGTTTGGGCCGGAACCTATCGCCAAAGTTCCGTCCGAGCGACTTACGCTTTCCCAGTTTGGGATTTAAGCGAAAAAACAGCATTCCCGAAAAAAAAATCCATCGAATTCCTGTATTTGTCCAAGTCCGCGGCTTATTACTTGATTAGTATTTATATGGGGCTGGAATGCCGCGTTTGGGCCGGGTCGTACGCGTTTGAACCGGGGTTTCCAGTGTTTTGATTTGGGGGTTGGCCGGTACCCGTTCCGGCTATTTCAGGAGTCCGCGCGATGCTAACGCCGGAAACAGGGGTCAGAGATGCGTCGTTCGATGCCGATTGATAAGATAATTGCCGCGGGATTTTTTCTCATCGCCTTGCTCGCGCCGGCGATCCGGGCCCAGCCTACCATCCGGGTAGAGAAATCCTATGAGGATACGGTCCGCATTCTGGTTCTGTATAACAGCGGCGCCATAGGCCAGCCCGCTTGCGCGGCGGCTACCAGGCCCGTGGGTCCCCTGACCCGCGACTTCACGGTCAATTCCATCGTAGGAATTCCTAACGTCAAAGTCCTGAAAGCGGAAGTGACCCAATGGGCGGATGTGCAGGCCGCATTTGGAAACGGCCTGCTCCCGCATGTCATTGTACATGTCAACGCCGGCTGGACCTCCTTCAGCGGGCCCTACCTGGTCGACGTACTGAATCGCGCCGCGGACCAGGCCATCGGTGTGGTTTCCGTCGGCGATGATGCCGCGGCTTTCGCGGACAAAGTGTTCGGTTTCACCAACGTCAACAACGTGCCTCCTCCCATGGGCGACGCCACTCAGTACAAGGGCGCGAATACCAATCTTTGGATAGCCTTGAACGGCAAAGCCGATACCTTGCAGAAGCCGGGCGTGATCCGCAATACCGTGGATAGTTTGAAAGTGTCCCGCCTGGATTTCAAGCCCTATGGTACGGACGCAGCCGGCGACTACCGTTGCCAGGCCGATGCCGATAAATACGGCATTGATCCCAAATTTCTGGGCAATTTGAATTTTCTTGGCTTCCAACGCGCCTTCAACGGTACCGATACCATCGCGACCCCTACTGAGTTGCAGACCATTGTCGCCTTCCAGAATTTGCAACGCCGCGGCGTTGCCCTTTCTTTCCAGCCCCAATTCCTGAAGAATGCCCAGGCCGCCAGCCAAATCGTCTATGACGCCATCATCTACGCCTCTTACGCCCATTTCTACAATCTGGTGGTCGCCACGCCGGTGGCTACGCCCGGATCGTCTTCCTTCCTGTCCCAGGTATCCGTTACATTGTCCACGGCCACCCCGGGCGCAACCATCTACTACACCCTGGACGGCACGGCTCCGAGCAATACCAATATCACCAGTAAAGTTTATGATCCCGCCAATCCCATCGTCCTCACCGGCAACGCAACCATCAAGGCGATTGCCTACAAGACCGGGTGGTTGGAAAGCGGCATCATGAGCGAGTCCTACACCAAGACCTTCACGGCCTCCACTTTGGAAATTTCCGATGAGAACGGGCGTCCCCTGGCCGGCGGATACCTCAGCGAATTGAATACCGCCTATACGGTGCGCCTGATTACCACCCAGGCAGGTCTCTCGCAGGTTACCCTCTCCGGATCCACCGCCCTGGCAAAGGATGCGGAGTCGTTGATCCTGACCGATCCCGCCAACAACGGCACGCGGCTTACTTATACGGGCACGTCGCCCCTGGCCATAACGGCCGCGGGCGTTCCCGGCAATGCCAAGACGGAAGCGGCCGCATACGATACCTTGACGGTGATCTGGACCAATCCCAACGATGCCAAGGATGTAGCCGTGGCCAAGGTTCCGGTGCGTCCCTCGCCCCGTCAGGGCATCGCCTATTTCAGCACCAAGCCGGACGGCTCGGACACCACCGACCAATACCAGGGGACGGAAACCAAGATTTACCTGGTTGTCCGCGACGAGGTTTTGCCCCCGGGCGTGGTACCGACCGTATCCCTGGAGACCACCCCCAAGAACGGTTCGGGACGGAGCAAGGATACCGAGGTCATCAACCTGACCGTCAATCCCGCCACCCCCGGAAAATACATCGCCGCCATCGACGTGGTCCTGAATCCCGTCAGCGCGCCCGGAGATAAAAAACTCCAGCTCCAGTTGGACGATCTGATCAAGGCTACCTATACCGATCCCATGGATACCGAGCCTCCGGCCTTCGCCAATGCCGGTTTCGGCGTGGCCCCGGACATCGATGCCCTGCTCCAGTTCACCGACAAGGCCGGCAACGTGCTTCCCCCCGGCATCTATTTCAGCCCCGCGGAAGGCTCATTGTATTTGACCTACAAGGACGATTGGGTCACGGGGGGTATCGCCACCAAGACGGTGACCTTGGCCATCGATAACAGCGGAGGCAAGGCCCCGGCGGATTCGGAGAGTTTCAAAATCAATCTGGTGCTGTCCAAACGAAAGGGATCCACCGGTGTATGGGAAGGATCGATCGCGCTGAAGGATTTGCCCAAACCCACGGCCGGTAACGGCACTGCGGAAACCTATGTCCTGGGCAAGGTCCATGCTTCCGTCACATCGCATACCAAGACGGGGGCGGATTTCACCACCGTCTCCGCGGACCTGTTGGTCGCCTATCCCAATCAGGATGCCCAGATCACCCTGGAAGGCTCGCAGGGACCGGGCGTGCAGGTGGTACGCGGCGATACCAGCGTGAAAATCATCATCCATGATCAAAGCCTCTCTTCCGGGAAGGATACCCTATACGCCACCTTGAGCTGCACGGAAAGCAAGGATTTCCTGACGGTAAGGTTGATCGAAAAGGACGGGGAACCGGGAACATATGTTTCCGAGGTAATCTCCAAATCCGAAGGCGCGGTTGTTGTGGACGGCACTCTGCAATGCAAAAGCCGCGACTATATCAAGGTCAGTTACACGGATATTGTCTACGGTTCTCCCACGGAAATCCAGGTACTGCTGGACAGCCCGGTGACCACCCGCATCCACTATGCCCTGACCTCGGCCGATTCGCTGCAGATCAATACCGTTTCGGAATCCGACGGCTCCACTTTCTGGGCCGTGGTGACGGCGCGCAGTCCTACCGTGGATAAGGTTGATTCCATCCAACTGACCATGACCACTGCTCAAGGGGAATCGGAAACCTTCTGGGCCGTGGAAACCGGGGCCTATACGGAGAAGTTCCTCGCCCGGATTCCTTATGGTTTCGTGAACGGGGCCATCGCCGCCGGGAACGGCAAGGTGGAAGGAAAGTTGACCGCGACCAACCGTAACAACCAGGTTACTGCCACCGGTTCCGTCACCCTGGAAGGGAATACCGCCACCAACGACATCAACCTCATCGCCGCCTACGTTCCGGTTGTCAAAGCCTATATCACGGATGAGGACGGGAACGGCAGTGCGGACAGGATCTACGTCCAGTTCCTGAAAAACCTGAGCCGTCTGCCGGCCACTCTGGATGGCCAATGGAACCTGTCCTCCTCGAGTTATGTGGATGTATCCGGCGCGAGCCTCAGTTTCCTGCCGGGCAGCGATTCCACCATCGTGGTAGCTGATTTCTCGGGCAAGCCTTTCGGGGCCGGCCTCACTTCCATCCCCGCAGGCGAAGCGCCCCGGGCGAAATTGCCCACCGATCCGCTGTTCGGCGCGCAATCCCCTTTGCTTGACGATTCCATCGGACCGGTGATCCTGGCGGCGGTCAAGCATCCCGTCAACGTCAATTCCCTGAAGCCCGGCGATCCTTCTTTCAATCTGGATACGCTCATCATCACCCTTTCCGAACCGATCAAGACCTCGGGGGATTTCAAACAGGTGCTGAAGTTCTCCCCCACTTGCGGCGATTATGCCGGGGCCCGGACCATCAACGCTGTGAACAGTCCCAGCGCGGACGGAGCGGCCGGAAACCGTTATGTCATCATCGTGGACAACTCGAGTTCGGCCGTGCCGCAAACCGGGAATTGCGTTTACCTCAATGCGGACGGGCCCTATACCGATTTGCCCGGAAACCTGCCGCCCAAAACCGGATTCAAATTGCAAGGCGGCGATCGCGATCGCATCCTCCAATTGTTCCGCGGTTATCCTCCCGTGGCGGGCCTGGATCCCAACGATCCCAATTACCAGGTGGCGGTGCAGGATTCCCGCGATCAAGACAAGAGCGGCATCGCCAATAGCAACGGGCCGACCTGGGTGGTCAATTGGATCCCGCCCGTCGGTTTCAACGAGGATGCGGCCAAGACCGGCAATCCCGAGCACGGGCCCATTCCCCACAATGCCACGGACAGCAGTTCCGGCGAAACGGACCCGACCCGCGTCGTAGCCATGCCGGCCTTCCTCAGCACTGTGCAGGTGGTTGCCACGGCCCCGTACATCGCCGATGTCAGCATCTTCGACAACCTGGGGAACTTCGTGGTCTCTTTCCGCCAGGCCTTCGGCTACCGGGGCGAGTTGGGCAATAGCAGCCGCGTGGTTCCCAAGGGGCTGGTCAGCTATCTCTGGTGGAACACGCGCGATAGCAAAGGCCAATTCGCCGGCCAGGGCGTGTATGTCTGGAAGGCGGCCTTCCATTTCCAGAATGGGAAACAGGAAGTGATGTATACCCGCACCGGCCTGATCCGCTTGGCGCACAACTAGGCTTCCGTGGCGGCTCTGGCAGCCGCCCTGTTCCGCTCACATTTCCGTTAGACTTAAAGCCCGCTTTGCGGGCTTTAGTACTTTTCCGGGATGCCCAAGAATCTCCCCATTCTCCCCGCGCAGGTGCGCAAGCCCGGAATACTGGAGCTGGGGAAAATCGCCCTCAACGCGTACCAGTCCACTCCGAAGGCCGAAGCGGCGCGCTTCGGCCGCGCCGGTTTGCTGCGCATGTACCGCGACATGGTGCTTATCCGCGAGTTCGAGACGATGTTGCAGCGCATCAAGGTACAGGGGAATTACGAGGGCATCACCTGCGATCATAAAGGGCCCTGTCACCTCTCCATCGGGCAGGAGGCGGCGGCGGTGGGAATGGCCTGGCCCCTGGGCGCGGAGGACATGATCTTCGGATCCCATCGCAGCCACGGGGAAATCCTGGCCAAATGCTTTTCCGCCATCGACAAATTGCCGGAGGGGGAGATCCCCGCCCTCTTGGAAGGCTACGGCGGGGGGCGCACCCTGCGCGCGGTGGAACGTTACAGCCGTGCTACCCCCCGGGAACTGGCTCTGGATTATGTGCTTTACGGGACTCTGGCCGAGATCTTCGGTCGGGAAGCGGGCTTCAACCGCGGCATGGGCGGTTCCATGCATGCGTTCTTCCCGCCCTTCGGCGTGATGCCGAATAACGCCATCGTGGGGGGATCGGCGGACATCGCGGCCGGGGCCGCCCTCCACAAGCGCGTCAACCGCAAAGGTGGCGTGGTGATCGCCAATATCGGCGACGCGTCCGCCGGGTGCGGACCGGTATGGGAGGCCATGGTCTTTTCGGCGATGGACCAATACCGCACCCTCTGGAATCCCGCCCTGGGCGGATCGCCCCCCATCCTCTTCAACTTCATGAACAACTTCTACGGTATGGGCGGACAGACTTTCGGCGAGACCATGGGCTTCGGGGTTTTGGCGCGCATGGGCGCGGGCGTGAACCCGGAGAATATGCACGCCGAGCGGGTGGACGGCTACCATCCCCTGGCGGTGGCGGACGCGGTGGAACGCAAACTCAAGCTGCTGCGCGAGGGGAAGGGCCCGGCCCTGCTGGACACGGTCACCTACCGCATCTCCGGCCATTCGCCCTCGGACGCCTCATCGTACCGCGATCGCCACGAGGTGGAACGCTGGCAGCAGGCGGACTCCATCGTGGCCTTCGGCGCCTACCTTACGGATAACGGCCATTGCCCGCCATCCGATCTGGAAGCCGTCCGCATCGGCGCGGTAGCGCGCCTCACCAAGGCCCTGGAACATGCGGCTTCCCCTGCGATTTCCCCGCGCATCCCGGGCGAGGCCATCGGCGGGCTGATGTTCTCGTTCGGCCGGGCGGAACGCACCGGTGACGGTATCTCGGAAGTTACTGTGGATCCGGACCTGAACCCGCGCCTGGCATCGTTGCGGGACAAGCTCCGTTCGGGCCTCATGGCGGGGAAAGAAGGTAAAGATGGGAAGGACGGGAAAGACGCGGAGCCCGCGCCCAAGGGGCGGTCCGTGACCTACGCCGACGCGCTCTTCGAGGCCATGCTGCACCGCTTCCGCGAGGACCCGGCCATGATCGCCTATGGCGAAGAGAACCGCGATTGGGGCGGGGCCTTCTCCGTGTACCGGGGACTTACGGAATGCCTGCCTTACCATCGCCTGTTCAACGCCCCGATATCCGAAGGCGCCATCGCAGGCACCGCGGTGGGCTATGCATTGTGCGGCGGCCGCGTAGTGGCGGAAATCATGTATTGCGATTTCCTGGGCCGCGCAGGGGACGAGATTTTCAACCAGATGTCCAAATGGCAGGCCATGTCCGGCGGCAGCCTGCGCATGCCGCTGGTATTGCGCGTCTCGGTGGGATCCAAGTACGGGGCCCAGCATTCCCAGGATTGGACCTCGCTGGTGGCGCACATCCCCGGCTTACGCGTAATGTTTCCGGCCACGCCCTACGACGCCAAAGGCATGCTCAACCTGGCCTTGCGCGGAACCGATCCGGTCGTGTTCTTCGAGAGCCAGCGCCTGTACTCGGATACGGAGATATTCGTCCCCGGAGGCGTTCCCGAAGGCTATTACGAAGCCGAGATGGGGATGCCGGCCTTGCGGCGTCCGGGTTCAGATGTAACTATCATAACGATAGGTTCCACTTTGTTCCGGGCGCTGGAGGCTGCGGCGGAATTGGAAAGCCGGTATGGAGTTTCCGCCGAGGTATTCGATCTCCGCTTCGTCACTCCGCTGGACTTGGGACCGATCCTGGATTCCGCCCGCAAGACCGGCGCCGTGCTGCTGGCTTCGGACGCTTGCGAACGCGGCTCCTTCATGCATACGCTGGCGAGCCGGATAAGCCTGGCCGCGTTCGATCACCTGGACGCTCCCGTGGCCGTGGTGGGCGCGCGCAACTGGATCACGCCGCCTGCGGAGATGGAGGATGCTTTCTTTCCGCAAAAGGATTGGATCCTGGACGCGTATCATGAAAGCATCCGTAAGCTGCCGGGCCGTGCGCCCATTACCCGCCAGGCCGGGTCCGATTTGCTGGAGCGGGATCGGATCGGCGTGTGAACGGATCGGTCCTCCCGGGAGAGGTACCCGGCGGGAGACCGTTACCGCCTTTCCCGCGACGCGCGACCAGGTAACACCGGAGGTTCCGGCCGCGCGCAAAGCCTTTCACGGCGGGGCGATCGCGCGTTCGCGGGCCGGCCGCAACCTTGACAGAGGTTAACCTATAAGTTAACATAGAGAAAGAAGAAGGGCTCCCTCCTGTAGGAGGGGAATTCCGGCTTACTTATCGTCCGGGCAAAGTCCCGGCCACCAATCCAGCGACCAGAAGGAGGCCTTAAATGGCAAAAGCGAAGAAAAGCAAAAGCGCCGCGAAACCCGCGAAGAAGTCCGCCGCAAAATCCGGCGACACCCGCGTGGGAGAGATGCTCCGCAAGGCCCGTGAGTCCACCGGCGTTTCCCAGGAAGAGTTGGCCAGCCGCTTGAAGACCAAGCGCACGGCCATCTCCCGCATCGAGAACCATGCCGACGACATCAAGCTCTCCACCCTGGAACGGGTGGCCAAGGCCCTCGGCAAGGAACTGAAAGTCAAGATCCTTTAACCGCTCCGCATTGCTTGGCTGGGCGACGGAACTTTTCGTCCGCCCGGCCGGGTTCTCCTCGCGCCAGCCCGAAAATCCCGCTTCGCATCGAACCACCCCCCCTTGGGGTCGGGCCGGACCCCTTTCCACCTTGCTCCCTCCCGGCGTAATTGGGATAATTCCCCGATGGCATACCTACTCCGAATTCCGTTGAGCGCAAGCCTCCTGGCCCTGTTCCTTTCCGACCTGCACGCGGAGCGCAAACCCGTGGCTTTGGGATTGGTAGGCGGAATCACGGCCGCTTCCTTCTGGGGCGGGAACGTGAAGGAGTTCGATACCGAGATCTGGCCCACCACGGGATTCACCCTGGCTTTCCATCTACCGGTGTTCCTGGGGCTGGAAACCGATTTGCTCTACGTTGCCAAGAGCGGCGCCATCCGCACCTACGAGGAAGGCCGCACCAAGGTCAACACCCTCAAGATGCAGGCGCTGGAAATACCTTTCATGATCAAGATCACGGCCCCAACTGAAAGCGAGGTGACGCCCATCTTCTTCGGCGGGCCTTCCGTGGCCTATCTTTTCTCCAAGAAGTCCTATTCGGAATTCATCGATATCGCGGCGAGCGGTACGGTGGTTCCGGAGGAGACGCCGCCCCTGATCAAAAAGGAGGACATGGCGGACTACGATTGGAGCCTGTGCCTGGGCGCGGGCGTGGAATGGGGGCTGGGATCCTTCCAACTGCGTTGCAATCTGGGGCAGAACAGCCTGGACAAGACCAAGCAAAAGGACGTGAAGACCGTGGTGCTCGCCCTGATGGCGGGCTTCATCTTCTAAAGCGAGAGTTTCTTCAGCCAACCGCCTACGGGCAGTACGGCCAGCACCATGCCGACCAGAAGGAAGCCGGCGCCCAGCAGCATTTTCAGCCAGATACGATAAAGCCCATCGTGTTTTTTTTCCAGGATGGCATCCTTGGGATTCGCCCCGTCATAGTACACCGCGACCGAACCGCCTTGCGAGTAGCCCGCCAGGCGGCCTTCCCAATAGGCCTTCGGCTTGGGCTCCTCCTCGTAGGACAGACGCCATCCCCAGATGCTTTTGCCGGCCACGGAATATTCGTAGAGCACGTCCGGATAGTAATCCTGCCCGGAACCGGTGGAATCCCGGCGCACCTTGACCCGGAGGAATCTTCCCGGCGCTTCCGCGAAGCGATCCAGGCCATGCAGTTTGCTGATACGGGAATAATCCTGCCAGGTGGATTTGAATCCCAGGTAAGCTACCAGCAGCCCGCACAGGAAGGCGAGGATCTGCACGCCTTGCGGCATGCCTCCGCCGGCATCCTGATCTTCTTCGCGGTAACTCGCCGGTTTCATCGGAATTCTCCGCGCGGGGTCTTTGCATGGGCGCGGTAAAACCGTATCTTTTGTCGGTATCCCATTTTCCGCAGCATGCAGATCATTCCCATCCTTCCGCGCAACGATCCGGCTTCCGCATTTTTCCGTGCCGGCGGCTTCCATGAACGGAGCGGACGCAAGGCCGGGAGGGAAGGGAAAGCTTTCGCATCGATCAAGTCGGAGATGCTACAATATACTCCAACCCAAACGGCATGCCAAATGCCGGGAACGGACGCGCGGCCGTCCGGGAATGCCGCCGCTGCGGCGGTGAAGGTGCTGAGATGATCGAGCCTGGAGACGGGCGGGCGAAACCGTTGCAAAAGCATCCTTCCATCGGCGATCCTTTTTCCGCCATCGATCGCTTGCTCAAACGCAGGTTTGTCCGGCGCATGCTCAAATCATTCTTCGCGACCGCCCTGATCATGGGCCTGGCCGCGGCGGGCTTCCTGGTCTACGAGGCTTCCACATCCAGGTTCCAGGCGAAGTATTTCACGGCGTTGAACAAACGCGTCTACTACAATGCCGAGCCGGGCGAGAGCGGCAAGATCCTTTTCCCGGACAAAGGGCCCACCGACGATCGCCGCGGTTACCTGCGCATCCCTGACTTCATCGCATCGTTGCGGGAGCAGGGCTTCTTCGTGGAAAGCCAGGTGCGGTTTTCCCCCCAGCTGCTGGCGCTGGCCAAACGCGGCATCTATCCCACCTATCCGGAAAAGACGCAGGCGGGCCTGAACCTGCTGGACAAGCGCGGGCAATCCATGTTCACGGTCAACTACCCGCTGAAAGTCTATCCGGCTTTCGACTCCATCCCCGATCAGGTGGTTAAGACCCTCCTGTTCATCGAGAACCGATCGCTGCTGGATTCCGCCTATCCCCGCCGCAATCCCGCCGTGGAATGGTCACGCATGGCCAAAGCGGGCTTCGAGCTGGCCAAGCAGAAGCTGGGCCGGGACGGCAACGTGGCGGGGGGTAGCACGCTGGCTACCCAGCTGGAGAAGTACAAGCATTCGGAGGAGGGGCGCACCATCGGCCCCACGGAGAAATACCGCCAGATGATTTCCGCCAGCCTGCGCGCCTACCAGAACGGCGAGAACACCGCGGAGGCGCGGCGCCACATCCTGCTGGAATACGTGAACACGGTGCCTTTGGCGGCCTTGCCCGGCTACGGCGAAGTCAACGGATTGTCGGACGGATTGCTGGCCTGGTACGGCGCCTCGCTGGATTCCATCAACCGCCTGCTCAAGCATCCGCGCAGCCACGGCGGGCGCGGCGGCATCGATACCGGCCTGGACATGGAAGCGATGGGGAAGGGGTACCGGCAGGTACTGAACCTGTTCATCGCGCACCGACGGCCCACCTCATACCTGTTGCAGCATCGGGACGCGCTGAAATCCATCAGCGAGAACTACCTGCAGATCCTGGGGCGCGAAGGCGTCATCAGCCCGCAATTGCGCGACGCGGCGCTGCGATCCAATCCGGAGCTGATGCGCCGGGCCGCGGCCTTCTTCCCGGCGGCTTTCGTGGAGCGCAAGCACGTGAACGCTGTGCGCACCACCTTGCTCACCATGCTGGGGCTGCCGCGCCTCTATGATCTGGATCGGCTGGACCTGACCGTAGGCACCAGCCTGGACGGGCAGGTGCAGAAGTCCGTTGTGCAGATCCTCAAGCGCCTGGCGGAGCCCAAGTACGTGGATTCCGTGGGCCTGCATTCCTTCCGCCTGCTGGATAAGGGCGATCCCTCCAAAATCGTTTACAGTTTCACCTTGTACGAGACGGTGGAAGGCAAGAACCTGTTGCGCGTGCAAGCGGACAATTACGATCAGCCGCTCAACATCAATGAAGGCGTGAAGCTGGATCTGGGGTCCACCGCGAAGCTGCGCACCCTGGTCAATTACCTGGAGATCATCACCGACCTGCGCGCGCGCCTTTTGGGCAAGGATAAAAAGGAATTGAAGGAAACGGAGGCGAACGGCCCGGATCCGCTGACCCGCTGGGCCGCAGGTTACCTGGCCGCCTTTCCGGAAAAGGATTCCGCCGGACCCGGCGATAGCAGCGGGCTGGCCAAGATGCTCAATGCCTCCATGGAAAGGAAATACTCCGGAAGCCCAACGGAGAAATTCTTCACCGGCGGCGGCATCCATTCCTTCGTCAACTTCGAGGCCAATGAAAACGGGATCCAGACCCTCAAGGAGGGCTTCCGCCATTCCGTGAACCTGGTCTTCATCCGGCTGATGCGGGACATCGTCTATTACTACATCGCGCAGGCGCCGGTATCGCGGGCCACCTTGCTGGACTCGTCCTCCACGCAGAGGCAGGCCTACCTGGCCAAGTTCGCGGAGCAGGAAGGCCAGCTTTTCCTGGGCCGCTTCTACCGCAAGTACCGGGGGATGGAAAAGAAACAGATCCTGGAAACCTTTTTCCACGGTTTCCGTCCCGTCCCCAGGCGCGTCGCCACGGCCTTCCTGTACCTGGAACCCAAGGCCGACGCCGCGGCCTTCTCCGCCTTCATGCGCGAGCAGTTGGGGGACTCCCTCTTTCCGCAAAAGCAATTGGACCCGCTCTATGCCGGATACTTCCGGGACAGCTTGGGACTGGCCGATGCGGGCTATGTGGCGGGCGTGCATCCCCTGGAATTGTGGCTGGTGCGTTTCCTGCACAACCATCCCGGGGCCGATTGGAGCCGGGTCAAGGATGCCAGCCGCTCGCAGATCCAGGAGACATACCAATGGCTTTTCAAGACCCGGCACAAGCAGGCGCAGGACTCGCGCATTCGCGGCATCATGGAACTGGAGGCATTCCTGGAAATCCACCGGGCCTGGCAACGCATGGGCTACCCGTTCGGATCGCTGGTGCCTTCCTACGCCACCGCCATCGGCAGCTCCGCGGACAGGCCCAACGCCTTGGCGGAGCTGGTGGGTATCATCTTGAACGACGGCGTGCGTTATCCTTCCCAGCTCATCGATAGGCTCCGTTTCGCGGAGGGCACGCCATATGAAACCGTGTTCGCGGAAGCGGATGCCGCGCCCCAGCGCCTGCTCGATCCGGAAATCTGCCGGCGCATCAAGGTCTCGCTGCTGGACATCGTGGAGAAAGGCACGGCGGTGCGCGGCTACAAGGCATTTCCCCTCAAGGACGGCGGCTATATCCCGCTGGGCGGAAAAACCGGCACGGGCGATCAGCGCTTCGAGACGTTCGGCAAGGGCGGGCAATTGCTGGAATCGCGCACGGTCAACCGCACCGCTACCTTCGTATTCTTCCTGGGCGATCGTTTCTTCGGGACCTTGACCGCGCACGTGCACGGGGAGGAGGCCAAGGAATACGGTTTCACCAGCGCGCTGTCGGTGGCGATCCTCAAGCTGATGGAACCCGACCTGATGCCCATGCTCCAGCCGCGCGAGCGGCAAGGCCGTCCCGAGGATTTCCCCATCGCGGCCCCGGAAGCGCGCGGTAACGCCCTATTGGTACCGGCGGCGATGATGGTGCCGCATCATCCCGCCATGACCACGGAAATGCTTTCCAAAATGCTACAAGGTCCGGCCGTACCGGATACCAATGCCGCCAATCCGGCTGAATGACTATTTTTCAGGGGATGCGTCCACGCTTTTCCGTTTTTCCGCGCCGGCATTTGCCGCTCATCCTCGCCTTTGCGTTCCTGGGGAATGTAGGCGCCAAGTCTCCGGAGGAATTCCTGGGCGCGGAATCCAGGCCCGCCCCGCAGTCGGCGCCGGATTCCTCCCGGCGCCCGGGTCCGGGAAAGCCCACCCCAGCGTCTGCCCGGCCCGCCTCCAGTAACGCGAAAGTTACCCCGGCCAAGCCCGCAACCGGCCCGGGTTCCGCCTCGGCATCCGCGTCCGCGTCCGGAAAACCGGCCATGGCCAAACCCCAGGCCCAGAAAACGGTGATGGACACGGCCAAGCTGCACGCCACCTATCTGGACGGGGATTTCGATCAGGCCATCAAGGTCATGGAGCGGGCTCTGAAAAGCAAGCAGCCGCTTACCCACGGGGACAGCGTGTTCATCTTCAAGCACCTGGGCGTGATGTACGCGGCCACGCCCGCCACCCGCGAGAAGGGCCGCTATTATATGGCCCAGCTCATCTACATCGAACCCACCGCTAAAATCCTCGATATGTATGCCAGCGACATGATCGATCTCATCTTCCGCAAGGTCCAGGAAGAGTTCGAGAACAAGCACCCCTCCGCGTTCAAGCAGCCGGCGCCGGCGGCGGACACGACTCCCAAACCGGTGGCGGCCGTTCCCGACACGGTACCCGCAGTGCGGCCGAAAGCGAAATCCAGGACCCTGTATTGGGTCACCGGCGGCGCCGTGGTAGTAGCCGGCACCGCGGGCCTGCTCTATGTTCTGCTCGACGATCCCAAACCTAAGAAGCACAACATAGTCGTCCCCGAGTAATTCAGGGAAAGTCAAGTCCCCTGCGATTCCCGATAATTGGGGCCGCCGGGCCGGATCCCTTTTTCCATGCCGATTTTCCCAGGCCTAAGGCGGGGAAAGCGGGCGATTCCGTCGATTGTATCGGGCCGGTCCCGGGGTTATCATATCCTGGTCGGAGGGATCGTGAAACGGTTTTTTCTCGAAGTCCTGGATGCATCGGCCGGCGGCGCCAAGGTGGAGATCCGTTCTTCCGTCACCTTGGGGCGGCATATCGGGAACGATCTGGCATTCACGGGAGAAGACGCCGGCATCGTTTCGGCGCGGCATGCCTTGGTAGCCCTGAAAAACCGGACCTTGTGGCTGCGGGATTTGGACAGTACCAACGGCACTTTCGTGGGCAAGGTGCGCGTTACGGAACGGGAGCTGCTGGGAGGCGAGATCATCAGCCTGGGGCCGGATGGTCCCGCCCTCCGCGTGGCGGTGGCGGAGGGAGAGGAGCCGGCGGGCGGGAGTTGCGATCGCCCCAACGGGCGCGAGACCACCAGTATGTCCGCGGCAGAAGTGGGATTATTGTCCAGGCAGGCCGGCTACGGGGGCGGGAACAAGAGCCTGATCCTGGAAATGGCCCGGCGACTGCGCGGCGGCAACGGCCAGCAGGAAGTGATGCAGGGCCTGCTGCGCGATCCCGAGCGTCTGGCCCGCTTGCTGCAAGGAGGAGTGATGCCGGAAAGAGTGGCGGATTGGCTGGGCGGAATCGGCAGCGCCTTCGCGCGATCCCGCAAGCGCATCCTCTGGATGGGCGGCCTGCTGGGCACGGCGGCGTTCGCGGCCCTTTCCGTGCTGGCTTGGCAGAACTTGAGCTATCGCGCCAAGATCCGGAAGCAAGGGGATTTGCTGGGGCAAATCCATGCGCTGGAACAGGGCCTGGATGGGTTTGCGGGCACCGGCGATGAGAAGGCCGCGGAGAAGGCGCGGCTGGTCCACAAACTGCTGGCGGCGGAGAAGCAATTGCTGCAGCTCCGTGAAAAGCTCAACGCCCCCGATCGCGCGGCCACCTATAGCGAACCGCTGGGAGCGGACGTGCATCAGGTGCTGGAGGAGTTGGGTAAAAAAGGTTTCATGGTCCCGGAGAGTTTCATCGGCAGCGTTCGGGAACAGATCGATTATTTCGTGAAGCCGGGCAACCGCGCCACCCTGGAACGCTGCTTCGCGCGCAAACCGCGCTTTGAAAAGCTGATCCGCCAGGAACTGGAGCGCATGAAGCTGCCGGCCGATTTCCTATACATCGCCATGCAGGAAAGTCTGCTGGATTCGGCCGCGCAAAGCGGTAACGACGCGCGCGGCCTATGGCAGATGGTCCCTGAGACGGCGCGTGAATTCGATCTGAAGGTGCCCGACGACTGGAAGACGCTACCCCTTCGGCAGGACGAACGCACCCGCCCGCGCCCGGCCACGCGCGCTGCCGCCAGGTACCTGCACACCCTCTATTCGGAATTCGGCGACGCGGCCCTGTCGATGGCGGCCTATAATGCGGGTTCCGGCAAGATGCGCAAGACGCTGCGCCGCATCGAAGACCCCATCAACGACCGCGACTTCTGGTACATCTACCGGATGGGCTTCATGTCCCCGGAAACGCGTGAATACGTTCCCAAGATCATCGCCATGATCCTGATCGATCGCAACCGCGGCAAGTACGGGTTCAAGGGCTAGGCCGTGATTCCGTATTCCAGGTTGGTGAATTTCTCCATAGCCTTGAGGCCTCCGTAGCCGCAACTGCCGCGCCACACCAGGGTAAGTTGGTTGGTGGGCTTATAGATCACGGCCGTATGCAGGACCATGTCCATGGCATGGGGGCCTTGCCCCACGTCAATCCAGCCGCGCGGCCGGATGCCCGGCAGGTTGAAGGTGAAGCGCCCCAGCTTGGGATCCAGGTTGGCCATGCGCACCGGCTCATTGCCCGCCAGGTAGGGGAACTTCAGGCCCGGGGACGCGCCGTTGAAAAACTCCAGGTTCAGCATGGGCACAACGGGCGCAGGCTGCCGGGAAGGTTTGCTGCCGATCTCAGGATTCTTTTGCAGACCGCGTTGGCGATCCGCCTCCGCATTGGCCCATTCCTCGGGAGGAAGGCCGGCCAGAGTATAGCGCGGGTAGGAATTCTTGTTCACGCAGCCCAGAGAGACCGGATCCGGATACTCCTTCCAGCGCTCGAAGCGGCCAAGCACCAGGTTTTGTGGTGTAAACGGCCTGTGCGGATCCTCCAGGTTGGGCAAGGCCAGGCCCTGCAGCGCCGCGGGCGTGTTCTTGACGATAAAGCCTTTGCCCACCTGATTGCGCGGGAATACGTACATGGCCCCGGGATCCGATTTCTCGTCCCGGCCGCCATATGCGCGCGTATAGTCGATGGGCATTTCCGAAAAGGGTTCCGGCTCGGAAAAGGCGATGTTGGTCCCGGTCACGATCACCTTGCGCTCCCCGATGGCCCGGCCTATCTTGCGCGCCCCTCCGATCTCGATCCCGAAATCCAACTGGGGCAATTTCGATCCGCCCGGCACGCAGGCCTTCCCGATGAAGATGACGTCGGTCATTGGCTTATAGGCCACCAGATCCGATTCCAATCGCAAAGCGTCCGTCGCCGGATTGCCTTCGCCCATGAACTCGTCCGCTTCCAGGAAAGGGATCTGCTCTTCTTCATCCTCCCATGCGGTCTTGCCGTTCTCGAACCTGTAGGTACGCTTGCCCAGCACGGACAGGATGGGCTTGCCGTCCGGGGCGGTCCCGGGGATGAACTTGGAAAACCATTCGGCGGATTTCAATTGATCATCACCATGGCACCCTTGAGGGTATTGATGGCGGTGGATTCCACGTTGGTCATCACTCCGGTCACTTTGTTCTGCACGCCGGCCTTGGATTCCACGTTAACCTTGCCTTCCAGCTTCAGGTTGAGCCCCTTGACGCTGGCATCCATGGTCGCCTCCAGGGCTATCTTCTGCTTGGCCTTGGCGCTTACGTTCATGGCGTCCAGCACCAAGTCCTGCTTGGCCGTGACATTGACGGCGCCCTGCTTGGCTTCCAGGGTGATTTCCTTGGCCTCGATGTTGAGCGATCCCTTGGCCTTGAACTCCATGTCGCCTTCCGTATTGATGGAGACCTTGCTCCCGCCCGCATCGATCTGGATCACGTGCTTGCCTTTGCCGTCCTGGAGCGAGAGCAGCTTCTTGTCGTCGTCGAGCTGGAGAATGTGCCCGTCCTTAGTCTGCATGGCCGTTATCTTGGCCTCATCGTCCATGGTGAACCTGTGCCCGTACTTGGTTTCCACTGAAAAGACCTTCTTATCGTAATCCATCTTGAGTACGTGCGCCGCTTCCGGCGTGGACATGCGGATGTTCTTGTTCTTGTCGTCGAAGACCAGCTCGTTGCCGTCCGTGGTCTTGACGCGGATTTCCCGGTGATCGGCGTCATCGTTCAAGGTGATGACGTGCTTGCCCTTGGTGATGATTTCGATGATGGTCTTATCGTCCTTGTCGTCCAGGCGGATCTGGTGGCCGGATGCGGTGCGGATAATGCTTTCGGACGGGTTGCGCTTGTTGACGGGGGAGCCGTTGCCGGGATTGGGCACCGTGCCCAGCGCGATGGGGCGATCCGGATCGCCGTCCTCGAAGGCCAGCACTATCTCGTTCCCGTTGTGGAGGGGGAAATGCATGCCGTAGTTGGGGCCGCCGTAAGGCTGGTTCATGCGGATAGGCAGGCTGGCCTGGCCGTCCTTGTTGTCGCTCAAGTCGAAAGGCAGCTTGGCATGGTAGCGGCCGTCATCGTCCAGGTAGGCGTAATGGCCGTCCACGCCGTCCACCTTGGCGGAGAGGATGCCGTGCACGCGCGGTTTGGGCGTGCGCAGGCTCGGCCGGAATACCACGTCCGCGGGCATGCATTGGAATGTGTTGGCGTAGATGATCTTTTCCTGATCGCCCTCGAAGCCCTCGCGTTGATCGCCGCGGTGGACCACGCGCAGCAAGGTGTACTTGCCCTGGAAATGGCTTTGCCCCTGCGGGTCCTTGAGCTCGAAGCGCATGCCCGCGCGGAAAGCGCGACAGATGCTTTCGCCTTCCAGGTGAATCTTGCCGGCGGCATGCATTTCCGCGCGCAGGGCGGCGATGCGCTCCGCTTCCGTGGTATTGAGCGCTTGCGGCCCGTAATGGTAGTCCTCGCCCTGTCCGGGCTTGGCGGCCTTGCCGATGACGGCGACGCCGGGAGTGCGATCGTTATAATCCTTGATGATCGCCTTGCCGGTCACCATGCGTTGGGTGCGGCGCATGCGCGCGACGTGGTCCGGGGGCTCCCCTTCCTTGGCCAGATGCGACAATCCGGAGGCCCCGATCAAGTCCACCGCCGGCGTTTGCGGAACCGGCTTGATTCCGTCCACCGCGTCCGCCAGCACCAGCTTATCCTTCTCGCCGGTATGATCGAAGAAGTAGAAGACGCCTTCATCCTCCAGCAGGCGGCTGACGAAATCCAGATCGGACTCGTTGTATTGCACTGTATAGTCCCGTTGCCGCAAAGCGCCCTTGACGTTGATCTCGAAGGGGGCTATGGCGTAGGCTTGGAAAACATCGGTCAGAATGGCCTTGAGATCCTTTTTCTGGAAGATACGGTTCTGGGTGGTGTAGGAGAGCAGTTTGAAGCGCGGCTCGATGACGATTTCGTAGAGGTAGCTTTCGTGCCCGAAATTCTCGCTGCCGTCCGGGTACTGGTTGAATTCCGTGACCATGCCATGATGCCGGATGGGGAAGTCCTTGCCCTCCACGGTCAAGGTGGCGTCCTTGCCGATCATGTCCGCATAGGCCACGTTGCCGTCTTCGCAACTGGCCTGGATCCGCAGGTGGAAGCATTCGGAAACCGCCTCGTTCATGGTGAACTCCAGTACGCGGAACTTTTCCGGGCCCAAGGCGCCGATTTTTAGGCTGAATTTCAGGCTGGTGGAGGAGGGCATGGTTTCCCTTCGGACATGGGTTGATTCCGCCCCGGAGCGCCGAAAACGGCCGCCGGAGAACGATTCCAATAATAGTATGTTTCCTCAGCCGCCCAGACGGTGACCCGGCTCACACAACCGGCCAAGTCCAGGTTATTTTCCCGATGCGCCGCTTAGGCATAACTCCGCTCGCCGAGGATGGATCCCTATGCAGAAAGCCGAACGTCTCTCCACCGCTTGCGCCCGGGGGCATTCCGCAATGCCGCTTGCGCCGCTCCCGATTATAAGCGCCCTCGTTTGGGTTGTCCTTGCCCTGGCCGCGCTGACAGGCTGCCAATCCACCACGGCTGTCTTGGCCGGATCCCAGTTGGCCCTCGGCCACTATTATATCCAAAGCCAATCGGATGACGTTTACCATTACGATCAATACTTCGTGGCGCTGCCGGACAATCATTGGGAGTTCGTCGAATACGGGTACAAGATATCCGATCGCACCAGCGTATGCCAACTGGTCCGCAGGGCCGGAACCTATACGCTGGGGGATTCGACCATCACCTCCACCCTCACAGCCTCCGGGGATCCGCTGACGCAATGCGGGCTTACCAAGGCGCAATTCCAGGCCTATGCCATGACCAATGCCCCCGATCATCCCGTGGGCATCACCGGCATCCGTAACATCACCGATACCGGGTTCGATGGCAAGGATATGTTCGTCGGCGTGACCGGTTGGAAGCATTACACCAAGGTGGCGGATCCTTTTGGCTTCTATTGATGGCGAGGGGGGTAGGCAAGGCGCGGAGGATGCAAAGCGATGGTATTTAACTCGGGTCTCCAGCCTTAGAATAACCCGCCAACTTCCCCGGCATCCATTCCCGCCAACCTTTGGGAACCCGCGACCAATCCATCGCTTCCAAACGTTTCCCCAAATCCGGAAGCCCCTCCGCATCCCAAGCCCCCAATCCCGCCACGCGCTTTTCCCAGCGACGCCTTCCCCACCCCGTCACCAGGGATTCCGCCAGCGGCAACGCGCAAATGGGCGAAAGGCCCAGCAGCAGCCAGGGCCATCCCCCGCGCCACACGTACCATAGGCAAACGGGCAGGCAGGCCAGGATGAAGTTGAACGCCGCCGCCCGCAGAAAGCGCGTTTCCTGCAATAGGCTCCGCGTCCAGAATAGCCAGCGGTAAGTTTTGATCCGATCCATGGACGGAACCAGATAGTCCGTATTCTCCGGCAAAGGCGCCACCAGGCTTCGCAGGGATTTATTCAAGGCATGGGGATGATTGGCCATGGTCTGCGCGAAGATGCCCATGCACAGATCCGAATCCCCCCACAACGCCAGCACCCGATCTTCCCAAGCGAAAAGGATTTTCTGTTCCCGATACATGAAAAGCGATCCCGACAGGATGAGCGCGGGCAATCCCGCCAACACCCACCAAGTTCGGAATACAATCGCGACAAGGATCATAATCAATATGGAAGTCAGGCTGAAGATGGCGCCCAGGCGGAGATTCTTCAAGCGGGCGGTCATGGTGGACCAGGTAAGGGCGATGGCTTCTTCCACGGGTTGCCCTCAGGAACCCGTAAAGGATGACGAAGCATTCGCGCGCAGTTTCCGATACGATTCCGCCGCTATCTCCACCGTCCTGGCGACTTCCTCGGCGGTAGCGAAGCGTCCCAGGCTGAAGCGCACCGAGGCGAAGGCATGGTCATCGCTCAATCCCATGGCCTTCAATACGTGGCTCGCCTGCGAAGATCCGCTGCTGCACGCCGATCGGGTGGACGCGGCCACCTGATGCATGTCCCGGATCAAAGCGCGCGCATCGATACCGGGAAAGCAAAGGTTGGCCGTATTCGCCAAGCGATTGTCCCTGTCCCCGTTGACGCGGATTTCCGGGCAGCGGGCGATCAACGCCGCCTCCAAGCTATCCCGCAACCCCAGTAACCGGGATGTTTCCCCGGCTGGTCCCGCGCTTCCCGCGCCCTCCGCCCGCGCCAAGCGGCAGGCTTCGCCGAAACCCACGATGGCGGGGACATTGAGGGTACCGCCCCGCAGGCCGCCTTCCTGCCCGCCCCCGGAAACCAACGGCTGCAACGCGATTTCATCCCTGCCCCCGCGGACGAACAAAGCGCCGATGCCCTGGGGACCGTGCAGCTTGTGCGCGGAGAAGGCGGCCAGGTCGAAACCATCGGCGCGGGCATCCAGGGGAATCCTGCCCAAGGCCTGGGCCGCATCGGTCAGCAGGAGCGCGCCGTGGGCATGGGCGATGGCAGCCGCGGCGCGGATGGGGAAAAGGGTGCCGGTCTCATTGTTGGCGGCCATCAGGCAAACCACGGCGTAAGGATGGGCGCGGAGGACGGCGTCGAGCCGGGCCAGGTCGATGTTGCCGGAGGAATCGACCGGTAGGATGGCGGTGGGAACGCTTTGCGCTTGCAAGCGGCGGTAGGGGGCCAACACGGCTTCATGTTCGACGGCGGAAAGGAGTAGGCCGGTGTTGTGAAAACGGCGCGATGAGGAGGCCGAAGGGGAGGGAGGGGAGGGAATGGCAGCGAAAAATGGGGCGGAGACGGAGGGTACAGGCGGGAAAAATCCGTGGAGAGCCAGGGCCAGGCTTTCCGTGGCGCCGCTGGTGAAGAAGATTTCCCGGGGGCCGGCGTGGATGAGTTCCGCTACTTCCGCGCGGGCTTCCTCGACGGCGTCGCGGGCGTCCCAGCCGTAGGCGTGATCGCGGCTGGAGGCGTTGCCCCATTTGTCCGTGAGGAACGGAAGCATCTTGGCGAGCACGCGGGGGTCCAGGGGAGAGGTGGCATTGTGGTCGAGGTAGATCAAGGATTTGCCGCAGACTGGGAAGTGATTTTCATAAGTCCATCGTCCGCATAGCAAGGTAATATCTTCTCAATGCGCGAATCGGGATCTGCGGCGGCGCCGGTGCCGCCGCCCACGCGATTCGCGCATTGCTGGCGGATCAGGGAATACCGCACATGGGTTCCCGCCTCGAATCATGTTCGTTTCGCTTTCGGATTTTGGGCAAAGGATACGCGTGACAGGACGCATAAAAACCCCTAAGGCCATTTGGAATAAACGCGGAATGATCACTTTTGCGGCTGCCCTGGCGAAGCTGGGAAGGTACGATAAGCGCGGAGGGATGGGAAAATCAGGTTCCATTTCAGCCACAGCGAGAAATGGAAAGCGGGAAGACCGGGGAGAGCCGATATTTGGAACGACTATCCTTGTCGCCTGGGTCGCTCTCCGAGATGGCAACCCGCCAGCATTTTTGCAAGGGTGGTATTCTTCTGTTCCGGTCGGCCGGGGTTAGGTTTTACCAAATGAAAACACATTCAAAAAAAATGCGTCTTTTAATTGCACCCAGGGTGCTGGTCACTCTGGGCTTTTCGTTTGCATCCGTCTTTTCGCAGACCCAGGGATTATCCCGGATGAAGAATATCGCCATGAAGGGCAAAAGCTTTACCATGGGATTTCCGACTGGCGCAGATACATGGTCATGCGTCACCGGAGCGCATAAGGTTTCCTTCACCTATGATCTCCTTGTCGATTCAACCAAAGTCACGCAAACCGATTTCAAAGCCATCATGGGTTTCGATCCGTCGAATAACACGAGCGGCGTGGCCGGACTTCCGGTGGACAAGGAAACTTTTTTTGATGCCGCGCTCTATTGCAATGCCAGGAGCAAACGGGACGGGCTGGACACCGTTTACACCTACACTTCGGTTCCAACGAAGGGCGCTCCAGTTACGAATTTGGCGGGGTTTACTTATGACATCCATAAAAACGGATACCGTATTCCTACCAATTCCGAGTATGAGTATTTATGGGGGGCCGGCACCACGGCGACCTATTTCTGGGGAGAAGACAAGACTGACGCAACCTTCACTCTCTATTCCTGGTACGGCAACGGCACCGGTTCCGCCACCGGCGGCAATTCCGGAGGCCATAGTCATCCTGTGGCGTTGAAAAAGCCGAACCCCTTAGGCCTATACGATATCAGCGGCAATTTATTTGAATGGACCAGCGATTGGGACTCGCCTTATCCCACCACCGATCAGATCGACCCGGTAGGTCCGGCCCTGGGCGTTTTGAATGCTTGCGGTAAAGGTTCAGCGGTGCAATCAAAAGTTTGCCGGGGGGGATCATGGTACTGCGATGCCAGTGGTCATCAGAGGATCCGGTATCATTATAAATGGCCGCCCTCAGCGTCACACCGGGAGATCGGTTTCCGCTGCGTGGCTACGGCTACCGGGTCTACCGTGCCCATCAAACAAAGCTCTTCATCCCGGGAATCCTCATGGGGCATGGACAGGGCTGTGCGGACGCCATCGGGCGCGGTTCATCTGTTTTTCCGGACCGCTTCCACGGCCCCCGTGCTAATCCATTGCTCCAATGCGCAGGGGACGATTGTCCGCCGCGCCTTGATTTCCCAACCGAAGGTTGGAGCCAATGAAATGGTCTTGGATGCCGATATAAAGGGAGTCTTCTTTGTAAGCCTGGAGCAAAGCGGAAAGGTAGCCAGGGGTTCCTTGGCGGTCCTGGGACAACCCTAAGCTTTTCCAGTAAGGATCGGCTTCCGCCGGGGGTGTGTCGCATCCGACAACCCGGGAAACCGGCTCGGTGAGGCGAAGCCCCTTTTCCAGCCTCCAAAAGCCGCAAAATGAAAAATCCGGGGCTTGACGCGTAAGTGATTACTTACCTATTATTTCCCCGTGAAATTCGCAGTCGAGCATGAACCCGAGGTTTTCAACGCCATCAGCTGTCCCGCCAGGCGCCGGATCCTGGATCTTTTAGTCGAAGGGGACCAACCCGTCAAGCAAATTGCCGGGCACTTTGAAATGAGCCGGCCGGCCATTTCCCAGCATCTACGCATCCTGCTTAGCGCCGGCTTGGTGTCCGAACAGCGCCAGGGACGAGAGCATCATTATCGCCTTGTCCCAGAGCGGCTCGCCCCGGTACGAAATTGGATTGCCCACTACGAGCGGTTCTGGGACGACAACTTCAAACGGCTGCAAACCCATCTCGCGAAAAGGAGCCATAGATGAAAAAAAGCATTAAGAGAGAACTTATGGTTCCGCAATCCCGCGACGAGGTGTGGCGGGCGCTGACGGACCGCGCCGCCCTGGCCGAATGGATGTTCCCGAATGATTTCGAAACGCGCGTCGGCCATCGCTTTACCTTCCAGGTACCGCCTAATCCGCAGGCGAAGTTTGATGGCCTTGTTGTTCACTGCGAAATACTTAAATGTGTTCCACCCAAGGAACTCTCTTTCTCGTGGATCGCAGGGGAGATCGATACCCGGGTTGACTATCGTCTCGAAGACACCGGTAGCGGCACCAGGATTTTCTTCGAGCAATCCGGCTTTGATCACGAACACGCTTACCAGGGAGCCGGCTATGGTTGGACTCTCATGCACGGTAAATTGACCGCTCTTCTTTCACGGGTTTCCGCATGAGAAAGGCGGATAAAATCATCTATTGGATTTCCACTCTCTGGCTTGCATTGGGAATGGCATCAACCGGAGCGGTACAGTTATTCAGAGTGAAATCGGAAGGCGCCGTGTCGCCGCCAGGGGTATATGGGATTGTGCATTTGGGCTATCCCATCTATTTTTTGACCATACTGGGCGTATGGAAAATGTTGGGAGTAGTAGCCGTGCTTATTCCCAAATTCCCTTTACTGAAGGAATGGGCTTATGCCGGCTTTTTCTTTACCATGTCGGGGGCAATATTTTCACATATCGCATCGGGTGATGCCATGAAGGAAGATTTCCCAGCGCTGCTCCTGTTGGTCCTGACCTTGGTATCGTGGTATTTCAGACCCGCGGACAGAAAAACCATTTCGGGGAACCCATAAATGACTAAAACGAATCCCAAGGCGGATTTTTATTTCAGTAAATCCGAAAAGTGGCAAAAGGAATTGAAAAAGCTGAGGACGATCGTTCTAGGCTGTGGACTGACCGAAGAATTGAAGTGGGGTTGTCCGAGCTATACGCTCCGGAAAAGCAACGTCGTTTTAATCCATGAATTCAAAGGATACTGCGCGCTTTTGTTTTTCAAGGGCGCATTGCTGAAGGATGGCAAAGGTATTCTAATCCAACAAACGAAGAATGTGCAGGCGGCCCGCCAGATTCGGTTCACCCATGTCCGGGAAATAGCCGGGATGGAAACCATCTTGAAAGCTTATATCCATGAAGCCATTGAAGTGGAAAAAGCCGGATTGAAAGTGGAATTAAAAAAGACCGCCGAATTTCCAATGCCAGAAGAATTCCGAACCAAGCTGGATGAGAACCCTGCCTTGAACAGGGCTTTTCATGCCTTGACGCCGGGACGGCAAAGGGCATACCTGCTTTATTTTTCCGCAGCCAAGCAATCCAAAACCCGCGAGTCGAGGATTGAAAAATACATGGATCTAATTCTCGATGGAATGGGATTAAATGATTAGCCACATGGGCTCCTCGTCCACCTTGCCGGTCTTTTTGAACTCGATATCGCGGGTGGAGATCTTGATCTACGTAGTATGAAAATTTGATCCCGGCGATACGAACAACGCGCGGTTTGAAAGGTGGGCTCGCTTGGGTTACGTTCAAGTT
>JANYDA010000047.1 GCA_025360005.1 Fibrobacteria bacterium
CTCAGCACCGCGGCCTCGGTATTCTTCGGCACCCTGGCCGGATACGGATTCAGCCGCTTCACCTTTCGCGGCGGCCGCGACGCGCTCTTTTTCGTCTTGTCAACACGCATGTTACCCCCCCTCGCCGTCGCCGTCCCCATCAGTTTCATGTACAGCCGCCTCGGCCTGCTCGATACGCGCTTCGGGCTCATCTTGCTTTACACCTGCTTCAACCTTTCCTTCAGCACCTGGATGATGAAAGCCTTCATCGACGAGATCCCCACGGCTTACGAAGAGGCCGCCATGCTGGACGGCCACTCCCGCCTGGAAGCCCTCTGGCGCGTGGTCCTGCCCCAGGCCATGCCCGGCATCGCCGCCACCGCCGTCTTCTCGCTCATCTCCGCCTGGAACGAATACGCCTTCGCGCTCACCCTCACCAGCACGGACGCCGTCACCATGCCCGTCCGCATCCACGCCATCATCGGCGACAACAGCTCCATCCCCTGGGGCCCTTTGTCCGCCGCCGCCGTCCTGTTCCTCCTGCCCATCGTCTTCTTCGGCCTGGCCATGCGCAAGCACCTCATCCGCGGCGTCACCTTCGGGGCGGTGAAAGGATGAGGGAAAATGCAAAAGGCAAAGTGCAAAATGAAAAGTTTTAAGAGGGAAGGGGCGGCTGGGCAGCACGGCGGGGCATTCCACGCCGCTTCCAAGGGGCGTAACAGAAAAGTTACCCAAGCCACCCAGGCCCGGCCCACTCCATCTTGCGCTTCGCATTTCGTCCTGCTTGCTTTGGCTTCTCTTCCATTATGCATTATGCACTTTGCCTTTTGCATTTTGACTTTCCCCTGCACGGGCCTCGCATGAAACGCGAACTCACTTTGCAACGCACCACCCTCCTCTGCATGGCGTTCGGCCTCTTCATGATTGTGCAGCCCTGGTCCCGGCTCCTCTTCGCCGCGGGCTTTCCCTTCACCTTGGCCGCTATCATCGGCTACAACGCGGCGGGCTGGATCAGCGGGGAGCGCGCGGAGAAGTCCCGCGACGATGAATTGAAACGCGCGGAAGGCCCGCGGTGACGGGCCCGGAAGCGCGCATCCGCCTGGACGGGGTGGCCAAGAAATTCGGCAAGGTGATCGCGGTCTATCCCACCGACATGGAGGTGGCGCCGGGCGAGTTCACGGTCATCCTGGGCCCCAGCGGCTGCGGCAAGACCAGCACCCTGCGCATGATAGCGGGACTGGAGGCGCCGTCCCAGGGCCGCGTTTTCATCAACGGCAGGGACGTCACCGCCTTGCGCCCCGGCGATAGGGATATCGCCTTCGTGTTCCAGATGTTCTCCCTGTATCCGCATCTCACCGTGCAGGAGAACGTGGCTTTCACCATGCTGGCGCAGGGCCTGTCGCGCCCGGAAGCCATGCGCCGCGCGGGCGATACGCTGCGGCATCTGGGTTTGGGCGGCCTGGCGGGCATCCGTCCCGGCAGCCTGTCCGGCGGCGATCAGCAGCGGGTGTCGCTGGCGCGCGCCTTGGTGCGCACGCCCCAGGCCTTCCTGATGGACGAACCGCTCGGCACCCTGGACGGGGGCATGCGGGAAGAGATGCGCGAGACCCTGCGCGCCATCCACAACCGCTCGGGCGCCACCACCGTTTTTGTCACGCATGATCAGGAAGAGGCCATGGGCCTGGCCGATCGCATCGCCGTGATGCGGGAAGGGCGCGTGGTCCAATTCGATCACCCCCGTAACATCTATGCTAACCCGGCGGATCTGTTCGTCGCCGATTTCGTGGGCTCGCCCGGCATGAACATCCTGCCCGGCATCCGCCGCGGGGAATGGGTGGACGTGCCATCCCTAAGCATGCGCTTGCGCGTGACGGATAACGGCGGCGGGAATCCGTCCGGGGCCGCCGCCGGCCTGGCCGCGGGGGGCGAGTGCCGCCTGGGGGTGAGGCCGGAAAACGTATTGCTCAGCGAAACGGGCGCGCCCTGCGTGGTGGAGCATACCCTGGCGTTGGGATCGCACAACATGCTTTCCCTGCGCGTCCAAGGAGTCTTCCTCAAGGCCTGGATCCCGGCGGGCATCCGCTTCCGGGAAGGCGAGACCGTAGGGACCACCTTCCTGCCGTCCGGTTGCCGCTGGTTCGACGCCGTTTCCGGAACGGCCCTGCCCTGGAAAACATTGGAGGCGGCATGCCGGCCTACGCGATAGAAGGCGTGAGCGCCGCATACGGCACCGGCTCGTCCCAGCGTCCCGCCCTGTCCGGCGTGGGCTTCCAGGTGGGCGCGGGGGAATTGCTGGTAGTTCTGGGGCGTACGGGAGCGGGCAAGACCACCTTGCTGCGCGTGCTGGCGGGCCTGCAGAAAACCACCGGCGGCCGCATCCTGGAAGCCGGGGATCCGCAAGGTCCCAAGGATATTTCCGCGCTGCCGCCGCACATGCGAGACATGGCCATGGTCTTTCAGAACTTCTCGCTTTATCCCAACATGGACGTGCGCGAGAACCTGTCCTTCCCCTTGCGGGCCAAGGCGCTGGGTCTGCCCGGCTCGGAAATCGCCGCGCGCGTCGCCCAGGCCGCGGAGACCTTGGGCCTCGCCGACAAGCTCGCCCGCCGCCCGCACGAACTGTCCGGGGGAGAGTTGCAGCGCGTGGCCATCGGACGCGCCTTGGTGCGCCGTCCCAAACTCTTCTTGATGGACGAACCGTTGGCCAGCCTGGACGCCAAGCTGCGCGAACGCATGGTCCTGGAAATCCGCCGCCTGCAGCGCTCGCTCGGCTGCGGCATGGTCTACGTCACCCATGATCATGTGGAGGCCATGAGCCTGGCCGATCGCATCCTGGTTTTGGACCGGGGCAAGCTGCTCCAGGAAGGCCCGCCCGCCGATATCTACCGGCATCCCGCGGACAGCCGCGTGGCGCGCATGCTGGGGCGGCCCGGCATCAACCTGCTTTCCCATGAAGAGGCCGCCCGCATGGGCCTTCCTCCTTCCGGAAACCGCCTGGTGGGCATCCGCCCGGAGAGCTGGAAGGTGACCGCCGATCCCAAAGGTCCCGCCCTCGCCGCCGTGGTTGAGCAGCTGGGACCGCAAATGGCGCTGGTGCTGGATGTGCAGGGCATCGTGCTGCGGGTGACCGCTTCGCCCTTGCTGCGCGCCAAGGCCGGCGACCGTTTCCGCCTGGGAGTGGATCCCGCCGAGATCCTCTACTTTGATACCTGAAGCGGGGCGCTTTCGCGCGCGGCGATTTGGGACGGATTTTTTATTGACTAAATTCCGGATGGGATTTCCAGGTCCCGGGGGGAAATCGAAAATGCTTAGACTACGCACTTATGCGGCCGCCGTCATTGCCGTCGCCGCGTTCGCCTTCCTGCTTCCCGGGGCGGCCGCGGCCCATCCCAGCGGGGTTTCCAAGGTGGACATGAAGTTGCTGGCGGATACCCTGGAAGGCCGCATCGACGTCAACCGCGACGATCTGTTCTACGCCCTCGGCTTTAAGCAGATGAAGGATATCCCCAAATCCGAATACGGTTCCATGGCCGACCGCATCGCCTATTATTACCAAACGCGCATGGACGTGAAAATCGACGGGCGCGAACCGGACCTAAAGGTGCTGCAATACAAAAAGCACGGCACGGACGTGGCCCTGAAAATGGACAGCCTGGATCTGAGCGATACCACCATCGCTTTGCGGCTGGGCTGGGCCATCCCCAGAGGGGCCAAGCGCTTGGAAATGGGGAGCAAGCTGTTCGCGGAGCTGGAGGTGCAACCGCTTTGCCATCTGCGCGTCGAATACCGGGGCCAGGAGATCCAACGCAAGTTCCTGGGCGTGGACGATCGCTTCACCCTTTCCCTGGAGCCGGATTCCCTGCAGGCCATGTATACGGCCGCGGCAACGCCTGCCGCCGTTGCGGCTCCGGGCGCCGCGCCCTCCTCCCGGAACCAGGAATCCGTGGTGGGGCGATTCATCTGGCTCGGTTTCACGCACATCCTCCCGGAAGGCACCGATCATATCCTTTTCGTGCTGGGGCTCTTCTTTTTCTCCGTAATGCTGCGTCCCCTGTTATTGCAGGTCACGGCCTTTACCGTCGCCCATTCCATCACCTTGGGGCTTTCCCTGCTGGGGGTCTTCTCATTGCCCTCCCGCGTGGTGGAACCGCTGATCGCCTTCTCCATCATGGTGGTGGCCGTGGAGAATATTTTCTTCCGCAAAATGCGGCCCTCCCGGTTCCTGATAGTGTTCGGCTTCGGCCTCATCCATGGCCTGGGTTTCGCCGGGGTTTTGAAAGGCCTGGGGCTGCCCGAAGGGCAATTCTTCCAGGTCCTAATCAGCTTCAATGTCGGCGTGGAGTTGGGCCAATTGACCGTCATCGCCGCCGCCTTCGCCTTAACGGCCTGGATGAGGAAAAAGCCCTGGTATCACCAGCGCGTAGTGATACCGGTCAGCGCCCTAATCGCGGCAGTGGGCCTGTTCTGGTTTATCCAGCGGATCCTTCTGGTTTCCGGTTGAGCCCGGGCCGGGCGGGACGCGTCGAATACGCCTCACCCCCCCTCATCCAGACGCCCTTCGCCAATCGCTCTCCGGCAGGGAGCGGGAAGATCCCAAATCCCCCCCAAACGGATAAGGCATTGCGGTATGATATTAGAGCTATGGGAACGATGGATATGCGCGACGAAAGGGAAGGCCATCGGGTCGTCCTTCCCGGGCATTATGTAGCCGATTCGGGTGGCTATTGCGACATGATTGCCGCGCAGATAGGTCGATTCCCGTGCATTTGACCAGTATTTTCCCGGGTCGGAGAGTAGATTGGGTAGGCCGTTTTACCATTTTTTCAAACAGAAAAACTCGGGGTTTCGTCGGAAAATTGATTAATTATTGTGCTCTCGGGTTTTTCAACTTTGGTCCGATCGTTGGGTTCGGGCTTTGAGGGGTTCAGCGAATATGTATAAATCAGGTTTGGCCAAGAAATTATTAATCGCCCTGGGACTGCCCGTGCTTGCGGGAGCCCAGACCTTTAAGTACTGGGATGTCACCGCGCCGGACAGTCTTAAGAAGACCCCGGCTTTATTGTCTTTGACGGGCATGTACACGGACATAGCGGCCGCAAAGAAGAAATATCTCACCAACGTTTACCAGTTCGACGTGAACTCGGCGCTGTGGAGCGACGGCGCGCATAAGACGCGTTGGGTGATGCTGAAACCCGGTACCTCCATCAAGTACGCGGAGAAGAGCGACTATTGGGGCTATCCGGACAGCGCCGTCTTCATCAAGCAATTCGCCATCGACACCGTTCCCGGCGACACCACCACCCGCCTGCTGTGGGAAACCCGCTTCCTCATCAACCGCAAGGAAGTTCCGGACACGGCTTTTCCCACCGTCAAAATGGACCGTTGGTACGGCTATAGTTACAAGTGGAACCGGGACGGCAAGGACGCCAAGCTTGTGCCCGCATTGGGCGCGGACGACTCGGTCAAAATATTCCCCAGCGGCAAGAACACCGCGGGAGTGATGAAGAAATGGCGTTTCCCTTCCCGCGAGCAATGCACCTTTTGTCATCGCGTGGATTATTCGGACACCCTGCATGGCCGGTCGGTATTGGGCTTCTTCACCGCCCAGCTCAATCGCCCCTCTCCCGTCACCCCCACCATCAACCAGCTGGAGGATTTGTTCACCAAGGGAGTGCTCACGGGAACCAAGTCTAACTGGAAGGCATCCACCACTCCCCATTGGTACGCTATCGATGATTCCACGGCCAGCGTGGATATCCGCGCCCGTTCCTACATCGCCGCCAATTGCTCCGGCTGCCACGGCACGCGCGGCATGGCCACCGGCGCCACCTTCGGAGTGGATTTGAATTACGATTTCTTCACCATGGAATCGCAGATGGAGTTCCGGCACAAGTCCACCTCTTGGCCCTTCGGCTTGGACACTATCGCCCCTTTCTTCTATCCCAAGACCGGTGACTTGAATAACCCCCTCGGCAAGGATTCCCTGGAAATCCAGCCCGCCCTGGTGGTGCCTGGTTATCCGGGGAAGTCCGTGATCCTTTTCCGTCAGAGAAGCCGCAATACGCGGCCCAGCGACTATGATCCCGATCGCAACCAGATGCCGCCTTTGGCATCCTTCGAGGTCAACGTCCCGGCCACCGACCTCATCGCCAAGTGGATCAAGGACTGGACTCCCATCGCCGCCCCGGGCGCCCTGGGAGTCCGCACCTGGGTGGTCCGCACCAACCTGAAGGGCCCCGGCATCCAAGGCAACCTTGTGGTCCTGCCCATGGAATTGGCGGGTCCCGGCCAAGTAAAGGTTTCCTTGATCGGCATCAACGGACGCAAACTGGACTTGGTCCAGAAGAGCCGCACCGCCTATGCGCTGCCGGCGAATCTGGCTCCCGGCATCTACATCATCAAGGTCAACAGCAAGAGCTTCACCCGCTACCTGTTCTAAGCAGGAAGCGGATATCCGTTCCCACTCAAGGGCCTTGCCGTTGCGGCAAGGCCTTTTTTTACGCCCGGCGCGGGCGGAACCTTGAGGGGGCCAAGTCCCCCGGCAATCAGGTCATAGCGAGTCAAGTGTTTGCTTTTTATTCATAACTCGGGAGCCGGGAACCATAGCGGGATTTGCCGGAGAAGGTCTGGATATATCCGGTAGCCAGCAGCTTCCCGCGCGTGGATCTTTCAAAACCCATGCATCCCACCCCGCGGCGGAAATGATAATAGGTGACGGTGTCCCCGTAGGTTTCCCGGAACAACAGGGTGGGATGCCTCTGGAAGCCATGCTGGATGGGGGCTTTGGCTTCCTCATCCGCGCCCTGGAACAGAATCTCCGTATAGAAGGCCGTGTCCGCCTTCACCAATTCCATCATCCGCCCGGGTTCTATGCTCCAGGCGGCGCCTGGCCTGGGGAATTGCGGGAGCCATAGCACGGGGTTGGAATCCAACGCCAAAGCCGAGTCGCGGAAGCTTCCCATGATATAGACCCCGGCGGAATCCCGGTTCCCGTTCCCGTCCTTCCAGGAAAGCAGGTAACCGCTGCGGGGGCTCTCGAATGCGTACCCATAAAGATCCTTACCCTTGGGGATGATGTGCAGCTCCAGATGCTGCCTCATCACCAGGCTTCCCGTCGTATCGAACTCTACGTAATTGAAGCTGGAGTAGGCCTCCTGTTCCAGCGGGATAATCGATTCCCCCAAAGGCTTGGGAAAGGGGTCGATTACGTCGTTAGCCGCACCCGCGGTACTTTGTTCAGAGGCCAGGCAGCCGCAAAGCAGAATGGAAACGGCCCATCCCGCGGCCGGCAATAAGTCCCGGAATCCCGGGCGCGTGATCTTTTCCTTCATGGGTATCTCCGTGGGGATCGCGAGGGGGCGGCGGCCTGGCTCCGCCCCAGCAGGCCAAGGCTCAGGACGGCGGTGCAACCTTTTTCGGATGCACTGAAATCTTCGCCTTCCGCATCATAAATATCGGCCACCCGCATGAAATAAGGCGAAAGCCGGAATCCCAGGGCCAGTCCCTTGCCCAGCCAACGCTGCGGGACGCGGACGCGATAAGCCAGGCCGGCTTCCACGCGCACGCCTTCGCCGGTGAAATCCACCGTGCTGGATTGCACGGATTCGTACAAAGGCCGCGCCAGGGTACGCTCGCCGCGCATATCGCGGGATACCAGCGAGGCCCCCATTTCCAGGGACAACCCTTGCGCTTGGGTAACCCAAAAGTTACGTGCCAGATAAGCGCCGACGCGTGAATCGGATAGGGAATAGCTGCGCGAAAGGTTAACGGGATATCGGAAACGGGCGGAATCGGGAAGGCTGTTCAAGGGCTCCCGTCCCACGGACGATAGGGAATAATCCAGAGCCGAAAAGGCGAACCGAAGGTCAATGGCCCATGCCCCGGTCACGGTGAAATCCAAATCGATCCCGAAATCGGGTTTTGATTTCCGGTTCCGGAAACCGTCCGTAGTCCCGAAATAGCGATCGATTCCCGACTGGGCATTCAGGTTCCTCTCCAGCACGGCATCGGAGAAACCGGCCGCGCCTCCCCATGCCGTATAACCCATGCGGGTCCAAAGCCCGGCGCTGCGCATTTCCGGACCTTGCGGATCGGCATCCGCGTCCTCCTCTCCGGGGAAAGCGGATCCTTTGGCCAAGGCTTGCTCCGCGACCTGGGATTGGAAGGCGGTGAAAGGCAAAGTGGCCATGGCCGCGTTGGCCAATTCAAGATCGGCGGACTGGGCCGGACCGTGGCCGGGTTTACCCGGCACGCTCGGCACATATACCACCCGGTAACGTCCCGGTTCCAGGGCCAAGGTGAACTCTTCGCCCTCCGGCATCCGCAGCTCCCCGATCTGGATGCCCCTTTGCATATCGACCACGTTGTATAGCCCCGCAGGGCAACCTTTGAACAGGATGCCTGTTCCTCCGCGCAGCAGGCGGGCCAGGGTGACGTCCCGCGCGCCCGTCAAATCCATCTGGAAGGAGGGATGCTGCGGCCTGTCCAGGGTTTCCGCGGAATAGCCGGAGGTGCGGTCATAAGCGTAATTGTAGGCCTCGAAGAGGGTAACCTGCCCGTCACGGTTGCGATCGCCCGCTCCGCGCAAGGCCATGATCCAATGGCTGGTGAAAATCGATCCTCCCAGGTTCTTGACTTCGTAGGCCTGCTCGTCCAGGGAAGAGGAGCTGATGGTGACCTCGCCGCGGGCGGCTTGATCCATGTCCATCTGCAATTGCACCGGTGGGGCGGTCCGGAATCCCTTGGCATTGAAAAAGGAAGCGCCGAAACAGACATCCAACACGTACACGCGCGCATCCGCGCTTTCCCCGCCCAAGGCGGCTTTCACTTCATCGAAGGTCAAGGTCCCATCCGAGAAATGGAAACGTTTGGCGCCTCCGTGTCCGGAGTAATAGAATTGGAGGAATACCTTGCGGTGCCGTCCCTTCAATTCCGCTATTCTTCGCCCCACGGCCAGCAGGGAACTCCGGAACCCTTCCCGGTCCTCCGCCTTCAGCAGGATAAGATTGGCGGGTTCGATTTGCCCCACGGAGGAGAGCATGGCGCCCAGCCGTTCGCCATCCCGATAGGCATATCGCAGGGGCTGATCCCCGTCCAGGCCTTTGGCCGAAGCAGCCACCACGGCCAAGCGGACCCAGGAATCGTCGATGACGGAGCCTGGATCTACGCCGGCTCCGGAAAGGGTACCGGGCGTCCCCTGCGTCCGGGACAAGCTGGGCGCGCCGGATGCGTACAAGGTCGATGGGGCGGGGATGAGAGGGCCCGCCGCCTGCAGCGGCGGTATCGAGAGGCAAAGCGACACAAGCCAAGCCGCCGGCATTCGACCGGGTCGGGCGCGGAAAAGGGGGTACGCCGCGCGACGCGATCCGGGGAGCTTCATATGCGCGTTCCTCCCTTGGTGATGGCGAAGATTTGCAGGTAGAGGCCTTTCTGGAGACGGAAGGGCGGGGCTTTCTCCATGGGCAGGAAGGGAGCGCGTTTCAGGGCCGCTTCCGCATCCGCGATCCGGAAGGGCGCGACGGCGGTAACGCAGATGAGACGGTTCTCGGCCATATCCTGCAAGAGCAGGGCCGGAGGCGGGTCCAGGCGCGACACGCGGCGGGATTGCTCGCCATCCTTGGGGAAAAGCCGCACCAAGCCTTGGCGCGCGTCCCAGCCCAAGAGAACAAGGTGCTGGGCCTCCGATCCCAACGGCATCACTTGCAGCGTATCCGTGGCGGCCACCTTGGCGGCCTGGTTCTCCACCCGGTAGGCGATATCGCCCTTGACGAAAAGGCTCACGCCCAGGCCCCGGCCTTTGGCGATAAAATCCGGATCCGAAACGGCGGAGGCGTCGAATCCCGTCGGGACGGAGTCCGGTTGCATTCCCTTTGCCCGCGTGCCCGGGAAGAAGGGTAACACGCATAATACCATGAGGGCGAATGCGCAGGCCAGCCCGGGAACTTGCGCGCTTGCGCCCGGGAACCGCGGGAATGCGGGGGTGCGGGCCGATCGCGCGGGGGCCTGACCGCCGGCGGCGTGGGCAACGTGGGGATACAGCGACCTTTGCAAGCGCGGCATTTCCCGTTCCCGGTAGGCGGCGTTCCGTTCCCGCAAGGATCGCAACTCGGCGCGCAAGCCTCCGTCAACCAACAACGCCCAATCCATCATCAGCCGCTTGGAAGCCGGCAGGGCGCCCGCCAGGTACAATTGCAGATCCGTCGCGCTCAACTTCATTTTCCGGCCTTGCGATCGGAATGTTTGGCCAGTATATCCTTGCGGGCCGAATGGGCGCGCTTGCGTGCGCCCGCTTGGGAAATGCCCAGGCGCGCGGCCACTTCCTCCCAGGTCAACTCCCACAGGTATTTCAGAGTCAACACTTCCCGGTACTTGGGCTTGAGGTCCGTGAACAAGGTTTCCGGGTCGGGCGGGTCTTCCTCGGCCTGGGGGCCTCCCTGGCCGGAATCGGCGCCGTGGCTCTCCGGATCCAATTCCGTTTCCGGGAATCGGCGCCTGCGGCGGTACCGATCGATGCAGAGGTTGCGGGCCGTTACCGCCAGCACCCGTCCCAATTCTTCCGGGGTCAGGTCCGGTCGCTCGCGCAGCAAGGCGGGCACCTTATGGGCGAATAAATCCTGCACCAAATCCTCCGCATCCTCGCGGGTCTTCAATATGGACAGCCCGATGGAGAAGGCCATAGGCGAGAACCGCATGAATATTTCTTCCAGAAATCACTCCATATCTGGGACAAGAACGAATGGAAAGGTGTTGGCTGCTACCTTTTGCCGGACTTAAAACGGTTCTAAAAAGCCCAAAGGCTTGCGGAAAAGTAACCTATGGGGAAAGGCGGGGCTACTTGAGCGAAGAGTAGAAGACGAACTTTTTCTCGCCGGGCTTGACCGAGATATTGTCGAAAGCCTTGGAGCCGAGGGTGCGCCCGGAAGCGTCATGCGCTTCCACGTTGAAGGAGTGGTTGCCCGGTTTGACGGGAATGCGCGCTATCTGCACGGTGCGCGGCAACAAGAACCATGCGCGCGTGTCGGCCTGTTCCAGTTGATCGGCGAGCAAATCCGTGCCGATGTTCAGGATCAGGTTGATCAGGGGATTGCCGCCGGAGACGGCCGACTTGGTTTCTTGCGCGGTGATAGTGCGGGCCACCACGCGGATCACGGTGCGGGTGAGCATGGCGGCGTGGTTCTCCTCCAGATAACGGCTCATCAGGGGCTCCAGATTGGTCAGCGCTTCGGTCTTGACCGGCGTGGGCGCCGCCTCCCCGGCCACGGTGAAGAAGCGCGTATTGGAAGGCGCATCCTTCATGGCTGGCAGGGCGAACTTGACGTGGAAGGTGGTGCCGGATTGGGTACGGCGACCGTTGCCGGCGCCTTGCAACTGGGAGGCCGGCAATCCTGGGGCAGGTAGCACCTGCGTTACCTCCTTGCCCTGGGCGTCGTGGTAATGGATGACCAGCACGCCGTCCCGTTCCCAGGTGCCCCAGAATACGTTCTGGCCCAGAGCTGGGCTGCGGCCCGCTTCGCCCATCACGATGATCTCCGCGCCCTCGCCGTCCGCGAACAACTCCGTCCCTCCGGCATCGGCCGTCGTGGCCGGAGCGCTGGGCAATTTCAACTCATCGATATCGCTTTGGCGATCACGCGCCTTCAAGGCCGAGTAGGCCCCGCGAGCGACCGTAAGCGGCAGGGCGATGGGCCCGCTCCGGTAGGCTTTCACGGACTGGTACATGGAAATGGCTGCGTCGTCTTTCCGCCCTTGCGCCTGATAGGCGATCCCGGTCAGGTAGCGGAACATGCCGTCATCGGTGTATTTGCCCGCATCCTTGCCGGCTTTCCGTTTCAGCTCGTCCAGGTACATTTGGGTTTGCCGCGACTCGACCACGGCGTCGTCGTATTTACCCAGGGCCAGGTAGTCGAAAGCCAGGAACTGGTGGAGCAGCACCACTTCATAGGGCTTGCCGCGATAGGGGCGGACATTATCGTTGGCGAGGAAGGAAAGCGCCTCGTTGCTGACGGACTTGGCGAACAGTTCGTCCTCGATGGCCGATGCCTTGGACAACTCCGCCAGGCTGGAATCGTATTGGCCCGCGTAATGTTGCAGGATGCCCAGATCCATGTGGTAGAGGAGTTGGCTGGCGCTCCCGTAGAGGTCCTGGTTTTTGCGCACGTCCGCCACGGCTTTGGCGTAGTCGTCCTTCTGCGCGCTGCCGGCAATCTTTTCGAATCGCAGCAGGCTCTTGTCCGCGCAGCCAGAAAGGAGGCTTAGGGCCAACATTGCGTATGGGAGTTTCCCGATGGGAAGGGGCGCGGACACTTCTGGACCTCTTGTCGCGAGCGGTTTACGGAATGGCTCGGGCCGGAGCTGCATACGGAACGGAATTCAGTAAGGGCGGGGCAGCGCCGGTCGTGCGAAAGACCGGGTCACCCTTTCCTTCTCAGAACTTGGTCTCGCTGCGCTCGACGAATTTCTTGATCTTCTTATCGCCGATCCAGAGTTTCTTGTGGGTTTCGATTTCCACCAGCTCCAGGTTGACCTGGTAGAAGACCACGGCCTTGCCGCCTTCCTGATCGACGATGGAGTTGAGTTCGCCGATCATCATCAGCTTGGCGCCGCTCTCTTCACCCGCGTCCTGACGCGTGCCGACCGAGGCGTTGCTGGCCTGGTCGGCCTTTTCGTCGCGGATCTGGCCGCGTTCCGCCTTGTTGGCCACGAAATCCACCTTGCCGGAATTGATCAAGGCGCGTTGGATATCGTTGATGAAGGTTTCGGTGCTGATATGCTCATGGCTCTTGTTGCGGATTTCCCCCACCACTACGGTAGGCGTAGTCTTGGAGGCCGCGTATTTTGCGTACCAGCCGCCGCCCACTGCGTCCTTCACCATTTCCTCCGCCGTGAGGCGGGAATCCGTATCGTTCCACTTTCCGGTGATATCGATAGTGGAATCATGGCTCACGCGGGTAACCTTGGTGGAACATCCCGCCAATATGGCAATCGCCAGAACGGATGTGAGCAAGCGGCTGGTGGAAAAGGGCGAACGGATCATAAAAACCTCCTATCGGCGCTATTAGTTTACTTAAATGGATCGGCCCGGCAAAGGGCGCGGGCCAATCCATCCATCCCGGGGCGCACGGGTGGGAATATTATACATTCTCTTACGTGTCCGCCTGCCTGGTCGGCCTGCCGTTACGGCCTCCATAGCGGATTAACGCATGGGACGCGTCAATCCGCTATGCAACCAAAGAATACCGTCCTCGGGTAGGGGGCGGACCGGATTGTCCAAGGAGGAATCATGAAATACCATCTCGCAGCCATTTCGGGCCTTGCCCTTTCCTGCGGCATCGCCATCGCGGCGGAAGCCGCCAAAGACAAAACCGAAAGGAAGAATATCACCGTGATCACGGCCCAAGGGAATGCCGATGGGAGCACGGAGATCAGCCGGGAAGCGGTCAAGGAGTGCATCGTCACCCTTCCCACCGCGGAAGCTCTGGAACCGGAGGTGGTTTCGGATTCCCGCTTCCTCAAGGAGATCAACGGTGATCCCAATAAGAACGAATGGACCAAGGTCTATACCGCCAAGATCACCATCAACTACCAGGTGTACAAGAAGGATCTGCTCATCGTAGCCACCAAATCCGTGGAAGGCAGAGAACCGACCCTGAAGGACGTGGAAAAGCGCCTGCCGCAATCCAAGGAGTTCCTGTCCAACCCCGCGGACGGGGATACCTATGCCGGAAGGTCGAACCGGCAATACTATTACACCAGACAGGAAGCCGCCGTGGCGGATGTGAAGGGCCGGGCCAAGGTCTGGTTGAAGCAGCAGGGGCCGCTTCTCTGCTCGGAAGCCAAATAGGGCCGGTGGGGTCCCGCCCGGCGCAAGCGGGACCTTGACTCAGACTTTTTTGCGCGTCATGCTGAAAGAGTGGATATCCTTCTTGGCGCCTTTGTCGAACAAGGTCCAATCGGCAACCAAGTGATCCTTGTCGGGAGTGGATAGGGTGAGCGCATGCATGTGCATGGACGCGACTGGGGCGGAACCTTCCACGAAACCGAACTCTAGCTTGGTCGGCTCGGACTTCTCCAGCTTCATGGACGGATGGTTGCCCAGGGAGCAATAATGCGTCAGTTGCACCTTGCCGTCCTGATCATAGAACACCGTCGTCATTTCCATGGGCGTGCCGGGCATAATGGTTTCTTCGACGGCGCTGCCGCCGCCGGTCACCTTGTAAGTAATCGTGGTCATTTGATCCTTGGCCATGGGGGTCTTGCCCTCCCAGGTGCCTGCCAGGGCCTTGAGGCGCTCCAGTTCGGCGGAACCTTTCGGGGCTTGCATGGGATGATCATGCATGTCGCCCGCGCCCACCAGCGCGGGGATGAGGAGGGCCGATGCCAGCGAGATAATCTTCAGGGTTTTCATGGGGTTTCCTTTTCCGGATGGGGGTTTCCGGGGCTTACTGCGCCGCTGCCCGGCGATTCCCAGTAGCCCATCGGAACGGCGAATATAAGAACATCCGGAAAAAGATAAAGGCATGCTCTTTATTACAAAACGAAATCGAAGGTATCAGTACTTCAGCTTCTTCACCTTGGTGTTGCGCAAGGGGGAGGAGAAAAGCAGACCTACGTCCAGGCCTACCCCGCGGTCCCCGGCGTCATTGGCTACGATGTGGAAGGGAACGCGGATGCGTAGTTGCATTTCATCGAGCACGTCCAGGATCATGCCCACATGCACGGTTCCGGAAGCGCCGATATCATGGCCGAAATCCGATCCTGCCTTGTCGAAGTAGCGGAAGCCGCCGCCCGCTCCGATAAACGGTTTGAAATTGCCGGTGGCGAGCAGGTAGTCCAGGCTCAATTCGCCGCCCCAGTTCTGCCCGGGCAGCAGCCAATCCATGTCCAGATCCATGTTCCAACGCTCCGCGAAGTGGATGGATTGGATCACGGATAGTTTGAGGAAGGCCGGGCTTTCATCCATGAGCTCCGTATTGAGGGCGGAAATCACGCCTCCGCCCACGCCGATGCTATAAGGGGAAAGCGATACCGTGACGGTATCGGGTTTCTCGTTGAGGTTGAGTTCTTCGGCCTTTACCGTGCCTCCGGCGAGCGCGAAAGCGAAGGCCAAAGTGAGCAAACGTGTCTTCATTTCATCTCCTTGTCTTGGGTAAGGGCTGTCAACCCCAAAAATACAATCCGGGCCGACCCAAAACCCACAATTCCGGAAACGTCGGGACTGGGGTAAGGCGGTCCATGGTCCACTGGACGCATTAATAGCTAAATTGTGCTACGGGAAACCCACCAAATGGCGCTCATTTTCGCGAGCCTGATCTTTTTACTGCTTTGCGCCGTTACCTTCTTTCCGGCGATGCGTGTCCTGTACGCCAGGAACCCGGCCTTTGTGGGAATGATCTTGACCCTGGCCGCCTGCTTCCTGGGCGTTTACGGCGCTTTGGAGTTCTCCCGTTCGGAGGAACGGCATGATCGCATGGCGCGGGCCGCCACCTTGATGGAGATGACCAAGGAAAGCCTTACCGCCAGCCGCATGGAAGCGCGCATCCTATCCCAGTTGAAACATGAACCGGGAGCGCCGACCGACAGCCTGGGCCTCACGGGGATGCCCTCGTACTCCCGGCCCGTTTCCGGATCCCCAAAAGAACTGGGAGAACTGCTCAATAACGGAGCGGTTCTGGAGCAGATCAGCCCGCAGAGCCTAAAGGCGCTCCTTGCGTGCCAGGTGACCATGGAGCGCGAGTTGCAATACATGGCGAGCACCAAAGATAGGGAAAGGCGCCACCATCTGAATGGTTACCTGCGCGAACTGGCATTCGCCCAAGGGGTGCTGGCCGCTGAAGCGGAATTCCAGCGTGGCAATATCGGCAGGGGAGACCTCACCGAGATCCTGCAGGACTGGTCCGTCAAGAAAGCCTCTCCGCAGATCTGATCCCCCCCTGTAACTTTCAGGGGACGTCACCGGAAGAATACCTATGCAGCCCCTCCGACCCCTGCGCATCGAAATCCTGCAGCATGTGGCCTTCGAGGGGTTGGGCTCCATGGAGGCCTGGTTCAAGTCCCGCGGCCATGAATTGCGTTACACGCGCCTTTACGCGGGCGAGCTGCCCGCCGACCCGGCCGGAAAAGGATCGCCCGCCGATTGGCTTGTCATCATGGGCGGCCCCATGGGCGTGCACGACGAGGCCGAATTCCCGTGGCTGGTTCCCGAGAAGCGCGCCATCGAGGCCGCCCTCAAGCGCGGCGCGGCGGTACTGGGAGTGTGCCTGGGCGCGCAACTGCTGGCGCATGTGCTGGGCGCGGAGGTGGGTCCCAATCCCGAAAAGGAAATCGGCTGGTTTCCGGTGGATCCGGCGCCGGATACCGCCGCTACCTGGTTGGGGAAAACATTCCCGGGCCGCTTCACGCCGTTCCATTGGCATGGGGACACCTTCGCCATTCCCGCAGGAGCGGTTCCCTTGGGAAGTTCCCATGCTTGTAAAAACCAAGGCTTCCTGTATCGGGAAAATGCCCTGGGCTTGCAGTTCCATCCGGAGATCACGCCGGATGCCCTGGCTGGATTGCTGAGGCATTGCGGCGGGGAATTGGCGATCGCGGGAACCGAGCAGGGACGTTATGTGCAACCCGAAGACAGGCTCAAGGCCGGTCTTATCCATGCCGATGGGGTTAACGCCATGATGGCATCGGTCTGCGAACGCATGGAAAACCGCGCCGCCTGCATCTGAATCATTTCACTCCCTGCCTGTCGAGCGTAAGCGGCCAACCCATCTCTCCGGATTTTTTGTAGACATTTCGCGAGGTTTGCCGCCGCCAGGAGGATTTTTTCAACACCTTGGTTAAGGGAGTCCCCATCATTTTTTGTTGACAATCTTATCCCCCCAATTTTTTTGCCCGACCATGACGGTCCGCGGTTATTTTAGATCCAATGAAGAAACTCTTCGCAACAACTTTGCTCCTGGCCTGCGCCTCCGTCATGGCCCAGACCATGAACCTTAAAGGCCGCGTGCTGGATAAAGCCAACATGCAAGGAGTGCCGGGAGCCACGGTCAACGTGGTTGGCTCCGCTTTCACGGCGACCACGGACACCGCGGGCCGCTTCGTCATTACGGGCGCCTCCCCCGCCTTAGGCCGTGTCCGGGCCGAATCCGGCGAACCGTATTTCCAGGGCGGTGCTTTGTGGGTAGAGGCGTTGGACGCGGGCCAAGTGGCCTACGTGCAGATCTTCGGGGCGGCTGGCGAAAGCCTGGCGGCCTCCCGGCAACCGCTCAAGACGGGAAGGAACCGCCTCAATCCCCTGCCGGAACGGGACCGCGATTTCGTGGGCTTCGCCCGCATCAGAATCGGGGGGGATAGCTGGATCAAACCGATGCTGCATACCGCGGGACCGGTATCGGGCTCCTGGTCGGCCCGCATTGCGACCGCCGCGCGGGGATTGGCGAAGGCGTCCGCTTCCGGCCAAGTGGAAATCTCCGCCGACAAGCTCGTCAAGAAAACCGTGCCCTATGCCAGCGAGTCCGCGAACCTGGGGGACATCGTAATGGATTATCCCGATCGGAAAATCGGCGTCGGCGCGGCTCCCATTTATGGGGCCACGGTCCTCTTCGACGGCCGCAAGGGCAATGCCGCCGCCGCTGCGGAGTTGCAGGCGAAATGGAAGGATTGGCCGCGCTTCACTCCTTCGGACATCAAGTTCCGCATTGTCAGGGATCCGGAGTTTCCCAATGATACCAACCGCGCCGCTTTGCAAAGCTGCTGCAACACAATCTGGGGTTATGACGACATCCAGGCCAAGGTAGGGATATACGCTGATTTCCAGGCGCATGTCGAATTCATCGGGATGGGGGAATATGATATTCCTTACGATGTCGCCGCCCCCAATCCCAACGCGACGGATCCTTCCTTGGCCGACCAACCCGGCTATATAAACAGCGGGGTGTACGTCGCCAGCCGCTTTGAGGTCCAAATCCAGACCTTCAGCACCGATGCCGCCAATATTCCCGCGATCCATGACATGGGCGCTATCGTGAACGATTATATCCCGTTGTCCAACCAGAACAAACCGAACGGAGTCTGGCAGGCTTATGATATCACGTACCGCAACGCCCGCTTCAATGGCGCCACGATGACATCCAATCCTTACATGTCCATCTGGTGGAACGGCGTACAGACGCACAACAACCGCAAAGTGAACGCCGCGGCTTCGGGTTTGGCCAACCATAGCGGCGAAGAGTTCCTGGACACCACCCTCTACGGCCTCAAGTTGCAGAGCGAAGGACGCGACGTCCGCTTCCGCAACGTATGGATCAAGGAGCTGAAGATCGCGGATACCCAGACGAACTTCGGATACTGAAGGCCGGAATCGGCCCGGGTTCGCCGGGGCCTAATACCACAGGTATTGCATGGCAGGCCGTCCCGCCACCAGCAGGGCAATGGCCAGATTGGTCAGGGCATGTACCGCCATGCAGGTCCGGAGCGATTTTGTTTTTGCGTAGAGCCAGGTGGTGAAGGCGTAGTAGAGGACGGCGGGAATCCAGGCCGCAAAAGGATGCCCCAAGGTGAAGAATGCCAAAGGACCCACTATGCCGACGGCATTGAGAGGCAGAGCCGCGAGTTTTTCCGGGTGCATTTCCGGCCTCCGGGATAATGCGGAGAGGAATCTTTCCACGCCATTGCCGGTATGGCCCTCCGCTTTGGCGGCATCCCGGCCCGCGCCGTAGAAAAGCTCGGTAAGATAAACGCGGCAAAACAGCTCTTCAAAAATGGGCACCCATAAGACGGAGTTTGCCGTCCGGGCCAACCAATAGATAAGAGACGGTCCGGCCGCTTTGGCGCTTTCCACGGGTCCTAGGCCGGGCAGGGAAAGTGAAAAACGGTAGCCAGCCACCCATAATCCGGTGGCGAAAACCGCGGCGGGGATGCAGAGCCAAGCCAGGGGCGGAGTCAAACGGGCGCCGAACCGGTAGCTGCGGCGGAAAAACCACAGCAACGCGCCGATGAGGGCGAAGCGTAACACATCCGTTACCTCGGCTCCCAAGGGACTGGGCAAGGCCCGCAGGCCGGCATATGCGGCATAAGGAAGGATGAAGGCGGGCAACAGCCCCGCAAAGGTCCTATCCCGGGGCAGGAGACCGAACCCGGAACGGTTTTTCTCGTGATCCGTACCGGCATCCCCTTCCCGTCCGCTCCCTGTCTGGGTTCCGCTATCGGACAATGAAGCTCCCGGCTTTGTGGATGATGCGGCCGGCGTCAGCCGGTTTTCACTTCGGTCGCGGCTTGGGATGCGGCCGTCTCGGATTCGGCCGGTTCCTGCATACTGCTGCAATGGATGGCTCCTTGCCCGAATACCAGGCTGCGGCAATCGATGGGGACGATGGCGCGGCCGGGAAAATACTTTTCAAAAGCCTGCAGGGTGTTGTCATCGCGCTTGTCCAGGAAAACGGGCACCAGCACGGCATCGTTCAGGATCAGGAAATTGAGATAGGTAGCAGGCGTGCGCAAGCCGGCGCGGACCTGGCGCGCGGGCATGGGGACTTCCACCACTTCCAGATCGGTGTTGCGGCTATAGCGGTTAAGCGCCTGGATATTGCGTTTGAGCGCATCGAAGTTTTCGTCCTTGGCATCGGTTTCGATGGCGCAGAAAACCGTGCGCGCATCCGTGAACCGGGCCAAGTCATCCACATGCCCGTCGGTATCGTCCCCGTTGATGCCGGATTCCAGCCACAGGATTTCGGAAACGCCCAGCCAATTATGCATCACCTGTTCGATTTGGTCCCGTCCCAAGGCGGGATTGCGGTTGGGGTTCAGCAGGCATTGCGTCGTGGTCAGCAATTTGCCGCGGCCGTTCACGTCGATGGATCCGCCTTCCAGGACAAAGTCCACCTGGAACAGTTCCCGGCTGCGGTGGCCGGCCATGAAGGCGGGAGCCGCATCGTCCTTGTCCCAGGGAGGGTATTTCCCGCCCCAGGAATTGAAGGTGAAATCCAAGGCGGCCAATCTGGTTTTGGAGCCGTCCGGCACGCGCACGGTAATCGCCCCGTAGTCACGGATCCAACTGTCATTGGTCGGATACTCCAGGATTTCCAGGTGGAAGCGGGCGTCCGAGGAGATGGGCCCCAGCTCATCCTGCAAACGGCGGCGCAGGGCGCCATCGTTGACGAGCAGGTTCACATCCTGGAAGCGCAGGGATGCGCGGATGATTTCCCTATAGGCAAGCTTGGCGCCCTCCCACACCGGCGTCCACGTGTCCGGGTTCTGCGGCCAGGTATACCAGATGGCGCTTTGCCTTTCCCACTCGGCAGGCAGGAGCATGGATTGATACGGAGGATGGAAGGGATTATGCATGGAAGGGCCTTTGTCCCTAGCGGGAGAATCGTTTCAGCAAATCGGAATAAGCATCGATACGGCGATCACGCAGAAAGGGCCAGACGCGGCGATGGTTCTCCACTTCCTCCGCGGCGATATCGCGGATGAGCAGACCTTCGCGGGTATCGTCCAGGCGATCGAGCACTTGTCCGCCCGGATCGCAGACGAAGGAGTTGCCCCAGAAGCGCAGGTGGCCTTCCTGGCCCACGCGGTTGACCGCGGCCACGTAGACGCCGTTGGCGATGGCGTGGCTGCGCTGCATGGTGACCCACGCGTCCAGCCATTTGCCGTTCAAGGCTTTGGCCTCCGGGGGCGTCAAGCCTTCCGTTTCCCTTTCGTCGAATCCGATGGCGGTGGGATAGACCATCAGGTCGCAACCCTGCATGGCGGTGAGGCGCGCGCCTTCCGGGAACCACTGGTCCCAGCAGATAAGCACGCCGATGCGCCCGTAACGCGTCTGGAAGGCCTGGAAGCCCAGGTCGCCCGGGGTGAAGTAATATTTTTCATAGAAGCCGGGATCGTCCGGGATATGCATCTTGCGGTAGAGCCCGGCGCGGCTGCCGTCCGCATCGTATACGATGGCGGAATTATGGTAGAGGCCCGGCGCCCTTTTTTCAAAGAAGGGGACCACGATGACGATGGCCCGTTCCCGCGCCAAGGCGGCCAGGGTTTCCAGGGCGGGATGGTCCAGACCCTGGGCCAGATCGAAATGGCGCTGATCCTCTTCGATGCAGAAATAATCGTGGAAGATCAGCTCCGGCAGGATCACCACCTGGGCGCCTTGCACCGCCGCCTGGAGAATGCGCTCCTGCAATTTGGCGAATCGATCCGGTTGCAGGCAATTGCCCTTGGTCTGGATCAGCGCGAGTTTGAAGCCCTGCATGGTACCTATCCTCAATCAATCAGGCTCAATGAACGAAGTAGGCAAAATATAAAAAGCGGAATCAATGTTTCCGGGATGCCGCGGCCTTTAGCATGGCCAGAAATGCGGCCCGGATCTTATCGTCGCCCGTTTCCCGGAAGGCTTTCAAAAGGTCCCGCTCCTCCCTGCTCACAGGGGTGTATTCCGATCGCGGTTCGGAAACATGACCGCCCTCTCCGCCCACCACCCCGCCGGGCAGAAAGGCGCTGAAGGGCTGATCCAGGGCTTTCGTCAGCCTAAGCAAAGTGTCCACGCTCATGCGGCTGATTCCCCGCTCGTACTTCTGCACCTGTTGGTAGGAGACTCCCAGCTTTTCCCCCAACTCCGTCTGGGATAGCCCGGCCAGCTCCCGGCTTTTCCGCACCTTTGCGCCTAACGCTTTCCCTTCTTTCTCGGCCATGCCTATCCAGGGACCGCTAAGAAGTACGCGGGGGAAAGCGAAAACGCCGGCAACGCTGATTGCATGCCACCAGAATAGATAAGGCCAGGACCGGCGCACACTTCTTTAAGGTTGCATAGTGAATTGTAAAAAGCAACCTATGGTTGTATATTAAGGATGCCGCCATGGAAAAAATGCCTCGCATTCTGCTGTTGGAAGATGAGACTCTGCTGCGGGGCGCGCTGGCCATGGCTCTGGGAACCCAGGGCTACCGCATAATGGCCGCCGGCTCGCCGGAAACGGGGGAAACCTTGCTCCGTATCCTGGGTTGGCAATGGATGGATCTGGTGATCTGCGATGCCGATATGAGTCGGGAGCCTGGCGCCGCCCTGGGGCATGCTTTCCACGCCCGCTGGCGGGCCCGTTTTCCCGTCCCACCTTTCATCTTCATGCATGCGGGCACGGACTTTACCGCTTTCGTGAGGGATGGGGATTGCCGGGTTTGCCATATCCTCAAGCCCTTCGCCCCGGGCGAGCTGCTCCTGCTTATTCGCGCCGTCCTGGCGAACTAGCTCCGGACAATCGTATCTTTACGGAATCGCCGAGGTTCCGAAATGAATACATCTTTCCAATCACTGCTGGAATACAGCCGCGACCTTTACGCCTTGCGCTCCGCCGTGGGCGTCCTTTCCTGGGATCAGGAAACCATGATGCCGCCCAAAGGAGGCGAGGGCCGGGCCAGATCCATGGCGTCCCTTTCCCGGGTCATGCATCAACGGTTTTCCGATCCGCGCCTGTTGGAGCTCCTGGAGGCCTCCGCGGCCGTGCGGGACCTTTCCCCGGAAGAAGCCGTGATCGTACGGGAGTTCCGCCGCGATCGCGACAAGGCCATAAAGGTTCCCGAATCCCTGGCGGCGGAAATCGCCGAAACGGTTTCCTTATCGCAACGGGCGTGGGCGGAGGCCCGTCCCAAGAACGACACGGCCGCCTTCAATCCCTGGTTGGAAAAAGTGATCCGGCTCCGCCGCCAGGAAGCCGAATGCCTGGGATACTCGGAAACGCCTTACGATGCGTTGCTGGAGAATTATGAACCCGGCGCGCGCACGTCCTATATCCGCACCCTCTTGAACGATCTTAAAGCGGAATTGATACCGTTGTTGGGCAAACTCTTGGAGGTCCAGGGCAATGCCAAGCCCGCCTTGGAAGGCAAGGTGTTCCCCATCCCCGAGCAACGCGTTTTCAACCTGAAGATCCTGAAGGCCATGGGCTTCGATATGGAGGCGGGCCGTTTGGATGAATCGGCGCATCCCTTTACGGAAGGATCGCATCCCCGGGACGTAAGACTTACCACCCGTTACAGTGATCACGATTTGATGTCCGCCCTGTTCAGTACCTTGCACGAAGGCGGACACGGCATCTACGAGCAGGGCTTCCAGCCCCGGTTCTACGGCACTCCCATGGCGGAGGCGGTTTCCCTGGGGGTGCATGAATCCCAATCTCGCTTGTGGGAGAACCAGGTAGGCCGCTCTCGGGATTTCTGGGCGCGCTATTATCCGGATCTGCAGAAGGCCTTCCCGGTCCAATTGAGCGCGCTCGATTCGCATGGCTTCCTGAAGGCTATCAATCGCGTGCGGCCTTCCCTTATCCGCGTCGAAGCGGACGAAGTGACCTACAACCTGCATATCGTGCTGCGCTTTGAATTGGAGACCGCCTTGTTCGGCGGCGAAGTGCAGCCGAAGGATTTGGAAAGCGCGTGGAACGAAGGTATGCGCCGCAACCTGGGCGTGGTTCCGGACAAGCCTTCGCTGGGATACATGCAGGACGTGCATTGGAGCTGCGGTTTGCTGGGATACTTTCCCACCTATACCCTGGGTAATCTGCGTTCGGCGCAGTTGTTCGAGTCGGCCCAAAAGGCCATGCCCGGCTTGCGGAACGACATCCGCTCCGGACGTTTCGAGGGCCTGAAAGAATGGCTTAATACCCAAGTCCATGCACCCGGCCGCCGCTACGATGGGGATGCCCTGATGGAAAAAGTCACCGGTAGTAAAACCCTTGCGGCGCCCTTCCTGGCCTATCTGCGCGCCAAGTATTCCGATTTGTACGGTATCGCGCTTTAACAGGGTGCTGAAAAAGTAATGCGTCGGCCAAAGGCCATGCGAGAAGGGCCGGAATTTTTCCCGGATGGAATACCGGGAACGGGTGTTAAACCTTGCGAGGCTTGCGGGCCCTGCGAACCTGGGAAAATCCCAGTCCCAGAACTCCTACTCCGAACAAAGCGAGCGTGGACGTCTCCGGCACGGCTTCTGGTGCGGACCCGGGCAAAGTCACCGCCAGAGGATTGACATCGCTGATATCGACCAGGGCCAGGATCGATGTGGCTTCGATGGTACGTGAATTCGAATAGGTGTAGTTCACACCCTGGAAGATTTGCCCCACCGCCCATTCTTCTATCAAGCTGTTGCTGCTGGAAATGGAGAGTACATCGATGCCGGAAGGATCCGAATTGCTTCCGGAAATGAAGGAGTTCTTGGTTCCGGCCAGCGGGTAAGAATAACCGTAATGCCAAGCGTAGGAATATGGCGCACCGGGAGTGTCCGCGGTGATGATGTCACCGCCGACCAGTTCGGAACTGAAAAAGTCGACGTAGTCCGAGAAATACCAATAGTCCGCTTCCGGGTAAACATTGCCGTTGTATACATAATAGCCGTCCGTGGCGTGATCCACTGCCAACACATAGTGTACCGTTTGGCCGACTGCGATGCCGGGCGCGTTGGAGTTATCCACGGTTCCTTCAAACGACATGTAAATAGGAGCTGCGAATGCGCTCATGGCCGTGATGGCGAGCATGCTGCCCAAGACTGAAAGAATGCGTGACAATCAAACCTCCCTGATGAAGGAGGCCCCTGCGCAAATTTTATGCCCCGAGCCGGCAATGGTAATACGGAAAATTTAAGCAGGATCGAAACAACTATTGTAAAGTTCTTCAAAGAATTCGCGAAAAGCTTTACAACCTCAAAAACCCGGGAGCCGGCCATCTATTAGGGGAAGGTGAAAACTGGGAAGAAATAAAAAAGCCCGGGTTGATTCCCGGGCTTTGAGATTAAGAAGGCTTGCGCCTTGTTAAGCAGGCTAGTTCGACAGAGCTTGGAGATAACCCTCATACTTCTCGCGGAGCACTTCCTTGTTCTTGTTCTTCCGGATTCGGCGCAGGGCCTGATCGCGGAGCTGGCGAACGCGCTCATGGGAGATGTTCAGGGTTTCGCCAACCTCGCGCAAGGTTTGCGGCGCCTCGTGGTTGATGCCGAACAGGCCTTTAATGACCTGGGCTTCGCGCTCGGGCAGCTCGGACAGTAGATCCTTGGCCAAGTGTTCCACGGCTTGGATTTCCGCTTCCGCCTCAGGATTGACGGCCTTGTCATCCGGCAGCACTTCCTGATAAGTGGTCTTGGTATCCGTCTTCAGCGGAGCGTCGAAGGAAATCCCGGCTTCGCCCAACTGAATCAACTCCCGGATATCATCACTGAGTTCCTTGCCCTTGGACTTCTCCTTTAGGGCCTTGCGGACGCGGAGATGTTGGTTGGCCGGCAAGCGTATCAAAGAGCCCTGCTCATTGATGGCGCGGGTGATATACGCCTTAATCCACCACACGGCGTAAGAGATGAACTTGAGGCCGCGCGAATGGTCGAAGCTTTCGATAGCGCGGATAAGTCCCATGGCGCCTTCGCTGACCAAGTCCGGAAGCGGAATGGGGCAGCCACGGTATTGCAGGGCTACTTTAAGGACGAAGCGCATATTGGCGCTCACCAGCTTTTCACGGGCGGCGCGATTGCCTTCGCGGCAGAGTTTGAAGAGCAGGTGCTCATCTTTGCGGTCGATGGGGCTGGTTTTCCGGATGTCTTCCAGATAACGCTTCAGTGTCTCATCGGTGGTGTCAAAGGTCATTTACCTGTCCTTGTAGTTGATGGGTTCGGAAATATCGTAAGCAATAGCTGTTCCAGCGAGTGAGTGCTATTTTCAACCTAATTTGTAAAGGTTTTTTCCAACAAATTCTTTGAAAGTCATTGTTTATGACTAATATTAAAATATCGTCATGTGATGTGACAAAGTAAAGCTTTTTTGAAGATTATATTGGGGATATTCAATCATAAAATCAATAACTTCTGCAAATTCACCCGGAATAGAACGGTTTTTTGTCATAAATTATGACGACGCTCTGGCCGAGGCCGATTTAATTGGGGGGATTGAGGCTAAAGCCCTCTCCCCCTTCTGTCGATAACCCATATGGATACACGATCTAGGGGAGCGGGAGATCCATGGCAGACGGTAGTTTATCAGTAGGTGGTTTAGCCTCTGGCCTGGATACCACTTCCATTATCAATGGCCTTATCTCCATCGAAACCCAACGGGTCACCCGCGAACAGGACAAAAAGTCGGCTGTTGAACTTAAGCTGGCGACCTTCAACGATCTGAAAACCAAGCTTTCCGACTTCCAAGCGCAAGCGCAGGAGATGAACAAGACCTCCGTTTTCAATGTGTTCTCCGCTACGTCATCGGACGAAACCGTGGCCAAAATCTCCGGCGAAGACAGCGCAACCCAGGGCAATTATGACGTCAAGGTGATGGGGCTGGCCAGTTCGCTCAAAGTCGCTTCAAAATCGTTCGCTGCCTCCACCGCATCGTTGGGATTTACGGGCAGCTTCAACGTCTCGGTTTCGGCCGCCGCCATTAAGGCCGATCCCACCGTCCCCACGGTGCAGGTGGATATTTCCGCGACGGATACCCTGAAGGATATCGCGGGCAAGATCAACAGGACCAAGGGCACCGGCGCCACCGCTTCCGTGATACAGATGGGGACCAATGATTATCGCCTGATGATCACGGCGGTGGACGAAGGTTCGCGCGCTTTCACCATGGAACCGGTCTCGGGCCAAGGCGTGCTTTCCAACGGGCTTGATTTGCTTCAAGAGGCGGCCCCGGGGGTTTCTTCGCGCGAATCCATCCGCACGGATTTCGATTTCCGCTTGGCCGCGGGCGGCCCTGCTGCCGCCGCCACCACCTTTTCCAGCCTGTTCAACAGCATCGGCGCCTCCAGCGCCATCACCGCCAACGACAAGATCAACATCGCGGGCACCAAGGCGGATGGAACGGCTGCAAGCGGCACCTTCAACATCGGCGTCCCGGGCACCAACACCGTGGGCGATTTGATGACGGCGGTCCAGACCGCGTTCGGAGGCGCGGGCGCCGTCGACGTGAGCCTGAACGCATCCGGTGAAATCGTCGTGACCGACAAGACCCTCGGCACCACCAACATGGCCATGACCCTGAGCTTCAATGATGCGGACGCATCCGGATCCTTGCTGGGCGTGGGGACAAGCAAGGTGCGCTCGGAGTTCAAGAACGTGATCTCGGACGGCAAGAAAGCCTTCTACCTGATGAACGACATGTCCGTTTCGTCGCAGACGAACAAGGACAATACCACGGTCGCGGGCACCGTTTTTGAATTGAAGAAGGCCGATCCCACCCAGGACGTCAAGCTTACCCTGGATTACGATAAGGAAGGCATTAAAAAGAAAGTCCAGACCTACCTGGACAGCTACAACCAGCTGCTGAAGTTTCTGGACGACAACTCCAAGATCGAAGTGAAGCAGAACAAGGACGCCAGCGCCGCTACCAAAACCAATAAGACCAGCATCGTCAAGGGACCCTTCGCGGGCGATTCATCCATCCTGGGGTTGAAGTCCCAAATCCAGGGTATGATGACGAGCAATATTTCGGAACTGAGCACTCAGAATCTGAGCAAATATTCCAGCCTTGCATCCATGGGAATCACCTCCGATCAGAATACCGGATTCCTGGTCATCAACGACACGTCCTTCAACACGGCCCTTGACCAGGACTTTGAAGGCGTGAAACGGGTATTCATTACCAACGGGTACATGACCAATTCCGCCCACACATTCGGAACCTACACCAAGGATACCAAGACCGGCGTCTATGATATCGATCCCGCCACCGGAAACTTCGACACCGATAAAGGAACGGGGACCACATTCGCTCCGGCTACCATATCCGGCGATGGGGATTTGATGAATTCGGACAGCGGCGACTCCATGGGCATGGCAATCCAGGCGGCGCCCGGAAGCGGCGTGGGCAAGGTGGTGTTCGTCCGCGGCGTGGCCGGGCAGATCAAGGATTTTTACGATAAGATCAACAATTTCGTGGACGGCTTCCTCAGCACCACGGTCAAAACCTACAACGATCAGATGAAGGACGAGGATACGCAGATCACCAAGTTGGAAGCCCATGTGGCTTCGGTGAAGGAGCACCTCACCACCCAATTCGCGAACCTGGAGCTTAACATCTCCAAACTGCAGTCCCAGAGCGCCGCATTCTCCGGCCAAGTGAAGAAATAAAGGGGTACTAGATGTCCTACGCGCATCAAAGCTATAAAACGGCCGCGATCACCACTGCCGACCGGGGCAAGCTGGTGATCATGATCTACGACCACTGCATCAAGTGGACGAAGAAGGCGGAAGAAGAGCTGGCCGGGGTGCGCATTGAGCCGATGGTACGCGCCGTGCAGCGCGTCCAGAACGGATTGACGGAGCTGATGTGCGCGCTGGACATGGAAAAGGGCGGCGAAATCGCCAAGAACCTTTTCCGCCTTTACGAGTTCTATTCACGGCACTTGACCAAGGCCATCAAGGATCGTTCCGTGCAATACCTGCGGGACGTGGCGGGGATGATGAGCATGCTGCGCGAAGCCTGGCTGGTGGCCATTGAAAACGTGCGCCGGGAAGATCATGGGTCCCTGTCCGACAAAGCGTCGGCCCAACTGTCCCTGGTGTCCTGAGCGGAAAAAGGAAAACATGCATCCACTGACGCAGAAAATCGTCGCTGAATTGGATATGCTTTACGGCCTGTACCAGATGGCGGTGGATCTGACCAAGCGGATCCAGCCTCAGGACGAGGACAAGACGCGGCGCGTGCTGGATGCGCGGCAGAAGATCCTGGATCATACCGATAAGGGTTCCAAAGAGCTGACGGAATTGCTGAAAGCGTTCCGGGCCGAGCGGCTGATCCCTTCCAATGAGATGGCTTTGGTAGAGGAAAAGAGAAATCTCATCCTGGACGTGACGGCCCGGATTCAGGCGGTCGATCATCAGATGATCCGCCAGATGCAGGCCAAGATGACGGAGATCCGCAAGGAACTGGCGGCCCAGACCGAGCGTAAGAATGCGGTCAAGGCTTATATCAAGGCCCCGCGGCCGAGAATGATGACCCAGTAAATTCCCCCGACCGCCCCTGCGGCCGGTCCCGGCACCCTCCCAAACGGCGGTAAGATGCGCCCGCCGCGCCGGGTCCGGTCCCAGAAGCGGAAGGACCGCTTGGGGCTGGAGGGGAAAAGGCAAAGTTCAAAAGTCGAAATGCAAAGCGCAAAATTGTAAGCGGGGAACCGCGTTCCCAATGCTTTCAACCGCAGCGTGAATGAGATCCTCTCCTGAATTTTGCACTTTGACTTTTGAATACTATCCCGCGACGTCCTCATCGCTGTCGCCGATCAGATCATTTTCAATGGCGATGCCTTGTCCGGGGCGGGCGAGTACGCCGGGAGGCGGGCCCAAGCGCTTGAAAGCCTCTACGAATTGATCCACCGATAAATCCTCGGCGCGGGAATGCTCTCCCACCGCCACGATCGCTTCTCCGTCTTCGCCCACCGTATCGGATTCGGCGCCCAGGGCATTCAGCACTTCCACCACCTTCTCTTTGCGGTAGAAGGAAAGCAGGGAATTGGAGAGCTTCTTGCGCTTTTGCGAGAAAGCGATTTCCACGAAGCGGAGGAACAGCGGATCCGTGGTCTTGGGTTTGGGCAGCGGCGTGAGCCTAACCGTGGCGGAAAGAACCTTGGGCCGCGGGCGGAAAGCGTCCTGGCCGATTTTCTGGAGTAGTTCGGCTTCCGCGTAATTCTGGATGAACACGGAAAGGAAGCCGAAGTTGCGGGAATGCGGCTTGGCGCAGATGCGTTTGCCCACCTCGTACTGGACCATGATGTTCATGGCCTGGAAGCGTTGGATGAAGGGCAGGAAACGGAACAGGATGGGCGCGGCGCGATTGTAGGGGAGATTGCCGACCACGAGCGGCTTCCGGGACGCGTCGCGATTGAGCAGTTCTTCCACGTCCACGCGGGTGGCGTCGGCCTGGATCACTTCCAGGTTGCCCCACTCGGTTTTGCCGAGCAGATGCTCTACCCACTTGGGGTCGATCTCCAGCGCGGTCAGCTTGGCGCATTCGGGCAGCAGCCTGCGGGTGATGGAACCGGCGCCGGGGCCGATTTCGATTACCCAATCGCTCTTGCGCGGCGCCACGTCCTCGGCGATTTTCCGGATCACGGTTTCATCGATCAGGAAATTCTGGCCGAATTTCCAGCGCTTTTTCCGGTCATCGTCTTCAGGTTCGGGTCTTCGCATGCTATGGTAATGTTTGCCGAGGGGTTCAAGGCCGTTGCAAGCAGGCCGGCTGGGCCCCTGGTTGCCGGGGGGAGGAAAGGTAGTAAAAGCACGTCTTACTCCCAGCAATATCAACCGCTTGTGACAAAAAAAAGTTGCGGGCCAAACAGGTTTGAACCTGCCTTTTTCGTATAATAATCCGGCCGTCGGTGAATTGGCCGGCGTTGAATCCGTCCGGCCCGGAAGCTCCCCATGAGCTTAAGGAAACCACGGTCAGGTTCGCGAGGAATTTGCATGCTGGGTTTCGCAGGCAGGGCGCCCGCCGCCACGCTAAGTCACCGCCCATATCCGCGAGCGGGGGGTGGAGCGCATTTTCGTGCCTGAGATCCGTTCCCATCAACTGCCGCGAACCGGTCGGGGCGAGGAGGCTCGACCTGCCGACCCCGGCGACCGACTCGACCAGACGGACTTGCGCGTGGGCAAAGCCCGGGCGCGTTCGGATTTCCGATCTTGTCGCCGTTTCTTCTCCACCTTGTTCTGCCTGGTTTTGGGAACGGTTCCCGGCGATGCCATCTACATCGAGGAGCAATCCTACCTGAACGTCCCGGAAGCGGCCAAGCCGCTGGACGAACTGTTGCCGCAGAAAGGCGTGGAGAGCACCGGCGGCCGCGGCATGCTCCAGATCAACAGCGTTTACCTCAAACGCAAGCACAATATCAACTTCGAGACGCGCGAAGTGGAAATCATCCGCTATGTGGGATTGCCTCCCGCGGACGCGCAACCGGGATCCCAGGATACCACTCCCGTGTGGTCGTCCTACTACCGCGAGCTCAACTCCTACTCCGTCGACATGAGCGATCTGGCCCTGCGGCGTTTGTGGCTGAGCCAGTTCATCGGGCAAGAGGACGCTTCGACGGCGGGCGGTCCCGGCATGCTGGACATCGTATTGCCCGTCAACGTTCCCGATTGGATGAAACGCATCGGCGTGGACAAACCGCGCTTGCGGATCAACGGGTCCTACAAGCTGGTGGTGGAAGGCACGCGCCTTTCCGGCAGCGGCACGCCCAACGGCGGGGACACCTTCTTCCCCAGCCTCCATATGGATCAACAGCCCGCCTTTTCCGTGAAGGGATCCATCGGCCGCCTCATCAACATCGAGATCAACAGCGAGGAAGGCTTCGGCACCAATCTCAAGGAGCAGCTGAAGATCACCTACAAGGGCGAAGGCGACGAGCTGGAGGACGACATCATCCAGGAAATCGAGGCGGGCAACACCTCCCTGGCTTTGACGGGAACCAGCCTGACGGGATACACGGAAGATCACAAAGGCCTTTTCGGCCTCAAGATGCGCATGAAGTTCGGCGGGCTGGAGGTGACGACCATCGCCTCCCAGGAAGGCGGATCGCAGGAGCGGCAGAAACTGGGCGTAGGCACCGTGCTCACGGATGCGGTGCGGGAGGACCGGGACATCGATCTGCACCGGCATTTCTTCCTGCTGTTGAGCGATTACGATAGCTATAAGGATTCCAAGAATTGGCAGGCGAACACTTCGCTTTACCTCAACGGCGGCGCGGGCCGCCGTCCCGTGCAGGTGTTCCAATTCCTGGCGGGCAACGAGGAGCCCACCCTCAAGGACACGGCGACGGCCTGCCCCTATACCCGGGATGGCGCCGTGATTTCGGAGCGTTGCGAGCGCGGGCGGTGGAAACCCATGAAGGACGGCACGGAATTCTATTACGACGAGCGCATGCGCATGCTGACCGTGCCCAGCGGCAACCGCAACATGTCCATCGCCGTGCGCTGGCAAGGGGACGTCATCAAGCCCGCCTCCGATCTCAGTAAACTGATCCTCATCCACTCGCGCTCTGCCATCGGGGTTCCGGAACTGGATCAATTGATGTGGCGCAACGTTTACGCCATCAGCCGCATTTCCAAGCAGGATAAGGAAAGCTTCCGCATCAAGATGGTGAAGAATTCGGATAGCCTGGAACGCAGCCAAGGCGACACCGTCACCTATATCCGCAAGCTGGGCCTGGAAAAACCGGACAAGCCCGGCCAGGTCAATATCGATGATCCCACTTTGTTCAACCTGGACCAGGGATATATGGTGCTGCCTTGCCTGGGCGGCATAAGCCAGGATGACGACGCCAAGAACTGCATCACGCCCATGAAACGCGTGAACCCGGAAACCCGCATCTACGATGACAACGTGGACGAGGTCCAGAGCGGCTCCACCGTTTACAAGTTCGTCATCACGGGCAAGCAGCGCAAGTCCACCTTCGACGTCAAGGAGAATTCCCATTCGGTGAGCGGATCCTCCTGTATCGATATCGAGAAGGATACGGAAAAGCTGGTGCTGAACGGATCCACCGTGCTGGTCCGCAATGTGGACTACGAAGTCCTCTACGAGACCGGGCAGATTACTTTGCTTTCCCCGCGCGCCAAGGATCCCAACGCGGACATCGACGTCAGTTACGAATGCAATCCCCCTTTCCAGATCCAGGATAAGATCCTGTTGGGCGCGCGCGCGGAATACAAGCTGGACGGCATTTCCGATGAAAGCCTGTTGGGCGCCACCTTGCTTTACAAAAGCCAGAGCACCACCGCCGAGCGGCCGGAATTGGGACGCGAGCCTTTCAACCAGTTTCTGTGGGGCTTCAATGCCCGCCTGACGGGAAATCCCAAGTGGATGACCAGTCTGGCGAACCTCTTCCCTTTCGTGCAGACGGAGGCGCCCTCCAAGGCCAATTTCGAATTCGAAGTGGCGCAGAGCTCTTACAATCCCAACACCAAGGAAAGCGCCTACCTGGACAATTTCGAGAGCAGCGAGAACAGCCTCTCCATGCCCATGACCATCTACAGCTGGTTCAAAGCGTCTCCGCCCGCCTTCGATGATAACGGTAAACCGGACGAGACGCTGGACTTCCGCCACCAAGGGCGGTTCATCTGGCACTCCAGCCGCAAGGAGCCTTACTCCAACATCTATGGGACCACGGGGAACGGTTATACCGACAGCCGTGAACAGACGCTCTTGCAGATGACGCTCCTCCCCAACGACAATCTGGAAGGCCATTCCTGGGGCGGCGTGATGAGGGCCCTGAGTCCGGGCCTGTTCAACCAAAGCCGCAAGCGCACCCTGGAAGTGGTGGTCTTTGGGCATGAAGGCGCCCTGACCGTGGACATGGGCCAGATTTCGGAGGATATCAGCATCCCCGGCCTCAACAATGCGCAACCCGACGGAAAGCTGGAATCCGAAATCGACGTGTTGGCGGGCGAGACCGTCAACAAGAATGACGCCGGCCTGGATGGCACCAAGTTGCCCAATGAGAAAGGGGTACGCTGGGAGTGTAAACCTACGTGTTACTCCATTTCCACGGACGCGAATAACTTGGACCCGGGCCAGGACAATTACGCGGATCCGAATGGCGCGACCGAGGAATCCTATACCGTCGATGGGACGGAAGGCAACAATAAGGGAACCCAAGGTTATTCATACGATACGGAGGACCTGGACCGTTCCGGGGTGCTCGATACCAAGAATGTCTACCTGCGCTACGTCATGCGCCTGGATAGCGCTTGCGAAGCCCGCTTCAATTGCGAGGAGATGAAGAACGGTTGGCGTAAGTACCAGATTCCCCTGTACGGCACCGGCAGCCGCATCGGCGCGAACGCCGGGGAAAGCGAAACGCAAATCCTCTCCAACGTTAAGATTGTACGCGCATGGATGGGCCGCCTGCCTCCCCGCATCACGCGCAGCCAAGTGCTTTTGGCGCGCCTGAACATCCTGGGCAACAATTGGGAAGAGGGCGATCGCAACCGGGATTTCGAGATCGATTCGGATCGGTTCGCTTCCGGCGATCTCAGCGATAGCGCCGCCATCCGCCTGCCGCCCAGCGTGCCCGACAGCAACCGCCTGAAGGTCTCCGTCATCAACAAGCAGGAAGTGAAGTCGTACATCCCTTCGCCCAACACCAAGATCGAACGGGATACCCGCACCGACGAACCCCTGCCGGAACGCGCCCTGGTGCTCAGCTATGCCAACCTCCATCGCGGCGAAGTGGTGCACGCCACGCGCCTGTTAGGGAGCGATCCCAAGGACCTGACGCTGTACGATCGCATCCGCATGGAAATCCACCCCGACTCCAACTCCGTCCCGCACAGCACGCAGTACGACCCCAACAAGAACCGGATCAGCTTCGGGCTGCGCATCGGCAAGGATCAGGGGAACCGGGATTCCAAGGACTACTACGAAATCCGCCTCCATATGGATACCATGGGCGTTTATGATCCAAAGCAGGTCCCGTTGTGGGAACGCAATTCCTTCGACGTGCACATGAAGGATCTCTCCAGCCTCAAAAACGACTTGGCATACCAGGCTTTCGCGGGCCGGCCTGTAGGCCGACGGGCATGGAATTCCGGCCGCCAGGATTCCTCGCTGACGCTTTCCGTGGTGGGCAATCCCTCCCTGGCGCGCGTGGACTGGATGAGCCTGGTCATCTACGTGGATTCCGGCGCGGGCGTGACGCCGCAATCCGGCGAAGTGTGGGTTAACGATTTGCGGTTGGAAGGCGTGGACCATTCGCTCGGCAGCAGCATGCGCACCTTGTTGCAACTCGACTTCTCCGATTTCGTAAGCGTGTCCGGAAACCTCACCTACCGCAACGGCGGGTTCACCACCATGAGCGAAACAAAGACCACCCCGGCGAATTCCCAGACCACCCTGGACTACAACACCAACCTGAGCGTGCAGGCCAATAAGGTCTTCCCGGACCAGTGGGGAGTCAGTATCCCTTTGGCCCTTCAATACCACGGTTCCGTTTCGCGCCCCTTCACCAAGCCCGCCTCCGATCTGAGCCTGGGGGGCACGGACTTCATGGATATCGTCCGCGACATCTCCGATAACCACCTGACCATCCAGGATGCCCAGGACAGCGCCAACGACGTGGCAAACCAGTATTCGCGGGTGTATCAGACCACGGTATTCGATCAGAAGTTCTCCGCCGCGTACAAGAAGGATCACCGCTCCGCCAGCCGCATCAACCAGATCCTTTTCGAGCGTCCGGATCTGCAATATTCCTATTCCTCCTCGCAACGCAACGAATTCTTCTCCAGCAACCAAACGCGCAATTACAACACCAAGGTGATGTACAGCCTTTCCCCCTTCGACAACAAATCCTACAAGCCGTTGTCCTTTTCGGATAAATGGAAATTCATGCCGGCCTTCCTATCCGGCATGGACTTCACGCCCTACCCGGACAAGCTGAACCTGACCGTCGCCGATCTCTCGTTCGTGCGCACGGAGACCGTGAACAAGCCCCGCAGCGAGACGGACGTTCCCGTGGCCGTGCCCGCCCTCTATACGGTGGAGCTGACCCATGGCGTGGATCTGGAATGGCGGTTGCTGAGCTTCTTCAACTTCGGATACCGCCTGGCGGTGGATCGCTCCTTCGACAACGATCACGAATGCTTCGATGAAACCTTCTTCGGCCAGGAAAGCAACACCGGGCTGAGCCCGGATCACAAGTGCAATGACGGAACCGGCGCCGGAAACGGTTTCATGGCCAGCAACCTGGTGTTCGCGTGGGATGATGAAGAGAGGAACCGGGGCCATCTAGGCGACGAATTCGGCATCATGTACCGGGAACGCAACCGCACCCAGAGCTTCCATTCCGATTTCAATCCCAACATCTTCTCCTGGCTCACCCTGGGGGCAAACTTCAATTCCGGCTACCACCAGACCCGGGCGGATTCCGTAAAGGACCGCTACAGCAACGGCGTCACCAGCCCGGAACATTTCGACGCCAACGCCGATCACGATATCAAGCTGAACGGTTCCTTGAGCCTGCCCGCCCTGATCGGCCCTTCCGGGGACGGCAAAGGCCTGCTGGGTGTATTCCGGAAGAAGATGGAGGATTGGCGGCTGCGCAATTTCGACGTCAGTTACGCGGTGGGGCACAAGTACAACAATGAAGCCTTCACTTACGATTACCTGAGCAAGAACAACGACTGGTTTTCCTATTACGCCTACCAATTGGGCTGGGTGTACGACGATATCGGATCCTTGTTCAGCACCCTGTTCCAAGGAGAACCGAATCCATACTGGATGGATTACCTGTCGGCGCCGGATCCAAGCCTCAATTCCAACACCACCTTCAGCCATGGCGTGAGCCGCAGCTGGGACGGCGGCACCGGATTGACCGTGCCCTGGGTGGATCTGAGCATGTCCTTCAACGTCAAGTACACCAAGGAGTACACCTTGTTCCGCGCCTTGACCGCCAGCGATACTTCGGTTGTATGGCCGGACATCACCGTGACGGGGACTTTCAACGACTTCGCGGGCAAGATCCCGGCGCTCCGGAAAACCTTCCGCTCCATGACATCCACCACCACCTTCAACTTGCGGAAGGAGGACAAGCACGCCTTGTTTTCCTCCGCGCCGGAAACCGACAAGATCTCGTACAAGTTCGATCCGTTGATGCGCCTGGCGGCCACCACCAACAAGGACGTGCGCGGGGAGCTGAGTTTCAAGGGCGGACTGGAAAAGGCAATCGACTACGACAAGGCTCAGGACAAGGTGGCATTCGCGAAATACTGGCAAAAGGATACGCTGCTTCCCACCTACACCCGCAGCAAAGGCACCAACACCAAGCGGGACGCGTTCAACGTGGGCGGGGACGCCTCCATCGGCTACGATGTGGAGACCCAGAAGGGGATCCAGTTCTGGCGCTACTACGTGAAGCTGGAGAACAACCTGCGCCTGAAAGTGACGGGCAGCTGCAATTACATGTACACGGAGCGTACCCCGCCCGATCAGCCGCCCCGCAAGGATCAGAACGTCCTGACCCTCATCGCCAAACCTGAAATGTCCTACAACTTCACCAACAACGTGGATGCGCTTTTTTACACCCAGTACAAGTATGACAAGCTGTGGCACACTCCCAATGACGAATCGACCCATGAGTTGACCGTGCATGGCGAATTCACCATGCGCTTCTGAAGCGGAGCGGCACTCCGGCTCCGGTGGCGCTGCGCGATGCTGCTCCCATTGGCTTTTTCCCCGCGGTAAATCCCGCCCTGCCAGCACTCGGATGAATTGGAGTGGCGTTGACAAGGATTCTTAAAAAACCGTAAAACCATTCCAAAAACGACAGAACCGGGAAGCGTTAGATGCGTTGATAGGCCGGCAGCAACGGATATTCCCGGTACCGGCAGCCGAAGGAATGGGTCCGACCTATATATAGGTGTGCCGCCGCCGGTGGGAGCCGGGCAACGCGTAAAGGCCGGATGATCAATATTTTCGATTACCTGAATTACCAATCCTTCATGAAGGATTATTATGAGGCGCGGAAAAGGCAGAATTCCTTTTTCTCATATCGCTTCATGGGCAAGGTACTGGGCATGGATCCGGGATTCCTGGTCAAGGTGATGCAAGGCAAAATCCTGCTGCCGGAGCGCGCCATCCCGACGGTGGCCAAATTGTGCAAGCTGGGGGAGGAGGAATCCGAGTATTTCGAGGCGCTGGTCCAGTATGGCCGCTCCAAGACGCCGGAAGACATCAAGCTCCGCTTCGAGAAATTGATCGCATTGCGCGGCCTGGAATCGCGCCCGCTGGAGCCCAACCAATACGATTACTATAAAAAGTGGTATAACGGCGCCATCCGCGCGCTCCTTACGTTCTGGGATTTCCGGGGCGATTATGCGGCGTTGGCGGCCCGCGTGCATCCTCCCATCAGCCAAGAGGACGCGCGTGAGTCCGTGGATCTGCTGGAAAAGACCGGCATTATCCGCCGCAACGCGGCCGGGAAATTCGAAGTGCTGGGCCCTCCCATCACTACGGGCGAGAAATGGCAATCGACCGCCATCCGCAATTACCAGCAGGAGAGCATCGAGCTGGCCCTGCAATCGCTGGTCAAGGATCCCAAGCGCATCCGCGATATCAGTACCGTCACCGTGGCGGTGCGCTTCGCGGATCTGGAGGAGATCAAGGCGCGCATCAAAGAGCTGCGGCAATCCATCATGCACATGATGGTAGACAGCGGCGAACCCGATTGCGTGTACCAGATCAATTTCCAGGTTTTTCCCATGACGGTCGTGGATGATTCCGTCGCCGCCATTGATCCGGGAAAGGCCGACGCGGCTTCCGGGCCCGGGGCGCAAGCGCCGGAACGCGATGAGGGGGGAAAGGCATGATGCGCCCGTTCTTGCGCCTGTTCGCGGCCCTGCCCCTGGCGTTACTCTGCTTCGCTTGCGAGGGCGGCGGCAATTCGGGATCGGAAACCACCAACGGGCTGACCGGCGTAGTGAAGGACGTGGAAGGCCGGCCGGTGGCGGGCGCCCGCATCCTGCTGTTGCCGGAGGAATTCAATCCCGCCGGGAGCGATAGCGTCTACCCTCTCGTTTCTGCGCGGACCGATGGGAAAGGCGCCTATAAGCTGGAGGACCTGGCTCCGGGACATTACCATGTGGAGATTTCCGATAGCGCGCAGGGGACGCTGGCTTTGATCCAGGGCGTAAGCATGGGCTCCGAAGGCGTGGATACCGTTGACGGTACGCTGGGGAAGCCGGGCGCTTTGTCGGTGCGCGTCATCGATTTCCTGGGTGCGGGGGAAAAAGGATACCTCTACATCCCCGGTACCACGGCCTTGCAGCGCTTGGATTCCTCATTCCGCTCGGAAGGCGCGGTGACTTTGAAGCACTTGCCCGTGGGACGTTTTTCCCGCCTGGTGCTGGTGCTGGATGCTTCGGCGGACAGGAAGATCATCACCTTGGCGCAGGACCTGGAAGTGTTGGCGGAATCCACCGCGGCGGTGGCTCCCTTCCAATCGTGGAAGTACGCCCGCAAGCTCGCCGTCAATACCCAGTCGGCCGGCGTGAAGGGAGCGGTAACGGATTTCCCCTACTTGGTGCGGCTCAACGCCGGCAATTTCGATTTCAGCCAAGCCGAACCCAACGGGCAGGATCTCCGCTTCTCCCAAGCGGACGGTACGCCCATCCCTTTCCAGATCGAACGCTGGAACGCGGCCACCAAAATGGCCGAGGTCTGGGCGCGCTTGGATACGGTGGCGGGAAACGGTTCCCAATCCTTCACCATGCATTGGGGCCGCGGGCTCACAGCCCCGGACCCGCCCGGTCCCAAGGTGTTCGATTCATCCATCGGTTTCGCGACCGTCTACCATCTGGATGAACCCGCCAACCAGGATGCGGGCGGATACAAGGATGCCACTCCCAACGGCAATGACGCTACCGCCATGGCCGTCAATCCGGACTCGCAATCGATAGGCGTGATCGGGAGCGCCAAGGATTTTTCGGGCGCGCCGCTTTCCACGCTGGGGGTCCTGACCGCCGCCATGCCCATGGGTTTCCGGGCCGATAAGGCCTTCACGGTTTCCTTTTGGGTGAAGTTCAAGCCGACGCAAAAGCGCCAAGCCATCCTCGATTTCGGGACCCTAGCCACCTTGAAGGACATGCATTTTCTGATCCGCGCGGACACTCTGTCCCAATTCGGCGCCTACGACGCGAACAAATCCTCCGGGGCGGATCCGGCCACCTGGCAGAATGTATTCAGCTTGGCCGCCGACGTGGGCGCGTGGACCTACGTGGCCACCGTATACGATCCGGCCAAAGCCGTGCTCACGTCCTATATAAACGGGGTTAAGGTCCAGGAAACCGCCACGCCCCCGTTGCAGTTGGATGCCGCGGGGGGGCTGCGCATCGGCAAGGCGTTGGATACCAGCCCGGGCGACTTTCCGTTCAACGGATCCCTGGACGAAATCCGTTTCTGCAATCAGGCCCTTTCACCCGATCGCATCAAGCTGGACTACGAATCGCAAAAACCCTGATGGGGCGGGCATGCGCGGGATTCCGCGCCCAGGTATCCTACGCGATACCCTGGTGATGGCGCGGGCCCGGACGGCCGGCGGGGAAGCCGCGCCCGGGGCGGCCAAGGTGGGCGAAGTGCCCAAGGAGATGGCATTCAACGGGGATCGCGCGCATAACGGCATCACCTCCTTCGGCGAAGACTCCTACGGTAACATGTATGTGACCATGCTTTCTTCCAGCTCCACGGGCGCTTTCGCCTGGCACGACATATACCGCATGTCCCATCCGCAGATGAAGCCCTTGGAGATGGCCCGGGACCAAGTCTTCCCGTCCGGCATCGCCCAAAACCGGATAGGGCCGTTCGGCCGACCCGTTTCGACAATCTGATCGTCAATGGCGCCGGATCCGCCCGGATAGAGATTCCGGAAGGCTTTTCCCGGGTGGCGCTTTACCACCTGAACGGGAAGCTGCTTTGGACCGGCAAGGCGGAAAATATGGACGCGAAAACCACCTTTCAACTTCCCAAGGGCCTGGAGGCGGAAACCTTGGGTATCCGCTTCCTGCCTTAGTTTTTTTCGATGCTTTTTCGACCTTGAAGGCAGAGGGCGGAAATCGGGGGGTTCCCAAAATCCGCCACGGAAACTTGCCGCCCTTTCCCGTTCGGGGACGCGCTTATCGCTTATATTAAACGGGTCCATTCTCATTAGTCCGATACATTCACGGGGATGGCTGCGGGGTCCGTCGAAACCTTCCCATCCGAGCTTTCCGTTCAAGAGGAAATCCAACCATGAAAACATTTCTCCGCTCCACCTTCGCCGCCGTCGTTCTCCTGGGCTTTTTGGCCGGGGCCCGGGCGCAATTGCCCACCGGCATGACCGTGGTGCCTTTCTACGATACCAACAAGGCCGGCCTCAGCTTCGCCAAGGACAAGCAATCCGTGGTGGGCATGTGGGAAGTTCCGGGCAAGCCGGAACATTTCCTGGTGCTCGGCTTTTGGGGCTACGTCTGGTCGCTGTATCCGGACACTACCAAGACCTATGCGGCCGACGCCATCAAGGATTACGCCAAAAAGCAGCTGGCCGACTTCAACACCGTGGTCATGAAAGGCTGGGAACAGGGCGCGCTGGGCGGGGCCTTCGATCCCAACTTCGCCAGCAATCGTTTTTTTTACATCATCTACAACAAATATGCCAGCCCCTCCAGCTACCATGGCGGTACCACGCCGACCGGTGTCGATGGAATGACCCAGCAGGGCCTGGTGGTGGTGGAGCGGTGGAAGCTTTCCAACGATTGCAAATCCCTGACCAAGGACACCACGCTTTTCACGGCCAACCATTACAACGGGTACGGCGCCAGCAACATGGTATTCGGCAAGGACGGGCTGCTCTACATCACCACCGACTCCTACAGCCAGAACAGCTGGGACAGCACCATCTACATGCGCAAGATCCTCCGCATCGACGTATCCAAGCCGGAGGGCGGCAAACTGTATACCATCCCGCCCGGCAACCCCTGGTACAATGCCGCCAATCCGGCGGTCAAGAAGGAGGTTTTCGCATACGGATTCCGGAACACTTACTCCATCCAGGCGGATTATCTCACCGGCCATATCTGGGGCGGAGAAGTGGGACAGGGCACTTGGGAAGAGGTGAACATCATCCAGGCCGGCAAGAACTACGGCTGGGGCAACGGCGGCGACGGCGCCGCGGTAGGCAGGAACAGCATCGGCATCGAAGGGCCATGCTCTTCCACCGGCGGCGGCTTCACCAGCATCGGCAACGATACGGGCAATACTTCCGGCGTCACCCAGATGGCGAGCTATTCCCGCACCTATAGGGGCCGGACCTATACCTGCGCGGACTTCACCAATGGGACGTGGAACTTCAATCATGGGGGCGCCGACGCCTACGGCAGCAAAACCGCGCTCCCGGGTACGGGCATCAGTTGCATCATTTTGAGCCAGGCTTTCCGGGGAGACCCGGCCTCTCCGTTCTACGGCTACCATTTCGTCACCGACGTGGCCAGCAATTATTTCATAGCGGTGAAAGAGGGCGTGGCCGGCGCGCAGAAGGTAGGCGGCGTTCCCGGCGGCATGGTATTCAGCGGGGACAGGCAACATAACGGCATCACCTCCTTCGCAGAGGACGCCTACGGAAACATGTATGTCACCATGCTCTCTTCCAGCACCACGGGCGCTTTCGCCTGGCACGACATATACCGCATGTCCCATCCCCAGCTGAGGCCCTTGACCGTGCCGCGGGACCAGGTAGTTCCCACCGCGATTGGGGAAACCCGGTTCATTACGGGCCGCCACCCTAGCTTCGATAAGTTTGTCTGGAAGGGCGCCGGACCCATTTGGATAGCCGTTCCGGAAGGCTTTTCCCGGGTGGAACTCTATAATCTGGGTGGAAAACGGATTTGGACCGGCAAGGCGGAAAGCAAGGGGTTGAAGGCCTCCTTGCCGATTCCCGCGGATTTGGAAATGGGTATCCTGGGTACCCGCTTTCTACCTTAGTCTCTTTTCCATGCCGAAGGCATTTACCGGAATTACCGTTATCCGGGATTGGCGATTATCAAACGCGGCGGGTTTTTTGCAGGGGTACCGCCGCCCCGCCTCTAGTAATATTACCTTTACTGCCACACATGCCGAAGCCAAACCGGGTCCTAAAGGCTTGGTTTCTTCCGCTTTATGAAAGAATTTCATTATCCAAACAACACCCGAACTACCAGTGGAGCCAATGGAGAAAGCCATCAAAAGGGGCGGGAGGGTCACCTCTAACCAGCTTAATCGCCCTCTGAAATCCAAGCGCGAAATCCTGATCAATGTCCGGCCCTACGAAAAGCGCATCGCCATTCTTGAAGACGGACGCCTGGCGGAAATCGTGTACGAACGGCCGGAAAGCAATCGTCTGGTCGGCAACATATATAAAGGCGTGGTCAACGCCGTTCTCCCGGGCCTGCAAGCGGCCTTCGTCGATATCGGCCTGGAAAAAGCCGGCTTCCTCCACGTGGAAGACGTGGCCGGCCGCCCCAACCTGGAAGACTATGATGATGATGACGGCGACGCCCGTCCCGCGCCGCGCCAGGACGAAGGCAAGACCATCGATCAATTGCTCAAGACCGGCCAGGAAATCCTGGTCCAGGTGACCAAGGAACCCATCAGCACCAAGGGCCCGCGCCTCACCGCGCATCTTTCGTTCGCGGGACGCTTCCTGGTCTGCATGCCCGGGACCGATTTCATCGGCGTCAGCAAAAAGAGCCGGGATCCGCAACAACGCCGCACCCTCAAGAAATTGATCCGCGATCTCAAGTCCCCGGAATGCGGGTACATCGTGCGTACCATCGGCCTCAACGAATCCGAAAACGAATTCGGCATCCAGATGAAGCAGTTGGAATCCAAATGGGAAACCTGCAAGGCCCAGTCGGAACTGGTCCAGGCCCCCTCCCTGGTGCATCAGGAGTCCGATTCCAGCGAAACCACCCTGCGCGACTATTTCTCCGAAGACGTGGACGCGGTGTGGATCGACGACAAGAGCGAACACAAGACCGTGGTCAGTTTCCTCAAGGTCCTGTCCGCGGACATGGTGGACAAGGTCAAGCTGTACGAAGGCGACCTCTCCCTCTTCGATCATTTCGGCATCGAAGAAGAATTGGAAAAGACTTTCGCCCGGCGCGTGCAACTCAAGCGCGGCGGCTACCTCATCATCGATCAGACCGAAGCGCTCGTCTCCATCGACGTGAACACGGGCGGCAAGGTGCGCGGCCGCGACCAAGGCAAGAACATCGTGGAGACCAACATCGACGCGGCCTGGGAAGTGGCCAAGCAAATGCGCCTGCGCGATCTGGGCGGCCTCATCGTAGTCGATTTCATCGACATGGATTCCGAAGAGGACAAGGAAAACGTCGTCCGCGAATTCAAAAAAGCCATCCGCATCGACAAATCCCCGGTCTCGTTCTCCAACCTTTCGCAGTTCGGCCTGATGGAAATCACGCGCAAGCGCGTGCGCCCCAACGTGGTCAAGGAACAGAGCAACGTATGCCCCACCTGCAAAGGCGACGGCTATATCCCCTCGATGGAAACGGTAGTGGGCTCCATCGACCGCTGGCTCCGCCGCTTCCGCGCCAAGCGCGGCGAGAAGGAGATCACCATGGCCCTGCATCCGCAAATGATCGCGCACGTGGTCGAAAACCGCGGCGTCATCGTCAAATACTGGGAGCGGTCGCACAACATCCGCATCCAATTGGTGGAAGACGAGAATTCCAACTTCAGCGAATTCCGCATCTTCTCCACCGGCAGCGGCGACGAAATCACCCAAACCGGCGAGGCCCGATAGCAGACCCCCCAGGCGCGCAAAGCCCTGGGACTACCGACCCCCTCCGGGACTCCCGACTCACCGTCTGGACCAAACCCCCGCAGGTACCGGTAAAAGCAAAAAGCCTCAGACCACCCGTAGGAATAACGACGTGGTCTTTAAACAGGGAACCTGCCTGGGTCGCAATGCCAAGGCGGGCACGTATTCGCGGAGACGGTTTCTTCAGGTCATATCGACGGAAGTCCTCGTCTTCAAGCGGAGTAAGGCTCCCCGCGGAAATGG
>JANYDA010000049.1 GCA_025360005.1 Fibrobacteria bacterium
CGCCCACCACGCCCGCCACCGCGTTGATGAAGATGATGCGGCGCATCAGCTCCTTCACGTCCTTGGGCCCGCGCTTGATCAGATCCGAAAAGTTGGGCCCGTCCACGTAGTCCATCATGGTGAAATAATGCTTGTTGTGCAGGTTGCCGTAGTCGAAGATCTTGACCACGTTGCGCACGTTCTGGGAGGTGAGGTAGGTGTTGTAGAAAATCTCCGCCAGGAAGGTCTTGATCACGCGGTTATTGGACATGCTGTCCGGCGTGCGGTACAGGGAGGGACGTAACACGCGCAATACCACGGTCTGCGGCCCCTTCCCGGGCACGTTCACCAGGGGCACCAGGAACACGTCGCAGAATCCGCCCGAACCCAGCCAGCGGCCCAGCGTGAAGCCGGGATCATAAGCCTTGAAATCCGCCTCCACCGCTTGGCGGTACACTTCGAGAAATTCGCTTCCCCGTTCGGGAACCTTGTTTTTGCCGACCGTAAGCCAATTGGTGATGGTATTGAGGGAGAAGTCCATGGCTCAAAAGTCCTTACATTTCGCAAATGCCGCAATCGAAGAAGTAATGATATATAGTATTAGCCGCCACGGTAAAGGGAACATCAGGCGATCCGCCGGGATAGCGGCGGAATATGGGTGGAATATCGCCTGCATGACAGGCCCGGCCAACTTGCGCCCGGCCGCCATTTGGGCTATTTTGAAGGGGCGTCGGGCGCGCCGGTAAACGCCGGCTAGGACGCCGGCAACGCCGACGTAAGGCAAAACCGTCATTCCCTTCTCCTTCAGGTCAATGCGCATGGAACCAGGAAACGAAAGCAACTCCGGCAAACTCGTGGCGGTGGCCATGAGCGGCGGTGTCGATTCCTCCGTGGCCGCGCTTTTGATCCGGCAAGCGGGCTATCGCGCCGTGGGCATCACCATGAAGTTGTGGAGTCCGCCGACGCAAGGCGTCGGTTCGCCGGCACCGGGCGCCGGATCTCCCGAAACCGTTGCCGATACCGCTTGCGAACTGGATGCCAATTCCGAAAAAACCTGTTGCACGGCGGACAGCGCCATGGACGCCAAGCGCGTCTGCGATCAAATCGGCATCCCGCATTTTACCTTGGACATGCAGGAGGATTTCGAGGAGCGCGTTATCCAGCCCTTCTACGAATCCTATCTCGCCGGGGAAACCCCCAATCCCTGCGTCAATTGCAACAGCTTCGTGAAATGGGACGCCCTCTGGAAACGCGCCAGGGCGGTGGGCGCGGACTATATCGCCACCGGCCATTATGCCATGACCGAGGCCGGGAACGGCCGCACCTACATCCTGCGCGGCGGCGACGCGGCCAAGGACCAAAGCTATTTCCTATGGGGCATCCCCCCGGAAACGCTGGGCCGGACCCTGTTCCCGCTGGCGCACCTGACCAAGCCGGAAGTGCGCAAGCTGGCGCTCGACTCGCGCCTGCGCACCGCCACCAAACGCGAGAGCCAGGACATCTGCTTCATCCCGGACGGCAACTACCGGGATTTCATCGGCAACCGCGCCAAAGAACAAGGCGCCGCCATCCCGGAAGGCCGCATGCGCGGCCCGGACGGCAAGGATCTGGGGCCGCATCAGGGTCTTCCCTTCTACACCATCGGCCAACGCAAGGGCCTGGGCGTAGCGGCGGCGCAGCCATTGTACGTGAAAAAACTGGATCGCGCGACCAACACATTGCTGCTGGCCAAGAAGGAGGAACTCTATTCATCCGGCTTCCGCGCGGACCGGGCCAACTTCTTTGAGCCGCTGGCGGGGGAGCGGGAATGCTCGGTCCAATACAGGTACCGTTCGCCGGTAAAGGCGGCCTCCATCCGGGACGAGGGTAACGGGTGGATTACGGTAACCCTGAAGGAACCCGGGTATTGCGTGAGCCCGGGGCAGTCCGCGGTGTTCTACGACGGGGACAGGCTGCTGGGAGGGGCGAGGATCAGGGAGACGTTTTAGGTTAACGCCCATACCGGCCGCGGGGACCCGCACGGCCCACTGGTGCGTCCCTCCAAATGGATCATTTTGTATGGAGTTCCATTCGCATCGGGTTGAAATCAACGGCAGCAGTTAGCTGAAAGGCTCTACCCCATCGGCTCCGCCCGGGGGTTACTTCAAGGGATAGCTGGAACCGGCCGCCGCCAGCTCGCCCCCCGTCAAGGTAACCCGCAAGGGACCCCCGAAGGTAAACGTGATTGACAGGGTCACCGGTTCCTTGGAATCCAGCGTCTCCTGCGGCGCTTTGAAAAAATTCTCAGCCTCCGTGGCGTATGCGAACACGCCTCTTCCACCCGCACTGCTCCAGGCAATCGACAGGACGGCCCCCGGCGGATTCCGCACCTGCACCAGCGACCAATAGGGATTGCTCCCTTCCTTAACGAACAATGCCGGAGCCCCATCGGAAACTCCCGCCTGGCCCTCGCAAGATACCCATTCCCAACTGCCGGAATATCTACCCGGCTGGGTACCCATCAGGGTCTTGGCCGGCTCTCCCCCCAAATCGATGCCGCAATTGGCGTCCGGACATTTGTCCATGATCCGGACCACTGTGGACTTGACTCCCTCCAGCGTGCGGGCCTCCACTTTGGCGCATTGCCCGCAGATTTTACCGCCCTGCCATTGGCCCTTAGCGTCGCCCGGCAGCATGTTAACGTCGATGGCGGCGAACCCGGCGACCCCGGTCTCCCCGTAATTGCAGGCGCCGCCCCGGCTGGGCATGGGATCGGAGACGCTTCCGTAGGTCGTTACGTTTCCAATCGATCTGGAAACGCCGATGACGGGCGGGACCGCATTCGCGTTATCGGGATTGCCCACCCAGGGAATGGTATCCGTCGGAGCGGAGGAATCCTGCTTCGGCCCGGAAGCGGAAGCCGCGCCGGAACCGCGATCGCAGGCGAGCATGAGAAACAAGCCGAGGAGGCACAACGCGTGTCGGATCCGAAATCGTTTCATGTCCGCTGTTCCAAGGGGAAAACCCTAAGGTAACATCGGGCCGAATCAGCCAGGCCGCATTTTTTTTTGGACTTGGCTCGCTTGCGGGATTGCGCAATGCGGAGAAAAGAAAGGGCGGACCCCGGAAGATCCGCCCCAGTCAAGCCCCGACTATCAGGCAATGGCGGTCTTGCGACCGATCCCACGCCCCGGCAGGCTATTTGAATCTTAGACGCCGAACCGCCCACCGCAGGTAACCCGGAAATTCAAACCTGAGCCTTGGCCGCTTCCTGCACGGATTTCAGCTTTTCTTTCTGATCCTTCTTGAACTTGCGCACCGCTTCGCCCGCCTCGCTATTGCGATAGTATTCGTCCAGGGGAAAGCAGCCGGATTTGATGCCGTTGCGCGGCGCGGTGGTGCAATCCGAAAACGTGCGGCAGATATACTTGGTTTCCAGGGCGCCCTTCTCCAGGGAATCGGCGATGATGCGCGGATAGGAGAGCACCATGCGGCCCACGCCCGCGAAGTCCGTCCAACCCTGGCGGACCAGAGCCTGCGACACCTGGGGCAGGTACTCCTGCAGGTAGGTGAGACCGGAGCTGACCAAGGCCATTTCCGGGACCGCCGCCTTGAGCCGGCGCACAACCTGGATCTGGCGCTCCACGTTGATGATGGGATCCTCGGCCGGCTGATAACCGTCCGAAGGCGGGAAAAGCGCCGGGCGCTGGATGTGCGGATTGTAATAGGGCGAGCCCGCGGAAACGTTTACCACGGAAACGCCCCAGGACTTCATCATCTTCAGGTACTGGGCGGTCTCGGCCAAATCGTAGGCGACGGGATTGTTCTTGTCGATTCCGAAGCCGTATTTATAGGGCAGGCACTCGGAATAATCTTCCGGCGTGCCTGGGCCCAGGTTGCCGCCGGAGGCCAGCACGGGATTGGGCTTGAAGGGCACGAAGTCGAAAGCGGAAAGGCGTACGCCGATGATGAGCTTGGGCGCCACCTGCCGGATGGCGGAGATGATCTCGCGCGCGAAGGAGGCGCGTTCATGCAGGGTCTCGCCGCCGTAGGGGCCCTTGCGCGTGAAGGCGGAAAGGAACTCATGCCCCAGATAGCCATGGCATTGCTTGATATCCACGAAAGGCACTCCGGCCTTATCGGCCAGAATGGCGGCCTTCACATAATGCTCGATGAGATCCTTGATATCGTCATCGGTCATGACGGGATAGTCCGCAGGCAGATTGAACTTGCGGTTGAGGATAGGATGGGAGTAGACGAGCTTGGGCTCCAGCTTCTTCTTGTCGACGGGTCGGCAGAAGCGGCCGGAATGGGTGAGCTGGAAACCCCAAAGCAAATCGGAAGTAGTACCGAAGGAAGCCGCGTGCGCGTCCAGGCATTGATCCGCGGCGCGGCGCAACTCATCCATGGTATCCGGTTTGGCCATCAACTGGTTGGGATTGGCCCGGCCGTCGGGGCGGACCGCCACCGCTTCCATGCCCCACATGAACTTGGCTCCGGATTCCCCGAAGCGACGCCAGCGACGGATCAAATCGTCGGTGGGATGACCATCGGTAGTTGCATCCCAACCTTCCATGGGATGGATGCAATAGCGGTTTCCCACTTTGAATCCGCCCAGATCGATGGGTTGCGAAAGGGGGGATTCGCCTGATTTCAGAATGGAATCGTCGATGGGGAGATCTAAGGACAGGTCTTTCATCCTATCCCGGAATGCAGCCGGGGTTTTGATAGAAGTGAGTCGTTTGATATCCAGCTCCATTATATGCTCCAGTTCACATTTACGGTTATAATATAACCCCGGCGTAAAAAATACACGTAATTTATTTTGACAAAAGTACTTTTTGGGGGTAGATTAATTTCAAAGCCTTTGATTCCAATAACTGGTTAGCGTCATTTAGAGTACGATAACGGAAAATTTGGTAGCGTCATGGTAAATCCCCCTCAATTCCGTCTCCGCGAAGCTTCGGTCTTTTCACGGCAGGTGAAGACCCGGATGCCCTTCCGTTTCGGACGATCCACCATGACTCAGATGCCCATCCTGCACCTCCGCCTGAAAGTGGAAACGGGCGACGGCAAACTCCTCACTGGAGTAAGCGCCTGCGGCATTCCACCCCTCTGGTTCGATAAAGGCGCCGGGAAGACGCATGCGGATAATATCCAGGATCTGTCGCTATCCCTGCGCCTGGCCCTCGATCATTATATGGAGCTGGATGCCGCTCCCGTCTGGTTCCTGCATAAGATAGCGGAACCGGTCGTGCGGAAGGCCGCCGCCGCCAAGGGTTTGAACGATCTCACCGCCGGCTTCGGCGTGGCTTTGGTGGATTCGGCCCTGATAGACGCAGCCTGCCGTCACACCGGCGTTACCTTCCACGCGGCCTTGAAGGGCAATCTGCTGGGATACGGAGAGGACTTCGCCGCCATGGTCCCGGAGGCGCCCCTGGATCGCATCGCGCTGCGGCATACCGTGGGCCTGGTGGATCCCATCCTGGACGGGGACATCGGCGAACCCGTCAATGACGGTTTGCCGGAATCGCTGGAGCAGGTGGTCCGTCACTATAAGGCAAAGTTCTTCAAGCTCAAGATTTCCGGGGACGCGGAAGCTTCCCGCGACAGATTGCGCCGTATCGCCTCCGTGTTGGATTCCCAGGCCGGCGACTACCGGGCCACCCTGGACGGCAACGAGCAATTCCATGATATGGCCGAGTTCGCAGGCTTTATCCGCGATACCTCTAAGGATCCGGCCTTGCAGAACCTGTGGCACCGCACCCTGCTCATCGAGCAGCCGGTGGGGCGCGGCCACTCCCTGGTCGACGCAGTGGCCGGTCCGCTCAAGGAAATATCCGCGTTCAAGCCCGTCATCATCGATGAATCGGACGGCAGCGATGAGACGGTGACCCGCGCGTTGGCCTTGGGCTACCGCGGCATCTCGGCGAAGAATTGCAAAGGCGTGTTCCGCACCCTGCACAGTTTCCGAACCATCAAGGAACTGGAAGCGCAAGGCAAACCCAGCCCCATCCTGTCGAGCGAAGACCTGACCAACGCGCCCGTGGTGCCCCTGCACCAGGACCTTTGCGTCGCCGCGGCGCTGGGCATCCGCCACAGCGAACGGAACGGCCATCATTACATCATCGGGTTCGACTTCCTTTCGCCCAAAGAGCGGGAAGCGGCCCTCAGCGAATTCCCTTCCTTGTATCGGCTGCGCGTTGACGCGCAGGGCCGCGAGCAGGGCTCGCCGGTGGTCCGCATCGAGGACGGTTTCCTGGCGTTGAAAGAACTCAATCAGAACGGTTTCGGCACCGCATCAGAACCGGATTGGGAATACCTGGAGCCCGTGCGGCTTCCGGAGATCCCCGAAGACGTCATCGAGGAGCGAGGACCCCAATAGGGTTCCGAGACAGCGTAGGCAGGCTCGCCCGCCGCACGAGACAACCATGAATAGGAGTGCTCCATGATCGAACAAACCGAAAATGCCGCCGCAGTCGAGCAGGATACGGCCGCGGAAGAGAGCATCCCGCGTCATAAGCCGGCCAAGACCCACCCATACGATTTCTCCATCCTCCGCAACCTGCGCAAGGCCCAAGGATTCACCATCGCCGATATCGCGCAGGCATCCGGCATCTCCACCGCCGTGATCTCCCGCATCGAACGGAACCAGGCCGTACCGGAATTGGATACCCTTTCCCGCCTGGGCAAGGCTTTCGGCATCTCAGCCACCGATCTGCTCGGCCTCGCCGAGTTCCGCACCGCCCAGATCACGGCCTCGCAGCATTATGTATCCGGGGGATTCCAGTTCCAGCACATCAACTTCATGAACATCCAGTGCTTTCTGGGCTCCGCGCTCGCCGGCGGCACGGTGAATCGTCCGGAGGTCCATCACAACGATCACGAGATCTGCTGGGTGCTGCAAGGCAGCATCGAGATGGTACTGAACGAAGAGCGCCACGTGCTCAAGGAAGGCGATGCCATCCAATTCGACGCGGTGCTGTCGCATACCTACCGCGCCCTGTCCGACTGCCGCATCCTCACCCTGCACATCCGCAAAGGCAAGCAAATCTAAATCAGGGCCGTCGCCCGCCGGCGGCGAACGAAAGGTTCCCCATGCAAACCCAGGACTTCACCCCCGTTTCGGGAGCCACCCGCACCATCCTCCTCGGCCGCAACCGCCTCAATCCGCTCGCGGAAAACCGCGCGCCGGTGGTTAAAAGTTTCGACAGCCCCGCTTTGCGCCCTTTCCATACCGTCCGCAAGGCGAACGCAAGCGCCCCCATCATCGCCCTATCGAACGCTGCCGTCCGCATCGACCACCTGTAACCCCGGAACCGTTGAGCATGATCGAGATCAAGAACTCCCTGAAGCCCCAGGATCTGGCGCCTAAACTGGATCGTCTGTGGACGGCCTCGGCGGAAAAGATCAAATCCATCGAAAAGAACTGGGACCCGGCCAACGGTTCTCCGGTCTTCACCGTAAAGGGGAAGTACACGTCCAAAGGCTGGACGGAATGGACGCAAGGCTTCGTCTACGGGTCCGCGCTGCTGCAATTCGACGCCACCGGCGATGCGGCCTTCCTGGATATCGGCCGCAACCATACCTTCAAGGACATGGCCGGGCATATCACCCATACGGGCGTGCACGATCACGGCTTCAACAACGTCAGCACCTACGGCAACCTGTGGCGCCTCATCGGCGAGGGCCGCATCCAGGCGGACGGACGCGAAAAGGATTTCTACGAGCTGGCCCTGAAATGCTCCGGCGCCGTGCAGGCCATGCGCTGGACCCCGATCAACAACGGCAAAGGCTATATCCATTCCTTCAACGGGCCCCATTCGCTCTTCGCGGACACCATAAGGTCCTTGCGCGCATTGGCATTGTCCCACAAGCTGGGCCACATCTTGCTGGGTGAAAAGGACGCGAAGATCAATCTGCTGCAACGCCTGGTCGACCATGCCGCCGTGACCGCCGAGTTCACCCTGTTCTACGGCGAGGGACGCGACAGCTACGATACCCCCGCCCTGCGCGGCCGCGCGGCGCACGAGATCATCTTCAACACCAACGACGGAAGCTATCGCTGCCCCAATTCCCAGCAGGGCTATGCGCCTTTCACCACCTGGACCCGCGGCCTGGCCTGGGTCATGCTGGGCTATGCCGAAGAGCTGGAGTTCCTGGCCGCCTTGCCGGATAAGGAATTGGATGCGGTGGGCGGGCGCAAGGCGGTGGAAGCCATGATGCTCAAGGCCGCCAAGGCTTCTTGCGATTTCTACATCGCGCAGACCCCCAAGGACGGCATCCCGTATTGGGATACGGGCGCGCCCAACCTGCACAAGCTGGGGAATTACCTGGATAAGCCTGCCGATCCCTTCAACGAGCACGAGCCCGTGGACAGCTCCGCCGCAGCCATCGCGTCGCAGGGCCTTTTGCGCCTGGGCCGTCTGCTGCGCGCCAAAGGGGAGACCGCCGAAGGCGATCGCTATTGGCAAGCCGGACTCACCGTGGTCGATCGCCTTTTTGAAGAACCCTACCTGAGCACCGATCCGGCGCATCAGGGCCTGCTCTTGCACAACGTGTATCATCGGCCCAACGGTTGGGATTATATCCCACCCGGAGCAAAAATCCCGCTGGGCGAATCCAGCCAATGGGGCGATTACCATGCGCGGGAAGTGGCGTTGTATCTGCAGCGGATCATCAAGAATGGGAAGTACTATACGTTCTTCGGGGCCTAGCTTGGTCAGCGGGATTTTTGCAAATTGAAAATTGAAAATCGCGATTTTCAAATTGCAAAATTCTTGCTTGCCCCGTCGACTCAATCCCTTAACCTTTATCGTCAACGGAGAATCCTGTAATATGTCCAATCGAGTCGCAGCCATTACGGGTGGAGGCCGAGGCATCGGCCTTGGCATTTCCACCTGCCTGGCCAAGGAAGGTTTCGACCTGGCCATCTGCGGGCAGAAGGAAGAGAAGGACGTGGATTCCCTGGAAGGTCTGCGCAACCTGGGCGCCAAAATCCTTTACATAAAAGCCAACGTGGCGGAAGCGCGCGATCGCGAGAACTTCCTGGCCGTGGTCCAAGAGAAGTTCGGGCGCCTGGACGTGCTGGTGAACAATGCCGGCATCGCCCCCAAGGTGCGGGCGGATATCCTGGAAGCGGGCGAGGAGAGCTTCGACGATCTCATCCGCGTCAACCTGCGCGGTCCGTATTTCCTGACCCAGAAGGCGGCCCAGTGGATGATCGCGCAGCGCCGCGAGCATCCCGATCGTATGCATTCGATCGTCAATATCACCTCCATCTCCGCCACCGTGGCCTCTGTAAACCGCGGCGACTATTGCCTGGCCAAAGCCGCGCTCGGCATGTCCAACCAGCTCTGGTCCGCGCGCCTGGCCGAGTTCGGCATCCCGGTCTATGAAGTGCGCCCCGGGATCATCAAGACGGACATGACCTCCGGCGTCACCGGCAAGTACGATGCGCTCATCGCCAACGGGCTTATTCCGCAGAACCGATGGGGCTTTCCGGAAGACGTGGGCAAGGCCGTGGCCATGCTCGCCCGCGGCGATCTCCCCTATTCCACCGGCCAAGTGCTTATGGTGGATGGCGGGATGACGTTGGCGAGGTTGTAGGAAAAGACAAGAGAAAGATTTTGCAAATTGAAAATTGAAAATCGCATTATGCAAATTGGAATACGGAGGTATTCCTTCGCGACTCCGGTAGATCCCGGACGCAATTCGCTTTGTTGGTTTTCAATCTTCAATTTTCAATCTTCAATTTGCGAAAATCCTTCGGAGACCCACCTATGAACCCACTCATCGACCGCTTGCAATCCATCCGCCTCATGCCCGTGGTCATCATCGACCGGGCTGAAGACGCGTGGCCCTTGTGCCAAGCGCTGAAAGCGGGCGGCCTGCCCTGCGCGGAAGTCACCTTCCGGACTGCGGCGGCCGAAGCGGCCATCAAGGCCATCGCCAAGGATAAGGACATTTGCCTGGGGGCGGGAACCATACTGCAACCCGATCAGGTCGATCGCGCGATAGCGGCGGGCGCGACCTACATCGTTTCCCCCGGCTTCAACACCAAGGTGGTCCGGCGTTGCCGCGAGTTGAACGTGCCGGTGTTCCCCGGCGTGGCCACGCCCACGGAAATCCAGATGGCGCTCGACGAAGGCGTGGAAGTGGTGAAATTTTTTCCGGCGGAATCCATCGGCGGCATCAAGGCCCTAAAAGCCATCGCCGCGCCCTTTTCTATGGTCCGCTTCATCCCGACCGGCGGCATCGACTTGGCCAAACTCCCCGATTACCTGGCCTTCAAGGCCGTGGTAGCCGTGGGCGGCAGCTTCATGGTGGCCCCGGAGCTGCTCAAGACCGGCAATTTCGCGGAAGTAACGCGCCTATCCGCGCAAGCGGTGGCCCTGGCCAAACCGCAGTAACATATAAGCTACCCGGCCGCGCCCGGCGCCCCGGACCTGAATTTTGGAGGAACCATGGCCCTGTTGAACGTAAAGCCCAAGGACAAATGCCGATTCGATCAGATCTCCCTCGGCGAGATCATGCTACGCCTGGATCCGGGCGATGTGCGCATCAAGACCGCGCGCAGCTTCACGGCCTGGGAAGGCGGAGGCGAATACAACGTAGCCCGCGGCTTACGCCGTTGCTTCGGCCAACGCACGGCGGTGGTCACCGCTTTCGCGGACAACGAGGTGGGCCGCCTGGTCGAGGATTTCATCCTGCAGGGCGGAGTGGACGCATCCTTCATCAAATGGGTTCCCTATGACGGCCTGGGCCGCAGCACCCGCAACGGCCTCAACTTCACCGAACGCGGCTTCGGCGTGCGCGGGGCGGTAGGGGTTTCCGATCGCGGCCACACCGCCGCCAGCCAGCTCAAGAAGGGCGACATCGACTGGGAAGAAATCTTCGGAAAGCAAGGCGCGCGCTGGTTCCATACCGGCGGCATCTACGCAGGCCTCTCCGAAACCACCCCCGACGTGATCGAAGAGGCCATGACGGCCGCCAAAAAACACGGCACGCTCATTTCTTTCGATCTCAATTACCGGCCCAGCCTTTGGAAGAATTTCGGCGGCCAGAAGCGCGCCCAGGAAGTGAACCGGAAACTCGCCCGTTACGTGGACGTGATGATCGGAAACGAAGAAGACTTCACCGCTTCTTTGGGTTTCAAGGTGGAAGGCACCGACGAGCATCTCTCCAACGTGGAAACCGAAAACTTCAAGAAAATGATCGGCGAAGTCACCAAGGAATTCCCCAACTTCAAAGTCATCGCCACCACCCTGCGCACGGTCAAGTCCGCCTCCGTCAACGATTGGGGCGCCGTGGCCTGGGGAGAAGGCAAGTTCTTCGAGTCGGCTATGCGCCGCGGCCTGGAGATCTACGACCGCGTGGGCGGCGGCGACAGCTTCGCATCGGGATTGATCTACGGCCTGATGGAAAAAGGCGATCTGGCGCAAGCGGTTGAATACGGGGCCGCGCACGGGGCCTTGGCCATGACCACGCCGGGTGACACCTCCATGGCGAGTTTGGCGGAAGTGGAAAGCCTGGTCAAAGGCGGCGGCGCGCGGGTGCAGCGCTGACGACTATTCGGTGACTTGGCGGCCATACCCGGATCCGTCTTTCGTCATTTCCTTCGCGGCCTTCATGGCGATTTCAGCCCCTCATCGTTCACGCAAACCCAGGCAGTGACCGCGCCATCTTCAGGAACGCCGTCAAACAGGCGATGGGACTCCCGGATGAAGTTGCGGGTTTTCCGCCGTGACACCCGCAGATCCGCCTTGGAAAGGTTTCGTCCGCTAGCGCGGCTCTCCTCACGCACTTGCAGCTGGAACGACCATGGGCTCGCATGCGCGCTAAATCACAACAAATGTGGATGATCCGTATGGCCGCCCGCACCATTCCCCAACAAAAAGGCACCGCCTTCGCCCTTAGAGGCGGCGGCGAAATTCTTCTTCACAGGTTTTGTCGGAAACCAAGGACGCTTTTGCGGAAAGGACGCGGCCGGAAGGGGGATTGGCAACGCTCCCCAGGAGCGCATCGCTTTATTTAGTCACCCAGCCAATGTTCACGGCTCCAGAAGGCCATCAAGCCCACTGCCGTGCAGAATCCGAAGAAGGAGTTCCAGAGCACCAGGCCCAGCACCAAGGTGGCGCCCAGAGAAAATGCCCAAGCGATGGAAGCGGCCGCGCCGGCAACCCAGATGACGAACAGGAAAATGGCGCCGAGAAGACTCATGTTCAACTCCGATATCCCCGGTCGAAGTCCGTCCGGGAACTCCAATAATAACAAAACCCTAATGCGGGTACGAGGTGGGGTAAGGGGTTTTTAAGCTTAGGGCAGGGCAGCGGACAGATGGCGTGAATAGGGATGGCCCCCTATCGACCCGGAAAGGAAATAGCCGCCCCAACCTGGAAGCGGCCCCAGAGAGCGGGTTCCCGGTCCGGAACCCTGCATCGTCTGCAAGCGCCCTCCGCGCGCATCATCCAACTCCAACCGCCATTCTCCCGGTTGGGTGAACCGCAATTCCACCCGGCCAGACCCCGTTTGTCTTAAGCTGAGCAAGGGAGCGCCAGCCATCTCGACCGGAGCATGGGCGATTCGAGATGTCTGGTCGGGCCAGATGAAATCCTTATTGACCCAGGGATCCTCCGTCAAGGGCCGGATCTTGAGATTGCGGTACCATACCGGGCTGGCATGGTCCTGTAGGAAAAGCTTGCCGGCATGGATATCCCCGTAAAGGGGAAAGGTCGAGTACTTACTCTTATCGTATTTGGTTTTCCAATCGTCGCTGCCGATCACGTACTCCAGCAAGCGCGTGCCGTTGCCGAAATGGGCCACCCGGTTTTCATACATGATGACATGGAAGGTATTGTATTGGTCCGCGGACTTGATCCACGGCTTTGCCGGCGCGTACATGGCATAACAGGCGCCCGGGCTGGTCACCTCCATCCCGTTCTTATAATCCAGCCGCAACTTGCCGCATACTTGCGACTCCGGGCCGGTGCGGATATTCTCTGAAGCCTCCGTCTCCAGATACCTCAGGAAGATCCCGCTGTTGCCCGAGTCCGCGATTTTCCAATCGACGGAAATCTCGAAGTTACGGTACACGAAAGCCTCCGGTGCCAAGAGAGCACCCGCCGAGAGGCCGCGCAGATAGATGGAACTGTCCTTGACGATCCACCCGTTCCCGCTGATATCCGGCCTGCGGAAAGAGTGCCAGCCGGCCAGGGATTTGCCGTCAAACATCAATAACCAGCCCCGGGAAGCTTCCTGATCCGTAAGCGTATTAATGGACTGTGAGCGCGCCGAGTAGGGCAATACCGATAGCAATAGCGCCACGACATACAGACGTTTCATCGTGCCTTAATATATCACCGGGAGCCGGGGTTGGGATTTGAATCCCAGTAATTCCATGGGAAACGGTTGCAGACAAACCATTTTGCTTCGTAAAAAATCCTACTTTACTCTACTCTTTAGTATCCAAAGCATACTTTAAATACGCAATTAGTATTATTTTTAGCCATTTTTAGCCCAAGCCAGAAATTTTTTTGCTTCAAAAAAACCATGCTTTTTTTCCAATCTGACGCTAACTTGGACTCCAGGGAAGGGCCGCATCTACGCAAGCCCGGATCAGATGGGTCTGAGTTGGGCCTAATGCGTTGAACCGGATGATCAGGAGGCTGAGAATGAAAGCGAAAATTTACACAGGAATCTTGTTGGGGGCGATGGTGCTTGGCACAGAGGCTAAAGCCCAAAGCACGGGAACCAACAATATCCTTTCGGCCGCCGAAAAGGAAGACGGTTATAAATTGCTGTGGGACGGCACGAGCTTCACCGGTTGGAAGAGCTATCACCTCTCCAACGTGAGCGGCACTTGGTCTATCGTGCATCAGAGCGGACTGGAAACCACCTCGCGCAAGAGCGTCGATCCCGACTCGAATATCCTGGAAGTGAACGCCAGCGGCCAAAGCATGTTCACGGTGGATACCTCCTTCCAGGACTTCGACTACAAGGTCGAATGGAAGGCCGTGGTCGGCTTGAAAGGGAACAGCGGGCTTATCATCCATTACCGCGAAGCCGCCGGCGAATACAACGGCGCATCGGGGCCGGAAGCCCAGGTTTCAAATACCCTTTGGACGCAGGAGTGGACTGCGGAATTGACCGCCGCCGGATGCAACTACGAGATGACCCCGCTCCTGAAGTCGAGGAAAAATCCTGACAACTCCCCCAACTGGGTCAAGCCGGACGGGCAGTGGAATGAGTTCCGGATCATCTCTTACGGCAAGCGGGTGGCCCATTATGGCAACGGCAAGCGCTTGCTGGAATACCAGATGTTCTCCCCCGCATGGACCGCCGCCTATAAGGCAAGCAAGTACAACCAGTACCCCAACTACAACAACCTGCATCCCGGGAGCATCTATCTCCAGAACCACGGAGAAAAATGGATGAAGTTCCGCAACCTCCGCATCAAGAAGTTGACACAAAATCCCTGGGGTTCCGATTCCCCGTACCTGAATAAATCCTCGGCAACGCCGACAGATTCCACCCTGATCGATGATTTGGCACTGTCGGCCGATCTCTTCCCGAACACCACCCGCGTCTCCCCTTATGCCATTGTCCCCAAGGAAGCGCGCATCGTTTCCCAGCCCCAGGGCCTTTCCGTATTGTTCGCCCGCTCCGGAGATTATTCGGTGCGACTGCAGGATCTCAACGGAGTCACCACCTTGGTGAACAATGTTAAGGGCAAAGACCAGATCTTCCTGCCAGGCCGCTTCACCCGGCCCCGTATTCTCAGCGTCTACCAGGCTGGCAAGCAAATCCAATCTTCCATCGTAGGTGGTAAATGAACCTGTTCCGTACAACATCCATGAATTCCCTGTTGCCTGCAGCTATTCTCGCCGCCTGCCTGGCGCCATCCGTATCCGCGGAAGATGTCAAGGACAGCATTCTGTTCTTGAGGCCCACGTTCAAGGTTTCCCAGGAAGTCACCCACATCATCAAAGGCGGAAACCATATCAAGTCCGACGGCCTTGATGATGCCTGGATCGAACCCACTAGCGCCTCCGCGGATTTCCAGGTCAAGAAGAACGATCGCTTGGGCCTGGAAATACTGCTGGCTTTCACCTATTTCAGCGCCCCTTACCATTACGACGTACCGCAGAACTACGTCCGTAACATATCCGTTACGGCCCCGAAGCTCGATATCAGCTATCTCTTCGGGGATGCCGATCACCCTTTCCTTAGGGCGGATGCGGGCGTTTTCAATTATAAATACAATGAAAACGCGCGAAACCTGGGCGAATACATGTTCCGCACCTGGGCCTACCCCGGCACCATCCAGACCGGCGGCACCTTCGGATACCTGGGCGCGAACTCGGCAACCCTCACGGGTCTCAAGCTCAGCCAAAACCTGGGCATGTTCTCTCATGATTTCATCCTCTCGGTGGAAACGGAACTCACTCCCGTTTACGATCTAAACCTGACCTATATGGCCCGCCTCAACTACCATAACGTATTGAAGGTAGGCGGCGGTGTGCAGTTGGCGCGTGCGGTGAACGCGGACAAATACGCCCAGATGAAGATCCCCTACTTTGAATACAAGGGAGTGTGGTATGCTGGCGGCCCAGCCGGATCGGCCTACTACACCAACTTGTCCAAGGGAATCCTCGAGGAGTTGGCCAAGCCCGGCGTAGGGGCGGCCGATTCGGCCCGCTTACTATCCGAGCTGGCCCAGGACTCGCTCGCCATTTCCGTATTGGATAGCGTCAGCACATCTTTAATCAATCCGAGCATGAAAAAACTGACCGCCCGGGCCATCAAGCCGGCTTTGTACTTCTCCTTCGATCCAAAACCCATGTTCGATGCCAGCCTCTTGGGTCCTAAGGATTTAATCCTCTATGGCGAGGCCGCCATCTTGGGAACGCAGAACAATCCGGTTTTTTACAAGGACATCTCCCGCCGCATCCCCATGATGCTGGGCTTCAACGTGCCTACCTTCAAACTGTTGGACGTCTTATCGATGGAAGTGGAGTACTACCGCTCCCAGTGGCTGCCCACCTACCCTTCCTCAGTGGAATTGAACGCATCCCCGGCTCCCTATATGGCCACTTCGTCTTACTATCCCACGCAATGGGACAAGGACAACTTTAAGTGGTCCATTTACGCGGAGCGCAGCATTCTCAATGGCATTACACTTTCCGGCCAGATCGCGAGCGATCACTCCCGCTCTTGGGATTGGAACTCTTACGGCAAAACCTCCTGGGAAATCTACACCACCCCCAGCCAATACTATTGGGGCGTGAAACTTTCCGCGGGCATTTGAACCTGACCCGAAGGCGGACGGCCTTCTTTTAGGGGGCGAGAGGGCGACTGTGGCCCCCCTCGCCCGTGTTCTATCCGGGCCGGTTCGCCGGGGCCCGCCTTTGATCCGGGTCTCGTTTACTTTCCGCCGCCTGGGCCGCAATGCTTTCCCCATCCGATCGCATTCCATCGACCGTATTTCCGAAATCCGTTCTCTCGTCCGCCCTCACAAACATGGAGGCTCACCGTGAAATTGACCCTATTTTATGGTCTTATTTTTTCGTCGCTGGCAGCATCCACGAACACGCAAGCCCAAGTCCGCACGCATAACAACGCGCTTTCCCCGGCCGAAAGCAAAGACGGCTACCAGTTGCTTTGGAATGGCAGAGATTTCAGCGGATGGAAAACCTACCGCGACACGCTTTCCATCCTTGACCCAAAGCGTTTCAACATGAACTTGAGAATCACGCACGCGGACGGATCCGAGGCGAGCGACACGAACGGTTCGGATCCGGATTTCAACATGATTGAGATCTCCGGCGGGGGGCCCAGTCTTTTCACCCGGGATACATCTTTCCGCGACTTCGATATCAAAATGGAATGGCAGTCCGTGGCGGGCAAAAGAGTCACCAGCGGTCTGAACATCCATTATCTGGAATCGATGGGGGAATTCTATGGCGCGTCTTCGCCACAAGCCATGTTCGTGAATAAAGCGGCTGTCAATTATTGGAGCGGCGAATTGATGACCGCAGGATGCAACTTCGAGATGGTGCCCCTGTTGAAGTCAGTGAAAAATCCGGACGGCTCCCCGAATTGGGTAAAGCCAGACGGCCAATGGAACGAATTCCGGATCATTTCCCATGGCAGCCACACTGCCCACTTCGGGAATGGCATGCGGCTGCTGGAGTACCAGATGTTTTCAGCGAAATGGAACGTCGCTTATTCCTTAAGCAAGTTCATTCCATATCCGGGCTATAAGGATTTGCATCCTGGCAGCTTCTTATTGGTTAGCCACGGCGACGCCGGAATTAAGTTCCGGAACATCCGCATCAAAAGGTTGACCCGCGATCCCTGGGCCGCGGATTCCCCATACCTCAATAACGTCTCCCTCGCCAAAGGCGACACTGCCTTAATCGACGCCTTACCGACCTCGGTCGATCTCTTTCCTGTCACCACTTCGCTCCCCCCACCCGGCTCCGAGCCGGTCGCGAAGATCCTCATCGAAGCCGGAGGCGCCAGCGTGTCCGTGCCGCATCCCGAGGAGTACTCCTTTCGGTTAAATGATGTCCAGGGAGTCGAATTGCCCTGCGAGCAAATCGGCGCATCAGGTAGGCTACGGGCTTTTCTCCTCGCGTCGCCCAGAGTTGCCATCCTCAGCCTGTGGCGCAAAGGCGCGAAGATCCAGGAACGAATTCTAACGACGCCTTAAAAACATCTGTCACCCGAATTTAAACGGTCCTTACTAAGCTAAAGGCTTCTGTGCAAGAATCCCTCGAACTGACACACCTTGTTTTTAGCCCAATTCAGCATTTATTGCTTATTAACTTATATCAATGAATCACGATAAACCGATGCTTTATTATCCGGATTATTGTACAATTGGACCACGGGCCGTGCGGCCGCCCCGGTGCAATGAGCGTTGCCGGGCCAGAAACACCATCAGGAGTTCTCAATGTCCAGACACCTTTTCACCTCCGAATCAGTCTCCATGGGCCATCCCGACAAAATGGCCGATCAAATTTCCGACTCCATCCTCGACGCCATGCTGGAGCAGGATCCCCGCAGCCGCGTAGCTTGCGAAACCCTCATCACCACCGGCATGGTGGTAGTGGCCGGCGAGATCACCACCAAGGCCAACATCGACTTCCAGAAGGTGGTGCGCGAAGCCATCGCCCGCACGGGTTATACCGATGCCGCTTTCGGCTTCGACTCCAAGACCTGCGGCGTGACCATTGCGCTGGACAAGCAGAGCCCGGACATTTCCCAGGGCGTATCCGAAGGCGAGGGCCTGTTCAAGGAACAGGGCGCCGGCGACCAGGGCATGATGTTCGGCTACGCTTGCGATGAGACCGAAGAACTGATGCCGATGCCCATCCATTATTCGCATCGCCTGATGGAAAAACTGGCCGAGCTGCGCCAGAACGGTACTCTGCCCTGGCTGCGCCCGGACTCCAAGTCCCAGGTCACGGTGGAATACGTGGACGGCAAGCCCAAGCATATCGATACCATCGTGCTCTCGACCCAGCATGACGAGAAGGTCTCGCATGAGACCATCCAGAAGGAAATCATCGAGAAGTGCATCAAGGTGGTGATCCCGGCCCATCTGCTCAATGCGCAGACCCGTTACTTCATCAATCCCACCGGCCGCTTCGTCATTGGCGGACCCATGGGCGATTGCGGCTTGACCGGTCGCAAGATCATCGTCGATACCTATGGCGGCATGGGCCGGCATGGCGGCGGCGCGTTCTCCGGCAAGGATCCCTCCAAGGTGGACCGTTCCGCGGCGTATGCGGCGCGTTACGTTGCGAAAAACATCGTGGCCGCCGGCCTCGCCACCCGTTGCGAAGTCCAGGTGGCCTACGCCATCGGCTATCCCAAGCCCGTTTCCGTTTACGTGGAGACTTTCGGCACCGGCAAGTTGGCTCCCGAGGCCCTGGAGGCGTTGGTGAACGAGCACTTCGACCTGACCCCGGGCGGCATCATCCGCACCTTGGATCTGTTGAAGCCCCGCTACCGCGCCACCTCCGTGCACGGCCACTTCGGCCGCAAGGGCGATTCCTTCACCTGGGAAAAGACCGACAAGGCCGATGCCCTGCGCGAAGCCGCTAAGTCGCTCACCGCCAAACCTCAGTTGGCCAACGCCTGATCCAATCCTAAGGCCCGCCGTCGCCCAGGCACGGCGGGCCTTTTCTTTTTCATGTTTTCACGCAATCGATTTGCAAACGAACCATAAGGAACAGACCACATGTCGACCATGACCCAGGAAGCGCCCAACAAGGGCATCAAGTCAACCAAATACAACGCGCCCGCTTGGGGCGACTATCAAGTAGCCGATATCAGCCTGGCCGAATTCGGCCGCAAAGAACTGGATATCGCCGAGAAGGAAATGCCGGGCCTGATGGCCACGCGCGAAAAGTATGGCAAGACCAAGCCTCTCAAGGGCGCGCGCATCATGGGCAGCCTGCACATGACCATCCAGACCGGCGTGCTCATCGAGACCCTGAAGGAATTGGGCGCGGACGTGCGCTGGGCCTCCTGTAACATCTTCTCCACCCAGGATCACGCGGCAGCGGCCATCGCCAAGGCCGGCACGCCCGTTTACGCTTGGAAGGGCGAGTCGCTGGAAGAATACTGGGAATGCACTTTGGCGGCCCTCAGCTTCCCGGGGAAGGATGGACAGGCCATCGGTCCCGAACTTATCGTCGATGACGGCGGCGACGCCACCCTGCTCCTGCACTGGGGCGTCAAGGCCGAGAAAGATCCGTCCTTCCTCGATCGCAAGCCCGGCAGCGAAGAAGAAGCCGTGATCCTGAAACTGTTGAAGCGCACCTTGGTCGAGCATCCCGGCATGTGGGCGCGCTTCGTCAAGGACTGGAAGGGCGTTTCGGAAGAGACCACCACGGGCGTGCACCGCCTGTACCAGATGTTCGACAAGAAAGAACTGCTGATCCCGGCCATCAACGTGAACGATTCCGTGACCAAGTCCAAGTTCGACAACCTGTACGGCTGCCGCGAATCGCTGGCGGACGGCATCAAGCGCGCCACCGACGTGATGGTGGCAGGCAAGGTGGCCGTGGTCTGCGGCTACGGCGATGTGGGCAAGGGCTGCGCCCAGTCCATGCGCGGCTTCGGCGCCCGCACCATCGTCACGGAAATCGATCCCATCTGCGCGCTGCAGGCCGCGATGGAAGGCTACAAGGTGACCACCCTGGAGGACGCCCTGTCCGAGGGTAACATCTACGTGACCACCACCGGCAACGTGGACATCATCACCGCCGAGCATATGAGCAAGATGAAGGATCAGTCCATCGTCTGCAACATCGGCCACTTCGATTCCGAAGTGGACATCGCCGGCCTGCGCGCCTGGCCCGGCATCAAGCATACCAACATCAAGCCCCAGGTGGACAAGTACACCTTCCCCAACGGCAACAGCATCTACCTGCTCGCCGAAGGCCGCCTGGTGAACCTGGGCTGCGCCACCGGCCATCCCAGCTTCGTGATGTCCACCTCCTTTACCAACCAGTCGCTGGCCCAAATCGAATTATGGACCAAGAAGCTGGAAGTGGGCGTATACACCTTGCCCAAGCACTTGGACGAGGAAGTGGCCCGCCTGCATCTGGAGAAGCTGGGCGTGAAGCTGACCAAGCTCAACGCCAAGCAATCCGAATACATCAACGTGCCGGTGAATGGGCCTTTCAAGGCCAACCACTATCGCTACTAATCGTTAGGGGTACCCCGCTAGCCGGTCCCAGACCCGGCGGAGCGGTCCCGTAGCATGCCTTCCCAAAAGCGCCCCTCCCACCGGAAGGGCGCTTTTGTTTGGCTACAGGCAAACCGGGCTGCCGGAATCGCTACTAAAAACCCATGCAGCCGTTTTTCCGCAACCTTCGCGACCTATTCCTGCTTCTACCGATAGGCCTGGGAGCCGCGACGGCCGGCGCGTTCGGGCCCACCGTTTCCTCGCTGCCGCGCATCGCCGACGCGCGCTTGGACTCCGCCCTCGCCCGCACCGCCCGGGGCATCATCCGGCACAATGTCGATCCCTATCCGGATGGCCTGGTCCATCGCCCCAAATCCGAGGAGCCCGGCGACGCGGTCTCCGAGGCGCAAGCTTATGGGATGATCGTCACGCTTTACTCCAATGATCAGGCCGACTTCAACCGCATCTGGGACGCGGCCGAGAAAACCATGTGGAGCGCATCCGGCAAGCTGTACAACTGGCGGATAGGGGCCAAGGGGGCCGTGATCGGGACCGGCATGGCAACGGATGCGGATCAGGATATCGCGCTTATGCTCCTGTTCGCGGATTCGCTGGCCAGGAAAGGGGCCTGGAAGCCGCATACCGGGCCTAAGGGAGCGGGCTACAAGCAGCGGGCGCTGGACATCATCGGCAATATCTGGGGAAGCGCGGTAGCGGATGGACGCTATCTGGCTCCGGGTTCCGGCTGGGGCGGCAAGGAATTCGTGAATCCCGGTTATTTCTCCCCGGCCAGTTATCGGATATTCTCCAAGGCCGATCCCGGCCATGATTGGAAGGGTTTGATCGATCAATGCTATGCCACCTTGGCCGCCAACCCGGGAGCGGCCAACGGACTCTTGCCGGACTGGATGGTGCCCAATGGGACGTTCTTCGACGGATCGCTCGGCTATAACGCTTTCCGCAGCGGACGCTCCATGTACAAGGACGCCATCCGCGTGCAGTGGCGGTTGGCGATGGATTGGCTTTGGTTCCGGGATGCCCGCGCCAAGCATTGGCTGGACGCGGCCAGCGCGTTCATCCGCACTCCGGATCGCGCCAACTTCTACACCTTGGACGGAGTGGCGCTTCCCGCAACGGACACGTTCTCCTTGGGAAGCGGCGAAAAGCGGTCGCGGCGCGAGTACAGCGAACTCACGGTAGGCATGTGGGCTTGCGCGGCGTTTTCATCCGCGGGACCGGCGGCGGCCCAACCTTGGGCCGATGCCTTGCTCGCCTTTCTGCCGCCGGACCAGGACCAATGGGGTCTGTCCGCCGACATGGCGATAGCCGATCGATCCGGTTCCACGCCCAACGAGGAATACTTCGAGCAATTCCTGGCCTGGTTCGGGGCCGCGGTGCTGGCCGGGCGGTTCTCGGATATCTGGGAGGATCTCAAGAACCCTTTACCCATCGCGCGGGTGCGACCCGAGCGGACGCCCAGCGTTTATGGTAGGCCGGTGAGGATGGGGTTCTCCCGCGCCGGCCATGGCCTGGCTTTCCGCACGGACCCGCGGGCCACCATCCGTTGGTTTTCCGCGCGGGGCGCGTTATTGGGGGAATCCCGATCGGATGAGAGCGGTTGGACCGAGTGGATCCCGCCCGCGGGCTTTTCCGGAACGGTTTGGGCGCGGATTCCCGGGCATAAGGATCAAGGCGCGCTGTTTCCGGCCCCCTGATTTCCGTTCCCCGCAAGGCCCGCGCTGCACCTATTCCCGCGAGAACAAATCGAAGCCGATGCGGAGATCGTCATGGACCGGCACCATCAGTAGGCTGGGGCGGTCCACCTTGAAGTCAGTCAGCTTGATGTCGAAGGCGCCGGTGATTTCCACCTTGCCTCCCAGGAAATGAGGGGTAACGTGGAAGTTAATGGGCTTGGAGACCCCGTGGAAATTGAGGATTCCGGTTACCAGGTAACCGTCCTTCTCGGGTTTTACGGATTGGCTGGAGAATTCCACCCGCGGGTATTTGATCCCATCCACCACTTCCAGCATATGGGAGTCGCGGCTGGAGTTATGGCTGTCGAAGGTTCGGATTTCCGCGCTGACTTTGATTTGCGAGGAAACCGTGTCCGCGGACAAGTCCACCTGGCATTGGAAGTCCTTGCTGACCCCGGTGATCTTGTGCATGGGGTGGACCAGTAGGTAACTCAGGGTTGATTCGCCCTTGATGGCCTGGTATGATTTGGCCCATGCCGCGCCGGTAGGCGCCAGCGCCATGCCCGTCAGGAAAAGCGCGAGTAGGGTTTTCGGGGTATTCATATCCATACCTTTCAAAACGTCACTGCAACCATGGCGCCGGCGAACGCCACCGTGGTGATGTAGCCGGATACCTGATGGATGAGGGCTTTGTCGTGATCGATCGTCAATTTGGAAGTTCCCGCGCCCCGTTCCTTCATGGCGACCCCGCCCGCGAGCACGGGAGTCAGGATCATGCCGGTGAAATGCACGATGGCCAGGCCCTTGTGGATGGAAACCGTGTTCCATTCGTTTCTGCGGACCAAAGGCGGAGGGCTGAGCAGAGACATGGCGGCCGTGAAGAAGTACGCGCCGATGGTGATGCCCGCGAGGGTTTTATGGGTATCCCCCAGACTGGAATAACCATTCAAGGTCAATTGACCGTAGGTGGCCGTGGCGATCATGGAGGCGAGGGTGGCGAACCCGGCCAGTTCATGTACCGTGAGCATGCCCCGGCGCAGGCCCATTTCCTTTTCCCGGGACGCCTCCGTAAGGGGATACAACCCGGTGATGCGAAAGAGGCCATGCCGGCCCCACATGATTTTCTCTCCCGGACTGAGCACTTCCGGCAGCAACGGGAAGGCCGCTGCGGAATCGAGAGAGAGCGGTTCCGATTTTAGCGGAGCGGCGGTATCGGAAAGGGGAGGCCGCGGAGTCGTGGCCGGCTCCGGCCGGTCCGCCGATCCGGATTCCGCCCAAACGGCATTCGCCAAAAAAAATATTCCAGCCAACAATAAATTTCTGCGCCCGCCCGGCATGGCATCGTGGGAATTCATCCGAGAAAATTACACATAGGGGACGATGAAACCAACCTATCCGATCGGTTTTCTTGCCGCCGCATGGATAACCCGGCAAAACCGGGCCATGGAACCAAGAGCTTTTAGGAAAGGGGAAAGGGCTCAGAAGCCGTCCAGCGCCTTGAACTTGGCGGCTTCGTTGTCGACCACTTTCACGATCCTCTCGTTCTTCTCGCGCATCAAATCCACTTGCAGGATCTGCTTCATGGGAAGCGGCTGCCCCTTCTCGTTGCGGAGGATGGAGATGACCGGGCGGGTATGATCGTCCGGATGGGCGGCGATGACGCGGCCCATGCGCCCGCTGGCCAGCTCCACGTAGGTTCCGATGGGATAGACGGAAAGGTAGCGCAGGAGATTCTTTATCAGGGCGGGATCCAGGAAGTTCATCTGCCCCATTTTGATAACCTTGTCCAGGGCCATTTGCGGCGTAAGCGCATCGCGGTGGGAACGCTTATGCACCATGGCGCACAGGGTATCGGCGATGGCCACGATGCGGGCCACCTGGGAGATCTGCGCGTTGGAACGGCGCTGGGGATAACCCGCGCCCGTGATCCTCTCATGGTGCTGGAAGGCGGCCGAGAGCACGTAGTCGGAAGCGCCTTGGATCTTTTCCAGCAGGGCGAAACTGGTGGAGGGATGGCGGTGGATCTCACCCAGCTCCTGCTCGGTGAGCTTGCCCGCCTTGAGCAGGATGGCCTCCGGCACCATCATCATGCCCACGTCCGCCAAGAGCGCGGCCTGGCCGATTTCCATCACCTGCCCGCGCGAGAAGCCGGAAGCGGAAGCCGCCGCCAGCGAGACCAGGCACATGTTCACCGCATGGCGATAAAGGTATTCGGCCAGGTTGGGGGATTGGTACAGGCACAATGCCAAGAGGATGTTGCGATCCTTTTCCAGCACGTCCAGGAAGGAACCCACCAAGGTCCGTACGGTACTCATGGAGGTGACTTCGCCCAGACAGATCAGATCATAGGTTTCCTTGGCTTGGGCCACGGCGGTATCCCAGGTCTTGACCACGGTGGCCTTGTAGGTGAGCGTGCGTTCGGCCACGGAGATCTGCTCCATGCCGCGGTTGAGCGGGAGACCGGAAGGCGCATCGCCCGGCTCGCCCTTATCCCATTGGGCTTGCAGCCTGGCCAGGCGCGGATTGGCGGCCATGCGCTTTTCGATGGACATAGGCGCGGCGCCGCCGGGGTCCCGGAACGATTCGTCTTCCGTACCCAGGGTATCCAACCCGTCCAGGTTCAGCTCCAGGATGGAATTGAGTTCCTTATCCTCTTCCGAAATCTGATCCATCCCCTAGCCTTTCAACTTTCCGCTCGGCCATCGCGTCCTTCACAGGACCTTGATGCGCCCGTTCTGGTACAGGAATACCTTGGGCCCGGCCATCTCCTCTTGCACGCGGAAAACCTCCGGTCCCACCTTGATCACCACTCCGGGATTCACCTTCTTTTCCACCTTGACGCAAAGTCCCGCGCGCAGGTATCCCTGCCTGATCTGCTCGACGATGTCCAGCTTGCGCTTCTCCAGTTCCGGCAGCCGGATCTGGATCTTCTCCTGCATGTCCCTCAGCTCCAGCATCAACTTTGCTTCCGAAGCCGTGAGGCGCTTGCGGATGCGGTAGGCTTCCCGGAAACGCGTGAGCTTCTGGTTGATCTTGCCCAGGTGCGCGGTCAATTCCTTGAGTTTGTCTTCCAGGAGCAGCTTGTTCTCGTGGAGGATATAATCCATCCCCGCTTCCAGATCCGTTTTGGTCCCCAGATCGTTGCCGGCCACGCGGCAGGTGATTTCCCGGAAGGCCATGGTCAGGCCGCCCACCAGGGGACCGTAGACGGAGATGCCCCGGCGCGAATAGATCTGGCAATTGAAGGATTCCTTCTCCAGCACCACGTCCCCATGCGCGCGGATGGTCTGGTTGGAAGAGAAGCCCAGGTTGACGCCGCCCTTGGCGGTGATGAGTCCATGGCCGGATCCGACGAAGCCCTTTTTAATGAGCACGTCCCCGCCGATCAGCAGCTTGGCTTCGCCCACGCCGCCGCCCACTTCCAGGGCGCCCCCCACGTTGACCGTGAATCCGTCGGAGATGTCCCCGCGGATCATCACCGATTGATCGTAAGCAATGTTGCCGGTGGAAAAATCCACGCTGCCGTCCACGATGAAACACTCGCTGACGCTGAGTACCCCGTCCTTATGCTGGAGGAAACCCGGCACGGATGCCACCACCACGTTGGCATCGGTGGCGGAGATTTCGGTATTCACTCCCAGCGTGATGGCCATGTCCGCGCCGTCCCCGGCGGGCGCCGGTTGACCCAGCAAATCGATCCCGGGCGCGCCCAGGGTGGCGGGAACCTTCTTGGCCAAAGGCTGGCTTTTTTTGACGGGCTTGATCAGGTTGAGATTCCGGAAATCTACGTTGCCCCCCTGATCCATCGGCTTGAATTTCAGGGTGGGATCGAGGATGAATTCCAAATGCGCGTCGACGCCCGGAATCGGCAGGCTGGGCGCTTCCGCTACCTCCCGTTCGGCGACCACCGTATGGGTGGAGTTCCATTCGTCGGCCAGGCCCTGCGCGACGGCATGGGCGAGCGCTTCCGGATCCAGGCACATCTCCCGCCAGCGGCGCAGGATGAACTCCGCGTCCAAAAACCCTGCCGTGGTTCTGACGGGGGGATGGATGGCGATGAAAGCCTTGAGCCTATCTTCGGAGACGCGGATGGCCACCCGCGCGGGCGCGGAATCCTCGGAATCGGCGGTAGCCTTGGCCAAGGCCTCGGAAGCTTCGTCGGAAGCGGAGGTGGGATTAGCCTGATTGCCGGAAAGCATGCTCGGTTCTTGCGCCTTTATTTTCCCCCGCACCCTTAGGGCGCGCGGCATTCGCCGTTTCAGGGGATCGATGTGGGTATATTATAGAGGATGGTGGGAAACTAAGTCCATTTGGAAAATCCCCTAAGAGCCTTAATATTGATCGCCGGCGGAATGTCGGAAGCCTTTTGGTACGATTTGGGTCGAACCGGGGGTTCCGACGACCTTTTGGGCGCCATCGTGCAGGTTCCCCTCATGTCCAAGACGGTTCCGGGTGTGATCCTGGAAATCGGCCGTCCCCAGTTGGCCTTCCGTACCAAGCCCATCGCCGCCTTCGCTCCCGGAGGCGCCAAGGTGCCGCCCGGTTGGTTGGATCTGCTGCATTGGCTGAGCGCGTATTATTTCACTCCCCTGCCCCAGGTATTCTCCGCATGCCTACCCAAGCCGGCGCTGGATTTTCTTTTCGCTCCGGTGAAGGCGCGTAAGAAAAAAAAGACCGGGGGCGAAGCGATGGCCGCAGAAGGCGGGCCGGGAGGGAAAGCGGAGGCCAAGGTCGAGGCTCCGATACTGACGCCTATTCCGGAACAAGCCTGCGCCATCGCTGCGGTAGGGGAATCCATGGCGCCTTTCCGCTTCCAGACCTATCTCCTGCACGGCATCACAGGCAGCGGCAAAACCCTGGTCTACCTGCACCTGGCCCGCCAAGCCCTGGCGGCCGGGCGCCGCGTGCTGGTGCTGCTGCCGGAAATCGCCCTTACGCCGCAAACGCTGGCGCGCTTCCGCGCCTTCCTGGACCGGCCCGTATTCGCCCTCCACAGTAACCTGTCCGCTACCCATAGGCGCGAACTGTGGGGCGCCATCTACGCCGGGGAAGCGGACGTGATCGTGGGGGCGCGTTCGGCCGCCCTCTGTCCCATCGACAACCTGGGATTGATAGTGGTGGATGAGGAACACGACGGCAGCTATAAGCAGTCGGATGCGTCCCCGCGTTACAATGCGCGCGATCTGGCCCTCTGGCGCGGCCGCCAGCAAGGCTGCCCGGTGGTTCTGGGGAGCGCCACTCCCGCCGTGGAGACCTACCATTCCGCGCAAGCCGGCAAGTTCCGCCTCCTGGAAATGAACGCGCGCGCTACCGGCTCATCCAAACCGCGCATCAACATCGTGGACATGCGCGCCCAGCACGAGCTGCAGGGGAGCGTATTACTTTCCATCCCGCTGCGCGAGGCCGTGCAGAAAGCGCTGGCCGCGGGCGAACAGGCCATCCTTTTCCTCAACCGCCGCGGCTATGCGCACCGCCGCGTATGCAAGACCTGCGGCGCGGCGCGGGAATGCCCGCATTGCATCGCCCCCTTGGTCTACCATAAATCCAAGCGCGCCCTCATCTGCCATTATTGCGGTTTCCATGTGCCGGCCGACGCGCCTTGCCTGGCCTGCTCCGGGACGGCTTGGCTGGACGTGGGGCGCGGGATCGAAAAGGTGGAGGAATACCTGGCGGACATTTTCCCGGGTGTGGGCATCGAACGGCTGGACCGCGACAGCGCTTCCGCCATCGGAGGCGCGGAAAAGATCCTGGCGCGCTTCAGGAGCGGGGAGTCGCGCATCCTGTTGGGCACGCAGATGGTGGCCAAGGGCCATGACTTCCCCAAAGTGAACGTGGTGGGAGTGGTGGACGCGGACTCGGGGCTGGGGCTTTCCGATTTCCGCGCGCAGGAACGCGCCTTCCAGCTCATCACCCAGGTTTCCGGCCGCGCGGGGCGGCACCGGGGCGAAGGCGAAGTCTTCCTCCAGACCTTCCGTCCGGAAAACCCTCTCCTGGGGTTCGCGCTCACGCATGACTATGCCAGCTTCTACCGGGCCGAGATAGGGCGGCGCAAAGAGTTGGACTACCCCCCGTTCCGCCGCCTGCTCATGATCGAGATCACCGGCGACGATGAATCCATGGTGGACGCGCATATGCGCGAGTTCGCGGACGCCTTCAGGCATTTCGCCGATCAGGCCGATGTGATAGTGCTGGGCCCGGCCTTCGCGGCCATGAAGAAGATCAAGGATCAATACCGCGCCCAAATCCTTGGCAAAGGCACGGCGCCCAATCGTCTGCAATGGGTTTTCAAGCAAGCCCTGGAACGCTTTAAACCCAAACAGCCCCAGAAGACCAAGCTGCGGGCGGATATGGATCCTTTGTCGATGCTTTGAGACCTTCCCCTATCCCCCCTCCCGCCCTTAAAATCAAGCCGGTCAGCAGGGATGGGATGTTCCATGGCGCGGATTTGCATATGGCTTTTCTTGGCATTGATGGGGGTGGGGTGCGCGCCCACGGCCAAGGTGAAACTGGTCATGCAACTGCGGCCGGATCAGGAGTCCCTTTACCGGGCCCGCATCCTCAAGCCTTTCGAGAAAAAGCACAAGTGCATCGTCGAGCTGCGCACCTACCAGGATCCGGCCAAGCTTCCCGAATTGCTCGCGGCCGGGGACACCATCGATCTGGTAGATCCGCCCTTGGCCATGACGCGCAGCCTGGTGGCCCGCAACCTGATCGCGCCCTTGGATGAGATAATCCAGCCCAAGGATCTGGCCGATCTGCGCAAGGAATATTTCCTGATGGATCTGGGATCGATACGCGGCCAGACTTACTTCCTGCCTAGCTACCTGGAAACTCCCGTGCTCATCTACCTCAAGTCCCAAGTGGCCGAGGCGGTGCAATACTGGGACCTGCGCAAGGACGACATCAACCGCGCGCTGGCCAAATACAACGGCAAAGGCCTCCCGCGCAATTACGTGCTGGAGAAGGATCCGGCCCAATGGGATTATTTCGATCTTTTCGTGGTGGGCTATTATTGGTCCAACAAGGAAGTGCAAGGCCAGCGGCGCGGGCGCATGGCGCTGGGGCCGCTGGGATCCCCCTCCACCCCGCAATCCCTGATGGACAAATGCTTCCAGACCGGCGCGGGAGCGGATGCGCTCTTGCGCATGAACGATGACGCGGTGGTGGATATGTTCCAATGGCAATCCGTATTGGTCCGCGAAGGCATTCTGAATCCGAACCTGGTGAAGTCGCGCTGGTCGGACGATCAGATCCGCGCCGGTTTCCAGAGCGGCGAGCTTTTCCTTTCGGAAGCGACCCAGATGGATGCCTTCCTCATCCACGGCACCGGCACGCCGGAGATGCCGGGCTTCCTGGCCAATCCGGAGGATATGGGCGTGGCGCTTATGCCCAGAGGGAATTCCCTGTTGCTGGATCAGCGATCATTGGCCCAAAGGGAAGGCCGCCGCAGCGTGGGCACGCGCGGGAACTGGTGGGGGGTAACCCGCCAGTCACGTAACCGCGGGCTTTCCTACCAGTTGGCGCATTACCTTTCCAACACCCAGAACCAGATCCTGGAAAGCTCGTCCTTCGGGATAATCCCGGTGCGCCAGGATCTGCTCGGAGAGCTGAGCCTCATGTTCGGCGGGGGCTGGACCTCGGACGTGTTCCAGACCGCCTCCCAACAACTGGTAGAGAATCGTTTCACGGTGGCGCCCCTGGTGGAGGAATTCGCCGATGTGGGACAGAACTACCTGAACGCCTACGAGGACATTTGCCTGCCCGGGGGCGGCCAACGGACCCGCTTCGAGGATATCCGGAAAGAGCTTGAGGATCGCTTCATCCCGCGCCAGCGGCAGATCCTGGGAGCTAAGTATCCTGAGCGGGCGCTATCCAGCCGGTGAAGAGCGGATTGGATAAGAGCGGCGGGGACGGGAAGCATAGAGCTTCGTAGCGTCTTTCGCCGGGCGTAATGGCCATGTCCTGCGCCGCGATTGCGCCCCTTAGCCTCGGACGTTAAAATCCTGCTATCTTTCCCCTGGTTCTTATTCCATTTAATCCACTTATTCCATCGGAACCTCCCATGCCAGACAAACTCGACCAGTTATTCGCGATGCAGTCCCAGCTCAACGACCGCATCTTCGCCAAGAAGGATATCCGCGATCGGGAAGGCAAGACCTTGACCATGGCCTCCCTGATTGCGGAGGCCCAGCAATCCGATTTGGGCCCCAATACCAAGGTGAACGAATGGCTGGGCAAATACCTGCAAGCGCTGGACGACGAGTCCCGGGAGTTGCGGGAGGAGCTGCTTTGGAAATGGTGGTCCAAGGATCACCTGGACATGCAGAACATCCGCGTGGAGATCATCGACCAGCTGCACTTCTGGATGTCCCTGGCCTTGACCGCCGGCATGGACGCGGAAAGCGTCTTCAAGATCTACATGCAGAAAAACGCGGTCAACCATGCGCGCCAGGAAAACGACTACTCCAAGGCCACCAAGAACGAAGCGGACAACCAGACGGTGGCGATGTAGGCTTTATCGACCAGGCGTTATTTGCCTAGACGTTATTTGTCCAGGCACTTCTCCGCGACATCCCTGATCAGGATGTCGCTGCCCCCGCCCGCGGGCTGCAGTTGCAGGTCGAAAGAGGTCCGCTCCCGCCCCGCGGAGGGAATGCATTCCGCGTAAGGGATCACCACCGCTACGCTCACATACGTTCCGATGGCGGAGGAAACCGGCTTGGCATCGCTCAATACCAGCAGCGGCACGCCTACGCTGTCCTGCTTGCCCGCGCCGGGAGTCGATCGCACCACGTTGATGAGCCCGCCTTTGGCCAAGGTATCGCAGGATTTCAACGCCGAGTTCACCTTGGCGGTGTCCAGCGCCGCTTTGAAGGCCGTGCCGGTATCCATCGCAGCCGAGGCGACAGGGACCGAGGCTATCCTGGCGGCGGAATCCTTGGGCACGTCCTGGCAGGTATACATGAACTCGCCGGTATCGACGATGGGAATCCCGATGATGGGCGGTTTGGCGACGGACGTTACCTGGCGCACCGAAGTGGGACTGGAAGAAAAGCGCAGTCCCAAGGCCATCCGGCCGACGTCCTCCGGCAAGGATCCTAGATCATAATTGCCTGCCGAATCCACCCTGGCCGAGCGCGCGGTGCCCCTGATGAATACGGATCCGGAATCGACGCGCATGCCGGAAGCCAATTTCACCTTGCCCGCGAAAGCCTTGACGGCCCGGGTACGGAACGTGAACAGGGAGGAGAGATTCAGATCCGGGACGGCCAGGGTATCGAAGAAGACGGTTTGCCCCGCGGAGACGCCTTCGACCACGAACTTGCCGGCGGCCCGCAATCGGATAGCGACGTAGCCGGAGGAATCGCTCAGCAAAGCCTTGGCGGAATCGACGAGCGGATCCGGTTGCGCTCCGGGCGAATCCGGCCGGAAAGCGGGGAGATAGAGCTTGAGGGAAACGCCACGGAGGGGGACACCGGCGCCGTCCACCACGCGCGCGGAGATGCCCGTAAGCTGCACGGTCCGATTGGGATCCGTCGGCTGCGGATTTAGGACGCCGTTTTCCGTATCCGTGCCGGTACCGCCCAGGATGCATCCCGCCGCCAACAGGGCCGCGTAAACCGCGGCCGCAATGGAGGCCAGGCGAAGGCGAAGATGGTAAAGGATGGGGAGTCTCATGGCTTCCTCTTCTTCCGCGCCGGCGGCGCGGTGAGCGGGAACAATTGCATGTTGAGGTGGTAGACGCGATCGGGTTCCTGATCCTCTCCCACCTTGCGGAGCGCTTCCTTGCGCGTCCCCCGGATCAGCTCGATGATCTCCCTATAGGTACGCTCGGACAGGCTTACCGTGGAAGAGCTGAAATACCTTTCGTCCTTGGGAAAGCGGGTTATCGCCTCTTCGGCCAGGCGCGTCATGGCCTGATGGAACTTGGGGATGAAAAGCGATTGCACGTCCGGATCGGTGAGGATGAATTTGGAAGCGGCGCGGTAGGATCCGTCATCGGCTTTCTCGATCAAGCCCAGGCCTTCCAAAAGCGCGATGGATTTCTTCACCTGCTTGGGAGGGACCGCCGGGGAAAGGCGCTTGCCCATATCCGCGGGATTGTCCCGGTATGGGAAGAAGGAAAGCATCTCCCGGATGGCGACGTTGTGCCAGTCCTTGTAATAATCGTACTGGGCCTTTTCCAAAACGTAGTGGGAATGGGGCGTTTTCAGATCCATCAGGATGCCGAAGCACCGATCCTTTTCCTCCAGGGTTTCCGCCTGGTTGAAATGGACCAGGTACTTGAAATAGTGGGCCTCCGATTCCGTCAGCGCCAACGCAGAGGCGAATTTGGGGATGCTGTTGTCGGTGAGGTTGTGCACGCCGTCCATCACGCGTTTGAAATAATTCGGCCCGGACATGCCGGTCTTGGCCATAAAGGCGCGATGGGAAAAACCGCGCTGGTGGGTCTTGGCCCAGGCATAATACTCGCGGAGAAACCGACGGTAATCCGTATACTCGAAAATGGATTTCAGGGGCGCATCCATGAGGGGCAGTCGACGGCTAAAGTTAAGAAAGACAGCATGGACTTGGGTCCGGACAATCAGGTTGTGTAGTGTATTATAGTACAATATATGGAAATAAATAACCATTTTTAAGCTTATTTTTTAATCCAATTGGGTTTTAAGTAGTGTGATTATTTGGTTTCCGATGCGTCATGGCCCCTGGTTTCCAAAGGGGAAAAAGAGGAATGCGGGCGCCCGGAGAGAGCCCCGCATTCCTGCGCAGGACCTTTTTAGGTCCACGGGTCCGGGGTGGACAAAACCCCGTAGTTGGACCCGGCGCGGGTAATGCGGATTGAAAAAGCGAAAGCTATGCCAGCCATTTACCAGCCATTTGCCGACGTCGGATCGAATCAACCGCGCCAATCCTACCCGTTATGCCATTGCCGTTCCTGCCAACCCTAAAGGCCGGTCCGGCTTTCACCTGCAAGTTTTGACCGACCCTTCAAAAAACCTACCTTTGGCCCCCATGCGGCTTCCTCGACTTTTGTTCTTCTGGGCCGCGGCGGTGGGATTCGCAGCGTCGGCCCTGACCGCTTCCGGCGAGGACCCGGCGAAGCCGGGGAAACCGGGGGCAACGATCGCAATCGCCAAGCCGGTACGCAAAACCGCCGTCATCATCCCCATCGAAGAAGAAGTCGATTTCGGTTTGCATGCTTTTCTGAAGCGGGCCGTGGCCCAGGCTTTAGCCGGGAAACCGGACGTTATCGTCTTCAAGGTGAATACCTACGGGGGCGAATTGCAATCCGCTTTCGACATCGTGGATTTGCTGATGGGCGTGTCCCGCTGCAGCACCTACGCCTATGTGGAGCAAAAAGCCATCTCGGCCGGAGCTTTGATCTCCCTGGCCAGCAACCGCATCGTGATGGGGAACGGAACCACTATCGGCGATTGCGCGCCCATCACCCAGGGCAAGGACGGCATCGTGATGCTGGGCGAAAAGATCCAGTCGCCCTTGCGCGCCAAGTTCCGGACCCTGGCGGAGAAGAACGGATATCCCAGCCTGTTGGCGCAAGCCATGGTGACCGCCGATATCGGCGTAGTGGTGGCGGAAACAACCAACGCGGGAGCAGGGGAGCGGGAATATTTCACCGTAAAGCAATGGGACGCCTTGGGCGCCGCCGGCCAGTCCCGCTTCAAGAGCCATAAGATCCTGGTGCCGGAAGGGCAATTGCTCACGCTCACCGATCGCGAGGCCGCCGCGTACGGTTTCTCGCAAGGTTCCTACGGGAGCCTGAAGGAGTTCCTGGACGCCAAGGGTTGGACGCAGGTCGGGGAGGTGGACACCACCTGGTCGGAGGATTTGGTGCGCGTGGTGGGCAAGTTCGCGCCCATCCTGATGATGATCGGCTTCGGCGCCTTGTACCTGGAATTCAAGACCCCCGGGATGAGCGTGTTCGGGGTCATCGGCGCGGTATGCCTGGCCATCGCCTTCGGCAGCAAGTACGCCATCGGCCTGGCCAACCATACCGAACTGCTGATCCTGCTGGGCGGCTTCGCCTGCGTGGCCGCGGAGATGTACCTGTTCCCGGGAACTTTCATCGCGGGCGCCATCGGTTTGGCGATGATCCTGGTCGCGCTCACCTTGTCCTTGCAGTCCTTCACCATTCCGGACCCCAGCCTGCCGTGGGAAATGAAAAGCCTGATCGATAACATCTTCACGACCATGGGCTCCATGGTGGCGGCGCTGCTGATACCGCTGCTGGCCATCCGATTTCTACTGCCGCATCTGCCCGCGGGAGCCAGGGTGATCGCGGAAACCACCCTGGCGGGCGCGCATACCGTGGTGCCGGAAACCGCGCGCCTGAGCGTGGGCCTGACGGGCAGGACCAAAACGCCTTTGCGCCCATCCGGCAAAGCCGTATTCAACGGGGATACCGTGGAAGTGGTCTCGCGCGGGGAATTCATAGAGGCCGATAAGCCCATCGCCGTGGCCCGCATCGACGGCAACAAGGTGGTGGTGCGGCCGCTGGAAGGTATGGCATGAGGTTCCTTTGGCCCATCGCCTTGCAACTGATGGCTTTCGGCGTCGCCTTGGCGGAACTGATGCTGCCCTCCTTCGGGGTGCTGCTGGTGTTGTGCCTGGGCATCGCCGGTTATTCCTGGTACGTGATCCTGGCGCAACTGCCGCATGCGGCGGCCACCTGGTTCGGTATCGCCGATGCGGTTTTGATCCCGGTATTCATGCGATACGCATTCGCCTACCTCGGCCGTTCAGCCATCTCCCATGGCACCACCCTGGAGACCGGTTCCGGGCAGGGCGCCGCGGAACGGGAGCTCCAGCGTCACGTGGGCGTTACCGTCCCGGTGGAGGCCACCTTGCGCCCCACCGGCCGCATCCGCATCGGGGACGATATCTTCGAGGCCCAGACGGGCGGGGACTGGGTGGAAAAAGGCGCCCGGGTGAAGATCGTATCGGTGATCGGCAGCCGCTTCCAGGTCGAGAAAATCCCGGGATGATCCCGGTCAGCAAACAAATACAGGAGCCTATTCATGGATATCAAATTGATCTTTATCGTGGCCTGCGGCGTGGTCGCCATCGTGGCCTTGTTCTTCATCGCGAATTTCTTCGGCCTGTGGTTCCAGGCCCTCACGTCCAAAGCCAATGTGTCCATGATGTCCTTGCTGGGAATGCGCTTCCGCAAGGTGCCCGCCAAGGTGATCGTAGAGGCCAAGATCATGGGGATCAAGGCCGGACTGCAATTGTCCACCGAAGAACTGGAAGCCCATTACATGGCGGGCGGCAACGTGCTGCGCCTGGTCCAGGCCCTGATCGCGGCCGATAAGGCCAACATCCCCCTGAACTTCAAGCAGGCCTCCGCCATCTCCCTGGCCGGCCGCAACGTGCTTGAAGCGGTGCAGATGTCGGTGAACCCCAAGGTGATCGAGACCCCGCTGGTGGCCGCCATGGCCATGGACGGGATCCAATTGAAGGCCATCGCGCGCGTGACCGTGCGCGCCAATCTGGACAAGCTGGTGGGCGGCGCGGGCGAAGAGACCATCCTGGCCCGCGTGGGCGAAGGCATCGTGTCCACCATCGGTTCGGCCCGCAACCACAAGTCCGTGCTGGAGAATCCCGACCAGATCTCGAAGACGGTGTTGTCCAAGGGGCTGGACTCCGGGACCGCCTACGACATCCTGTCCATCGACATCATGGACGTGGACATCGGCAGGAACATCGGCGCGGGGCTGGAAACCGATCGCGCGGAGGCGGACAAGAAAATAGCCCAGGCCAAGGCCGAGGAACGCCGCGCCATGGCTATCGCCCATGAGCAGGAAATGATCGCCCGCGTGGCCGAGATGCGCGCCAAGGTGGTGGAAGCGGAAGCGCAAATCCCCATGGCCATTGCGGAAGCCTTCCGTTCCGGCAACCTGGGGGTGATGGATTTCTACCACATGAAGAACATCACCGCCGATACGGCCATGCGCGAGAAAATCGGCGGGGTCGGGGAACACAACAAGCCGAAAACCTGAGCGCGGCGATCCATGAACGCGACAATCATCATCCTGGTCATCCTGGCCCAAATGGGGCTGGTCCTGTTCAACAAGCGCAATGCCAGGTTGAAGGCGGAAGCGGCGGCGCGCCAGCGATCCGGCAAACCCGTCCCATCCGGTAGCGGCGGGCGTCCCACCCGATCGGATCCAACGGGCGCCCCCACGGCGGCGCATACGGCGACAACCCCGGCGGCCAAGCCCCGGGCCCATCGTGCCGCCAGCCGAACCGGAATGGATGAGCGCGGTCCGGATCCCCGCGACGCGGAACCCGCCCGGGCGGCCGCGCGCGCCGCCGCGGAACGGGCCGAAGAACTCGAGGGCGGCGACAACGCGCCGCGGCCCATACCCGGTAACACGCCCGTGACCCTGGAAGAGGAGCTTTCTTCCCCCACGGCGTTGGCCCGGGAGTGGCTCGCGGACGCGGAGTCCCTGCGCCGGGCGGTCATCCTCAAGACCATCCTGGACAAACCCCTGTCCTTGCAGGCCCGGCTTCCCGGCGGCTGACGCCTCCGCGCGCCGCGGAAGCTATGTATAATTATCCCCGTAGCACCGGAGGCCAAGCTTGTCCAGAAATGCCCACGCAGACGCGCTGATCGCTTTCCTCAACGCCAGCCCCACGCCCTTCCATGCCGTTGAGACGGCCTCGGAACGACTGCTGGCGCTGGGCGCCACCCGGCTCGACGAAAAGGAAGCCTGGAACCTCAAGAGCGGTCAGACCGCCTTCGTCACGCGCAACGGCAGCAGCATGGTAGCCATCCGGCTGCCCGTGGACGCTTCCCGTCCCAAGTTCCGTATCGTGGCCGCGCACACCGACAGCCCCTGCCTCAAGCTCAAACCGCGCGCCCCGGATCCTTCCGCCAACTATCGCCAATGGGGCGTGGAGGTATATGGCGGCGTGCTGTACAACTCCTGGCTGGATCGCGATCTGGGCGTGGCCGGCCGGGTTTCCCGCCTGGACGCGGGCGCGGTGAAATCCGTTCTGGTGCGCGGCGAAGGCAAACCCTTCCGCATCCCGCAACTGGCCATCCATCTCGATCGCGGGGTCAACGACTCGGGCCTTATCCTCAACGCCCAGCGCCATCTGCTGCCGGTGTTGGGGCTCCAGGAACCGGGCCGGACGGGCCGCTCGCTGGAAGGTTGGCTGGAGGAGTCCATCGGGGCGCCATTCGCTTCGCTCACCTTCGATCTTCACCTGTACGATACGTCCCCTGCAAGTTACGGTGGGTTGGACGACGAGTTCGTGTTTTCCGGGCGCCTGGACAACCTGGCCATGTCCCATGCGGCCTTGGAAGCCTTCTGCGCCGAAGACGCCGGCCGCGACACTATCCAGGTGGCCGCCCTGTTCGACAACGAAGAAGTAGGCAGCACCTCCGCCCAGGGCGCCAACTCCAACCTCATCGAGGCCGCGCTGGAACGCGCCCTATTGGCTTTGGGGCGCACGCGCGAAGAGACCCTTGCCGCCCTGGCCCGCTCCCATATGGTTTCGGCGGACATGGCCCATGCCATCCATCCCAACTACCCGGAAAAACACGAGCCGTACCATTACCCGCTCCTCAACCACGGCCCCGTGATCAAAGGCAATGCCGGCATGCGCTATGCCACCAACGGGGAGACCTCGGCCTGGTTCCGCGGCCTCTGCGGCAAAGCGGGCGCGCCTTGCCAGGACTTCATCAACCGCGCCGACCTGGCCTGCGGCACCACCATCGGGCCCCATGTGGCCGCGGCCCTGGGCATCCCCACCGTGGATGTGGGCAATCCCATGCTCTCCATGCATTCCGCGCGGGAAATGTGCGGATCCGAGGATCACGGCATGATGATCCGCACTTTACGCGAATTCTTCCGCGACTGAAGAAGATCCCCCGCCGCCCCGGAACCCAAGCCCGGTGGGCCCGGCAACCTGGGAGGGCGCGCGGCCGTTAGCTAGATTTTGCGGGAACCGTGCCGAGGCACATCGGGAAAAGGGGCTTAAGATGCAAAACGATATCCGGGCCAAGCTGATCCAGGTCATAGAAGTGGAGCACCTGCGGGGAGGCGACGAAACCTCCGGGTTACCCGCGCGCTGGGTCAAGACCTATTGGGATCTGAAGGGGAATTTCCTGAGCGAGAACGATCCCCTGGTGGAGGAGTTGAACCGCAAGGGAACGGCGACCACGGAGACCTTTCGCAGGTAGGCATTTACCGGCGCCCATCAATCCGGCCGAAGCCGGGGAACGTTCGGCTCCTCCTTGCGCCCGTGCAACCGGAGAACGGGTGCGCATCCCGCCCATTCATCGGGAAGATCCGGTTTCAGCGTTGGAGCCATTTCCTATGGGACCGAGGCTGGACGGCCCGGGCGCCCTTGGCATCATAGCCGGAAAGGCCCGGGATCGCGCTCGCGCGGCCGGCCCCGGGTCCTTTGCCTTTGATGGCCCGCAGAGCCGTTGTGACGGGTAAGGCCAGAGTGGGAAGCTCCATGCTTTTGCTGACGGTTATGCTTATGGGAGCGGGCAGGGATTTCCCCAGGTAGCTCGCGTCGATGCTGTAGCTTCCTGACTTAAGGCCGAAATTGAAATGTCCTTCCGTGTCCGTTAACCGGGTGTAGGACTCGCTGACGTTGGTTTTGCTTACTGCGGTGACGGTCGCTCCCGCTATGGAATCGCGCGTCCCGGACACGACTACGGTTCCGCCCACCTGGAATGCGCCTTTAAGGATTTGGTCGGGAACGGTCAGTGGTTTCTTGGCGACCACGGTGAGCACTTGTCCTGGCGGCGAGGTAAAGGGAAGGCTCACCAGCGATAGCATATAGTTTCCCGGCGGAACCTGGAAGTGGAAGTTTCCCGATCGGTCGGTGGAGTCCTGGTACGACCCGCCAACGTTAAGTAATGTGGAAAGGTAGGCCCTTACGTTTTCGAGGGAATCGCCCGACTCGGACAGGACCGTTCCTTTCACTTCCACTTCGATGATGATGGTGTTGCCGCAACCGGAACTGTCGGTGGTGAACGTCCCCGTGAACGGGGATTTGGTTTTGCCGTTCCAGACGCCATAGAACTTATACGCGTATTTCGTCCGAGGGGCCAATCCCGTGACCGCCTGGTTGTTGACGCCGCTAAGGCGGCTGCTTACGTCGGCGCATTTGTCCGGGCTGCCGATACCATAGCAGAATATCCGGGTGCCGTCATGGGTTCTTTCGGTCCAGTAAAGGTTGGCGCTGGTTAAGGTGGTTCTGACTCCGATCAGTTCGGTCGAGGCCGCGGAGGTGGCGTCGCACGACGTCGCCGTCGTCGATGCCATAGCCAGGTTCCAGGAGAATAGTCCCCCCAGGACCGCCAAGCCCAATCCTAAAAGCCACCAGCGGCGGGGACCCGATCCAGGGATGAGGAAAATTCGTTGCATATATCCAATCCCTGAAAAGTTGCGTTGCCAACTTAATTTCCCCTATCAGATTACACAATATGAAATGGATTAACACCCCGAATTCAGCCTCTCCACAGAGAGCATGTACCGGAGGGAACAAACCTCCTAAAATTTTTAAAGCAGGCAGGTGCTTGCGCCGGTATGACGATCTTTTTTGCCCGCTGTCGGTCTGCAAATGGAATAGAAGCCTTAGCGTCTAACCCCTGAATTCCGATCGGGCCGTGCAAGTCTCGTGCAGGATCACGGCGCTGAGCAATGGCAATACGGGTTTTAGCTGTTCCCAGATCCAGCGGCAGATCACTTCCGAGGTGGGATTCGTTAGCCCCGGAACATCCTCATTGAGGAAACGATGATCCAGCGCAGCCTCTACGGGACGGAACGCTTTTTTGATATCGGCGAAATCCATCACCCATCCGCTCAACGGATCCACGGGACCGGTCACTTCGATTTCGCATTTGAAACTGTGGCCGTGGATGCGCCCGCATTTGTGCCCCGCGGGAACATTGGGAAGAAAATGCGCGGATTCGAACCCGAACGATTTGTAAAGTTTCATCAGGCTGGTATCATTCACGGCCGGGGAATTTAGATAATCTTCCCGCCGCCCAGCAAACGCTCTCGAAGGCATATCCATGCGTAAACCAAAGTTCCTCCATTTGCCCGCCCTGCAGGCCATGGCCCTGGCCGCCTCGGCGCTCGCGTTGGCCGGTTGCGCGGGCACCCGCGCCGTCTCCACTCCTAGGGACGCGGAGAACATCGCCGTGGAATTGGCCAACGACAAATGCCAGCATGAATTCGGGAAACGGCCGTTCAAGACAGGCGCCTTCCCCGCTGCGCGCTCGGGTGATCGCTGGCTCTGGGGTTGGTTGGACGCCAAGTCGGGCCGGGGCTATACCGCGCAGGTGTCCTTCCATTCCGATGGGACCGACCCCCAAGTGGCCGTGAGCTTAGGCGCTGAGGGACAGGTGGACCTGGAAGATCCGGACGCTCCCTCCCTGAACGGCACACCCGACGCGAGCGTTTTGACGCGGCAGAAGGAGCCGGAAGAAACGGAGTAGGCCGGGCGCCCCGCCGGCCCTCACTCCACGCCCAACGCCCGCAGCCCCTGCACCAAGGCCACCGTCAGCAGATAAGCCGCGCCCGTGTACACGGCCAATTGGACGGCGGCGAATTTCCAGCCTCCCGATTCCGCCTTGGCCACGGCCACGGTGGAGAAGCATTGCAACGCGATCATGAAAAACAGGATGACGCCCAGCACGGTGGAGACGGTGAACACTTTTTCATGGGTGCCTTCAAAGGTCACTTCCGACATGCGCGAAAGCAGGCGATCCGCCAACCCATCGCCCTTGGTTTCGTCGATGCGGTACATCAGGGCCATGGCGCTCACGAACACTTCGCGCGCCGCGAACCCGCTGATCATGGCCACGCCGCCGCGCCAATCCAAACCCATGGGACGCGTGATGGGTTCTATGAAGTGGCCGATCCGGGCCGCATAGGAGCGGCTCACCGTCACGTATTCGCGGGTGCCCGATCCATCCGCGGGTGCCGACGCAACTGCGGGCGCAGAGGCGGCGCGCGCGGGATCCCGGAGCGGGGGAACCGCCGCAACGGAGGCGATAGGCGCGGCCGCCACGCTGGGCATCTCCACCGGCGGCGTATGCGTCAAGATCCATAGCCCCAGGGAAATGCATACGATGGTCAGGCCCGCCTTGCGCAGGTATTGTTCGGCCTTGTGGTAGGTGGAGGCGACCACTACCCGCAGCACGGGGAGCCGCAGCGCGGGCAGTTCCAGGATGAATCCGGATATCCCTTTGTTGCGGCTGAACTTGCTGATGACGGTGGAGACGGCGGCGCCCAGCACCAGGCCCGCCAGGTACAGGCCGGTGAGCGCCAGTCCGCCTATCCAGGGTTTGCCGTGGGGCGTGATGAAGGCCAGTAGCAGGGTATAGACGGGCAGGCGCGCGCTGCAACTCATCAAGGGGATGATGAAGATGGTCAGATTGCGTTCGTAGCGGTTGGGGATGGTGCGCGCCGCCATCATGGCGGGAATGGCGCAGGCGTAGCCGGAGAGCAACGGCACAAAGGATTTTCCGTTGAGGCCGATCTTGGACAGGGGCTTGTCCACCAAGGCCGCGCCGCGCGCCAGGTACCCCGAGTCTTCCAGATAGCCCATCGCGAAGAACAGGATCAGGATCTGAGGCAGGAAAACCATCACCGTGCCCACGCCGCCCACCGCGCCGTCCGCGATCAGGTCGACGATCCAGGATTGCGGCAAACCGTGCTTGAGGGCCGCGATGACCCAGCCGAAAGCGCCGTCGATGAGATCCATGAAAGGCGCGGCCATCCAGAAGATGGACGTGAAGATGACGAACATGGCGGCCAGGAAAATCGCCAAGCCATACACGGGATGCAGGAGGATGCGATCGGCCGTGGCGCCACCTGCGCCCGCACCGTGGGGCGCGTCCGCTTCGCGCACGGCCACCAGGCGTTCGATTTCATCCAGCGCCGCGTAATAGCCGTGCACGCGATCTTCCGTCATGCCCCCCGCGAAAGATCGGTATTCGGCCTCGTCCCCCATACGGCGTCCGGTAGCCGCGCGTCCGGCCAGCCAGCGCTCTTCCACCAGGCGGCCCAGTTCCCCCGCCTTATCCTTGTTGCGGGGATCGATGGGGATGACCGGGCACTCCAGCAATTCGGAAAGCTTGCGCGCGTCGATGCCGCGCCCCTTCCGTTGCAACAGATCGGACATGGTCAGGGCCACCACCAGATTGAAACCCAGATCCTGCAATTGCTTGACCAGGTAGAGATGGCGCGACAGTTGATTGGCGTCCACCACGGCCACCACCACGTCCGGCCTGTGCTTGGCGAACAATGCGTCCACCGTCACCTTCTCGTCGAGCGAAGCCGGGATCAAACTGGTGAGACCGGGCGTATCCATCACGCGGCAAGGGAAGCCGGGGAAATTCTTCCCGGGGCCGATGGCGAATTCGACGGTGGCGCCGGGATAATTGACGGTATTGTAATGCGATCCGGTCAGCAGGTTGAACAGGGTGGTCTTGCCGGAGTTAGCGGAGCCCACCAGCGCCACCAGCGGTTCGGAACCGGAGGATCCCGCTCCGGAGGCGGCGTTCACGGATACATCGGTGGTGGAAGCGGATCCGGCGCCGCCGGCCGTCGGCACCGCCTGCGCAGGGTTCAGATCCGGACGCGGATGCATTCGGCCTCGCTCTTACGCAATGCGATCGACGTTCCCCGCAAAGCGTAAATGTTGGGATCCCCGAAAGGCGTTGGCATGAGAAATGTGATGGCGCTGCCCGGCACGAAGCCGAGTTCCATCAAATGCAATTTCATGGCCGGTTCGGCGGTGACCCGGCTGATGGTGCCCCCTTCGCCCCGCTTAAGCGAAACCAGGGAAACACCCTCTTCCGGGCCGGAAGGGTCTTGCCCCGCGGCCATGGGTTCGCGATTGATGATTTTTACCATACGGATGCGTTTCCGGGAATAGGAGATCCTTATCCCAATAATACGCAGGTGGCGGCACAAAATCAAGACTTAGTCTCAATCTCCTTATTGGAGAAAAGGGCTTTTTTAGGGGAAGACCCGTCTTCCGTCGGAAAGGTAAGCAGCGTCCTGACCCAGCAGCGCCCGATGGCGTACCAGAGAGGAGCCCGGTTTCCCGCCTTCGGTTCCTTGCCGTTGGGAATGCGGCCGAACCGCTTTTCCTATAACGATGGCGGCTCCGGGGAAGAAGGGATAGGCGGGATCGCCGTCCAGGATCCACATGTTCCGGAAGTAGACCGGATCGCCGTTCTTTTGCAAGGCGATGTTGACGGCGCTTACCATGGAGCCCAGTTCCCGGCCCGGGTGGATGAGGATGCCGTTATGCCATACCGTCATATATCCCTTGCCCACGGCCTCCGAGTCCGCGGATACCGGCGTGATCAAATGGATGTCGTAGGTCTGCCAGGCCAAGGGGGGAAAGCTGGCGACCACGTCCGGCGGGTACTGGACTTCAATGCCGCCGCATTCATCTTCGCGCGGCTCATTGCCGAAAGAATCCAGGATCTGGATCTCGGCGAACAGGAATTTTGCGATCAGGAATTTCAGGCCGCTGTTTGCGCGGGTCTGCCCCATGGCGAACGGGATGAAGGGCAAGCGGAACTCCAGGTGCAGGGAAAAGTTCGAGAATTTCCTCCGTGTCATGGCGACGGGGGCCAAGGGCGCGAAGAAGCGGCGAGCGTCCACTTCAGCGTTGTCCCATTCGGCCAGCGAGCTTCCGTCGAAAAGCACGGTGGCATGGGGGGGCGGCGGCAAGCCCAGGGTAGGACTTGAGCGGTTCTGCCGGGTCAAGACGTACGGCCATCCCCTCCCGTTCCCGGCCGTGAGCGTATCCCCCACGAGCCTGGCCTGGTACGCGTCCCCGGTAACCTGCATGTTACCTGGGCGACCCGAATCGGACTTTGCCGCGTACGCGAACCTTTCTTTCCCGTTCCATCCGTCCCCGGGCAACCCTCCCGGAAAGAAAATCACGCGGAAATTCCCGTCGCCTTGCGCCACCACTTGCGCGCCCAATCGCCCAGCGACGACCGTATCCGGCCCCGTGAACTTGCCCGCATATTCCCCCTGGACGGCGAAATCGGGGCCTGCGTCCTGCGGTTCCAGGGCCACCAATTGGGCCGCGGCCGGCGATGCCGAAAACGCTCCCAGCCACAAAGCGGCGAGGGCGGCAAAGAAGCGGGAGGACTTCCGGCGGGGATCGGTCATGCCGGGAATATAGTCCCGCAAGGTTGTTTTTCGCGGTCGGCGGAAATGGAAATCGTTCCCTGCCGGGGATACTATCGGGCGCGGGACGAAACCGTTCCGGTTCCGTCGCTTTGATTCCGCGGATTTGGCCGATTCCAAAAAAAAGCATTGGAGCGCGCGCTTGAGAAACCTTATTCAGCGGCGGAAGTGCCAGCTTCATCGAGGCAAGGCATAGTCTCCACCCGATCGGGATACTCCACACAAAGGACGCAACATGAAAACTCCCTTTAACCGAATCGCATCGCCGGCTGCCACGATGACGGCATTGCTGTTGAGCCTGAACTTGTTTCCGGGCGAAAGCGCGGGATGGGAATCGCCCGTGTATCGGTCGGTCCGGACACTACCAATCCGGGGCCCGGCACCGGATTCGCAGGGGCGGGTAAAGGCCCCGCTCCCGTTGTGCTGGGGAAAGCCGGCGGATTCGTGATCCTGGCCAAAAGCGGCATTTCCACCACAGGTAACACCGCGGTTACCGGAGATCTCGGCATCAGCCCGTTCGCCGGCAGTTCCATAACCGGTTTTTCCATGATTGCCCCGCCGACCACATACGCCACATCCGCCTTGGTAACGGGGCGGGTCTATGCCGCGGACTATGATTCCCCTACTCCCGAAAACCTCACCAGTAGCGTCTCAGACATGATGACGGCTTACTTGGACGCGGCCGGCAGGGCTCCCGATTATACGGAACTGGGAGCGGGCGATATCGGAGGCAAGACCCTGGCTCCCGCCGTCTACAAATGGAACACGGATGTTTCGATCCCGGCGGACGTAACCCTATCGGGGGGACCGAATGATGTTTGGATTTTCCAAATCGCGGGAAACCTGGTCCAAGCTTCCGGGGTGGCCGTAACACTAAAAGGCGGCGCGCTTCCCAAAAACATTTTCTGGCAGATAGCGGGCGCCGCCGACCATGCCACTACGGCCCACTTCGAAGGCGTGGAACTATGCGAAACCGCCATCGTTTACAAAACCGGAGCGACCGCCAATGCCAGGTTGATGGCGCAAACGGCGGTGGTTCTGGATGCGAATACGATAGTGCAGCCGTCCGGCGGGACCACCGGCCTCAGGGAAACCGCGGCCGAAACGCGGGAAATCCGCTTCCTGCCGATGGGCGGCCTAGTGAGGCTGGACTTGAACGCTTCCCCCGTCGACCGGACCATTTCCATCTTCGATCTGGGCGGCGTTCTCAGGCATCGGGTTTCCGTTCCCGCCGGCCAATCGCATACTGTCATCGCGCGCCGATGGGCTCCCGCGAACGGCTACCATTTCCGGTTGAGGTGACTCCGCGAGGGTGAATTAGGTCAGGGAGGCGCGCCGATGGGGATCCGCGAGGGCCGGAAAAGCTTTACCGGCGCGACGCCGTACCTTAGGGCTAGGTCTACAGGCGTTTTTTTTGCACCTTTGCCAATTGCCTCCCTTCCGAAACGGGTATCCGATGCGACCAGCCCCTGCGATTCCGAAAAAATATTTTCCGCTCTTTCTGGCCGCGGCCGCGGCGGCTTTGTGCGTAGGCTGCGCGAAAGGGCCTAAACATACCCAACCGGACAGGCAGATGGGCGTGAAGGATCTGGACTCCCTCAACCAGGCGGCGGAATACCAGGATTCGGTGGAGTCCAACCATTTCTTCTACGAGCAGGCGTTCCCGGAGTATCGCGCGCGTTACCCTGGCGTCGACAAGGCGGCCTATCTGCGCATCGCCAAAGGCAAGGATCAGGATTTCTGCCTGTTCAAGGCTAACCCGGCGCAAACCTGCCTGGACACCGGGGACAAGTTCAATGCTCTCAATCTGAAGGAGCCCGCCCGGGACGCCTACCAGGCCGGCTTGCTCTCGGAGGGATACAATGAATCCGGCCAGAACGTGCGCCTATGGGCGAGCATGGCCCAGCTCGCCGTGGACGCCAAGGAATATGACGAGGGCAAATCCTTCCTGCTGAAGATCCTGGAAGTGGACGCCAAGAACAAATGGGCCAAGAAACTGCTGGCCAGCCTGCCTAAAAACAAAAACTGAAGGCGGCGGGACCAGCCGCTGCGGCGCGGAAGGCGGACGGGGAGGCACAAGGAAAGGGAACTATATTTCCCTTCCCATCGCAACCCGGAAAGCCTTTGCCAGCATGAATACCCAGGCCATCAACCCCGCCGAAACCGGCTCCCAGACCACCGAGTGGATCCAAGCCGTGGGCGGCTTTTTCCGGAATTTCGCCCTTATCGAATTGCTCACCATCCAGTTCGCCGCGCGCATGGCGGACCCGTTCAAGTACAAGTCCATGAAAAAGAAATTCCTGCCCCAGCGGCTTACCTGGATCAGCGACAACATCCATGAGCATTGCGCTGCCGGCGCGGACAAGATCGACTCGCTCATCGAAATCCTGGATGCCATCCGGGAGCAATCCTATTTCCGCAATGTGCTGGCGCATGGCGCGGCCGGCTTCTCTTTTCCGGGAACGGAGGAGGGGGCGGTAGCCGCGCAAGCGGCCCTGGTGGGCGTGCTGAATTTCAAACCCGATGACGATACCCAGGACGCGGAAATGATTTCGCTGGAAGAGATCCGGGGACGCTGCGAGGAATCCTCCTCCTTGGCCAAGCGGCTGTTGGATGCCTTGAACGGGTTGGAGCTGAGCAAGCTTGCCCAAGCCTGACCCCGCCGCAGTCGCCTGCGGCGGTTCCCGTTCGCCCTGCCTCCGGGAACGCCCCGCTTCCCGACGGGACCCGGTCCATGGATAAAGCCGCCTACCTGGATTTGAAGCGCGCGCGCCTGGCGCAGGCCGCGACCTTCAAGAAAGAAACCACTTGCTATAAGTGTTATTTGATCCGCGAGAACTGCCTATGCCGCCTGATCGAGCCCTTCGACACGGATATCCGTTTCGTGATCCTGATGCATTTGAAGGAGGCGAAGAAGGAGAAGGCGGGCACGGGACGGATTTGCAAAGCCACCCTCAGGAACTCCGGCATCATCACCGGGATCGATTTCACCCGCAACCCGGAGGTGAACGCCTTGATCGCCGATCCGGGCAACCATTGCATGGTCATGTATCCGGGCAGGAAATCCCTCAACATTTCCAGCGGAGACGTGTCTCCGTTGCTGGAGGCGAAAAAATCCGGCCGCAAGCTGGTCATCTTCCTCATCGACGGAACCTGGCAATGCGCCAAGAAGATGATGAAGCTGTCCCTCAACGTACGGAACCTGCCGCGCATCGGCTTCACCGCGAAACATGAATCCATCTTCTACATCAAGGAACAGCCCGCCGCCTATTGCCTATCGACGCTGGAATCCATCCACTTCTTCCTGGGGGAGGCGGACAGACGGGGCGTGGAATCCCTGCCGGGCAGGCCGCAAGACAACCTCATCAAGGTATTCAAGACCATGATCGACTTCATGGTGCGCTGCGCCCTGGACCCGTCACGTTCCAGTTACAGAGGCAGCAAGACGGGATACACGGCCAGGGAAACGCGCAAGAAGCGCAAGCCTTCTTCGCAACGCAGCATCGTTTTGCCCGACTGAGCGGGGCGGGCTTCAGAATCCCAGGATGAACCCGCCCAGCGGGAAGAACGGCAATTGCTTCACGGTCACGCGCTTGCCGGTGTGATCGTTGTATACATAAGTGAAAACATTGTCCCGCGCCAGCACGTTCTGGAAATCGAAATAGAACATCATGCGCAGCCAACCGTAGCCGATGCGCCGCTCCAGGCGCAGATCCAGGGATCGGTAGTCCGGGAAGCGTTCGGAATTCATCGCTTCGGTGCGCAAGGCCCAGCGGCGGTAGAGCGGATCGTAAGCCAACGGGGTGTATGGCCGGCCGGTGGAATAGCGGTAACGGAAAGAAGCTTCCATGCGATCGCCCAACGGCACCAGCCAGCATAGCGATTTGAACCACCCGGTTTCCCGCATGTTACGGTACCACTCCTTGCCCCGCAATTCGTAGACGGCGCCGCCGGTGAGGTTGAGGACGTGGGTGTAGTCGAAATCGGAAGGATACCAATCGCCCGAATTCACGCGTTCAAAATGCGTTTCGGATCGGGAAAACGAATAGGCCAGGCTGGAAAACCAGTTGCGGGCGAGCTTGCGCTCCAGGAATACTTCCATTCCCCGGCTCAAGGCTTCCCCGTCGTGCAGCCGATACGGCGAAGTCTCGAACTGGAACAGCGGGGAAGCTTGGGCGTAAACGGAATCCATGATCAGATGATCGTAATGTTTGACGTACAGGTTGAGGCCCAGATTGGTGAGATAGGCGCGCGGATACCAATCCAGCCCCAGCGAGGCCGTGGCGGCGCGCTTGGAAGGCAGCCAACGGTTTCCGTCCCGGGCCGCATAGTCGGTCAGGTTCTGGGCCTGCGTCTGCAGGCCGGCCGCCGAGGTAATCTCCAGGTTCTCCCGCAAGTTCCAGCGCAGGCTTGCCCGCGGCAAGGCATGCCAAGCATCGGAATAATCGAAACGCTCGCCTCTCAGGCCCAAGGAGAAGGTCAACCGGCGCGAGAGCGGGAAATCCACCGAGGCGAACATGGCTTCCCGATGCGTGTCCAGGCGCGCAGAAGGCTGGACCCATTTTTCCGTAACGCGGCCGGAAGCGTCCAGCGCGGGCGCGCCCAGGGTATCCGCAGCGGAAGCATAGGCCCGCAAGGTGTCCGCCTGCCCGTGATCCTGGTCGCGGAAATCGATCCAAGTGAATTCGCCCCCCAGGCTCCACTTGGCGCGGCCGGCGGCGAAATAATCCGCTTCCCCTTTCCATGTGGTCGCGTATTCGCCCGTCTCCCGGGCGTTCAGGACGGTATCCGCGCCCTGGAAATATTGCTTGCGCCGGATGACGTCCCCGGTAGCGGAAAGGGTGGAAGAGAAGTCCCAGGCATCGCCCAGGTAGCGCTTGAGCGTGAGGCCGGCCGCATACACGTCCCCGCCCGCCTCGATCACGTCGCCTTCGGTCCCGAAAGACGCTTGCGCATCCTCGATCCTGATGGCGCTTTTGCCGATCAGGCCATTGGCCGCCAGCGAACCCCCGGGGAAGCGTTGCGCCACCTTCGCCTGGCCGCCCCAGAAAGTGGGGATGGCCGTGGAGGGTTCAAAATCGGCGGCCAGGTCCAGATAGCTTTTCCGGAAGGAAGCCAGGAAGCCGGCGTCCCGCCAGAGCGGGCCTTCCGCAAGCATACCCGCCCCCGCGAATCCCAGATCAAGACCGCCCAGGATCATTTTGGAATCCCCGTCCCGCAAATCGATGTCCAGCACCGAGGAGGCCTTACCGCCGTACCGCGCCGGGGGCGCGCCGGAATTGAAGGTCAGCTTTTTGACCATCAAGGGATTGACGACCGAGATCACGCCGCCGCCCGTGCCCTGGTTGCCGAAATAATTGGGGTTGGGGATCTCGATGCCGTCCAGGACGAAAAGATTTTCTCCCGGAAAGCCGCCCCGCGCGATGACCTCATTGACATTGTCCCCGCGCGCCTGCACGCCGGGGAATTTCTGCACCACGCGCTGCACGTCCATCAAGGCGCCCGGAGCGCGGCGGATCTCCTCCGCGTCGATCACATGGGTGGAGTTGGGCATGTCGTAGATTTTCTGGACGGGATCCGCGTTTACCCGCTTATCTTCCAAGGCAAGCACGGGCGGCAACAAAGAGACTTCGCGCTCCTCCGCGCCATCGCCGAGCAGGATGACGTTACGGATCAAGGCCGCCTCGAAATCGGGGTGGCGTACCAGCAAATCATAGGCGCCCGAGGCAAGGCTGTCCACCCGGAAGCGCCCGGCGGAATCGGAGAGGGTTTCGCGTTCGCTCTTGAGGACCAGGATCTTGGCGCCCGCTACGGGCTGGCCGGAAACGGCGCTGAGCACCCGGCCGCGCAGGATCCCGGCGGAATGGGCATTCGCCGCGGCGAGGAAGGCGAAGACGGCGAGGGCGGGGATCCATGCGGCGCGGCGGCTATGCATGGCCTCCATTGTAGCATATATTCTATTTTCCCCTCACAACCGAGGTCCCATGCCGAAGCATAAACTCCTGTGTACAATGATGGCCGCCGCCGCCGTATTATCGGCCTCCTGTTCGCCGGATGATTTCCTGGCCACGGCAACCGGCAACGGCCGCGATACCACGCTCTCGGACAAGGTTGTGCTGGGCCTCAAGACCGCCTTGAAAGTGGGCATCGACTCCAGCTCCTTCTCCGCCGCCAAGCTCAACGGCTATCTGGCCAATAAAGCCATCAAGATCCTTCTGCCGGAAGAGGCCGCGCAAGCGCTGGCGGCGGCGCAACAGGTGGGAGCCTATGTAAAGCCTTTCTCCGCCGAACTGGGATTGATGCAGGACCTGGTGAACATCACGCCGGGGGTGGACAAAAGCGGATTCAAAAGCAACCTGGCGGGATCCGCCACCTTGCTAAGCGATATCGTGGGCCTGGAAACCATCAGCGATTCCCTGGTTTTCTACATGAACCGCGCCGCGGAATATGCCGCGCCCCGTTCCGTGCCCATTTTCAAGGACGCCATCACCGGCATGTCCATCGTTGACGGCCTGGCCCTTTTGAACAGCTCCGACAGCACCGCGGCCACGTCGTTCCTTAACGGCAAGACCTTCGCGCCTCTGGTCGCCGCCTACTCGCCCATCGTGGATTCCACCCTGACCAAGGTACCGCTCACCAAATACTGGGCGGAATTCCGGACTACCTACAACACCTTGCTGCTCCAATACGACAACCTGCTCGGCTTCCAGCAAAATTGGAACGGGAATACCGTCGTCGCCGCCTTCACGTCCCTGCAAGTCAACGCGCTCAAGCCCGTCTCCTATCAGCCCATCGCCACCTCCAGCCTGGGAGAGTGGACCACCAGCAAGGCCCTGGGAGGCTTGTTCTATCTGGTGGGCGAGCAAGAGAAGGACATTCGCCGGGATCCCTTCGGTTATATCAAGGGCTTGGCATCCGACGTCTCCGGCCTGTTGGGCGAGGTGTTCGGGGAGATCATGAAGATGGCGAAATGAACGGGGCCACCGTCCACATCCCCTCGCGGTATACCTCTTCATCGTCCAGCCGCACCGACTCCGTCACCGCGAATACGTCCACGTGATGGCGGCCGTCCTTGCGGCGGAAATCCGGCTTCTGATAGACGGCATGCTTGGCGCCCAGCGAGAGATGAATGCCGCACATGCGCTCCACCGTCCCGATGTCGCTGACCATGCGATCGGGCGCAAAGGCCCGGTTCATCCCGAATCCGAGCTCGCGCACCCGGACCTCGCCTTCATCGGCGCGGATGCCGGCCAGCACCTTTAGGAATTCCGGGGTCGCATCCACGGCCTCGGAGATGCAGCCTTTCCTCACCACCAAGGTGATGGGGCGTTCCGGTCGGTTCACCATGAAGGTGGTATCCGCGAAGGCGAAAATGCGGATGCGTCCGTCGACCGCCGCCAGGTCCCGCGCTTCCGTGAAAACCTCTCCGATGGGGAATTGGCCGCCCGCGTTTTTCATGCCGCGATAATCGCCCACGTTGAGCTTGGCGGATTCCAGGCGCGAGGAAAAGACCAACTCGTCCCCTGCTCCGCTTCTCACAACGCAGGATGCCGCGCGATCGATGCTGTCCTGCAGCGCCCGGCCCACGCCGCGATAGTAGGCGGGATCGTAAGCCAGCGCATCCACATACCAAACCGCCTCCCGGCCGCGCATGCGCTCCAGGTGGGGATGCTCGATCACCTTGAGCCCGCGCTTGAACAACTCCACGCGGAGCCGGAACGCCTCCAGGCGGAAGTTGTCCGATTGGATCAGGACCGCCAGATCGGAAGGCCGCAACGGATCGAAAGCGGATCTGACGGTAGCGGCGGAATGAGCCTCGAAGTCGAGGAAGCGGGCGGCAGGCAGGCAGCGGCGATAGGCTTCCGTGAGGAGCGCGGCGAGTTCGCAGCGGGTATCATAGACCACCAGGGCCGATTGCGCGGCCGTATGCTCGAATGCGATGGAGAGGATGTCGCGGAGATGCTTTTCCGCGGTTTCGATCATGCCGTCATCCCTTCAGTCAGCGTGAGGCCAGGCAAACAGAGAAAGCTCGGGAAAGCGGGACGTCGGAGCGGACCATGCATGTCCCACAATGTATGGGATCGGCGCCGGTTTTCCAATGGAGCCGACGCGCTTTTCGGGATCGGAGCGGGGACTTGGACGCCTCATTCTGGTGACAAACGATATTTAGCGTCACCATGTACAGGACATACCGGACAGAAGCGGATTTTACTCCATCCCAGGCCCGCTGGGACCTGGGTGAGATGTCGCTGCGCCTGGCGCAGCGATATCTTCCTTCCCTTGACCCGGTCCATCCCTCAATGCCCCAGGGGCAGGTAGCTTTGAAGCATAGCGGGGGGGGAAACCGAAGTTCCACGCCATCCATTGGCGATACTGAACCTCTTCCCTGAAAGGAGATCATGAAAAGGAAATCCGCCAACCGCCATCCCGGCCGCATCCTCTGCGCGGTTTTGATCCTGGGGTTGTCCTCCGCCTGGACCCAGACCCTGAAAACCCCCATCGTCAAGACCGGCGACTGCCCTACCCTGACGCGTCGCAGCTTCATATTGCCCCACAACTACCAGGGCAATACCATCCAGAACGAGCTCACCCCCGCGCAGTCCATCAATTGCCTGGAGACCGCACCGGGTTTCAAGGCGGAACTCTGGGCTTCCGAGACGGATACGGGCAACATCAAGGCCCTGATGTACATGACCTTTGATGAACGGGGACGCGTGTGGGCGGTGGAAACCTTCGACTACCCGAACACGAAAACCGCGCCCTTCGCCGGGCATGATCGCGTCGTCATCCTGGAAGACACCGACGGCGATGGGGTTATGGACAAGCATACTGTCTTCGTCACCGGGCTGAACATGCCGCAAAGCATCGAGCTGACCCCGCAGGGGGTGCTGGTGGCCATGGCCCCGAGCCTGGTCCTTTTCAAGGACGAGGACGGCGACGACCGTGCCGATAATCCCCAGGGAACAATCCTTTACACCGGCTTCGGCAATGGAGACACCCATTTCACCTGCGCCAACCTCCATTACGGCCTGGACAACTGGATCTACGGAACCTTCGGATCGGAAGGCATCATCCACGGGACCAACAATACCAACCGCATCATCGTTGGCAAGGATACGGTCCGGCTGGCCAACACGGGAACCTGGCGCTGCCGGCCGGACGGCAGCAAATTCGAATGGGTGGCCAGCGTGATGAACAATTCCTGGGGGATGGGCCAAGGCGAGGACGGCCAGATTTTCTGCAACTCCGCGAACGGGGATCATTCCCGGCATGCGATCTTCGCCGATCGGTCGCCGGCCAAGTCCAGCGCCAATATGGCCGCCTCCGGACGCGGCCCGGTCTTTTACCCCATTACCTCCGATGTGAATCAATACGACTACCAGGGGCGGTTTACCGCCGGTTCCGGCCACGATATCTATACCTCGCGGCTATTCCCCAGGGAATACTGGAACCGCGCCGCCTTCGTCACCGAAGGCACAGGACACCTCGTCAATCAGGACTTCCTGGATCCCGTCGGCAGCACTTGGAAGGTGACGAGCAATGCGAATGCGCGCAACCTGATCGCCAGCAAGGATGCCTGGACCGCGCCCATCGTGGCCAAGACCGGACCGGATGGGGCCGTATGGGTACTGGATTGGAACAACTACCTCTTTCTCCACAACCCCGGCTCCCCGATCGGCGCGGGAGGCGCCGTCATAAGCGAACTGAGGACCAAAAAGTCGAACCGCATTTACCGCATCGTTCCCGCCGACGGCCGCTTGGAACCGATCTTGAACCTGGCCAATGCCACCTTGCCCGAACTGGTGGCCACCTTCCGCAATCCGAATTTCCTCTGGCGCTTGCAGGCCCAGCGGTTGCTCATCCGGAAAGGCCGATCCGCGGAATTGGAAGGGCTTCTGGACAATGCCTTGCTGAGCCGGGACTCCAACGAGATCGGCAATGATCCGATCTGCGTGCACGCCCTCTGGACGCTCCAGGGCCTGGGTCTTCTGGAAAGCTCCGCAGCCAAGTACGATCCCATTCTCAAGCGATTGCTCCTGCACCCCTCGCCTTCAGTCCGCCGGAACGTGCTTCTGGCCATGCCACGGACGGCGGCATCCGGCCAGGCCATCAAGGACCAGGGCCGCGTCAACGATCCCAACCCCCATGTGCGGCTCCAGGCTTTGATGGCGTTGGCCAAAATGCCGGGCGGAAGCGGAGCCTCCGTTTGGGTCGACTATCGCAACACGGATTCCTGGTCCCAGCAAGCCTTCGATTCCGCCCAGGCGGTGCAAGCGGCCGGCCTTCCCGCCATTCCGGCTTTGGAACGCAAAGTCGTCACGGCGGTCGCGGATCTTCCTGGGAAACCATGCCGGGCCGCATCCGTTTCGCACAGGGCCGCGAAGGCGTTTGGATACCGCAGCCGGATGGCCGGTTGGCGCCCGGCAGGCTGTTCCTATATGGCTTGCAGGGCAGACTGGCGGCCCAGTCCGGGTATGACGGCCGGAAATGGTCCTCCCCCATAAAGGGATTGCGCGGCCCGCTCCTTTTCTACCTGTTCCAGGGAAGTGATGGCATCAGCTATCAAGGTAAGGTTTCTCTCTGACCCCTATGCTTGCCTGGACCATCCTGCCGAGGTAACCCGCCGGGTACCGCCGATGCGGCGAATGGATTATCTTATTCCCATGGGGAAACCCGTGGTGGAAATCGGACGTTGGGATGAGGGCGCTTTCGGAAGCCGCAAAGGCTCCGTAACCGCTTTGGATAGCTTGGAAGCCTTGGCTTGGTTGCTGGACAGCAGCATCCCGGTTCCCGGCACCGGCTTCCGCATCGGCTTGGATTCCCTCATCGGGCTGGTTCCCGTCATCGGCGATTTGATCGGCGCCGCGCTTTCCGCCTATATCCTTGCCATGGCCGCCAGGCTGGGCGTGCCGCGGGTGACCTTGCTCCGGATGGGGTTCAACATCGGCTTGGACGCAGTGGGGGGCATGGTTCCCCTTGCCGGTGATCTGTTCGACATGGCTTGGAAGGCCAACCGCCGCAATGTCGCGCTCCTCCGCGCCCACCTGGAGAATCCAGCCGCGGCCAAACGGGTGGATTGGCTTTTCGCGATCCTGTTCATCATCCTGGTGCTCGCGATGCTGGCGCTATTGGGCTGGGCTGGGTTCGCGTTGGTAAGCAGGATATGGACGGGTCTGGCATGAATGCGCGCGCCGCTAGGCGAGCAACTTGCCGACTTCTTCCCGATAGTCCTTGAGAAAGCCGAGCAAGACCCGCTGCGGCGTGCCGGAGCCTGCCGCGTGCGTTTTTTGCAAGCGGGCATAGAGCGCTTGCAGGAATGCACGCAATTCGCCTTCCCGATCGCCCGGGCCGGGAAAGAGCCTCTCCAGGAAGAGCATATCGTCCCCGGCGGCGCCGGCCGGGAATCCTCCAGTAACATTCATGTTACGTAACAGGAAAAGCCCGGCGGGAATGTCGCTGAGGCCGTGCTGCTTGACGTGCACGATGGATTCCACGATGCGCAAGGCGCGTTCTTCCAGAAAAGCCTTCTCGGCGCTGAAGTCCTCTCCGGGACTCCGCAAACGATCCAGCCCGGCTTCGATGCGGGCGGCATTGTAGCGGACAATCATGACATGCAGGGACGGGAAGCAAAAGGAGTTCCGGTCGAAGCATTGGATCAGCAGCCAGTCCAGCCTGGCCGGCCTGCCGCCCCGCCCGGGACCGGACGGCCAGGGACCCGGCGGCCAAAAGCCGGGCCGCGAAGCCACGGTGGAATCCAATTCCGCGAACACGCCTCGGGCCGCCAGGAAAAGCGATTCCATCCCCTGAACGAATCCCTCCAATTCCGGCAAAGCGCGATCTCCGAAGCGGATGTGCAGCCATCCCAGCGAACCTTCCCACAAGCGCACGAACCCCAGGTAACATGGAAGCCACGTGGGATCGAAAGGCAGCCTGGCATCCAGCTCCGTGTCCAGCTGGATCTTGCGATGCCCGCGTCCCTGGAAGAATTGCGGCCGGATATAGGTCCGGAAGATGGTCATGCACAAGCGGAGATAGGCGCGGCGGAAGCGCGGCTTGGCCAGCAGCAGCCAATACATGCGCCGCACGCTGGCCGCGGATGTAATGGGATGATCGGGAGGTTTGCTGCCGGGCATGGGAGTACGGGGAAAATAGGAAATGCGCGGGTTTGGAGGATCGAGACCCGATTTATAAGATTTTCCCATGCCGGCTTCCGATGACTTGATCGCCTCCCTTCGCGACGCCGTGCGGCTGGCGCCGGAAAACATCTCCTTGCGCGTCCACCTGGGCGAAATCCTTTTGCAACAAGGCGGACCGGGCGAAGCCGAAAAGGAATTCCGCGCGGCCTTGTCCCAATCCCCATCGCATACGGGCGCGAAGCTAGGGCTGGCGGGATCCTTTTGCCGGCAGGGAAAGAATTCCGCGGCCCTGGCCATCCTGGAAGGCTGGCTCACCCAAAGCGATGCGCCCGCCGGAGCTTTCCTGTGGGCGGCCCGCGCGCATCTGGAAAACGGAGCTCCGGCGGAAGCGGGAGACTGCTATCGCAAGGCCTTGGCGCTGGACCCTTCCCTGGCGGACGCGGATTGGGAGGCGCGCCTTAAGGCCAAAGGCGGTTCGGCCTCGGGAGCCGAGGCGGGGGAAACCGCGGGGCGGGAAACCGTCCGCGTCGGCGGGGAGGAAACCTCCGGGTTACCCTTCGTCCCGGGCGTGGTGGAAAACCCCGCCCTGGACTTCTCCCACGTGGGCGGCATGGAAAAGCTCAAGGAGGAGATCCATCTCAAGATCATCCATCCCATCCAGCATCCGGAAATCTACCGCGCCTACGGGAAAAAGATCGGCGGGGGCATCCTCATGTACGGACCGCCGGGCTGCGGCAAAACCCATCTGGCGAGGGCCACCGCCGGCCAGGTAAAGGCTTGCTTCATATCCGTGGGCATCCACGACGTGCTCAACATGTATCTGGGCCAGAGCGAGCGCAACCTGCACGACATTTTCGAGACGGCCCGCAGCAACACGCCTTGCGTGCTGTTCTTCGACGAGGTGGACGCGCTGGCCGCCAGCCGCACGGACATGCGCCAGAGCGCCGGCCGCCAGATCATCAACCAGTTCCTTTCCGAATTGGACGGCATCGGCGCCGGCAACGAAGGCGTGCTGGTATTGGCCGCCACCAACGCGCCCTGGCACCTGGACTCGGCATTCCGGCGGCCGGGCCGTTTCGATCGCATCCTCTTCGTGCCGCCGCCGGACGCGGCCGCGCGCATCGCCATCTTCCGCATCGTCCTGCAAGGCAAGCCCCTGGAGGATATCGACTATGAAAAGCTCGCCAAGGTCTCGGAAGGCTTCTCCGGCGCGGACATCAAGGCCGTGGCGGAAGAGGCCGTGGAGGGCAAGCTGCGCGAGGCCATCAAGGCGGGCAAGCCTTCGCCCCTGACCACCAAGGATCTGGTCGCGGCCGCCAAGTCGGCGCGGCCATCCGCCAAGGAATGGTTCTCCACCGCGCGCAACTACGCGCTCTATTCCAACCAGGGCGGCATCTACGACGATATCCTCGCCTATCTGAAGAAGTGATCGCATGAGCGTGGAAATCGAGCGCGCCCAGCTCCTCATCAACCAATCCCGCTATGATCTGGCCGAACGCGAATTGCGCAACGCCTTGTCCCAGGACCCCGAAGACTACCGCCCCCATGCCCTGCTCGGCTATTGCCTGTTGCGCCAGGCCAAGAAGGCCAACGCGCTGGCCGAGGCGGACATGGCGGTGGCCAAGGAACCGGCGGCCCCGTACGCGCATTATATCCGCGCCTTGATCCTGTTGGAAACCGGCCGGCGCGCGGAAGCCCGAACCGCGGCGCGCGAAGCCATTCAACTCAACCCCAGCGACGCCGATTATTTCGCGCTCCTGGGCGGCATTCACCTGGAAGAAAAGGATTGGAAGGGAGCGCTCAAGAGCGCCGAGTCCGCCTTGCTGCTGGATGCCGAACACGTACAGGGCGCCAACGTGCGCGCGGTGGCCCTGGTGAAGCTGGGCCGCGGCGCGGAAGCGGGCTTGACCCTGGATTCCGCGCTGGCCCGCGAACCGGAAAGCGCCGTGACCCATGCCAACATGGGTTGGACGCTGCTGGAAAGCGGCGATCATAAAAAGGCGCTGGAGCATTTCCGCGAGGCCCTCCGCCTGGATCCGGAGCACGAGTGGGCGCGCGAAGGCATCGTGGAAGCGATGAAGGCGCGCAACCCCATCTACAAGTTCATCCTCCGGTATTTCTTCTTCATGTCCAAGCTCAAGAAAAAGAGCCAGTGGACCGTACTCATCATCGCCTTCGTGGGCACGCGGATCCTGCGCGCCACCGCGCGCGCCTTTCCCGCCTTCCAACCCACGGCCCTGATCCTGGGCGCGCTCTATCTGGCGTTCATGGTGGCCACCTGGCTGGCCCGGCCGCTTTTCGACCTGGTGCTGCGTCTGGATTCGTTCGGGCGATTGTGCCTCTCCCGGGATCAGACCAAGGGATCCAACTGGCTGGGTCTGACTTTACTGGCCTCACTCGCTTTCCTTATCCTCGGGTTCGCCTTCGGGAACGCGGATTTTCTGTTGGCCGCCATCGGCTGCCTGGCCCTGTGCGTCCCGGTGGCGGGGATCTACCAGGCCCCGCCGGGGAAGCGCAGGAATTTCCGCGCGGGGTATTCCATCGCCCTGGTGTTGATCGGAATATGCGCTTTGACTTTGCCGGACCAGGGCCAGCGTGGAACGTCCGGAAGCGTCTTCCTGTTCGGCGTGATCGTCTACACTTGGGTGGCTAATCTTTAGCAGAGCGCTTTTGACTCCCTCGCCCGTCTAAACTCCATCGTTCCCATTTCGCCACCCCGGAAGGGCCACGCATGCGACTTATCCCTTCTCCCATGTCATTCCTTCTCATCGCAATCCAACCGGGCGCCTCCGCCCGTGCCCTTCCCATCCTCCCCATCCTCTCCCTCTTGCCTCCACTCTCCCTACTCATGATCGTTATCGGCTGCGCCGGCCCGCGCATGGTGCCGCCCGCGGAACTTTCCCAAGGCCAACGCCTGGACGTGCCCAAGCGAAGCTTTGCCACCGGCGTGTTCGTCAACGAAGCCTTCGACTTGGGTCCGTATCATGTGACCCATGTGGACCGCAAAAGCGTCAAGCAAAGCGGCGCCAACCTGGGCGGCTATGTGACGGGAAGCATCACCACGGGCTACTCGTACCGATTTGAAGGCGGGGAAGGCGGCAAACCCGCGTGGAAGGGATCCTGCGCGTTCATGGAACGCGAAAAGGGATTTTCCAGCGGCGGGACTTCATTTACATGGGCCAAATCAAACCTGGCGTGCGAATGTTCGGACGGCCAATCCAAAGGCCGGGTGGAATTGAAATCGGATCAAGGCAAACCCACCGGCGTCCTGGCCGTGTCCGGGCAAACCTATCCGGTGATCCCCGTAACGACCATGGATAAAAAACTCTACGGCGCGGCACCGGCTGGATTCCGCGCGAACGAAGGCGATAGCGCCGTCGCGGCCGTGGAAGTATTGCGTCCCGGGCAGGTTTGGCTGGGGGAGAAGCTCCCGGAAGCGGCGCGCGATCCCACGGCTTGCGTGTTCACCGGCCTGATGTTGTACGTGGAGCCGACCGAGCATTAGTCCGCAACCGCTCAATCGCCTTTCATCGCCAACCATGTGAAGAAGGCGGTCTTCCGCCGCTTCACATCCTTCGCGATCACGGATCCTTGCGAGACCCATTGCGAATAGCCGTCCAAATCCTTCCGCGCCGCTTCCGGCGTCCGCTTCCCCAGCAACACATCCAACAATGCTTGCTCGGCCGAGTCGCCGGCGTCCGGGCCCGGACCCGCATCGCGCTTGGTCCCGCAGGACTTGCCGTCCTTGGCCGCCCGGATGGAAAACGTCCCGGCCGGAAGGACTATGGACACGATCGATTTAGGACCGGTGATCCGGTAAGCGACAATGCCGCTGGGCAAGGCTTGCGATTGGTAGGCAAGGATCTCCGCGCCGGCGGCACCGGCCGAAGCGGGTTGCGGGGGCCATGCCGCGGGAAGCAGGGGGGAAAGTTCAATGCCCGGGAGCCCGCCGGACAAACTGTCCCGCACGCGCTGCTTGAGGGAAGCGAGGACGTTTTTTCCGGCGGATGCATCCGTAGTCATAGGCGTCTCCAGGGTATCCGAATGGACTTGCGGACCGCTTGCAGCGGGTGTGGCCGCGGCGGCGCGGGCCGATCGTTTGCAACCGGCGCCGCCAAGCGCAATGGCAACCGCCACAGCCGCGGCCGGGAAAAGGATAGGCTTCCGGTTTGTCGGGGCTAGGCGCCTCATAGGTTCTTCACCAGCGCCTTCCTTTCCTTGACGGTCTTGCCCGTGACATCATCTATGGTCGTCGGCTTGAACGGCAACAGCAGGTTGAAATTGTCGAAGGCCAGGAAATCCGTATCCTTCCCCTGCGCTTTGCGCTTGGCGCTGTTCAGCGAGTCCAGCAACTCGTCCGCCGTGGGTTTCATCACCGACTTGTCCAGGTAAGGATCCATCACGAAGCCAACGCGGGTAGGATTATTGACGATGGCGTCCGCCAGGTTGAAGACGGAGAGGGCGCCGCCCAGGCCCACGCGCGTATTGGCGGGATTGGTGGCCTTGGTAGCGATGACATTGTCCGGCACCAGGTTATAGACCACGAAGGCGTGATCGATGTTGGCGTTGCCGGAGAGGATGGCGGCCGCCACCTTGTTGCCGGGGCCTTTCATGATGCTCCGCAGTACGGAGAAGGAGCAGGTGGCAAGCTCGCCGCAATGCCCCAAGCCGTATTGCAGCGCCAGAGCCGCGTTCTTGTCCCGGTCACCGGCGACAAGCGCGGCCGTGCAACGCGCGCGCCCCCCGGAAAGCTCGTCGTTATGCGCCTCCGAGCCCGCCCTATCGGTATGCCCCGCCACCACCAGGCCATGCTTGGGATTATCGTCCATAAAGCGCAACGCGGCCAGGATCACGTCCAGGCCCGGAAAGTCCCCATTCCCGTCGCCATCGTCCCCGCCCTCTTCCGGTTGGAAATCGCTTTGCTTGGCGGTGTCCACGTAGGATTTGTGCGAGTCCCCCATGGCCTGCCAGAACGCGTCGTTACTGAAATCCGCGGGCCCGCTATCGGTGCCGGGGGCGGCCTGGGCGAGGCTGGGCAAAAGCACGGAGCTGTCGGTAAGGAAATGGGCCGCCTCCACCAACAAGCGCGGGATCCGTTCCTTGACCACCACTATGCTATTGGTTTCGATGAATCGATTCGACCCCGCTTTTTCACTCCGCGAAAAAACCCCGCTTCGCCAGCTTCTTAAGGAGCGCGCCCCGCTTGGTCCCGGGCTTCGCCTTCAGCACGATAGGCGACACGCGCTCCAGGTCCTTGGGAAAAGCCGAAAGCAGTTCCGCCAGCATCACCGGATCCTCCCCTTCCACGAGAACGGCCTCGGAAAGCCGTATGCCCGGGCGCGCGCGCGTCCAGGCTTCCAGCTCGTGCACGACATTGGCCGGCAGGGCATGCTTGGACCATGCGCGCAGTGTCAGCAGCATCCCCTCCCCCGAAAGCCCTCGATGCGCGGCTGCTTGCACTGTCCGCCGGGTGATGCGCCAGGCGGATCCGCCGCCTCCCGGGGATGCTTGCTCGGCGAACTCCCGCAGCTCCAGGAGAAAGTCGGGGGCAGACTCCAGCACGGTCACGGTGAAATCGCCGCCCACCACGGCCACGGGCCGGGCGGTTCGGGGAAGGGTCCAACGGTCGAGGCTTCCGTAAAGCCAACGGCCCACCTCGGTCAGGGAAACACCCAGGTTACCATGGGCGTTCCGATGGAAGGCCAGCGCCCCCAGGGAGGCCAGCCGGCCAGCGTATTGATGGAGTAAGGAACCATAGGTCTCCTCGGGAGTACCCTCCCACCGGGCCCAGCCGCCCGTGAGATCCACGTCGCCCTCGATATCCTCCAGGAATGGATTGCCCCCGGCCATGGCTCCGGCGACGGCATCGCGCCAATCGACCGGCGTATCCATGCGGGAGAAAAAGGCGTCCATCCAGGCGAATAGCCGGTCGTTCAATGCCGAATAGGGAAAGGGATTGATCTCGAAGTCCCCGATGAAGTCGAAGCGGGCATGGAGTAGATGCCGCTTGCGAGTACCGCAAGGGGAAAGCGCCAACAAGTCTTCCAACCTCGCCTCCCTGGAGGCGGCCAGCCATTCGGCCGCCCGGGACGCGGGGTGCGCCCGCCAGGACTTGCGACCTTTGCCAAAGGACTCGACCAGCTTGAGCTTCAGCAGCATCCACCACGCGGTACGGGCACGGGACTCTTCCGTGAACCCGGCGGGGCCGGGAGCATAGGGCAAAGGGCCAAAACCCTTCGCCACCTTGCGGTGATGGGCCACGGGCACACTCATGCCGTCGCTCAATAAGGGTGCGGGGTCGGCCTTCAGGGCCCGCAGATAGGTTTCCATGTCTTCCAGCAGGAAGGGGCGCGACCAGGTTTCCTGGTGTTTAAAAGGAGGGAATTTGAGACCGGATGGATCCTGGACCCGCCGCGGGCGCGGGACGAAAACCCGGACGAAAGGCAATAAGGTGTCCGGCATGCGGCCGACGACTGCCGCCCCATAAGCGAGGGCGAGGAAGAGGATGTCTTCCGGAGCTACGCCTTGGGCGGCCGAAGGGAAGGCTGCGGGCTTGAGAACAAAGGTTGCGGAGGCGCGGGTGAGCGACCCTGCCAGCCATTCCTTGAGGACGCGATAGCGAACCTCGGTGAGTTCGAGGCCATTTGGATTCCAGCCGCCCACGGACTCCAGGAAATGCGCCCGCGATCGGCTTTCCACCAACCTGGCGGTGAAGCTCCCATCGCCGAGCAGCTTGTCATACGCGGCGGTCACGGCCACCTGGGAAAGGCCCCGGGCCCCCGTCAAGGCATAGCGTTGGGCATATGTGGTGTAGAGATCCACGAAGCGCCCGACATCCAGATGATCGGGCCCGCTCCAGGCGCCCAAGCGTTCGATAAAATTCTTAACGCGCTTGAATCCGGGCGTAGGCCGCTTTCTACCACCGACGTCGGTTTCGAAAAGTAGTTGATCCAGGGCCGGATCCAGATTAGTGAGAGCGGAGAAATTGTACACCGGGTTGACATAACTGGCCGGCAGGGAAAGGGCGTCACGGCGCTGATCCAGGGTGAGATCCGTCCAGGCATCGAGTAAGGGAAAAACACACTGCCAGGATTCCAGGAGGTAGGCGGCCATGGGGTAAAAGTAGTCAATGCCCCCTGGATCCTGACCTAAAACGGGGTCATCCCCCGCATTGACCTGGACGATGATCCTTTAAAGGCGCTTCCCCAATTTATCCAGCGCCGCCTCCAGACCGTTGCCGCCCCGCAAAACATCCCGGAACAAATCGCCCTTTTTGGCCAAGCGCTTGGGCATGGTGCGGATGGTAAAATCGGTGATGGCGATCTTCTTTTTCAATTCGCCCCATTCCAGGGCCGCGCTCACGGGCGCGCCCGGCCGCTCGCGCGCGGAGTAGACGGATGCCACGGACTTGCCCTCCGAGTTCTGCATGCAATCCAGGTAGATGCGATCGCGCTTGCGCAGCTTGAGCGAGCGTTCCACGGTGAAGGCGTCCGGCTTTTGGCGCACGGCATATTCCGCGACCAACTGGGAGAAGGCAAGCGATTGGGCGAAATCGTATTTGGGTTTCAAGGGCAGATAGACGTGGATGCCGCGCGAGCCGGAGGTTTTCGCGAATGTTTTCAGCCCCAGCCCGTCCAGGATTTCCTTCAAGTACAAGGCCATGCCGCATACCTCCGGGAAAGGGACTTCCTGAGGATCGAGATCGAATACGATCCAATCCGGCCGGGACAGATGGGGCGCGCGCGCGAGCCAGGGATGCTGGGGAATCACGCCCAGGTTGGCGAGCCATAACAGGGTGTCCAGGTTCTGGCACAGTACGTAATGAAGTTCGCTGCCGTCGGCTTCCTTGACCGGAATGATCTTCACGAAATCGGGCGCGCTCGGCACGTCGTGCTGGTAGAAAGGCGGCGCATCGATTCCATTGGGGAAGCGTTTTAAGATAAGGGGCCGATCCTTGAGATGCGGCAGCAGGAACGGCGCAACAGCGCGGTAATAATCCGAGAGATCTTTTTTGGTGAACCCGTCCTGCGGCCACAGTTTCTTATCCGGGTGGGTCAAGGCCGGGGTGTCCGTGGCCGGCTTGAACTTGGCGGCGACGCGATCTTCCGGCGCTTCCTTTTCGGCGCTTTTCCCGGCCCGCGCCGCGGTTTTCTCCGCCGGCCCTGCTCCCTTTCCCGTCCGCAATGGTTTAGGTTTGGCTTTCACGGCTTCCGCAACCACGGCTTCCTCCTTCAGCTTTTCGGCCGGTCGCGGGAACTCCCGCACGCAGGCTTTCGGGTCCTTGTCGGGCCGCAGGCCCATGTAAATGGGCTGCCGCATCAGGCCGTCATCGGTCCACTCCGCGAACTCGGCTTCCGCTACCAGTTTGGGCCTCACCCAGTGCGCCTTCCCGTTGGTCTTGGGTATGCGCGCGAAAGGGCAGGTCCTGGTCTCCAAGGGATGCATGAAGCCGTGGAGCTCCTTAAGCGATCGGCCGTTGAAGCCGCCGCCCACATGCCCGGCGAATACCAGTTCACCGTCTTGGTACAAACCGGCCACGATGGATCCGAACAGGGATCGCGTCCCGCGCGGTTCCGTATAGCCCGCGATGACCACCTCCTGCCTGAGCTTGGATTTGATCTTGAGCCAATCGGCGCTGCGCCCTTTGACATAAGGTCCCGCCTTGAGCTTGGCGATCACACCTTCCAGGCCCAGCCGCACCGCGTTCCGGAAAACCTCCCGGCCGTGCGTCTCGAAATGTTCGGAAAACAGGATGGATGCGGAAGGAACCGCATCGCTTGTAGCGGAAACCGCTTCGCGTAAAATCGATTTCCGATCGATGAGCTTGCAGGCGGTCAGATCCAGGCCTTCCCAATAGGGCATATCGAAGGCGTAGTAGACGATGCGGCCTTTGCCTCCGGGCGGGATCTTTTCCGTGCCCTTCCCCGATTTTCCCTTGAGCCGGCTTTGCAGAAGCTGGAAGCGCGGACTCCCCTGTTCGTCCAGGGCCACGACTTCCCCATCCAACATACAGGATCCCGCGCCGATGTCTTTTCCCGCCTCCAGCAATTCCGGGAACATCGCATCCAGGGATTTACCGGTGCGGGAAATCAAGCGGATGCTGTCCCCTTCCTTGCGCAGCAAGGCGCGCCATCCGTCCCACTTGGATTCGAAAACCCAATCCGAATCATCGAAGGCCTTGTCCGTAAGGGTTGCGAGCATGGGCTGGACGAAAGGCGGCAGGGCGACGGGCTTGGATCCCTGCGGCTCCGGAACCGCGGGCGGCTTGGGCTTTGGTTTGGCATTAAGCTTGGCTGCGACCATTTCGGATTCCGGATTCGCGTCGCGACCGGATTTGCCGGGTTTGCCGGGTTTAGCAACCGCTCCGCCCGGCTTCCGCAACGCTTCCTTGGGAATCTCGAACCCTTCCGGCTTTTCCGTGCGCGCTCCGTAGGGAAGGATCAGTCCTTGGTTCCACTCTTCGCTTGCCTCATCGTCCCGCTTCTTGAAAAAGAACCATTGGCGATCACCGCGCGCGCTGCGGATGAGCATGAATCCCCCCTTCAGCTTTTCACCCGCGAACTCCAAATGCAACTTCCCCTGCGCGTATTGATCCAGGGGATCCTCCCCGGGAGGCACCGAATAGGTGCCCCGGTCCCAGATGACCATCTGGCCGGCGCCGTACTGGCCATCCCCTATCGAGCCCTGGAAGTTCAGGTACTTGACCGGATGATCCTCCGTTTCCACCGCCAGGCGGCGATCCTTGGGATCCATGGAAGGCCCCTTGGGCACCGCATAGGATTTCAGTACTCCGCCCATTTCCAGGCGCAGATCGAAATGCAGCCGGGAAGCATGGTGCTCGTGCACAACGAAGCGGCCTCCCGGTCCTTTTTCCATTTGCCCGGCAGGCTCGGGCGTTTTAGAGAAATCCCGCTTCTTCCTGTAGGTAGCAAGTGAGGTACGTGCCATGCCTGTTACCCTGCCTTCTTATGCGGGTATTGCTTCTCGGCGGAAGGCTGGGATTTCGCGGCGCGGGCCGGAGATCCCGCGCCCTTTCCCGCCTTTTCGCCTTTTTCGTCCCTCTCAACCCTCTCGCCCTTCTCTTCCTTGCCCCCCTTCGCGGCCTTGCCCTTTGCCAGGCTTTGCTTCAGGCGTTCCATCAAATCGATGACCTTGCCTTTGGCCGCCGGGGCGGAATCCCCGTCCGCCGCCACGCTTCCCCGCCCGGCTTTCCGCCGGATGGTTTCCTCCAGATGGGCCCGGTGGGTGTTTTCGAATTTGTCCGGCTGGAAATGCCCCTTCAAGGTGCCCACCAACTGCTTGGCCAATTCCAGCTCCTTTTTACCGGGAGCGGTAGTCCGCGCCGGAAACTTCAGCAGCTTGGGATCCTCGCGCTCTTCGAAGAAATGCATCAGGTTGAGCAGGATGGCGGAGCCTTCGGCCTTGAGCGCCGCCAGATGCTCGCGGTTCCCGAACTGGATTTTGCCTATCCCCACCAGGCCGGAACTCTGGATGGCCTCGCGCAAGAGCACGTAAAGGCTTTCCGCCTTCTTATCGGGCAGCACATAATAGGGCCGGTCGTAGAAAATGGTATCTATCTCTTCCGCCGCCACGAAAAGGGAGATTTCCAGGTTGCGGGTATTGGGCGCTTTGCCTTCATCCAGATCTTCCTTGCTCAAAGGCACGAAGGAGTCCTTCTCCTGCTCGAAAGCCTTTACCATGTCCTCCTGCTCCATGATGCGTCCGCATTTTTTGCAATACTTCTGGTAGCCGATGCGCCCGTGATCGGTCTTATGGAGGAGATGGAAATCCAGATCCTTGGATTTGAAGGCGGGGGTCAAACTGATGGGAATGCTCACCAAGCCGAAGCTGATGGTCCCTTTCCAGGCTGTAGGCATACGGTTGGATCCCCTTTTTCCTCTATGGGTTTTTGCGAGTCGCTCCGCGCGCCCGCCAACGGAAACTATGTTCGCAGCGGGGGTGCGGCAACGCCGGTAAATGGTTTCCCCAACGCGGGTCTATATCATGGGGCCGCCAAGCAAACCCGAAGTTTGACCGAAAGCTGCGGGCCGCGCTGGCATTCCGCTTGGAATTCCACTCGAAGTTTTTACCGGGCGCGACGGTGGCGGCGGAAATATTTGCAGCCTCCTTCCCGGAAGGCTTCAACTCCAACATCAAAAATCGCGCGAATGGGCGGCTTTCGGACCCCTCCGACGATTGGCACCGCCCTTGCTTTGATACCCTGTGAACCATAACGCTTTCCGAAGGGGCGAATATGTTTGCAGATACGATGGAAATCACGGACAAGAAAAACCAAGAACCCTTAGTCAGCATCCGCGATGCGGCCCGCATCATCGGAGTTCCCCCCCATACCATCCGGTATTGGGAAAAGGAATTCTCCGATTTCCTGGTGGCCCCGCGGACCATGGGGAAACAGCGCCGCTACGGCGACGCGCAGATCCTCAAGCTGCGGACCATTTTCCGCATGCTCAAGGAGGAAGGCTATTCCATAGCCGGGGCCAAGCGCGCCCTGGCCAAGCAGAACCAAGCCGCCAACCTGGGTAACAGCCAAGCTACCGGTACCCTGGAAAGCCTGAGCGCCGAGATGGCAGAGAAAATCCTGGCGCTGGTCAAGAATGAGCTCAGCTACCAATTCTAGGCAGCCGCGCTACTCCGTCATCATCGTCACCTACAATTCGCGCGAGAACATCCGGGTATGCCTGGATTCCGTGCGGAACAGCGCCCGCTTCGCCGATGGCGCGCAGGGTGCGGGAAGCGGCCGCTTGGCCGATGGCGCGGGTGCAGGAAGCGGCGGGTACGAGATCATCGTGGTGGACAACAACTCCAGGGACGGGACCGGGGAATTCCTGGCGGCCCAGGGCGACGTCCGCGCGATCCTGAACGGGGAGAACCACGGCTTTTCCAAGGGATGCAACCAGGGCGCCGCCATCGCCGCGGGCGAGTTCCTGATCTTCCTGAACCCGGACACCCTGGTGACCGAGGGCTGGGCCGACGCCATGTCCCGCTACTTCCGGGATCCTTCGGTGGGCGCGGTGGGACCCGTATCCAATTACGTGGCCGGCCTGCAACGCCTGGACCTGAACCTTCCCGCGGAATGGCGCGACGGCAGGAAGATCCCCGGCGACGGCGCCGTGGAGGTTTCCGCCAACGTGGCCCGCATCCTCAAGGAGGCCAACACCGGCCGCGGCGTGACTACCAAGCTGCTGATAGGGTTCTGCCTGATGATGCCGCGCGCGCTTTACGAATCCCTGGACGGAATGGATGAGAACCTTTTCCTGGGCAACGATGATCTTGATTTGAGCTGGCGCCTTCGGAACCTCGGCCGCAAGCTCGTCGTCGCCTCGGACGCGTTCGTATTCCACGAGGGCCAGAAAAGCTTCCGGACGGAAGCCAAGACCACCGTGGACCGTTTGACCCAGGAGTCGACGGATGCCATGTATATGAAGCTGGTCCATCATTACGGCGGCCGGGACCTGGTGCCCGCCCCCGTGGATCTTTGGGGCATAGGTTGGTTCCATCCTTCCCCGTCCCTGTTGCATGGGCCCGTCCCCGCTCTGCCCGTCCGGGCCGGGCTTTCCCAACACAAGCCGGCGGAGCCGACCCGCCCGCCGGATCGCAAGCATAAACCGGAGGCGAACGTGGAAAACGAATCGCGTGATAAGAGTGCCTGGAAATCCGTCACCGTGGTGATCTATGTCGATGGGAACGATTCCGGCGTGGGATCGGAAGCCGCATCCGCCCGCCTGGAACGCACGCTGGCCACCTTGCCCGGGCGCCCCGGAGTCGAAATCATAATCCTCAATTGCGCCGGCAGCTTGGCGGCCCCGGAAGCGCCCGCGGGCGCCGCCTTACGCAAACTGGATCTGGGAACCCGCTTGCCGGCCAAGCAGGCGCTGGAGATAGCCGCCGCTTTGATCGCGGGAAGCCACGGCCTGTTCCTGCTGGCGGGCGCGCAGGCTTCCGCCCTGTTCAATCATTGGCTGGACAAATGCGATCTGGAAAACCTCGGCGCGTCCCTGCCTCTTCCCCTGCGCATCGGGGAAGGGCCGGCCGCCGCCTGCGCGGCCTACGCGTTTCTGTTCCGTAAAAGCTGGCTGCAGAACGCCTTGTCCGCGCTGCCCATGGCGGACACGGGGGCTTTGCTATCGGCTTTGGGAGATCGTCTGACGCGCGAGACCGCTAACCGGAATGCCTCCGTGCCTATCGGTCCCGCCGGCAAATCCATCGATCCGCCTTGGCTGATGATCCGCGCCTCCGACGCGCCCGCGAACGCGGCGCAGCAAGCCGGGCCCGCCCCGGCCCCGCAGGTGGACGGTTTCGCGCTATATCCGGAAAGCCTGCGCGCCCACATGCGCGCGGCCAAGGACATCGGCTTCGCCGGAACCACCGCGGAGCCGCCGCCGAAAACGGGAGCCTTCCGCGCCTTCGATCCCAAGGGCAACCTGGTCCCCGTTTCCGGACAGGATCTGATCATCCTGCGCGTCACTCCGGAATTGATCGACGGGCTGCCGGAACGGATGGCCAATATCCGCCGCCTGGCGCCCGCGCTCAAGCGCCTCATCGCCGTGTTCGACGGAGCCCAGGCCCGCCGCATCGCGGCCGATTCGGCTTTGGCCCCCGTCGATCTGACTCCCGAAGGCATCCGTAACGCCCTCTGGCGCTCCGGCTTCGCCGTCACCGGCGAGCAAGCCTACCGCGGCTTTCCCAACGGGACCAAGGACGGGGAGATCCTGCAAGGCTGGACGCAGGTGGAGGCCGTCCCCCGTTCCGCCGCGCATGACACCGGCAAGCTGGTATCCATCATTATGCTGGGCTTCAACCAAGTTGAATACACCCGCAAGTGCATCGAGTCGATCCGCAAATACACGCGCCAGAAATACGAATTGATCCTGGTCGACAACGGCAGCAAGGACGGCACGGAAGAATTCTTCCGATCCATCCCCGGCGCCAAGGTGATCCGGAACGAAGAGAACCTGGGGGTCTCCAGGGGTTGGAACCAGGGTATGCGCCTGGCCGCGGGCGAATACCTGCTCATCCTCAACAACGACATCATAGTGGGACCGGATTGGCTGGAGAACATGGTGCGCTTGGCGGAAAGCCATGCGTCCATCGGCCTGGTGGGGCCGCGCTCCAATTACATCGCGGGACCGCAGGTGGTGGCAGACGTGCCCTATAAGGCCGAAAGCGGGATCCAGGATTTCATCCGCGCCTGGCAAGGCGAGCACGCCCTCTCCGCCGCCGAATTCGGATTCATCAAAGGCTTCTGCCACCTCATCCCCCGGCGCGTCTTCGCCAAAGTGGGTTTCTACGACGAACGCTTCGGCAAAGGCAATTTCGAGGACGACGATTACTGCATGCGCGTGCGCCTGCACGGTTTCCGCGCCTTGTTCGCGGACGATAGCTTCATCCACCATTACGGCAGCGTCTCTTTCAACCAGGATTCCGTCGATTGGCGCGCGCTGATGATCGAAAACCGGGAGAAGTACGAGAAGAAATGGTCCAAGGGCGCCGCCGCCCTGCATGACACCCAGGTGTCCCCGCCCGCCAGCACGGCGCCGGCCGGGCCATCCGCCGCGCTGTCCGCCCTTTCTCCCGTCCGCGTCCAATCGGAGTCGAGCAAACTGGAGCAAGGCCGGGCCGCCTATGAAAGCGGCGACCTCACGCGCGCGCGCCAATTGTTCCTGGAAGCCCAGGCCCAGGCGCCCTCCGATCCCGAACCGTATTGCGCTTTGGGCGCGCTGATGTACTCGGGCGGATCCACCCGGGAAGCCATCGCCTTCTTCATGCGCTCCCTGAACATCCGCCCGGACCACGCGGACGCGGCCCAGAATCTGCTGGAATGCCTCGCCGACGGTAACGGGGATGTTTCCCCCGGGGAACTGGCGGCCCTGGCCTCACGTTATCCCTCCAATCCCTTCTTCGCCCCGGCGGCCGCCCGCCGCCCCGACGCCGCTCCCCATGGTTCCGGCAGGCCCGCCGCCGCCGAAGCGGCTTGGTCTCCTGCGCCTATCGTTCCTATCGCTCCTATCACCCCCATGGCCCCCATCGCGCCCGCCGCTCCGGCGGCTAAACCCGCCCTGCCCGCTTGGCGCCTGGAAGTGGAAGCCCGGATCCAGGCCGGGAAATACGCTCTCGCCTTGGACAGTCTGGAAAAGCGCGTGCGCGCCAATGAGGATCCCGGAGCCTGCTACAATTACATGGGCATCATCGCGCATGCTTGCGGGGACGCGGAGATGGCCTTGCGGCACTTCGCCACCGCCTTGCAGCGCGCGCCCGGCGAAACCGACATCCTCTTCAATCTTTCCGATACCCTGATCGCGGTAGGCCGCTATGGGGATGCGGCCGCTCTCTTGGAGGACTCCGCCCGCAAGACCGGCGTGGAATCGGATCCGGACCTGCCCGATCTGGCCGCCACCGCCGAGCAGATCCGCCATGCGATGGCCAAGGGCGAAGTCGATCGCAGCCAATTGCTCGCCTCCCGCGACGCCAACCAACAAGCCGAGAAACTGCTGCGCGCAGGAGCGAACGCGGAAGCCAAGGCTTATCTGGATGCCGCGTTGGAAGCGGATGGGGAGGATTTCCGCGCCCTGAACAACCTGGGACTTATGGCCTGGTACGAACGGGATGGGGAGGCCGCTTGGCGCTATTTCCAACGCTGCCTGGCCGTGCGTCCGGCCTGGACGGACGCTTTGGTCAACGCCTTCGACACCGCCATGGCGCTGAGGGACATGGGAATGATGAGGCCTTGCCTGGACAACGCCTTGGCCCACGCGCCCGGGCATGCGCAGGCCTCGGCCATGCGCCGCCACATGCAAGCCCAGGGCCCGGCCATCCATTGCTTCCGGAGTTTCGAGGCGTTGGAAGCCAACGCAACCGCGTTGCGGCGTGCCGAAGCCGCCTTGGAGCAGGCCCGCCAAGGCGATGCCATCCACATCTACCTGGAGACGGTGCAATGCCAGCCGCAGAACCCGCAAGCCTACAACGGGCTGGGCGTCATCGCCTTCGGCGAGAAACGCTATGCGGATGCCTTCAGTCTTTTCGAAGCCGCATCCGGCCTGAATCCCATGGATCAGGATATCCTGATGAACTTCTGGCAATGCGCCCAGGCGTTGCGCCGGGAAGGCGAGGTGCTGCCCAAGCTGAAGCATTCGCTGGAGAGGAATCCGGCCCTGGAAGATGTGAAGGCAATCGTCAAGGAATACGCTTAGCGCCAGGCGGCATGGCCGCGCGGCCGCGCCGTGAGGCTTTGGGAGACGCATGCATACAGGCACCGCCACCTTGACTGAAGAAACCGAGAGGATAACCCGCATGCCCATCCGTACGCCCCAGTTCCCCGTTGCCCCGGAACCGGGGCGGGGAGGCGGCCGCCGCCTCGATCTCACCGTTTGCAGCATCGTCCGGGACGAAGCCGGGAACCTGGAGGATCTGATCGCGGGCATCCCCCTGACGCGGCTGGAATGGATAGTCATGGACACCGGATCCAGGGACGCCACCGTGGAACTGCTCCTGCAGGCGGGCATCAAGGCCCATCCCTTTTCATGGTGCGACGACTTCGCGGCGGCGCGCAACGCGTCGCTCGCCTTGGCCACGCGCGGCTGGATCCTCTGGCTGGACGCGGACGATCGCCTGGATGAATCTTTCTGGGAAGCGCTGGCGCCCTTGCTGGACGGCCCCAAACGCGCATACCGATTCCTGGTGCGCAGCCCGCGCGAGAATTCCCGCGGAGATTGCTTCCGCCAGATCCGCCTGTTCCCCAACCATCTCGGCATCGCCTTTGAAGGGCGCATCCATGAGCAGTTGGGAACCTCGCTCGCCAAGTTGAGCGTACCCGTGGAGCAAGCCAACCTGGAAATCCTGCATATGGGTTATGCCACGCCCGCCAAGCGCGGGGCCAAGCTGAAACGCAACCGCGCCCTTTTGGAAAAGGAACGCTTGCAATACCCGCGCGATCCGGCCGTGATGATGGAATACGGCAACTGCCTGTACCAATCGGGCGAATACGGGGAAGCCATGCAGGCATACCTATCCCTTTTGCCCGGGCCGGATCCGCGCGCTTGCGGGGATGCGCCCGGGGACGAAGTGCTGCGCCATTTTCCCGCCCTGATCGGGGAAACCTGCCTCAAGCTGAACGCGGAGGAACAGGCCGCCGAGTGGTTCCGGCTGGCGGCGGGCTGGAATCCCAACGACATCAAGCCCCTGTATTGGCTGGGCAAGAACGCCTTGGCGGCCAACAACGTGCATGGCGCGCTGGAATTCTTCTACGCCGCCGTCGATCGCCCGCTGGTGATAGGCAAGGTGGCCACCGACAACCACACCGTGCGCCGCAACGCCCTGGCCTTGGTGGTATTGTGCGAAACCCGCCTGTTCGGCGCGAACAAAGCCCCTCGCGGCCGCGAATGCCTGCGCGAACTCATCGCGGGCGGCCTCAAGAACTTTCCCCTGGATCCGCGCGTGCCCTGGGACTTCCTGCGCGCGGCCGATTCCGACGCGGACGCGGAATGCTATGCCCGCGCCTACTTGGACTTGGCGCCCGCGGACACGTCCATGTGGGAGGACCTGATCGAGCACCTGTTCGCCCGCAAACGCCACCGCGAAGTGCTGGAGGTTTTCACCCAGCGGCCCGCCTTATGCCGCCGCACCGGCGTGCTGGAAGCCTTCCGGGCCAAATGCGGCGAAGCCTGCGGCCTGGCCACGGAGGACACCTACGCCGTCTACCGGGAGGCCTTGCGGCTGTTCCCGGAGGACCCGACCTTGCTGGTTTACTTTTCCGACTTCGTAAACCATAATAAGCTCTACGCTCGGTGCTACGCGGACTTGAAAACCCTGGTCCGGCCCACGGAAACGGTGCGGGATTTCCTGCGCCAGATCGAGGCCATGGGTTACGGCGGCGTTACCTAGGATCGCGGAGGACCCGCGGCGGAGAGATAGTCGGCATGTCCAAACCCGCCAAGAAACATAAAGCCCGTTCCCGCGGCGCTTCCGCGCCGGAGCCGCAAGCGAAACCGGACTGGTCCGGCGATGCGGCCTACGCGGACGATCTGGCCCCGGAGGAATTGGCCAAACGCTTCGGCACCATCCGGGCGCCGTTGGAGAATCCCTATCCGCCGGGAACCCTTTCCGTGGTCATGATCGTCAAGGACGAGGCCGCCAACATCAAGGCGGCGGTGGAAAGCTTCCGCCCCATCGCCGACGAGATCATCGTCTACGATACCGGCTCTACGGACGGCACCCAGGCCATCCTGGGCGAACTGGGAGTGAAATGGATCCAGGGGGAATGGCGCCACGATTTCGCCTGGGCCCGCAACCGTTCCATCGAACCCGCCCGCTGCGCCTGGATCCTATGGATGGACGCGGACGATCGCATCCCGCCCGATCAGACGGCCAATTTCCTCAAGCTCAAGACCGCTCCCATGGATCGGGCTTTCGGTTTCCAGGTGATCAATACCCAGGGCGGCCTCCCTTTGGGCGGACGTTTCATGCAATTGCGCATGTTCCCCAACCATCCATCGCTGCGTTTCCGTTACAAGGTGCACGAACAATTGTTCCATAGCGTGGCCAAGGCGGGGCTGCATTGCTTCTATACGGAAACGACCATCCACCACACGGGTTACGAGGACGCCGGGCTCAAGAAGAAAAAAGCCCTGCGCAATCTGCTGCTTTTGGAAGAGGATCCGGAACGGGTGGCGCGCGAGCCTTCGCTGGCCATGGCCATGGGGGATTCCTATTACATACTGGGCGATTTCGAGAAGGGCATCGAGGCCTACCGCAGGACCATGGAGATGCCCAATTGCGAATCCATCAACAAGGACATCTACCACGAGCTCCCGTCCTGCATCGGGCGCGGTTACCAGAAGCTTGGCCGCCGGGAAGAGGCCCTGATCTGGTTCGACAAGACCATCGCCATGACGCCGGACAAGCATGAGGCCTACTATTACAAGGCGGAATGCCTGCTGGAAATGGATCGCCCCGCGGAAGCCGAACCCATCTACGCCAAGCTGGCGGAAATGCCGCTCAGTTTCAGCACCACCAGCAACCAATTCGACATCATCAAGATCTACAGCCACTATCATCTGGCCCATTTCCTGTTCAAACGCGGGGATTATCGGGGCGCGATCACGCGGCTGGGCATCCTCAACGCAGGCTACCCGCAGGTGGTGGAAGCCTGGCAATTGCTGGGCAGATGCCAGGCGGCGCTGGGCGATGCGGGGTCCGCCGCCACCAGTTGGAACAAGGCGTTCAACCTGAACCCGCCCGCGCAACCGGAGGCGCACTCCCAGCGCATGGATCGCTTGCGTCTCATGGGAAGGCGGGAGGACTTCGACGCCGCCTTGCTGATGGCGCGCGGGCTTTTCCCGCGGCGGGATTTCCCCGCATGGGACGGACCCGGCGAGGCCGCGCCGCGGCCGGAGTCCCATTCGCGGCCGCATTCCGGATCCGATGCCGCCCCACCGGCGGACGGGGCTCCCGTTACCAGGCCCGCATTGAGCCTGTGCATGATCGTCAGGAACGAAAAGGACAACCTGCCCGCCTGCCTGGCTTCCGTGCGCGGGCTGGCCGATGAGACAATCGTCGTGGACACAGGTAGCACGGATGGTACCCAGGACATCGCCCGTTCCTTCGGGGCCAAGGTGGTGCAGTCCGATTGGCAGGGGGATTTCAGCCTGGCGCGGAACCTTTCCCTGGCGGCCGCCTCGGGACGCTGGATCCTCTGGCTGGACGCGGACGATCGCATGCTTGAGGCCGACATACGCGCCATCCGCGCCCTGGTCGAGGCCGATCCGGACGCGGCGCCCAAGGCTTACGGCCTGCTGGTCAAGAACTCCCATGACGGCGGCCTCACCGGCAGCGTATTCAACCAGATCCGGCTTTTCCCCAACCGGCCGGAGCTGCGCTTCCGCTCGCCGGTCCACGAACAGATATTGCCCGCCGTGGAAGCGGCGCTCATCCCGGTGGAATACGTGCCCATCCGCGTGCTCCATACCGGCTATTCCGATCCAGCCCTGGCCAGGGCCAAGCAGGAACGCAACAAGACCATCCTGGAACGGCAAGTCAGGGAAGGCCAGGGTATCACCCCGGTTACCTACTATACGCTGGCCTCCGCTTGCGCGGATCTGGGGCTTCCCGCCGAAGCGGAAGCCTGGTACCGCCAAGCGGGGGAACTGGCGGCCGCTACCGGAACCAATCCGCATATCCTGGCCGCCGTGCCCGCCAAGGTGGCCGCCGCCCTGGCTTCCCAACGCAAGTATGCGCAGGCCCTGGAAACGCTGGCCCCGGCGCTGGCGGGCGCGGGGGCGCCCGGGGCGGAAGCGGTATTGGTCAAAGCCCAGTTGGAGGCGGCCATGGGCCGGCCCGAACTCGCCCGTCCCTGGTACGAGCGCCTGTTGGACTTGCGCGAAGCCGGTACCTTCGTACCCGTGGACTTCCAGCTTCTGAAAATCATGGCCCTCCAGTTCCTGGGCCAATACTGGTACGAGCGCGATCGCCAGGAATTGGCCGTTACCCTGCTCAAGGCGGGCTTGGCCGTAAAAGCGGGCCGCGATTTCAGCCTGCCGGATCTGCGGGCGGCCTACGCGCGCTTCCACGCCGCCTGACCGGATGGCATCGGGCGGGCCGCGCCCCTACGCCAAAAGCCGTCCTTTCCTTGCGGGGTTTGCGGAGGTTGGGCCGGATATTCGCGAAGATTGCGCCGGAAGGGGGCGGGTCCGAATTAAAAGTTAAAGTGAATCGGGAAGGATGTCGATATTAAGAGTATGAACCAACGGGGGATTATGACTTCCTAGATGTGAACCATCGAAGCAAGCAGGCAGGTGTACCATGATATCGACAGACATAGTTAATGAAATCGCCCACTTGATGGCGCAAAGGGACCTGAGCCTTAAGGATCCCAAAGAAGCCAAGCAGTTGAAGGTGCAAAAAGGGCTGACCGCCCCGCAAGACCAAGTGACTCTCACTTCCCTTGCCCAGAACTACGCCAGCGCCGGTTCCACTTCCGAACTGGAAAAGGAACAGGGCATGAAGGTCGAGCGCTTAAAAGCCCTGGTAGGCGACGGAAACTACAAGATGGACCATCAAATGGTGGAGACCATCGCCGAGCGCATCGCCAACATGCTCGTATAGGGTTGCATCCGCCATCGGAGATGGCCTATAATCTTCTTACCCGCGCAGCGGACCGCAACAGCGTCCCAGGCCGACGCCTCCCTCCCCGGGAGGCGTTTTCATTTCCGGGCCCAATCCCTCTTCTTAGTATTTTTCCAACCATGATCCCGGTGCTGCCTCCCAGCGAGGAAAACCTCCGTTTTGCCTCCGCGGAGCTGGCTGCCGGCCGGCTGGTCTCCTTCCCCACCGAAACCGTCTACGGCCTGGGCGCCAATGCCCTGGATCCGGCGGCCCTGGCGCGCATCTTCGAGGCCAAGCGCCGCCCCTTCTTCGACCCGCTGATAGTGCATATCGCGGAGCGGGATTCCCTGGATTCAATTTGCGTCCGCCGGGACGCGCGCGCGGAAAAACTGATGGACCGCTTCTGGCCCGGCCCCTTGACCTTGGTGCTGGCCAAGACGGAAGCGGTTCCGGACCTTGCCACATCGGGCCTGCCCACGGTGGCGGTGCGCATGCCCGCCCACCCCGTGGCCCTGGCCCTTATCCGCATGGCCGGCTTTCCCGTGGCCGCGCCCAGCGCCAATCCTTTCGGCAGGCTCAGCCCCACCACGGCCGCCCATGTGCGGGATCAATTCAGCGAGGGCATCGCCCTAATCCTGGACGGCGGCGATTGCCGGGTAGGCGTGGAGTCCACTATCCTGTCGCTGGCCGGGGAAACCCCCGTGTTACTCCGTTCGGGCGGCATCCCCCGGGAGCAGCTTGAAGCGCTGATAGGCCCGGTCGGGTTGGCGGGGGCGAATCCGGAAAAGCCGTCGGCCCCGGGACAATTGCCCGGGCACTACGCGCCGCGCACGCGCATGCGCCTGCTCCGCGCGGGAGCGCCCCCGGCCCAAGCCGTTGCGCCGGGAGAAACCGGGTTGAGACTGGGTTGGCTCGGTTTCCGCGGCGTTCCCGCCGGGCGCTTCGCGGCCGTGGAAATCCTGTCCCCTTCCGGGGATCCCCGCGAAGCGGCCGCCCGCCTGTTCGCGTGCCTGCATCGCCTGGACGCGCAAAGCCTGGATCTGATTCTGGCGGAACCGATGGCGGAAGAGGGCCTGGGGGCAGCCATCATGGATAGGTTGCGCAAGGCCGCGGCGGGCTCGGGGGAAAGTCCGTGACGGAACCATGAGGGCGCAATCCGGGGCGGGGTTCAATGAACCCGACTTCCGTTCCATGTCCATCCACATCCTCAATATCATCATTCCCATGGTGTTCATCGTCTTGTTGGCGGGCGTGTTGTCCGGTTCCGACGACCGCGTCGGCCACATCGCGCCCATCCTGCTGCTCTTCGGCGCCAACCTCTCCTTCACCGCCCTGCAGAAGCGCGAACCTTACCGGAAAATGGTCCGCGTCACCGTGCTGCGTTTCTGCGTTTCCTTTCCCCTGCTGTGCTGGCTGGCCGCGCTCTCGCGGGAAACCCCATACGCTTGCATTTTCTTCCTGCCGCAATGCTTCGCCATCCCGTTCTCCTTCCTGATGCCGGTGCGGACCTGGGCGGTGCTGTCCTGGAACGCCGCCACCCTGGCTTTCCTCTGGTGGTTGGAGAAGCGGGCGCCCGGACTCTTCCCCATCGCCTCCTTGTCGCTCATCTCGCTCATCTCCTGGTCCGGCGCCTGGATCCTGGAACGCAACCTGGGCCTTATCCAGATGCTCCCTCCGGCCGACCGCGGAAAATGGGGCCGCTCCATCGGCAACCAAGCGATCATCAGTTATCTGGTGCTCATCGCCGGCGTCGGCCTTACCCTGGTCCTGTTCCGCAATGAACTCGATCATCGCCGCCAGGCGGCCTTCACCAGGCTCCGCGCCCAGTCCGAAGCCGGAGTCCGCAATCTCGATCAGCGGCTGGCCGAGCAGCGTAGCGCGCTGGATGCCTTGGCCGCCTTCTTCGACGGATCCCATACAGTGGAACGTTCGGAATTCGACGTCTTCGCCGCCCGCATGCTGCGCGCCCATCCCTATATCAAAGCCTTGGAGTGGGCGCCCAGGGTAACCCAGCGGGAACGTCCCAGGTTCGAAGCCGAGGTCGGCGCCGAGTTCTCGCAGCCTTACCATATCTTGCGGCCGGATTCCGGCCTATTGGTTCCCTCGCCGCTGCAGCCCGATTATTTCCCCATCCGGTTCGTATTTCCGTTCCAGCCCAACCGGCGTGTGTGGGGAATGGACGTAGCGTCCACGCCGGAACGGAAAGCCTCCATCGATCGCGCATTCGTCGATATGGCCTATACCATTCGCCAACCATTCAAGCTGACCCAGGATCCATTGGGGCAATGGACCGCCGTCGCCTTCATGCCTGTGCGCAAAGGCGAAGCGCAGGGAATCGCGGTGGCGCTGATCAATCTTGAAAAGCTGGCGCGCGAGTTGATCATCGATCCCTTGCCCAGGGACTTCTCCGTCGACCTCGCTTTCCTTTCCGATACGGGCTGGGTAAATATGCTCGCCAGCGGACCCAAAGAAAACTCCGTACGGCTGGAGAAGTTTTCCGATCTGGTGGGGGGAACGCGCTTCCGCGCCACCATCAATGCGCCCGACTCGCTGGTGGAAAGCCGCTTGGACGGCCTGGATGCCGTGCTGCTGGCGATGGGCATCATCACCTCCATCATGCTCGCCTATTTCATGTTCCATGCCCGCAAGGCCAGCCTGCCGCTGGAGATCAAGGTGCTCGAGCGCACGCTGGAATTGCAGAGCGTGGTCATCCGCGCCGAAGAAGCCAGCCAGGCCAAGAGCCGCTTCCTGGCCCAGATGAGCCATGAGATCAGGACGCCCATGAACGGCGTGCTGGGCATGTCGGAAGCCTTGCTGCATTCCAATATCGCCGCGGAGGCGCGCGCCAGCGTGGAATTGATCAAAGCCAGCGGGCTCAGCCTGCTTTCCATCCTCAACGACATCCTCGACCTCTCCAAGATCGAATCCGGCAAGATGCAGTTGGACGTGCGCCCTTTCCAACTGGGCCGCCTGGTCTCGGAAAGCGTCGGCATCATGAAGTTCGACGCCGGCTCCCAAGGCATCGCGCTCATATTGAAAGCGACTCCGCCCGTTCCCGATTGGGTATCCGGGGATCCTTTGCGCGTGGGCCAGATCCTCATGAACCTTTTGAACAACGCGCTCAAGTTCACGCCCAAGGGTTCCGTGACGGTGACGCATGCCTATGGGCCCGAGGGACGCTTCCAACTGCACATCGTGGATACCGGCATCGGCATCTCAAACGACAAATTGGCCCGGCTTTTCCAGCCCTTCGAGCAGGGCGATTCCTCCACCCCCCGGAATTTCGGCGGCACGGGACTGGGCCTGGCCATCTCCCTGCAATTCGCCAGGATGATGGGCGGCGACATCGATATCCGGTCCCGGGAAGGCGTAGGCACGGATATCTGCCTCACACTGCTGTTGCCCCCTACGCAGGCCCCGGTGCAGATGGGGAAAGAGGCCCCGGCCCGCCTGCGCCGCGGCGGACGCGTGCTGTTGGCGGAGGACAACCATGTCAACGTACGCGTGGCCAAGGCCCTGTTGGAGGATTATTTCGAGAGGATTGACGTGGCCGGCAACGGGCGGGAAGCCCTGCGGATGCTGGCCGGCGCGGAGTACGAGATGATCCTGATGGATTTGCAGATGCCGGAAATGGACGGCCTGCAGGCAACCGTCGAGATCCGCAAACGCCCGGAATGGAGGGCCATCCCCATCATAGCGCTCACCGCCAATGCCTTCTCCTCCGATAGGAAGGACTGCCTGGCGGCCGGCATGCAGGATTTCCTGGTCAAGCCGATCACCATCGCGGGCCTTCACCGGGTGCTTGGGCCCTACCTGGGCGTCCTGGAGACCTGATCCTTCCGCTTTCGCGCAGTAACACTTCGGTTACCCGGATCACAACCCTTCCGCGAAGCCGCTTTCCGTATTGGGCGAGCCCCTCCGGATCCATTGCAGCAGGGTATCGCGCTCGGAATCGCTAAGGGGATAGCGGAAGCCCGCCGAAGGCATCGCGGCCACGGGAGGATCCTGCTCCGCGGCGGTAACCGTGTCCAGGCGCTCCAGCAGCACGCGGCGTCCATCGATCCAATCCTGATAGGAATCCAACCGGATGGCATGGCCCCAGGCATCCCCATGGGTCTCATTGTTTCCGTTCTTGGCGTGGCAGTCCGCGCAGGACCTGCCGACCAGGCGGCGCGCCGGTCCGTAAAGCACGTCCGTCAAAGCGCCTTCGGTCACGATGGGCCTGGGTCCGTTGAAGGATTGGAAGCATCCCGGCAGCAGCAAAGCCGCCGCCAGGACGCCGGCGGCGGGCGCGAATCGTGACTTCATACCCGCCGATCCCGCGCCTTCAGGGAAGCGTCACCGTGAACGCCACGGAATCCCGCATGCTCTCCACGTCCGCATGGGAGGCATCCGCCCCGGTCACGATGAGATAATGCGCGCCCGCCGTGGTGATGGCCAGGGTAGCGGTATCTGCATTTGTGAGGTTTGTCACGGTATATGCGTCTAAACTGTCCGGCTTGTCCAGGAATACGTGGATATGGCCCCCCTTGACGTCATCCCCGTGCTGGGCCGCCGAAGCCTTGCCCAAGGCCCCGCCCGCATAGGTGAAATGCGTGGTGGAAACCCGCAGCAGCACGTTGGGCCCGGTGACCGTAGCGCCATTGGCCGGGGTTTCGATCTTCAGGGTCGGCTCGGGCCCATCCTCGCCGTGGTCGCAACCCAATAAGCCAAGGGCCATGGTCGCGGCCAATCCCAAACGGAGCGCGCCTCTTTTGAAGTCCCGGCGTTGCACAACTTTTAGTAATTCCATTTTAATCCCTTTCGGATTTTATTGCCCAGTGCGCCGACGCGGAACCTACCGCGGCGGCAATGACGAATGAAGAACAGCCGATTGCGAAATCCGGAAACGGATCAGGCGATGGGGACTTTTTCGCGAGGCTGGGAAGGGAAGGAAAAGGGGGCGGGCGCCCGTCTCGTGGGCATGGGCGCGATGGGAATCGAAGCCGCGTACCGCGCAGGGAAGGGGGGCAAGTGGCTGGCGAGGGGCGATGGGACCTGGGCTTGCGGGCCGCCGCCGCATTCCCGGTAACAGGGTTCGCCGGGCGCGGCTTGCTCCCGCGCCGAACAGCATCCCATTTCACACCTGTTCCCCGCATGCCGACAGCAGCATTTATGATTGTGGTCCGCGGCGGCAAGGGGACGCGCCGCCGCGACGGAGGTATCAATCGCAGCAGCCGGGGCTTCAGGGGAAGAACCCATGGCGGCCTGCGAGGCCGGGATGTTTTCGGAAGATCCCAGAGCGACTTCCGAGATCCGTACCGCGGCTGCCAAAGAGTTCCGCAAAGGTTTGAGACGTTCTACATCCGCGGAATGCAAAGCATAAACCAAAACGCAAGCCAGGGCGCTGAAACGAAGGAGGTATTTTCGGGCGGCCGCAAAAGGTCCGCGGAATCGGCTCATGACCTGCTCCTGCAGCCTGAATTTACTTAACGGGGTGGTGAAAGGGAAAGGAACGATACCGGAATCCCGCTACGGATCGGGACGCGAGGGACGGATATTCAGGACCGCTCCCGCCACCCACATCACCAACCAGCCCAGGAACGCCGGAATGAAGCCGGCGATGGCGAATCCCGGGAGCAGCCAAGCCACGAATCCCAGCATAGCCGCGTTCAGGACCATCAGGAACAGGCCCAAGGTCAGGATGGTGATGGGAAAGGTGAGGAAGACGAGGACGGGTTTGAGTACCGCGTTCACGATGCTGAGCAGAAACGCCGCCAGGAACATGGTGGTCCAATCCGCGACGTAAAATCCCGGAATCAAGCGCGATGCGAGCCCCAGGCTGAAGGCGCTGACGACCAAGCGGAGCAGGAAATACATAGCCCTTAAATAGGTTTTTGGCCCGCTGCCTGCAAGTCACCCGGTCTCATGCGCCGGCAACCCCTCGATGGATGCCTTATGCCGGGCCAACAACTTTTCCATTTCATCGAGGCTGCGCGGCCAATCCTTGCGGAGCAGGCCGGAGAGCGCGCGATCGGCCAGGAGCTTGCCGCCCGTCTGGCATTGCGGGCAATAGTTGGTTTCATTCTCGGCATAGCGGATGCGCTGCACGGGGCTTTGGCATACGGGGCAGGGCTTTCCATAGCGGCCGTGCACGGCCATCCCCGCGCGGAAGGCCGTCACCTTTTCCGGGAACTTGCCTTGCGATTCCTCCCTCAGCGCGGCCGTCCATTCCCGCAGCACATCCTTCACCGCCTTGAACAGCGCCTTGATCTGCGCGTCGCTCAGCTTGGCGGTAAGCAGCACCGGGGAGAGCCGGGCGCGATGCAGGATCTCGTCGGAATAGGAATTCCCTATCCCGCTGAACAGGCGCGGATCGGTGAGCGAGCGCTTGAGGGTATGGTTCTCGGAACGCAGCGCGGCGGCAAAGCGGGGCAAAGTCGCCTCCAGCGGTTCCAGGCCCACCGGAAATTGCGCTTGCAGGGATTCCAGGTCCGCGAACGCCAGCAGGGCGGCGCGCTTCTTGGTTCCGCTCTCGGTGAGGATCAGGGTTCCCTCCGGGAAATCCATCGCCATCAATCCGTTCGACTTGGGGATGGGGGCCCCCGCCGCCTTCCAGTGCAGGCGCCCAGCCACCATCAGATGGAGGGCCAGATGCAATCCCCCCGGGAACGCGAACACGATGCGCTTACCCCTACGTACCACGCCGGTTACCGGCTGACCCTCGAAAGCCGCCAGAGGCGGAGAGACGCTGCGGAGCAGGAAGGGGCTGGCCAGCCGGATTTTATGCAGCGCCCGCCCCAGCAGCAGGGCTTCCAGGCGTTCCACATAAACGGTGATGTCGGGCAGTTCCGGCATGGGAACCTCGAGCCTTTCCGGCCTGGTCTAGTATAGCCGTTTTTTCTTATAGGGAAAGGCCGAAAAAGAAGCGCGCTTTCTGTCCGTCGCGGATTCCCCGCCGGGATTCGATTTCGCGGATGCCTATCTCCAGATGCGGATTGGCTTGGAACGGAATCCCCAAAAAGAGTACGGATTTGAACGCGGAACCCTGGTCCAAGGCGGGCCCTGGGCTGCTGAAGTCACCAGTTTCCCCGCGCCTCAAAGCGCGGCGGAGGGCCCGGAAATCCAAAACCAACGAACTAGAGGTATGATGTTCGTAACGCTTTCCGGCATTGTCATCCAACCATGCCTCGCCATAGCGGAAAAAGAGGATCTGAAAGGAGTATCCGACCGATCGTACCTGGTCCCAGGTTTCTGATCGACGGGTCCATTCGTGGTCGAGATCTCCGGCGGCTTCCGCTTGCGCAAAATCAAACGCCTCCAATCGAATGGCGTATCCCAAGGAATAGGTGGTGGGGATGGGATCCTTCTGCCACGCTTCCGCATAGAAGACGTCCGGACCCGGATTTTTAACGATCAAGGCTAAAGAAGGCGTACAGGAGATGGCCGGCCAGCCCAAAGCGGGCGCGGGGGAAAGCCGCGGGTCGGCTAATGCCCCCAAATCGAAAGCCCAACTTTGGGTGGTTGGGACGCCCTTGATCCCATCCGCAAGATGGCTGTCGATGAACTTGGCCGTTACCCCCAGGCTCACTGGGATGCCCAACCTCACTCCCGTTCCAAGACCATAGATGGTTTCATAGGAGTGGAAAATACCAATCTCATTTCCATTGGCATCCGTCTGCCGATTTCCCCGAAGCTGACCTTGTTGCGGAAGAATCCCACCCCCATATCCGTACCCCCGGACGGATCCGCGACTACCCCGGCTACCGACCAAAAATCCTGGTATAAATCCGCCAGGTTGATGAGAGGCAGCAGCTGTTGCCGGGAATGGGTGTAGAACAATTGCGAACCCGTGGACCTTTGCAGTTCCGCCAGCAAAGCCGGATAATATAGACTGGCCGCCCCTTCCGGGAGAGACTCGCCTGCCTGCAGAGCCGAATACCCTTCGCCACCGGGAGGCGGCATGACCAAGGTAACGACCGCACTGCCGCCGATATCCGCGGCGGAGAAGCTGATGGCCGCGGCCAGGATAAGTCCGGGGATGTGGAAGCGCATTATCGGAAAGCTAGGACTTGCTCCTTAAAAAGGCAAATGAAACCGGTTAAGGGAACCGCTCCGCTTCCAAACCTAAACCTTGATCGCCTTCCCCGGCCGCCCCCGCTTGCGCTCCTTGGCCTCCAGCGCCTCCGCGGTCTCTTCCCCCGTGGCCCCGCGCTGACGCCCGAACACGTCCGTCGCCACCGGCTCCACCCGTTTCTCCGCCGCTACCGTAACATCCAAGGTACTATCCCCGTTCCGGGATTTCCCTTCCGCATTCTTGCTGCCGCTTCCGCCCCCATTCCCGTTCGTTCCGGCCTCTTGCGTCTCGCCGCGGGCGCGCGCCGCTTTGACAGGCGGAAAGGTCTTCTCCATCTCAATCAGTTTCGCCAGCCACTCGCCCGTATAGGAATCCTTGGCGGCGGCCACTTCCGCCACCGTGCCCTTGGCTATCACGCGCCCGCCGGCTTCGCCGCCTTCCGGGCCCATGTCCACCAGCCATTCGGAATTCTTGATGATGTCCAGGTTATGCTCGATGACCAGCACGGTATTGCCTTGCGCCACCAGCGAATGCAATACCACCAACAACTTCCGTACGTCCTCGAAGTGCAGGCCCGTGGAAGGTTCATCGAGGATATAGAAGGACCGGCCCGTGGATCGGCGCGACAGTTCCGCCGAGAGCTTCATGCGTTGCGCCTCGCCGCCGGAAAGCGTGGTGGCAGATTGCCCCATGCGGATATAGCCCAGCCCCACGTCCAGCATGGTCTTGAGCTTGTTGGCCAGAGCGGGCAGGTTCTGGAAGAAGACATACCCCTCCTCAATGGTCATCTCCAGCACCTCGGCGATGTTCTTGCCCTTGTAGTCGATTTGCAAAGTGTCTCGGTTGTAACGCTTGCCCTTGCATACCTCGCAGGTCACGTACACGTCCGGCAGGAATTGCATCTCGATGCGGATCAGTCCGTCGCCTTCGCAATTCTCGCAGCGGCCGCCCTTGACGTTGAAGCTGAAGCGGCCGGGCTTATAGCCGCGGATCTTGGACTCCTGGGTCATGGCGAACAGGTTGCGGATCTCGGTGAAGAGGCCGGTATAGGTGGCGGGATTGGAACGCGGCGTGCGTCCGATGGGCGATTGATCGATGACGATGGCCTTGTCGATATGCTCCAGCCCTTTGATAGACTTGAACGCGCCCGGGCGCGCCTTGGCGCCGTGGATTTCCTTGGCCAGGATGCGCGAGAGCACATCGTTGACCAGGGAGGACTTGCCCGATCCGGAAACGCCCGTGACCGATATGAAGCGGCCTAAAGGCAATTCCACATCCACGTTTTTCAGGTTATTGTGCGTCACGCCCGTGAGCTTCAGCACCTTGTCCGAACGCTCCGATACGAAGCGCACCTGGAGCGCGCGGATCTCCTCCAGGATTTCCCCCAGGTCGATGCGGCGTTTGCCGGAAAGGTAAGCGCCGGTATCCGTATTGCCGGAGGCGATCAGCTTGTCCGGCGTGCCGGAAAATACCACCCGCCCGCCGTGCTCGCCGGCGCCGGGACCGATGTCCAGCACATAGTCCGCCTGGCGGATGGTGTCCGCGTCATGTTCCACCACCAGCACCGTGTTGCCCAGATCGCGCAGGCGATGCAGGGTCTTGAGCAGGCGTTCGTTGTCGCGTTGGTGCAGGCCGATGGAAGGTTCGTCCAGCACGTAGAGCACGCCGGAAAGGCCGGTGCCGATTTGCGAAGCCAGGCGGATGCGCTGGGATTCGCCCCCGGAAAGCGTACGCGCGGTGCGGCTTAGGCTCAGGTAGTTGAGGCCCACGCTGACCAGGAAGGTGAGGCGGCCCAGGATTTCCTTGAACACCTGCTTGGCGATGGCGCGTTCGTTCTCGGAGAGATCGTCCTCGGAGGGATCGATTTGCGGGATCTTGAAGAACTGGTACAGGGTGGACTCGGCGCGGTCCATGCAGGCCGCCGCTTCCTGCAAGGCCTTGGTCCAATCGAACGCGTCGCGGATGGACATCTCGCCGATATCCGTGATGTTGAGGCCGCGGATGGTGACGGTCATGGTTTCCGGCTTGAGCCGATAGCCTTTGCAGGACGCGCAGGGCTTATCATCCATGTACTCTTCTATCTCGCGCCGCACGAAATCCGAATCCGTCTGCTCGTATTTGCGCTTGAGGCTGGACACGACGCCCTCGAAGCGCGCCTGCCAGGTATTGGCCCCGTCCCCGCCCCACTTGACCTTGTAACGCTCTTCGCCCGTGCCGTTGAGGAGGATTTCCACGTGCTTCTTGGCCAGGCCCTTGATGGGCGTATCCAGCGAGAACCCCTCGGACTTGGCGATCTGCTTCAGCAATTGCATGGGCCAGGAGGATTCCTTGTCCGCGGAACGGGCCCACGGCAGGATGCCGCCGCCGTTGATGGACAGCTCCGCATCGAAAACGCTTTTGGGATCCACTTCCTTGATGAAACCCAGCCCGTTGCAGACCGGGCAGGCGCCATGAGGCGAATTGAAGGAAAAGGTATGCGGTTCGATTTCGGAAAAGGATTTGCCCGTGGCCGGATCCACCAGGCGCTCGGAAAAGAACACATCCTCCTTCTCATCCGCCAGGTTCACCAGCATTTCGCGCTCGCCTAGCCCTAAGGTGAGTTCCACGGAATCGGTGAGGCGCTTCTTGGCCTCGGCATTGTCGCGCGTGTCCTTCTTGATCACCAGCCTGTCCACCACCAACTCGATATTGTGCTTAACGTAACGATCCAGCTTGATCTTCTCTTCCAATTGGTAGACCTGGCCGTCCACGCGGGCGCGCACGTAGCCCTGCGCCAGGTAACGGGCGAACAGTTCTTCGTAAGTACCCTTGCGATCCTTGACCAATGGGGCCAGCAGCATGATTTTGACGCCGCCCTCTTCCTTGGCCGCCGCCTCCGCCTTTTTGGAGTCCTTGCTTTCCTTAAGCCTGCGATGCGGCAAGGCCAGCACCGCGTCGACGATTTCCTGCACGGTCTGGCTCTTGAGCCGCTTGCCGGACGCGGGACTGCGCGCATGGCCTACGCGTGCGTACAGGAGGCGCAGGTAATCGTAAACCTCGGTGATGGTGCCCACGGTGGAACGCGGGTTATGGCCAGATGATTTCTGATCGATGCTGATGGCCGGGGACAGGCCTTCGATCAAATCCACGTCCGGCTTTTCCATCAGCCCCAGGAACTGGCGGGCATACGCCGATAGCGATTCCACGTAGCGGCGTTGGCCTTCCGCGTAGATGGTATCGAAGGCAAGCGAGGATTTACCCGAACCGGAGAGGCCCGTGATCACCACCAGCTTATCCTTGGGTATGTCCACGTCTATGTTCTTGAGGTTGTGGGCCTTGGCCCCGCGCACGCGTATGTAGTTGTCAGCCATGGGATTAAGAACCGTTCAAAAGGTGAAGAAGCCAATAGATGAATGAGTCAATGTAGTGAAAATTTGGGCAGGAGTCCAGTGGGAACTCTCCGCTTCTCCGTTCCCAGTTCCGGTCCCGTCCCGGCCGCGAGTGTAGATTGCGAACATGGCCCATCCCAAACGCAGCCTGCCCGGCAACGCGCCCGGCGATTTGTACGTGGATGATACCTGCATCGATTGCGATACCTGCCGTTGGATGGCGCCGGGAACCTTCCATCGCACCGCCGGGCAATCGGCCGTGCGCGTCCAACCGGAATCGTCCCAAGATCGCCGCCTGGCCCTGCTGGCATTGACGGCCTGTCCTACCGCCTCCATCGGCACGCGCGCGCGCGCCCCGGAAATGCCCGCCATCCGATCGGCCTTTCCCGTGCCGGTCGCGGAAGAGGTGTATCATTGCGGTTACCACAGCGCGAAGTCCTACGGGGCCGCCGGCTACTTCATCCGCCGCGCGGAAGGCAACGTGCTGGTGGATTCCCCCCGCCGCTCGGAAACGCTGGCGGCCCGCCTGCAAAGCCTGGGCGGCGTGCGCTGGCTGTTCCTGACCCACGGGGACGATGTGGCCGACCATGATTTCTGGCGGGAGCGGTTCGCCTGCGAACGCATTATCCACGCGGGAGATGCGGGGGGTTCCACGCTGGCGGCGGAACGGATCCTCGTCGGGGAGCAAACCGTTGAGCTGGCGCCGGATCTGCGCATCATTCCGGTACCCGGCCATACGCAAGGCAGTTGCGCTCTGCTTTACCGGGATGCCTTTCTGTTCACGGGCGATCATCTGGCCTATTCGCAACGGCGCGCCCATTTGTACGCATTCCGCGACGCTTGCTGGCATTCCTGGCGCCAGCAGACGGAGTCCATGGAGAAACTGCGGGGTTACCCTTTTGAGTGGGTATTGCCGGGACACGGCCGTAGATTCCATGCGGGTAGGGTGACGATGCGGGAACAATTGGAGACGTGCATCGGTTGGATGCGGGGCCCGCGGTGACGGGGCCTACGGAAAATCCGGTTGCCCGCGCCTAGGTCGTTGTCCGGCTTTGCCAGACGCGGAACAGGAGGACGGCGACGGCGGCGACCAGGAACAGATGCGCCAGGCCGCCCATGGTCATGGATGTCGCCATGGACACCAACCAGAGAGCCATCAACACAGCGCAAATCGCCCAAAGCATTTCATATCCCCTTGTTGATTGGAGTGTTATAAATATCTTTTTTTTCCTTCCCCAGCACAGGGATTTCTTTTTTAATTGTAGGCATCCGAGCCATAATCTACGGGCCCTGGGAGGCTTTTGCGGTTGCGGTTGGGTTACATTGTTGACATGATCGCGAATTTGAGTATACTTCCTACCATGACCATCCCGGCCCAGCAAACCACCCTATCCAAATCAGCTTGGCGTTCTTGTCGCGTGCCGATGGAATATCAATCCGTGAGCATCGCCATGCATACCCGCTATCGGGGAAATAGGAGCGGGTCGCTTTAATACACAGGTAGATAACCGTGTAATCAAGAAGCCCGCTCCCCAGAGCGGGCTTTTTTTTGTTTTTCGAGGAGGTTGCGATGACAACGTCTGCATTGGGAACGCATAACGCGCGCAGCCCGGAGCTTGCGGATCCGATCGGTTCCGGAGAAGCGGTGATTAACCGGTTCGGGGCCGATGGCAAGCCGGATGTTTACGGCGTCGCGGACTTTTTGGCCCAGGCTTTCCTTCCGGAGGATGCCACCATGGCATCCTTCCTGGTCAATGCCCTGTACCTGTTCGGAGACAATACCCTGATCGCCTACGGTGGCGCGCCGCCCGGGGTAACCGCTGAGTTAACCCGGCTCGGCCACAAGGTGGCAGGCGCAGGCCTGGCCCGGGAACGCTCTCCCGTCCGGGAGGGCCGCTATGACAGGGCCCTGTTGCTGACGCAAGCCTTGGGACGCGGATCCGACGCGGAAATCCTGCGCCGCCTCCGGGCCCTCCGGAGCGCGGTGCGGCCGGGCGGTCTGGTGTGCTTCCATATCTTCGATCGGGACCGGGCCTGGTTCCTGGACGGGGAGCGCAGCATTTCGGCGCGCGGGCGCAACGTCGTATTCCGCCTCCGCTTCGATCCCGCCAGCGGCCGGATTTCCGCGCAACCTTCCCATAACGGGCGAGAGGCCGACAATCCGGGGGCCGGGAGTTGCGTGGCTAAGATGACCGTGAAAACCTGGAACCGTTCCGAGCTGGAAGCCTTATTGCGCCCCGTGGGACTGCGGTTGGAACGCGTGTATGCGGACTGGAGCGGAGCCGGCCCGGACGCGGGCGAATCCGGAAGGCTGATAGTGGTCGCCGCCAAACCGCGGCGCGCCCGCAAGGCGATTGTATGATTGTATAATAAGATACACGGGAGGATTCGCCCCAGGAGGTAGCTTCCCAGTTACAGGGCGCAGCCCCGTGACCGGCACCCCGGCCATATTTGGAAACTTGAGAGGGATGGGATTTTGGAAGGGGTTATTTCACGCTGGATTCCGGATTTTGCGGCCGCCCCCGAAAAGTTTGCCGGATTTTCATTGTTAGTTGCATGAGAGGGAACTTTATTGGCATTAAAGGGGAGACACAATGAAACCAATACTTGGACTAATCACACTCGTGGCGATGAAAACGGCATTTTCCTGTCCCATCAGGACCGTACAAGTTTCCGATAAATTTTTGAACGCATCCAATCAGGGCTGGATCGCATTTGCGGATCGCTACCGACCTTTCGCGGAAGGCCATAAGTCCTTTTCGGATCGCCACGGCCCTTCGCAGGATCGATCGGGTTGGGAATTGGGGAACAGTCCGGAAATCAAACCTCCGCGAATTCCCGCCTCGGCGAACAGCTTCGACCCGGTGCCTTGCGAATTTACCCTGGATGACAAAGAGGGAGGGAAAGTCTGGAGCGCCGATTTCGGGGGCGTGACGGACAATTCCATAACCGAGGTTGCGGCGACAACTCCGGCACCGGTTCCGGAACCTTCGACGCTTTGCTATGGCGTGTTGGGCCTGCTCTTGATGCTGGTCGGCGTGCGCGCCAAGTCTTCCCGGAGCGACGGGAAAATCACGGACCGGAGCTTGGCGCCAAACGGCCCGCTAACCTGAGCAACTCAGTCTCCGCGCGTTTGCTTTCAAACCGCGCGGAAACCAGCCGGGTTTCCGCGGATACGAAATTCTCCTGAGCCGCCCTCAGTTCCAGGGAGGCAATAGTGCCCAAACGCAACCGTTCCATGGCGATGCCCACATTCTCCCGGGCCAAGGCCATGTTCGCGGTTTCCAAGGATAACTCCTCCATATTGGCGACATAAGCGGCATGCGCCTCGGAAAGGGACGCGCCGACCGCATCCCTGGTTTCGTCCAATTGCAATCCGGCCTTGGCCACGGCGCGCCGGGCGTTGCGGTAGTCCGCCGGCAAGGTAAACCCATCGAACAGGTTCATCTTCACGTTAACTCCGTAGGCCCATCCTAAAGCCTCATTGGAAGTGACCGCTCCCACCTGCGCTTCCGCCAGGGAATAGTTATAGCCGAGCGATAAGCCTACCTGAGGCAGCAGATGGCCCACGTATTCCCGCAATCCGGCCGAAGCCGCGCGCTGCGTCCATATCGCTTGCCTTATATCCGGCGATCGCTCCATCGCGGCGGCGCGCAAGTCCTGGTAGGCCTGGGGCGGATCCAAGCGGATGGAATCCTCGACTTCGTAAGCGACGGAATCCTCGCGCGCCAGCAGGCGGTTGAGATTGCGCTTGCCGGTACCCACCGCCACGGCCTGCTTAAGACGCGCGGACAAATCCTGGTTCAAATCGAGCTGGGCCTGGAGCATCTCCAGCTTGGACACGCCCCCGAAGCCGTATTTGCCCTTGGTGATCTTGACGCGTTCCTGCGACAGGGCCACGGCCGAGTCCAAAGCGGCCAACAAGGTGCGTTGCCTCACCACGTCCACATAGGCCAAGGTGACCAGCGAAGCCAGGTTCTGACGCATCTGTTCTTTGCGTTCGCCCGCGAGCGCGGCCGTGGAAGCCAGCCGATCATGGGCGGCCAGCGCGGCGAGCCCGTCGAATAGGGTCCAGGTGCCGTTGAGGCCCGCCAGCTTGGTGGTGCTCTCGGCGTTCCTGATGTATTGCTCCGGAGTGCCCACGCGCGTTACGCGCGCTTCATTGACGCCTTTCCCATAAGAGGCCGTGGCGTCCAGTTTGGGCAATAACCCCGCTTCCCCCCAAGACACCGACTCTTTGGCCGAACGCGCCTCGAGTACGGAGATGCGATAAGCGCGGTTGGAATCCAGGGAAAGGGAGAGGGCTTGGGGGAGGGTCAGAAGGGGTTCAGCGGAAAGCGGCCTTTGCAAATTGAAAATTGAAAACTGCAAAATGAAAATCGGGAGATAAGAAACGGCCCCCAACCATCGGAGGGGGCGCGAAGATCCACTTTCCAAAATCTTCTCTTCCTGCAACCTCTCTCCGCCTTTCATACCTCGCTCCGGTGCGCTACCGCGTGCTTCTCATCCTCACCCTCACCCCCATCCATGGGCGCCAGCTTTCCCCGCTTGGCCAGATAGCTGTACATGGCCGGCACCACATACAGGGTCAGCACCAGCGAGAACAGCAATCCGCCCACCACCGCTATGCCCATGGGCATGCGGCTCTTGGAGCCCGCGCCCAAGGCCAGCGCAATGGGCAAGGTCCCCAGCACCGTGGCCAGGCTGGTCATGACGATGGGGCGGAAGCGCGATGCGGCGGCGTCCTGGACCGCGTCCACCAGCTCCAGCCCATGATGGCGGCGTTGGTTGGCGAACTCGACGATGAGGATGCCGTTCTTGGTCACCAGGCCTATCAGCATGATGATGCCGATTTCACTGAAGATGTTCAGCGTCTGGTTGAAATACCAAAGAGCCAGCATTGCGCCGCACAAAGCCAGCGGCACCGTGAACATCACGATCAACGGATCGCGATAGCTTTCGAATTGGGCCGCCAGCACCAGGTATACCAGCACCAGGGCCAGGATGGCGGCGAACATCAGGCCCCCGGAAGCTTCCGCCTGATCGCGCGCGGGGCCCGCCAAGGCGGTCACAAAGCTTTGATCCAATACCTTCTTTGCCACGGCCCGCATGGCGGTAATGCCGTCGCCCAAGGTCATGCCCGGCGCCAGTCCGGCGGAAACGGTGGCGCACTCGTAGCGGTTGTAGCGGAACAGTTGGGGCGGATTGATCTGCTCTTTATAGGTGACCAGATTGTCCAGGCTCACGGATTCGCCTTTGCCGTTCTTCACCTGGATGTTCTTCAAGTCCGCCGGCTCCATGCGGAACTGCCTGTCCACCTGCCCGATCACCTGGTACTGGCGGCCGTCCTTGATGAAATAATCGAAGCGGAGGCCGCTGAACGCCAGCTGCAGGGCCGTGGCCACGTCCCGCACGGACACCCCCAGGCTGCGCATACGCTCCCGATCGATGTCCACCCTGATCTCAGGCTTGTTCAGCTTGAGGTTTTCGTCCACCACGGAGAAGGTGGGATTGGCGCGCGCCTCCTCCACGAATTTGGGCAGCACCTCCCTGAGCTTCTCGAAGCTGGGCGCCTGGATGATCATCTGCACGGGCAGGCCGTTGCGCGCGCCCACCTGGATGGTCTGATCGAAAGCGGAATTTACGCGCGCGCCCGTCAGGCTCTTGACCTTGGCCATGGCCGCATTCATGATCTCCATCTGGGATCGCTTGCGCTTCTCCGGATCCGTCAGGTACATGCGGATAAAGCCGGTATTCACCGCGGTCCCGGAGAAGCTGGGAGCCGTCACCGAGAGCATGACATCGGATTCCGGAACGGCGTCCTTGACCGTTTTGATCATCTTGTTCATGTAGTTTTCCATGAACTCGTAAGTGGCCCCTTCCTGGGCGGTGGCGTTCACCATGAACATGCCGCGGTCCTCCACGGGCGCCAGTTCCTGCTTGACGTTGAAGAAGAACCAGACGCCGGCCGATATGGAGGCCGCGACGATGATCAGCGCCACCCAGCGGAAGCGCAGGAAGGATACCAGGCTGGAGCGGTAGCCGTCCTGCAAGCGCCGGAAGAAGGGTTCCGTCCACTCGTAGAAGCGGCCGTGCCGTTGGCGCGCCTTGACGATGCGCGTCGTCATCATCGGGGTCAGGGAAAGCGAAACGAAAGCGGATATGAACACCGAACCGGCCACCACCACGCCGAACTCGCGGAACAGCCGGCCCGTGAAACCCTGCAGGAAGATGATGGGCAAAAAGACCACGCCCAAAACCAGGGTGGTGGAGACCACCGCGAAGAAGATCTCCGCGGCCCCCTTGCGGCCCGCCTCCAAAGGCTCCATCCCCTTTTCGATCTTGGCGTAGATGTTCTCCAGAACCACGATGGCGTCGTCCACCACCAGGCCGATGGCCAGCACGATGCCCAGCAAGGTCAGTACATTGATGGTGAATCCCGCCAGGTACATCACGAAGAAAGTGCCGATCAGGGACACCGGGATCGCAATTACGGGGATGATCGTGGTGCGCCAATCGCGCAGGAACAGGAAGATGATGAGCAGCACCAGCACGAAAGCGATGAAAACCGTCTCCTCCACTTCCAGGATGGACTTCCGGATGAACAGCGTGCTGTCGAAGCCCAGCTTGACGACCACATCGTTGGGGACGTATTCCTTGACGTGTGCGAAGCGCTTGTGGAATTCCTTGGCGATAGCCAGATTGTTGGCCCCCGGCTGGGCCGTCAGGGCCAGGCCGATCATGGGGACGCCGTTGTTCTTGAGGATGGTCCGTTCGTTCTCCGCGCCCAGCACGGCGCGGCCCACGTCGCGGAAACGCACCACTTTCGCGCCGTCCGCGCGGATGATCAGGTTGTTGAAATCCTCTTCCGTCTCCAACAGGCCCATGGTCCGCAAGTCCAGCTCCGTCTCCGTGCCCTCGATGCGGCCGGAGGGCAACTCCACGTTCTCCGCGTTCAGGGCGTTGCGCACGTCCAACACCGTCAGGGAATAGGCCGCCAGCTTCTTGGGATCGATCCACAGGCGCATGGCGTATTTCTTCTCGCCCCAGATGCGCACCTCAGCCACGCCCGGGATGGTCTGGAAACGTTCCTTGAGCTGGGTCCCGATGGCGGTCACCTCCAGGATGTTCCGCGTATCGCTCTGCACCGTGGCCATGATGATGGGAAAGGCGTTGGCGTCCGCCTTGGCCACCGTGGGGGGATCCGCATCCACGGGCAGGCTCTTGATTACGCGGGAAACGCGATCGCGCACGTCGTTGGCGGCCACGTCCAGGTCCACGCCCAGATCGAACTCCACCGTGATGCTGCTCTGCTGCTCGCGGCTGACCGAATTGATGGAACGGATGCCGGCGATGCCGTTGATGGACTCTTCGATGATCTCCGTCACCTGGGCCTCGATGATGTCGGCGCTGGCGCCGCGATAGGAGGTGGAAACGGTGATGGTGGGCGGATCGACCGCCGGGAATTCGCGCACGCCCAGATAGAAATAGCCTATCATGCCGAACACGATGATGAGAATGGAGACTACCGTCGCCAGGACGGGGCGCTTGATGCTGATGGAGGAAAGACTCATTTCGGGCGCCCTCAATCGATTTGGGAAAGGGTGACCGCGGATCCGGGGCGGAGTTGCACCACGCCGGAAGTGATGACGGTATCACCGGCGGCCAGGCCCGCGGTGATTTGCACGGTGGAGTCCGTGCGCAAACCGGCCGCCACCGGCCGGGGCGTGGCCTTGCCCGCCTTGAAAAGGTAAACCTTGGTGCCGGCCGCATCGGCGGAAAGCGCCTGGGCCGGGACCAGCAAGGCCGCAGGCACCGTCTCGAAAGGCACTTCGATGGTGGCGAAGGCGCCCGGCAGGATCTTCCCGTTGGGATTGGGGCACATGGCGCGCAGGCGCAGGGTGCGGCTTTCCGCATCGATGCGCGGATCCACCGCGTAGATTTTGCCCTGGTGGCGCGTGTCCGATCCCTGGACGGTGAAGTTGATGGCCTGGCCCGGCTTCACGTAGCCGGCGTATTTGCCCGGGACCGTGAAGTCCACCTTCACCGGATCGATTTCCTGCAGGGTCGTGATTAAGGTGGCGGGATTCACGATGGCGCCCTCGCTGATCTGCTTCAACCCGACCACGCCGCCGAAAGGGGCGCGCAATTCCGTCTTGTCCAATTGGGCGCGCAAGAGCTGCGATTCCGCTTTGGCCAGGTTCAGTTCGTTGAGGGACTGATCATAATCCTTCTGCGCCACCGCTTCTATCTTCAGCTGCATGCGCATGCGGTATTCGTTGTCTTCCGCCAGCTTGCGGCGGGACTGCGCTTGCAGGCTGGTGGCCTGCAGTTCCGCGTCTTCGATCTTAACCAGCAGATCGCCCTTCTTAACCCGCGATCCTTCCTGGAACAGGATGCGCTTGACCTTGCCCTGGATCTCGCTGCGGACTTCCACCTCCTCGTTGGCCAGCACGTTCCCGGAACTGGTCACGCTATTGTCCAGGCGCTGCGCCTGGAGTACCCTGGCGGTTACCGGTACCGGCGCGCCCGCGGGCCCCGGGGCTGCGCCGGCTTTGGCTGGCGAGGTTCCTCCGCCGGTTGCGGTTGCGGTCGCGCTCCCGGCCGCCGGGGCGCCGCCCGAAGGATCCGCCACGGCGGGCTTGGCCGCCGGCGCGCCGGCCGAGGCCGGAGAACCCGCCGCAACGTCCGCCTTTTTGGGTTTGAAATAAATCAGCAGTCCCACGAAAAGGAGCGCGACGATGACCAGGAAATTTCGGCCGGAGGATTTGGACAAGGGGGGCTCCTTCTGGGAATCCGGGAATCAGATCCGATAAATTAGCAAAGCGGAATGCCGCGGTCCGGCTCCCGGAACATTGGGTTGCCGTCATTCGCGGTTACTGCCGGGTTCCTATCCGCGCCTGGTGAGAGCCGGTTGGACAAGCGCGCCCCGCACCCGGTCCCTTCACCATCCCTCCGCGCCCCTTCCCGCTTACCGGAGCGGTGGCCGAGCCGGTAAAGGAACACCAGGGGCGGATAGGGAAGGCAAGGAGAAGGGTATGGGCGGCCCGGGGCCCGGGGCCCCGGGCCGGTTCTGTCTCGGGAGGTAGCCGCCCTGTTACCTAGGATGGCCGGCCCGCGTTTCCGGCCTTTGCCGGTCGCTCCACCCCTTGCGGATCATCAGCCCCGCAGCGCCTTCAATGCGGCTGCGTAATCCGGTTCCTGGGTGATTTCAGGGACCTGTTCCGTATATAGAACCTTGCCCTTCTCGTCCAGAATGACCACGGCGCGGGAAAGAAGCCCCGCCATGCCGCCGTCCACGATGGTCACCCCGTAAGCCTTGCCGAAGGAATCATCCCGCAGAGCCGAAGTCGTCACCAGCTTTTCGATGCCTTCCGCAGTGCAAAAACGCTTGTGCGCAAAGGGCAAATCCCGCGACACGCCCACGATGGCGGCATTGGGCGATTCGCTGGCTTCCTGATTGAACTTCCGCACGGACATGGCGCACACGCCCGTATCTAGGCTGGGGAAGATGTTGAGCAACACCTTCTTGCCCGCGAAATCCTTAAGGCTCACGTCCGACAAGTCGGTCTTGGTAAGGCGGAAATCCGGCGCCTGGGAACCCACCGCGGGCAGGGCCCCGGAAGTATGGATGGGATTGCCCTTCAATTTGATGTCTGACATTCGTTAATTCCTCCCGGATGTTTATGAAGCCTAAAGCACCTACGGCGCCTAAAGCATGAACATAGATTTTATCGGAGCGGAGGAATAGCCGCTTTTGCCCAAGGCCGGGGGCAGGCGGAATTGCAATGTCGAATCGGCGTAGGCATCCCGCAAGCCGGCGCCTATCCCGTGGATGGAAAAATCCTTGTCCCCATTCCTCGCATTGTAAAGGACGTTGAACTTTTCCCGCCTGTCATCGGAGATAAACCGGAGCGCCGTGCGGTACCATTCCGCTTTGGCAGAGGGACCCAAGCCGCAACGCGCAAAACCTCCCGCGGCGATGTCCGTCTTTCCAGAACCCACGATGCCCCTTTGCGTCCGGTAAAGTACTTGCTCTTCACCGCGAAATCGCCGCGGTTCCGGAAAAATATAACCCAGGAATCGTGTCAAGCTTGTGGCAATCCGGCCCTTTCCCCCCTATATGGAAGGCTTGAACTTCTTCAAGCGCAGGCTATTGGCCATCACCAAGGCGCTGGAAAGGCCCATGGCCGCTCCGGCAATCACGGGATTCAGGTCCCAACCCAATGGATGCATTATTCCGGCGGCCACGGGTATAAGGATGATATTGTACCCGAAAGCCCAGATCAGATTCAGCTGGATGGTCCGCAGGCAGGCGCGCGCCAGGGCGATGGTACGAGGCACCCCGCGCAAATCACCGGACATGAGGATGATGTCCCCGGCGGCGATGGCCATATCGGAGCCCCCCGCCAAGGCCAGGCCCGCATCGGCCGAAGCCAGGGCGGGAGCATCGTTGATGCCGTCCCCCACAAAGGCGACCTTCCCCTTGGCGGCGGCCGGTCCGTCTCCGCTCTTCTCTCCGCGCAGGCTCCGGATGATGGCGGCCTTGCCGCCGGGTTGCAGGCCCGCCTCCACTTCTCCTATCCCCAGCGCCTTCCCCACCGCCAAGGCGGGCGCCTCCGCATCGCCCGTCAGGATCAACAGTCGCAGGCCCATCTCTAGCAATGTCCGCACGGCCTCGCCGGCTTCCGGTTTCAGGGGATCGGTAACCGCCGCCAGGCCTACGCAAGCGCCGTCCACGGCCAGGTAGATCAAGCCTGCGCCCTCCCGGGACAACCGCGCCGCTTCCCCGGCGAAAACGCCGTTGGCGGCGTCCTGCTCCACCATCAGCCGCGCCGAACCCACTGCTACCTTATGGCCGGCGATCTCCCCCTCCAGGCCGGATCCGGAAATGGATCGGAAAGACACGGGTACCGCCGGCGCTACCCCGCGGGAGGATGCGTACGCCAGGAACGCTTTGGCCAGGGGATGCCCGCTGCGCGCCTCCAGGGCCGCGCCCAGCGCCAATATTTTTTCCTCCGGCCAGCCCGGCGCGGCCGCGAACCAGGTAACCTGCGGGTTTCCCTGCGTCAGGGTTCCCGTCTTGTCCAGGGCCAGGATGCGGGTTTCCGCCAGGGCCTGCAAGGCGGATCCATCCCGCACCACCGCGCCCAGTTCCGCGGCCCTTCCCGTACCCGCCAGGATGGCCGCCGGCGTGGCCAGTCCCATGGCGCAAGGGCAGGCGATCACCAGCACCGCCACCGCATGCGCCAAGGCCGCCGGAAAGGCGGGCGCGGCGCCCAACCACAGCCAACCCGCGAAAGTAAGCGCGGCGATCGCGAGCACGGCGGGCGTGAAGACAAGGATGACTTTATCGGCCAGGTCCTGGATAGGCGGGCGCGCCACCTGCGCTTCCTCCACCAGGCGGATGATATTGGCCAGGGCCGTGTCCGCGCCCACCTTTTCCGCGCGGAATGTGAAGTACCCGTCGCCGTTCAAGGTCCCGCCCGTGACTCTATCCCCCGGCTTTTTCGATTTCGGGACGGGTTCGCCCGTCAACATGCTTTCGTCCACGCGGCTTTCCCCCGTCAGCACCACGCCGTCCACCGGCACCGCGTCCCCGGGCCTCACCGCCAGTTCATCGCCCGGGATCACCGCGGCGATTTCCGTTTCCACTTCAACGCCGCGGCGCAGCAGGCGCGCCCGCGAGGGCTTTAGCCCCAGCAAGCGGCGGATGGCTTCCGCGCCCCGGCCCTTGGCCTTGGCCTCCAGGAATTTCCCCGCCAACACCAGGGCGATGACCACGGCGGAGGCCTCGAAATAGACGTCGCGCGCGCCCGCGGGCAACGCCGCCGGCGCCAGGGTGGCCACCGCGCTGGAAAGGTAAGCGGCCCATGTCCCGATCATCACCAAGGTGTTCATATCCGGGTTCAGTTCCCGCAAGGCGCGCCAACCCCGGCGCGCGAACTTGCGCCCCGGCCCGAACATTACCGGCGTGGCCAGGCCCATCTGCATCAGGTTCCACATGCCGTCCGCAGGGACGAAGCGCATACGCCAAGCCATCAAGACGGGAACCGCCATCGGCAGCATGGACATGACCAGGATGGGGATCCCGAACAGCAACGAGAGGATCAGGTCCTGTTTCAACGCCGCGCGTTCGCCCGCCCCGATGTCCGGTTCTTCCCCATCCGCGCCGCCCGCCGGCTTGCCGTCTCCGCTTTTTCCCAACGCCACCGGCCCGTATCCCGCGCTCCGCACCTGGGCGAACAATTTTCCCTCGTCCACGCGGGCGGGGTCGAAACTCACGTCCGCTTTGGAGGTGGCCAGGTTCACCCGCGCTTCCGCCACGCCCGGCAAGGCGCGGATGGCCTTTTCAACGCGGGCGACGCAACCGGCGCAAGTCATTCCCTCCACTCCGAAACTGGCATGGCCATCTGCGTCGCCGCCGCTTGCGGCGGCCCGCTTTCCCGCTTCAACGGTATTTGAGGACATCCATCAGCTCCTTGATCAATTCTTTCTCATCGCCGCGCGCCTGCGCCGTGGCCACATGGTTCCGCAAATGGCCTTCCAGGACCACGTCGTTGGCCTTGTCCAGGCCGCCCACCACCGCCTTGATCTGGCGCATCACATCCACACAATACGCGTCTTCCTTATCCAGCATGCGCAGCACCCCTTCCAAATGCCCCTTGGCCGTGAGCAACCGCTTGGCCGCGGCTTCCCGGTTCTCCTTGGGCATACAAAGATGCTTGTCGTGCTTATGCATGTTCCATCCGCCTTTCTTTCCCGATATCCCTACCCCCCTGGGGAGGGTGGGGATAATATATCTCCCTGCATGGGAAAAGGCAAGCGCGCGCAGAAGGGAATCCGGAGGTTTTTGAAAGTTGTGGAAGGCGGGGCCCAGGCCCGGTTTAGCAGGGGATTGCTATTATTGGACGATGTTCAATCGCATCATGGAAAACTCCATGGCCATCTGGATGCTGGTTTCAATCGCCTTTCCCGTTTTCTGTTTCGGAACCATCATCAAGGCCATCCTCCATTTCCGGAAATCCCGGATTCGGGCGGAATACGTATCCCTGCCCGCCATGGCCCGGTCCGCGGTCGATGCAGTGGCCGGGGACGACTGGGTTCCCAGCCGCTAGGCTGTCGCCTTAGCGCGTCCGCGAAGGCCTTTCCAATACCGTTCGCGCGCAACCGTCCAGGCATAGCATGCTGCGATGAGAACGAGAATGGCCGCATCGCCCTGCCAGGCTTTTTCCAGCGGACGCATCCCTCCCCGCAGCACCAAGACGGCCAGCAAGGAAAGGTGCAGGATGTACACGTCCAGGCTGCGCCGGCCCATGGGCAACAGGTAGCGCGCGCCTTTGTCCAACCACGGCCGCAGCAGGCCCAGCAGCGCATATGCCAGAACGATCAGAGAGGCGATCATGGGCACCAGGACGGGGCGCAGATTGTAATACGGAATGCTGCGCTCCACCCGCGCCTTGCCGTTCAAGACCGCGATGGTACGGGCTGTTTCGTAACGGCCCAAGGGCTTGGAGAAGACTTCCGCGAACCCGTGGCGATGGAGAATGAAGGCGATCGCCAGTAACGCCGTTGTTACTATCCCGCCGCGCAGGGCCCGGCTGCGGGATTCCAGGGCCAGGGCCCCCAACGCGCCCAGACAGGCGAACGGGAACAGGGGAAGCAAGGGGCTGTTGCCCCCGTTCAGGATGAAAACCTTGATCCCCGCCAGGTCCAGACGGTAGTGCAATCCGATCAAAGCCGCCGCCGCCGCCGCCAGTATGAGCGCGGGCCGCGGCGCGCTGACCAACGGCATGCCCATCAGAATGGTATAGGCGATGGTGGCCAGGATGCCGCTCATGGTCACCGCATCCGGCAGGTGGAAACCCTCTTCCAGGGAATAGAACAGGCAGGATAAGGCCCAAAGGCAGGCGGCCCGTACGGCCTGGCCGCGGTACCAGGTAACCCGCCCGATACCCCGGGCGCGAGCCGAACGCCAGGAATGCACCAGCGAAGCCCCCACCAGGATCAGGAACAGGGAAGCCGTAAGCGGTTCGATCAAAAGCGAGAACAGGCTCCAGGCGCGGCGCTCGTCCCAGGCAATGAGGCGCGTGGTATGCGAGGCCATCATCAGGAGCACGGCCAGCAGCCGCAATGCGTCCAGGGCGCTATCGCGCCGGCGCGGCGCGGCCGACGCGTTGGACTGGTCGGACTGGTTGGTTTCCTTTGGCTCCGGCATTATCCGCAAAGTAGCATTTGCCCGGGGCTACCATCCGCGCATGAGGATGGGGGGGTGGACATCCCGAGCGCGGTTCGGCCCAAGCCGCCGGACCGGTCGGGCGGCCGGACCAGTCAATACGCTTCGGGTTTTCCGGAGGCCAGGAAGCGGGATATGCCGGCGAGGTATTCCTTGGAGTTCCCGTACCGGGTGAATCCCCATTTGCGATTGCCGGTTTCGATGACGGGCAGGTTCAGGGTATCGCCCGGATGCAGCTCGTTCAGGGACTTGCCCGGATTGTGCTTTTGCAACAGCCAGAAAGGGATTTCCCGATCCTGCGACCATGTCCACAGATTCAGTCCCTTTGCCACCACCAGGGGGTCCAATACGGAAACGTAGTAGTTGCCGTAGAAGTCCTCTTCGATGCCCCGGTAATACTCCTCGCGCCTTTTCACGAACTCCTTGGCCTTTTCTTCGCTCAAGGGGATGCGGATTTTCCTGCCCATGCGGAAGTCCTTGGGGTTGCGGATGCGATTGAGGTCGCGCAGCTTCTTCTCCGGCACCAAACCCCATTCGGAATAATGGGAAAGGGTTTCCTCCGGGCCCGCCTGGATGGACAGGATGCCGTCCGCGTAGGCGTACTCCAGGTTATAGATGGAGGGGTTGAAACGATCCATGGGATGCGCCAGCTTATCCATATCCGTTGCCTGCAGGCCCAGCGTCGGATCCAACAGATGTTCTTCCGCAGCCGCGGCAGCGGCGGGCGCGGGCGTAAGCATGGGAGCCGGGGCGATGTTCTTCACCACGGCTGCCTGGGGAACGGAGGGGGCGGATAATGCGGAGCGGGTTGCCACGGACGATGCGCCGGGAACCGGAATGGAAGCGGGAGGATTCGGACCCGGTGCGCCCATGGTAGGGGCCGCGGGGGATCCCGACGCGCCGATGGAAGGCTGGTTCCGGACGGCCGGGGAAAGCTTCCTTTGCCTGGAACCGCGTTTGGCCTTTTCCGGCTTGGGCGGCGTCGCGGCGTCTTCCTGCAGGTTCTCCACCTTATCCTGGGGCATGGAAAGCGCCAAGGTGGCCGCAGGTAACGAATCGGTTACCGTAGCGGCGGGGGAGTGCCCCCCCGGAACCTCCGGCAACGCCACGGCTACCGGGGCCGCCGGTTGGCCCATGCCGGCCTGGGCGGCGGAAACGCCTGGCGCCCCCGCAGCCACCACGGCCATCTCCACACTGTTCCCGGTACCCACGGCAACCACCGCCACTGCGGCTCCCGGTTTGCCGACGTGCGCCGCCGTTTCCGCTCCGCCCACCTTGCCTGCCACCGCGGCCACGTCCAGGGCCAACGGCAGCCGCAGGCAGAATCCCTTGGGCAATTGCCCGTTGCCGCGGAAGGTGGCCGGGCGCAGGCCCAGGTTGTACTCCTCCAATTCCTCCGGTGACATGCCGGTTACCGCGCACAGGTAGCGCGTGGCCACTGGCTTGGAAAGGGTGAGGTAGCGGAACCGCAAGGGTTCCAGCTTGTGCAGATCCGGGAACAGGGAATCCGCCTTGAGCGCGATGCTGGAGGCCGCCAGGAATTCCGCGTAGAAGTTCTTGGAAGCGAAGCCGAAGGAATTGGAGTAGTAGCTCTTGATGATGGTCCCCAGATCGCGGGTGCCGGATTGCTTCACCGCGTTGGCCACGCCGCCCGGGCCATGGTTGTAGGCCACGATGGCGAGCGGCCAGCTTTTCAGGAAGGCGTAGTTCCCCGCCAGCATGCGCGCCGCCGCCAGCGTCGAAGCCTGGGGATCGCGGCGCTCGTCCACCTGGTAGCCCACCTTCATCCGGAACCGGCGCGCCGAGGATTTCATGAACTGCCACATGCCGGCCGCGCCCACCTTGGAATAGGCGAAAGGATAGAAGGAGGATTCCACGTGCGGCAGGAATTTGAGCCGGGAAGGAACGCCCTGTTCGGCGAAGGTGGAATCGATCAGCGGGAGGTAGCGGTAGGATCGTTCCAGGCCCGCCCGGTACTTGCCCTTGAGCCCGCGCTGGAAGCGCAGGCGCTGCGCTGAGAGCATGATGCCGGTGCTGTCCCAGAAGGACGGGAACATGGCCTTCAGCTCGCGCTCTTCCGGGGTCCGGGCGGCGCTGTCCTTGGAAAGCATTACGCGGATCTCTTCCTGCAGGGCATGCACGTGGCCTTCCGCCAACTTGCCAGCCGCGCGGCCTTGGCCTGGGGCGCTCACCTTGCGGAACACCAGATCCGGGTAGAAGGGATCGTGCAGCAGGCCTTCATCGTCCCCCACCTCCACATAGATGGCGAACCAGAAACGCGCCTGATCGAGGATGAAGTCGTCGGCCGGGAATTGCGCATCCGTAATGATGGGATAATGCCGGGCGTCGAAATATCCGGCGGCCTCCGCCTTGCCGCAGCCGGCGGCGATCAGGAAGGCGGCCAGCAGTCCGGAGCCGATGCGACCGGGTCCGTTGCTTGGGGCGCGGTCCGCGGCCCCGCGCGTGTTGCGTTGGAGGCGGTTGCTTAGGGGCGAGGACGGGATGGGCGGAGCGGGAAAGATGCTGAAAGCATCGGGCATGCGGAGTCCAGGGAAAAGGAAAACAAGAATTTAATCGGTATGGCTCTTAGCGGCCAGCGCGGAACCATCCGCGGCTACCCCGCCATTATATCCGTAAAGCTCTACCGTCGGCAAGCGGCCGTTTTGACGAAGGAAGAGCGGCAGGCGAAAAAAAAGCCCCGGATTTTTTCCGGGGCTTCCGCGATCATCGCCTCAATCGATTTCCGGGACCTTCCCCTTGGGAGGTTTTTTATCATCGTCGTCATCGTCATCATCCTCGTCATCATCCTCTTCCGGCTCGATACCCGGCTCACCCAAAACCGCCGGCTCGCCCTCCTTTTTCATCAAGGTGGGGTGGAAGTCGATCTTGCGGGCTTCCTTGGTCTCGCCCAAGTGGAGGATCTCGGCGCAGTCGTCGCAGTAGCCCAGCTCCTTGTCGATGGTGAAACGCTCGGACACCTGGTTGATGCCGCACTTGGTGCAAAGCTGGGGACGGAGCATGTTGCGCTTGAAGATGTGCTGATGTTCCAATTCGCGTTCGATGCGCTCGACCAGTTCCTCAGGGCTTTCCTCGCCTCCGCCGCCGCGGCGGCGGTTCTGGATGTCCGCGGGAATGGGGGAAGCCGTGGTCTTGTCGCCGCGCTTGATGATGCGCTCCGCGCCCGCGGCCACTTCATGGAAAAAGGTCTTGCTGATTTTTTTCGGCGTCACCTTCACGTCGGCGGGAAGATTCTTGAGCTGTTGTTTGGCCACCGCGTCCTTGACGGCGGAAAGGGCCTTGGAGGGCGGCACCTTATCCTTTGCGGCGGCGCGCGCGGCGGTGGCGGCCAGGCTGCGTTGCGCCTTCTCCATCGGTCCTTTGGCCGGAGCCAACTTGGGGACCTTGGGCGCTTTCGGAGCGGCAGGAGGCTTGGGAGGCTTGGGAGGCTTGGGGGGTTTAGGCGGCGTAGGCGGCTTTGCCGGCTTAACCGGCTTCACTGGCTTAACCACGGCGACCTTGGCAGGCGGAGGTACTTTAGCAGGCGCGGCGGCTTTGGCGGGAGGAACAACCTTGGCGGGCTTGGCCTCTTCCTTTTTCGCTTTGACCGGAGCCGGTCCCTTTTTGGGCGGTTCGATCTTTTTCTTGGCTGCGGGAGCCGGAACCGGCTTAGCAACATGAGCCGATTTGGATGCGGCCGGCGCAGGCTTCTTGGCCGGTGCGACCGCTTTGGCGGGCGAAGGCTTTTTAGCGGGAGGCTTGGGCGCGGCGGCTTTGGCCGGCTTCTTGGCGATGGTTTTAGGAGATCCCTGCTTCACGGCTTCCTTTTTGGCTGCTTTCGGCGCGGAGCTCTTGGAGGGCTTGTGCGCTGCTTTGCCTGATTGGGCATTTTTTTTCGCCGATGCCATAAGCTTGGATCCACTCCCTAAATAAGAGGCGCTGAAATGCGAAAGCTCTCGGAAAGGTAGTAATGCAAACCGGCGTTCTCCGCCGTTTGCGCCATCGACGGTCCCCTATAGTGGGGAAAACCTACTTCACTTCGGTGACGGTCAAATCCAGGATGGGATCGCCCCGCTCTAGTCGGGTCAGAACGTCAAAGCCGGAAATGAGTTTACCGAAAATGGTGTGCCGCCCATCCAAGTGGGGCTGGGGCATATGGCAGATAAAGAATTGGGAACCGGCCGTATTAGGGCCCGCATTGGCCATGGACAAGGTTCCGGCCTCATGTTTCAAATCATTGCGTTCATCGTCGATTTTCCAGCTGGGTCCGCCCGTGCCATCCCCGTTGGGATCCCCGGCCTGGGCCATGAAGCCCTCGATGATGCGATGGAAGGTGAGGCCCTTGTAAAAACCCGAATCCACCAGATGCAGGAAGTTGGAAACCGTGTTGGGCGCCTGCTTGAAGTAGAGCTCCACCTTCATGGTGCCCTCATGGGTCTTTATTTCCGCGAAGATTTGCTTGGTTTTGCTGTAGTCCCGGTTGTATTGGCGGCCGATTTGGGCCGGAGCCAAGGACAAAGCGAAAAGCACTACCGGTAGGAGGAAACGCATGAGTTTTGCAATCATTGGCTGGACCCGATTTGAAAGGGAGATTTCTAACCGAGGATGAATTTAGTAAATATTCCCGCCCAAAACCCGCAGCGAGGTGGGTTTACCCCATCTCGCCCCTGACGCCTCTCCCCGTTTTTGGTAGCTTTGTCCCCTCTTTCTGACGGAAACTCATGCGCCCAGACCCCTCCCGGATTCGGAATTTCTGCATCATTGCCCATATCGACCATGGCAAGTCGACCTTGGCGGACCGTATGCTGGAATTGACCAAGACCATCACCAAGCAGGATATGCAAGCCCAGGTGCTGGACGATATGGACCTGGAGCGCGAGCGCGGCATTACCATCAAATCGCACGCCATCCGCATGCTCTATACCTATAAAGGCGAGCAGTATTTCCTGAACCTCATCGACACCCCCGGGCATGTGGATTTCACCTATGAAGTCTCCCGATCGCTGGCGGCTTGCGAAGGCGCCATTCTGGTGGTGGACGCCACCCAGGGCGTGGAAGCCCAGACCCTGAGCAATCTCTATCTGGCCATGGATGCGAACCTCACCCTGGTTCCCATCCTCAATAAGATCGATCTGCCTTCCGCGCATCCGGACGATATCGCCGAATCGGTGGGCGAATTGCTCGGCTATGAGCCCGATCGCATCCTGCGCGTATCCGCCAAGGAAGGCATCGGCGTGCGCGAACTGCTCGATCGCGTCATCGAGGAGGTCCCCGCGCCCAAGGCGGATCGCACCTTGCCGCCGCGCGCCCTCATCTTCGATTCCAAGTTCGATCCCTACCGCGGCGCCATCGCCTTCATCCGCGTCTTCGACGGCGTGCTGCAGCACAAGGCCCCCATCCGTCTGATGGCGAACGACAAGGAATTCGAGATCAATGAGATCGGCACCCTGACCATGACGCGCGAGCCGCAGGACTCGCTGGCCGCGGGCGAGGTGGGCTACATGGTGGCCAATATCAAGAACGTGAAGGATACCAAGATCGGCGACACCGTGGTCGATCGGCGCAATCCCGCGGCGGAAGCGCTCAAGGGATACAAGGATATCGTGCCCATGGTGTTCGCGGGCATCTATCCCATGGACACGGACGATTTCGAGGACTTGCGCGAGGCGCTGGAAAAGCTGGCCCTCAACGATTCCGCCCTGTCCTGGCAGCCGGAAACCTCCCTGGCGCTGGGCTTCGGCTACCGCGTCGGCTTTCTGGGGCTGCTGCATATGGAAGTGGTGCGCGAGCGGCTGGACCGCGAGTTCAACATGACGGTCATCTCCACCGTGCCCAACGTGGAATACCATGTGCAGATGACCGACGGCAGCGAGTTCACGGTGGAGAATCCCAGCAAGCTTCCCGACGCGGGCAAGTACGAGGGCATCAACGAGCCCTATGTGAAATCCCAAATCATCCTGCCCAAGGAATACGTGGGCGCGGTGATGAAGCTGGCGGAAGAGAAGCGCGGCCTCTATCAGAACATGGAATATCTCACGCCGGACAAGGTCGATCTCAAGTACGAGTTCCCCATGGGCGAAATCATGTTCGATTTCTTCGATAAGCTCAAGTCCGTTTCCAAAGGCTACGCATCCTTCGACTATGAACTTATCGGCTACCGGCCCGGCGCGCTGGTCAAGCTGGACATCCTCCTTAACGGGGATCCCGTGGACGCCTTCTCCGTGATCATCCATAAGGATAAGGCATACAATTGGGGCAACGCCCTGTGCGAAAAGCTCAAGGAGCTGATCCCGCAGCAGATGTTCGAAGTGATCATCCAGGCCGCCGTAGGCAGCCGCGTCATCTCCCGCTCCACCGTCAAGGCCCTGCGCAAGAACGTCACCGCCAAGTGCTACGGCGGAGACATCTCGCGCAAGCGCAAGCTGCTGGATAAGCAGAAAGAGGGGAAGAAGCGCATGAAGGCCGTGGGCAACGTGGAGATTCCGCAGGAAGCTTTCCTGGCGGTGCTCAGCATGGATAAGGCCTAGGCGCAATTCCCTTGCGGCCGCCCCGTTCACGGAGCCGGAGCCCCATCCTTTTCGCGTCCCCTGCCAGGGTACGCTTCATCGCGTTTTTTGATATTCAATGCCTGAAAAAACTCGGGCAACTCGCTAGATTTTCACGCTATGCCCAGTCCCGACAAATCCCGTCCCCGGCCGGGAAACCCTTCGGCCGCCAGCCGGCGGATGATGGCGCTCATCAAGAAAATCCCCAAGGGGAAAGTCGCCTCGTACGGACAGCTCGCCGCGTTGGCGGGAAATCCGCGCGGCGCGCGCCAGGTGGTCCGCATCCTGCATTCGTTTTCGGAACTGAAAAAGCTTCCCTGGCATCGCGTGGTGGATCGTAACGGGCGTATCTCCCTTCCCATGGACGGGTCCGGCGATCTGCAAAGGCGCTTGCTGCGGGCGGAAGGGGTAACGGTCTCTGCGGATGGGGCCATAAGCCTGGCCAGGCATGGTTGGCGGCCGTGATTGACAGTAAACCAGGAATGTTTCGTCGCTGTGGAGTTGCCGGGCAACTCCCCGCTCCTCAATGGATTTTCAGGACGATGCGCCGGTTCTTGGCCTGATTGGCCGCGATGGGCTTGCCCTCGCCGTCCACGTTGGGCGCCTTGGGCTTGGTATCGGCGTAGCCGGCCGCCTTCAGGCGCTCGGAGGGAATGCCCTTTCCGATCAGGTACTTCACGATATTGGTGGCCCGGGACACGGAGAGTTCCCAGTTGGAGGGGAACTGCAAGGTATTGATCGGGATGTTATCCGTGTGGCCCTCGATATCCACGGCGAACTTGTAATACTCGATGCGCTGGATGGCCTCGGCGACCTTGTCCATGTTGGCCCGTGCCGCGGGGCCGATGTCCGCCCGGCCCGGATCGTAGATGGCGGAACTGGAAAACTCGACGATGATCCCGTCGCGGCCCAGATCCACGCTCACTTCGCCGCGCCCGCGCTGATCGGCCAGCAGGGAATCCAAATCGTGCTTGATTTCCCCCAACGGAGTCTTGACGTCCTTATCCTTGCCGATGTCGCTGCGCAATCCCTTTTTCATCTGCTCGAACAGGACCGGATCCACATGGGAGACGGACAGCATGGCCAGGAAAAACGCCATCAGGAGGGTGACCATGTCCGCGTAGCTCATGAGCCAATCCTCTTCGGCTCCCTCCTGCTCATGGACGCGATGGCGGTTGTGGTGCTTGCTGATGGCCATGGGCCCGCCTACTTGCCCTTGGCCGTCCCGCCTTTGGCGGACCCGCCTTTGCCCGATCCGTTTTTATCGCCGAACAGGGAATACTGCTCGCGGCGATCCAGGTAGGAGTTCATCTTGTCCTGGATGTACATGGCCGGTTTCTTCTCCATGATCAGGACCAGGGCCTCCAGGACCAGGTAGTGGCGGAAACGCTCGATGCTCAAGGTCTGCTTCACCTTGGTGGAAGAGGGCATGAAAACGAAGCGGGCGAACAGCAGGCCGTAGAGCGTGGCCGTCAGCGCCAGGGAAAGCCCCGGACCCAGCTTGGACGGATCCTCCAGCTTGCCCAGCATCACGATCAGGCCCAGCAGGGTGCCCACCAGGCCGAAGGCCGGCGTCATGGACCCCATGGAAGTGAGGATGGTGGAACCTTGCAGGTGCCGGAAGTAATGTTCTTCGATGTTGGTGGTGCCGAACTCGCGGATGTCGTCCGGCTTATAACCGGTGCTGGCAAGGGTGAAAATGTACTTGGTGAATTCGTCCTTACTGCCCTTGGCGATGGCATCGTAGGCGCTCTGTCCCTCCGCCTGCACCCTCTTGGCCCAATCGCCGGCCGTCCTCACGTCCTGGATCAGGCTCTTGGACGAGATGTCCTGCTTGAGGAATATCTTGAGCGTTGCCAGGAAGGCGTTCCAGACGTACTGGAACCGGAAACCGATGAAGGTAACCGTCACGGTACCCCCGAAGACGATGGCCAGGCTGCCCAGGCTCAGGAAGACATGCCAATCCTTGGTCTCGTGCAGAATACCGAAGGCGATGACCAGGAACCCGAAGATGACGCCGCATACGGTGGAGAGGGAGATCATTTGGGTTTGGCCTCGGGCTTGGGCGCCATGGATTTGGGCAGCACGGGTCCGGCCTTGACGGCGGACGCGGAAGGCTTGGCGGCCGCGTCCGGTTTGAGCGGCGTTGCCGCGGGTGCGGGGACCGGCGCAGCGGGCGCTTCCGTTCCGGATGCCACGGCGGCGGTATCGCCTTCTTCGGCGTTTGCGGGCGCGGAGGGCGGCGCGGCTGGAGCGGCGGAGGAATGCGCTTGGGTGGGACGGGCCAGGTGGGTCGTGCGCGGCGCGGGGGGTGCGGGAACGGGTTCGGCCGCGGGAGCCGGCGCGGCCGCGGGGCCGGGCATGGGCGAGGATTCGGGCGCAGCTACCCCCCAAGGAGCGGACGGCGGAACAGGCGCGGCGGTTTGCGGACCGGTGTATTCTTCCGGATAGGGAACCTGGTCCGCTTCCGGAAGCGGCGCGGTGGGCGCGCGCGGCGCGGGACGGGAAACGATGGGACGGGGATTGGGGGAGCCGCGGCCGCCGGGCGTGCGCGTCTTCTCCAGCATGTTGACAACGGCGGGCATGTCGGGATTAAGCCGCAGGGCTTCCAGCCATTCGCGGCGCGCCATGCCGCCTTGGCTCTGCATATAGTAGATGCTGCCCGCCAGGGCGTGGCCTTCCGCGGTGGATCGCGCGTCCAGGGAGGACCGCACCGCCTGCATCGCTTCCGGGTAGCGCTTCTGGTAGAAAAGCTCCTGGGCCTTGCGGATGCCGGTGAGCACCTTGGAGGTAACATCCTCGTAACTCCCCTGATCGTCCTCGGGAAGCGGCGCTTCCGGCTTCGCTTGCGCGTGCGGGTTCGGCGGCGGTTGCCGGCCGGCCTGCGGCTGGCCGCGCGGCGCGGGGAGGGAGGGTTCCGGATCGGGGTTGGCATCGTCCTGGCTGTCCTGGGAAGCGGGCCGCGCATCCGGCCTGGCCTCCTTTTTCCGCTGGGACGCATGATGCTCATCCTGATCGTGCGCGGCCTTGGCTTCTTCGCCGGGAGGCGGATTGGGCCTGCCGGTCATTTCCAGGTACAGATCGGTGGAACCCAGATCGATGGCCAGGTTGGCGTCCGTGCTCTTGTTGGAATAATGGAAACTGACATTGCCTTCGCCGGCCTCTCCGGCGGCATCCTGCGCCGCCGCTGCGGCGGCGGCGCGCTTGGGCGCGCCGGGCTCCGGGCCGCTGCCGCCGCACCCCGCCCACAGTAACGCGGCAGTTACGGCCGCGACCGCGCCCATGCCCGCATGCGCGGATGCGGAGCGCCGGCGGGCGTCAGAACGTGTAGTGGAGGTAGGTGAGTTCATAGGCTACGGGTTCCAGGGTCAGGAAGCGATCTTGATCCGCGCCCAGCCCTTTCAGTTTGTTGTTGAGGGGAAGGAACAGCACGCCTCCGCCCAAGGTGAAATGCCGGCTGACGCGCGATTTGTATCCTACGGAGAGGGCGCTCAGATGCCCGCGATTGAAGAACGGGATGAACTCCTGGTAGCCTACATACGTGCCCAGCCAATAACCCAGGTCCGGGTTGGATTTGCGGAAGAAAATCCCCAGCATCTCGATGCCGAACTTCACCATCTGGATGTTGAAGTTGACGTTTAAGCTGTCCGGGCCGCCGCCGCCCGTGGCCAGGCCGTAGCCGAGCGATACGGAGAAGAGCAGGAACTTGTCCGGGGTGACCACTTCGCTCACGGAGCCTTCGACCCCGTATTCCGTCAGCGCCAGATCGGAAAGCGTGTCCAGCCGGGCCTTGCCCGTCAGCGCATTGACGGAATCCGGACTGGGCAGAATGCTCTGCCGGATTGGAAAGCGGCGCAGGTTGGCGGAAGCGCTCCAATCCAGGTTCCAGATATCCGGTTTCTTCTCGTTGGGCCCGGCCACGAAACTGGCCGACCAGACGATTTCGCCGGTGCGATGGCGGAACACCTTCAGGTTCAGGATCACGTCATTGTCGGAGCTCTTGGAACAGGATCCCTCGATGTATCCGTCCACGCGCAGTTTATCGCCCAGTCTCCAGAGATCTTCCATGGAAGGCAGCGTATTCGAGAATTTGAACGTGCTGTCCGTGGCGACCACGCGGAAGGTGCGGAGCTCCGGGGCCGTGACCACGGTCCGGCGTCCTTCTTTTCGGAACACCTCTTCGATCTGCGCCTGGATATAGCGGGACATGCCCGGGCTGAAATCCTTGGGATCGACCTTCACCTGGGTGAGCGCGATGCGGTCCACGTTGGGCGGGATATCCCCCATGGTCTTGGCCAGGCGCCCCATGATCTCCGCGATCTGGCGGAGCCCGGTATTGCTGGGCGCGAAGGGATCCTGCGGAGGCGATTGCGCGGTCGCGGCCGAGGCAAGGCAGGCGGCCAGCATCAGCAACGCGGCAAACCGCGGCCGGGGCCCGGCGGCCGTCTTCATACCGGCCTTCCCGAATGCCTGATCTCGTCGCGAATGCGATGGAGCAGGCGGCGCTGCGCCGTTTCGGAATCCCTGGGGGTGGCGTCCTGGGAGCCTTCCAGGCCCCCGTGCACCATCATCTGCATGCGCTCGGGCAATAGCGACAGTACCTTGGTGCGGATGGCCCCGTCCACGTGCCGGAGTGCCAGGATGAGCGTTTCCTGATCCAGGCCCTGGAGCACGTTGGCCAGGAACTTGTCCGGCAGGCCCGCCAGCTCCGGCAAGGTAACATACCGGTTACGCAACTTCTCCCCAAGCCCAAGATCCATCTCGGAAATGGAATGGATGTATTGGAATTGCAGGTTGAGGGGCAGGCTGTCGATCAATTCCAGGATGCTGTCCACGCCGTCGGCGGCCACGTAGCGCATATTGCCCACTTCCAACGCCTTCAGGGACAGGCGATCGGCTATCTCCTTGTACACGTTGAGGGGGATGTGGTCGATGTTGCCCATGGCGATGAGGAGCTTGGCGCGGTTGTCCGGATCCGTCTTCTGCAGGATGCCTCCCGCGATCTCGCCCGGCAATTGCGCCAGCACCAAACCCACTATCCCCAGCGACTCGTCGCGCAGGATATGCATGATCTGCTGTTCGTTCATCTGCAGCAGGAAGCCGAACAGATCCTTGTACTGATCCTCATCGAGTTTGCCGTTGGCCAGGTTCTGGTATTCGCGCTTGAACTCCTTATAGACCGTGAGCATCTCTTCGGAAGAGGGCGCTTCGCCCGCGTTCAGGTGCATTTCCAGTTTCTGGGTGAGATCGCGGCCCAGCTCCGGGGCCACTACGCCCATCAGGCGCGCATCCAGGCTGGCTATCATGGCCGCGGAGTCGCGCATGCCCTTGTCCGGATCGCGATCGATCCAGCTCTTGATGATCTGGCCGCAATGCTTGGGGCTGCCCACGAAGCAGTTGAGCAGGAAGGGCCGGAAGGCGCCTATTTCCGGGGGCTGGCTTTTGCCCGCTTCCTGGCGCGGCGCCGGCGGGGCCTTGGGGGGTTCGGGCATAGCCGCGGGAGGAAGCGCATCCTTATCCTGCCGGCCGTTGCGGGGGGAACCGGCGATGGCGCGCGAGACCATCCATACGCACGCCAGGATGAGCAGGCAGATGATCACGAGCGGGATCAGGGAAGGAAGATGATCGGTGTAATTACTGAAGGGGTTCATGGCGGCCTTCTCCTTGGGGTCCTCCTTCTTGGCGGGCGGATCGGTCTTGGGCGGGACCGGCGCGGGGGGAGGCGGATCCACGGGCTTGCGGTAATTGGTCAGCGAGCGGTTGTCGCGCGGGAACACGCCTTCGTGCACGGACACGCGATCGCCGCGCTGCTCGTCCAGCCGGGTGGCCATGACCAGGAGGTTGCGGATGAAGTCGGCGTCCTTTTCCGAATAGCCCGTGTCCACTAGGATGTCCAGGGTAACCGCCTGGATACCCCCGCTGCCCTTGTCCGCGTCCGCGGCCGGCTGCGCGGGAGGGGCGGGCTGCATATTATCCGGCAGGAAGGGGAGGCCCGGAAGCTGCTGGGGAGACTCGCCGGCCACGGCGGCCGGATCCTCGCCGCCCAGTTCCATTTCCGGGGGCGGCTCCATCTCAACTTTCGCCTTGACCAGGAAGGTCGCCTCCTCGTAATAGCGCGACAAAGTGCGCGCGGCGACGGCTTCGTAATATTGCGCCAGCTTTCCCGCCTGGTCTTGCGGGGCCCGGGCGCCCGCCGGAGCAGGCTGCGCGGGGGCCCGCAGGTATGCGGACAGCGCGATGAGGAGCGTGAGGCTCGCGATTTTTCCGGGGTTCGGCATGGCAAGGCTGATTATACAACCCGGCATTTACGGCGACTACGGAATTCAAACCGAACGCGAATGGAGCGAGGTGCGTGAAGTGCGTGAAGTTTGAAAAAAACTTAAAGTCGCGCGCGCGATTCACCGATAACTCCGGGATGGAGCGACGTCCGGTAGCATAGGCTTTTGCCGGGGAAGGATTGGACATGCCGGTATGGTTTCGCCTCGCCATCCTCGCCGCCTGCGCGCTCTGCGCATGCGATGACGGCGTGGTGCATATCGTCCGCTTCCCTTCGGGCAGAATCCGGGAAATGTGGACGGAAAAAGGGATCGATCCCAAAGCGACCGCGCGCGACGGCCTTTTCCGATCCTTCTTCGCGGACGGAAGCAGAGCCGGGGAAATCATGTACCGCGCGGGGAAAAAGCACGGCGCCGCCAGCTTATGGGGGGCGGACGGAAAACTCCTTTTCCAAGGCGAATACCGGGACGATTTTCTGGTGCGGGAGACGCGCTATGATTCCTCCGGAAAGGCGTCTTCGGATCGGCGATTCACGGTCAAACCGGATCGCGTCAAGGCGGTGGGCCCTTCCGGAGACTCCATGACGGTCGTGGAAACCTGCGCCTGGTCGCAGGAACCGGACCGGCCGCCCGTCAAATACGGGCTTTGCACCCTGAAGTACGCAGACGGCAGAAACCTGGCGACCCGCTATTACCAATCCGGCCGCCTGAACGGACCCGTCAGGGCTTGGTACCCGGACGGCACTCCCTGGCTGCAAGGGGGCTACGAGAACGACATCCCCGCGGGCAAATGGAAGACTTGGTCCCAGAGCGGCAACCCGCTCTGGGGCGCCGCCTACGTGAAAGGCGAAAAGGACGGGGACTGGGAGGAATGGTTCCCGGACGGCACGCGGAAATCCAAATCCGGTTTTCGCGGCGGCGTCCCGGAAGGGGGGTATCAGGAATGGTACCCCAACGGCAAGCTCCGACTGCGCGGGCAATTCCGCTCCGGCCGCCGCGAAGGCAAGGAAGCCGCCTGGTACCCGGACGGCACGCGTCTCTACGCGGCGCAATATGCGGCGGGGAAATTGGAAGGGGACTTCTACCAATGGCATCCCGGCGGCAAGCTGCGCCTGCATTGCGGCTTCGCCAAGGGCAGGCGGGAAGGCTCCAGCCGCATCTGGTATCCCGGCGGCGGCCTGCAGGAACAGGCCTATTACAAGGACGGACGCCTGAACGAATCCTATCGCACCTGGTCGGCGGACGGCGCGCCCATGGCCATGAAGGAAATACGCGACGGCGCCGTGGCTTTCGATTCCAAGGCCAAGGAACTCCTTGATCTTTTGGGCGCGGACAGGTTGCGCGTGCCCGTGGGCATGATGGGATTCTATTGGGGCATGGGGATTAAGGAATGCCGCGCCAACCTGGGTCTGTACCAGGTTTCGGAAGTGCGCGCCGGCGACAGCGAAATCACGGCGCAGCTGATCGCTTTTCCCGATCGCCGGCCCACGCGGGCGCGCATCCGTCTCGCCTTCAACAGCCAGGGAGAGCTATGGGGGCTCAAATTGGATCTGACCCAGAAATCGTCGGCGGATTTCTTCCCCCTTTGCGAGAACCTGGAGATCGAAATCGGGGCGGAGCTGGGGACGGTGGGGTTGCGGAAGGCGGAAAGCGGATCCGGATACAGTATGACCCGGAAAAGGGAATGGGGGCGGTTCACGGTGACCACCGGGGCCGACGGGAAGATCAGACAGACACTTCCGGTCCTCAACGCGGAAGGGTTCAGCCCTTCCGGCCCGGGTTGGTTCCGATTTTCCTTGGCGAACCAACTCTACCGCGAGTACGTGAATCCGGCCAACATCTCCATCACGCCTCCCCGCTGGCAGGAAGAAGCCTTCCTGGCCGGGCGTTGAGGCGCGGCCGGGAAATCAGCGGCTCAATTGCTTGAGCGTTCTTTGCAAAATGGTGATCTGCTTCTTGAAGGATTTCAGCGCGGCCATGGCGGCGTTCACGCTCTTCAGCTTGCGGCCGTCCAGGCCTTTGGAGGCGCCGCGCCCGGCCTTTTTGCCGCCGGTCTCGCCGTTCATCCAACGCCGCAATGCGATATAGGATACTCCGAATTTCTCACCCGCCGCGGAAATGCCCCCACGACCCCGGCTGTTCACGAAATTCAGGATCTTGCGCTTCTGAGCGTCGCTATATCGCTTGCCTGTGTTTCCTTTTTTCCTCGCAGTAGCCAATGCCGTGTCCTTTCCCGGGGGGTGTTCTGTCCCTTATATATAGGGATGAAAATAGCAATGATCCAATTTAAATAAAGAATCCGGGTTAGCAAAATTATTAGTTGGGAAAATTACCAGATTTCGCTACGGCGCGAATTCCCGGGTGGAAAATGCGTTCATCGTGTACCAGAAATCGGGCGTCCACAGGTCTTTACCGTCCCTGGATTTGATTCCGTCAAGGTGCACATGGGCCACTTGCTGCGGCCTCATCCCGGGGAGTTCCAGGAAATAGCGCATTCCGTCCCTGGAAACGCGCACGCTTTTCACCGGTAACGCGGAGATGTCCTTCTCCGGGCCGCCATACGCTTCGGTAGGTTCGTACCACCATTGCTTCGCCCGGTAACGCGCCGGTTGCATGGCTTCCGGTCCGGGCGGGGAGGAAAACGTCACCTCGAAACCGCCCTTGCGGATCCGGGCGGAGAGGATTTCGAATACCGGTTTCCCGTTCGGCTTCATCCGTTGCAATCCGAATTTCCTTTCGTGCCATCCCCAATTCTGCATATCGCCGTTGCCCAGCCCGCCCAGGTACAGGGAACCGTCCGGACCCGCCAGCATGCGATGCACGCCCGCTTCGAAGCCTCCGGAAAAACGCAGCACGCATCCTTGCCATTCCCCGCCCACCGTCTCCACGAAGATGCGCCGCACCACTCCAAAGGCGATGTCCCCTACGAAGAACTGGCCCGCATAGGGCCCCGCGGTCGCGTATGCGGGCTGGGTCGGCGACTTGGAGACGGTTCCATAAGGCAGCCATACGGCAGGAGGCGCCGGATAACCGTCCTCGAATTTCCCCGGCGGCTGAGTATGGTGGCCATAGGTGCGGCCGGGCACGATATGGATGAATTTGGAGGCGGGCAACCAGCTTCCCTGGTTGTCGGTGACGAACAGGCCGCTGTCCGGACCCAGGCACATGCCGTCCGGCGCGCGCAACCCGGTGGCGACTATATCCAACCCGCCGTCCCGGCCCACGGAAACCAGGGAACCGCGGCGGCCATCCTTCTGCGGCACCAGGGTCTTGCCGGTACTGGTGGCGGCTACCGACAAGGCGGTGAAGAAGCGGCCCTGCTTACGCGCCAGCCCGAAAGACCATTCATGGAATGAACCCGTGAAGGGAAGCGAATCCACCAAGGACCGGGTTTCCGGCAAGCCGTCGCCATCCTTGTCGGACAAGGCGTATATGCCGTCCTGATCCGCCGCGAACAAGGTATCGTCCGCCAGGCAAAGACCCATCAGTTCCTTGAATCCCGTCGCTGCCTTGCGCACCTTGATATCCCGGTACGGCCCGGCGTAGCCGCTCAGGATCCAAAGCTCACTGGGGCGCCACGTGCTTAACGCCATGCGCCCGCCCGGAAGGAATTCCATCCCGGAAATGGGCGGCTCGAAGCCCTTGGGCCGAATGACGCTGAGATCGAAACCGGGATGCACCAGGCTTTCCTCCGTCACCAAAGCGGACGCGGCCGAGCAGAAGATTCCCAATGCCGTCAGCGCGGACCGGATGGCGCGGACGAAGGGGATCAAGGAGGGGGAAATTCGCTTTTGCATAGGCTCCTCATGGGACGAACCATAACTTAAAAATCCCGGAACTATATTTCCGGGAATGGACGCCTTTTACCGTTCCGTTTTCACCGCCGGTCCGCCTTCGCTGGGATTGCAAGCCAGGCCCGGCACGCTTCCTCAGGAAGCCGTTCGCGCGGCCGTGACGGCCGCTACGGAACAGCCCGCGCCGGATCGGGATGGGCTGATCCTGGTACAGGGCATCTCCCTGCTCTGGCATGACCACTGGAACCGGGCGCATGAGATTGCCCAATCCCGGGAAGGTGCATCCGATTTCGACCTCCTGCACGCCATCCTCCACCGCCGGGAAGGGGACTTCGGGAACTCCGGCTACTGGTTCCGGGCCGCGGGGAAACATCCCTGTTACCTTATCCTGGAACGCAGGCTGGCGGAAGCGGAAGGCGGCCTGCAGGCCGTGTTGCCGGGCAAGTCGCGCTGGACGGCGGAGGCCTTCTTGGATCGGGTCCGCACCGGCGTGAACGGAAGCGATGAAACAAAAGCCACGCTGATGCGCGCGCAGGCCGAGGAATTCCGAGCCTACGCGGAATGGCTGCTCTCGTCACGCTGAACGCCCGCGGCCACCGGAGGGAATATGCTCATCAAAGAAGATCATGCCGATATCGCCACCCCCAACGGACCCATGCGCGTGCACCGGTTCCAACCCGCGGGCGGAGGTCCGCATCCGGGCGTGGTCCTGTTCTCGGAAATCTTCCAGGTCACCGGGCCCATCCAACGCACGGCCCGCCGCTTGGCATCCCACGGCTACCTGGTGGCGGCCCCGGAAGTCTACCATGAGTTCGAGCCCGCCGGCTGCGCCCTGGCCTATGACAAGGACGGCACCGACAAAGGCAACCGCTACAAGATCGAAAAGGATTTGGCCGCCTACGATGCCGACGCACGCGCCGTCATCGCGCATCTGAAATCCCTGCCGCAATGCAATGGCCGGTTGGGCTCCTTCGGCGTCTGCCTGGGCGGTCACTTGAGCTTCCGCTGCGCCATGAACCCTGAAATCCTGGCCGGCGTATGCTTGTACGCCACCGACATCCACAAGCGCAGCCTGGGAAAAGGCCTGCGGGACGATTCCCTCGATCGCATCCCGGCGCTTTCCGGCGAAATGCTCATGATCTTCGGCAAGCAGGATCCGCACGTGCCCCAGGCGGGCCGCGATCTCATCTACAAGGCCATGACGGAGGCGGGCGTGAACTTCACCTGGCACGAGTTCAACGCCCAGCACGCCTTGATCAGGGACGAAGGCCCGCGTTACGATGCGGCTTTGGCCGATATATGCTATGCGTTGGCGTTGGAATTGTTCGACCGCCGATTGCGTTCCGGATGCCTGGAGGCTCCCGCGGGCGCGGCGCCGGCGCCGCTCAAGCTAGGGTAACCCCCAAGTTACCTTGGGGCGGCCGTCCCGCGTCGGCCGGCTGCACAGGCCGGGGCTTACGTCGGGAACTTTTTCAACACCCTGTTAGAGGTCGAGCGCCTTGGCCAGGTCCTTATAGATGCGTCCCACGCGCTCCACTTGTCCCTTGGCGGGGAAGCGTTCGTAGAAGCCTTCCGGTTTGAAGGCCTTCTTCATTTCAATCCAGGGTTGCATCCGCTCCGCCCAGCGCTTGACGCGGCCCGCCGAAGGCTCGCCATCCTTCTCGGAAAGATCCGCGCACACGCGGATCAAGGCCTTGATGGTGACGGGACGCGTGACCATGTAGCCGGAATTGCCCCATACCTCGCCCCAGACCAGGGCGGCAGCCTTCAGGAAATCCCGCAATTGTTCATAGTACCGTTCCGCTTGGTGGGTGGGCGACAGATCTTCCTTGGGATCCCATTCGGACTTGACCCAACGGTTGATTTCATTGAACAGCTCCGCCTGCAGGATCCACTTCTCCTGCTTGCTCTTGCCGCCCAGGCGGTTGATGCGGTATTGCAGCGGGCTATCGTCCCGGCCGTACAGGTGCTCCACCACGCGGGCCGCGCAGCGCTTGTCGGGCGAGGCGAAGGAAACGCGCTCGTACAAATCCACCAGATGGCTCTTGTTGATGCGCGTAGGGGTAGAATTGATGATGACGAACATCTCGGTGGCGAAGTCCTCGCTGCGGCCGTCGAAAATGACGCAGGGCACGTTGATGGAAGCGGCTTCGTCCGGGCGTTCGCGGAAAAAGAAATGCAGGGCGGCCAGGCGATGCTGCCCGTCGATGATGAGGTATTTGCCTTCGGGATCGGAAAGGTGGCCCACGCCCTCATTGTCGCCGATGCCGCGGAAGCGGAGTTTTTCCGCCGTAAACAGGAGCACCGTGCCCGGAATGGGCGGCTGCGTGCTGGCGGTTTCGTAGAAATTGCGGATGGAGCGGATTTTGTCGCGGGCCATGGTACGCTGGAAGGCCTTGTCCGATTTCTCGATGCGACCGATGAATTTGGCGATTTCATCCTCGGCCGGAGCGGCTTCCGCGGCGATGGGCGTTCCCTCGTCGTAGAAACGGCTGCTGAAACGCACCTTCTCTAAGAGCGCTTTCGCCGGATAGGCGGCGAAATAGAAGATGGCGTCTTTCTGTCGGACCTGGGTAGCCAGCATAAAATCGACCTGCCTTTACTGCATTCCTGCTTACCTGCTTAAAGCCTTGTTGCCATGGGGAAGATTAATCCCCCGGTGATGTTTCCCGTTGGGGATCCTCACGGCATCCCGAAAAGATATCTAGAAGGCCGGATTCTGTATATGGAAACCGGGGAACTTTCCGTGTTACCCATGGGTATCACGCAGGAAACCCCCTCCCGGAACCTTTTTTTCCGGGAGGGGGCGCCGGTTTCCAAGCCGATCCCTGGATCCGGGCTTGACGAAACCGACCATTAATGCAGGTAGATCGAGTAGCCTTACCGCTTCCCGGCGGGGAATTCCCGACGAGACCGGAACCTGCCGTTCCCAAGATAGCGCCGGCAAGGCCCGCGAACTTCGTCCGCCCTGCGCGGACGGGATCGCACGCAGGTGACCGTTCCCGCCGAACGCTTGCAGGCGCCTTCTGGAGCCTGCGCCCGGGCCGCAAGGATGCACCGCCTATCCGCCATCCGCCGTGAAGCTGCAGCGCATCCGGAATCCGCGTCCGCAAGGCGGGCCTTGGTTCCTGATAAGCCAAAAAAGGCCGGAAAAAACTACCTTTCAGGTTTCAGGGCGCGCAGGTTTCGCGTCCTCAGGAGCGCCATGAATCCCGGGCAATTTCCAGATAAATGGGGCCGATTCGGCCAATTCGGGGGGAAATACGCCCCCGAAGTTTTGATGCCGGCCTTGGAAGAGCTGGAAACGGCTTACCTTGCCCTCAAGGAGGACCCGGCTTTCCTATCCGAACTGGATCGCCATCTTAAGGATTTTGTCGGTCGACCCTCGCCGCTTTATTTCGCGGAGCGGCTCACGCAGAAATGCGCGGGCGCCAAAATCTATCTCAAGCGGGAGGATCTGAACCATACCGGTGCCCATAAGATCAATAATTCCCTGGGCCAAGTGCTTGTGGCCAGGCACATGGGCAAGCGACGCATCATCGCCGAGACCGGCGCCGGCCAGCACGGCGTGGCCACGGCCGCCGCGGCAGCCAAGTTCGATATGGAATGCGTCATCTACATGGGCCGGGTGGACATGGAACGGCAAGCGCCCAATGTCCAGCGCATGCACCTGCTGGGCGCCACCGTGGTGCCGGTGGAATCCGGCAGCCGCACACTCAAAGACGCCATCAACGAAGCCATCCGGGACTGGGTCACCAATATCGGCGAGACGCATTACGTATTCGGGTCGGCCCTGGGCCCGCATCCTTATCCCCGCATCGTGCGGGATTTCCAGAAAATCATCGGCGAAGAAACCGAACGCCAGATGCTGGAGAAGGAAAGCAGGCTGCCCGATTGCCTGATCGCCTGCGTGGGCGGTGGAAGCAATGCCATGGGCATGTTCTACAACTTCCTGGACAAGCCTTCCGTGAAAATGATCGGCGTGGAAGCGGGCGGGCACGGCGTGCTTACCGGCATGCACGCGGCGCGTTTCTCCGGCGGCACCCTGGGCGTTTTGCACGGGGCCAAGAGTTATGTCCTGCAGACGCCGCAAGGCCAGATCGCGGAAACCCATTCCATCTCGGCCGGGCTGGATTATGCCAACGTGGGGCCGGAACACGCCATGTACCGCGATCTGGGACGCATCCGCTACACTTCCGCCACGGACGCGGAAGCCTTGGACGCGTTCGGCAAATTGAGCCGGTGGGAAGGCATTATCCCTGCGCTGGAAAGCGCGCATGCGGTAGCGGAGGCGTTACGGCTGGCGCCTACGCTGCCCAAGGATGCGTTGCTGGTAGTCAACCTTTCCGGGCGCGGGGACAAGGATATGGCCACGGTATTGGCCGCCATGGAAGAAGTGAAGCGGACCTCGGCCCGGATGAGCGAAGGCGCCGGTAAAGCAGGCGAGAGCGTCCCGGAAATGCCGCGCGTATGAGCAGCAACCGCATCGACTCCGCCTTCGCCAAGCTTAAGCAGGCCAAGAAGAGAGCCTTTATCCCCTATCTCGCCGCAGGCGTGCCCGGCAGCGATGAAACCGTGGAAATCGTGCTGGAGCTGGAAAGGCTCGGCGCCGACATCGTGGAGTTGGGATATCCTTTCTCGGATCCCATGGCAGACGGGGTAGTCAACCAAACCGCCGCCAACCGCGCCTTGGAACTGGGCGTGGACGCGGACGCGTATTTCGCCATGGTGGAGAAGATCCGCAAGCGCTCGCAAATCCCCCTCATCGTGTTCTCGTACCTGAATCCCATCTTCAAGCTGGGCTTGGACGCCTTCGCCCGCCGCGCCAAGGCCGCCGGCATGGACGGGATGCTTTTGGTGGACATGCCGGTGGAGGAGTCGCTCGATCTGCAAGCCGTCTGCAAACGGGAAAATCTTTCGCTCATCTTCCTGGTGGCGCCCACCACCACGGCGGAGCGCCTGGGGAAGGTGCTGGAAGGCGGCAGCGGATTCCTGTACTATATATCCCGTACCGGGATCACCGGGGAGCAGAACAGTTTCCAAAAGGATTTCGCCGGCAAGGTGGCCGCCATCAAAAATGCCTCCAGCCTGCCCGTGGTGGTAGGGTTCGGCATTTCCACCCCGGACCATGTGCGCACGGTATGCGGCCTGGTGGACGGCGTTGTAGTGGGCAGCGCGCTGGTGCGCCGCACCCTGGAAAAGAAACCCTTCGCGGAAATGCTCAAGGACATCACCGCCCTGGCCGCGCCCTTGATCGCGCCCACTAAGGAAGCATGGAACTGAGCGATTGGCGGGGCCGCATCGACGCTCTCAACCAGCAATTGCTGGAATCGCTCAACGAGCGCGCCAAATGCGCGCAGGCCATCGCCGAACTCAAGAAGAAGAAGATGCTCCCCATCTTCGATCCCCAACGCGAGAAACAGGTCTTCGACGCCGTGCTATCGCGCAACCAAGGCCCCCTCTCCGACGAAGCCGTCCGCCGCATCTTCGAGTGCATCATCGCCGAACACCGGCGCCTGGAGGAATCCACCTGATGGCTCGCTCCGGGGCTCCGGAGGCCAGTGGCTGGCGTCCCGAAAGCATCACCGTGGTAGGCCTGGGACTGTTGGGCGCATCGCTGGCGGAAGCGGTCCGCACGCGCTGGCCTTCCGTGCGCATCACCGCCGTATCCTCGGCGGCCACCCTGGAAAAGGCGCGCCGGGCCGGATTGGCGGACGTAACCTGCGAGTATCCCCGGATCGACGAGGCCCTGGCCGATGCGGATCTGGCGGTTCTGTGCACTCCCATCGGGCATATCAAAGCGACCTTGGAAACCTGGGCCATGAAACCGCCCGTATGCAAGCCGGGCTGCATCATAACCGACGTGGGCAGCACCAAGGCGGAAATCTGCGCCCTTGGCCGCAGGGCTTTCCCCGCCCATCCTACCCATCCCGCCCATGCCCCGTATACCGGCGGCGCCGTTTTCATCGGCTCCCATCCCATGGCGGGAAGCGAAAAGACCGGCCTGGAAGCGCGCGATCCCCTTTTGTTCCAGAACGCTTCCTGGGTCATCTGCGCGGACGAAGGCCGTTCGGAAGCGGCCGATCGCCTGGAAGCCTTCGCGCAAGGGCTGGGCGCGCGCACTACGCGCATGCTGGCGGAGCTGCACGACAAGGTGGCCGCGCATGTTTCCCATCTGCCGCAACTGCTGAGCACGGCCCTGGCCAGCTATATCGGCGAACGCAAGACCGTGGTCGAGAATTGCCTGCAGATAGCGGGGGGCGGCTTCCGGGACATGACCCGCTTGGCGGCATCCTCCTTCTCCGTCTGGGAACCCATCCTGCGTTCCAACCTCCCCGCCGTGCGGGAGGTAACCGCGGGGTTTCGGGAGCACCTGTCGGCCCTGGAATCCGGGCTGGAGTGGGATCTGGGCGCGGATTTCTTCCGCGAAGGCAATCGCTTGCGCTCGCAGCTTTCCACCGCCAAGAAAGGCTTCGCCGTCCCGCTTTCGGAGATCCTGGTGGACCTGGAGGATAAGCCCGGTTCGCTGGTAAAGGCATTTGCCCCCTTGGCGGACGCGGGCCTCAACGTATTGGACGTGGAAATACTGAAAGTGCGCGAAGGCGAGGGCGGGGTTTTGATGATGGGATTCGGGAAAAGCGAAGAAGCGGCGAGAGCGATTGGTTGTTTGACCGCAACGGGTTTCAAGGCGAGGTTGAGGTAGATATGAATACGAAGAAGGTCCGGCATCCGGCGTCGGGCAAAATGCCCGGTCCCTGCACCCCGCAGCCAACCCGAATGCCTTTTCGCCATTGCTCTTTCCCGATTCCCCTTCCTTCCTTTTCCCTTGCGCTCTGATGGAGACTCTTTTGGAAAAGGAGACTCTTTTGGAAACCGCAGTCGAGATCAAGCGCAGCAAGCGCCTCAAGGGCCAACCGGTTTTACAGGGAGACGGCCTGACCGGCTTCCATGCCCTGTTGCTGGGCGCGCTGGCGGAGGGTCCCACCCGTTTGGAAAACCTTCCCGATTCGCCCTGGTTCCGGGACATCCTGCAGGACTTCATCCGCATGGGCTATGCCCAGCAGGCCCTGGACGGGCATTGGACAATCCACGGGGGTAGCGCTCCGGTTTCGGGTGCGGAGCCCTTGCGCGTGCGCCACGAGGCGGAACTGCTCACCTTGGCCGGATTCCTGGCCGCCAAGGAATGCCGGCGCAAACTGGCCATCGATCCCGCCTGCGTATCGGGCGAAGCCATGGAATTGCTGGGCCGGATCCTGAAACTGGAAGGCGCGCCGGAACTGGTCGACCAGGACGTCATCCTGCTCTCCGCCCCTGCCGGATTGACTCCCAAGGCGGCGGCGCAATTGCGGCCGGCCGGTTCCGCATCCGCCGCCGCCAAGCCTTCCGATTTCGGTTGGGACGAATACCAATCCAAGCTCGCCTTGCTTTCCTTCCACCTGGCTTCCGGCCGGGCCTTGGACTTGTCGCTTTCCAAGAGCGGCCCCGATTGGCTGGAAACCCTGGCGGCCCAATTCGGCGGGCCCATCCGCGTGGAGAAGAACGAAGCGCCCGAAGGCGATGAACTGGCGCGCCGGATAGCCCGGCAAATGCGGGCCGCGGGCAAGACGGAAGCGCAGACGCGCATCCGCCTCTCCGCCGGCCCCAAACTCAAGGCGGTATCCTACACTATTCCCGCCGACATCACTTTGGCCTCGGCCTATTGCCTGGCGGCCACGCTCATCAAGGGATCCGATCTGACGCTGGAGAACGTGCCGCTCAATCCTTCGCGCGCGGGATTCATCTCGGCCCTGCGCCGCATGGGCGCGGACATCGAGGTGGTCAGCCGCCGTGAGAAGAACGGGGAAGGCCTGGGGCTTTTGCGCGTGCGCTCGGCGGACCTTTTCGGCAAACGCTTCGCCGCGGACAATCACTCCGGCATGCGCGACGAGATCTTCCTATTGATGGTGGCCGCCGCCTTCGCGGAGGGCGAGACGGTGCTTCGCGACATCGCCTATCTGCGCAAGCATGACGTGGATCTCCTGAAGGCCTTCACCTCCTCGCTCAAAGCCGCCGGTGTGGAGATAGGCGAGATCGAGGACGGCGTGGTGATCCGCGGCCGTCCCGACTACGACGGCAGCGCCTACGATTGCATGGGCCATCCCGGCTTGGCGCTTGCCTGCCTGGTGATGGGCCTCAAGTCGCACGGCACTTCCACCTTGAAAGGCGCCTCCTGCCTGGACGGCCGGTATCCCGGCCTGATGGATCAGATGACGGCGTTGGGAACCGGAGACAAGCCATGACGCGGAAAAAAACCGCCGGCCCGCAAGCGGATCCCATCTCGGCGCAAGACCCCCACATCACCTATCCGGAAAAGGACGTGCGCCATATCGGTGTGGTGGCCTTCGCGGGGAACATGGCTCCTGCCATGGAAATCCTGCACCGCTTCGCGGCCGCGAATCCCGGCATCAAACTGTATCTCAACGCCTTCCTGAAGCCCTTCGCGCGCAAGGGAATAACGGTCAAGACCGATGCCTTCCTCCGCACCAAGGCGGACCTGCTGCTTTCGCTGGGCGGGGACGGCACCTTCCTTTCCGTGGCCCGCATGGTGCGCGGCGCGGCCATCCCCATCCTGGGCGTAAACCTTGGGCGGGTGGGTTTCCTGGCGGACGTGGCCCTGGGAAACCTGGAGCGCATCCTGGAGGAGATATTGCGGCGCGAATACAGCTACCGCAAGCGCATGCTGCTTCACGTGGAGGTATTCAACGGTTCCAAACGCCTGCTGGAGGACATTTCCCTCAACGACGTGGCTTTCACGGGGCAGATGGGCCACCAGATGTTGGACCTGAGCGTAACGGCGCAGGGACGGTTCCTCACGGATTACTGGGTGGACGGCCTGCTGGTCTCCACGCCCACGGGATCCACCGCCTACGCGCTGTCCGCCGGAGGGCCCATCATCCATCCTTCCGCGGATTCCCTGTTGCTTACGCCCATGAATCCAACCTCGCTTTCCGTGCGGCCGCTGATCCTCCCGGACTATATGCGGGTGGGCGTGCGCAGCAACCTGGGACGTAACATGGAAGTCAACATGTTCGTGGACGGCCGCATCCAATTCAAGCTCAAGCCGGAGCACACCGTGTATATCCGCAAGCATAAGGACGGCGTGAGCCTGGTGCGCCCCAAGGGCGCATCCTATTTCGAATCCCTGCGTTCCAAGCTGGGCTGGACCGGCTCGCGCCGCTCGCGGGACGCCGCCGCGGAGGCCGCATGAAGCGGGAACGGAGGGAATATTCCCGCCCACGGAGGCAAGCATGCTGCGTGAATTGAAGATCCGCAACCTGGCCATCATCGAAAGCGCCGATCTGGAATGGGGCGCCGGCTTCACGGCCGTGACCGGCGAGACCGGCGCGGGCAAATCCATCCTGCTCAACGCGCTCAAGTTCATCCTGGGCGCCAAGGTCAAGCCGGATCTCATCCGCCAGGGCGCGGACAAACTGAAGGTGGAAGCGGTTTTCGACATCCCCCCCGCCAAGGCCCTCAAGGCCGCATTGGCGCGTTTGGAGATCGACAGCGAGGGCGAAGACATCGTACTGGAACGCGAATTGACGCCTGCGGGCAAGAATCGCTGCCGCGTGAACGGATCGGGCGTGACCACCGCGGTCCTGGAAGAGATCGGCGCCCACCTGGTCGACCTGCACGGCCAGCACCATCAGCAATCGCTCCTCGATCCGGCCACTCATCTGGCCTTCCTGGACGGCTTCTCCAAGCTGGATGCCCAGGTCGAGGCGTATCACCGCGGTTACCGCGCATGGAAGGACATCGGCGATCGCCTGCGCGAGGCCGGCGACGGCGCGCGGCGCGTGCGCGAGCAATACGACTTTCTCAAGTTCCAGGCGAGGGAACTGGAGAAAGCTCCCCTGGCCGCGGGCGAGGAGGAGAGAATCGAATCCGAACTCAAGATGCGGAATTCCCTGGAACGGATCGGCGCCGGCCTACAATCCTCGCTGTCCATCCTGGAAGGCGAAGAGGGCGACGTGCTGGGCAAGGTGGTCCGGCTGCAAAAGGAACTGCTGGGCCTGGGGAAATTCCTGTCGCCCAATCCTTTCGAGGCCCACATGCAGCCGCTGGAGTCGGCGCGGGACGGCCTGGCCGATTTGCGTTCCGCCTTGCGGGCATACCGCCTGCCGCAAAGCGCGGACGCGGCGCGCCTGGACGAACTCAACGCCAGGCTGGCCTTGATCCAGAAGTTGAAGGCCAAGTACCATACCGATATGGCGGGTCTGGTGGAGTTGCGGGATCGCCGCAAACGGGAACTGGAAGGCTTCGAGAATTCCGATGCCGATATCGACGGGCTCAAGGCCGGGCTCGCGGAAGCCTTTGTGCGCGCGCGCGCGCTTGCCGACGGGCTCAGCGGGCAACGGCACGACGCCAGCCGCGCCTTCGACATGAAGGTGAACAAGAACCTGCAGGGATTGGGGATGGAGGGCGCGCAATTCGAGACGCGCATCCGTTCGCTTGTCCCGGCCGGGGAGGCAGCGGGAGGGGAAGCCCGGGGTTCCGAGGATCCCGCGGGCCTCACCGCCACCGGCTACGACCAGGTGGAATATTTCCTGGCCGCCAATCCCGGCGAACCCGCCAGGCCCCTGCGGCAGATCGCCTCCGGCGGCGAAATCTCCCGCATCATGCTGGCCATCAAGTCCGCCCTGGCGGAAAGCGATCCCCGCCCCCTGCTGGTCTTCGACGAACTCGATACCGGTATCGGCGGGGTTACCGCCAACCGCGTGGGCGAATCCCTCAAGGAGCTGGCCGGCCACCACCAGCTTATCGTCATCACCCATCTCCACCAGGTGGCGGCCCAGGCGGAACGCCAAAAGAAGGTGATCAAGGAGCTGGAGGGCGGCCGCACGGTAACCCGGGTGATACCCCTTTCGGCCAAGGAGCGTGTGCAGGAACTGGCGCGCATGATGGGCGACGAAAGCTCCCAGGCCACCCTCAAGCACGCCCGGGAACTCCTGGCCCAGCCTTGAACCCATCCCGCCGGCGTGGCCGTGGGCGGATTGCTGTTGGCGATTTCCGGGGCTTCCCAAGCCTACGCGGCGTTCCGCGATTCCGTGCCGCGCTCCAGACGGAGGATGGGAAAATAAGGATTCCCGACATCGGATGAATCCAGCGGGGATTCCCACCATCTGCGAAGCGAACCGGAGCGCCCGCTTTCCGTTTCGACTTGCCATTCTGAAAGGCTCGGCCGATGGTCCGGCCATGAGAAAATCCTATACTTATGAAACATGGTCGACAAATCCGCCCGGACGGCCACAGCCGCCCCGGTACCTCCGGAAAGCCTGGAGCCTAAGCGTATCGCCGGTCGCGTCTGGGTCCTCACCAAGATGGGAACCTTCGTCGCTACCCTGGTGTGCCTCTTCCTGGACCGCCCTTTATGGGCCACCCTCTTCCTGTCGGCCTCCCTGATTATGGGTTTCTGGGCCTCCTTCAAGCTGGAGCACGAGGATATCGAACGGCCCATCGCGCTTTTCTGGCTGGAGCTGGGGGAAAAGCTGCTGGGCAATCTCATCTTCCTGGTGTTGTTCCTGCGCCTGCTTTGGGATCCCAACGAGCCTTTCCCCACCATGCTCTGCGGAGGCCTGGTCACGCTCACCCTGCGTAACATCTTCTACCTGATCTTCTCCATCGCCCTGCTCAAAGACCACCGCGAATTGCCGCTCAAGACCATCTGGGGCAAGATCACCACCTTGTCGCTGAACGTGACCATGATGCTGTACGTGTGGAACTCGGAGCATTATTCGCGCATCATGATGGTGGCGAGCATCCTCATGATCATCGCCACCAGCATCGGCTACCTCTATTTCTATTACCGGGACGAGAAATCGCGCAACCCCGTGGGCCTGGCCACCCAGGTCACCTTCAGCCGCATCCTGCTCTCCCCCGTATTCATCTGGGTCTTCTTCTACGACAACAACCTGGTGTACCAGGACAACCACCTGATATTCAAGATCCTGGCCGCCCTGCTCGCCATCTTTTTCGTAGCCAGCGACGGGCTGGACGGCTACCTGGCGCGCAAACGGGGTGAGGTGAGCCAGCTGGGCAAATACCTCGATCCCTATTCGGACAAGATCTCCAACATGGGCATCTTCCTGTGCTTCCTTGCCTCCGGCTACGCGGCCGTATGGATGGTGGCCATCATCTTCTTCCGGGAATCCACGGTAGAGACATTGCGCACCCTGGCCGCCGCCTCCGGCGTGACCATCGACGCGCGCCCCAGCGGGAAATGGAAAACCGCCTTGCAGGGAACCGCCATCATCACCATCCTGGTGCTGGAAATCGCGGACACGCTGCTCCGCCGCTATGCTCCGCACGTGCCCTATTGGCCGGACATCTGGGCCTATATCCCCTACACCCTGATGACCTTCGTGACTTTATTCACCCTGGCCTCCGGCGTGGACTATTTCGTGGCGAATAAGAAAGTCCTGACGAAATATTTCTGAAGCCGTCAGAATCCTATACCGGCGGTGGCCTTTAGCTGTCCCGCCCCTTGATCCGCCGTGTTCAACATATAGGTCAAAGCCAGCATAGGCTGGATCCGGGATCCCGTTTTCGGGGCCAGGGAAAGCGTTACGGGAATGGTCGTGTGATTCGCCCCCAACACCGAGTAGTGGCTGAAAGCATAGCGGGCCATGGAAAGGCCGATGCGGATCTTGTTGCAGGCGAGATAACCGGCGTGGATGGCCAGCGATGGCATGAAGATGTTTTCCATCCGCATCAGAGTGTCGCTTCCCGTATACTTGGTCTCGTACTCCCCCGAATCGTACAGGTAATTGTCGACGATGGCGCGACTGAGCACATCCAATTGGGACAGGCCCATTCCCGCCCTTATATCCCACGGCCCCATTTTCATCCGGCCCCACAGCGTCCCTTCCACGCGGTGGTAGACTTCGCCATCGATGCCGGATAGCTCGGCGCAAAGGTTGGCGGCGAACCATTTTGAAAAAAAGGTGAGGTAGGCCCCGGAGGACAAATCCTCGAAGCGGATGCGCATATTGTCCGGAGCCTCGGGTATAGAGCGGGCCCCATCGCCTCCGGAACCGCTTTCAGCGGAAGTGCCCTTCGCAACGGGACCGCGATTGCGGCTGATAGCGCCGCCGAATTTCCAGCCCAAAGAATCCTCAGCCGTGCTCATCAGGAGAGACGGCGAAGGATAGCTCAGCTCGATGGCTTTTACGCGGTGGGTCACCTCGGATGCGCAACCGATGCATAGCAAGGCGATGGGCGCGGCAAATAGACAGAGTGGAAAAGCGGAGGTAAAACGCAACATGGCAGTTCGACGTTCACTTAGGATAAAAGGTTACGTTATCAATACAGAACAAATTGGTGAAGAATACAAAGCCCTGGCTGTCGATAAAATGGCTTGAATTCGATTTTTAGAGGTTTTTATCTACATATTATCCCAAAATACTTAATCAGAAAAAATTATACCGTTATCCAGTTTTGATGATTTGATTGACTTTTCCCGCAGATGGGGGCATCTTTATGGGAAAGGAAAGCGCCTACCCATGGATGCGAAAGCCGCACCCCCGGAACCGGAACCCGGTCCGCCCAATATCTACCGCTACGATGACTTCCGTGGCTTCCTCAAGGAGGCCTTCCAGCATCGCAAGGATCAGGACGGCGATTATTCCTACCGCAAATTCGCCAAGGACGCGGGCATCGCCAATCCGGGATATCTGCTCGACGTCATTGTAGGCAAGCGGACCTTGAGCGAGAACGCCATGGTGAAAACGGCCAAGGCTTTCGGACTGAACGATGCCGAAGGCGAATTCTTCCGCCTGTTGGTGGACTTCGGGCAATCCAAGCAGGACGCCAAGCGCCAGGAAATCTACCAGGAGATTCTCTATCGGCGCAACCGCAGCCGTTTCGCCCGCCTGAGCCCCTCGCTGGTGAAGTATTATCAGGACTTCCATTATCCCTTGGTGTATAGCGCCCTGCACGCCTTCGACTTCCGCGGCGACTATGAGAAATTCGGCGGCGTCTTCGATCCCGCCATCGCGCCAGGCTCCCTGAAGAAATACATCCGCGATCTGTGCGAGTGGGATCTGGTCAAGCAGGGGCCGGACGGACGTTATACGGTAACGGAAGCCTTCGTGGAGCCGCCGGAAACCATGGGCGCCCTGGTGCGCCGCCTCAATCGCGAATGGATCCTGCAGGCCGCGGAATCCCTGTTCCGCCACGGCCCGGAGGATCGCCACGTCTCCACCTTGCTGCTTTCGGTGAGCGAGGACACCAAGAAAAAACTCCGGGATGAGGTGGAAGCTTTCCGCCGCCAGGTGTTGGATCTGGTAGCGCAGGATAAGGGCGCGCCTTCCGGCCTGATGCAATTGAGCTTGCAATACTTCCCCAAAACCAAAAAGCGGAAATAGCCTAATGCATATCCCTAGCCGTCGAAACCCGTTCCTGGCTTGCCTGCTGACCGCCGCCGGACTGTGCGGATGCATTTTCTCCACGGACAAGGTTGCGCAGGGCGGGGCGCAGGATTTCCCGAATACCGTTTCCCTGGGGCTGGCGGCCTCCCAGCACATCTCCGATCATTCCGACTGGGATCAATTCTCCGTGATTCCCTCCAGCCTGCCCACCTTCCAAAACGCGGACTCCCTGGTGATCGCTCCGGAAAGCCTGGACCAAGCCACGCCCAAGGTCGCCGCCGCCGTTGCGGCGGGCCCGCTCGCCAAAGCCTCGGCAACCTTCGTAGCTTCCGGTACCCGCTCGACCGCCGCGCTCAGCGACACCACCTACTGGGATCTCTCCGATACGGCCACCCTTCGGGTTGCCCGCCGCATCCGTGCGCAGGAAACCCTTTTCAAACTCAGGACGGATACTCTGGTGTACCGGTACGACGACAAAGCCAAGGACGATATAAAAGGCAATGAGCTGCTGCTTGAATCCAAGGGCGCCGAGGTCTGGAAGCTCACGGACAGGCGCCAGGCCTATCGTTACGAGAACACGGATTCCGCGGGCGGATTCAACCGCGCCGTATTCACCGAGCGCCAGCCCGCGCTGCTTCCGGCGGGATTCAAGGTCAAGGTTCTCATCATGACCCCGGGACCGGACGGCGACTTCGGCCTGGCCGCGGGTTCCGCCGCCAAGACCGACAATCGCCCCGCCTATTACTCCTATACCCGCACCCGCAGCAACGCGGATGGCACGCTGGACACTGTCGAATCCTTCGACATCACGGACGCGGACGGGGACGGCACGCTCTGGGGCGACGGCGATTCCGGCATCGTGGACTTCCGCCAAAAGATCCCGTCCCCTGCGTTGCGCCCCAACGTGGACCTGGTGGTGCAGAAAATGCGCGCGATCCTTTTCAAGGATGAGCAGAAGACCTATCCCATCTCCTTCAAGGAAACCCGCGACGAGAAGGACGGCCGAAAGGTGGTCTTCGCCGTGCGCGGCGTGCGCGGCGGCGCCGATTCCACCTTCCAGGCCGGGGACACGGCCATGATCAGCGTACACGTCTATTTCCCCGCCGGCGCCAAGCTCACCGAGAAGCACACCCATTACAAGGTGGTGCTTTCCGGCGAACCCAAGAAGTACGCGGAGAACAAGCTCATCAAGTATACCCTGGAAGCGGTGTGGACGAAGGACACGCTCACCACCAGCAAATTCATATTCACCCCGGACAATCCGGTTCCCTCCAAGGAACTTTCCATCACCGGGGATTTGGAATGGAACACCGGCTTCGCCAATGGACATACCGGCCTGGCGGTGGGCCGTTTCGAGAACAAACTGATCGATGTGATCCTAACCGATAAGGACAAGGTCGGGAAGTCGCGCCGCTTTCATATCAAGTGGGATGCCAACGGTAAACCCTTGCAGCAGGAACGTTCGGACTGAAAAAGGATACGCTTGCTGTTCCCCAAAGCCCCCATCTTGGGGGCTTTTTTATTGTCACCCCTTCTATTTCGTTATCACAATTTCAATTGGTCATCAATACCTCAAGCTCTTTTCCGGCTTAATTTCTCCACTTCGTTATCTATTTAAGCCTTATTAATATTCGTATTTATTCTCATATACCCTTTATTTAACGATTTTAAAGCATTTTGAATCTCCATTTCGTTATCACATTGTATGCTTCTTATTGAATTCAGACCTGTTATCGGATATATTCTAAATGACACCACAACAAAGGGCTCACGGAAGCCCGCGAAAGGATGGATATCATGAAACACTCCAAACTCACCCTCAGCTTGCAAACCTTGGCCCTGGGCGGAGCGGCCGCCTTGCTCTTCTCCGGTTGCATCACCAAGAACGAAGACGCCGCTTACGGCAGCGACGGAACCAGCGCCTACATGGCGTCGGAAGTGGATCAGATGGGTCAGGTATACGATCAGATTTCCCCGGACGGCGCCGCGGCCAAGACTTCGGCATTCGGTCTCACCATCACCGGAGAGCTGGTGGTGGAACCGTTCGCCTACCACGATGACTGCGCCTGCTTCGTGCGGCACGCCACCTATACGGGCATCCGCGGCTACGAACGCGACCGCGTGGACTCGGTGACCTTGATCGACTCCGCCGGCGCCACCATGAACGTGTTCAAGAGGGCCCAGGTCGCCAAAATCATCCATAAGCGCAACGTGGTGAAGACCAAGGGCGCCAAGGAAGCGGATATCCGCTTCGACATCACCGTGGACATCAAAACGGATGCGGGCGTAAAGAAGGGCGTCTGGAACGGCACCATGACCGGTACCTTCGACGGCCAACCGTTCAAGAGCGGCAGCATGGATAAGGTGACGCGCACCTGGGCGAACGGCCGCTTCGGCTTCCCCGAGTCCGGCACCATCACCCTGGATCGCCCCGTATTGAATTTCCTGGCGGAGTTCCTGGGCGATGGCAGGATGAAGGTCACCATCACCAACAAGGTGAACAAGAAGATCCACGTCATCTGGGTGGACAAGGACTACAACGAAACGGATCCGGTGGAACAGCCCTAGTCCGGTCGGCCGTACGGTAACCTACAGGATACAGCCTCCGGGATGCTTCCCGGGGGCCTTTCCTTTTATGCGGGGCGGGGGCTCACAGCGATTTCCTGGCCACGATGGAAATCAAGGGGCCGCGCAGGTATTTGTCCCCCAGCGGGAAATTCACGTTGAAGTGCTGGACGATTTTCTGGGTGGACTTGCTGCGGCCCAGCCGCAAACCCAGGCCGATGGAATAGTGCAAGTCGCCCGGATCGGCTTTCCTCCAGGTAGCATATGTGTTACCGGCGGAAAGATAGGCCGCGAAGGCGGGCACCATGGTCAGGATCTCGAACTCCGGATAGAGGCGCTGCTCCAGCGTGGCCGCCAAGCGGGCCTGGCCGGCATAATAGAAGCTGGGATAACCGCTGAGACCGTTCAACTCGCCCAAGGTCAATTGGGTACTGGCGGGCGTGGCGAAGAGGCCGGTCCAGGATCCCGTCAACCAGGTGGACGTGAGCGGATGTTCCCGCACCGAGGTTTCCCACCAGAAGTCGGAACGCCCGTCGGCAAGGTCCCCGCCCGGCGAGAGGAAGGATTGCCAGGCATAGCCCGTGTTCACGTACCAGTCGTCCCCCGGGAAGGCCGTATAGACACCGTCCTGGGAGAAGCGGAAGTCATGGTCGCCCGCGCCCAGCCATTCCTGGTTCAGGGCAGCGCCCGCGGAAAGCCGCCAGCCGGTTTCCACGGATTCGTTCCACTTGAGGTTGCGGAAGTTCCGCAGCGACCTGTAGGCATAGCGGTATACGCCCACGGAGGCGCCGAGCAAGGCGTCCGTGCGCTTTTCCGGCGCGGCGGCGGAGGCGGGCAAGGGCGCGTAACGTAACAGGGAAGTGTCGGCCTTATCCAGGCCGCCCAGGTTTCCCAAGTTGTAATGGTCCTTGTAATGGAAGGTGGGGCCTACGTTGACCTTGAGATCGGTACCGTAGGACAGCGCGGCGGAAGCCATGATGTCCTGCGTGCCCACGCGGTCGAAGAGGCGCGCCACGTTGGCCGCGCCCGCCCGCTTTTTCGCGAGCGTGTCCGGCAGGGCATCCAGGGCGTTGGCGTCGAAATAGACCCGCTCGGAGGTTTCCACCGATGTGAGAACCAGCGAATAGGTGTATTTATCCGTTCGCGAAAGCAGAGGCTTGCCGATACGCAGGTAGAGCGAATCCCCATCGGACAACCAGGCCGCGTAGGCGGATGCCTGCAGGTGCTGGGGGGTGAGGTTGTTGTTGCTGAAGATCAATTCGCGCGCGTCCCTTTCCAGGGTATGGCGGATGTCCCCGCCCACCTTGGTGCCGGTGCCGGCGAGATTGGTTTCGAACATACCGGCCGACCATAGCCATTCGGCGTCCGCAATCCTCCCCCACCGGCCATGGAACAGATCCCCGGCCCCCACGTTCATGGGCTGCGCGCTCAGGACGGGAGCCAAGGTCCACTGATCGAAGGTGGTGACTACAACGTCGCATTCCCCCGCGTCCGGCGGCCCCACCGTGATGATGGCATCGGAAAGGAATTCCTCCCCGCGCAAGGCGCGCTCGGTTTCGGCCAGCAGGTCCTTGGTTATTTCCCCGCCCTCCGCAAAGAGCAGGCGGCGGCGCAAAGTGGACACCCGGGAGAGGATATGCAGATCGTTGCCGAGATGGAAAACCATCCGGTCCAGATCGGTATGCACCACGGACCCTTCAAAGGCATCCCGGCGATCGAAGCGTATGGATCGCGCGCGCGCCCTGAATCCGTCGGGAAGATCCTTGGCGGAGGTGAAACCCGCTTCCGGCTGGAAGAAACGGGTTGCCGCGCAAGCGGGCGTGGCCAGGAAAGGGAACAGGGAAAACAGCGCGAGCAGGAGTAGCGGCATGGATGGAATGGAGACTACAGGCTTTGTTTGGCGCGGATGCTGAACCCGTACAGGAATTTATCCCAGAGGGATCCGTGTTGGAACTCCTTATCCAGCGGGAAGCTGAAATTGATGTGGTTGACCACCTTCTGCACGGACTTGCTCAATCCCATCCGCAATCCGAACCCGACCGAATAGTGGAGATCGGCCAGATCCATTTGCGAATAGCCGGGGAAGGTGTTGCCCGCATTCAGGAACACGGCGAAGGCGGGCACCAGGGTCCCCATCTCGAAGCTGGGGAAAAGCCTTTGCTCCGCTTCCATGAGCAGGCGGGCCTGGCCCGCGTAGTAGAAGTTGGGATAGCCGTTGAGGCCGTTGTCCTCGCCCAAAAGCAATTGCTGGCTTTGCCCGGAGGCGAAGAGGTTGTTCCAAGAAACGGCCAGATAGGAAGAAGTGATGGGAACGGGCTTCCATTGCATTTCCCCCGAAGCGTTGGCGGTGCCGTCATCGAACTTGCCGTCCGGACCCAGGAAGTAACGCATGCCGGCGTTGGAGTTGAAGAAGACTGCGTCCCACCAGGCATTGTTGTAAACGGCGGAGTGGCTGAACAGGTAATCGTCGTTCTTGGCGCCCATCCACTCCTGGTTCTTGGCCAGCTTGGTGGAGAGGCGCCAGCCCGTTTCCAGGGTCTCGCTCCACTTGAGGTTGTTGAAATTCTGCACGGTCTTGTAAGCGTATTGGTAGAGGCTCAGGACGCCGCCCACCAGGTAATCGGTCCGCTCGTTGGGACGCCGCGCGCTTTGCGCCAAGGGCAGAGCGGCCACCAGGTCCGCATCCCTGGTATAGATGCCTATGGCCCCGTCGTTATAGCGATCATGCCTGTCGAAGGTGGGACTTACGCTGAGCTTGGTCCTATAGCCGTAGGAGCGCGTTACGCTCAGGTCCACATCGTGCGTGGCCACGTGGGCGAATTGCTCCAGGGGATGGGCCACGCCGGCTTTTTTGCCCGCCAGACTGTCCGGCAATTCCTTGAGGCGGTTGGCGTCGAAGTAAACGTATTCGGAAAGCTTGACGGCGGAAACCGTGGCCGTGAACGCGTAACGGCTGTCGCGCGATTCCAGCGGCTTGGACAGGGACGCATACACGGAGTAGCCGTCGGAAAGCCAGGCGGTATGCGCCGCCAGGTGCAGCCGCTGATCGGTCAGGGCATTGTTGTTGTAGTCGAGCCAACGGGTGTCGCGGATCTGATCATGCCCCAGGAAAAAGCCCAGGCGTTGGCCCGTGCCGAAAAGGTTGCTCTCCACCGGCCCCAGCCAATAAACCCACTTTCCGCCCAATCGCTGTACGCTGAATCCCGGCACCGTGGTCCACTGATCGAAGGTGGTCACCTTGATATGGGCGGTCCCATCTTGCCAGGGCATCACTTCAATGATGGCATCGGCCAGGAACTCTTCCTGCCGCAGGGTTTTCTCCGCTTCCAACAAGGTTCCCTTGGTCACCTTGTCGCCTTCCTTGAACAGCAGCCGGCGCCGGATGGTGCCCGGCCGCGATTCGATGTGGAGCTTATTGCCCAAGTCGAACAGGTAGCTCTCCGCGTCGCTATGCGCGGTGCTGCCCTCGAAAGCGTCCTTGATGGCCAGTTGGATGGAACGGACCTGGGCGGAAAAATCCTCCGGCAAATCCTTGGCGCGGATGAAGCCTTGCGAAGGTTGGAAGAAACGATCGGCTTGCGCCTGCGCCGGATGCGGCGAGGCTGCGACGGCCATGCCCCATAGGACGCCTAAAGCGCGGATAAAGCCGCGGCTGAATGGGCGGGAATGGCCGGAACGCATCGGTGTCAAGATACAACCTTACCATGCAAGGCAACAGACGGGCAATCCCCGGCCTTGGCCGGTAGGGCGGACGAAAAGGGAAGTGGGTCTATAAGCCGGGTTCTGTCTCAGGCGATCGGGAAGCCCGATCGCCTGGGATGATCATCCATCTGGGACGGCGGTTGCCCGCCGCCTCTAGCAACCTACCCGATGGCCTTCCGAAGCGGACCGCCTCGGGGCCTTGCCGGGTTTCCCCGCCAAGGCCTTGGTCATCCTATTTGGTCTTGCACCGGATGGGGTTTACCCTGCCACTCCTGTCGCCAGGAATGCGGTGAGCTCTTACCTCGCCATTTCACCCTTACCGAGGGAATGGCCTTGCGGCCATTCTTCGGAGTTCCGCTTGCGCGGGACTCCGAACTTTCGGCGGTATATTTTCTGTGGCACTTTCCATCCCGTTTCCGGGTCTGGCCGTTAGCCAGCATCCTGTCCTGCGGTGCCCGGACTTTCCTCCAGAAGCCATCGGCGTTAGCCGATGGCCGCCAGCGACCATCCAACCCACTTCCCATTTGAAGCGTCCAAGATAATAAGACCGCGGGTTCTTGCCCGGTGTAGGCAACTATTTGTGGTTTTCCGGCCATTTATTGAATTCGCTGCCGGCGCTTTTCGCCTATACTAAGGAGAATCGGATTTCTTCCTTTCAACTTGGCGGAACTCATGCATATCCCCTCGGTTTCCCTTTTCGGGTGCTTTTCCCTTCTGCTTCCCCTGGCCATCGGCGCTCAGCCCACCATCCGGACGGACAAGGCTTATGAGGATACCGTCCGCATCCTTATCCTCTCCAACGACAGTGCGAAAGGGAATTGCAACCTGACCAGCGGCGTGGGCATCAAGACCCGGAACTTCGTGCTCAAATCCCTCACCGGAATTCCGAACGTAAAGTACCTGGAATCACAAGCCGCCACTTGGGCCGACGTCAAGGCCGCTTGGCCGGGGAAACTACCCCATGTCATCGTGCATGTGAACGCGGGCTGGTCCAGCGCCAGCGGCAACAACATCAACCAGATTTTGAACACGGCGGCGGATTCCGCCATCGGGGTTGTCTCTATCGGCGATGACGCGGCCGCCTTCGCGGAAAAAACCTTCGGGTTCAAGAACGTGAACAACCAGCCCCTGCCCATGGGGGATGCGACCCAGTACCGCGATTCGACCACCAGCCTGTGGATGGACCTGGACGGCCGGGCCGACACCGTGGGCGGAGGCGGCATCATCCGCCATACCACGGACAGCCTGCATGTGCAAAGATTGTTCTTCAACCCCGAAGAACCGAACTTCGGCGCCGACCCGACGAAACGCTATCGCTGCCAGGAAGACGCCGATCAATACACGGTTGATCCCACCTACGCCGACAAGGTGACGTTCATGGGCTTTCAGCGGGCCTTCGACGGCAAGGATACCGTGGGCGGGGCCCGCACCCTGCAGACCATAGTCTCGTTCCAGGACAACGTGCGCCGGGGCGTGGCGCTTTCCTATCAACCGCAATTCCTGGCGAATGAGCAGGCCGCGCACCAAATCGACTACGATGCCATCATCTACGCCTCGTTCGCGCATTTTTACCGCGATCCCTCCCTGCGCTTCACCGACGCGACCGGCCGGGCCCTGGCCCCCGGGGAAACCTGGAGTCCGTCCCAGGGCAAGCTGTACTTGACCTTTACCGACGATTACGTGCGGGCGGATCTGGGCGAGGAAATACGCCTAGCCATCGCCAATGGGACCGGGGCCGCGGACGCGGAAGCCATCGCCGTAGCGGCTCCCGTCAAGGCAACGGGAGGCAAGGGAGTGTGGCGGGCGGAAATCACGCTCGTGGAAAAGCCGGCGATCGCCTCCGATGGTATCGCCGAGGTTACCCTGCCCGCCGTCATCACCGCCACGGTCGCGTCGCACGACGAGAACGGCCTCCCCGACGGGGGCACGGCCACGGCCGTTTTGAAAATGAACATCGTGGCGGTGCCGCCGACCCCGGTGGATACCATCTTGGCCGCTTGGATGAAGGACAGCGACGGAAACGGCGCGGCCGACCAGGCCGGTTTCGTCTTTACCCATCCCCTGACGGCCTTGCCGTCCTCCATCGGGCCCGTGTATTGGAACGACGTGTCGCCCAAGCTGGCTAATCCGAAAGCGCCGCGCCTCAGCTTCTTGGCGGGCTCGGGGCAAACCGTGGTGATGGCGGACTTCGCGGGAGCCGAGTTTCCGGTCGGATTGACCTCCGTGCCGCCGGGCGGGCATCCGCAGGCGACTTTCCCGGCCGACGCCGTGTTCGGCGGGCAAATTCCCCTGCTGGCCGATTCGGTGGGACCGGTGCCGTTGTCCGCCGCTATCGCGCTGGGGAGCATCACGAGTCTGGCCGTGCGCCTCCCGGATACCTTGACGGTGACGATCAGCGAGGCTTTGCGCCCCAACCCCGCTTCCTTGATCCGTTTTGGCAAGCTGAAGGACGATCGTTGCCAGGATGCCCAGAGCGCGGCAAACCCGGTCCTGCTGGGAACCCCTACCGCGTCCGCGAATGGCCTGACCTACTCCTTGGTCCTGGATCCCCAAGCAGCCAATCCGGTTTCCGGGGACTGCGCCTACCTGGGAACCGTCCTGGACCTGCCGGGCAACGGGCCTTCACCGCTCGGGGTGCGCATTGGGGGTCCGCAAGTCCCGCAGGCAATCCGCGCCGCTTCCGGCTATCCGGCGGTGTCCGGGGGCGGCACCAGTAACTTGGAGGTTACCTCGGGGAATTTACTGTGGATCCCCCCGGTAGGCTATGTCCCGGGAACGCCGTTCCAGGAAACGATCATGCCGGCGCCGGGGCAGCCCGCGTCGGGACGGGACGCCACGCGGCAGATTCCGCTCTCCGACGGCACCACCTTGCTCAAAGTGGTGAGCGCCGGGAAATACACGGCCCGGGTCTTCATCTTCGACAATCTTGGGTTGTTCGTGAAAACGTTCAGCCAATCCTTCGGCTACAAAGGGGAGTTGGAAAACGCGGCGCGCCTGGAACCGCTGGGCTATAAAAGCTTTCTGGTCTGGGACGGAAGGGACATGAGCGGCAATCTCGCTGGGCAAGGCGTATACATCTGGAGAGTCGACTTCACCTTGGATGACGGGACCACCCATTCGAGAACGGTACGCACGGGATTGCTGCGCTGAAGGCCGCCGGGGCCAGGCTCCATCCTACGAATGTTCCGATGGATCTGTTTGCGATACTTTCAACAGCCGCTGGTAATCCTTGTCTTCCCGCAAGGCTTTCTCCAAAGCCTTGCGGCGCTTGTCTTCGCCGGCCCGGCATTGCTTGCCCCTCGTCTGCGCGTTAAAAGCGTCGTCGCAGGCTTTTTCCAGGGAGAACTTCTTCTCCATCTGCGCCTGGATCGCCGGGTCATTCGGATCGGACCCGATCCGCTTCGCTTCGCTCAGCTTGCGATCCACCTGGGCCCGCGCCGAATCGCCCGCGCGGCATTGCTGGAGGGATTGGGCCTTCTCGCGCTCGCACGCGCGGATCTCTTTTTTATCCGCTTCGCTTAGGATGCGCCGCGAGATGACCCGTTGCACGGAATCCAGGGAAAAAGCGGCGGAAGAGCTTTGCGGTAACTGGAGAGACTGGGACCGGATGGGAAGGTAAGCGAGGCAGAGGAAAGCGAGGATGGGGTTTCCCCGACGCGCAAGGCACGAGACCCGGCGAAACATGGCCGGAAAGTTCTTGGTTGCAAATTTCACTTCAGCCTCGCCCATCTCTCCTCCTATCACACCAACCTCGGAAATTTTCTCCTCGCCGCCATAAAGCAAGCGATGGAGGCGGCAAACAGCGCGCCGATGAAACCCAGATAGATCAGGTTTGAATGGAAGAACAGCGCGGAGAAGGAAGTCACCGCGAAAAAGATCACCAGCATCACCACGCTGGTCATCTGCGCAGCGCCGCGTACGGATTCGGAAACCAGGGAAAGGAGCGTGGCCAGGGCGCACAGGAACAAGGCCAGCACCGGTGTCATGAGCATGGCCTTGGCCACGTCCATCCCGAAACCGGGTTGCCAGAAGCCCTTGCAGACCAACATCGCGGCCATGATGCCCTGGCCCAGCCAGCCTACCATCACGGGCACCGGATACATTCCCATTACCTTGCCCCAGAACAGGGAACCCATCTCCACCGGCAGGCACATCAGGATTTCCAAGGTGTTCCGTTCCTTCTCGCCCGCGAAGCTGTCCGCGCCCAGGGGCACCGCAGAACTGGGCGCCAGCACCGCCAGCATCAGGAGCAGGGAGCGCGCCAAGAGCAAGGTCTCCCGGATCGATCCCAGCGGTTGGAAGAAAACCGCATAAGCCTGCAGTCCCATCAGCAACAAAGGGGTGATGAGGAAGGGCAGCAGGAAGCGCGGCTCCTTGAAAATGAGGCGCAGCTCATGGCGTGCGATGCCGAGCGCGGCGGACATCTAGGCGCCCACCAGGCGCTGGTACACGTCCGCCAGCGTGGTGCGGTAAGGCTCTACCGAGGCCACGGGGAGATTCCGATCCACCAGGGCCTTGATCATCTCCGGCATGCGATCCCGCAGACCGGGGCCGCTGATGTCCACCAGGCCGGCTTCCGCGGGCGGGAATTCCATGCGCGCCGCGAAACCGCCGATAAGCCACGACAACTCTTCCGGCCGCACCGCGCGGGCGAAGCCTACGCGCGCTCGGCCCATCTCATGTCCAGAGTCGCCGTCCAGGATTTCCGCCCGCGTGCCCGCGCCCTTGAGGCTTCCTTGGGCCAGGAATCCGAAATGCGAACCCACGTTTTCCAATTGTTCCAGCCGATGGGTGGCCACCAGCGCGGTGGCCCCGGATTCTCCCAGGTAACCGCGAAGGTACGTCAGCACCTGGCGTTGGGAAACCGGATCCAGGTGATCGGTAGGCTCGTCCCAAAGCAGGAGTTCCGGCCGATGCAGGAGGCTGCGAGCCAATTGCAGCTTCTGGCGGTTGCCCTGCGATAGCTTGGCCACGGGCTTGCCGTCCGGATCCAGGCCCAGCTCCGCGCACAGGCCGCGGATGCGGTCTTTCAGGTCCGGGATGGCGTAGAAGGATCCGAAGAAGGAAAGGTATTCCAACGTATTCAGGCGGCCGTATTGGCCGGGATTCTCGATGAGCACGCCCATGCGCGCCAGGCGGGCGCTGCGGTCCTTGCCGTTTCCGTTCCGGCCGTCGAATACGGAAATCGATCCCTCGGTGGGTTCCACCAAACCCGTGATGCAGCGCATCAAGGTGGTCTTGCCCGCGCCATTGGGCCCCAGCAGAACGAACAAGGCTCCTTTGGGGATGTCAAGATCAAAGCCGCGCAAGGCGTCCACGGATCCGCCCTTGGATCCGAAGGTAACGCACAGGCTACGTGCGGAAATCACGTCCGGGATCCGCGCGGAGGCCGCGGCTTGGGATGGCACGGCCATGGAAGACGGAGAGGGCATGGGGATAAAGATAGGAATACCGGCTGGGAGGCGCGGATTCCCACCGCCGCCCTGCGGGTCGCGGAGCTCCGCTCAACCGGAAATATGCATGGACTCGACCAGCATGTCCGGAACCTTTACCGAGCTGAAGGAATCGGAGTATTCGTCGGAAAGGCCGCGGATGGCCATCAGCAAATCGAAGTAGTTGGAATTCAAGGTGATCTTGTCGACGGGCTTGATGCGCTTGCCCTGTTCGTACCAGAAGCCCTGCGCGCCGATGGAGATTTCCCCGGAGATGGCCGAGCAACCCGATCCGCCTTCCAGCTTGGTGACCAGCAGGCAACGGGGATACATGGCCAGCAACTCTTGCTGGGTTTTATCGCCCTTGTCCACAATGAAATTGGAGAAGCCCGTGCCCGCCTTGCCGGAATAGCCTCGCGAACCGCTGCCGGTGGGCGCCAGGCCGGCCTTCTTGGCCGACTCCAGGTTGTACAGGTAGGTTTGCAGCACGCCGGCCTTGATGACCTCGATGGGCGCGGTGACCACGCCTTCCCCGTCGAACAGATGGGATCCCGGCGCGCCCGGTATATGCGGGTTGCTGGTCACGTTGAGGAAAGGCACGGCGATGGCCTGGCCCACCTTGCCGGTAAGGCGCGATTGCCCCTTCTGCACGGCCTCGGCGAAAAAGGGCGATCCGAACATGGACATGATGGAGGTGCTGACCCGGTTGGAGAAGACCACGGGATAGCTTCCGCTGGGGATGGATTCCGCCCCCAGCAATTCCACCGCCCGCTCCACGGCTTTGGCGGACATGAATTTGGGATCGAAGGAAAAGGAGCGCCCTCCGTTGGAGTAGACGCCCATCTTCTTATTGTCGCCTTGCTTGGCCACCACGCCTATGCCGGCGCTGACCACGTTGGAACGGGAGGAATAGGCAACGCCGTTGGAGTTGCGCACCATGGACATGCCCGAGGATCGGCTGACGCCCAGGTAAGGGATATTGTCGATGCGCGCGTCCGCCCGGCGCGCGATGGCCTCCAATTCCAGGCCCAGCGCCTTCATCTGATCGAGGGTGACCTCTTCCAGGGCCGGATTGTAGGACTTGAGATCGATTTTCGGGAGCTCGGCCGGGAAGGGCAGCTCCATTTCCACCGTGTCGGTCAAAAGGGTATGGCTCAAGGCGTCCTTGACCGTCTGGGTAATGGCCTCGCGGGACATCTTTTCCGTAAAGGCGAAACCCGGGCGCCTATCCTTGAACAGGCGGATGCCGATGCCGCGCGAGTTGGATATCTCCGTGCTCTTGACCTTGCCCTCGAAGAGCTCCAGCCCCATGCTCTCGGACTCGCCGACCACGGCGTCGTAGCCGTCCGCGCCCAGACGCTTGGCCTCCACGCCCATGAAATCGATGGCGTCCGCCGGAGACAGGGATTCGGCGCTTACGGACACTGCTTTTGCGATCATCGTCCCCCCACCAGGATGTTGTCGACCTTGATGGTGGGCTGCCCCACCATCACCGGGATGGAACCGGAAGAGGCCCCGCACATGCCCGCCGCCATTTCCAAATCGTCCCCGACCAGGGAGATGAGAGGCAATATATCCGGGCCCTTGCCGATCAAAGTGGCGCCGCGCACCGGCTCGGTAACCTTGCCGTTACGGATCAGGTAGGCTTCCTCCACCGCGAAGTTGAATTCCCCCGTGGCCGGGTTCACGGATCCGCCGCCCATCTTCTTGGCGTAGAGGCCGTTGTCGATGCCGCCGATCATGTCGCCCACCGGCGTGTTGCCGCGATCGATATAGGTATTGCGCATGCGCGAGACGGGCGCGTACTGGTAGGATTCCCGGCGCGAGCTGCCGGTGATGGCCGTGCCCGTTTCCTTGCCGCCTACGCGATCGGACATGTAGGTCTGCAGCATGCCGTCCTTGATAAGCACGGTCTTCTGCACGGGGTTACCCTCGTCGTCGATGTTCTGCGATCCCCAGGCGTTGCGGATGGTGCCGTCGTCGATGGCGGTCACGGAGGGGTGCGCTATCAGCTCGCCTACCTTACCCGCAAAGGGCGTGGCCTTGCGGCGCACGGCTTCCGTCTCCAGCAAATGCCCGCAGGCCTCGTGGAAAATCACCCCGCCGAAACCGTTGCCCATCACCACCGGCATCTTGCCGCCCTTGACGTAGCCCGCGCCCAGCATCAGCACGGCGCGCTCGGAAGCCAGTTTGGCGTAATGGGCGATGTCCAGGCTCTCGAAGAATTCGAAACCGCGGTGCGTGCCCGGCGCCTCGCTGGCGGTGAAGATCTCCCCGCCGGATTCCGCCGTCACGTTCACGGTGAAGCGCGCGCGCGTGCGCGTGTCCTCCGTCCACAGGCCTTCGCTATTGCAGATGAGCACGCTGGAAACCACGTCCCCGGCGCGCGAATTGACCTGCACTATCTTGTCCGAATAGCCCCGCGCCACGTGATCGGCCAGCTTGATCAAATCCAGCTTCTTGTCCTGGCCTATCTCGCGCGGATCCTTGGTGATCTTGTGGCGGTTCTCGAAAACCTTGCCCACCAGTTTCACCGTGGGCGCGGAGGACAAGTTCACGATGATGCCGCGGCTGCGCGCCAGGTTATCGATCAGCTTGATGATATGTGACTCTTCATCATTGCTGGTATGCGCGTATAGCACCTCGGTCCCGTATACCAGGCGGATGCCCACGCCGTAGTCGGTGCCGGCCGTGGCCGATTCCACTTTGCGATCGCGGAAGGAAACCGACGCATTACGCGTTTCCTCCTCGAAGATTTCCACGAAGTCGGCCTTGCGGTCCAGGCCCGCTTGGATTAGGCGTTCCGCCTTGATTTTGTCCATCTATTTTTCCCGGGGATAGTCTGTTGAATTATAACAAAAACGGGATCGCGAATCCCGTGTCGCGTGCCCTGGCATCTTTGTTGCGCTTGTCGGGTGTAGAGGTGGAAAATGAGAATTAAGGCCGGATTTCCTTTGGGTTACCGACTGATCGCGCAGGTATTGACCGCAGCTGGAATCAATCTTTGCGCGGCCGCGGCGCCGGGCCTGAATCCCGGCCCCCCCTCCGCTGGGACGGAAACAATCACTGTCATGGCCGAGACTCCGCTGGCCTTGTTCGTGGGCATGTCCGGAGGCGGCTTATACCGTTCCCTGGATCATGGGAAGAGTTGGAATGAAGTGCTCCGGACCTATGGTTCGGCTTTCAGGGTTCTGGATTTTTCCGGACCTGTCCTAATCGCCGCTGCCGGTGAAGACTTGCATCTCCCGTACGCTTCTCCTATCGGCGAATGTCATCCTTTCCTTGTTCTTGAAAGTTGCATCCATGACGAAACCCAACGCGGGGGACTGTACCTTTCCAGGGACGGCGGCACCGGTTGGGAAGGGGCGGTCGAAAGCATCCCTGCAGATCCGCCTCCCCGGCTTTTGAACATTGGCGCGCTGGTCCGTAAGGCCGATACCCTGTTCGCCGCATCGCCGCGCGGCCTATACGTTTCTGAGGACAAGGGTGAAAACTGGAACCTATACTCCCGCCGGGAGCCGAATCCGCAGGCCAACAACCCTTTCCTCAGCCCGCGCTTCGGCAGGAACTCCGTGCGGGCGTTGGAGTGGATTGACTCTACCTTGTTCGCCTTGACCGATTCGGCTTTATACGCCTCCACCGTGAATCTCAAACCGGGCTGGCAATACGATGCCCCTAACCAATGGAGGGAGATGCCCATGCATGGGGAGGCTCTGGCGAAGCTGGGGAAATGGCTTTTCCTCTCCACCGCGGACGGGATGAAAAGGTCGAAGCCCGCCGGTGAATCCTGGCAGCCGCTGGCGGCCAGCCCCGTATCCCAACTGCAGGAGTTAGGGAACAAGCTTTACGGCGTGCGGGGGAAAGACGTGCTGGTCAGCGCGGATTCGGGACTCACCTGGTCGCGCGCCATGCCCGCGGCGCCGCAGGATATCCTATACCTGCTCCCGCGCCAAGACCATCTCTATGCCGCACTGGATACCCGCGGGGAACCTTGGATTTCCAGATCGGGAGATGCCTTTAAGCCCTTAGCGGACGGGCCCCATACCTTGGCGATAGAACCGGGTGGCGCTTTTTCCGCCGACCATGCGCAAGAATTCTTCCGGCATTCGGCGTTGAGGTGGAAAGGGGCGGCGGGCAACTGGCGCCGCTTAGACGGCCGCTTGACCGGGCCGCGATTTACGGAGAGGTTACCGTAACGCGTACGTTACTGAGTCACTTGTCGCCGGGGAAAAGCAGATCGAGCTTGTCGGCCACTTGCTCGCCTCCGCCCATATCCGGCATCACGTCCGGAATGCCGTTATTCTTTACGTCTTTGAGGGCCGCGCCCAGCTTGGCCTTGGCCTGCCCGGCGATCATCTTCACCAGCCCCAGATTGGTGCGATCATCGAAGATGAGCACCATGATCACGTCCTCGTCCACCAGCGAGATGTGGATGTTCTCCTTCTCCCCCTGATGGAACATGACCGAGAATTCGGTTTCCCCGATCAAGGTGGCGATGGCCTTGGTGGAAGCGAAACTGCCTGCCGCCAACGCCGCCAGGCTGGTCACGTTGATATTGGGGCTGAAGCCCACCTGGGAAATGAGATTGCCGTCCTTGTTGATCAACAGCACGTACGCGGAAGCGGATTCGGTGATGAGGTGCGACAGGATTTTGTTGATCCTGTCGATGTCCTCTTTGTACAAGACGAAATCGCCCATGCCTACTTCTCTTTTTTGAAGAGCCCGTCGAAGAAGCCTTTTTTCTTCTCGCTGGGGTGGGGCAGTTTTTTCGTCTTGAACGAATCGTCCTTGGCCATGTCCTCGTAAGTGGTCACGATGCCGCTGTTATCTTCCATGTTACCGATCGATTTGCCGGAAGGAGGCGCATCCACGCCTCTGGGTTCGGGCCCCGGCGAGGACAGGGTAGGATAAGGGGGCCCGCTTTTACCCGGAGCCAACGGGTACGCCGAGCCCGGATTGCCGAGCGGATTGCTGCTGGGCCCGAAACCGCCCGGTCCTTGACCGCCCGGTCCTTGACCCACGCCGAAGCCAGCGGAGCCGAATCCAGATGGGCCGGGAAGCGGATTGGGAGCACCGAAACCGGATGATGGCTGGTTTCCGAATCCGGCGGGCGGCCCACCAAACCCGGATCCGGGAGCGCCGAAACCGGCGGACGCGCCGCCGAAGCCTCCGGGAGCACCCGGACCGCCTTGCAGAGGATTCTGCGCTCCGGGAGGATTACCGGGAGCGCCGGGAAAAGCCGCGGGGAAACCACCGCCCATAGGCGCGGCGCCCAAAGGGGATCCGGGTTTAGAACCGAAAGAAGAGGGACCGCCGGCACCGCTACCGAACGGATTAATCGGAGGCGGAGGCATGCCAGGAATGCCGAGAGGCGGATTGGCAGGTCCCGCTTTTAAACCGGCGAAGGTTTCCACGAATGGAGACACCGGGATCCCGGCCGGGGCATTGAATCCCGTATTCCCCAATTGCTGCGGCATGCCCGGAATCGGGCCGGGACCGCCCATGGGCGGCTTGTTTTCGGCGGGAAAGCCCGGCTTATTCTGCGGAAAAGGAAAGGCCGCAGGCCCTTGGCCGGAAGCACCGGATCCGGGAGGGAGGCCGGGATTGCCGGAACCGCCGCCCAACGCCGCGAATGGATTGGCTGCGCCCCTACCGAATCCTTGCGGCGTCGCCGGAAAACCGCTGGGAGGCATACCGGGTCCGCCTGATGGGACAGGCCCGGTGATGGGCGCGGGCTGTTGCGCCGGGCCCGGAAAGCCGGCCGAGCTGGGAGGCCCGCCGGGATTGCCGAATGGATTGGCCGGCGCGGAAGGGAATCCGCCGAAGGCCGGTGCGCCGGGGCTGCCGAAACCGCCCGGCGGCCCGCTGAAGCCGCTGGGGGATTGGGGCACGTTCAAGGGCGCGCGCGGTGCGAGGGGAACTTGCGGGCCCGGGGCTGCGGGACGAGCGGGGAAAGGTTGCCCGCCACCAGGACCGCCTTGCGGAGGCGCGCCAAAGCCGGGGGAACCGAATCCAGGCTGCCCCGGCTGGGCCGGAGCTTGTCCGAATGCGGGCGGGGCCGGAGGCTTGGGCGCCGCAGCGGGGGCGGGATTTTCCGGACGCACGGGCCGGCGCGTGCCCTGGAAGCCCGCGTACTTGGCATTGAACTTGTCGATCACGGATTTGCCGATGGCCTTGAGCGTGGTGAATACGCCCACGCCGGTTGCGGCGACGGCTTCGTAGTACGGAAGCTTGTGTTTGTTCACCAGCGAATTGAGCTGCTCGATCGGGTACACGTTCGGCAAGTCGCGCTTATTGTATTGCAGGACCAGCGGGATGTTCTCGATGGAGTGGCCGTATTCGCGCAGGTTCTCCTGCAGGTTGGCGAAGCTTTCCAGGTTCTCTTGCAGCTTATCGACTTGGGAATCCACCACAAAGACCACGCCGTCCACGCCGCGCAAAACCAGCTTGCGGGTGGCGTTGTAATAAACCTGGCCCGGAACCGTATACAACTGGAACTTGGTGTTGAAACCTTTGATGGAGCCCAGATCCAACGGGAGGAAGTCGAAGAACAGGGTGCGATCGGTTTCGGTAGCCAGCGACACCATCTCGCTCTTGTCTTTATCCGGAATCTTGCGATGGATGATTTGCAGGTTGGTCGTCTTCCCGCTCAGCCCCGGACCGTAGTACACGATCTTGCAGCTGATTTCCCTGGTTGCGTAATTGATGGATGCCACGGGATTTCCTTGGTTACTTGATTAAAGGGCTCACTTGCGCGATTTCTACCCTGATTAATCCGGTATTGGCCTGGCTGTCCGCCAGCACGACCAGATACCCCAGTTCAATGACTTGCACGAAAAATTTGCCTTCGCTGGCCTCGATCATGGTTTGCATGAGGGATCCGGCTTGGGCATTGGAAACGATCTTATTGGCCACCTGCTGCACTGACACGATCAAGGCGCTGATGAAGTCGGAGGGAACCGGGGTCCGGAAGTGGGAAACGATCTCAATCCCATCCGGACTGACGATGCTGGAGCCCTTGACGCCCTTGATCTGATTTATCCTCTCCAATATAGTTAACATCTAATTCAACCCCGTAGATAGCCGCGTGCATGCAACAGTCGGGCGATGGCCTGCGCCCCACGTTCAATCCTGAATTTGAACAGCTCATAGCTGCCGCGGGTTCCAGTCACCACTAAAAAGAATTGGTTGGATAACTCCACGTTGATAATCAAATGGAAGCGGTTCTCGGTAAAGGTCACCGCATGATCCATCGGTCCCAGTCCCAGCATCGCGCAGCGTTCCAGGGACTCCATGAACCCCGCCAGAAAATAAGGCGCTTCGATGAAAAGGCTTTCGTGGGTGTCTTCCCCGAATCCCACCGCCAAGCCTTCGCGATTATAAAGCGCAGCCCCCTGGATCCCGTTCACCAGGCTCAGGTATCCCAGGCATCCATCCAGATCCTGGGACTCCACCAGCTTGTTGATATGGATGGGCCCGGATTCGATCTTACTCATGGGGCGCATACTCCGCAGGGCGGCCGGCCTGCGCAAGCGCAGCGGCTTGCTTGCGGAAGGTGTTTTCCGCGCGCACGATGGTCAACAGCGATTGGTTGATATGGCCCGTGATCAGGCCCATGTTCTCCGCGCCCGAATGGAAGGTGGTGACGGTAAGGCTATGGAAGGAAAAGCAGACCTTGTGGATGGAACCGCCGTCCAGGGAGGAACAGGCCGCCTGAATGGAAGCGGGCACCTCGTTCGGCAAAAAGCCCGCCAGCGTTTCCAGTTGGGGATTGCGGCAGGACGATTTGAGCGTGCCCGTCTCCGCGTTCCATACCAATATGGCATGGGTGTTCTGATCATTGGCCAAGGTCTGATAGATGCCCACGTCGCCGTCGGCTCCCGGAGCGGGGGCAACGAAAAGCGGGCGCGCGCCGGATGCCCCGGCCGCAACCGGCTGGGCGGGCGGAAGCGAACGGGAAACCACCGCGGGTTGGGAGGGAAAGGAAACCGGCTTGGACGCGGGAGGGAAAGCGGGCCGCGCTTCCAGCAGGCCGGAAAGCGGCCTATCGTTGGCCTCCGACAGTGGATCCACCGCGGTGCGCAGATGACTGGCGGGAATAGCCCCGGAGGGAGGCTGATGGCCTTGATCTTCGGAAACCTCTCCGTACGCCACGGGATAAGCCGAACTCTCGGCTGCGGCCGCCAATGCAGCGGCGGCTGCCATGGCGGCAGCTTGCTGATTGCCGAATAGGGAACCGGAAACCATCGGCGGCGCATCCAAGGGCGCGGCCGGGGAGTTTTCCGGAGAAGATGCCGGCTCCACAGCCGGACGGCCCTTGGCCCACTCCAGCCACTCGTGATAGATGCTGCCCTCCAGCAGGGACAATGCCACCATATCGTTGGGATGCTGATGCACGCGCGGCACCAGGCGTTTCTTGGCCATGGCGAACTCGCCTGTCTCGATGCCGATTTGGGCCTGCAGGTAAAAGACCATATCCTTGAACCGCGACGCCTGTTTCGCTTCCAGGCTGTGGAGCACGTGCACGGCCAGATCGTATTGCTTCCTGCGGATCAACAGGCATGCGTACGCCAAGGTGCTGGAACTTTGAATGAAGCTTTGGCAGATGACGTCATCGGCCAGCACGGCGGCGGCGGATTTGACTTCATGCATGGTTTCGGTCGTCATCGCTCGTTACTTCAGTATGAAGGCCTTCTCGCTGATCTTGCGATAAAAAGGGATTCCGGTGCCGGAGCCCGATATTTCCCTGCTGCTCAACGCGCCGTCCTCCGCCAAAGGCTTGAGACTTTTCGGCAAGGTATCCGTCCTGGCGGCATGGTCGATCAAAAAAGCCTCCATGTTGTCCCTCGCCATGGCATGGGAAATGGCGGATTCATAGTCGTCCGGATCCTGCCACTCGGTCCCGGTCTGCTCCACCGCGCCCACCATCCAGATAGAAAACAACCGCACCGCCGTCGCGCAAACCAAGAACAGAACGGCGATTCCTATCACCATGGCCGTTTTGCGATCCTTTTCGGATTGCGGATCCGCTTGGACGGAGGCCTCATGCCCCTCGCTCGCGTCCTTGACCGGGGCGATAAATCCGCCGCGCCATAAATTTACCATGCATTCCGCAAGCCGGAAAGAGCCAAAAGGCACCAGCTTGGATATTTGGACCACATTCATCCTGGCATCCACCAGGCCCAGGACCGAGCGATCCCAGCTCAGCTGATCCCCGTCATAAGGCCTCCCGGTGGGCCGGAATACCATTTTCTGGTCCGGCAGCGCCTCTTTGAGCCGCGGCCATTCGTCGATACGGCGCATGCCTTCCATGCAGGCGAACTCGGTGGAGATGTTGAGTTGGGCGGAAACCGGGGCCTTGCCCCCGCTCCCGAACTCGTAGCGGCCTTTCATCCAGCCGAACAATTCGCACACCATGTCCTCGGTGATGATTTGCAGCCACTCTTTGCGGTCTTCCTCCTTCAGGAACCCCTTGGCGGTCAGAGTGGCGAGCAGGGAGCGATCCATGTCCCGGGAAATAGCCTCCAGTTCCATCATCTCCTGTTTGCCGAGCCGGCCGGTCTCGATGAGGATTTCCTTTATCTTCCCCTCCGGGGATTCCCCGTTGACACGCACGCCCATCAGGTTTCCGGCCGAGATGAACAGCTCGGCTTTTTCCTTACCGTCGTTCAAAGCCAGCACGCCGGTCTTGCGCTGCTGCAGCAGCAATTGCAGAACGTCGGCCAGCGAGAAATCCTTGAGTTCGCCCGAGAGGATCATCGCGTCACCGCCCGCTCCGGCGCCGTGGGCGCCGGCGTAACGCCGCCCAAATCCAGCGGGGTCCTGAGCTGCTTGAGGTTGAAGACGCCATATAGGCAGGCGAGCGGCAGGAGCGGAAGCCAACGCAAAGGGCCCAGCACAAAGGAAGGATATTCCATTACGGCATGGTTGAGGCCCCACGATGAGCCGATCAATAGCGAGGTGGTCAAAGGCAAAAAGAAACCGCCGCCGCCCAGGTACAGGCGCCCGCTGCCCGGGAACACGGCGTTGAGGGCGGAGGCGATACGCACCCTCACCAACGCGGAACGGTTCCGCAGGCGGGAAACCAATTCCAACCGGATACGGTTCTCGTGCACGCCGGCAACGGTCTTGAAACAATTCTGGCAATGGACTCCCTTGCGGCAGGTGCGGCACATGATGCGCCCGCAGATCTTGCACTCGAACAGATCCCACCCGTGCGTGTTGCGGGAGTAGTGGCGGAAACGGAAGAAGAGCGCCAGCGCCGCTGCGATCACGGCTCCCAGCAACCAGGAACCTTGGATATCCTGGATGCCGGCATGCACCGGCACGCGCAGGAAATCAAGATTCAACAGGGCCCGCCAGGAGGCCTGCCAGGCTTGGCCCATGCGCAGCATTGGATCCATGGACTTGCGCGTGGCCGGATAGACGGGGAAGTTCTCGTCATTATCCTTGAGCCATTGCGTCACCCATTGGGCGTCCAGGTCCGCCGCTTCATCCAGGAATTTCTTGTGCTTGGAGGAATTGTTGTTGTACAGCTCCGCCTGGCTGGAATTGAACCACGTCTCCACCAGGTTCGGCGCTTCCCGCCGGGCCCGCTCGAAAATGGAAACCGCCTTGGGGTACTCGAAGGCGGCCATATCCAGATTGCCGGCGTTGAGAAGGGCGAAGGCGTTGCCCTGATCGATGCGCGATGCGTCGCGGCCATACTCGGCGGCGCGGAGGTAATTTCCCTGTTTCTTGTATTGCAGGGAAAGCGCCAGGGCCCGGTAAAGCGAATCCTCATGGCCATGAATGGGGAAGGATAGGGAGCGATCGGAAAGCGAACGCTCATAGCCCCGCGACCAGGCCTGATGATAGAGGTTCACCGCGAAACGCGGATCCAGGTGGCGGCCCATGGACTGTTCCCACATGACCAGGAAAGGCACCAGGGCGATGCCCATCACCACCACCTTGAGAATGGCTTTTTCGTCGGGGCTGCAATGTTTCCACAGCAGCATGGCGCCCAAGAGCCCCAGCACCACGTAGCCGGCGCCGCCCACGGCAAGGCTCAGCGGGACCATGGCGATGGCCAGGTAACGTACGCGTAACTCCACCGCTTCGGGCATCTTCTCCGTCCAGGGATGGGCGATGCGAGGGAAATGCCGGATGAAGAGCACCAGCAGGCCCAACGCGCCGAAGATGCCCAGCGCCAGGCGCAGGCAGCGGGACACGTTGATGAGGAATAGCGTCTGGACATCGTAGTAACGCAGCAAGCGCAAGGTCTCGCCCAGGGAAGTCCAGACGAAACCCAGGTCCCACCCCAACGGAGAATGTTCCCGGAAATGCAAAATCAGGTTCTGGTAGGGAACCCATGGGCAGAGCGGGTCCAAGCGCTTGGCGAACTCCATGCCCTGGCGCGCCACCTGGAAATGGCCTTGGCGGATGGTCTCGAGCACCTTCCACAATTCCAGCTTGGCCAGATCGGGTACGCGCATATAGCCCTTTTCCAGCATGCTCCGGTGCACTTCCATCTGCCAGGAGTGCGCCCTTTGGTACATGCCTACCTGACCCAGGATGCGCGCCAACTCGAAATTGAGACCCAGGTTCCCCTTGGCCTGCAAGGCCGCGGCCGCCAGATCCTGTTCTCCCGCGCCCGGCCTGGATTTCTCCGCCGCCACGCCCAGAGCGAAGTTGGCCCACATGATGCCCAATGCCGATTGCGATTGGCTGCCCGGCACCGGCGTGGTGGCTGCGGCTTCCGCGGCCGTGGTGGGAGTGGCCAGCGGCCGCAACTGCCCGATGAGGAGCATGCGCTCGCCTTCGCTGGCCTCATTGCGGAAAAGCTTTTGCGCTGCGGGATACCGCTTCTGGAAATCCCAACGGGATGCCACCGCCTCGCGCAAGGATTCCATCACCCCCGGTTGCGCTTGCAACGGACCGGCTATGGCCGATGCGATCAGGACCATGATCTTCATGCGCGTGTTCACTGCGTTACCCCATCCCCGACGTAAAAAAGCGGATAGGCTCCGCATCCGCGCCGGTTTGCATCATGTCTGAGCCTTGAGCCCGTACTTCTCTATTTTCCTATAAAGAGTGGAAATATCCAATCCGAGAATCTTGGCCGCAGTGGGCTTGTGCCAATGGTTTTGCGAGAGTACCCAGAAAATCCACGCTTTCTCGATTTCATTCAGAGTAGGCGCCAATCCCGGCGGATAAAATCCGGGCGGATAAAATCCGCTTTCCGAAGAGGCGCCCGCGCCTTCAAATCCCGCCACGCCGCTGTCGCCCGGGCCGGGAGAACCGCCGGTCGAGGCCGCGCCGCCCGCCTGGGCCGGAGACTTCAAATCCAATTCCAGCGTCTCGATGGTCCCGCCCGTGCTGAAGGCGATGGCCCGTTCCACCGCATTCTCCAATTGCCGCACGTTGCCCGGCCATGCATAGCCTTCGATCATGGCCAGCGCCCCGGGCGTGAACGCCTTGCGGCCATGCGCCTTGCGTTGCAGGAAATGGTTGGCCAGCAAGGCTGCGTCATCGCCGCGTTCGCAAAGGGAGGGCGTATGGATGCGCAGGACGTTCAGGCGGTAATAGAGATCCTCGCGGAAGCGGCCCTGGGCCACCGCATCCTCCAGGTTCACGTTGGTCGCCGCCAGCAGGCGCACGTCGATGCGCGCGGAAGCGGTGCCGCCGACGGGAGTGATCTCGCGCTCCTGGATCACGCGCAGCAGCTTCACCTGCGTCCGTATGGGCATCTCGCCTATCTCATCCAGGAATACCGTGCCGCCTTCGGCCACCGCGAACAGGCCCTCTTTGTCGGCGTGCGCCGAGGTGAAGGCTCCCTTGACGTGCCCGAACAACTCCGACTCCAGCAGGTTTTCCGAAAGCGCGGAGCAATTCACCACTACGAACGCTTTATGCGCGCGCAGGGATTTCTGGTGGATCAATTTCGCCACCAGTTCCTTGCCGGTGCCGCTTTCACCCGTGATGAGCACGGTACTTTCGGATGAGGCGATGGCATCGATGCGATCGCGGAGTTGGCGCACGGCCGGCGATTGTCCCACCAATTCAACGCCCTGGCGGCGGATGAAATTCTTCAACTCGCGGTTCTCGTCTTCCAGCACGCGCGTGGCCACGGCCTTTTCCACAACCTTTCCCAGGAAGACCATCTCGAAGGGTTTGGAGATGAAATCGAAGGCTCCCAACTTGACGGCTTCCACGGCTTTCTCCACGGTGCCGTAAGCGGTCATTACCACCACCGGCAGGCGCGGATAGCGCTCGATCAGGGATTTCACCACCGTCAGCCCGGACTCGGGGCCCAAAGTGAGGTCCACCATGGCCAACAAGGGCTCGGGGCCCTCCATGCGCTTAAGCGCATCGGCTAAACTATGGGCCGAAACGGGGGCATAACCTTTTTTCTCAAAGAAAACTTCCAGTAGCCCGCAAAGGGATACCTCGTCATCGACGATGAGGACCGGCGGTTTCATTCCGGCAATTATCGCACTAATAGACCAAGGAGTCGCGTGCGGAAACGCAGTATGTACGGGAAGAAGAAGGGGTTACGGGACGAAGAAGGGATTAGGGGTAGGGATTCGGGTTTGGGGGGCGAGTCTTGCGCGTTAGGCGGAAGAGAGTTGGACCGGAGGCCGGAAATTTTCTCTTTCCCTAACCCCCTAGCCCTTGGCCCCTAATACTCCGTTGGGCTTTCCTCTACTTCTTGGAAGCGATCAGCGCGTGGATCTTGCGCTTGTAGTTGCTGACGGTGTTTTTGGTGATGCCGCCGCGGTTGCGGCGAGCGGCCTTGTCCAGCATGGAGAAGAAAGCCGGCACTTCGGCCAGGATAACTTCCTTCTTATCCGCGGTGCGGATCTTTTTCAGGCTGGTTTTGATGGCGGAACGCACCGCCCGGTTGGCAAGACGGGCCTTTTCCGAGGTGATGACCCTTTTGATGGCAGATTTATGATTTGGCAAACGAGCCTCCGGTAACTTTTTTAATCGGCTGGTAAACTTAACCTTATTGGGCGGTTTTTCCAACTCCCATTATGGAAGGGGGTTAACCCCTGGCAGCAGCGCGCCGCCCCCAACCCTCAGCCCGGGTAAAGCCAAACCGGAACATTGAAAAGGGCCAAAACCGGGTGGATCAGCGGCCTCCACAGTCGAAACCAGAGAGAGATCAACCCATGGCCGCTTCCCAAGGCCTCAAAAGCCACAATCGCCACCAAAGGGAAAACCCCCAGCTGGGCCATTTTCGCCTCGAAGGCATCGGCCACTTTATCGGACATGAAGGCGGTGACGATTTTGGATCCGTCCAAGGGTTGGATGGGCAGCAGATTGAAAATGGCCAGGCTGAAATTCACGCTGATGAAGGTGGAAAGCATCAGGTACCACCCGGATCCGATGACGGAAGCGGCGAAGACGAAGTAGAGGATGCAACCGAAAAAGGCCAGGATCAGATTGGAGAGGGGGCCGGCGAAGGCGACCAGGGGCATTCCGGAGCGGGGATTTCGGATATTGCGCGGATCCACCGGCACCGGCTTGGCCCAACCGATGGGCATCCTGCTGAATATCAGCAGGGAACCCAGCGGATCCATATGCACCAGCGGATTAAGGGAAAGCCGGCCCATGCGCTTGGCCGTATCATCGCCCAGCCGAAAAGCGACCCAGGCGTGAGCCGCCTCATGGAAGGTGAGGGAAATGGTCAGGACAAAAAACCGGAGCAATAGGATGGGCAATTCATCGAGCATGATGGGAAAAGTTACAAAAGTGGGGGGCTTTCAGCCTTCGCCCAGGAATTGGCGGAACCAGGCCAGTCCGGAATAGCGGGGGAGTAACATGGGAATGACCTCTCCCAGGAGGTATAGGGAGCCGCAGGCTACCACCAGATCGAAACCGCCGGCCGTTGCCCCGGCCTCCGCTGGGTTCCCGGAAACGGCCAGCAGGCTTTCCAAAGCCGCAGGCTCGAGCGGAAAGGCGCGCAGGCCCACGCGCTCCTCCGGGGCCAAAGCTTCGCGCAATTCGGGATAGGCCAGCGCGCGCGGGAATTTTCCGTCCAAGGGCAGGAAATACACTTCCGCCGCGAACCCGCGGATGCTGCGATAGACGGACGCGTAATCCTTGTCGCGCATCATGGAGAAAAGCGCCAGGATGCGCAGTCCCGGGAATTCCCTCCGTACATGAGCCGCCAAGGCTGCGATGCCGCCCGGATTGTGGGCCCCGTCCAGCAAGAGCGGGAGCATACCGGGTTCCGTGAGCAATTGCGTGCGTCCGGGCACGCGGGAGGCTTCCAGGGCCGGGATCAGGACGTCCGCGGAAGGCAAGGGTCCTTTGAGAAAGGTCTCCATGGCCACCAGGGACAAGGCCAGGTTGTCGCGCTGGTGCGCCTCCGTCCGCAGCGGAGAGGGTAACGTGTAGGTGGCGTACCTTCCCTGGAACGTAATGGATCCGCCGGCTTCGCTCCAGGGGAAATCCCCCATCGCCAATACGGGGCTGCCCGCCGCGGCCGCCTTTTCCCGCAGTTCCGCCAGCAGGTGCGGCCTATCCTCCTGCACCACCATGGGGACGCCCGGCTTGAGGATGGCTATCTTCTCGCGCCAGATGGCCTCCACCGTATCGCCCAGGATGGCGGTATGATCCAGGGAAATCGACGTGACCGCGGTCAGGGCCGGCAGTACGGCGTTGGTCGCGTCCAGCCGGCCTCCCAGGCCGGTCTCCAAAACCACGGCCCGGCAAGCGCAGGCCCGGAACCAGTCCAGCGCCAGCGCGGTGACGCATTCAAAATAGGTGGCATTCAATTCCAGGATCGGTTCCATCGCCTGCCGCAGCCATGCCACAATCCACTCCGCCGGGACGGGATCCCCGTCGATGAGGATGCGTTCGCGGAAGCTGACCAGGTGCGGCGAAGTATACAGGCCCACGCGCGTGAAACCCGCGGCACGCAGCAGCGCGGCAAGGTTGGCGCATACGCTGCCTTTGCCGTTGGTGCCCGCCACATGCAGGAAGATCATCCCGGCGTCCGGACGGCCGAGCCTGTCCAGCAAGGCGTTGATGTTTTCAAGCCCCAGCTTGATGGAAAACTGGTTGCGCCGGAACAGGAAATCCAGGCAGTCGCGATAGGTTTCCGGGAGCGGGGCGCGCTGCGGTGTGGGATCGGAAGCGGTCATGGCCGTCCGGGGACGATCAGATGAAGTGGGACAATACCGACGCCAAGGTGTCCTTGAGCTGCTTGCGCGGAACGATCATGTCGAGCATGCCCTTCTCAAGAAGGAATTCCGCGCGTTGGAACCCGGGCGGCAGGTTCTGCCGGATGGTTTCCCGGATCACGCGCTCGCCCGCGAAACCGATCAAGGCTCCCGGTTCCGCGATATTGATATCGCCCAGCATGGCGAAACTGGCGGTGACTCCGCCGGTGGTGGGGTTGGTCATCACGGAAATGTAGGGAAGCCCGGCCTTGTGCAATTGCGCGATGATGGCGGAGGTCTTCCCCATCTGCATCAGCGAAAGCGAACCCTCTTGCATACGCGCGCCGCCGGAAGCGGCGACCACGATGGAGGGGATCTTCATCTGCAGGCCGCGCTTGAGCACGCGCGCTATCTTCTCGCCTTCCACCGAACCCATCGATCCGCCGATGAAGCGGAAGTCCATCACGGCCATGCTGGTCTTGATCCCTTTGATCTCCCCGATGCCGGCCACCACGCCCGAGTGCGCGCCGGTGTTCTTCTCCGCGTCGTGCAGGCTGTCCTTGTACTTCTTCTTGGCCGTGAACTTGAGCGGATCGGTGGATCGGAGATTGGTATCCATCACCTGCCAGGTGCCCTCGTCCATGAGGAGCTTCACGTAGTCGTTGGCGCCGATGCGGAAATGGAAGCCGCAGTGCTCGCACACGTATTTATTGGCCGCCAACTCCTTACGGTAGAGGATTTCCTTGCATCCGTCGCACTTCACCCAGAGGTCAACAGGGGTATCCCTCTTGATGAGCGTGCCGATGCCGGATTTAGCTTTGCGGAACCATTCCATTACGTCGCTTACCGGTCCTTGAAAACAAGAAGGGAACTAAGATAACCAAAGCGAAAAATCCCGTCACCCGCAGGGGAAAACGGCCTGCCAGAGCGGATTTGGGAGGGTTAAACGAGAATCAAGAGGCCATGGAGACGCGCCAGTAGATGTAGTCGCTCCAGGACTGATGCGGCGTTTTGAAGCTCAACTTGTTCACCAGATTGCGCGGCGCGGCCTTGGTGAGCTTGGGCGCATACGGCTCCTGCAACATGTTCAACTCGCCCTTCTTCCAGCGCTTGTTGCCTTTGCGGTTGTTGCACGTCATGCACGCCGCCACCACGTTCTCCCAACTGGTGCCGCCCCCGTGGCTGCGCGGGATCACATGGTCGATGGTGAAGCTGGCCATGGTCACCTTGACCCCGCAATACACGCAGCGCCCTTTATCGCGCGCGAAGATGTTCTTGCGGTTGAAGGGCAGGAAGTTGGTGAAGTTGCGCGGCATGACGCGCATGTCCAGGCATTGGATGATGGAGGGGATGCGCATGGAGAAGCGCGGTGACCGGACGATCTGATCCTCGTATTCGGCGATGACGATGGCCCGCCCCAGCGACCAGAGGGTGATGGCCTTCTTCCATGACACTATGTCCATGGGAATACCGGCCATGTTGAGAGCCAATGCTTCAATCATGGGTAAAGTCCCGTCCGGGCCGGCGCTCGCGCCGAAAGTGGGATGGGCATGGAGATTGGGAAAAGGATCGCGATCGCCTGCCGGCAAAACCCCGTCCAGCGCATCGTAACGCAATGCGCGGGATAGTGCGGCATCTCGAAGACTTCGGCATAGGGACCATGCGCCTTCCATTCCAATTCTACTAAACAACCCGGCGCTAGGCATCTGGAAAATAGCGGCGGGCATGCCTCGCGGGAGGCCATCACCTGTTATTTTTTGGGACGGATTTTGGAATCGAGAGGAGGAAGGAGCATGGCCAAGACCACCAACCACGGGGGCTGGAGGGAAACCGCGGCGGCAGCCCTGATGCTGCTAAGTTTTTTCACGCCATGGATTTACTCCATGGGAGCGCCCGTGGCGGGCTACGGGATCCGGGAGCGCTTGGCCGGTCCTCATCGGCTCATCTCCGCCTTCAGCGGCGGTTCCCGCATCAGCCAGGACTATCGCCTGGCGCTGTTCTTGTATGCGATACCGGTAGGCGCGGGATCGATCCTGGCGCTGCTGGCGCTGCGCCGTTATCGGGCCTGGATGGGATTCTTGGCCGGTGCCTCGACCGTGGGCGCGTTCCTGTTCCTGCGCGGCGAGGTGGCTGCCATGCCTTTCCATCGCCTGGGCTTGGGCCCTTACCTTGCCATGATTGCCGGGATGGGATTGGCCCTGCTGCCGGTGATACGCATAGCTGCGGGCAAAGGCTGAAGGCGCCCGGAGGCGCCGCGATCGGAGGATAGCGCCCATGGACGTAACATTGATGCTACTGGCGGGGACTCGATACGATCAGGGGAAGTGGGCGATCCTGCCCGTGAAGATTCCTTCCTGGCTTTCCACGCGCAGGAAATAATTTCCCGGCTTGGAACCGGACAACAGGTTCGCTACCCGGTATTCCCTGGGCCCTTGACTGGAGAAGGAGCGGACGGCTTTTCCGGAGATATCGTACAGCGCGAAGGCGAAACCGCTTTCGCCGCGCACGGAAATCAGGCCATCCGCGATCTCCACCCGCGGGCCGCGGGCCATGGATTGCGCCAGGAAACGGGCCAACGAGGTGGGAGTTTCCTGTTTCAGGGACGCATCCTGGCATGTGCCTTTGTATTCGATGCGGTAGATGCCGGTGCAGGCGTCCGCCGTGTACCAGGTGCCGCAGCTGTAATTGAGGTAATAAAGCGCGCCATCCGGTCCGGCTTGGAAATCCAGGGGCTTGTTGAAGTTGGGGCTGAGGTTCTTGAATACGTCCACGGCGGCGCCGCTTTGCTTCCCGTCTTCCGTCAGCTTGATGGCCTGGATGGAGCCCACATCGAAGTCGGTGACGAACCAGATACGGTTGAAGTTGGGAGGAAGCTTCACGGACGATTGGAGGCCGCCGTCGTAACGGTAGATGGGGCCCGTCATGGCGCAGCTATGGGCATACGAATGCGTGCCGGTGTGGGCGGGAGGCAATTCCGGGATGGCCACGCCGGGCAGCGGATTCACCGGAGCATCGGGCTTCAAGGGGGACCAATCGGCCCAATTGGCGTTGTCGATCTTTTCGGAGGAATAGGGATTCACCTTTTGCACGTGGTTGATGGAGGTCCAAAAGGGCCAGCCGTAGTAACCGGAAGCGGTCGCGACATTGTGTTCCTCCGTCCATTTGGCGGTATCGGGGGTGCCACGCGGCTCCTGATCGGGACCGCAATCCCCCCAAACGGCCCAGCGCCGCACCGGGTCCAGGGTCAATGTATATGCATTGCGGATGCCTTTCACGAAGACCTCACGCCTGGCCTTGGCGGAATCACGGTAGCTGGCCGCCACGGCGGTCTTGCCGGCATCGTCGAAATACTTGGCCGAGGTCTCCCACAGGTTACCTGCGGGAATGGAATAGGTGCCGTCTTCCTTGGGATGGATGCGCAGGATGCTGCCGCGGAGGCTGGCGGTATTGGCCGGCCCCTGGAGCGTGGTCTCATTGTCGCCGGCGTTGATCCACAGATCCCCGTAGGCATCGAAGCGCATGGCTCCGGAAGTATGCCATCGGCCGCGGACGCTGGGGATTTCCAAGAGGATCTTTTCCGTGCCCGGCTGCAGGGCGAAGGTGGCCGCATCCAGGTTGAAGCGCGAAATACGGAAGCTGGCGCCGGAGGAGTAATAGGTGAAGATCCGCTTCTTGTTCCTGAAATCCGGATCGAGCGCGAAGCCCACCAGACCGTCTTCTTTGGTGGTCGCCAGGTTGGGGATGGTGCCCAGCACCCGCACAAGCTTGGTCTTGGCGTCGTAATACTTGAGGGCGCCTTTGCGCTCGATGAAAAAGATATTGACGTTGCCCTGATCGTCCATCTGGAAATCCATCTTCAGTGGCTCGAATATATCCGCGCTGTTGGTCCTGCTGATCACGGTGGTGACCGAGAAATCCTTGTCCGCGGTGGGCGCGCAATTTGGATAGGTGAATTGGGCATGCGTGAAGCCCGTTGCCAAAGCGATCGCAAGCGTAACGCCGCGAACCGCATTATTGAAGTAAGTAAACATTTTCCCCCGATTCCCTCCCGGAAATCCCCCGAGCAAGGTTGAATCTAGGACCAACTAGTGGGGATTGCGTGTAATCTTTGGGCATCGATATGTACAGATTGCGTATTGACCCGCTTCCGGCGGCTTGAATTGGAAGGGCTATGAACCATGGCCGCCACCTTCCCGCGTGAGTGCGGTGGGAAACGCCGGCAGCCGGTCGGCGGCTTCGCCGAAAAGCATAAGCAATGGCAGGATGGCGGGAAGAGCGTAGCGGGTGAGGCCAATCTGAACCGCCGCCACAAGGGCCAGATAAAAAACCGCACCGAGGGCCGGAACCAGCAACACCAAACGGTTGCGGCGCCATACCAGCAGGTGCATCGAACCGGCCGTCAGTAAAAGCCATAATGCCGGATGGATGATTCCCAATTCAAGACGGCGCAAGACGGCCGGCGCGCGCGATTCCGGATCCAGCAGGGAAGCGGGAAAGATATCCTCGCATTTCCGCGTCAGACGGGAAATCTCGTTGGCGAAGGACGCCAGGTAACTTTCCGGGTACCTCATGGCCCAATCCAGGGAACGGCCGCGCAGGATACGATCGCTCGCCAGGATTTCCGCCGCATCTGCCGAGCCAAGCTTGCGCTCCAATCGATGCGGCAGCGCGTTTACGGACCAAGGCATGTCATGCGTGAAGCCGGTTTGCCAGGGCGGGCATTCCCGGCGCGCATCCGGCAGGTAGCCCTCCACGAAATCCCATTCCCGCGATCGCGGATCGCTCAGGCCGTAGTAGGCCGCATGGGTATACAGGTTTACCCCCAAAGCGACCGAACGCCGGTACGCCCCGTGGCGGATTCCGTTATAGCAAGCCCCCGTTTCCGCCAGCAGCAGGCCGGCCAGGATGGGGATGCCCAGCGACCGTAACACGCGTATGACCCCTTGGGCTGCGGGCGCTTTCCCCTGGGGGCGCGCTGCCAGCGATCCAACCGCCGCGCGGTATGCGAGGACCAGGACCGTCATTCCCACCACCAGGGCGATGGAAAGATCCGCTGCCTGCCGCGTCAGGGTGGTCAGCCCGGCGGCCAGGCACATGGCGGCGAACTTGGGCGCCGAATACCGCGAGAGGACGTCCGCCGCCAGTACCAGGAAAGCCGCGAACAAAAATGCGAAAAGAGCGGTATCGAAAATGGCCAGGGGGGCGGAAAGCCACAAGGAACCGAAAAGAAAGAGGAACAGGACGTACGCCCGGGTGACGGGCTTCCATCCGCAAATGGCCGCGAAGCGCAAAAGCAATCCGCCCATGCCCAGCTTAAGCGTGCATTGCCAACCCGTAGCGGCCTTGAGCGCATGGAAAGGCGCCAGGAAGCAAGGGTAGAGCTTGGGCCGGAACAGGATGGCGCGCAGATCGGTTTCCAAGCCATGTGCCAGCCGGAAAAATCCCAGGCTATCGGGGTTATCCAGGTTGGGCCGGCTTTGCCTCCATAAGGCGAACTGCATGGCGGCGCCGGCGAGAAAAACCAAGGGAACGCCCCAGAAGCGGAAGGCCGGGACGCGTGCCAGGACCGCGAACGCCGTCCATAACAGGGCAAGAGGCAGGAGCTGGTAGATCAAGAAATGGCCCATCGCAGCAGGATGCCTTCCGCACGGGTGCAACGCCCGCCCAATACCAGGTTCACTCCGGTTCAACCGCTATTGTATGCCACCGTACCCGGGAATGCAACCGCGCCGCAAGCGCAACGCTGAGGGGAGAAAGCTTGGGTCGCAGCGACGGCCGCAAACGCGCTGGGAACGGAGGCTCAAGGCCTGGTCAAGGAAAGCAATCCGCGCAAGGGTTGGCCGGCGCCGCGGAAGGCGGCGTAGAGGGAGCACAATAGACCCACCGCCAGGGAGGCGCCCGCGCATACCAGAAAGATGAGGGGATTGGGGATCCAAGGCACCTGCCATACCACCAGATCGATGATCCAGGCAGCGGCCAGGCTCAGCAGATATCCCGTCACACCCGCCAGCAGGCAGAAGCCGGCGTAATGCGCCAGGAACAGGCGGGCCAGGCGGGCGCGCGGCTCCCCCAACGCTCGCAATAACAGGATGGTTCGTTGGTTTTCCGAAACCAGCGCGTCCACCACCAGCCAGAGGATGGCCAGGCCGATGAGGAGCGCGAAGCCGGATAGAAAACGCACCAGCCAACTCAACTTGCCCAACGTCTCAACCGTCTTGCCGATCACGTCTTTCAGGTTCAGGATGGTCACATTGGGGAACGCTTCGCTTACGCGGTTCTGGACGGCTTCCGCTTCATCGGGCGGGATCTGCTTGATGGTTCCCAGGAAACTCTTGGGCGCATCGTCCAGGGCTCCCGGTTGGAAGAGCACGAAAAAGTTCGGCTGGAAGGACGCCCACCGCACCTGGCGCAGGCTGGTAATCCTGCCTTCCACCTCCACGCCCTGCACGTCGAACACCAGCACGTCGCCCAGCTTCAGGCGCAGGCGCTTGGCATAATCCTTTTCCATGCTGACTTCCGGAATCGCGCCTTCCGCCGCCCGCCCCTGCCACCACTTGCCGGCGACCAGGGTTTCCGCGTCCGAAAGCGTGTCGCGATAACTGAGGTTGAATCCCCGGTTGCGGAATTGTTGCCGGTTCCGCGCCTCCAGGGTCGCGCGTCCCCGCCGGCGGCCGGCCTCCGCTCCCGGATGCCGCCCCGCGGCCTTGCCGTCCTGGGTAACTGATCCGTTACCCTTCCCTTTCCCGTCTTCGTCCTCGTCCCGCTTGAAAGGTTCGCCGTTCACCTTCTCCAGGCGCGCCCGCACCATGGGCGAAGGCAGATCCAACGATCGGCCCAGGGACTTGATGAGCGCCTGGAGGCCCGGCAATTGCTCCTCCTGGATGTCGAAAAGGAAAAGCTGCGGGATGACGCGCCCCTTGGGAACGCTGATCTCATCCAGGATCAGATCCTCCAACTGCGGGACCAGGCAGGAGGTGAAAGCGACGAAGCCCAAAGCCGCGAAGGCAAGCAGGGACTTCTCCCGACCCCAGCGGATGGACCCGAGCACGATCCTCACCGCGTAACCCAGGCGCGACCGTAACAGCCATAATACCCTGAAGGCGGCCCATCCCAGCGCGCCGAGCAACAGGAAGGCGCCTCCCATGGCGCCCACGGACAGCGCGCTAAGCAGCCAGGAGCGGCTGTCCGCCATGGCCAAGGCGAAAAAGAAGGCGCCTTGCGCCAGGAACAAGGCGATGCGGGGCAACACCCCCAGGGGCGCGGATTCCAGCGGCTTGATCAAAGTGGCCGGCGGGATCCTCCCCAGCCCCGCGAAACCGGTGAAGCCGAACAGCAGGGAAGTCAGGATGGCCAGCGCCAGGCCGACGGCGAAGGTGGCCCAGGGCAGGCTGGAAGGGATATCGATGCGGTAGAGCGCATGGATGAGCAAGGGCAGCCCGATGCTCCAGACACGCGCCAGCGCCATCCCCAGCAGCGCCGCGAGGGAAGAGAGGAACAGGTTCTGGGCGACGTAGATCCCCACGATGCGCTTCCGCGATGCGCCCAGGGTGGCCAGCACCGCCACGGTTTTCCGTTCCCCTACCAGATGGTGCCGGAAGAAGAAAGCCGCGCCCACGGCGGAAAGCAGAAAGGCGGACAGGCTGAGCATCTTGAGGAAAGCCGTTACCATGTTGAAGCTGCGGCCCAAATCGGAACCGGAATCCGTGTACGCGGACACATCCACTTCCGGATCGGAAAGCGCATCGTCCAGACCGTCCCGCACCGCATCCGGATCGGTTCCCGGCGGCAGCATGAAAAACCGGTATCGGAAAATGCGGCTGCCCTTCTGCTCCAGTCCGGTCGCCGGCATATCCGCCAAGGGAATGTATACGCGGCTCCCCATCTCCCAGAAATCGAAACTGCCGCCGGGCTTGGCCGTGTATTCATCCCGGATGACGAAGTTCTTGGCGCCCAGGCTTACGCTATCGCCGACGCTCAGCTTCAAAGCGGCCAACAACTCGCGCGGGACCAGGATTTCCCCGCTGCGGAAATCCTCCATCCGTCCCGACCATGCGCCTTTACCCGCCCCCGCGAATGCGAACGCGCCCACCAATGGATAACCGGGAGAGATGGCCTTGACCTGCACCAAGCGGCTGGCGCCCGCGCTGCCGCCGGATCCCGGGACGCCCACCCCCGGATCCTTTGCCGGCGTGGCTCCGGAAGCCGTGCGCCTTATCCCCGTTATTCCCGTTATCCCCGTGGCGCGGAGCATGGAAAGGAAACCCCACACTTCCGCTTTCTTGGCGGATGCCGGGATCCATTTAGCCAGCGCTTCTTCTTCCGCGCCCGTGAAGGGGCGACGCACCTGAACGCGCAAATCCGCTTCCAGCAACTCCTTGGATTTGACGCGGATCTCTTCCCGGAAATTCCGGGCCAGGCCGTTCACCACCAGGAAGACGGAAAGGCCCAGGGCATAGATGGACACGAAGGAGATCCAGGCTCCCCGCTTATGCTTGAGTAGACGCAGGAAGAGCGGCATACGCGGCGCGCCCGGACCTTTAACCGAAACGGCCGAGGTGCAAGGTGAGGATGCGGGAGCAGCGCGCGGCCAGCGCTTGGTTATGCGTGACCACCAAGGCGGTGAGGCCTTGTTCGGCGATGAGCGAGAAGATCAGGGATTCCACCTCCTCCGCGGTGGACTCGTCCAGGTTGCCCGTGGGTTCATCGGCAAAGAGCAGGCGCGGATCGGCGGCGAGAGCGCGCGCGATGGCCACGCGCTGTTGTTCGCCCCCCGACAGTTGATGGGGATAATGGCGCGCCCGCGCGGCGAGCCCCACCCGTTCCAACAAAGCATCGGCTTTGGGCCCGGGTTGTTTGTCCCCTTGGATCTCCAGCGGCAAGGTCACGTTTTCCCTGGCCGTCAGGGACGGCACCAGATGGTATTCCTGGAAGATGATACCCATGGATTTGCCCCGCAAGCGAGCCAGGGCATCCGCCTTGATGCCTCCCAGATCCTGCCCGTCGAAGAACACTTGCCCGCCATCCGGGGATTCTAGACCGGCCAGCAAACTCAACAGCGTGGTCTTGCCGCTGCCGGACTGGCCCAGAATGGCTACGCTCTCCCCTGCCGCGATGCTCATATCCAGTCCATGCAGGACGCGGGTGGCGCCATAGGTCTTGGAGAGGTTTCGCGCGGTAAGAATGGCAGTCAATGGATGTCCCGGAAAAGGGCGATCCCCTAAAAATACAAAACCCCGCCGCATTCCTGCGACGGGGTTCCGCGGGCCCTTGGACCCGGATGGCTCGGGCGGCAGGGCCGCCCTAAAGGTTAGGCTAAGGGTTAGGCATGGACGTAGGCCGGCGACTTGGCGCCGGTCGCGGTCTTCTCGTTCGCTTTTATCTTCTTTACCCAGAACACCAGGATGGTGAACGCGACAACCAGGACGACAGGAAACAAGGCCACCTTGGCCAGGGTGGCCTGTCCGGCGAAGAGCTCGGCAGCGTCGCCGGTCAATCCGGCGGCGGTAGCTGCGGTCTTGTTGGCGTCGATCCAGTGGCCCAGGATGGGCTGGAACACGAAGGAAGAGAACATCCCGCAGGAGCCCACGATGGACAAACCCAGCGCACCGCTCTTCGGGATCTTGTCGGCGATGAAGCCGATCATATTGGGCCAGAAGTAGGCGATGCCCAGGCCGAAGACGGCCGCGGACACGTAAGCCATGCCACCGGTCGCCTTGCTGAGCAGGAACAGGCCGATCGTCGCCAGGACAGCGGAGCCGAGCAGCACGCCCGCCTGATCGAACTTGCCGACGACGTTACCGCCGAAGTAGCGCGCGATGGTCATGAGGCCGAAGGTGAGTGCCAGGATGAACATGGGCTGCGCGCCGCTCTTCGCCAGGATCAAGCTGACGAAAGAATTGGGGCCGAACTCGGACGAGGCCGTGATCACCATGCAAGCGCACATGAAGAGGAACAGGGGCGAGAACATGGCCTTCAGGTTGCCGGCCAGCGAGCTCTCTTGCACGAACTTGGACATCGGGAAGGTCTGGCCCCAGAAGGCGATCGCATAAGCGATGGTGGGAACCAGGATGACGGCGATTTGGGACTGCCAAGACATATGCGCGTCGGTCATGAACTTGGAAACCAGCGAGCCGATGACGATGCCGCCGGGGAACCACATATGGAAGCGGTTCATCTTCTTGCTCATCTCGACCCCTTCATAGGCGTCGGCGATCATGGGATTGCAGGCCGCTTCGGTGCAGCCGTTGCCCAAACCGATGAAGAAGGTGGAAACCAGCAGGCCGAGATAGCTGTGGGCGAAAATGGTCAGCAGGATGCCCAGGGTGTGGGCGAAGAACGCGAATTGCATGATGCGCTTAGGGCCGATCTGTTTGTAGAACAGGCCTCCGACCAACATGGAAAGGGGGAAGCCGAAAAACCACATGCCGTTGATGAAGCCCAATTGCTCGGCCGTGAACTGGTATTCCGTACCCAGCTGCCCTAGAATGCCAGCGCGGATACTGAATGAGAAGGCCGTGGTAATCAGGGCAAAACAGCTGGCATAAAAGAGCCTGTTCTTATTTTCCATATGTGCTTTCCTTCGCCATTTGAGTTTGGACGGTAAAATGTACTGCAAATCGTTTATTCCATCTATGGAGGTTGGCAAGATTTGTTGGATTCCCTGTATTTCCAGATTCCAAGCTCATATAAAAGCTTCAAATTTCAATAAACCACAAGGATAAACAAGGGTCACGGAAGAATCTTCCGCGACAATTCGTCCCGTTTTTAAAGTGAGATGCGTCACGAAGCGGCAGGCATCGGGGCTAAGGCTGGTCCGCAAGCAGGGTTTTGAAAAAGCGAAACAGGTTCTCCGCGATCCTTTCGTGCCCGCGCTCGTTGGGGTGCATGCCGTCGGCCTGGTTCAAATCCGGCTCGCCGGCCACGCCCTCCAAGAGGAATGCGACTAAAGGAACCTTGTATTTGGCAGCCAGATCCGGGTATATCTTCGCGAATGCGCTCGCGTACTCGGCGCCGTAATTGGGCGGCACCTTCAAACCGGCCAATACCACTTGCCAATGCTTCTCCCGGCAATAACGCAAGGCCGCTTCCACGTTCTTGCGCGTCTCTTCCACCTTTACGCCGCGTAGTCCGTCATTCGATCCCAACGCCAGCAGGACCAGATCCGGCTTGGCCTTTTGGTACCACTGCAATCGGCGCAATCCGCTGGCGGAAGTGCTCCCGCTCGATCCGCCGTTTATGACCTGAATCCCGGGCCGCCATTGTTTCAGCTTGCCGTCCAGCCTGGCAGGGAAGGCATCGTCCTTTTCCACGCCTAATCCTTCCGTGAGGCTGTCCCCCAGAATGAGGATCTTGTATCCCGATTGCGCCGCTTGCCGGGCCGGGACGGCGATGAAGAAAAGGGCCAATGCCGTATAGGTTAAGGAAGGTATGCGAATGCTCAATGGTACTTGCCTATCGATTGGAGTTCCCGGCCCCGGGTTCCCTGCCGAGCCCCGGACGGGCGTCCCGGAATCGGTCTTGTATATTGGGAGCCGGACAGCGCGATAATCATCGTTAATAATATAAGAGGTACACAGGCGAAAGCGGATTGCCCCAAGGGATCCTCATGCGCCAAGGCTCACGCCAAGGGCGCGCATGCGAAAGCGGATTGCGCCAATGCGCCAAGCATAAGGAAGGCGAAGCCAAGGCGGTTCCGGAAAAATCCGATGCCGGCAAGCCCGCGGAAAAGCCCGCGGAAGAGGTTAAGGCCGATACCCATCCAGGTTGAGATCAACCCCGGTCAAGTTGGATAATAAGAGACGGTACCGGCGTGCGGGTTTATCCCAGTTGGCGCCCGGAGAAATACCAGAGAGTGAAGGCGGCCACAACGATGCGGTACCAGCCGAAACCTTTTAGGGTGTGGCTGGCCAGAAAGCGGATGAAGAAACGGATCGCGAACCAGGCCGATACGAGCGAGACGACAAAGCCCAAGGCGAACAAGGGCGCATCGGAGGCGTGCAGGAACCCGCGGCTCTTGTATAGATCGTAGCCGGTGGCCGCGATCATCACGGGCACCGCGGCCAGAAAGGAATATTCCGCCGTGGTCTTGCGATCGATGCCTTTGATCATCCCGCCGATGATGGTGGATCCGGATCGGGACATCCCCGGCCAAAGCGCCAGGCATTGGAACAAGCCTACCCATAAGGCTTCCTGCCAACCCAGGGAATCCAACCCGGTTTTCCTGGGCGCGGGCCGGAACCTTTCCACCAGGATCAAGCCCGCCCCGCCCACGGCGAGTCCGATGGCCACCGTGATGGGATTGAAGAGATGATCCTTGATATAGTGATGCGCGAGCTTACCCGCCACCAATGCCGGCAAGGTGGTCAAGGCCAACAGACCCAGGCCGCGCCAGCCGGAGAACCCCGTTCCGGCCGTCGCATCCACCGTATCCGCGATGTTACCCGGGGCGGGGACGCCTGAGCGTCCCGGAATCAAGGCCAGGAAACGGTCGCGGTACAATCCCACCACGGCCAGAATGGCGCCCAGCTGGATGAAGATCTCGAAAGCGTCCGCGCGCGGACCGGTGAACCCCAGCAAATGTCCGGCGATGATCATGTGCCCGGTGGACGAGACGGGGATGAACTCGGTCAAACCTTCGATGATGCCGATGAGGGTAGCGAGGCCGTATAACATGGAGGCTAAGGTAAATAAAAAACCGCGGCTTGCACACGCGGGCTTCAGCCGCGCAATCGTCCGGCGAGTTGTTCCAGGCTGGTGAAAGAGCCCAGCGCGGTTCCGGTAGCGGTTGCGAAACAACGCCAGACGGATCCGCCGGCGCCTGCCTCGGCGGCGATGCGAATGGCCGCGCGCGCCTCGCCGCTTCGGCTTTTGCCTTCACTCTCGTCTACTATGCCGTAGCCTTCCCGCTCAAGCGCGCGCGCGGTCCAATGCACCAGCACCGGATCGCCGGAGAGGACGGCCCATTTATCCGGGTGGCCATGGATGCGGAATTGCCCGTTCGCCTTGTCGAAAGCCACGTCGCCTTGATCGAATACGGAAGCGATGGCTCCGGCCAGGGCCAGGTCCTCGGGGGTGCCGCAACGGACGGGGCCGCCCGGAGGCATCAGCCACAGGCGATCCGCCGCGCGCATGGCCAGGTCCAGATCATGCGTGGATAGCAGCACCGCGCGCCCGCGAGCGCGCGCCAGGTTGCGGAGGATGCGGATGGTCTCCACCCGCCTGGGCAGATCCAGGAAGGCCGTGGGCTCGTCCAGCAAGAGCAGGGCCGGTTCCTGGGCCAACGCTCTGGCCAGCATCACGCGCTGCTTCTCGCCGTCGCTCAGCTCATCGAACAAGCGCGCCCGCAATTCCCAGGCGCCGGCGGCTTCCAGGCCCGCGCGCACGGCATCCTTGTCGCTTTCCCGCATACGTCCCGTCCAACCGGTATGCGGATGCCGGCCCAGAGCGGTTAAAGAATGCACGCTCAGGTTGCCCGCCTCCATGCGTTCGGTCAGTACGATGGCGGTTTTGCGCGCGCGCCCTTCCGCGGTCAGCCCGGCGAAATCCTCCCCGTCCACCAGGATGCGTCCGGCCAAGGGCGTTTGCAAGCCCGCCAGCGTGCGCAGCAAGGTGGATTTGCCGGCGCCGTTGGGGCCCAGGATGCAGACCAATTCCCCGGGCCGCAATTCCAGATCGAGCCCGGACAACACCCGCCGCTCTTCCCCGCCCCCCGTTCCGCCGCGCGCGGCCCGGTATCCCACCGCCAGGCCTTCGGCCCGCAGGCGCGGGATCGTTCCCGGGGCCGGAGTATCATGCAGGTTACCTAGGGGCACGGCTTCATTCGTCCCGCGCCGCGCGGCGGCGCAACAGCACCCAGATGACCACGGGCGCCCCCACCAAGGCGGTGACGGCGTTGAGAGGCAAGGTACGATCGCCCCCGGGCAGCCGGGAGGCGAGATCGGAGGCCAACGACATGGATGCGCCCAGCAGCAGGCAGGCGGGAATCAGCACGCGGTGATCGGCGGTGCGGAAAAGCCCCCGGCACAGATGCGGTACGGCCAGGCCCAGGAAGGCCACCGGACCGCAGAAGGCCGTGACCGCTCCGGCCAACAGGGAAGTGCTTGCCAGCAGCAGGCCGCGCAGGGCCTGGATGGGCACGCCCAGGCTGCGCGCGTAGGTCCAGCCCAGGAGCAGGGCGTTGAGGGGCTTGGCGCAGGCGGCCGCCATGGCCACCCCGGCCAAAACGGCGCAGGTCAGCACCGGCAATTGGGCCCAGGTAACGCCGGCGTAACTGCCGAAGCCCCAGAAGGTGAAGGCCCGGATCTGTTCGGCGCCGCTGAAGGCCTGGAGCACGCTGACCAGGGCCCCCGTCAATTGCCCGAACATCAATCCCAAAATGAGCAAGGTGGAATTGCTTTGCACGCGCCGGGCCACGGCCAGGACCAGCAGCATCACCAGGGCCGCGCCCGCCACGGCGGAACCGGCCACGCCCAGTTGCGCCCCCATGCCGCCCAGGGCCGGCACGCCCGGGATGTCCCGCAGCCCGGCGCCCGCGAGCGCGCCGGTGAAAACCGCCAGCGCCACGCCCAAGGTGGCCCCGGAGGAAATCCCCATCGAATAGGGTCCCGCCAAGGGGTTGCGGAAGAGGGTTTGCATTTCCAGTCCGCTCAACGCCAAAGCGGATCCGGCCAGCACGGCCGTAAGGCACCGCGGCAGGCGGATCTGCCACAGGATACGGTCCCACACGGGATTGGCGGCCGGATGTCCCAGCAGGCTTGCCACCGCTTGTCCCACGGGAATGGTCACGGAACCGGAGGCCAATCCCAGGCAGAATAAGCCCGCCAGCATTACCGCCAGGGCGGCCAGCCAAAACCAGGTGCGGCCGGATGCGCTCATGCCGCTCCCGGCAGCCTGCGGTACCAGCGCAATTTATACCCGGGCAGCAACTCCGGATGCAGGATGGCAATCAGGTCGGCCAAGATCCAATCCGGCCGCGAGGCGCCGGTCTCGAAAAAGTCCCGGCCGCCGCCCTCGCATTGGATGGCATCGTTGGTATAGATATGGCCTTCCTTCCAGGGTTTGAAAAAAGCGTTGCGCGGATCCTTCGCCTTGGCGTCGGCCAAGTTCCTCCAATCGCCCGCATTCAACCAGAAATCCGCGCCTGCGGCCCGTCCCAACACGGCTTCCATGTCCAGGTGGAGGCTTCCCTTGGTGGTGTCCGCGCCCCACAGATAATCGGCGCCGGCATCCGCCAGCAGGCGCGCCACATAGGTGCGGCCTCCAGCCATCCACCAAACGCCCCCGAACGGCGCGCCTACCATCACCGTGGGCCTATGTGCGGCCGTGCGCGCCAAGGCCGCCAAGGCCCGATAGGCGCTGTCCACTTGCGCGAAAGCGGAATCCGCCCGGAACCCCTTGCCGAAGAACGCGGCCGTGAACTTGATCCACTCGGCCCGTCCAAGCGGCGTCTCTTCCATATAGGATCCTTCAATGACGGCGGGAATCCCGGTCTCGGCCAATTTGGCCAGGCCGCCGTCGGAGGAGTTGCCCACCACATAGGTGAAGATGAGATCCGGCCTAAGCGCTAGCACCGCTTCCAGATCCAGCCGTACGTCCGCGCCCACGTCCTTGATGCGGCCGGACCGCAAGCGCGCGCGGATCTCCGGGCTGCATACGTAACGCCCCCCGCCCAATCCCACCAGCGCGTCCAGGGAGCCCACGCTTTCCAGATGCGGGAGATTGGTGGTGGTCAAGGTGACCGCTTTGCGCACGGGCGTATGGATAAGGATACTGCCGGGGATCGTCTTCCCTGCGGCAGCATACCGGCCTTGGGTATCGCCGGGGTTTCCGGGCGCCAACAAATAGGTGAATTCGACCTTCGCTCCCTGCCAGGGATTATGCACGGTCAGCACGGTGGTATCGCCGCGGCTTTCGATGCTGAAGCCGGTGGCGTAGACCGTAGGGGCAGCGGGCTTCCGGGAAACCGGATTCGCGGCAGGCCGCGCCCAATCGCCCGTGGCGGGTTGGTCCGGCTTCCCCTTCGCATCATGTCCGCATGCGGACATCAAGAGGCAAGCGGACAAGCACAGCGATCGAAAGGCGAGGTTTTCCATCAGGTCCCGGAGAAAACCTGCAAATATAGCTCCCCGACCGGCGCATCCCGCCGCTGCGCGCGCGCCGGTTCCATACGGCGCCTTTCGCCGAGCTATATTTGTTATTATTCGCAAGGTCCCCTTGGCCGAGGGGAGCCCGTCGACGAGCGCGGCTGAAGCAAAGATCCGTTCGGACCCCTTGCGGTGAATCAGCAGAATTGGAATCGTAGATACCGTGAATTCGCCTAATCGCCCTACCCGTCCCCATCCCCCCTCCCCGTCCGACCAGGAGGCGCCAGTGTCGCCATCGGCGGACGGAACCGCGCAACCGGATCCACAGGGCGGATCCGCCGGCGCCGAAAGGCCGCTAGGCGAGAAGCTGGATCATTTCTACCGCAGCCGCAAGGAAGAGGGCGAGATGCAGACCACGGAGATCCCCATCTCCATGCTGATGGCGCTCGACAAGCTGGTGCGCATCTCGGAACGGCCGCTCGACGCGAATACAGCCCCATCCCCGCATGTACTGGAGCCGGAGCGCAAGAAAAATTCCACCGTTCGCGATTTGAGCGGGCACCTTAAACGCGTGGCCGCCTACGCCAAACTCCTGGCCCTCAAGTACGGCATGCCGGAGCAGGAGGCCAACTTCATCAAGCAAATCGCCCCCATGCACGACATCGGCAAATGGGCCATCCCCGAATCCATCCTGCAAAAGCCCAGCGCCTTGACCCCGGAAGAATGGGAGATCATGAAAACCCACACCCAGATGGGCTTCGAGATGCTGAAGGATTCCAAGCTGGACGTGCTGCAGATGGGTGCCCTGGTGGCCATGCAGCACCAGGAGAAGTTCGACGGGACGGGATATCCAAAGGGCCTCAAAGGCGAAGAGATCCACATCTACAGCCGCATTACCACGGTGGCGGATGTATTCGACGCCTTAGGCAGCGAGCGCTCCTACAAGCAGGCTTGGGCGGTGGTGGATATCATCCAGTATTTCGCGGAAGGCCGCGGCACCCATTTCGATCCCCGGTTGGTCGATTTGCTGCTGCTCCACATGGACGATTTCCTGGCCATCCGTGGTGAGTTCCCCATTTCGGCGACTGGAGAAGACGGCTAAGGATCATCGCTCAGGGACGCCGCATCCCCGCTAGCTTTCTCAAGCCGACTGGATCAGGCCTTCCACCTGGCCGATCAGGGCATTGAGGCGGAAAGGTTTTTGCAGAAAAGCCACGCCGGGCATCTCCAAGGATTTATGGATGGCGGCGTTGTTGGAGCCGGTATAGCCGGACATGAAAATCACCTTCAGTTCGGGATGGATGCGGCGCAGCTCGATCACCAGCTCCGAACCGCTCATCTGGGGCATGACCACGTCCGTCAGCACCAGGTCCACGGGCCTGCCGTTGCGCTTGAGAACTTCGAGGGCCTCGATGCCTTGACTGGCTTCCAACACCTGGTAACCCTTTATCTCCAGGAGCTCGCGGATGAGTCCGCGCAGCATATCCTCGTCTTCGACGAGCAGGATGGTCTTCATGTCCGCTTAAGATACCCGGATCGGGGTATTCCGGATACGTAAATATTCCGGTTTGAGTTGTGATTCCCGTACATTTTATGCGGAAGTGGGGATGGGCGATGATCCCCGGAAAAGCGCGGCTCATTCCAGGGTCAGTTTTTTGAACTGCATGGCGCTGTCTAGGGAAGCCTCCGCGAAGAAGCGTACCGTACCCAGCATTCTTCCCGTCTCCGTCTCCACGCGGACCTCCCAGCGCCCGGGGCTCAGGTTGCGTTTGAAAGTATATCCGCGGAATCCGTCTTTGCGGCCGCCGCTGATGGGAAAGCCGATGCGGGAAGCCTGGACCCATTCCTGCTTGCGGGTATCCCGGTACAACCAATTATGATAGAGGGTGCAATGGATGCCGGTGGGCAGGAAGACGGAAGTGAAGCAGTAGACTTTTTCCCCGTTGCGCTGCCGGACCACGGGCTCGGATCTCCGCCACGATTGGTAGAAGGGGAGGATTTGCATTTCCGCACGGTAGGCGCCGTCTTCATGGGTGAGATTGCGGCAGATGGCCAGGTTTTTCTTGACCAGGGGAACGGGCGGGATGGCATTGCAAAGATAGAGCAAAACCAGGGCGCAGGCGGTGCCCAGGATGGGCCAGAGCGATCCTTCGGCTTTTGGGGACAGGGCTTTCAGCAGGTACACCATGCCCACCCCTGCAGCCGTGCTCACGAAGAACCAAGCCGGATGGATGCTGTGGAACAGGTGCGGCAAAGCGAAATTGGAGAAGAGGATGGCGCATAGGCCGAACAGGGTCCAGGTCAACGTGAAGCGATGGTAATGGCTTTCCAGGAATTCGTTCAGGATCAGCAGCGCCACCAGCGCCATCACCAGTAGGAAGCTGGGCAGGTAACTGGAGCTGAGGAAGTAGAAGATGACCAACGCGCTGAACATGCTGCCGAACAGGAACTGCAATGCGAAGGCGGGCCCGTCCGCGCGCGCCCACGCCAGGATTTTCTCCGCGGCGGACTTGCCATTCCGGGTGGCGGGATCGCCCTGCGGATGCGTTGCCTCCGCCGCAGCTTGGACCCCCCCCGGGGTCCGGGCGGGAATCCCGGGCGGGATTTCCCCTTCCATTTCCGCTTCCTTGTGTCCATGCATGAAACCGCGCCGGCCCATGACGATAAGGATGCCGCCTGCCGCCAAAAGATATCCCAGCAGGATGAACAGATCCAAAGCCTGGATGGAGCGGCCCAGGGTGATCGCGTCCCAGAGAAAGCCCCCGAAGAAGGCGAGGGCCGGGAAGGCCGCCTTGGCGCGATTGAACAATGGGGCAAAAGGTTGCTTCATGGCGGCCGGGGATGAAAGGTAAGGGAAATGCTCGCGGAAAAATTTATAACTTTCGGAGGGATGCGACTGCCCTCCATTGGCCCCGCCGCCCTCCTGTTGCACCGCTCCCACCGGGATTCCCATGTCGCTTAAGCCTTACTACATGATCGCGGGAACCTCTCCCCAGCCCCAATTCCTGCTCAAGGATCCGGCCGGCCGCGAATACGGCGTGGTGGAACACTACGAAACCGATCGGCTGCGATCGGGTGGACACATCCTGTTGGAATTCCTCGGCCGGGATCCCGCCGTCAAGGCGCGGCCCATGATCTGGGTGGACCTGGAGAAATGGAGCGTGCTGCCCGGGCACGGCAAGAACCTGCCCGACGAGGAATTCGAGCCCGGTCTGGACGCTTATTTGCAGATCTTTCCCGAATCCGAACGGGAACTCCGCCGCGATCGGGCCCGCCAGGCCTTGCGGTTCGAATTGATCCGGCTGGCGGAACAGGGCTACAGCGTGGCGTACCAGGAGATGTTCCCGGGCGAGTTGGCCAAGGAAGATTTTCCGACCGTGCGGGTGGCCGGCGAGGATTTCATCGTGGATGATCAATATCTCATCCAGCCGGGCGATTTCCGCAACCAAGTCACCCTGGTGTTCGTGGAAGATCGCAAGATGGGCAAGGATCCCGCCGCCACGGCCTTGCTATGCAATTGGCTGTTCGGGGAGGGTTATGAAATTTTGCAATCCCGTTTCAGCGATCCGCAGGCGCAGCGCGCCGTACAGGCATTGGTGGAAAACGCGGAGTTGGAAAAGATCTACCGCGAACGCCTGGCCAAAATGCGCCGCGAAGGCGTAATCCTGGGGGTGAAAGCCAAAGGTTATTCGCCCACAATACCCAAGGGCGCCGGAGACGGGCACGCGGAAGGCGGCCCGCGATGAAGCGCATGGATCCGCGCTTGCAGTCCTTCAATGAGCTGGTGGCCATGAAATACCAGCTTTATAACGGGCTCTTCCTGGGCCTCCCCTTCGAGGATCTGGCCGACACGGGCGTGCAATTGCCCTTGTTCGCCAAGGCCTGCCGCGAGAAATTGCAAGCGGGGAAATCCCCCGCCGAAATCGTGGAGCAGTTCTTCCGCGAGCGGCCCGGAAAAACCGGCTTTGAAGCCAAGCTGAAGATCCTTTTCAAATTCCTGCAACTGGTGGAAAGGCAGGTGGTGCTCTTCGACGCGCTGGAGGACGCGGCCTTCTCCTCCGTCAACGATCTGGCCGGGCCCGGCAGCCTGACCCATTTCCTGGCGCGCGTGCAGGAACAGCGCAAGCAGGACGTGCTGGAAAAGGAATTGGCGGACTACCGGATCCGCATCGTCCTCACGGCGCATCCCACGCAATTCTATCCGGATTCCATCCTCGGCATCATCACGGATCTGAAAGAAGCCATCGACGGGGATAAGCTGCCCGTGATCAACGATTTGCTATTGCAGATGGGTAAGACCCGCTTCCAGAACCGCCAGCGGCCCACACCCGTGGAAGAGGCCCGCAGCCTCATCTGGTACCTGGAGCACATCTTCTACCGCACCCTGCCCGCCATTTCCGATCGGCTGGTGGCGGCCTTAAGCGAGGATCGCCAGGATCCTTTCCTGCATCGGCCCAAGGTGGAGCTGGGGTTCTGGCCGGGCGGCGATCGCGACGGTAACCCCTACGTTACCAGTGAAACTACACTCAAGGTGGCGCAGGCCCTCAAGGCCAGCATCCTTTCCCTCTACCTGCAAGACCTGGAAAAGCTGTTGGGCAGGCTCACCTTCGACGGCGTCATCCAACCGTTGCAGGCCGTGCGCGATCGCGTGGAAGAGACTCTCGCCCACGGGCCCAACGCCTACGCCGATGCGGACTCGCTCCTGCGGGACCTGAGACCGCTGCGGCTGGAAATCACGGACAACCACCAGGGTCTTTTCGTAGGCCTGTTGGACGAATTCATTTACAAGGTGCAGACATTCGGTTTCCACTTCGCGGCCCTGGACATGCGCCAGGACAGCCGCATCCACCGCTCCGCCCTGGAGGAAATCCTGGCGCGCGTGGGCGAAGGCGCGGGCCGCGCGGCCAAGCCCCAGCGCAAAGGCAGTTGGCCCCGAAACGGCGGGGAAAGCCCCGAGGCGGCGTCCAGCGCCTCGGCCGAATGGCGCGCCGAATGCAAAGGCTATGCCGACCTCCCTGCGGAAGGCAAGCTGGCGATGCTGGAACGCTGCCTGCGCGCGGCGGATTTGCAAGCCGATTTCAATGCGGATGAAATCGATCCCTTGGCGCAGGACACGCTGGCCTCGTTGTCGGCCGTCCGTTCCATCCAGAAAGCCAACGGAGAGCGCGGCCTCAACCGGTACATCATCAGCCAATCCAATTCGGCCGTCAACGTGCTGGAGGTGATGGTGCTGGCGCGCCTAGCGGGGTGGAAAGCCGGGCAAATAGGCTTGGACATCGTCCCCCTCTTCGAGACCATCGACGATCTCGTCCATGCGGAAGCCATCATGCGGCGGCTGTATGCCTTGCCCGCTTACGCGGAACACCTGGCCCAGCGCGGCCGATGCCAGACCATCATGCTCGGCTTTTCGGATGGCACCAAGGACGGCGGCTATATCACGGCCAACTGGTCCATCCACAAGGCCAAGCGCGATCTCACGCGCGTCTCACGCGAGGCCGGCGTGCGCGTCACCTTCTTCGACGGCCGCGGGGGCCCGCCCGCGCGCGGCGGCGGGAACACCCACAAGTTCTACCGCTCCCTGGGCGCGGACATCGAGCATGGGGAAATCCAGCTTACCATCCAGGGCCAGACCATCAGCTCCAACTTCGGCACCCCGGAAGCCGCGCGCTTTAACGTGGAACAATTGCTCACCGCCGGATTGGAAGACAAACTCTTCCCGCCGGAGACCCCGGATCTTGCTCCTGAGGACATCCGCCTGCTGGATCGCCTTTCCGACCGGAGCCTCGACGCATATCTCCGCTTCCGCCAGGATCCGCTCTTCCTCCCGTACCTGGAAGAGATGACGCCGCTGAGCTATTACAACATGCTGAACATCGCCAGCCGCCCCACCCGGCGCAAATCATCGTCCTTACGCTTCGAGGATCTGCGCGCCATCCCGTTCGTGGGCGCCTGGAGCCAGATGAAACAGAACATCCCCGGCTTCTACGGAGTGGGAGTGGGCCTTTCCAAGCTCATGGCCAAAGGCGGCCGCCGCCGTCTCGTGGAATTGTACCGCTCGTCGCTTTTCTTCCGCACCTTGGTCGAGAACGCCATGATGAGCCTGTCCAAATCCTACTTCCCGTTGACGCGCTACCTGGATAAGGATCGCAAGTACGCCCGCTTCTGGCGCCGCATTTTCAAGGAAGCCACCGAAGCCAAGAGCCTCCTGAAGGAGATCACCGGCCAGGTGCGCCTGATGGAGAATAATCTCGCGGTGCGCGAATCCATCCATCTCCGCGAACGCATCATCCTCCCTCTCCTCGTAATCCAGCAATATGCCATGGGCATGGTCAAGGCGGTACGCAAGAATCCCGATGCCTATCCCAAGGGAGCGCTGGATGCCTATGCCAAAATGGTGGTCAAATCCATGGCCGCCAACATCAACGCCGCCAGGAATTCCGCTTAGGACCGAAGGCGGCCCCGCCTCAAACAGCATCTATAACGCGACGTCGTGGACAAAGCGGACTTAGACATTCTCGGCAGATCCGTGTATAGCACCACCAACAAAAGGGCCGACGGAACCGATCTGTATATGCAATGCATCGCCAAGATATGCAATGCATTGCCAAGACCAAAATCCTGTGGGCAGTCGGAATCGCCGCCCGCCTTATTCGACCTCGTTAACGGAAGGTCAGAATCGCAGTCCCATTTTCACGGCGTAGTATGGCAGCTCGACGTAATGCCCGTGCATCTCCGCGCGGGATTTCTCCGCCTCTTCTTTGGTCTCGAGACCCATGAACTCGGAGTAGGAGCGCTTGGAATCCGTGCCCAAAGGCACGGCCATGAAGGAGATGTCCACGCGATTCTTGAGCACCAGCCCCAATTCGCCCATCAATCCCCCGTGCCCGCCCACGGAGATGTCGTAGAACCCGCCCACGCCTCCCTTGTATTGGATATCGTCCGTGGGCTTCCCGTAGTACAGATCCACGGAAGCCTTGGGGACGGGGAGCAGGATTTGGAAGCCGTAGAATCCCAGCGTCCCGGCGATGCGGGTCTGTTCATCGGGATTGCCGAAGATGTGGCTGTACCACAGATCCGAGATGGGAACGTTGAAGGTGGATAGGGAGATGGGGACCTTATTGAACACATACCCGAATCCGAATCCCCAATAATTCTGCTGGCTGGATACGGACGTGTCGCCGGACGCTTTGCCCGGAGCCGCAGGCGCGGCCGGAGCCGCGATCTTGGCGCCTTGTTCATCGCCAGATTGCGCGGCGGCGGGAAGTACGCTCAAAGCCAGCAGGGCGATAGCGGAAGCGAGTTTGCTTTGGAAAGACATGGTTTCTCCTTGGTTAAAAGCGCCAGGCCAATTGCAAGCCCGGCGGATCGGAAGGGTTGAGGTTGACGGAAAGCCGCGAGTCCGCATCGGCTCGGACTTGCATGACCGATAACGCCAAGTCCGCCAGATTGACGGCCCCGAGCAGGTAGTAGTAGACGGCCGCATCCTTAGGCGGGGTATTCTTGTCCGAGCGGATTCTAACGATCGTCCCGATCAGGACGGCGTCGGCGAGGGTGAAGGCCGCGCCCTTCTGCGGTTCGGAGGTGAGGTAGAATCCGCTTAAGAGCGGCAAGGCCCCCAGCACGGCGGCAAGGAATGGATCGGAGCTTTGCTTGCGGGTTTTCGCCGTCGCGCCCATCACCAGGATTGGATCCTTTTCCGCGAGTGAAACGGAAGCCGGCGTTTCCGGTACCGTTACCGTCTCCCGCATGCCAGGCACGCCTTGCGCCCCCGCCGAAAACGGCAAGCCCAGCACCAGGCAAAAGAAGGGAAAGAGGGCTTTGAGCCGCCAGGGAAACATCTTCGTTACCTCGGGATTCGCGTTTCCGGTACCGGCCGCCCCCAGGGCTTCGCCGTCCGTTCTGTGTATCTGACGCGCAGGGATGGCGCGATTGTTACCCGGCCGGGAGACTGGACTTCCCCCCACCCCGCCTGTCCGCTCATGGAGACTTTTTCCTAAATTTCGGTTATGCCTGAATACCGTTATCATCCTCCCTTCCCCGCCGGTCAAGATGAGACCCGGTACCGCCTGCTCAGCAAGGAGTTCACGGCCGTGGAGCGCTTCGGCGGCAAGGAGATCCTGCGCGTCGATCCGGAAGGCCTGAAACTCATGGCGCAAGCCGCCTTTACGGACGTCAACTTCCTGTTGCGCTCCGCGCACCTGGGGAAACTCAAAGCCATCCTCGAGGATCCGGAAGCCTCCGACAACGATCGTTTCGTGGCGGATACCCTCCTCAAGAACGCCGTTATCGCCGCCAAGGGCCAACTCCCCTCCTGCCAGGATACCGGCACCGCCATCGTGATAGGCGAAAAGGGCGAGGCGGTATGGACCGGCGGCAATGATGAAGCGGCGATCGAGGAAGGCATCTTCCGCACCTACCAAAAGGAAAACCTGCGCTACTCGCAGATGGCCCCGGTTTCCATGTTCGAGGAAAAGAACACCGGCAGCAACCTCCCCGCCCAAATCGATATCCATGCCGGCCACGGCGGCCAGAGCGGCCACGGCGGCGAATACCATTTCCTCTGCCTGGCCAAAGGCGGCGGCTCCGCCAACAAGACCTTCCTGTTCCAGGAAACCAAATCCCTGCTCAACGACAAGTCGCTGGAGAAATTCCTGCGCGAAAAACTCTTCTCGCTGGGAACGGCGGCCTGCCCGCCTTACCATCTCGCCGTCGTCATCGGCGGCACTTCGGCGGAAGCCACCCTCAGGGCAGTCAAGCTGGCATCGGCCGGATACTATGATAACCTGCCTGTTACGGGGTCCGGCGATGGCCAGGCCTTCCGCGATCCCGCCTGGGAAGAACGCATCGTCAGGCTGGCCCAGGAAAGCCGCATCGGGGCCCAGTTCGGCGGAAAATATTTCGTGCACGACGTGCGCGTATTGCGTCTGCCCCGGCATGCGGCCTCCTGCCCGGTCGGCATCGGGGTCAGTTGCAGCGCGGACCGCAACATTAAGGCCAAGATCACCCGGGACGGGATTTTCCTGGAGCAATTGGAAACCGATCCCGCGCGCTTTCTGCCGGCCTCGGGCACGGGAGCGGGGGCCGGCGCGGACACCAAGCCCATCGCCATCGACCTCAACCGCCCCATGGCGGACATCCGCGCGGAACTGGCGCGCCATCCCATCAAAACGCGCCTCAGCCTATCGGGCCCATTGATAGTGGCCCGCGACGTAGCCCACGCGCGCATCAAGCAGATCCTGGATTCGGGCGGCCCCATGCCCCAATGGCTCAAGGATCATCCCGTCTATTATGCCGGACCGGCCAAGACCCCGGAAGGAATGGCTTCGGGAAGCTTCGGACCCACCACCGCCGGCCGCATGGACGGCTATGTCGATGAGTTCATGGCCAAAGGCGGCAGCCTGGTCATGCTCGCCAAGGGCAATCGTTCCCCCGTGGTCCGCGACGCCTGCGCCAAACACGGCGGCTTCTATCTGGGATCCATCGGAGGCCCGGCCGCCATCCTCGCGCAGGAGAACATCCTCAAGGTCGAGGTCGTCGACTTCGCCGATCTGGGAATGGAGGCGGTGCGCCGCATCTGGGTCAAGGATTTCCCCGCCTTCGTGGTGGTGGACGACAAGGGTAACGATTTCTTCAAAGGCATGGGCGCCAAGGATTAGGGCTTCCCTATGCTGAAAACCCAATGCTGAAAATCTGTTTCGTCCTCTCTTCCATCGGCGGACCGCGCATGCTTTCGCCCCTGTTCTCCGGGCCGCTCAGGGATGATGTGGCCTACGTGGTGATCCAGCGGATGGCCGGCGCGGGACTTCTGGATGTTCTGGTGGAGTGCCTGCGGGAAGAAGTGAACCGGAAAACCCTGGTGGCCGGGCATACCTTGCAATTGCAAGGGGGCGCCATCCATTTCCTTCCCAATGAACGGAATTACGTATTCGACGGGGACAAACTCATCGCCGCCGATGTTCCCGGCAAGGCCAGGCTGAGCTTGGATCTATTGTTCAACGCCGCCGCCGCGCGGCCCAACCCATGCGCGGTGGTGGTGCTTTCCGGCATGCTTACGGACGAAGACGGGCTGCTCGGCCTCGCCAAGCTTTCCGCCAAAGGCGCTTGCATCCTGGGAACGCTGGAAAGCAATACGCCCGTATTCGACATGATCGATCAGATCCGCGCGAAAGGATTGATGGGCGAATTGTACCCGCCCAAATACCTGTTGGAACATATGAGCTTCAGCGGGAACGGCAAAACCGAAAGCCGATCGGGCTCCGAAAGCGTCCGCTACCTAATCGCGGACGACGAAGAGAAGATCCGCACCATGCTCTTCGACATGCTGAAACTGCATGGCATCTTCGCCGACTGCGCCGTGGACGGCTTGGACGCGCTCCGGAAAATCCAGAAATACAAATACGACGGCCTCATCCTCGATCTGAACATGCCGGAGATGGACGGTATCCGCACCTTAGAGGCCCTCAAGACCATCGATCCCACCCTCCCGATAGTGGTGATGACGGGAATGGATGACTCCCCGCGCATCCAGACGGCGAAAGAGTTCAATGTCCTGGGCGTGTTGCAAAAACCCTTTCCCTGGGAAAAGTTGAAAAAGCTGTTGCCCCGGTTCAAGGAACTTGGCGCAGGCTGACGCCCCGGCGGGCATCATCATCCGCCCGCTTCACCCTTTCCAGCATCCTCCAAAACGAAAAAAGCCCGCGGGTGCGGGACTTTCTCGGATGTAAAGCGATGGACGTCGGGCCCGGCGCGATATAAATGTCCTTCAGCGCGCCGAGGCGAAAGTGCGCGTCTTCCGCTTCTGCATACGGATGAAGTTGGCCCGGCGGAAATCGTTGCGATGCTCCAGGCAATAGCGCGGATACACGAACTGCTTGGGAAAGACCTTCACGATGTACTTGCTTTCGCAGCCGAACAGGCAGCAGCAAAATTCCAGATCCAGGACTTCCGTGTAGTTGTGTTTGAACACCATGTTCTTCACATCTACGCTTTCAAATTCCTTCTTATGCTTGGCGCGCTGTTTGATGTCGCGGTGGAGCTCGCAATACTTGGCGATTGGGTGTCCCCAGAACTCCCTGGCGCAGCCGGGCTCTTGGCAAATCTTAAGTTTGATGCGCTTCTTTTTCTTGTACTTAGGTAGTTGCATGTTGCCGGGTCCTGTCGCTGATAAAGGGCATACGGTCCCCCTTATGAGGGTAAAAGATAATAAATTTGGAATAATTTTCAACCCACAAAGTCAGTTATTACATTTCTTTGGTTTTTTAGAGGCGAAATTAGCCTGAATTCCCCGAAAATATTTTTGCCACCTTGCTTTAGTTTTTTGAGTTTTAAGCCATTAGTGATTGAATCCACCCCCGTCTCAAACGCTTTTGGAATTTCCCTCTGACTGTAAGATTCCGGGCGAAGATCGGATCCAGGACTATAATTAGGATCCATGCCGATACTGCCGATCCCAATCCGGAAATTCCTCGCCTGCTCCGGTTTCGCGCTCTGGTTGGCCGGATGCCTCTTCGATTCCAAATATCCGGACCCGGTGAACATAGGGCAAGCCGCTTCCACGGTGGCGCTGGACACCCTCTATCCGGCAAGCGCCGCCGCGGACAGCACCGTCATCCTATACCAGCCCGTGTTGGACCCGTCACTAGGGGCGGGCGGGAAAGCGGCGGCGGAAGTCCTGAAGCCCGTGAACGTGAAGGATCATGCCGCCGGCGGCAAGCTGGTCCGCTATCAGGTGACGCGCCAACGATTCGGCTCGTGGGACAATGATCTCGAGTTCAAATGGAATTACTTCCTGTTGAAGTCGACCTTCCTCTTCGCCGACCGGCTTCCGGATACGGCGGGCATGGAAGAGAACTCAACCACTTTGTTCCAGCGCGTGCATGCCCAGGATTCCTTCACCAATTATTTCGACAGCCTGGCCGCCCCGCGCATCTGGGCCAAGATCAATACCTCCACCAAACCCGGCGCCGTGGGCGTGGCCGTAAAGCTCAACGGGAGCAAGGACTCCGTGCTGATCCAACAGGTAATCGCCGACTCGCCGGCGGGCCGGGCCGGCATCCTGGTGGGCATGGCCATTCTGGCAGTGAACGATTCCGGCATAGTCGGAGATTCGGCCATCCAGCGTTTCCTGCGCTTCAGCGCGGGCGATGCCGGTTCCACCGTCAAGCTCGATGTCTCCGGGCCCGGATCCAAAAGCGCCAGAACCTTCATCCTGGTGCGCGAGCCGGTGGCCTTCCCGACCGTGATGATCGATTCCATCCAGGGCATCGGCTATCTTTCCATCAGCGGTTTCACGCCCAACACCATCGGTTCCAAATCCACCTATACGGAATTGGTGGACGGGTTGGTGGCCACCCGGAAATTCCCGGTGACCATCCTCGATCTCAGGGACAATGGCGGCGGCTCTTTGGACATCGCCTTCAAGATGTGCGACGAAATCCTCCCGGCCGATTCCATCATCATCCGCCAATTGCAACGCCACTACGATGAAGGCGCGCATGCGCCCATCGAATCGGAAATCCTCGCGCTGGCCACCGCTGGGGGCGTGGGAGAGAAAGCCGCGGACGGAAGCCGCAGGAAATACCTGCTGCTTGGGAACGGGAACAGCGCGAGCGCTTCGGAGATTTTCCTGGTATCCTTGCGGGAGGGGGCCGGCGCCCCCCTGATGGGCGTCAAGACCTTCGGCAAGGGAGTGGGCCAGACGGTGCGCAATACGCCGGGCAAGGGCCTCTCGCTGATCACCTTCCTGAAATTCACCAGCAGCCGGAACCTGGATTACCATCGCCACGGACTGATCCCGGATATCGCGGATTCATCGGAAGCGGATACGCTGATCGCGCATGCGGCGCAACAGGCGCTGGTCATGGCCGGGAAACCCGCGGCCAAGATTTCCGCGCATGGAAACGCCGGGGTTCGCGACATCGAGCGCGCCGCTGCGGCCTTGGAGTGGAACCGCCGCCAGGCAATCAGACCGGGCTTTGAAGACCTTCCCTGACTCTAGGCCGTCGGGATTTCATTCTCCCCGCTTGTCTTCTCCTCGATAATCGCCAGGAACAACCGGATCCCGGTTTCCAAGGCGGCATCGTTGAAATCGAAGCGGGGATTGTGGAGGGAACCGCGCGCGTTACCCAGGCCCAGCCAGAGGTAAGCTCCGGGAACCCGCTCCGTGAAGAAAGGGAAATCCTCGCCGGCCATGCTGGGGCGGGGCTCCACGCAATTGGACTCCCCGAAGGCCCTGACGGCGGCGCGGCGGGCCAGCGCGGCCATGGCCGCATCGTTTATAGTGGGCGGGCAACCTTCCACCCATACCAACCGGGCTTCCAACCCCAGGCCCAGGCACAGATGGCGCGCCAAGACCTCCAATCCCGATTTGAGCCGGTCGCGCACCAACGGGTTGTGCGACCGAACGGTGCCGCGCAATAGGCATTCCTCGGGAATGACGTTGAAGGTGCGGCCAGCCTGGATTTGGGCGAACGTGAGCACGGCCGAGTCGAGCGGATCGGTGGAACGGCTGACCAGGGACTGCGCCGCGCTCACCAATTGGGCCGCGGCGAAAACCGGATCCACCGCCGCATGGGGTTGCGCGCCGTGGCCGCCCTTGCCGACCAAAGTGAGTTCGAAATTGTCCACCGAGGCCATCACCGCGCCGCCGTGGATGCCGATGGCTCCCAAGGGGAGATCGGGCCAGCCGTGCAGGCCGAACACCGCTTCCACCCGGGGAGATTCCAGCGCCCCGTCCAACACCATCCGCTTGGCGCCGTTGCCGGCTTCTTCGGCGGGTTGGAACAGGAGCTTAATGTCCACCGGATAGCTTTTGCCCGCGCGCGCCAGGTGTTTGGCCAGGCCCAGCAGGATGCCGGTATGGCCGTCATGGCCGCAGGCGTGCATGGCGTGTCCGGATTGGGACGCCCAGGGTAACCCGGAGGTTTCCTCCAGCGGGAGCGCGTCCATATCCGCGCGGAAAGCGATGGCGCGCGCGCGATCGCGGCCGGGCCACAGTCCAACCACGGCGGTGCTGCCCGGAAAGGTTTTCGTTTCCAGGCCGGCGGCCCGCAATTCGGACAAGATCAACTCATGGGTCCTGCGTTCCTCTCCGGAAAGTTCCGGTTCCCGATGGATGCGGCGGCGCAAGGCGGTGCACTCCCGGACGATGTCCCCGGCGATAGTGTTATCGGACATGGGCTACCGCAGCCAGGTGCAATTCCGGCAGGAAATAATTCATCGGATCCACCTTGGCGTTGCGCACGGTCAGCTCGTAATGCAAATGCACGCCCGTGGCCACGCCGGTCATGCCCATGGTGCCGATGGTCTGGCCGCGAACCACCTTCTGTCCCTGTTTCACGTTGAGATCCTGGAGATGGGCGTAAAAGGTTTCCACGCCGCGGCCGTGGTTGATGCGGATGCAATTGCCCCAAAGCAAATCCTTTTGCACTTCCGAAACCGTGCCGCCGCCCGCGGCGAATATGGGCGCGCCCGCCTGTTGCGAGAAGTCGACTCCGGCGTGCAGGGCCTTTCGGCCCGTGAATGGATCCGGGCTATATCCGAATTCGCGCGTAGGGATGGCTTCCGGGGAAACCGGCGGCGAGGTAGGAAGCCCCTCCACCAGGGCCGTCTGCCGCTGCAAAAGATCCAAGGTGGAATCCAGATAACCGGAAATGGCCCGCGCGCGGTTCAGAGAAGCGCCGACATCCGTCTTCATGGACGCCAGGCCATGGAAGAAGGAGAAAAGGCTGGAGGACTTCTGCTGCTTCTCCCCTTCCATGTACTCGACGCCGGAAATCATCAATGCGTTGACCTTCTGTTCTTCCAAGCGGGACAGATCCCCGCGCAACCCGCGCAGATCTTCATCCAGCTTCCCGACGCGATCTCCCAGGGCGCCGTTTTCCTGCCCCAGCTTCTTGCGCACGGCGCTGGTTTCCGCGGGCTCATGGAGGGTGCCGGACAGGATGAGCCAAGCGCCCATCAAGGCGAGCGGAATGAGGATGCAAGCGATGAGCACCCCTAGCCGTCTGGATAAGGAGACGACCTTGACCTGGGAAGAATCCTTGGGGTAGAAGCTGATCCGGAACTTGTTGTCCATGGGCTCCGGCTTCCTGTTCCGGGTTTATCCGGCTAGCGGGGACGTTTCTGGATCGCTGCCAGCCTCGCCTCTAGGTCAGCGATGTTCTTCTTGTATTTTTCGATATTGCGCTGCATGTCCGCAACCCCGGGACGCATGGCGAAACGGTCCTCGGTTCCGTCCAACAAGGCGTTGTGGGCTTCCTTGCCCAGCTCGGTGAATTCCCGGGACAGCTTTCGGCGTTCCGCGCCCAGGTCCAGGTGAAGCTTTCCGGTCCTGGCGGCCTCCTCTATCTTGGTGGCGGAGGTGTGCGCACCGGCCAAGACCGATTTCTTCAATTTTTCCAGAAAGCTGTCGGACATTTGGTTTCCTTCCGGCTGGACTGCTCCGTCCGCCTTGCGGCGGGGCCCGGAAATGGCGATTCCGGGTCCAAAGGGGCAGGGATAAGGGCTAATATAGTATTCGCCCGGCCGATAAGGGGACAGGGCCGGGGTGCATGGGGTGCGGACCGGAAGGGATTGGCTTTTACCGGATCAGGGGTCCTCGGGGAGGCCGGAATCGTCCGCGGTGGGCGTTTCGCCCTCGCCCGCCATTTCCGTTTCCCGTTCCCGTTCCGCGCGCAAGGTCTCGGTGATGATGTGCTGGAAATTGATCTCGACAAAGTCGAAGATATCGTCCTGGGCGGCTTGCGGATCGTCCATCAACAGCTCCTGCACGCATAAGGCCGTGGAAATCATGATTTCCTTGACCAGCTCTTCATCATACATTTTCAAATGCTCTTGCACGGGGCCGCCTTTTCGGGAGTGACACGGGCGCCACTTAAGGTTGATTATACGAATCAGCGCTCCGGCCGCGCAAGACAAGTCGGCCCCTGGTTTTTATCTTAGTCCACCGATCGACAGGAAGATTTTTCCCTGGGCCGTAGCGCTGCTTAAGCATCGATTGGACTTTTTTCGGATTTTGGGATCGGCCGCATTCCTGCGGGCGCACAAGAAGGTGAAGATGGCCGAGAAGAATACTGGGGATGGCAGAAACCTCAAAGGTGCCGGTAGGACCTTCGCCAAGGAAATCCTGATCCCGATCCTCCTGGCCCTGGTGGTCATCCAATTTGTGATCCAAGCCTTCAAGATCCCGTCCGCTTCCATGGAAGACTCCCTGCTCATCGGGGATTTTCTCCTGGGCCTGAAATTCGTGTACGGTTCCCCTATCCCTTTTTCCCATCACAAACTTCCCGGCCTTACCGATCCCAAGCCCGGGGAAGTGCTGATCTTCAAATACCCGGGCGATCCGGAATACCCGGAGGGCAACAAGGGAAGGTATCGCTTCCTTGTGAACCTGTTCCTCTTCGGCAACCTATATTGGGATACCCAGCCGCAACCGGGCGAGCGGCATCTGGTCTGGTACATGCCCAAGGATTTCATCAAGCGTTGCATCGCGCAGAGCGGGCAGACCATCACCGTTTCCGGAACCAAGGTGCTTATCGACGGCCGGGAATTCATCTTGCCGCGCAAAGGCAAATACGCGGCCAACCGCGGCTATGATCCTTTGCGGGACAGTTTGATATTCCGGTTGCCCGCGCCGGGCGAAACCGTAGACCTGGATACCCTTCCCCTCAAGCAAGCGGTATGGATCCGCTCGCTGGCCTATCAGGAGAATCCGGACGCGGACGTGCAGTTGCAATTGGATTTGGTCAGGGACTCCGTGATCGACAACGGCTACGTCCTGCCGTACTTCAACGGGGATCCGGAGAACCAGACCCACGGGGCGGTTTACGCTTTGTTGAACCTGCCCTTTGAACGTAAACTCCAGGGCGGAACCGAGTACCTGCATTCGGAGAACGTCCCCTTCAAGACCTTCCAGGATGCGGCGCGCTACGGATTCATCCGCACCAATGATTTGCCGGCCTTCCTCCCCAACGATCCGGCCGCGGCCAAGGCGCTGCGCGAGGGCCGCCGGGTGGAGAACAACGAATACTTCCTGGGCAACTACCTCGAGTTCATCAACCAGAACATCATCGGGCAAGGCAATGAAGCCGGACATCGTTACCGTATCAAGGCCTCCTTGTCGATCGACGGCCTAAAGGGGACCAAGTATACGGTCCGGAAGAAGTGCTATTTCATGATGGGGGACAATCGCGACCGTTCTTCCGACAGCCGCTATTGGGGCCTATTGTCCAAGGATTTCGTGAAGGCCAAAGCTTTCATCATCTACTTCTCCTTCGAGAACGAGGACGACGGCTTCAGTTTCGCCAACCCCTTTACCTGGACGTCGATCCCCAAGAAAATCCGCTGGACCCGGATTGGAAAGCTCATTGACTAGGCTCCGCCTCGCGGGTGGGGGCCTGTCTCTGGCGGGGGCGCTGCTTACGGCGGGCTGCGCCCACATGGAAGCGCCTCCCGGCGGCCCGGCGGACAGCAAGCGGCCCTACGTAACCGCCGTGTTTCCCGCCCCGGATACCGTCAACGCGCCCCTGGATCTGAACGCGCAAATCGCCTTCTCGGAATGGGTGTCGCCGGACGCGGAGCGCGGCAAGGTATATATCAATCCGCCTCTGCCCCATAAGCTCAAGGTCAAACTCTCCGGCAATCTCCTTAAGGCGGGAAGTTCCTCCCGGCTGGATTCGAACACCACTTACACCCTGGGCGTTCTGGCCACCATCAAGGATCTGAACGGGCTGCCGTTGGAAAGCCCCGTGCAGGTTTCCTTCGCGACCGGAGCCAAACTCGATTCCGGGCGGTTGCGGGGACGGGAAGGGGTGTTCCAGGGCAAGCCTGCGGCCGGGGCCTTCGCCGCGCTCTACCCGCGGGGGACGGAATTGCGGGCGCGCTTCCGCCATCTCACCCTCCGCAACGACAGCGCCGTAACGCCCTCGGCGCAACCGGATCCGCTCAAGGAACGCCCCGCTTACATAGCGCCCGCCGATTCGCAAGGCCGCTTTGAATTCAAGGCCGTGCGGCCCGGACGTTACGGGCTGATGGGGTTCCAGGACATCAATGGGGACCTTACCCCCAACGTGGGATCGGAGGCTGTGGCCATCGGCCCATCCGTCGACATCTCCGCCTTGGCCGGGGATCCGCAAAGCCTTACCCTGGCGCCTTATGACACCGTTCCCGTGCGTCTGGCGGAGGCGCGCTGGGTAGGCGAAAGCATGCGCAACAAGCTGGCCTACGGCACCGTCCGCCTCAAGTTCAACCGCCCGCCCCATCCCACCTTGTGCCTGCGGCGAGAGGCCTATGCGGTGAAGCGCTTGGGTCCCAAGGGCGCTCCGCAAAGCGGCGCCCCCGTGCTGGTGCAGGACGTTTGCGTCAATCCCAACAGCGGGGAAGTGGAGCTCATGACCGTGCCTTTGGATCCCGACAGCCAATACGTGGTTTCCTGCCCGGGCCTGCGCGATCTCTACGGTAACCTGGCCGATACCTTGCGCAACCGGGCGACGTTCCGGGTGGGAAGCGACCTGGATACCGCCAAGCCGGATCTGGCCTTCCTGGGGCCGCGCAGGGTTTCCGGGGAGGTGGCGCGCCTGACGGCGGACAACCTGATGCCATCGCAAGGCATCTCCGTCTATTATCCCCGTCTGCTTTCCGATTCCACCTTGAATTGGTTGCGCGCGAACCTGATCGTGAGGCTGGATACCGCGCCCGCCGCCTGGTCCCTGGCGCGCCTCAGCCACCATGAATTCTCCCTGCAAGTGGCCATGGCCGCTGCCCTGAAAGGCCAAAAGCTGAGCCTGGCCTGGAAGGGATTGGACAATGCGCCCGCCAAGCCCGCGGCCGGAAAGGATTCCTCCGCTCCGGCCGGGAAGATTGCCGCGCCGCCCCAGCCGCCGCCAACGCAACCCATCATCACCTTTACCCTGGCCGATGCCGCCAAACTGGGGTCCGTCAAATTCCGGCAGGCTGCTTCCGCTTTCGGTTCCCGCCTGGTCCTCCGCAGCACCGCTTCCGCCTGGGAATACAGCCGCGTGACGCCGGCTAAGGAAGAGGTGACGATCGACAGCGTCCCCGAAGGCAATTACACGGTGGATTATTTCCGGGACTCCAATGGCGACGGGCTTTGGCACCCCGGCAGCCTGGCGCCTTGGGCCGTGCAGGAACCTTATTTCCAATTCGCCGATTCCGTGGACGTCAAAGCGGGCGGCGTGAACCGCGGCGACGGCAATAAAAAGCGCCCGACGAACCCGGCGCTTCCCGGAGCCGTGGACTCGGTTTCCACCGTTGAACGCAGGCTTTCCTGGCCCCCCGGGGGCTGAACCGGCCGCAGCCATGGGAGCGCCCGCCGTGCGGATTGGCATCGGTTAATCCGGTCACCGTTGTCCGCCGCTTGGGCGAAAACCCCCGAAAAATCTACCTTTGCCTCGGTATCATGGATGACTTTGTGCCCATCGCCTCCAGTGCGGAACGGACTTCGCTCGAGCCGCTTGAAAAGTATTTGAGCCATCATGGCATCCTTTGCCGGGTAGGCCAGGACGATCGCAATGGCGGGAAGTTCCTTTTGCTGGTATCCCCGTCGGCCCTCAACCAGGCCCAACGCGTGCTGGACGATATCGCTTATACCAGCATCGATCCGCATAACGCCGAGGAGGCCCTGGAGATCAACTTCGACGGCACCGAACGCATCGAGGTGGCCACTTGGTTGCAAGTTCTGTTGGACGAGCAAGACCACGAAGGATCGCCGGTGTTTTTCTTCCGCGCCGAATACGAAGCCATCCTGGACGAATTGCACGCCTCCGGCAAAGTGGAGATCCCCTTGTATATCCTGAAGGGCTTGAACGCCTTCATCCCCGCAGGGCCCAAGCGGATGATGATGGGGAGCGGCCTGCAGGAGTTCTTCGCCCTCATCGAGGCCGTGGCCAGGGGAGAGGTTTAGCGGCATGCTGCTTTCCGAGGCCACCGATACCCGCTACGATATCGTAAAAATCCTGGGGCAAGGAGCCTCCGCCACCGTGTACCTGGCGCGGCACATCGCCCTGGGGGAATTGCGGGTGCTCAAGATCCTGCATCACGACATGATGTTGGACGCCAAGCGCCGCAGCAAATTCAAGATGGAAGCCCAGGTGTCCGCGCATCTCAAGCATCCCGCCATCGTACAGGTCTTCGACGTGACCCAGACCGCCTCCAAGCTCCAGATCGAAATGGAATACATAGACGGCATGAGCCTGCGCCAGTACCTGGAGAAGCGCAAGAGCTTTCCGCTCTCGGTGACAATCGCCATCATCCAGGCCGTGCTGGAAGGGATGGAGCACGCCCACCGGGCCCGCCTCACCTTCGGGGAAACGGCGCTGGACGGCGTCATCCATCGCGATCTCAAACCCGAGAACATCATGGTGCGCAAGAACGGCCAACCCGTGATCTGCGACTTCGGCGTGGCCAAGGTGGGCGCGGACCTGATGACGCAGACGCAGCATATCAGCGGCAGCGTGGCCTATATGGCGCCGGAGCGCCTGCGCGGGGAGCTGAGTACGCGCAGCATCGATGTGTTCTCGCTGGGAGTGATGTTCTTCGAGTTGCACAAGGGCTACCGGCCTTTTACCGGCAACAACAAGACCCAGGTGCTGGAAAACATCCTGCGCTGGAACATCGTTGATCTGGACCATGAATGGCGCGGCAGCGATGGGGCGGTGCTGCAGATAGTACGCAAGGCGCTGGCCCGCGAGCCGGGCTCCCGTTACCAGGATGCCTCGCAGATGCTGAGCGCGCTGCGCCCCATTTACAAGCTATACCACGGGGACGCGCCTCCCGCCGCCGTGCTCCAGGATTATCTGACCCGGGGCCAATTCACCACCGCGGAATTCCGGGCTTTGATGCCGGAGGAAACCCCCTGGCGGAGCCGCATCGCCAAGGCCGTGGGCGCGCTCGCCCTGGCGGGCGCAGCCTGGTTCGCCTACCAGGCCTTGCACGCCGGCAAATCGGCCCCCGCCAAACCCGGCTCGGCCAACTCCGTTCCCGGACCGCAGGGTAACACCAGCGTCACTCCCCCCGGGGCAGCGGCCTTGCAGCCGCCGTTGGCGGTTCCCCTTGCGGCTAAAGCCGGCTTGGAAGCGGAAAGGGCCGCCCGCGCCAGCAGCACTTCGGAAGCGGAGCGCAAGGTCAAAGCGCTGCCCGCCAGGGATCAACAGCGCGGCTATTATTCCCTGGCCAAGGCCAGCCTGCGCGAAAAGAAGGATCCCGGCAACGCGTTGCTGCTGGTCAACAAGGCCCTGGATTATTCCTTCCATCCCACCATCGCCCTGCTCAAGGTCGAGATCCTCCAGGACCAGGAAATGTTCAATCTCTCGGAGACGGAACTGGCCCGCATCCAACCCTGGCTGAAGAAGATGACGCGGGAAAACCAGGCGCAATACCACTGGCTGGCTGCGCAGCAGCAAATCCGCCGCGGCGGCCAGGCCAGCGCGGCCGGGCGCATGCACATCAAGATCGCTCTCAAGCAGTACCTGGCTCTCAAACCCAAGGGAGCGGACGAAAACCTGAAACAGGCGCAACAACTCCTCCGTTCCCTGAAATGATTCCGGCTCCGGACGCTCCGGATTTCCCCATGGAGAATTCCGCATGTTGAACCCCCTACGGGATTTCGTCGCCTTCGATCTGGAAACCACCGGCTTGGAAAGGGACGTCGACGAGATCATCGAGATCGGCGCCGTGCTGGTGCGCGGCGGCTCCATCGAGGCCCGCATGTCCTGCCTGGTAAAAGCGGAAAAAGCCCTGACGCCCCTGGTGGAATCCCTGACCGGCATCACCAAGAGCATCCTCGAGGGCGCGCGGGAAGCCAAGGACTGCCTGGAGGAATTCCTGCGCTTCTCGGAAGGCCTGCCGCTGGTGGCGCACAATTCCGATTTCGATTCCGCTTTCCTGGAGCATGCGCTTGCCAAAGCGGCTTTACCCGCGCTTGCCAATCCCGTATACGACTCCCTGCTGCTGGCCCGCGTAGCCTGGCCGTCCCTGGCCAGCCATCGCCTGGAAAGCCTGGTGGAAAAGCTGGGCATCCCCCCGCAGAAGGTGCATCGCGCCCTGCCGGACGCGGAACAGGCCGCCTTGCTGTGGCTGAAGGCCGAAGAGAAACTCGCGGGTTACTCCCCCCGCACGCTGGCGACGCTCGGCGGGATCCTGGCCTCCGGCCCTTCCCATTGGAAGCGGATCTTCCCGGGCGCGGACGATTCCGGGCTTGCTTCCGTCCTCTCCATCGCCGCGGTTTCAGCGAGTGCGGACGCAAGCCCGCCCGCGGTCTCGGCCAATCCCATCCCGGGGAAACCGTTCACCGTCTCGGCGGAGTCCCTGTTCGCATCCGGCAAGATGGCGGAAGCCTTCGCGGCCCTGGGCCGGCCGTACCAGGCCAGGAACAAGCAGGCCCGCATGGCCTCTTTGGCGGAAAGGGCTTTCAAGGAATCCCGTTTCCTAGTGGCGGAAGCCGAACCCGGAACCGGCCGCATGCTGGCCTGCCTGGTTTCCGCGCTGCTGCAAGCCAAATCCCGCAAGCGCCCGGTTTTCATAGCCGTAGCCGGGCGCGGGCGCATCGAACGCATCGTAACCTCCGAGGTACCCTTGCTGAAAGCCCTGCTGGACGGGGATGCGCGCGTGGAGCCGCTCAAGGAACCCGGGAATTACCTGAGCCCGTGCAAACTGGCCGGTATCCTGGCCCACCCGGATACCCGCCTGAGCCGGGAAGAACGCCTGGCCCTGCTGCCCATCATCACTTGGCTGGAGGATGCCGGGGACGGGGACATCGCCGCCAACATGGGCTTCAACCATGAGCGCAACAAACTGCTCTGGTCCAAGCTGGCTTCGGATTCCTATGCCGTGGAACCGGGCAGCCACGCCTATGCCGCGCGCGCGCGCGCGCAAAAGGCGCACTTGGTGTTGATCACCCAGGACTTGTTCCTGGACGATCTGGCGCTGGATTTCGCGCTTCTGCCGAGCTATGAAATGATCCTCCTCGACGAGGCCCATCACCTTCCGGAAGCGGGCCAGGCGCGCTTGGGCCGCGAAGTCAGTTTTTTCCGGCTCAAGCATATCCTGCAGACCATCGCCCAATCCAAACAGGATGCCGGCGGTTTGCTGGCGGAAATGGAACGGCAGGCAGGCGGTCCCGGCCAGGCCGAGCGGGCAAGCGTACCCGACGCGGACAGCGCGGACGGCAGCACGGGTGGGACAGAAGGAGAGACGAAGGCGTCCGAGCCAAAAACGGATCTGGAGCGCCTGCGCCGGATGGTTTTTGAACCCGAGCGCCAATTGCAGAAATTCTTCAACAAGATTGCCAAGCACGCCGCCAAGCGCCGCAAGGACGGCGAAAGCCGCATCCGCTATGCGGATAAGCTGGTGGTGGAATTCAACGCGGGCCCGGAAAATGTCATCGCCTCCATCTCAGAACTGGAAGGGTTGCTGGCCAGCCTGGCCGGGCCTCACGAGGATCTGGCCCCGGACCTGCGCAGGGCTGCCGATCAATTGCGGAAGTTCCGCAGCGATCTGGAACATCTGGCCCATCCCTCCGGTATCGGAGAGGTGTTCTGGATCGAGGATTTCCCCAACCCCCATCGCGCCCTCATCCGTAGCGCGCCCCTGGAAATAGGGACCTTCCTGGGGGAGAAATTCTATCCGCAAATGGACGCGGTCGTATTCGCGTCCTCCGCCATCGCCGTGGGCGAGGAATTCAAATTCTTCTGCGGGCAGATTGGCCTGGAAACCGCTTTTCCGGAACGTCTGAAGACGGCCTTGGTGCGGAGCAAAGATCCGCAGGATCGGCCCCAGCCCTTGCTGCTGGCCAGGTTCAGCCCGGTGCTGTCCAACAATGGCGCGCTGCAGTCGATGGGTCACATCCTCACCCAAGGGTTGCTGCGTTTCAAGAAGCCATCCTTCCTGTTGTTCACCCATATCGGCATGCTCAAGCAGGCCCGTGCCCTTCTCCAGGACGGCATTTGCCGCGACGGCCGCATGGTCCTGGCCCAGCACGTGGACGGCAGCCGCGACAATCTCCTGCATCTGTTCCGCCATCGTCCGGACGCATGCCTGCTGGGCACGGAGGCTTTCGTCGAAGGTTTGGGCGAAGGGGATATGCTCCCGGAAATCGTGGCCGTGACCAAGCTCCCGTTCCCGGTTCCCACCGAACCCCTTATCGCGCCGCATCTGGAAAAGCTGCAGGAGGCCGGCCTCAATCCCTTGTATGACTACCTGCTCCCTTGCTCCATCCTGCGCTTGAAACAGGAGCTCAACCGCTTGCCGCGCCGCCCCGGTTTCCGGTTCGCGCTGTGGATCCTGGATCCGCGCCTGGCCACGGAGAAATACGCGCGCTACTATCAACGCGGATTGGGACGCGATGCCATCTTCTGCGAAACCGAAGAGGACTTGTTCTCCCGGACGGCGTCCATGCTGGCGGGGGAAATGCCGGTCTCCGAAGAGGCCGGCGTTGCGCCCGGGTCCGAGGCCGTGAAGACAGGGAATGCCGAAACGGTGGAGAGAACCGGAATTGCCGGAGAACCGGCAACCTGAGCCGCCAAGCAGCGCGCGTTTTTTTATTTTCCTTTCCATGCGCCGGCTTTCCCCCTTCCACCTTCTAACCGCCGCCGCGCTTGCGCTGGCCGGCTGCTACAGTTTTTCCGGCACCACCTTGCCCAAGCATTTGCGCACCGTGCGCATCGATCCGGTCGGCAACAAGACCCTGGAGTCGGCCCTGGCCGATCAGATCACGCAAGGCCTGGAAGAAGGCTTCCGCAGCCGCAGCAACTTGCGCAAGGTCAATGACGGCGGGGATGCGGAACTGGTCTGCATCCTCACGGATTATTCCCACCGCCCCCAGACCACCAGCGGCGCCACCGTCACCAGCTACCGCGTGGACATGCTGGTGAGCGTGCTGTTCATCGACAGGGTCAAGGGCGATACCCTTTACAAGGACGATCACGTGCCCGGCTACGGAACCTATGCGGTGGACAAGGGCGAAACGGAAGAGACCGGCAAGAAGCTGGCCGTGGAGAGCATGGTGAAGGTGATTCTGGACAATTCGGTATCGGGGTGGTGATGAAGTTCGTAAAGATGCACGGCACGGGTAACGACTACGTTTACATCGACCTGTTCACGGAAAAGGTGGCGGATCCCGTCAAGGCCGCCATGGCCTTGTCCCACCGGCATTTTGGAATAGGCGGGGACGGCCTTATCCTCATCAAGCCACGCGCGGACGCGGACGCGGAGATGGAGATGTACAACGCGGACGGTTCCATGTCCGAGATGTGCGGCAACGGGCTGCGCTGCGTGGCCAAGTACGTGCACGATCAATATGCACGCGGCAAGGACGAGCTGAAACTCATGACCGGCGCGGGCTGGCGCTGGGCCCGCATAGTCGGGCGGGACGCCGCCGGGGCGGCCGCGGAGGTTCGCCTGGACATGGGCGAACCCATCTGGTCCGGTCCCAAGATCCCCACCACCTTCGATTCCGCCGAAGTGCTGGAGCGGAAAATCGAGGTCGCCGGACGCGCCTTAGCCTTCAGCTCCGTCTCCATGGGCAACCCCCACTGCGTCATTTACGTGGACGATGTGGTTAAGTTCCCGGTGGAACAGATAGGTCCCCTCATCGAAACCCACGCGTACTTCCCGCGCAAGGTGAACGTCGAGTTCGTGCAAGTGATCAATAAGGGGGAAGCCATCCAACGCACCTGGGAGCGCGGCTCCGGAGAGACCTGGGCCTGCGGCACCGGGGCCTCGGCGGTGGCGGCCGTGGGCTTCAAGCTGGGCAAGACCGGTTCACGCTTGCGCCTGCATCTCACCGGCGGGGAATTGCTGTTGGAATACGAAGGCCATGGCAGCGTCTTCATGACCGGCAATGCGGTCGAAGTATTCCGGGGAGAAGTCGCCGGGCTTTGATCGATCCGGCGCTGCGGCCGGACCTGGCGAAAACCGGTCGCGCTCAAAGCGGCCTCCACCGCACCCCGGCAAACTCATCCGTGGTTTAGAGAACACCCGAACGGGAAATGGCGACTAAAGGGAAAGCGAAGGGCAGCCCTCCGCATCGACGGACGGGAAGCGCATCGGATCCAAGGATGCGCGTTCCATACGGATAGGCTGCACGAAAGGAATCGATGTCCAGGGATAATATCGGGGGCGTGAAGCCTGAGTTTGCTTTCGCCATGGCCGCGCTCGCGATCCTGATCGGGGGTTCGGCCCGCGCGCGCGCGCAGGATCAAGTCATCCTCACGGGCGTGGTCCGCGATTTCCAGGAATTACAGCCTAAGGGAACGGAAGGCCACCCGGACTTCAACCCCAACTGGGACGCGCGCAACAACAGCGAAGGCTGGGGCTGCTTCGACCGCCCGGATGCGGCCAAGGGCGCCGTCCAGGACGGGATCGGTACCCTTCCGGCCAATCCCGATAACCTTCCCGGCCTCATCCCCTTCGACCGCGACGAGTTCACTCCCGTGCTCAAGCCCGGATTCGACGCTCCGCCCAACTGTTTCCGCAGCCGCTTCGGCGAGTGGTATACCACCCGCAGTCCGGACATCAACCGCGCCTTTTACGTGGACCTGCCCTTTCTCAAGAACGGCAATACCTACACCTTCGACAGCCCGCAATTCTTCCCGTTGGACGACTCCAAGCTGGGCGCGCTGCGGCCCCAGGTCCCGTCCGTCACCACCACCTTCGGCCATCGCCAAAGCGGCATCAAGGACGGCATTGATCTGGCATCGCATAATTACGGATTCACTTTCGAGTTCCACTCTCATTTCACCTATAAGAAGAACACCGGCCAGCAATTCGCCTTCCGCGGGGACGACGATGTCTGGGTATTCATCAACGGCAAGCGGGTCATCGATCTGGGCGGCATCCATTCCGCGGAATACGCCGACGTGAATATCGACAACCTGGGCCTTAGCGACGGGAGCGCGTATTACCTGGACTTCTACTTCGCAGAGCGCCGCATCGTCAGTTCCCAGCTCACCATCACCACCTCCTTGGTGCTCAAGAATTCGGACGTTCCCATGGATCCGGTGCCCGTAAAGGCCGTGGAAGGCTGGCTCTACGATAGGAACGGGGACGGCATCGCAGACAAAGCCGAAATCGCGCTGGACAAGCATCCGTCCAAGGACCCCAGCCAATTCGAATTGAACCTGGAAGGGGAGACGGAGCGGGGTAACTGGAAGATTACCTCGGACGGAGCCGTGCTCGACACCGTGCTCTCCAACGCGCAATTCTTCGCCAAGGCGGTGACTGGATGGGACGAAACCGCCGCGACCAACCAGGGCCGCGCCCTGGCGGAACCGGCCACGGGCCTGCTGGCCGGCACCTTCCCTTTGCATGATCGCATCGGCCCCGTGATCGCTTCCGCCGTCAAGACCGTGGTGGACACCTCCCTGAATGATGTCCCCGAAGCGGTGCTGATGGTCCGCTTTTCCGAGCCGGTCCAGGTGGATGGCGCGGGCGTCTTCAAGTTCCAGGACCCGGCCGGCAACCCGGTGCAGGTGGATTTGACCGCCGCGCGCGCGGACTCCTCCCGGAACGGCTATTCCGCGTCCTGGACCTTCACCATCTCGCCCAACTCTCCCGCCGTCCCCGGGGACGGCTATAAGGTCGCCATCGCCGGCGTATCCCAGGTGAAGGATGCCGCGGGTAATCCGGCCCACCCCGCCAATCCTTTCCGTCCCATCCAAGCCAAACTGCCCGCCATCACCATCGGGGATCTGCATGCGGAAAAGGGCGTCACCACCCAAGGCGGCACGCCCGACCGGTTGGTAATTAAAAACCCCTTCGTGCTGCTTACCAGCAAGGAAGCCGGGCCGGATGCGAAAACCTATCTCCCCTTGCATCCGGAAACGGCGGAAGACTGGATCCGCCGCAGCACGGCGGAGAAAGGCGTGGACGGCCTGGTGGTATTCGCTTTCAAACTCTCGCACCCGGCCACGCTCGCCTTGACCGTCTTCGACAACTTGGGCCAGTTCGTGAACAAGACTGAGATTGTCATCAGCAAGGACGATTTGCGCTCGGGAAAGCTGGCGCGCGACCCGGCGACCCGGGCCTACCTGTTGCGGTTCGCCTGGTACCCCATCGCCCGCGACGGAAATCTCATTTCCACCGGCGTCTATATCCTGCGGTCGAAATTCCGCTACGGCATGGATCCGCGCGACAACGTGGCCCCGGGTTCGCAGATCAAGGTGGCTCGCTTCGGATTTTTGCGGGGGGGAGACATCCAGGGCTTGGGGAATCGCTGATTCCCCCAAGCCCTGTTGTTTCCTATTGCTTGACTACGAAACCCTGGATCTTGAAATCGGACAGCTCCAGCAGCTTGTCTTCCGCGTCCTGCTTGGAATCGAAATAACCCCAACGCAGTTTGTAGAACGGCGCGTCGAAAGTCACATCCACGGGGCCGCCCAGCATTTTCTCGTACTCGGCCTTCTTGAGTTGGGCCGCGTCCAGATCCGACTCCGCGCCCACCTGGATGCGGAAGTTGCCCTTGCCTTTGGCCACCGGCTCCGGCGCTTTCGCGGCGGTGGCCGCGGATCCCGCCTGGGAAGCCGGTTTGACGGGTGCCAAAGCGATGGGCTTGGCATCGAGTAGCTTGTCCAGGTCGCCCGTCTCCTCGAATTTTTTGGAAGAACCGGAAGCATCCGGGGTGACTACCGCGGTACCCCTCGCGGTTTCCGGATCGGACGGAACGGAATCGCCGCTTCGCTTGACCATGCCGGCGCAGCCCGACAAGCCCCCCGCCAGTAAAGCCGCCGCCAGGCTCAAACGGCACAAGCGGGCGAATGGTTTTTGATCCGGTTCCATCACGCTACCACGCATTCCATCCGCCTCCCGCGCCCTATTCCCGCGCTCAGAAAGTAGCAAAGTGGGACCCGCGCACAAACTGTCCGAATTACCCAAATCCTTTTACCCATCCTTGATTGTGGAAAGGAATCGCCGCCGGGTAGGATCAAGGCGGCGTCGGATGTGCGGGCCGGCGAAACCCAAGGATCTTTACAAACCTATGGAAATCGGAATCAGCAAAAAAGGAGATTTGCAAATCCTTTCGGTGAAGGGGAAAATCCGCCTCCAGAACTGGCGGGTGCTGGACAAGCACCTGGAAACCATGTTGGCCAACGGAGGCCGCTGGGTAGCCATGGATCTGAGCGAAGTGAGCCTCATCTGCAGCACCGGCATCGGCGCCATCATGCACAACATCCGCAAGTTCCGGGAAAGCGAATCCAGCCTGCTGCTGGTTGCGTGCACGCCCTACATGCAGGATCTCTTCCAGATGTTCGGTTTGGAAGCCTACCTGGGCGACAGCATTTTCCTCGATTGGCGTTCCCTGGAAAAACGCCTGCGGTCGCAGGGTCTGGCGCTCACGGGCCCATGATGCTAGATTGGGGCCTCACCGATAGGAGACCCGGTCATGGATTACGAAGCCACCCTCAACCAAGCCCTGGATCTCCTTGCCGACGGCGAGGACGCCAAAGCCGAGCGCATCCTGCAAGGCATCATCGATCACGTCAAGGCCCGCTTGACACGGACTGGTTCGGACTTGGGTTTCCATTATTATTGGGGCCGCGCCTTGACCGCCATGGACGAACCGGAGCAGGCCTTGCTTCGCTTCGAGAAAGCCTTGGAGATCGATCCCGGCCACGAACCCACCCTATGGGAAACCGCTTCCATTTTCCTGCATGACCTGGATCGCCCCGAAAGCGCCGCGGCCCTGCTGAAGGAAAACCTGCTGCCGTCCAACCCGGACAATCCGCTTTACGTGGAAGCGTTGCGCTTGGCGGAATTCACTTTGCGTTTGCGAAAGGAACCCCCGCCCGGATCGGTCGGTTCCGCTTCCGGAGCCTCCGTTTCCCAGCGCCCGCATCCTCCCGCACCCGGACCCAATGGCCCGGGCGGCGGTGCGAAATCCGATTCCGCCTTACGCGATCGCGAGGCCGCCCTCCAGGCCCAAGCGGACGCGCTCCTGGCGGGATCCGGCGATTGGATCCCCGAGGCCGATGCGAAACCCTGAAGGCGCGCGGCCAGGTTGCGCTTGTTGCGTCCGGGACGCCCGCTTAGCGCCCGCCGACGGCATCCTTCGCGTCCCGGATCATTTTAGCTTCGCTTTGCAGCCAGGCCGCCAGCGGTTCCGGCATGGCCGGCGGAGCCTCCCGAACGCCCAGCAACGCCAATAGATCGGGAAACGGCACGCTACCCTTGGGCCCCACGAATACGCCTTTCAGAAAAGCCTGCAAGGCGAGATCGCCCCGGCGCGAAATCTTCTGTTCCAGGTAAACCCATTTGGCGTCCCAGGTGACGATGCGGGTGCGGATCTCGAATTTCTGGAACAGGTTCAAAGGCCGTCGGAAACGTATTTGCGTGCCCGCCAATACAGGGTACCATTTGTTTTTAAGCACTATCGGCACGGCTCCGTTATGCAGCAGAAGATCCAGGCGGCCCAGATCCATCAAGGTGAGATAACGGCCATTGTTCATATGCAGATTGGTGTCGAGATCGTTGGGCCATACGCGGTACCGCACCACGGACTCCGCCAAGATGCCGCGGCGCGTGGGGCGGAGAAGGTACAGTAATATTGTCTTCAAAAGTCGGAATAAGAGGTTCATGGCGCCCGGTCATAAAGGTTGAAACGATTCCGCCCGGGATTACATGGGGCCAATCGCCCCAATGAAATGCAAGAAACCCCAATCATGCGGCTCAAAGTAATAAACCGTACTGTATCCGAGAATCCAGCAGCACGGACCCAAAACCTTTTAACCCAAAGCGTATAAAAGCGACGATCAGTCATGGTTTTTTTCCGTTGTCGTCGGATGGATTTTTTGCCGGGAAAAGTGTTGATTTTGCAGGGCGTTAAGTGGTTTCCGCCTTATATTAGGGAAGATTCTCGGGGGAGAACTTGGTAGGGTTCTAATAAAATAGGAAGTGTTCAAATGAAATTAACCACGCTTTTCTTCACGGGACTTTCACTGGCGGGAATTGCCCTCGCGGATCAACAGCCTGCGATTTCGATTCCGGTGGTGAACAATCCTTGTAATGATGGCCCCAAAATGGTGGCCGGTAAGCCGGACACCGTTGCCTCTCAGGTGGATGACTCCGGCTTCGTCTCTATCTTCAACGGCAAGGATATGACCGGTTGGTGGGAAGATTGCCAAACCGGCCATACCACGCACAAAGACGTCGGGGCCGTTTGGCTCGTGGACCCGTCCCAGAAGTCCATCTACTCCCAGGAAACCGCGGGCGGAGATGGCGGCATCCTGGTCACCAACAAAGTATACGGAAACTATGAAATCGTGTTGGACCTGTGGCCCACCTTCGGTGACGATGGCGGCATATTCAATCGCATGACCTACCAGGGCACCGCCTGGCAATCGGTTATCGACTATATCCAAGGCAGCGGCGTAGGCGGCTCGTACAATGAGCGCGGCTGGAGACAAGGGAACCTGAATGATGATCCCTTCCGCTTCAACGCCAACCCCGCGAGTCCTTTCTTAGTCGCTTGGGACGAGACCGAAACGCCCAAGGTAAACGTGACCTGGACTTCTTTCACCAAGGATATGAACCCAGGCCCGACGAGTTTTGGTTGTTCGGCAGGGGGCTGCGTTGAAACTGATTTCGCCAAAATATGGGATCTCGCCGGATGGAACCAAATGCGGGTTAAATTCTATGATGGCCTGGTCGCCGGGCGTAGCGTGACCATGGAAACCTTTCTGCGCAAAGCGGGCGCATCGGCTTGGACGCCCATTTACAAATCCACAAAAGCAGTGGTGACCCCTGCCGGGCCTATCGGCTTGCAAATCCACGGCGGCGGGCGCTGGAAAACCGGGGCTTGGAACATGTACCGCAATATCAAGATCCGAAATTTGAATATTGATGGCACCGTAGCTCCGTTCACTTCCACCACTGCGGTAAAAGCCGCGAACCCCGATCTCAAGGCGGCTGCAAATACAACGCCTCCTAATTTGGAGATTAGCCAAAACGCGCTGGTCGGTACCCTGGATCTCGCCTCTGACATTACGATCCGCGATGTGGCCGGCCATGTGGTGGACAAATTCCATGCAGACAGCGGAAATTTTCAACACGCCTTAGCAACGAAAGCGCAAGGCATCCTCTTCGTTGAATTCAAAAATAATCGTGGCGTTTCTCAAATCCGTTTGAACCGCATTTAAATAAATCCAAATCAGAATTAACATTAACGTTCCGGGAGGAAAATCCTCCTCCCGGGGTTTTCCTTACCCTTAGAGGAAAAACCTACGGGAGCTGTCCGTATGAACAAGCCGTTTTCTCTACTCGTTGCCGCTGGGCTGTTCGCCTTGCCGACCGGTAGCTTTGCGGTTCCCATCCAATTGCATGCCAAGACCTGGACCGAAGTCGGCAGGGTTATGAAATCAACCGATACCTTATTGACCAATTACAACGGGAATTGGCAGCAATCGATGGGCATGCAGATCAATGGCACCGCCCAACTTGGGGAAAACCTCGAAGGCGGTTTCGGTTTCGGGCTTTCCCAGGTTTATTACTCCTTGGGCGGCCTCTCAAGCGAGCAATTGAACATTTGGAAATTCATCAACTATGTGTCGGATGCACGGGTCACCTATACGCTCGGCGAAAAAGCCAAGCCGCTATTCAGCGCCACGTTCGGCGATTTCTCTTTCAACTATGACCATAATGTCAAGAATCTCGGGCTCTATCTTTTCCGCGGCCCCGTATATCCCGGCATCCTCGTATCCGGATTCAAGGAATTGCATACCGATACGTCGCGCGCGAGCTTCCTGGGAGTGCATCTGCGCAACTCCTTCGGCAATTTCGATCATGATCTGATTCTTTCTTCGGAAAGGGATTTGCCGCCCAGTTTCGATTGGAGCTTGGGGTATATCGCCCAGTACACCGCATTCGGCGCCTTGCAAATCGGCGCGGGCGTGAACTTTTACCATCTCCTCCCCGAGAACACGAAAATCACATCCCCGAATACGGCTACGGTACCATCCATCTTCAGCAAGGATTCCTCCTTGATTTCCAGCGGCGTCCCCTATAACCCGTATGAGCTTCAATACATGCAAGTCTTAGGTCCGGGCGATACCGTCTTCTATAGCCATAAGGGCATCAAGGTGATGGGTGACTTCAGTCTCGATATCAAGCGATTGCTCGGGATTACCGAACCCTTCGGCGAGAAGGACATGATCCTCTACGGTGAAGGCGCGATTATCGGCACCAAGAATTACGGCACCATTTATTCCAAGATGAGCGAACGGATGCCCTTGATGATAGGGTTCAACTTCCCCACTTTCGGCTTCCTCGATTTCCTCTCGCTTGAGGTGGAACGGTACACGGCGAAATACCGTCAGGATTACCGGAAGCTCGGCTACGAGCAATCCTTGAACTACAAGAACTTCGCGCATACGCCCATATTCGCGGATAAATCGCCGTCGGCCATCCCGATTTCCTTGAAGGATATCGCCGGAAGAAGGTACCAGATACTCCCGAGCGGGGATTTCCTCGAAGTGCAAACGGGAGACACCATACAAATCAAGGGCACCGCACTCGATCCCGAGAATGCTACCGCGGATGATTGGAAATGGTCCGTCAATGCCGAAAAAACCATTGCCCACCATATTCAGTTCAGCGGCCAAATCGCCAATGATCATTATGTTCCCCGGCCGATAAGGACGGGCGTGATCGCCGAAGATGGCGGGCTCTCGCAAATTCTGACTTCAATGAAGGATTGGTATTTCATGTTTCGGGTGGGATATTTTTTCTAAAGGCAGGATGGAAAAGTGCTGATGAGACCAAAGCCCTGTATACTCATTGCCGCAATCCTTTCCTTGGCCGGATGGGGACGAGCGCAGGATTCCGTGGAAGTGAAATACAAGGGTGCGGCTTGGCTGCAATTCGGCCGGGTTGAACACAGCACCGATTCCCTCTCAAACGGTGGCCCCCCCAACAACATGAATAAGAACTGGATCCAGGCTGCCGGCGTACAGGTTTCCGCCACGGCCAAGATCAGCCCGGAATGGGATGGCGGCATGGGCATGTTCGCCTTGCAAACCCATAATGCCCGCGGAGACGTGAGCGTTGCCAATAACTATTATCCTTATTGGGTCACCGGCCTCAGCGAAGCGCGGATCACCTATAGCCTCACTGTCGCGCCCAATCAGAAATTCCAAGCGAACCTAGGTTACTTCAATTACAACTACAACCCCGAAGTAAAGGACTTGGGCCTCTATTTGCTGCGAGGATATGTTTATCCCGGCGCACCGGTTTCCAGTTTCGAGGCCAAGCATACCACACCGGCCGCGAATATTTTCGGGGCCATGACCAGCTATTCCATCGGCGGCCTCAAGGACGATTTGCTTTTGATCTCGGAAACCGAAGACCGCCCCTATTTTGATTTTTCCGTCGCCGATGTCTTGAGTTGGCAAGCGACCCCGGCATTGCAACTCGGTGTGGGCGTGAATTTTTATAGAGCGCTCCCCCGTAACGGCAAATACACCTCGCCCACCAAAAGCTGCGCCAATAACACCGGCGCTTACCAGCAAATCGACAACTCAAACACCCAGATTTGCTACGAGCTGGACACCCTTTCCATCGACACTGTCGCGCATACTGCCGTGGTGGATACGGTATTGGGCTCCCTCGCCGGAACAAAGCTGATGGGCCGCTTCCGGTACGATCCCAAAGCCGCGCTTGGATTGGAGTCTTTGGGCAAACAGGACTTGGTTCTTTACGGCGAAGTGGGCGTATTGGGCCTAAAGAATTATCCGAAATACTATAAGAGTATCAAGGAGCGGACACCCATCATGCTCGGCTTAAACCTGCCCGCATGGGGGTACTTGGATAAATTCTCCCTGGAAGTGGAGTACTACGGGTCCAAGAATTCGCCCGATGTCGGCAACAGCGAACTTTCCTATTCCTGGGTGCCGCGGCAGGTCCCCGGCGTCAACTTTACCAGGGATAACTTCAAATGGGCCTTCTACTTCTCCAAGGTGGTCGCCGGGCATCTCCGTCTTTCCGGCCAAGTCGCCGATGATCATTTAAGGATGTTCGGCCCGCCGGACATCGGCTATACATCCTGGGCGGAATCCTTGACAACGCCCAAGGATTGGTATTGGATGCTCAAATCGACCTACTTTTTCTAGGGAACAATGGAATAACCATGAGACCTCTCGAATTCCCGAACCTGATCTTTACCAGCATCGCGGCTATGAGCCTGCTTTCCGGTCATGCGGAATCCCAGAAAGAAGTCTCCTTTTCCGGAGGCGCTGCGGTTAGCCTAGGACGAATCGAAAACTCAAGCGATATCAGTTCCGTTAATTACAACGGCAGCCGTTTGCAAACCGTCAGCGCGCAACTATTGGTGAAGGCCTTATACAACGACAATCTGACCGTAGCCGCCGGTTTCGGGATCCTGGAAAAGCATTTTCCCGTCGGAAGAAGCGCCGACAATGGCGGCAGGACTCCTTTCGTATGGTTGCCCTATCCCGTGGAAGCGGATTTAAACTATAGCTGGTGGAATGCCCCTGGCGCTAAGCTGGCCGTGACCGCGGGCTATTTCCCTTACTCCTACAATCCGGACGTTAAGAATTTAGGGCTTTACCTGTTGCGCGGTCCCGTTTATCCCGGCATCCTCATTTCCGGTTTTGAGATCAAGCATACCCGGCCAGTGGCGAATAATTTGGGGTTGCGCGTGCAGCATATCAGCGGCAATTTCGAGCAAAACCTGATCATCAACAGCGAAACGGAAACCTACCCCCTTTTCGATTTCTCCCCCGCCTATATCGCCAACTTTAGTTTCGGTAAAGCGTTGAAAATCGGCGCGGGCGTCAATTTCGAGCATTTGATTCCCGTCGATAACAGGCTCACGAACCCGGATACCGTAGCTTATGACGGAAGCGATTCCCCACCTAACTTCAGCGGTGATCCGAATGAGCGCACCCAAATTTACGTGAACCCGGTTACCCAGGATACCACCTACCTTTCCTTCGCAGGGACCAAGCTCATGGCCGATGCCAGCTTTGACCCCAAGGCTTTCCTTTCCTCCGATGCCTTTGGGCCCGAGGATTTGAAGATATACGGGGAAGTCGCCCTGATAGGGCTCGATATGAAGGGTCCTTATAAGCAAATCTACGGTGATTATATGCACCGGATGCCGGTGATGATGGGATTCAACTTCCCCACCTTTAAGCTTCTCGACCATCTTTCCCTGGAGGCGGAATGGTACGGGGCCAAATTCAAGGATGATCTGGCGCGATACCAATCGACGACCTCGAACTTGTACTCGCCGCTACCCGTCGTGAATTCGGCGAATGTGAACCTTACGCGGGATAACTGGAAATGGTCGCTCCATGCCGCGAAAACCATCGGCCATTTGCGCTTCAGCGCCCAGGTCGCGAACGATCATTCCCGCCCCGGAGGTACCTATCTCGCATCTGGAAGCGAATGGGAAGTGTTTACCGTTACGCCCAAGGACTGGTATTGGATGGCTAAGGCTGGATTCTTCTTCTAGCTGACCCTCTCCACTTATAAATGTGGAATCGGATGGGACGGACTTTGGCATTCGATTTCTAAAAAAGCGCTCTGAAACATATCCGCATGGCTATTCCAAAAGACAAACTGACGGAAAAGCAGAAACAGGAATTGGAACGCCTGCGCCATTTCGTCGCCCGCAACCGCCTCTCATCGCGAATGAACGGGACCAAGTGGCGGGCGGCGATCGATGCCGTGCTCGGCCTGGAAGGCTATCGGCCCTCCTTCCGATACAAGGCCCTCATGGCCGCGGCGGATCCTCCCGAAGCGCAATGGGACGAGGGCTTTCCCGCTAATATCCCCCTGTATAACTCCATGGAATGGCTGGAGCTGAATGCATTGTCCGCGGGAATCCCGCGCAAGGATAAGCGCGGGGATTTCCGGCAGGCATTGCTGCGCGCCTTGGAGGCAGCGCGGGTTCCCGTTTTGGAATCGGCGGCGGGAGTTCGTATCATTGGTTATTCCGGAACGTAACGCGGCGCTTATCTCCTTTGCCTTTTGGGCAGTTGGATGGCATAGCCCAAGGCCACGCCGCCTTGGAACATGGTGCTGCCGGACGCCCCGGGTTGGTAGCCCATCGACAGCGAAGGGGAAATACTGAATTCGTCCCTGCCGCCCAGGTAGAGGGCCCCACCCAGGATGACGGAGTAGTAGGAAAAATGGCTCCGCTGCACGAATATCCTGTCGCCCGCGTCGCCGCTCAAAGCCACCGTATCCACGGTGTGTCCTCCCCAGGAGACTCCCAGCCCCGGCTCAAGGGCGAATCGGCCGAACGGGCCCAGGATGGCTTGCGCGCTGGCGTTGACTCCGTAGGTCTTGCCGGCGGAACCCGATGAGGAATATTCATATCCGTCGCCATAGTAATCAGATGTACCAGGCGCGTAAGGCACGTGGAAATACTGCGTGATCTGCGTCTCGGCCGTGAAGAATTGCGCCCCGGCCTTGATGCCTAGTTTATTCTTGAAATGGGTGCGATAACCGAGCGAGAACGCCAGCGAAACCAGGTCTTCTTTCGCAGTGGGTTCCGTATTCCAACCTTGATTGAAAGTGCAGAAGAACGGGGCCACGCTTATGACCAGATTGTCTTCCCGGCGCGCCGAATCCCGGACGGCCAGGCGTTCCTTTTTGACGGCGATCCGATACGCGCGGATATCCTCCAGGTCCGCGTCTTCCGGCGGGCGGGGCGGCGGCGCCGCGTGCGCCCGCGAAGCCAAGAGGATAAATGCGAGGGCGAGGAGGCTCTTGCGGCCCATGGTAGATATCCTGTTGGGCAAGGGGTTGATTCCCATTACCGGAAATTGGACGGAGTTGGAGGGGGGAATTGTTCCCGGGCAGAAATTGAACGGCCTGATCGGCCCGGAATGGCCGTTTATGGTTTGCCGAGTTTTAGCGGCGGAAATCCGGATGCTTGACCAACCGCGCAGGCGTAAACGGGCTACAGGAAATTCACCAAGGTGCTCTGCAAGGCCTGGGCTCCCATCTTGAGGGAGGCGTCGTACACGGATTGTTGCAGGTTGAAGTCGGAGATGGCCTGCGCGAAATCCACATCTTCCACGTCGGATTGCAGCTTGGTGGTGTAGACGGTGCGTTCCTCGTTGCGGCTCTGGGTGGCTTCGAAGCGGAGTACCCGGGAACCGTTGCCGGCCTGAGCCGTCAATTGCCGCTTCAGGGAAGCGTCGAGCTGATCAATGCTGGTGCGGATCTTGTCCGGCTTGTTATTGACCGTGCCTTCCAGCAGGTTGATCATGGATTCGAAAGCGCCGTTCGCTTCCGTCTTGCTGCCGAACACATCCGAGGCGGTGGTGTTGATGCGGGCGCTGACGCCTTCCTCGATCTCCCGGTTCATCACGCCGTCCAAATCCTTTTCGTTGCGGCGCAGCCAATCGTAGCTGATGTCCGCGTTGCCGGCGGCGACCAGGGCCGTGGCCGCGGGGCTGGTGAATGTGATCTTGCCCTTGATATAGTCGACCGTATAATCGGTTCCCTCCGCAAGGCCGTTGACCTTGACGGTGCCGGGAACCAGCAGCGCGGGATTGGCGTCGTTGGTGATTGTGTCCTTGGAATCGTCGACGTTCTTATCGATCAGATTCATGGGAACGCCGGCGCCCGGGTAATTCACGTCGCCGGTGAGGGGTCCCGCTCCGTTCACGATCTTGCTGACGCCATTGCGCATTTCAAACGGAGGCACTTGGCTGTTGGTCCCGGAGAAGACGTACTCGCCCTTGAAGGCGGTGTTGGAAAGGGCCACCATCTGGTCGAACATGCCGCGCACTTCCCGGCCGATATAGTAGCGGCTTTCGGCGGAGTTGGTATCATTCGAGGCCTGGATGGCGCGCTCGCGCATGCTCTGGTACACGTTGTTGGCGGAGTTGAGGGTTGTGTCCACGGTGCCCAAGTAAGCCATACCGTCGTCGATGTTCCTCTGATAGGTCTTGAAGCCGTCCAACTCCGTGCGCAGACCCATGCTCTGGCTGACGCCCACGGGATTGTCGGAAGGGCTGTTCAGCTTCTTGCCGGTGGCCAATTGCTGTTGCGTGCCTTCCAGCTTGTTATAGTTGGCGAAGAGGCGGTCGAGGATGTGGGCGCTGATCTGGCCGAAGCTGATTCTGGAAGGCATGGTTTTCTCCTTACTGGCCCAAGGCCAGCAATACGTCCATCATTTGCGAAATGGTCGAGATGAAGCGGGCGGAAGCCTTGTAGCTGTTCTCGTACTTGATCATGTTGGTCATCTCCTCATCGAGGGACACGCCGGAAATGGTGGCCTGTTCCGAGTCCATCTGGCCGATGAGGAAATCCTTGGTATCCTTGATGGCGGAATTCTGGTTCTTCTCGATGCCCATCTTGCCGATGGTAGCGCTGTAGAAACCGCTCACGCTCTGGGTGAAATTGCCGTCCTTGTCCGGGATCATGGTCGACTTGAGGCGGACGGCGGCCATGTTGAGGGCGTTCTGGCCGTTGCCGTCGCCGGAATAGCCGGTGGTATTGTAGGAAACCTTCACCGTGACCGCATCGCCCGGATTGTAGCGCGCGTAGTTGACGAAATTGATGGTGCCGTTCTCGTAGTCCACCACATAGTCCTTGCCGGCGCCTTCCGCCAGCACGGTTCCGTCGGCCAAGGTAACCTTCACGGAATCCTGGGTCAGATTCCGGTAATTGGCGTTGGTGGCCTTAAGGTCCAGCAAGGTGCCCGAGGCGGGGATGCCGCCGGCCGGCAGGAAGTTGGAAACGTCGGTGATCTTTCCGCCGGCCGCCGCGGCGATATTGGTGGCGCTGTCCTTGACGGCGGCGGACAATTCCAAATCGCCGGCCCTGGTTTTGTTGGGATCGAAAAAGTACAGGCCGGACGCCTTGTTCAGGGTATAACCGGTCACGTGGACGGCGTTGACCTCGTTGACGATGGTACCGGCCAATGCGTTCAGGTCCGTCATGTAGCCGGTGAGCACCTTGCTGCGGGCGTCCATGATGCCCTTGAGCTCTCCGCTGCGGGGTTCAAAGGTGTTGTTGGATCCCTGGATGCGCAGGCGCAAATCCGAAGTCTTGGTGCCGTCGGCCAAGGTGGTGGCCTGGCCGAAGGTTTCCAGCTTGAGCGCGGCCGCGGGGCTCACCAGCAGGTTGCCTCCGGAAGTGATGATGGCGCGGCCGTTGCCGTCTTCCACTGTCTGCACGTCCACCAATTGCGCGAGCTTGCGGATCAGCAGATCGCGTTGGTCGCGGGAATCGTTGGCCTTTTCCCCGGGACGCGTTTCCACGCCCGCGATCTTCTCGTTTAGCGTATAGATCTGGCCGGTGAGGTCGTTGACGGTTTTGGCTTCCTGATCAAGCGGGCTGTTCATGGACAAGCCGAAGTCTTCGATCTGCTTGAAGACCTGGTGGAAGGTGTCGATCATGGTGGTGGCGCTGGACTTTACGGCTTCGCGTGCGGAAAGGTCGCCGGGATTGTTGGCCAGATCCTGCCAAGAGGCCCAAAAAGTGTTCATCTGGGAGGAGAGGCCGGTATCGGACGGTTCCTTCAGGATGCTCTCCAAGCGCGTATAGGCGGTGTCCAGTTGCGCGGTATAGCCCTTCTCGCCCAACTGTTCCCAGGTCTGCCGGTCCAGGAAGCTGTCGCGGATGCGCTGGATATCGGTGATCTCCACGCCCATGCCCTTTTGGCCCAGCACGTCGTTGCCGATCACCTCGGCGACCTGGTTCACGCGCTTGCGGGAATAGCCCTCCGTGTTGGCGTTGGAGATGTTCTGGCCGGTGACGTCGATGGACGTCTGGGAGGCTTGCAGGCCGCGCATGCCGATGCTGAGTGCGTCGAACAATCCCATTTCAAACGCTCCGGTTCACGAGGTTGCGGATTTGCATTTTGCCTATGTGCACGTTGCCCTTGGCGGTGTACGTGTTCAGCTTTTCCGATTTGCTGCGGCCGGCCACGCTGGTCATGATTCCGATGGTGGCATGCACTATCTTGCTGCCGTTCTCCACCAGCGCCATATTGACGGCCAGAGCCCGCTTCAACTCGCCCACGGCGGCCAGCAGCCCGTCCCGGCAAGCCTTGAGCCGTTCGGCGCGATCCGGGCTGACGAGCGGGTAGATGGCCTCGCACTTGATGGGGGTGGATGCGTCCCCCAACCTGCGAGGCCCCACCAGCTTGACGGTCACCGCCACGCGCTCCTCTTCAAGGGCGGCCAGGCTGTTGACGAGTTTGTCGGATTCGTGGTTCACGTCATGGTTCTCAACCAGGCGACGGTTGACGAGCGCCAAGCGTTGCCGGCCGGCTTGATCCAGATAGGCGGAATACAGGGCCAGTTGCGATCCCATGTTGGCGATCAGGATTTCGCACAAGGCGTTGGTATCCACGGGAGCGGGGAGAGGAGCGGCCGGTTCTTCCAGCAGGTCGGCGAATTCCTCGCCGAGCAGCAATTCACGGTATGCGATGCCCATGCGTCCTCCTTATTTCCCTGCGTCCGAGTTTGCCGAAGCGGCAGCGGCCGAGGCGGCCGCGTCGAGGCCCTTCTTGGCGTTCAGGATCTTTTCCACGTAAGCCTTGGTTTCCTGGAACGGAGGCACGCCGTTGAAGCGTTCCACCGCGGCCGGGCCCGCGTTGTAGGCCGCCAGCGCCTTGGTTTCGTCGCCGTTGAAGCGATCCAGCATCTGCTTCAGGTAGCGGGTGCCGCCCAGGATATTGTCGTTGGCGTTGAACACGTTGCGCACGCCCATATCGCGGGCGGTGGAATCCATCAATTGCATCAGGCCCTTGGCGCCGGCCCCGGAAACCGCGAGCGGCTGGTTATTGGATTCGGCCTTGATGACGCTTTGGATGAGGTTGGCGGAAACGCCGTAGGTGCGGGAAGCCAGCTCCACGATAGGCTTGAGCTTGGTGTCCGAAAGCGATGAGACGGCGGTGGATTCGCCGGAGCGGGACTTGAGGTTGATGAGCTTGGCCAGGAAAGGCGAAGCGGAGAACATCCCTTCGTCGCCGGAAGCGTCCGCGTCCAAACGGGGCACGGCCACCTTGGCCAGGGAGGAAGGCGCGGTGACGGCCGTCTGGCCTTCCTGCCGGCTCAGGGAACGGTAGATTTGCGCGGCCAGGCTGTTGGTGATTCCTGTGGCCGCGTTCTTCATGCCTTGTTCGCCGTTAATGAGCGGGTTCTTGGCGCTCATGGTAGCGTAAGTATTGTCGAGCATCTCCGTGAAGATTTCGCGGCCGGGGGAAGCCTTGGTGAGTTCATCGTCGTCGCCGATGGTGGTCTGCCGCATGCCCTTATACATCTGGCTCAGGAACATGCCCTCGAAATCCAAGGCGGCTTTCCAGCGCTTCTTGTCCGCGTCTTTGCCATGCGCCTTGTCCGCGGCCAAAGCCCTGGCCGTCTTCTCCAAAGGGGCCACGCCGCCAAGACCCAGGCGGTTCTTGATCAGGTCGAGGTTGTTGGAGGATTCCGGGGTCATGGTCGCTTTCTCTTGTCCGCGCCGGCTGGGCTTGCCAGCTTGCTTTAAGTTTCTCTTCAATTGTCTGTTAGCGCAAAGCGCGTGCCAGCGGCCAGTGGGGATCGGAAGCCCGCTGGGAGCGCATGCGGGCCGATCCCGGCAAGGAACTCAAAAAATGAGAGGGGCAAAACTTGCCTCGGCGGAAATGCGGAAGGGTGGATTTTTCCGATCCCGGGGCGGGTGGCAAGAGGCGTGAAATATCCGTGAATAGTTACCTCCCGCGTCGATTCCATTGTCTAAAAATTTTTCGCGCACAAAAATCGGAAGTCTTCCTTTGCGGTAAGGGCACGGAAGCCGATCCGATCGGTACATCATTCTGGATTAATCGTCACGATGAACACATACCGAAAAAGGAGAAGGCATGCAAAAAGCTAAAAAGGGCGCCAGGGAAAAAATGGCGGCTCCGATCCATGGGAATATGGATCGGATGATCTTGGAGAATCTTCCCATTCTCCCCCGCTCCATGACATTTTCCAAGATGCTCGAGATGGACAAAGCTTCCGCATCCTTGCGGAACAAGTGGCCTTGGTTCTTCCCCCCGCTCTGCGCCAGAAAAAACCAGGCGACGCTGTCGGACGTCGAGAAGGCGCGCTACATCTGCGCTTTCAATATGATTAACAACGACGGCACGCTCGGCCATCTCGTCGACCTGCATGCGGGCGCTTACGGACAGCACGGCAACCTCCTGCTGCTTCCCTGGCACCGCATGTTTCTGCTGCTGTTTGAAGCGGCCTTGCACAATTACCATCCCGACGTATGCATCCCCTATTGGGATTGGAACGAGGAGCAGTATTTTCCCGACTGGCTCGCGGGCATCCTGCCGACCGTGCACACGCCCACTCGGACCATAAACGTCATCCGCAGTCCCGGCATGGGAAGCTGGCTGGCCGGGACCGTCTCGGGAACGCCTTCCGCGCTGGCGCAAACCAACTACAACAGCTTTTCCGGACCCATCAACGGCATCCACGGCGGGGTCCATATGTGGGTAGGCGGAACCATGAGCGACGCGGGCGTATCGCCCGCCGATCCGGTGTTCTGGCTCCATCACGCCAATCTGGACAGGTTATGGTGGCAATGGTACAACAGCCCCGCAGGCGGCCATCAGAATCCCATTATCGCGGGCCAGATCCTGCCATGGACTTATACCGAGCCAGATACCAGAAACATTATCTCCTTAGGCTATAAATACGTCTGAGGGATGGAGGGATGGACGGATGGATTCCCGTGGTCGAGTAGTCGAAAACATCAAACACATTTTCCAAAGTAAAGGGTAAAGCAATGGCAGAGATTTGGGTCCAACTGGAAAACCGTCCCTGGGACACCATGCCCAACAATATCGATCGCATGACCAACAGGAAGGCCGTGGACATAACCACCAAGGCATCGGAAATCGTCACCGTCACCTCCCCCGACGCCGCGGGAACCGGCATCAGGGTAAGCCATACCCGGCGGATGTACGCGCCCTTGCGGGATAGCGCCGGAAAGGTGATGGACGCGCTTATTTACCGCCGCTACAAAGCCCCAGATCCCGCCGCGGGAATCGCGGAGTGGCAAGTGCCAGACGACCGGAAAATAAACCCTTGGGACATCAACGAAAAAGATCCCACCGACTCGGGCACCATGGGCACCATTCCCGGCCCCGTGATCGAATGCAATGTGGGAGAGGAAATCAAGGTGCATTTCCGCAACCTCGACATGCGCCTCACCAAACCGGCCAAGGCCAGGGCCCACAGCTTGCATGTGCACGGCTTCGTATTCAAGCAGGAGCATGACGGCGCGTATCCGCTTTCCAACGCCGACTCCACGCAGCGCGTGGACGGAACCACGCCCGTCGCCGGGCAAATCGCCGCGCCGGACGAAACCGCGCTCTGGAACGCCGTTGCCCCCGGCACCGGCGCCACTTTCGGCACTCTCAAAAAAGGCGATCGCGTCCCTCCGGGAGGCACCTTCGTATACAATTGGACGACCCAGGGCTGGCCCAGCACCGCCGGCGTGTGGCTCTATCATGATCATTCTTTCTGCGACGATAAGAACATGGGCCTGGGCGCCATCGGCATGGTGGTGATCCATAATCCCTCCGACACGGACAATGATTTCACCGTTTCCAACGCGGACTTTCCGGCCGGCAGCCCCACGGGAAACCCCTTGGATATCAATTGTCATCCATTCCCGTTCGAGATGCTGGTCGATCCGGGCATCCTTCAAAAGGTGGGCGTGGTGGATCCGCATCTGCTGGATCTCATCAACCCCGGCGGACCGCATGAAATGGATATGCACGCGGCGGCGCACGCGACCAAAGCGACCGCCAAGCACGCTGCGGCCGAGGCTGCCAAGAATACCGAGAAAATTTTCAAGCCCGATCTACAAAGGGTCATCCAGGAAAATAATGTTCTCTTCCATCTGAATCCGGATTTCACCGCCATCAGGGGATTGTGCACCACCACCTACAAAGCGCCGCCGGCGCACGCCATGTATCTCCAGCTGTTCCACAAGCTGACCAGTTCCCCCGGCATGAACATCAACGGCAGGACCTACCTTGGCAATACGCCCTCCGTGGTGGCGGGCACGGCAACAAAAATGCGCTTCGGCGTGGTAGGCATGGGCCAAAGCGGCGATGTGCATACCTTCCATATCCATGGCCATCGTTGGACCGTGCCGGGGCCCGACGGCAATACGCCTACGGCGATCCAGGGCAGCGCCCAGGTCAAGTCCGTCTCCCAATTCGAAGACACCCGGATTTTTGGACCGGCCAATTCATTCGGCTTCACCATCAATGGGGCGGTGGGAAGCTTCATGCGGGCCGGGGGCAAATCGCCGGGAGACTCCAAAGGCGAATGGCATATGCATTGCCATTTCCTGGACCATATGATGAGCGGCATGATGGGCTCTCTCCTAATCGTGGACGGAGGCCAGCAAGCCATCTTCCCGGCGGGAGAGGTATGCCCTGAGGAGGATGTGATCCCGGCCGCCACCATCATCGTAAAGAACTTCGAATTTTCTCCGAAGGACATTTCCGTCCCCAGCGGGACGGTGGTGACTTTCAATTTCATCGATACTTTTCATTCCGCCACCACGGTGACCAAAACGGGGAGCATCAACAGGGTGGAGGTGAACGGGGGTCCGGGCGGCAACCTGGCCGCCAATTCCGGGACACCCGTTCCGGTGGGCGTACGGACACTAACGGTGACGGGTAACATGGGTGACCGGGTCGATTTCCAATGCGGGATACATGGAGCGTCGATGCCCGGCTCCATCACCATCTCCATGTAGCTACCCATCCCTGTTGAACTTGGGGCCGTCCCGCCTTTTCGGGACGGCCCCTCATCCGCTTCCACTTAATCGCGAGGGATAAAGAAATGAAAGAATCGGTAGGCAAGATCAAGGACATCGGTCCCGCTCACCACAGGCGCATCCTTAAATTCATCAACGATGCCGGCAGCCCGTTCGATCTGATGCGCATGCCGGCGCGTCCGGTCTCCGCGGAGCAGATGGCCATGGGCGGCAAGGATGCCGGAATGGATAAGCCCGTTCAGCTGATGGATGCCAAGTCCGCGAAGGCTTTATTTGCGCTCCGGGAGCTACGATTCCCCATGGGGTTCACCAACATCGAGCAATTCAACCGGGCCGTGAACATCAACATCCGGAAATTGCTCGATCTTTTGAGCGACGCCATGTTCGGCAGTTGGCAAACCTTGCCTTACACCATTCCCCGGCAAGGCGGAGGAAGCGTCAGCATCGTCCATGCGGCCTTGCTTCACACGGGAAAGGTGCTGTTCCTAGATGACGGCCCCACTCCCATCTGGGATCCGAACGACGAGGTGAATCCGCAGTTCGAATTTCCGGCCACAAACCCCGCCTATTCCCTGACCTGCAGCGGGCATAGCTTCTTGTCCAACGGAAGCCTGCTTGTCGTGGGCGGCGGCGGCTTCGGCCCGGTGGCGGGCGCCAACAAGGGTTTTAAGTTCGATCCCGTCGCCAAAACATGGGCCAAGACCGCCGGCGATATGAACAAGGTGAGATGGTACCCGACGGCCGTAACGACCGGGGACGGGCGCATGCTCGCCGTAGGCGGTTGGAACCAGAGCGGAGTCCTGCAGGATGATATCGAAGTGTACGATGAGGCTTCCGACTCCTTCACCACCATCACCGGCGCGACTTTGGGTTTCCCCAATCTCTATCCCGGCCTCCACCTGCTTCCCAACAACGTGCTCTTCTACACCCGGACCGGCTGGGGCCATGCGGGTGGCTCGCCTCCCAGCTCCAACGACGGGTCCGCCTACCTCCATTTCACCAGCCCCACCTCCGGAAGCTGGAATGCCATAGCCCCTTCGGCCATCAACCGCAGCAAGGGGATGTCGGTACCCATCTACCGGAATACCTGCCCGCATACCAGGATCCTGGTGGTGGGCGGATGCGACGCATCAGGATCCGGGATAAATTCCGCCGCGGAAATCATCGACGCTTCGTTCCTGTCTCCGGCAAGCGCATGGTCGTTCACGGCGCCCTTGTCGGACCCCAGTTTGCGCAGACAATGCAATGCCGTCCTGCTTCCCGACAATACGGTCTTCGTGGCCGGAGGAGTCACCTCGCCCGGATCCCCATGCATGCTTTTCGATCCCGTGTCGAATACCTGGTCTCCGATGGCCGACCTGCCTTCGGCCAGGATGTACCACTCCGTGATGATCCTGCTTCCCAACGGAAAAGTCATGATGTCCGGATGGGCCAACGACGCTCCCAGCGGAACCATCGAGCTGTATAGCCCGCCCTACCTGTTCAAAGGGCCCCGACCGGTCATTTCCGGCGCGCCGGCTTCGGTAGGATTCGGAAGCCAGTTCACCATCGCCACCCCCGACGCCACCACGATTACTCGGGTAACCCTGGTCAAGCCGATGGCCGTCACGCATCAAACCGAAACCAACCAGCGGGTGATCGAATTGACGTTCCTTCACGATCATGTGCACCCGAATAATCTGATCGCCACCGCTCCCGATGGAGGAAGCCCCCATGCCTTCGCGCCCAGCGGGTACTACATGCTCTTTATCCTCAACGGAAACGGCGTTCCATCGGTAGCGAAATGGATTTGGCTGAATTAGACGGACCAACCCTGCAACCCAACAACACCTAGGAAAAATCCATGACCGCAATTGCTTCCTTTAAAATCCATCCTGCCATCGGCATCGCGCGTCTGGGCAACAGCCCGGACGGGTATTTTATCGGTCCGGAAATACCCGGCGCGAATGCACCTCCTTCCGGCGGATACAAGGATTCGCAAATGAAGGTGAAGCGGCAGGCCGCGCGATTCAGGATCTTCGCTTATGATGCGGACGGAAAGGTCGTAAAGGAGATCACCGCCGCGGATGCGGAAATCGAGTGGACCGTGCAGCTGGCCAACAAGAAAGCCGGTTGGAAAAAATTCGCCGGGTTGAAAACGGATGCGGGATTGAGGAATGCTTCCGAGAAAAACCGGAGCCAATTGATCATAGACCCGGGCGAGCGGACCCTGGGCGGGATAAATTCCTCGGCACACTTCGATACCGGCAGCTTTTATGCGGAGACGGTTCCCTTGGGGGAAATGAGAACGGATAAAGACGGCCGCATGATTGTGCTGGGCGGATTCGGCCATTCCGCCTCGCCGCATAACAAGAAGCTCACCGAGTTCGCCAACAATGACGGCTGGCATGACGATGTGTCGGATGGACCGGTCAAAGCCTCCGTGAAACTGAAAGGCGCAGCCAAAAGCCTGAATGCATCGCCCGCTTGGGTAATTTGCGCCCCGCCCGATTTCGCGCCCTCTTTGACCAACGTGATCAACCTGCATGACGCCTTGTTGCAGGCCGCTATCGACAGGCTGGGCGAAAAGATCCCCGACATCCCATCTTTTACCCGGGACATATACCCCATCCTCAGCAGGGCGAACAATATGAAATGGGTTAGCATGATGATGTGGAAAATGCATCATGCGCAGGGAGGGAAACCCAAGTCTCTGGAAAGCAAGCACAAGGACATGGAAGAAAGCATGCCTCTCGTATCGAATGACGCATTGAGGAAAAAAGTATTCGCGAAGCTTACCGATCCAAATGACCCCTTGGGCGGGGAAGACAACGATATGCCCATGCTCTGGAGCGATCATTACCAGGATCAAAAAAAGAAAAACGGAGAGCCGAGGAACGAAACGCTTTGCAAATGGCAATATGACTATCTGCAAAAGTGGGCGGCGGGAAATTTCATAAAGGATTGGTCGGGGTTGCCGGCGCCGTCCGGAATCATCCATCCGCAAGGGCTCGATAAGGCGGCTTTGGAAAACTGCATCGGGGGCCCTTTTTTTCCGGGTATCGAAGCCAGCTGGCTCCTCAGGGATCATTTCGGATTCATGGAACCGTTCCGCCTGTCCCATGCCATCCTTGCGGCGGGAGACGTCACCAAGCAGATGGCCCTGCCTTGGCAGGCCGACTTCTACGACTGCCAACAAGAGGACGCGCTCGCCTGGTGGCCGGCCCAGCGACCCGACGATATCTTTACCGACGACTCTCCCGAGATGCACAAGTGGACGCGCTGGCACGTTACCGATTTCCAATCCATGGTCGAGAAATGGCATCACTTGGGGTTCGTGATCAAAAAGGGGGAAAGGTATTTGGAATCGGAGAGAAACCCTTAACGCGGTGTTGAAGGTCCACGATGGGAAAACCGTGAAGCGGGTTGATATAGCCATAGCGGGCGGTGGCCCGGCGGGCGCCTCGGCCGCGATTTCCCTATCACAAAAAGGCTACTCCGTGGCCGTGATGGAAAAAAGCCGCTTCGAGAACATCCGTTATGGCGAAACGCTGGCGCCCAAAATCCGCCATTTGCTGATGGACCTGGGCATTTGGAAACGGTTTCTGGATGACAACCACCTTAAATCGAACGGCATCCAATCGGCATGGGGGCGGGAGGAATTATTCGAGAACGACTTCCTCCTTAATCCTTACGGGAACGGTTGGAATTTGGATCGTGTCCGGTTCGATGCCATGTTGCTGGATGAAGCCCAAAAGAAGGGCGCGCTGGTGTTTCGCGGGGCCGCCTGGGAGGAATGCTCCCAGAGCGGCGCGGGAGAGTGGAACATCGCCATCCAATGCGATGGCGCGCAGCACCGATTCCAATCCCGTTTTCTCATTGATGCGACCGGACGATCTTCTTCCATCGCCAAGAGCATGGGCGCGAGGCGGATTCATTGCGACCAGTTGATCGGCGTGGCGGCGTTCTTTCCCACTCCCGGCGGAACGACTTCGCATACAGGATATACGCTCATCGAATCCGAGGAAAACGGTTGGTGGTATTCGGCGGAATTGCCTCAAAGCGAAACCGTTGCCGTATTCATGACGGACGGGGATTTATACGCCGGTTCAAAAAAGCGTTCGCCCGGATTCTGGAGGGAGAGGCTCGCTTCCTCCGTCTTTACGAAAAACCGCTTCGAGCTTCCAAAAATGACCGCAAATCCGCGCGCCGTTGCGGCGAACACTTCCATAATCCACCCGGTGGCGGGCGCGGATTGGTTAGCGGTGGGTGATGCCGCGCTTTCCCTCGATCCGCTTTCCTCCCAGGGAATTTATAAGTCGATGGAATCCGGAATCAATGCCGCAAAATCCGTCGATGGAAAATTCCGCGGTACTGGCGGAGCGCTGCGCGGGTACTCGGATTCCATCGCCGCAGCGTTCAAAAGTTATCTGAATGTGCGGCGGTCCCATTATAAAAAAGTCAACCGATGGCCGGAATCGGCTTTCTGGAGAAGAAGATCCTGAAAAGGATTGGAAGGGCGCGAAACCTTAACGGGGCGTTGAAAAAGCCCTGTTTAAACCGGCGGTACGAAAAGATCCGGCATCTTTTCCAGCACGGAGGATTCGTCCATGCGGCGCAGGGCTTCCAGCAGGATTGCCATGGTGTCCCCGTCCAGGTTGGCTTCCGGGGGGACCTGATCGGGGTTGAAGCGGAAGGAACCGGCGCCCCAACGCAGCGCTTCGTCCACCGCCAGGGTACCACCCACGTTACCCAGGCTGGCGTGGATGAGCCCGCCTTCGCGGAAGCCGAAGCGCGCGCGCCGCGGCCCCTGCTCCACCAGCAACGTGCCGGTCATGCGCGCCGTCATCACCGTTTGCACCAGGTCCGTGAAGGCGAAGAAGCGCAGGTCCCCGGAAAGGCCCGGCGAAAGCAACTGCGCCAGCTTCTGGTTGGTGGCCTTGATACGCTTGGAGAGCATGCGGTAGAGGATGATGCTGAGCACGGGAAATTCCGCCACCAGCTTGTGGAAGTTGTCCCGGGAGATGGCCAAGGTCAGGCACTCCTCCATCGCGTCGACTTGGTTGCTGGTGGCCGCGCCGGTAAGGATGGACATCTCGCCGAAGCAATCGCCTTTGCGCAATACGGAAAGCTCCAGGACGCGCCCGTCCGCTCCGCGGGAGGCGATACGCACCATTCCCTTGAGCAGAACGTGGAAATGGGAGCTGGTGGTATTGGCTTGGAGGATGATATCGCCTGCGCGGTAGTTCATCGCACTGGCGCGTTCGCGGAAGGCGCGCGCCACCGTCACCGGCATTTGATCCAGGAACGGCATGGCCATCTGGTTTTCGGCGGTGAGGACTTCTTCGAATTGCATGGCGGGTTTGGAAAGCTTGCTCATGCGGCAGAAGCTCCAGCGGCAGGAGCAATTCTTGTATCCGGATTCGATCTGCCCTTCCGCCTTGCGGCCGTCCATGGCCACGGGGATAAAGGTAGCCACGGGCATGGAGCATACCTGCAATTGGTTGCCGAACACGCCCGGCATCTGCACCTGCAGGGAGTCCCCCTTGGTATAGAAGGGGCAATTGTGCAACTCCACGGCCTTGAGGGCCCAGGATTTTTCCGCTTCATCCATGGTTAAAACTTAACCTTTTATCGTTTCGGACGTAAGGCGCGCCACGCCCGGGCGCAGTTCGCTAGAGGTCCCCCAGCCCTTATTCCACCGAGGTTTGGAGGTTTTTGGGCCGGAACCGGTAACCATCAAGAGGATATACCTGCCAGGCCGCCGATCTCAAGGGGAAAGTGCGGAAAGAGAAAGGGGCTAGGCGATAAGCGGAGCCGCGGCGCAACCGGGCCCGGAAGGAGCGCCTATCCCTTGAAGGAGGGGTTCGGCGTCATCATGGCCGCGTACAGGGCGCGGATGGCCTTCTCATAATCCGCGTTGTCCACGCCGATGATGATGTTGAACTCGGAGGATCCTTGATCGATGATGCGCACGTTCACCTGGGCGTCCCGCAGGGCGATGAACACCTTGGCCGCTTGTCCCACTTGGTGCGAGAGGCCTTCGCCCACCACCGCGATGAGGGCGAGATCCTGTTCCACCTCCAAGGTATCCGGTTCCAGGATGCGGCGGATGTCTTCGAGGATGGCTTCGGTCTTGTCGTTGATCTCCTCGTTGGAAACCACCACGCTCATGCTGTCGATGCTGGAAGGCACATGCTCGATGCTGACTCCCTTGGTCTCGAAGATGCCGAGCATCTTGCGCGCGAAGCCGATCTCCTTGTTCATCATGTTCTTCTCGAGGCTGAACATGCTGAAATTCTTCTTGCCCGCCACGCCCGCGATATCGTACTTGGTGATCCGGGGCAGCTTGGAAACGATGCGCGTACCCGGATCCTCGGGGCGGTTGGTATTGCGGATGTTGATGGGGATGCCCACGTCCCGCACGGGAGCGATGGCCTCGTCGTGGAACACGTTGGCGCCCATGTACGAGAGCTCGCGGATTTCCCGATAGCTGACTTCATCCAGGGGATGCGGGTTGTCGACGATGCGGGGATCGGCCATCAGGAGACCGGAAACGTCGGTCCAATTCTCATACAACTCCGCCATGACGGCGCGGGCCGCGATGGCGCCGGAGATATCCGAACCGCCGCGCGAAAAGGTCTTGATGTTGCCTTTCACGTCCGCGCCGTAGAATCCCGGCAACACGTAGAGGCGATTCTCATCGGACATGCGCTTGGCCAGCGCCGGATACGTCTTGGGATCGATGCGGCCGGTCTTGTCGAAGAACACCGTGTCCTTGGGATCGACCAACTCGGCGCCCAGGAAGGCGGCCACCAATATGCCGCACAGGTATTCGCCGCGGGAGGCTACGAAATCCCGGCTGGCACCGGTTTCGATCTCCCCGCGGAAACTTTCCAGCACTTGGGCCATGTCGGCCTTGAGGCCCAGGCCGGTCTCAATCCCCAGGTAGCGATCGCGGATCAAAGCGAAGGGTCCGTCCAGGGACAATTTCTTCTGCGCCATGTCATGGCAGAGATAGAGCAGATCGGTGAGCTTGGCTTCGCCGGAATGGCGTTTGCCCGGGGCCGAAGGGACTATCACGGTCCGTTTGGGATTGGCCTGGACAATCTTTCGGATTTTGAGGAACTGATTGTGATCGGCGACGCTGGAGCCGCCGAATTTACAAACGATGCGTGACATGGTTTCTCCAGATACCCCAAAAAAGCTCGCTTCCCGCTCAAATACCGGCTTGGGGCTGGTCAAAAGTAAAAAAAGAAAATGGGGCCGATTCGCCTATCTGCTATACTCTAAGGACGGATGCGCTCCAGCCGCCATAATGGGCGGAGGAACCCCAGGGTTCAAAAAGGTCTCAAGCGCCTCCGCGGCGCTACCGATATCCCCAATAGGAGTATGGGCGGAACATGAAAGTCGAAGGCACACCGAAACCCCAGTCATCCGAAGCGCGCCGCTTCTCGGCCGCGAAAGCCTCGCCTAAAGCGGGAGGCAAGTCTTTCGGGGATGCCTTGAAAAAGGCCGCAGCCGTGCCAGCGGCTTTGCCGGAGGCTTCCGTCGCGGCCATTCCCGTCGTGGACAATCCGAACTTCGCTCCGGACCTTCCCGGATCAACGGAACCGGGTCTCCCGGAATCCGGGAAGCCCGCCGCCGCGCAGTCGGCGGATGCTTCCCAAGCCGCCGATCCGGCTTCCTTCGAGAACCATATGGAAATGGTGAAGCTCCGCCTCAAGGCCGGCTATTACAGCGGGAGCAATATCGACGAAGCCTTGTCGGAAAAGCTCACCGGTTATTTCGACGAACTCGCCTAAGGGACCGCCGCCCTATGAGCCCGCCCCAGGCGCGCCCAATACCCCACGCGCTTCCCCCGCATCCTGTCCGCTCCGCACTCAACCCCCGAAAAACGCGCTGAACCTTTCCGTGAATCTTTCCAATTGATCGCCCGGCAACACGTCGATGCCCGCCGCCAGTTTCCGTCCGCCCCCGGTGGGGAATTCAATGGCGAGATCGAAGGCGGATCGGGCCGCGGCCCCGTTCTTTCCGCTCCACTTCCTCGGCGCGCGGATGGAGACCATATAGGTGCCGTCTGCGCGCGCGTGGATCACCGCTAAAGCCCGGTTCGGCTGCTGGAGCGCTTGTTCATTGGCCCAGGTGGCGCCATAGCGCCTGGCGAAGGGCTGATCGGGAACCAAGTACGCGCCGGCCTCCGGGGTAGCCACCAGCGGTTCCAAGCCTTGGAAGCGCTCCCGATCGTTTTCGAATTGGGCCGCAAGCGGCCCCAGGATGGATTCCTCCCAGCACAGATCGTAGGCCTCCCGGAACGGCGCCAGGCGCGCTGCCAGGTCCTCCGGGCTGAAAAGCGTATCGCCCGGCTGCTCGCCGTAGGCATTGTAGTTGAGGAGCACGCCCACCCGCCGCAAGAGCGCCGCTTCATGGGCGGAGGCCCCGCCGGAAGAGGCCAGGGCAGAAGCCGTGGCGGGCAGGTTGTCCCCGAAAGCCGCCATGGCCGCCCATAAGGGATGCTTGCGACCGTGGACCGCGTTGACGATTACGGCGGTGCAGGTTTCCGGCGCCTGGTTGATATGCAGTTCCAGATTGGGGTGCGCGGGCGGATCGCCGGCATCGTGGTGATCATACCAGGTAACTTGTATGTTACCCTGGGCCAGCAGGGCCGGCAACGCGTCCAGGTTCCGGCGCAGGCTGATATCCAGGACATGGATATGCGCGGCCCCCATGGGCGGCAGCTTGCGGAGCAATTCGATGTCGCGCTTCCCCCCTGTCACGCGCAGGGAGGGGGCGCCCAGCTCCATGCCCAGGATATGCTGCCCGATCAACCCGTCCGCATCTCCGTTGAATACGAATACGCGGCCGGGATCACCGGATGCCATATCTCTCTTTCAGCATGCGGATATGGTGGCGCTCGTGGCCGATGAGCACCCAGACCAAGTCCCGGGATGCGATGCGCGTTCCGGCCGCGCAGCCGACGCGGCCCCAAGCGGCCGGATCCATGCCGGAGATGAGGGCGGCGGAAGCTTGGGCCACCCCCCGATAGCCTTCCAGGACGGCGCGCCAGGACAGCGAGTCGAAGCTGGCTCTTTCCATATAGGCGTTCTCGTCGAAACCCGGAAGGGGCTGGGTCTCGCCGCGCGCGATGGCCACCAGACGGTAAAGGAAGATGAGGTTGGCATCGGTGATATGCCCAACCACCTGTTTCACGCTCCACTTTTCCGGCGCGTAGCGGGAACCGGATTGGCTTTCCGGTATGCTGGCGAAATAGGTCAGGCAGATTTCCGCATGATCGGCGTGGGCGGCGGCGGGGTTATCCGGCACCGCGGCGTCTTCGCCGAAATACTTCCAGAAAAAGGAATCTTTTAGCTCAAGCATCTCGCCTTCTTTCGGGGGGACATCCCGCGCTTCCGGAAAATCTAGTTCCGACCGGGAAATCCGCCACGCCTTCCCGGCGACCCGGATCACAGGCGCGTCGGGTGGCAGAGGCTATCTTGACCGCAATGGAAACCGACGCGGCCATCGCCGCCCTTTCCCCGGCCGCCCCCCAGGTAACATCCATGGGACCTCTTTGGCCGGGTCTCCTCTTTTCCCCGGGCTCCCCCCTGGAAGCGAGTCTGCGCTTGGCGGATGCGGCCGCCCGCTGGGACTGCCCCGTGTTCCTGCGCGGGGAAAGCGGATCGGGAAAGGAGGTGATGGCCCGTTATCTGCATGCCCGCAGCGCCCGCGCGGCGCGGGCTTTCGTGGCCGTCAATTGCGCGGCCCTGCCCCATGGCCTCATCGAAAGCGAATTGTTCGGGCATCGCAAGGGAGCGTTCACGGGAGCGGCTTCCGACACTCCGGGCCGGTTCCGGCAGGCGGAGGGCGGCACCTTATTCCTGGACGAGATCGGGGACATGCCGCTGGAAGTGCAGACGCGGCTACTGCGGGCCTTACAGGAAAAGAAGGTGAGCCCGGTGGGCGAAGGACGGGAGTATGCGGTGGACTTCCGCCTCATCTGCGCCACCCATCGGGACCTGCGGCGCGAAGTCCGGGAAGGCCGCTTCCGTGAGGACCTGTTCTACCGCATCCTGGTGGTGGAAATCCGCTTGCCGGCCCTGCGGGAACGCCCCGCCGATATCGGTCCGTTGACGCGCCATTTCCTGGCCGGCATGCTTCCGGAGAAAGAGGCGGAAAAAGCCTGGTCGGATTTCCCGCCCGCCTTCCTTTCGCTCCCCTTTCCCGGTAATGTCCGCGAACTGCGCAATCTGGTGGAGCGGTATTGCGTGCAAAGGGATCTGGGAGGGGGTTGGCCGGATGCGGCCTTGGCCGCGATGGACAGGGACACGGAGGCGGAAAGGGCGGATTCGCTTCCCGATCCGCCCGTACCGAAAAAGTTACCCCGCGGACGCGTTCGGAACTCCCGCCTCTCCGACGGCGAAATATTGCACGCGCTCGACGTCTGCGGGCATCACCGGGCCCGGGCTTCCATCCTGCTGGGGATCACCCGGCGCGCATTGCAATACCGCTTGGCGAAAATAGGGGGTACTATTCCGGTGTAACCCTTCCCTTGGCCCCTTTTTGGCTCTATATTAAGGCAGCCATATGGGGAACAAAAATGGGGGAACGCCGACCGCGGGCGTATCGGCGTCCGCAAGGAATCCTGCGTCTCCGATCCGTTACATCCCGGCTACCCTGGCATCCCTCCTCCTCATCGCCACCTTCCTCGCCAGCGATCTGCCCCGTAGCTTGGAACCTTGGTTCTTCGGCCTGCTCCTGAAGGCCAAAGGCGATCCGCCCATCTCCACCTCCACCGTAATCGTCTCCGCGGATCCGGGCGGCGGCGGCATGGACGCGCGGGCGTTGGCGCATCTTGCAGCCGCCATCCTGGAGCGCGACCCTTCCGTTTTGGCCCTGGGACCCGCCTCCGGTCCCGATCCGGATTCCTCCGGATTGGAGTCCCTGGAAGGCGCGGAAGCGTTGCCGAAAGGCCATCTCATCCTTTCGCATTCCTTTTCCGGGTTCCGGCGCTGGGCGCCTTCCGACAATGCCGGGCGCTCCTATCCGCCCATCCTGGCGCGCTCGCTGTACCCCCTTCTGGACGGGCCCGAGCCGGGTTTGGAGCTGCCGCAGGGCATAGATTTGGATCTATCCGATACAGTAATCACGAAAGGCATTCGGTCGGCCGGGAGCCCGGAACCCAGCACCGGTTTCACCGTCCCGCGCAGAGGCGGGGGGGTCTTCTCGGTTCCCGCCTTCGTGCGCCTGGAGCGCGGGGTGGTGGGCGCGCTGGGCATCGAGGCCGCGCGGCGATCCTTGGGCGTGCCCGCGGCCAAGATCGGATACGTGGAAGGCGTAGGCGTGCTTTTCAACGCGACCCATGTGCTCCCCATCGACACGCGCGGGGAAATCCCGATCCGTTTCCACGGGCCCGGCGGCATTCCCCGCATTCCGGCCGCCCGCTTCCTGGAAGGCCGCGTCTCCGCGACCGAGGTGCAGGGCAAGGTGGTATTCGTGGATCCGGACTTGCCGGGTCCGGCGGGCGTCCGCACCGTGGCCGGTCTCCGCACCGCCACGGAAATACAAGCCTCCATGGCGGCCGGTTTCCTGGAAGGCACCGCCATGAGCGCGCCTTCCTGGAGCGGGACCTTGCCGGTGTTGCTCGGCCTCGTTTTCACCGGCCTCATTTTGCTGGCTTTGTTCCTGGACTTCAGCGCGCCCGCCGCCTTCGCCCTGGCCGCCTTGCTCGCCGTCATCTACCCGCTCATCGCCGGCATCGCATTCCTGAAATCCTCCTTGTGGCTGCCCCCGGAATTGCCGGGCCTGATGGTGGCCGCCGCCTATCTGCCCTTCGCCATCACGCGTTTCCTGGCGCCCGCGCCGCGCGCCGGCGGCCGCGCGCAATCCATCCAGCCCGCCTCCGGATACGATCCCGCCTTGGTCTCCATGCCATCGCTGGGCAGGCAGGTACCCGGCGCCGCGAGCATGCAACCCATCACTCCCCAGCGCGGCACGCCCCAGGTGGGACAGCCGCAATCTCAAGTGAACCGTTCCCAGACCCCGCCCGCGCATCCGGCGCCATTCCATCAATCCCCCATCCCACCGCAACCGCAAACCGGAAAGCTGCGCACCGCCCCCAAGGAAAGGCAGGGCGGCGGCGCCATGTCTTCCTTCGATGCGCGTCCGGCCGCGCCCTCCGGATTTTCCGACCCACGCGATCCGCCCATCGTCCCCGCGGCCTCGGATGCGACCGTGGATATGCGGCCTGCTCCCGGCCTGCCCAAGCCCATGGCCCAGGCCGTTCCGCCCGTTCCCGCTCCTTCGGCTGCGCCTCCCGCCGCGCATACGGGAAGCATCGGCGATGACATCGAACGGGACGGCAAAGGCGGCCTGGTGCGGGTCGGAAAATACCGTATCATTCGCAAGATGGGCTTCGGTTCGGGAGGCGACGTCTTCGAAGGGTTCGATACCCATATGGGCCGCAAGGTGGCCATCAAGACCATTACCAAGAACGCGGCCGCCAATTTCGATCGCGCCTCCGAACGCTTCGTGCTGGAAGCCAAGGCGGCGGGCTCGCTCAACCATCCTTGCATCAACACCATCTACGATTTCGGCACCATCCGGGAGGTATCCTACATGGTACTGGAGTACCTGGACGGGATCACTCTTTCGCAATGGATGCGCAACCATCCCGTGCCGCCGCGCCCTCTGATGGTGGCCCATTGGCTGCAGCAGATCAGTTCCGCCCTCGACTATGCGCACGGCCACAAGATCATCCATCGGGACCTGAAGCCCTCCAACCTCATGGTGGTCAACAGCGGCGCCACCATCAAGCTTCTTGATTTCGGCATCGCCAAGATGGAGGACGTGGGCCTTACGCAAACGGGAATGACGGTGGGTACGCCCTCGTATATGTCCCCGGAACAGTTGAGCGGCGTCAAGGTGGGGCCCGCATCGGATCAATACGGCCTGGCCGTAGTCATCTACCAGCTCTTCACCTACAAGCTGCCGTATATCGGCAGCAAGATCCCCGAGCTCTGCAACCGCATCCTCAAGAACGACATCATCCCCATCACGGACGCCAATCCCTCCTTGGGCGCGCCGTTCTGGGAAGCCCTGCGCAAGGCCATGGCCAAGACGCCGGAAGAACGGTATCCCAATTGCCTGGCGCTTTCGGCCGCGTTGGAAGCGGCGTTTCCGAATCCCTGAGAGCGTGTAATTTCCCCCTTGCGAAGCTATTTTACCCTGACGCGGCGGCGCATCCTCCCGCCCGGGACGAAAGGTTTCCCCACGTGAAGGGCACATCCATCGTGAGGGCCATGTCCCTCTGCCTCGCATGTTCCGTCCTTGCGGAAACGCTTGCGAAATCAGTTTCCGCTCCCTCTGTCGCCAATGCGTCCAACCCATCCCCGCCCGCCGCCGGCGTCGCGCCCATGGACAAAGCCGGCGCGGCCGCGTTGAAGAAAGCCAAGGCCGCCTACCAGGCCGGCCAATTGAAGGATGCGGAGGCCCAGCTCAATCGCTTGCTCAAGCAGAGCGGCAAGTCGGCCGCCGCGGAAGAGGCGATGGTGATCCTCACCGACATATCCTTACGCAACGGCAAGCCCGATCAGACCCTGGCCGACGTCATCCGCTTCCGCCGCTATTACGGGAACTCGCCGCAGTCGGCGCGCATGTCCTATTACCAGGGCCAGGCCGCTTTGCGCCTGGGCCGCAATCCGGAAGCCGCCAAGGCCTTCGCCGCCGCCGCCGTGGGCGCGCCCAACGCCGTGCTGTACGCCAATGCCGGCAAGGGTTTGTGGGCCCTGGTGGACGGCGCCGGCCTTTCCGCCGAGGACATGGAAGCCACCCTGGAGCTCTTGGACAAGGATCCCGGCCTGCGCGCCGGCTGGATGGAACGCGTCGGCGATCAATACCTGCGCGAGGGCCGCTACCAGGCCGCGCATGCCACCTTCCAGGACTGGATGGATCGATACGGCAAGACCGATGCCGCCCCGCGCGTCAAGGACAAGCTCAAGCAATCCGTGGACGCGCCGCAGCAGAACCGCACCATCCTGTTCATGGCGCCCATGTCCGGCGAGTTCGCCGAGATCGGCCGCGCCCTCAAGGAAGGCGCCCAGTTGGCCGTGGACGAGAACAATGCGCGCGGCGCGGGCCGCATCGAAACCCGCATCCTGGACGATCAGGGTAATCTCATCGTGGGCATCCACCGATTGCGCAAGGCCATGCGGGAGGAAAAGATCGACGCCATCGTGGGACCCGCCATGAGCGACGTGAGCGCGGCCGCGGCCGTGGACCTGAGCGCGCGCAAGAGCAAGGTGCCGATGGTGACGCCCACCGCCACCACGCACGGCATCGCCGCCTTGGGCGAAGGCATCTTCCAGTTGAACGTGACCACGGGGACCTTGGGCCAGCGCATCGCATCGTACGCTACCGGCTGCCTCAAGCTCAAGGACTTCGCCATCGTGGCGCCGGAAAGCGAATACGGCTACCAGTTGGCCGAGGCCTTCCAGAAAACCGTGGAGCGGAAAGGCGGCAACGTGGTCTCCGTGCAATATTTCCAGCCGGAAGCCAACGATCTGGCTCCCCAGTTCGAGGAGATCCGCAAGCAGGCCATCAAGCTGTATTTCGAGAAGCAGAAGCTGGAAGGCGTGCCGCCCGATCCGGATCCCAAGGCCTATGCCAAGACGCTGGCGGATTCCGTGCTGCCGCTGGACGGAATCTTCCTGGCCGCCACCAACGGCGAAGAGGCCTACAAGCTGGCCTCGCAGGCGGCCTTCAACAAGTTGCGGGCCCAGTTTCTGGGTTCGTCCGGATGGAACGATAAAACCATGCTGCATCGCAGCAGCACCACCGCCATCCAAGGCGCCTACTTCAGCGTGGACTTCCAGGAGAACCCCAAGACGGATATCTACCTGGCCTTCCAGAAATCCTTCTCGGCCAAGTGGAAGCATCCGCCGGACAAGGTGGCCGCGCTGGCCTACGACGCCGCCCGTTTCCTGGCGCAGGGCATGGCCGCCGCTCCCGGCGAGGATCAACTCATCCCCGGCCTCAGGTCCATCCGCAGCTTCAACGGCGTGCTGGGCCGGATCGCCTTCGACGAAAAATACGGGGCCAACGCCAACGCGGCCCTGTTCCATGTCGAGAAAAAAGGCTTCAAAGAAGTGGAGACGTGCCCGGAAGCGGATTGAGCGTCCGGCGGGACCCGATCCCGGTCCCGGGACGGTTCCCTGAACCACCCTCCGGAGGTTAGAATCGATCCATGGCCGCTTTATGCTGGGATGCCCTGTGCGGGCCGGACTGCGCTTATTGCGTGTACAAGCAGACGCGCTACCGCAAGGGATTCAGCACGCCGTGTTACGCCTGGTTCTCCGCCCAGCGCGTAGAAAAGAAATGCCGCGACTGCCGCTTCTACCGTGAGCAAAGGGCCGCGGATGCGAGCCTGCCGGAAGATCCGGCCTGGCACCCATGACCGCTTTCCCGCCGTGACCGACGCATTACGGTGACTACCACGCTACCGTGACCGCGGCGCTACTGTGGCTACGGCTTGGACCGTTCCTTACCCTCGTCGGGCATTTCCCGCACCTGTTCCTTGATCTCCTTCTGCGCGGCGGGCCCCGAAAAGAACTTGCGCACGAACGCGACCACGGCCAGGACGCCCAGCACCAGGAACTTCTTCAGCGCCAGCAGGCCCACCAGCAGCAGCTTGAAAAAGCCCACCTTGGCCAAAATGCCGCCCGCCACCAGGCCGCCCACGCCGTAGGTGGCCAGCTTGTCCAGCTTGGGGTTGAATTCCGAATACCGATGGCCTTCCTGGAAATCCACCGCCGCCAGGATGGGCTGCAGGCCTTCCTTCACGGCCGGGAAAGCGGACATGCCGGATACGGCGTTGAGCACCAGCACGCCCTTGCGGCCCAGGATGCGGATGTTGTAGTTGAGGGTATTCTCCCGCGACTCCCCAAAGCGCAGCTCCTTGGCCCAATGCAGCTTGTGCGCGGCCTTATCGTAATGCGGCTTCTCCGCCCAGCCCACCAGATGGATGGGCGCATATCCCTGCTTGGCGCGCTCCTTATTGCTTTCCTGGGAAGCCTTCTGCATGTCCTTGAGCAAATCGTCGTAGTTGATTTTTTCCGCGTCGTCGTCCTTCACGTGCCCATCCTCATCGTATTGGATGATCACGGCCCAGGAGTTCTCCATCAGCGGCGTCAGGCCCGGGGCCAGGATCATCCCCAGCGTCTTGTTGCCTTTGGGGTTGCCCCATAAATCCGAAAGCACCTTGTCCGATTGGACCGGATCCAGGTAACGATACCCGTCCGGCAGCCGGATCACGGCCAAACCGTCCTCCAGCTTGATCTCGCCGGTCTGGTACCGCAGGCCTTTCTCTTCCGCGTAGAGCGTGGCCATGGCGCTGTCCCGGGAGGCGGAGCGGGTCAGGGAATCCGATCCGGCCGGGCCTGCGCCCGCGGCGGCCGTGGGACTCCAGGCCGCCAGGAAAACGAGCATGGGAACGGCCATCCGGAGCAAGGAAGCGAAAGGCATGATGCCGGCCGGAAGGATGGAGACAGCGGACGGGCTACGCTTGGGCAAAACGGTCATGGGGTCCTCCAAGGATTTCGGATGCCAGGAAGTTAACTAATCGGGCCCGGATTTTTAGGGTTTGCGGCGCGGATTGAATACCTTGTAGGCCATCATGCAAACGGATTCCCGCAACCCCGAACCCCGAACCTTGGAATTGGAAATCGAAAAGCTGGTGCCGGGAGGGGACGGCCTGGCCCGCCACGAAGGCAAGGTGTACTTCGTGGCCATGACCTTGCCCGGCGAAAGGGTGCGCGTGCGCGTGACGGAATCGAAAAAGGACTTCGCGCGCGCCGAACAGGTGGAGATCCTGATCGCCTCGCCCCATCGCGTTCAACCTGCCTGCGCCGTCTTCGGCCGCTGCGGCGGCTGCGATTGGCAGCATATCGGCTATCCCGCCCAACTGCTCCAGAAGGTGGCCATGGTGGAGGACGCGCTGCGCCGCACGGGCGGCATTTCCTTTCCCGGCCTCGCCATCGAAGCGGGGAAACCTTGGCGTTACCGCAACCGCATCCAGATCCATCGCGGCCCCGCCGGGGAAGGCGGATTCCTGGCGCGCACCAGCCATGCTGTGGTTCCCATCGCCACTTGTCCCGTGGCCGCATCCGCCTTCGACGCCTTGCTGGCCAAGCCGGGGGCCCAGGGCCGTCCCGGGGAAGGCCGCCGGTATTCCGCCTGGACGCATGCGTTGCCGGACGGGGCAGGCGACTTCCTCATCAGCGACGAACCCGGCGCCACCGGTCCCGGGCTATTGCTCTCCCCCCTCTTTTCCAATAGGGAAGGAATACCCGCGCAGGGAGCGGCGCCGGCCCAGCGCGTCGCCAAGCCCGTACCGGAATACCTGGGCCCGCGCCTGGAAGGCGCCTCCGGAGAAATCGACGTAACGCTGTTGGGCAAAACCATCCGCTTCGATTTGCGCTGCTTTTTCCAGAGCAACCTGGAGATGGTGGAAAAGCTCGTGCCCTACGCCCTGGAAGGCCTGCAGGGCGAAGAGGCCCTTGACCTCTACTGCGGGGTGGGCCTGTTCGGCGCCTTCCTCAAGGATACGTTCACACGCGTTTTGGCCGTGGAGGAGAACCCCGTCTCCCTGGAATACGCCCTACGTAACATCGGCGCTACCCAGGATTTCCTGCGCGGCCGGCTGGAGGATCTGCTCTTGGAAGAGCGGGGGCCGATTTCCGGTTGCCGCCCGGACGCGGTGGTCGTCGATCCGCCGCGCGACGGACTGGACAAGGCGGTCAAGGATTTCCTCATCGCCAAAAAGCCGCCCAGGCTCATTTATGTTTCCTGCAATCCGGTGACGCTGGCGCGCGATCTCAAGACCTTGCTGGCGGGGGGATTCCGGCTGGACGATCTGCGCTTGTTCGACTTCTATCCGCAAACCGCGCATGTGGAGGCGGTGGCCAAGCTTTCCCCGGGATAACTCCCGGAGGATCGCGCCCTTGCGTTCAATAGTACAGGCTGAGCAGCTTGGGCCGGATTTTAACATCCGTAAGCCGCAAACCGGAAGGTTGCGTGCCCCCGTCCACGGGCAGGGAGAGCAGCCCGAGATCCGCATACTCCTGCAAGACATTTCTTTCCAGGGTGAGGCAGATACCATTCGGCCCGCTCATGCCCCAGCCGGATTGCGCGGTAACATGGTGGATGGCGCCGTGCATATGGTTCCCGCCGCCCCATTTATAGGTCACGCTGCCGCTTCCGGTAACATGCACGTATCCATAGAAGTACCCATCGGCGCCGAAGTCGGTCACGGATCCGCCGGAGGGAACATAGAACATCCAATTGCCCGGTAATTTCACGTCCGGGAGATTTCCATTCCCGGCGATGGCGTTGTGAACCAGGAAAATCGCGTGCACGGTGGAACTATTCTCGGAAGGGATGCCGGACCGCACGAAGGAAACCGGGGCATCCACGTCGATGACCATGAACGGGCCGAACAACTGCGCGGAGGTGAGCGTATTGTACGCATTGGTGATGTCCACGCCCCTCAGCGCGGCGGGCAGTCCCAATTGGGAGAGGGTGAAAATCTTGCCCGGCGGGATCACGGAAATATCCACCGTCACGGGAGCCTCCGGTCCGGCCGGAACTCCGGTCTTGGCCGCCAGATCGATATCGGTACCCAGGTTTGTAATCCCGGAAGCGCCCGTGACTTTGGCTACGTTCAGGCTTCCCGAATGGGTTACCGGATAGCCATTGACGTTGATTTGGGAGCTTCCGGAGACGTTCGCATTTATGTACATGGCCATGGGGCCTTTATCGATGTAAATCGGCGCATCCACCTTGAGGTCTTCCTGGAAAGCGGTATTGTGATCGAAACGGATCTGGTAGCTTCCGTGGGTGTAGACGCGCGTTTCGATCAGCGCCACATTATCGAAATCGGTGGAAAATTTCGAACCCTTGTAGTTCGCGGTGGCATCGAAATCGCTTGAAGCTCCAGAAGCCGACGGAGCGATATGGACGGTTCCGTTGAAATTGGTGCCGGCGGAACCGGGAAGGAAACGTACCGCCCCCCCGAAATAAGCAGGGCCACTGACGGCTATCAGCGCATTGATGTCCCGCTTGTCGCCCGCCAAGTACAGGGCGTGCAGCATGCCGGAAGGCGCCGGGTCGTCGCCCACGCCTTCCAGGCGGTATATCCCTGTAACATGCGTGGTACTCCCGTTCAGCCCGTTCCCTTCCGCCTGGATCTTGATGATCCCGGTGCCGGAATCGAATGCGACGATGCGGGCGCTATAGGTCTGGCCCGCCCCCGGCAGGGACATCTCGTTGGGGGTGGCCGTGGCCCCCTTGCTGTTTAGCATCCATTGGTGCTTGTCGTCCTTCAGATAGCTGCGCAGCATGCCCATGGCCAGGGTCGTATCGGTTTCCAATTGGGCCAGCCCGTCCGCCATTCCCGCTTCCGCCGAAGAAGCCGCGGAACGCATCTGGAGAAAGTTACCGGACGTGTTTGCCTCTTTGGAAGCGGAACGGAGCAGATATGCCCCCGCGATGCTGGCGATAACCATAATGCCCAATACGTGGGCGCTTACGAATCCGCGGTTGTTTTTCATGGGTTCCCCCCTTTGGCTAAAGGATAGGGCCGGGAGGATTTCCCGCCCATACCTATCGGAGCCGGAGGCTTTAGAAATTCCCGTTGTTGGGAACAGGCACAATTTCCTCGTAGTAACGGCGCATATAGCGGTCCGAAACCGGAATGACCGCGTTCGCCAGGGTATAATCCCTTCCCGTCTGGCCCGAAAGGGGATTGGTGGTTTTAGCCATGAGCAGAATGCGGACGGCGCGGACGCATTTTTTTTCCAGCAGGGAGGGGGCGTTTTTCCAGGAGAAAGCGCCCAGGTTCAACTCTCCGAACCGGACGGAAGTAATGCGCAATTGCGCGGATCCGCCCGCATTCATGCGGAAACCCAGCCGGCAACCCTTGGCATCGGGTACGGAAAACTCCAGCCGCCTGCGCAGGGGGGAATGGCCGGGAAGGAATGGGTTCGTCACCAGGATTTTGCCCTTGTTGTCGAAGATGACCAGGTCCAGCGAATTGATGTTGGCGAAGAACTCCTCACTGCCGGCCGAGACGATTTCGCAGTAATAAGTTTTGGGACTGGCCAGGTCAATGGCCACGGCGTTCTGGATCACGCCGCCGGAACCGGCGGAGGAAAGGCTGACTATCAGGGCGGATCCGTCGAAGGAGCTGACAGCGCTCCCCGTTGTTCCCCAATTTCCCGGCGCTATCGGCCGCTCGTTGATGGCGGCGTTGTTGACTGCGTATACGCCGTATTGGAATTGCAGCCCATCCACGTTGGGGCAGAAATCCTCGAACCTGCCGTTGTTCAACTTGCGCCGCAGCATGGATCGCGTCGAGTCCACGCTGTATTGAACGGTATCCACCCCCAGCGGTTTCCCATTGGGGTCAAGGACGGTCTGACGGAAGCTCAGGCCATCGTATCGGCCTCCGTCGGAGAAAGAGAACGACGAAGAATCACCGGCGCCCAGGTAAGCCGCGGTAAGGATGGTATCGAGGAAATTCCCCGGCGAAGTTTCATAGAAGGTTTGCTTGAGTCCGGCGTTCCTTATTTCCCGCGACATCAGATTCACGGCCTCGCGGGCGTCCTTCTGCATGCGGACCGTCTGCACCCCTTGCATAAAGCCCCGGTTCACGTTCCTCATTATCGAGGCCAGCATACCTACGACAAGGAGCGACCCTACGATGTAGATCATGGTCTCGATTGCGGAAACGCCCGCCTGGGCGCGAAGCCGGCCGTTCATCTTACCAACGTGGTCATGGTAACGGTATCCGCCCGCCCCGCCACGCTCCAGGAAACGTCCACTTCCACTTGCTTGGCCACTCCTTTGTCGACGATACTCCAACTTCGGGAGAACGCGATACGGTTCGGGGTTAGAATGGTGTCCCTCCCGGGCTGCACCGTGCGCAAGGAGGCCGCCTGGAGCATAGCCATTTTCGCCTGCGCGTAAGACGCCGCCTGTTCCATGTAGTAACTGGATTGTTGCACATGATTGGTGGTGCGCGTGGCCCTGGTCGCGGCCAGGACGATCATCACCATCAGGAAAAGCGCCACCAGCACTTCCACAACCGTAAACCCGGCTTGGCGGTGGAGCGCTCTGCCGTGCGGAAACACGGACGGGATCGGTTGCGGAAATTCCATGGCTCGATTGTAGTGGCCGGATCGGGTTTCGCTCACCGAAAATCCCGCGATTAAATCCGCGCTACCCCATCCGGTTTGGGTATTATGGGTTTTTTGGGCGGGTAGGGACGCCGTCACAGCATCGATGCCCATTGGGAGGCGTCCCAGCGCCAGAGTTCCAGTTTGTTGCCGTTGACGGGCATGCGGATGCAGAGGGTCTTTTTGGAACCGGACGCGAAAAGATAGAGCGAGCCCGCGTTTATCGTGGCGATGCGATCGTTCGCCAGGACGAGGGAGTTGATCCAGCCGCCTTCGATCTTGTTCGCGGGCTTGCCTTGCGAAGCCGGACCCACGGAAGGTCCGCCGGAAGGCGCGCCGAACGCAACCTGCCGGTCCAACGATTTGCGGGATACCAGCTCGCCGGATTCCGCGGATCCGTTTCGGTTTGAATCGCAATAGATCGAGTACGCATTCGCCTTGAGATCGAAAAGGATCAGGTAAGGCGCGTCCCGCTTCATCGCCTGGCTGCGCGCATTGGCTATCTCGCTGAAAAGGGCATGGGCCTCGCCTTCCAATTTCGTGCTCTTCTGGAAGGCCGCCCATTTGGACACCGCGATGGAGGCCATGATCCCGACCACGGTGATGACGCCGATGATTTCCAACAGGGAGTTTCCCCGTTCCCGGCTAGCGGCAGAGGGTTGGTTGGAGCGGCCTTCGCCATGGAAAGCCGCGAGGGATGTATTTCTCATATCCCTTATTTTAGAGCTCGGCAACGCGAAACGGATGTATTTTTAGGTTTTTAAGCCGATTCAGGGGGAAATAAAATGATTCTATCGGCCTTGTTCTGGATTCTGCTTGCCCTGATCATCCTGGTTGCCGGGGCCATGATCTCCATGTTCCTCAAGCGGGGCGGATCGGATCGGCAATCCCAGGACGATTCCTCCCCCATTTACGCCAGCGGCGTCTATTCTCTGATCCGCAGGTCGCCCCGAAAAGAACTACAGGAGCGGGAACCGCCCTCGGAAGAGGTGCAATCCGTTCTTTCTTCCGCGCAGGCCGCGGCTGCCAACGGCTCGGCGGAGCAATATCTGGATGAGTGGCGGAGGCAGGCGAATATTAGTATAAATAACATCGAAAAAGGGGATAGAGAAGGAATCCAGACCTACCGGTATCAGGTCCCGGCTAAATGCCTAAGGACGTGCGCGATGTTCGGTGGGGATGCCTACGTTACCCGTGAGCAGCTCCACAATCACGTATCCTTGATCCCGCCCTTCCATCTTGGGTGCGGCGTGCAGTTGGTCACCAAGGAAGCTTGGAGCGCCGGCAACGAGAATGCCGCCTGGACTCCCATTCTGCCCGTGAACGGTAAGTATCTCACGCCGGATTGGAGAATCGTTGTCAAGCTTTAACCTTCCCTGCGGCCTTTGCATCCGGCGCACGCTCGTTTATCGAGCGCTCGCCCCCCGCGCCCGACTCACCTCCTCCATCCTCGCTTTGGCCGTCTTGATTCCCGCGCTCGGTGCCCGGGCTCAAGGCGGCTCCGCCGTCATCACCCTGGTCATGCCCGTGGGCGCGCGCCAATTAGGCATGGGCGAAACCGCCGTCGCCATGGCTGACGACGTGTTCGGCACCTTTTGGAACCCGGCCGGCCTGGCCTTCGGGCCGCTTTCAAACGAATGGGAATTGGTTCTGCCCAAGAGCTACCGCAAGAACGGCGTGGAGATGACCCGCGAATTCACCGCCTTGGCCACCAAGCCCCGTTCCGGCTTCCTCCTGAAGTCCACGGTATGGGCGGGCGCCAAGGACGGGCTGCTTCTGTATACCGGGAAATTCTGGCGCGAGTACCACGAGTACGTGCTGGAACAAGGCGATCAAATCGACAAGATAGTCAGGCGCTATGCCGGCAGCGGCGACAACCTGGACACCTTGGTCAAGCGCGTCAAGGCCTACAACAATATCAAGAGCCAGAAGGATGAAGAGGATCTCATCAGCCTCAAGCTGCCCTACAATCTCCTCTTCCCGGACGAGGCGGTAACCTCCCTGGTACTGGACAACACGGACCGCCTCTGGGTGGGCACCACGGGAGGCCTATACCGCTTCGACGGTTCCGGCTGGAAGTCCTTCGACAAAGAGCCCGGCTTCACCTACCTGGGCGCGGACACGTCCGTAGTCAAGGGCGCGGACGCCAAATCCCCGGGAGTGATGGCCAAGTTCGCCGCCCTGGACACCGCCTCCTTCCGCAAGCTGGCGGATTCGTTGGCGACCGGGCGCACCAAGCCTTCCGCATCCCTCGATACCTCCAAGGCCGCGCATGCGGATACCGCCAGGGCCAAGCCCGCCGTAGCGCTCACCGTATCGGACTCCTTGAACCGCCGCGCCCTGGCCCGCACCCTGTTCGATTCCATCGCCACGGCGGCCAAGGACGGGATCCTGGAGGAAGCCGCCAATACCGCGGACTCGCTGGCCTCCAAGGCCAAGGCCGAAGCCGCCGCCGCCGGAAACGGGAACTCCCCGTTCCGCAAGCTCGGCATCACCGCGCTCACCGTCAAGGGCAGCAGCATCTGGATCGGCAGCGAGGACGGCCTCTACGAGTACAAGAAGACAACCATCCTGCGCCGCGGCCAGAACCTGCTCCCTACCCAGGCCATCACCTCTATCGCCGCCAACGAGAACCTGGACGAAATCTACGTGGCCCTCAAGAACACCGGCATCGCGCGCTATACGCCGCCCAAGTCCTCTGGCAGCGCGGCCAAGTGGAAGATCTTCACCACCGCCGACGGCCTGGTCGACTCGGCCGTCACAAAGGTATTGCTGGACAAGGATGGACACGTCTGGGCCGCGCATGCGGCGGGCATGTCCCATTACACCGCCCTGCGCGTGTGGGAGAAGATCCATTTCAAGAAACAGCAGCTCCGCAGCCTGGCCCTCGACGATGACGGCCATATCTGGATCGGTACCGATGAAGGCGCGTGGAAATACACGCCCAAGTACACCAACGCCAAAGGCCGCCTGGATGCCAAGAAGGCGAAAGGCGATGATGCCGGCAAATCCGACGATCATTCGGACTGGGTGCATTTCCATACCGGCAACGGCCTCACCGACAAGAACGTGCACGAGATCAAGGCGCAAGGGCCGGACATCTGGTTCGTCACCGATGCCGGCATCGAACGCTATAACAGCGCCAAGGCGCAAGTGGGCTTCTTCTACGAAAGCCTGCTCCCGGTCCTGAATCTGCCGGATCTCTATCATGCTTTCATGGGCGCCACTTTCCCCGTGGAAGAATGGGGCACGGTGGGCGGATTCGTCAACTACGTCTCCTTTGGGCAGAACAACCAGACCAATTCGGAGGGCGTGGAAATAGCCAAGTTCGACTCCTATGAATTGGTGGGCGCGCTCAGCTACGGAACGCGCCTGAGCAAGGATTTGGGATTGGGCGTCAACGCCAAGTTCATCTACTCGGCGCTGGCCCAGGGCATCACCTCCAGCGGCGAAAAGACGGACGGCATCGCCATCAGCTACGCCGTGGACGCCGGCTTGCTCTGGAAGATGCCTTATATCAAGGGGCTCAACCTGGCGTTCGTCATGCAAAACATGGGTCCGGCCGTGTTCTACGTGGATCAGGCGCAAGCGGATCCCATACCGTTCACCTGGAAGGTGGGCCTGGCCTATGACCTGGTGCATACGCCCAACCATCGTCTCACCGTGGCCGCGGACGCGAACCGGGAAGCCGTCTATCGGGAGAACAACAATGCCAGCCCGGTCTATATAGGCGCCTGGAAAGCCCTGGCCTATCCCTTCGAGAACAAGGATCATACCGCATGGGAGACCTGGCAGGAAAACGTCAACCAGAGCGTGTTCAACACCGGCATGGAATACGTGTACGCCAACGTGGCCGCTTTCCGGACGGGTTACCTTTACGATCAAAGCGGCAAGCGCTATGAATTGGATCTGGGGCTCGGCTTCATGATCTCGGACATCTTGCAGGTGGACGGCACCTTCATCAAGTCTTTCGACAACGGCATCCGCAACAACCAGAAACGATTCAGCATGTTGCTGCGGTTCTAGCGAACCCTTCCCGCAAAACGGTTCCGGATCAGAGGGAAGCCATGCCCCCGCCGGCGCGCCTTTTGCCGCCAGGCCCTCGCGGCTTTTTTGCCTCCCCTTTCGCCGGTCCGGGCTCCGCGAGCATGAAGGTGCGGGCCAGGTCTTTCTTCTCGATGCAGACGCCGGAATAGAAATTGTCCGGCCCGCCCTTGTTGACCGTGGCGATCATGAACAGGGAGTCCCCGGAGAATTTCTGGAAGGTGAAGATGGAAACCCCGTAGCCATTGCTGGTGAAGCCGTCATAATGGAATTCATCCCCGCGTTTTTCGCCTTTTACCCGGGTCCGGATCAAGATCCTGTATTCGCTTGCCGTATCGCAATTGCGTATGGTGTCCGTGAGGACGGAAAGGTAAACCTGCTTATAGGGGACCAGCCCGTCCGCCGGCACCGGCCGGAGGCGCTCCGCGCCCAATCGATCGGTATGGTTCTGCCCGTCCGAGCAGGCCAGGAGCAAGGCTAAGGAGAGAAAGCCGAGTGAGGTATGGGAGGCGGAGGGGAAACCCAGGCGGAAGCGGCCGGGCCGGTGATGGCTGCGGGAGAGGGGGATTATCATGGAGTCCTCGGATAGGCTACGGTGGGTGCAAGCTCTTTGGACAATCTAGGCCGGCGAATGGTTCGCCCATCCAAAACATTCTTCAATCCGGCGGCGCCGTCACCGTCCATGCCTCCACCACGCTCCCGCCCCCGGCGCTCAGCCTGAACACGAAGGCGCGGGGATCGTTTTTCCGGAGAGGGAATTCCAGGGTAGCAGGGCCGTTACCCCGGAAGGATTTCCATTCGCGTCCCCGCAAATCGGCCATGACTCCCCGGTAGGCGCCGGCATAGGGGATTTCCATGCGGAACCGTCCGTTCGCGAACAGCGGTTTCGCCCGGGCCGGAAGGCGGCCCGCATTCTGACGCCTGAAGATGGCCGTGGTCATCTGGATCCTGGGATCGGGCAGCGGGACGGGCTGGCCTTGGATGCGCACCACGGGAACGGCCCCAAGGGGGGCGCGGATGGCCGCATGGGTCAGCTTTCCGGCCGCCCATTCCATATCCACTTCATAACCGCCGCGGGCCCGGAGGCCGGCCACCTTGCCGGTAACCCAGGCTTTCGGCAAAGCGGGCAGAAGCTCCAATTCCCCGGATTGGCTTTGCAACAACATCTCCGCGAAGGCGCCGGGCGGAGCCTCGTAGATGGTCGGCCAATCCGTTCCATAGGCCGCGGCCGCGCGATCCCCATCCCGCAGGCGCGCCCACATGCCGGCCTTGTCGGGATGGTAGCCGCCGGAACCGCGCAGCTCCAGGGACTTGCGGGCGGCCGCGAAAAGATCCGGGGTCCCGCGCTCGGTGATTTGCGATAGGGGCCAGACCGAAACCAGGTGGGATACGTGCCGATGGGTCACCTCCGACTCCTGGAAATCCTGCGACCATTCCAGCAACTGTCCTTTGCCGCCTATCTGGAAAGGAAGCAGGCGGGCCTGCGCCGCCGCGATTTCCGTTTGCAGGTCCGCATCCACGTTCAACAACCTGGCCGCTTCCAGAGTATGCGCGAACAGCTCGCGGAGGAAAGCCATATCCATGGTGGATCCGCGGCTGACGCCCAGCTTTTTTCCGGAGATGACGAAGGAATTTTCCGGGGAGGTGGACGGCGACGTTACCAGATGGCCTTTGCCGTCCTCCACCAGGAGATCCAACGCGAATAAAGCGGCGCCCTTCATGATGGGATAGGCCGTCGCGCGCAGATAATCCTGGTCCCGGCCGAAAGCGTATCGCTCCCATACCTGCATGGTCAGCCAGATGCCCCCCATGGGCCAAAGCGCCCAGGCGGTGTTGCCGGTAGCCTGGGTGGTCTTGCCCCAAATGTCCGTATTGTGGTGGCACACCCAACCCCGCGCTCCGTAAACGTTTTTCGCCGTGGACTGCCCTGCTTGCGTCAGGCTTCCCACAAAGGCGATCAGCGGCTCCACCGTCTCGGCCAGGTTGGCGGGCTCTGCCAGCGCGTAGTATTTCTCGGGATTCTCGTTGAGCGTGTAATTGGAATGGTAATGCGGGATAACGTCGCGGTTCCAAATCCCCTGTTCGTTGCGGGGGGCGGCATGGCTCCCGCGGGAGGCCGAGATGAGGCTGTAGCGCGCGCATTGGAAGGCCAACGCCTGCTTGTTGGGTTTTTCCCCGTTGATATCCACCCATACCCGGCGGAACAGGGCGCGATAGTCCTGCAGGTGGGCGGCGAGCAGTTCCTGGAATGATTTTCCGGAAGCGACGTCCAGGTATCCCTTCGCCAGCCCGGAATAGTCCCGGCCCTGGGTGACCGGATCCTTGTCGGCACCATTAAAACTGGTGGCCGCGGAAAAGACCAGCACCGCCGTGTCCGCGCGCGCGATGCGCAGGTCGGCCGCGTTGGCGGTTACCGCGCCGCCCATATTGCCCGCCCGCAAACGGGACTCGAACCGCGTTCCCTTGCTCTCGTCCCATTCCACCAGGTTGGCCGTGTTGTATCCGTCCACGTGGCTGGGGGCCCTGCCTCTGACTACCAGGGTGCGATCGCCTTCCGGGGCCACGGTTCCTTTCAGCGGCGTGGCGAGGGCGGCGGTAAGGCTCACGCTGCCGGGCTTGCTGCCGTAGATGCGCATCACGATGACCTGGCCGGCATGGCTGGCGAAAGTCTCGCGGGTATAGGCGACGCCGCCCGCCGTATATTTCACGGTCACCAAGGCCTTGTCCAGTTCCAGCGTCCGGCTGTACCCGGAATACCCCGCGGCCCCATCCATTTGCAAGGTCAGGGTTCCCAGCGTTTCAAAGGCTTCGTTGTCCCCATCCGCCAGTTGTAGGCCCGACGCATCGGCGCGCGCATAGTCGCCCGCCGCCAAGGCGGCGCGCACGTCCAAAAGCGTCTGGCGGTACTTTGCGGCGACCGGTTGACAGGGGCCACCCGACCATAGTGTGGCTTCGCTGAAGTCCAAGTGTTCCACGGCGGGATCGCCGAAGATCTTGGCGCCCAACCTGCCGTTTCCGATGGGCAGGGCGGCCCCGAAATTCGCGTAAGGGGTGGGAGAGGAATAGGCAAGCTTTAAGGATTCCCAATCGCCCGCTTGTTCGTCGGCTGAAATGGTCGCGGCCAGGCAAAGCATGGCCATGACGGATTGACGGACGGGATTCATGGTATCCTCAGGGATCGGATCAAATTTCGGACAAGATGAGGGAAAGGGTTTCCACGCGCCCGCCAACGGTGAGGCGGGCGAAGTAGACTCCTTCGGCTCCGGAGAAATTCCCCGCTGCTACGGCGCCCGCGTCCCGCGAGGCCCGCAGCGCCATCGAGTGGGAGCCGGCCGCCTGCCGGCCAGCCGCCAATTTCCAGGCATGGCCGCGCAGATCGAACAACTCCAGGGAGACATCGGCCGATTGCGGCAAATCATAGCGCAGGGAAAAGCCTCCCGAAGCCTGCGAGCGGACGCGGTGGAACGCGAAGGGGGAATCGGAAGCACGCGGGGAAGCGTTCCCGATAGCGGTGGGCAGCGTCCCCATGTCGGGAGCATCGGTGCGGAACGGCGAAGCCGGCAGGGTGGGATCGGCCCGGTTGGTGAGGCTGACGGCGGGCACGGCAGCCCAGGCGTAGCGGACCGCCTTGGGCGCGGTCACGCCGGCCCCCGTAACAAGCAAGGTACTGTCCTGATCGACCTTGGCCGTGGCCGGGGAATAGGTCCCGTTGGCTCCGGCTATCTCGAAGGTGGTCGCATTGCCGCCCTTGAGCTGCAAGCCGCCGTCGGCATGATCGAAAAAGAGGCGGATGGAAGCGCCTTCCACGGCCATGTGGCGGTAGAGGGGGCCGGAGTAGACCACCGTTTGCTTATAGGCAATGGCGCGGGCGGCCAGCCCCATGCGCAGACCCGCGTCCTGCTTATCGGTGAAATGGATATTGGCCGCCTCGCCGATGTCGATATTGACCGCCAGGCCCGCATTGGTCACCATCTGCACGCCCTGCATCTGCGCCTCGCGCACCAGCGGAAACCCCGCGGCATTGTAATCGGCCAGCTGGGAGACGAGGAAGGTCATATCCTGCCCCCAATCCCGGCGCCAGGATTTGACCAGCTCCACTTGCAAATCGCGGTAGGTGGCCACGCCGCGCGAAATCGATTCTCCTTGGGACCAGATGGCGCCGCGCACCGCATAGGGCTTGAGCGGATAGATCTGCCCATTGTAACAGTTGTAGGGATTGTGCTGATTGGCGTAGTCCGGCGCCTTCTCGTAGGCGGCGAGCAAGGGCGCGAAGGAAGGCAGGCCGGCCAACGTCTCGCGCGACATCCAGCATTCGATGCAACTGGCGCCGAAAGAAGCGTGGATCATGCCTACGGCCACGTTGGGGAGGCTGCGCTGCACTTCGCGCGCGAAAAAATACGCCAAGGCGGAGAAGGGCTTGATGCCGTCCCCGATCGCCTGCGCCCATCCGGTGGTGGTCAGGCCGGTTTGCGGCTTGGCGTTGGGCTTGAACGCGATATTGATGGAACGGATCAAGGGGTAGTTGGCGGCGGCCACTTCCTTGGCCATGTCCTTTAAGGGCGGGTTGCAGGTGGCCCAGCCGATTTTGCAATCCACGCGGTAATCCATGTTGGATTGGCCGGACGCGATCCAGACTTCGCCGACGTATACGTCCTTGAAGGTGACGGTAGTGGCGCCGGCCACGCTCAGCTCGAAAGGGCCGCCCGCGGCTTGCGCGGGAAGGCGGATCAGGAACCGACCGTCCGCTCCCGCTTTGCCTGCCGCTTGGCCCGCGCCCAATTTGACCGTGATCGCCTCATTGGGCGCCGCAGCGCCGAAGATGGGGATGGGCATGTCCCGCTGCAGCACCATATGATCGCCGAACAAACCCTGCATGGCCACGGCGGCCAACGCGGGCGCGGCGGAGAAGGCCCCCAAAAACAGGCCCAGGAATGGAATGGAAAGTGGAATGATTTTCCGAATGTGCATCGCTCGTCCCCGTTCATGATTGCGAAGTGAAAGAAAGGCGGCCCCGTTTGAGCGGATATGCGGAATCGCTGCCTGCATATTACCGTACCGTCGCGCGGCTCCGGAGCCTGAATACCGGCACCGGTGAAATTCCCCCGGCGGCTTTCCCCGATCGCCGTCCCATGGGATTGATCCACACATCGCCCGTGGCGGTCCCGACGGCCATGGCCGCGCCTGCATGCGCCGGTCTTTTTCCCATAGCCACCGTTCCGGGCTCTCCCTCCGTGGTGAAGGGCGAAGCGGGCAGACCCGCCCCGTTGTATAAGCTGTAGTTCGGATTGTCGGACCAGGCATAGCGCACCTTGGCCGGTTTATCGATTCCGGCGGCGCTCACGATAACGGTATCGCCGCTGATGACGGCATCGCCCCAGACCCACTTGCCGCCGGCGGCCGCGATGGCGAATCCGGTCACCGCGCCCTTGACCGCCAGGCCGCCTTCCGTATGCGCGAAGACCAGCTTCGCCTTGTTGCCGGCCAGGATCAGCGACACCCACACGGGGCCGGAATAGACCACGTCCTTCTGCCCGTACAGGAGCGCCTTGGCGGGCAAAGACAAGCGGAACCCGGCGGTGGGCTTATCGGGAAAATGCCAGCCGCCGCTGCCGATATCCATATGCACGCTCATGGCGGTGGCGGGCAAGGCCAGGGCCAGCCTTTGCCCCTCGCGCACCTGCGCCACATAGCTTACGTTGTTGGGATCCGGCGCGCCGGTGGTGCTGGAAAGCTGTCCGTAATAGAACGGGAAATCGCCTTGGCCCCAGGCCGCGCGCCAACCCTTGATCAAAAGCTTGAAACGTTCCCCGTAAGTGGGGGCGCCCGCGGCGGTGCAATTCTGCTCGCCCTGGATCCACACCGTGCCGCGCAGCCCGAAACCAGCCACGTTGGCAACCCAGGTATTCCAGTTGCCTCCTCTATCCGCGGTATTGATGGCGGGATTGGCGGACAAGGTGACGGGATCCAACCAGGACTCGATGGTGGTGCCCCCCACCGCGGTGACCACCAGGCCCACGGCCACGCCGGTGGTTTTCTGGATTTGCTTGCCGAAAAAATAGCCCGTAGCGGAAAGCTTCCCCGCCGTGGCAGGGGACACGACCAGCCATGTGGTGGTCTCGCCGGGCTGGCGCAAGGTGTAGTAACGCAGTAAAGGCATGTCCGCATGCTTGATGGAGTCGGCCAGGTTGGGGTAAAAGCTCAGGCGGGTATCCATGTTGGATTGGCCGGCCACTTGCCAGACCTCGCCTATGTACACATCCCCCAGGGTAACGGTATTGCTACCCACTATCTTGAGCGTCAAGGGGCCGGCCGCCTCCATGGGATCGAGCTTCACCTGCCATTTGCCGCCGGCCGCCGCGGTCACCGTCTTGCTTTGCCCGCCGATGGATACCGTCACCGCTTCGCCCGCCGCTGCGGTCCCCCATACGGGATTGGCCATGTTCCTCTGCAGGACCATGGAAGCGGCGAAAGGCGGTTTTACCGCCACGTTGGCGGAAACCGCCGCAGCCGACAAGCTTGCCAAGCAAGCCAGCGCGGAAAGCCTCGGGTACCCCATCATTCCTTCCTATAGCTTCCGGCCGCGGCGAGGTCCCGAACCGGCTCCGGCCTGGTCCAGGCGGGTCCGCGCGTGGATGCGCGCCGCAGGCGCCCGCCCGCATCGTAAGCCTGGGAAACCGGGCGGTTACCTACGGGGACGGTCCGCCCCCCCGGGGAGCCCGCGGCAGCGATGGCTACCAGCGATCCGCTGCCGCCCTTGAATTGCGCGAAAACGGTCCGACCCGCGGCGGGCATGGGAAAGGTCAGATGCGTCTCTTTGCCGAGCACCTTGCCGGCGCCGTCCACCCATTGCAAAAAGGTTTCCCCCGCCTTGGGCGAAACCTTGAGGGTGATGGGGATGCCGGCCGGATAGGCGGCGCTGCGCGTCAGCAATGCTGCTCCCGGCTTGTCGCCCGTGATTTTCAAGTCGGCCAGGGGCACCATGGCGCCGGCCAGAGCCGAGGTTTCCGCCCCGCCGCCTCCCGACCCCAAATCGCGGAGGCCCGAAGCCACCAGTCCCGCCATCTCCACCGCCCCCATTTCCCGGAAGTGGGTACCATCGGTGTTACCCTGGGGGAAGTTCGGGTATTCTTTCGGCATGAGGGTCAGGAACAGGAAATCCGTGAGGTAGGCCTGGCCCAGGCCCTGGAAAAGCTCCTTCGACTTCTTCTCCAGATCGATGAAAGGGACCCCCGTAGCCGCGGCCACGTGACTCATGGCGCCGCGGTAATCGTTGACCCCTTCCGTGAACACCTCCCGCAGGCTTGTCCCGATCCAGGTATTCATGTTCATGGGCGAGACCAGCACGGGGATGGCTCCCAGGGCGCGCGCCTCGCTAATGTACTGGGTCAGGAAGGTTTTGTACTGGGCCGTGTCCGCATGCCGTTCCGGCACGGTGCTGCGATCGTTATGCCCGAATTGGATGAAAAGGAAGTCCCCGCTTTTCAATTCCTTTTTCACGGACGCCCAATGCCCGTCTTCCACGAAGCTGCGGGAACTGCGGCCGCCGATGGCCCGGTTGAGGATGGAAATGGATGCGGGATCGAAATAGAAAGCCAGTTCCTGGCCCCAGCCGGATTGGGGATACACGTTGCTCTGATAGGTCATTACGGTGGAGTCTCCGATGACGAACACCCGGTGCATGCCCGCCGTCCTGGCCCAAGCGAAAGTGCCCAGCCCGCAAATCGCGCAAATCCAAAAAAGGATTCCCTTCACAAGCCGGGTCCGTTCCATCATCCGCTCCGTTTCATCCCCATCGCGGGCCGGATTCGGATGGTATTCCGCGCCGGCCTTTGGCCCCGCCTAATATATAGCCCTGGAGCGGAACCGGCACCGGAGGCCCGGGCACGCGAAAGCCCGCATCCGCGTCCGCGTGGATACCCCGCTTTTCCACTCCGATCGGCTTATGGTTTCGCCGGATGCGGGCCATGGGACCTCGGGAAAACCCGGAAAGGCTCTCCCCCCGGCACCGGATACCCCCTGGGTAACCTTGCCGCTACCTGAGGCGCTCCCCAAAAGCGAAAACACATCAAGAAGCGGGAACGGGCGCCCTCTTGAATCCCTCAACCCCGCTCCCGGAAAATAAGCCCATTTATCCGTTTACACAGGTAAACGGAAATTCCCGGGAGCCAAGGTGGAAAAGTGGGAATTTGCATACATTGAAAAAAAACATAGCGGGTACATGCTTTCCATCTACGAGTATTCGGATTACCGGATTTTCATCAAGGACTATTATGAGGAACGGAAGTCGGCCAATCCTGCTTTCTCCTATCGCTACCTGGCGCAGAAGGCCGGCATCAATTCCGCCCCATTCTTCAAATTCCTAATCGAAGGCAAGCGCAGCCTTACCAAGGAGACCATTTCCAAAGTGGTCGCCGCCTTGAAGCTGGACATCAAGGAATCCGAATATTTCGAGAACCTGGTCTTCTTCAACCAAGCCAAGGGGGTCAAAGAGAAGAACCGCTTCTTCGACAAGCTGATCGGATTGCAGAAAGCGCGCAATACTCTGCGCATCGGAATGGAGAAATACGAGTACTTTTCCGAATGGTTCCATTGCGCCATCCGGGAAATAGCGACCCTGTCCGATTTCGGCGAAGACTTCATGAAGATAGGCAATAGCTTGCGGCCGCCCATCAGCGCATTGAAAGCGCAGAACTCGGTGGATATGCTGGTAAGGATAGGATTGTTGAAAAAGGAGGGCTCCCACTATGTACAGGCGGAGCCCCTGATCTCCACGGGCTACGGGGTTGAGAATTACCAGATCATCAAATACCAGATCAAGATGCTGCGCATGGCCGTGGAAGCCTATGATCGCCTGAACGCCGCGGAACGATCCATGTCCTCCCTCACCTTGAGCGTATCGCGCGAAACCTACAGGGAAATGGTCAAGGAGATGCGAATCTTCCGCGCCCGCCTGATGGAAATGGCCGGCATGGATGCGTCCCCGGAAATGGTCTACCATTTCAATATGGGGTTGTTCCCGCTTTCCAAGCGCATTCCCCGTCCGGACGAGGCATGATGCGGAAGACCCTGGCGTTACTCCTATGCGGCAGCCTGCAACTGATAGGTTGTTTCCAATCCTCTCCCACTTTGGCGGGAGGAGCCACGGAAACGGAAACCGGGACCGCTCAGGTTTTGGGGGAAGTCAAATGGCCGGACGGCCGGGCGGCGGCCGAAGCGCGCATCCGCATGCGTCCCGCGGATTACCTGCCGGGAAAGATCCGGGATCCCGCGCTCGGGGGGAAGGCGAAATGGGATACGCTCACCGATTCGGCCGGGCGTTTCCGCATCGACTCCGTGGCTCCCGGGGAATATGCGCTGGAAGCTTTGTATCCCGAGGGGCGCGGGGCTCTGATCCGCTTCACCATCCCCGCCGGACTGGCGCGGAGGGAATTGGAAGGCCTGATCCTGCAACCCACCGGATCCATCACCGGTATGGTGCGTTTTTCGGATAGCAGCCGGGGGCCCGCTTCCGTAGCGGTAATGGGGACCGAGCATGCGGGCGCGGCGGACTCCGGCACGGGGTATTTCAATCTGGCCGAGATGCCGGCCGGTAGCTTCGCCCTGGAAGCCTCCAGCCCCATCGCCTTCGTGCAACCCAAGGTTGTGGATGGCATCGTGGTCACGGGGCGGAACGCCGCGCAGGCGGGCAGCCTGGTGCTGACCAAGGGATTGAAACAAGCCTTCACGGTTTCCCAAGGCAGGGTTATCATCGCGGGCGTGGACGGGAGCAATCCGGTTTTCTACGACAACGATTTCTGCACCAACACGCTCGACAATGAATTCGTCTGGGCCTTGGCCAGCCGGGGCGGCATCGACCTCAGGGGCAACGTGGCCACCCGTATCCGGCGTGATATCTCGGCCATCATGCCGGAGCCCTTCTCGGCTTGGACGGAGGAGGCCAGGGCCTGCCGTCTCTCCGGCATGCGGAACATCCCCGAGCCCGTGGCGGGCGCGACCCGGAAACTGGCGCTGCCGCCTTCGGGCAAGTGGCGGGACATCCGCCCCGAAAGCAATCCCGGCATCAACCTCCTGATCGCGGAAGCCCGCCAAGCCAGCGCGGCCAAGCCCCTGGTGGTCCTGGCGGGGGGACCGCTCACCACCGTGGCGGACGCCATTCTGACCGATCCTTCCATCATCGACAAGATGGTGGTATTCGGCGTCTACAACCAGGGCTCCAATGATCGGGACACCTTGGCGGCCTATCTGGTGGCCAAGCAATGCCGCTTTATCGAATGGGGGAATTATCCCTGGGGCGGGAATGCTGTGCCGCCCGTGGCGGAAGCCTTTCCCGGCAACCTAGTGGGCTTGCGAATGCGCGCGGAGCGGGATACGGCCACCGTGGGCGAATTCTACACGGACTTCGGCCCCGCGGCCTTGCTGGCCGACGGCAGGGCCTGGAAGAGCGCGCAGGCGGCGAACGTCACGGCCGCTCCCATGACCCTGGCCGTGGGCGTGCCCGCGCCCTACGACATCATCAACATCCCCAGGGAAGGGAATGACTGGGCGGTGATGGAAACGGCGTTGACGCAAGTACTGGCCGACAGCGCGGCGTACCATGCCTGGCCCGTGCCGGGCACGGTACAGGCGCAATCCTTCCGTGCCCTGTCCGGTGCCCGCCTGGATTCGATCGCCGGCGAAGGCGGCATCGTCAAGGAGTTGGGAAAAGGGGACAGCCTGGAATATTCCGTGGATGCGGCGGCGGCGGGGGATTATACCCTGACGCTGCGCTATGCCTGCGATTCATCCGCGCAGGTGGCCATCGGCGGACCGGGCGGAGAAAGGGTGGGAGTGGCGCTGCCCGCGGATACCGCCTGGAAGGAGATCCGCGCCGGCCTGCGTTTGCAAAAGGGCGCCCAGTCCATCCGCATCGGCACCGACCAGGGCTCCTGGAAACTCGGCCTGCTCCGCCTGGATCTCCCTTAGCAGGGTGTTGAAAAAGTCCCCGCGGGCGTCGGCCGGCTGCGCGAACCGGGGCCTGCGTCGCGGCCCGCTTGCACGGCCTTTGGCCTCGCGGGGACTTTTTCAACACCCTGTTAGAGCGGTCCCGTTTCCCTCTCCAAATCCTTGAGATGGAGATCCAGCGCCATAACCGACATGCGGATTTCCACGAAGGAAACGGCGAGGGACAGCAGCATGCAGACGATGCTCACCGCGAACACGGTTTCTCCCGCCGCCTGCTTATCCACGAACAGCAGCAGCATGGAAGTGGTGCACAGGATGAGCGCCAGTACGCCCAGGGACTGCATGTCGCGGATGAGGCGGATACGCCTGCGCAGACTGCTGATCTCCTGCAAGTAGATGGATTTGGGGGACTCGCTATGGGTTTTATGCAGCTGCCGGATCACGGCGGCAATCCCCAGATAACGATTGGTATAGGCCAGCATCAGCAGGGAGACCGCGGGGAACAATAGCGACGGGGTGGAAATGATGATTTGCATCATCATGATTTAACAATCCCGGCGCAAATACCGCAAGTCGTCCGCCATCTTCCCCGGTCCCGTAACATTCCCGCGGATTCCGCGCGTCGAATCCGCATGACCGAACCCGATTACCATGGCAGCCTGCGCTCGGCATTGGAGGCGTTCGCATCGGTATGCCGCGCTTTTACCGGACAAGCCGAACGAACTGAACAAGCCGGCCATAGCGGGCCGGCCGTCTCCGGCGGCGCGGGAGCGTCGGCAGTTGCCGCCGATGCCGTTCTCAAAGCTTTGCTCGAAACCATCCTTCCCTTCGATCCCCTCCGCTTTCCTCACCACCGGCTGGCGCATTGCCAAACCCTTTTCGCCGCGCGCCTGGCGCCGGCCCACGCTTGGCGGAAAAGCCTGTCGGCGTTCAATGCCGCGGAAGCCTTCCCGAACCTGACGGATTCCACGCTGGCCCAGGAACGGCGGGCCTTGGAAGCCTATCCGGCCAACACGCCGGAGTTGGTGCGGAAACAACTGGAGCGGAAGCGCTGCCAGGATGAAAAGCTGTTGGATTTTTTCCTCACGAAGCATGGGCCGACTGTACGCCCCTTCACGGACATGGATTTGTCCGCCCGGCGCGACTATTTCTGGCTATGGTCGCAAAGCGGCTTCTCCCTCAAACGCCGCTTTCATAGGGCCTGCAAGGGCGCGATCCTGGCGGCGGCCTGTGCGGCGCCGGAGTTGCGGGCTTATCCGGATCAGGCCGGAGGGCGGCAGGCGCGGACTTAAACCCGCAGGTCTTCCTGATCCAGCGTCTTCCAATCCGCGTGCCTGGCCAATACCGGCTCCACTTCCCAGGTGAGGAATTCTTCCGTGATTTCCGGCGAACGGCCCGTGAACCCGGCCGGGTCCATCACTTCGCCCAGCGCTTTCGCGTCCATGCCGAAGACGGGATCCCGGGCGATGCGATCCATCAGATCGTTGTCCAGACCTTCCTGCTTAACGCGCTTGGCGGCCTCCAGGGAATGCAGGCGGATGGCCTCGTGCAGATCCTGCCGGTTGCCGCCGCGCTTGACGCCGGCCATGAGGATGTTCTCGGTGGCCATGAAGGGCAGCTCCGCCAGCACGTGGCGCTCGATCATTTTGGGATAAACCACCAGGTTCCCGGCGATGTTCTCCGCCAGGATAAGCATGGCGTCGATGGCGAGGAACGCCTGCGGGATGGCCAGGCGCTTGTTGGCGGAATCGTCCAGGGTGCGCTCGAACCATTGCGTGGAGGCGGTGAAGGCGGCGCTCGAAACGAGCGCTTGCACAAAGCGGCCCAGGGATCCGATGCGTTCCGCGCGCATGGGATTGCGCTTGTAGGCCATGGCCGAGGAACCGATCTGATCTGCCTCGAAGGGTTCTTCGATTTCCTTGAGATGCTGGAGCAGGCGCAGATCCGTGGAGAACTTGCACAACGATTGCGAGACGCTGGAAAGCAGGGACAGCACGCGCGAATCGAGCTTACGCGTATAGGTCTGCCCGGAGACGCCCAAGCTGCGGGCGAAGCCGGCCTTCCTGGTGACGCTTTCATCCAAGGCCTTGACCTTGGCGTGATCGCCGTCGAAAAGTTCCAGGAAGCTGGCCTGGGTGCCGGTGGTGCCTTTGACGCCCAGGAAAGGCAGGCTGGTGTCGACGAAGGCGAGTTCCTCCAGATCGAGGAGCAGATCCTGGATCCATAAGGTGGCGCGCTTGCCCACGGTGGTGAGCTGGGCGGGCTGGAAATGCGTGAAGCCCAAGGTGGGCAAATCCTTGTATCGGCGCGCGAAGGCGGAGAGGGCCGCAACGACGCGCAGCAGCCGGCGGCGCACCAGGTCCATGCCGGCGCGGGCCTGGATGAGATCGGTGTTATCGGTGACATAAGCGGAGGTGGCGCCCAGGTGGATGATGCCGGCGGCCTGCCTGGCCTGCAGTCCGTAGGCATGCACGTGGGCCATCACGTCGTGGCGGACGGCCTTTTCGCGCTTCTCCGCTTCCTCGAAATTGATATCCCGTTCATGGGCGCGCAGATCGGCTATTTGCCCGTCGGTGATGGGCAGTCCCAATTCCTTCTCGGCCTCGGCCAGCAGGATCCACAATTTGCGCCAAGTCTGGAACTTGAATTGCGGGGAGAAGACGAAACCCATGCGGGCGGACGCGTAACGCTTGATGAGGGGATTTTCGTATTGCTTGGTATCGGTCATGGATGCGTTTCCGGTCTGCGGCGTAAGCGCGTGGGTTGGATTTTGGCCCGAAAAATAGCTCTTGGGCCGGGTCCTATCAAACCGCGCGATGTAGCTATTTTGGCCTTATGAGCCCCGATCAAAACGCCGATGCCAGCCTGCTCTTCACTTACGGCACCTTGATGCTCACCACCGGAATCGCAGCGGTAGACGAAGCGACCCGGAATGCGGGCGTTTCCCTGGGACGCGCGTTCATCCACGGTCTGCTCTACGATCTGGGCGATTATCCCGGCGCCGTGCCATGGCCCGGGGAGGCGGCGGATGAGGACGCCCCGAAAATATGGGGGCGTTTGATCCGGCTGGCGGACCCGCGAGCCTTCTTCAAAGTCATCGACGCCTATGAGGGTTTCGATACGCTAAAGCCCTCCGAATCCGAATTCATGCGCGCGGAAACCACCGTCTTCTTGGGGGATGCGCATGCGAAGCATGCGGCTCAGGTCTATTATTACAACTTGCCGACCCGGGGCCGCGCTACCATCCCTTCCGGCGACTATCTCGCCTTCTGGCATGCGCTGGGACGCCCGGGCCAGGGCAGGAATCGCGCTTAACGGACCCCTTACTTGTGGATTGGGTTTCATCCACACGCACGCTGTTAAGCAAGGCGCTCATCTCGCGGGTGAAGTATTCGTAACGACTCCTCGGCCAGGGGTCCGATCCCGGAAGGGTAAAAATAGTTACGTTGTGCCTACACTTTCCGGGGAGAAAATCATGGCAAGGGGCGCGGGACGGAAGCTGGCTCTGAGTCGGGCGGCATGGGTGGCCGCGGCCTGCGCGGGCAACTTGCTATTCGCCAGCCAGACGGAAGCCGCCAAGAACGCAACGCCCGCGATGGCGATGGCGTCGGCTTCCCGGTCCGCGGACCCGGGCGCATGCCAGGCGCCGCAGCCGGTTCAGCATACCTTGCAAGCGGGTTTGCATGTGTTGGTCTGCTCCCCGCTGACGTTTACGGAGTATCCGCCTACTTCCGGAAAGCATTATCCCGTCTGGGCGGACTACAAGACCTATGCCTCCGTGCTGGAACCGGGTTTTTACGTGCATGACATGGAGCACGGCGCGGTGGTTTTCCTGATCAATTGCAATACCGCCGGGGATTGCCGGGGGGATATCGCCCGTCTTCAGGGCGTCGCCGACGCGTATCCGCAGGATCCGCTTTGCGATGCGAAAACCAGGCATCGCATCGTCATCGCGGAAGACACTTCCATGGCCATGCGCTTCGCGGCGCTATCCTGGGGCTGGTCGCTGCAATCGGAATGCCTGGACACGCTGGCCTTTAAGAATTTCCTGGCGGCACATTACGGCCAAGGTACGGAGGACTTTTGCGATCCCAGTCCCGACTTCGTAAACCACGTTTCCTGTCCGGCCGGAATAGTCCCTCCCATGCCGGAGAACCAAAGCCTGCGCACGGAGCGAAAGCGCGCGCCCATCCTACTGTGGCAAGGCAGCCTCGCGGAAACGGTATCCCTATGGCTGGACGTGGTTTCCGTGAACGGTTCCCTGCTGGCGCATTATGATCTGGGCCGGACCGGGCCGGGTCCAGCCCGGGCTGCTTTCGATTCCGAAGCATTTCATCGCGGCCATCCCGCGGCGGGTCCGGTGGTTTGCCGCGTGCTCATGAGAGGCGTTTACGGGCAAGGCCTGCAAGCGGAAACCCTCATATTTCCCTAACTTGACGCGGATGTTGTCTACTAGACAAGCCGCCGGCAAGACAAACCCCCTGCGCGGTTCTTCCCGCCAGCATACTTTGCGCTTATGCGGGTTAGCTCCTTCTTTACGTCGCGGCAAGGCGCCGGCGCTTTGCAAAAAACCGGCTTGTGGTGTTTGGGCCTTTGCATATGGGCCCAGGCGCAATTGCCGGCCTTCCCGGGCGCGGAAGGATTCGGACGTTTCGCCACCGGCGGGCGGGGCGGGGAAGTCTATCATGTTGCCAACCTCAACGATGCCGGGCCCGGATCCTTCCGCGATGCCGTGTCGAAACCGGGTCGCACCGTTGTGTTCGACGTGGGCGGCGTTATCCGGATCCAGGAACGCATCATGGTCGCCGCGAACATCTACATCGCGGGCCAATCCGCGCCCGGAGACGGCATAACCGTATACGGCAACGGGATGTCATTCTCCAACGCGGACAACGCGATTGTCCGTTACATCCGCTTCCGCATGGGCAGCAACGGGACGTTGGGCAAGGACGGCATCACCATCGCGGAAGGCCATGACATGATATTCGATCACGTATCGGTATCGTGGGGCCGGGACGAAACCTTTTCCATCAACGGCCCCGTCAGCAACGTCACCATCCAGAACTGCATCGTCTCGCAAGGCCTGCAAACCCATTCCGCCGGCGGCCTGCTGCAAACCAACGGCGGCTTGAGCATACTCCGCACACTCTACATCGACAACCACACGCGCAACCCCAAGGTCAAAGGCGTGAGCCAGTTCGTGAACAACGTGATCTACAATTGGGAAGTGGCCGCTTATATCGAAGGGGATTCGGATTCCGCGTCCTACGTGAACGTGGAGGATAACTATTTCATCAACGGGCCCGGCACGGGGGACGATGCCTTCACGCGCGGCAACCTGAATTTCCACATCTACGCGGCCGGCAATTTCCAGGACGGCAACAAGAACGGCACCCTGGACGGGGCGATCCTGCCGCCGGCGAAGTACGGAACGGTGGCCTGGCAGGCCAAGCCTTATGATTATCCCATCGTTACTAAAATCACACCGCCAGCGGCCTTCGCATTGGCGCTGGCCCAGGCAGGCGCTTCCTTGAAGCGGGACGAGGTGGATCTTTTCCTGATGACGGAATTATCTTCGCTGGGGACCAAGGGCAAGACCATCAGCAATGAAACGGACCTGCCGATGCATGGACCGGGCACCGTGAAAGGCGGCGCGGCCCCGGTGGATACGGATCGGGATGGGATACCTGACGCTTGGGAGAAAAGCCACGGATTGGATCCCGCCAATGCCGCCGACGGAAAAGGGGATGCGGATAAGAACGGGTATACCAATCTGGAGGAATACCTGAATGGGCTCGCAGCCTCGGAAGGCACGGACATCCGCGCCCGGGAAAGAGCCGCTACGGGAAAACGGGAACCTGGATCGGCGCGACCGCGCGAGCAGAGCTACGATGCCGAAGGGAAACGCAAGCTTCCCTCCGCTTCGCCCTTGCCGCTGTTCCACCGCGGGGCGCCCGGACCTTAGGAATCGGGAACCGGTGGGGTCCGGTTTTCCGGACTGCCGCTCAACCCATCCGTTCCGCCCCGTTGCGCGCCATCGCCAGCGGTTCCAGCGCCTCGATTAGATCGTCGGAAGATACGGTGGCCCCGAAGACTCCCCCCTGCATGCTGATCATGGAGATGGCCGCCTCGTGGTGGCGCTTCTCCGTGGCCGCGGTCCCGTCCGTGATCATGGCGCATTCAAAGCCGCGATCGTTCGCCTCCCGCATGGTGGTATGCACGCATACGTCCGTGGTGATCCCGCACAGGATGAGATGGGTAATGCCCTTGGTGCGCAGGATGTGCTCCAGATCGGTGGCGTAGAAACTGCCTTTGCCGGGTTTGTCCACCACGATTTCACCCGGCATGGGACGCAGCTCCGGGATCAGCTCCCAGCCGGGTTCGCCGCGCACCAGGATGCGTCCCTTGGGCCCGGGCTCGCCGATGCCGGGGCAAACGCGGCGGCTGCGCCAGCTTTTGTTGGCCGGCAGGTCCACCAGCTCCGGACGGTGGCCTTCGCGGGTATGGATAATCAGCAGGCCGGGTACCCGGCGCGCTACGTGCAAGGTGCGCCGGATGGGGCCGATGGCGGCCCGCGTCAAGCCGATATCGTAACCCATGCTCTCCACGTAGCCTCCCTGGCCGCAGAAATCCACCTGCATGTCGATGACGATTAGGGCGAGGCGGCGCGGTTCCACCTCCCCATCGAACGGCCATGGATAGGGGTCGGCCTTGATCTTGAAGCTTTCCATTCTATCGCTCCCGGTTAGAGAAACCTTATCGGCGCGCGCCAATGGATCAGGACCAGGCAGCCTTCTTCACTCCAGACGCGGTGGGTGGTGCCCATGGGGTTATACACGTAGGAGCCGGCATCGTAACTGCCATGTTCGTCTTCCTGGCAGCCCGAAAGGACGTAAACGTGCTCGTCGCCCAAGTGGATATGCGCGGGCACGGCGGACCCGGGAAGATAGCGCACCAGGGCGGTCTTGTAGTTTCCGGGCGAGCCCTCGAACATGGGCATTATCTGCACGCCTTTGCGCAACCGTTCCCAAGCCGCGCCCGCTTCCGCGCCGGTATCTATGAGTAAAGGCGTTCCCTCGTCGGGGAAACCCCGGGCCTCCGGCGGCGCTTCCGGCCCGGGGCGCCAACCGCTAAGGAAACGGATGGGCCCCAAGCGATGCGTCAGCACCAAGGCGCCCCTGTCGCTCCACATTACGTGGCGGGATCCCATGGGGTTGAGCAGGTAGGAGCCAGCCGCATATTCCCCGGCGGCGTCCCGCACGGATCCTTCCAGCACGTAGGAATGCTCATCGCCGGTATGCAAATGCTCGGGCACCTTGGCGCCGGGCGCATAGCGCACCATGCTGATGCGATACCCGTCGTCGGACTGGTACAGCTCCCGCACCTTGATGCCGGGGCGCGGAGCCATCCACAAGCCCTGGCCCCAGATTCCCGCGAAATCCAGATGGACCCTCATCCTGGGAGCCGGCACGTTACGTATCCTGTTCCTCGGATTGGCTTCCATTTGCATCGGCATACCCTCCCCCGCTTGCTGTTTCCATCGTTCCTATTTCACCGTCCCCACCACGCCCTTGACGAAGAAATCCATCCCCTCCAGGTTGGCCATGGCCAGCTGCGCGCCCTTGGGCGCGATTTCGGCCCCGTCCTGCTTGACGATGGGGCCGCTCCAGAGCTGCATCGTTCCGCTCTTGAATTCCTTTTCCTTGGCCAGCACCATGTCTTTTACCTTCTGGGGCACGGAAGGGCCGAAGGCGGAGAGATCCGCGTCCCCGGCTTGCAGGTTGCCGCGGATATGCTCGGGCTTCCAAGTGCCGTCCTGCACGGACTTGACGATGCGGGCCATCATGGGGCCCCAGTTCCAGACTGCGCCCACCAGCCATCCCTTCGGGGCGAACTTGCCCGCGTCCGCATGGTAACCCACCACCATGACCCCGCGCTTCTCGGCCGTCTGCGTATAGGTGATGGGGCTGTCCACGTGCCCGGTCAAAACGTCCGCGCCCGCGTCCACCAGGGAGTTGGCCGCTTCCGCCTCCTTGCCCGGATCGGACCAAGTGCCGGTCCAAACCACGGTGGTGGTGGCGGCCGGATTCACCGATTGCGCCCCCCGCGTGAAGGCGTTGATGTTCCGCAGCACCTGCGGGATTGGATGCGCCGCCAGAAAACCAAGTTTATTGGTCTTGGTCATGGCCCCGGCCGTCATGCCCGCCAGGTACATGGCGTCGTCGATGCCGGCGAAGAAGGTTCCGAGGTTGGGCGCGGTCTTGAAGCCGCCGCCATGCATGAAGGTGACCTTGGGGTATTTCTTGGCCACGTTGAGGGCCGGATCCAGGTAACCGTAACTGGTGGGGAAAATGATGGTGCAGCCGCCCTTGATCATCCGCTCCATAACGCGTTCCACCTCCGCATTTTCGGGCACGTTTTCGAAGCTTATCGTCTTGGCTCCGGGCACGTTCTTCTCCACATACAAGCGGCCCTGATCCATGGCGTAATTGTAGCCGTAGTCGCTCTTGGGACCCACGTATATGTACCCAATCTTGATCTCGGCGCTTGGTGCGGCCGTTGCGGCCGCGGCCAGCAAGGCCAGCGTGGCGACGGGAAAGAGGACGCAGGAATAGAGAAAGCGTTTGCAGGGGCCCATGATGGATTCCTTTCCGGGGTGGTTCATTGCGATTGGGAGAAGACGGCGCCCAGTCCCGCGGGCGTGCCGCCTTCCTTGTTGGCGCGCGTATAGCTGAGCACGAGCACGGCCAGGGAAGCCAGGTAAGGGAGCGTATGCAACAGATGGGAGGAAATGGGCACGCCGGAAGTCTGCATCCGCAAGGTCAAAGCCTCCGCGCCTCCGAACAGCATGGCCGCGGGGATGGCCAGGAAAGGGTTCCAACGCGCCACTATGACCAGGCCCACCGCAACCAGACCGCGCCCTTGCGTCATGCCTTCCACCCAATTGCGGGTATAGTCGACGGAAAGGGCCGCGCCGCCCATGCCGGAGAAGGCCCCGCCCGCCAGGATGCCCAGCGCCTGCACGCGCGCGGTCTTGAGTCCCAGGGCCTTGGCCGAGGAAAGCGATTCCCCCACGGCGCGGAAGGAAAGACCCGTGCGCGTGCGGTACAGCCACCAGCCCAGCAGCGGCGAAGCCAGGATGGCCATCGCCACCGTCGGCGTGATCTGCGTGACGAAAGTACCTAAAATCGGGATCCGCTCCAGCGCCCCCGGCGACAGCGCCTGGAAACCGTTGATCTTCTGGCCCACGAAGGGGATGCCGTAGAAGGCGCTCAGCCCGAAGCCCAGCATCCAGACCGCCAGGCCGCTGGCGAAGGCGTTGGCTTTGAGGCCCACGCAAAGCAAGGCGTGCAGGGAGGAAAGCGCCATTCCCGCGGCCACGCCGGCCACCAGGCCCAACCAGGGGTTCCCGGTGGCCAAGGTGGCCGCGAACCCGGCCAAGGCGCCCGCCAGCATCTGCCCTTCCACCCCCAGGTTCACCACCGCCACGCGCTGGGTGAGGATCTCGCCCAGCAGCACCCAAAGCAAAGGCGTGGAGCTGCGCAGCGCGGAAATGATGAAGCCGCCCAAAGCGGCATCGAATTCAGACACGATCGGCTCCCCGCCCGGCCTTGAGACTGCCGGCCGCCAGCACGCAGGCGAATAGCAAACCTTGCAACACCAGAGATGCCGACGACGGCAGGCCCGCGAACATCTGCAGGCTGTCGCCGCTGGCCAGAAGCCCGCCCAACAGCAAGGACAAAGGTATGATGCGCAGGAAATCGCCGCCCGCCATCCACGCCACCAGGAAACCGCTGAAGCCCATGCCGTTGGATATGCCGGATTGCAAGCGTCCCTGGATGGCGGAGGTTTCGCAGATGCCCGCCACGCCAGCCAGCATGCCGCCCAGGCACATCACCAGAATGGCCTGGCGGCCGTAGTTCAGCCCGATGCCTTCCGCCACGCGCCGGTTGCTGCGCAGGAGCCGCAGGCAGGTTCCCCAGCGCGTGCGGGCAGTCAGAACGTACAGGGCCACCGCGGCCACGAGCCCGAAGATCAAGCCTATGTGCGCGCGCGTGCCGAACAGGGCCGGGAGCTTGGCCGCGGGAGGAAAGCCGATGGTGGCGGGCCAGCCCAGGTTGTTGGGATCCTTCCAGGGGCCGTACACCAGAAAGTCGACGAACAGGGAAGCCACGTAATTGAGCAACAGGGTGGTGATGGTTTCGTTCACGTTCATGCGCGCCTTGAGATAGGCCGGGATCAACGCCCAGGCGGCGCCGCCCGCGGCGGATGCCAGCAGCATAGCGGGCAATAGCGCATACATGGGAGAGGTGTGGAAAGCCAGCACCACGCCCGTGCCGAACAGGGCGCCTATATAAAGCTGGCCCTCCCCGCCCACGGAGATGAGCCCCAAGCGCGCGGGCAAGGCGGCCGCGATGGCGCAGAGCAGGATGGGCGCGGTTTTGACCAGGGTTTCCGAAAGCGAATACCCGTCGCCGAAGGCGCCCTTGATCATGGCCCAGAAGGTGGCGAGCGGAGGTTGGCCCACGGCCAGGAAAAAGACGGAACCCAGCAACAGGAAGCCCAGGGCGGCCGCGATGACGGTGACCCCCGGCAGCTTGCGGATGCGTTTCACCAGGCCGGGGATCGGGAACCCGGAAATGCCGGGTTTCTTTGGCCGGGAAAAGGCCGGCAAGGGCGATGCCTGCGCTGCGCCGTTCATGGGATCTTTCCCCGGCGCCTCGGCCGTAGCCGTTCCGGGGGGATCCTTCGCGAGCGGGACTATCATACCGCCGCCAGTTCGGCGGGCGCGGCCGGACCGGCCGCGGCCCGGGCCTGCGCCAGCTTCTTATCGCCTTCTCCGCCGTGTCCGGTCATCAGCAGGCCGATGCGCTCGCGATCGGCCGCGCCCGCGGACAGCACGCCTACGATTTTCCCGCGCGAGAGGACCGCGATGCGATGGGCGTACTGCAAGAGGTCGTCCAGGTCCTCCGAGATCCACACCACGCAGGCGCCTTCCGCCGCATGGCGGAACAGGGCTTCGTACACGGCCTTGGAGGCGGATAGATCCAGACCCATGGTGGGATAGCAGGCGACCACGTAGGCGGGCTTGCCGGAAAGCTCGCGCGCGATGACCAGCTTTTGCACGTTGCCGCCGGAAAGGCTGCCGGCATTGAGGGCGGGATTGGGCGGACGTACATCGAAGCTCTTGATCAGATCCTCCGCCGTCTTGCGCAGCGCTTTCCAATCCGGGAAGAAGGGAAGCCGGCGCAACTGCTTGAGCGCCAGGTTCACGGACAGATCCAAATCAGCCGCCACGCCGTTGACCGCGGGCTGCTCGGGAATATACGCCACGCGCGCATCATCGGGTAGAAAGCCCGTCTCCCGGCTCAAGGGTTCGCCATCGAGCAGGATCTCGCCCGCTTCCGGCACCTGCCGCCCGGCCAGGGTTTCCGCCAACAGGAACTGTCCGTTACCGGCCACCCCCGCGATGCCCAGGATCTCGCCGGAAACCAATTTGAGATCGATGTCGCGCACGTGCGCGGATCCGGAGCGGGAAGCCAATCCCTTGATCCACAACCACGGCGCGGTCCCGGAAGGCGGCGGCTGGGGGATGGCCTCGCGGAAATCCCCATGCCCCATCATCAATTGCACAAAGTCGTTGACGCTTTTGCCGGCCGCCGGAGCGGCCGCTACCAGGCGCCCCTGGCGCATCACCGCCACCTGGTCGGCGCAGGCCTCCACGTCCTCGAACTTATGCGTGATGAACACTACAGCGTGCCCGGCTTGCGAAAGGAGGCGCACCTGTTCCCACAGCCTGCGGGTTTCGGTGGGGGTGAGCACGGACGAAGGCTCATCCAGGATTACCAGGCGCGCTTCTTGGTTCAGAACCTTTACCAACTCTATCAATTGCCTTTCACCCACGGCCAGATCGCGCACCATCCGCTTGGGATCGATGTCCGGCGCCATCCGCTCCAGGCGCGCCAGCATCTTCTCCCATAATGGCGACTTGCGCCGCAGCCACCACGGCGCGGCCGGATAAGCCAGCATCAGGTTCTCCATTACGCTAAGGGCCGGGATAAGGCTGAACTGCTGGAACACCATGCCTATCCCTAACGCCATCGCCTCCTTGGGAGAAGCGATGATCACGGGCTTGCCGTCCACGGAAATCACGCCGCTGTCCGCACGATAGAACCCGTACAGGATCTTCATCACCGTGCTCTTGCCCGCGCCGTTCTCGCCCAGCAAGGCCAACACCTCGCCCGCCTTCACGTCCAGGTCCACGCCGTCGTTGGCCACAACGTCGCCGAAGCGTTTGGTAATGCCGCGCAGGGAAACGTTCACGGCTCAGAACACCCACTTGATCATGGCTTGGGGAACCACTTCGTTCACGTCGCTGATGCCGTACTTGTTGAACCACATGGCCACTTCGGTGCCGACGAATAGATTTCCTTCCTTATGCCACAGACTGCCCGCGTCCAGCAGGAAACGGGGCTGCGTGATCACGTAAGCGTGCGAGATGGCGGTTCCGCTGCCCTCTTCGCCCACGTAGTCGAGAAAGCCCTCGAAGAGGAAGCCAACCGTGCCCAGGTGGAAAGGCGCCCCCCAATAGGGGGATATCTGGTAGGTTACCCCCTTCAGCGTCACGGCGTCATGGATCCAGAAGTTGAGTCCGAAGTAGGCGAAGCCGGGGATTTTAAGATCAACCCCCAGGCCGTAATTGTATTCCCGCTGGAAGCCGCCCAGGTTGGCGCCATAACCCAGCTCTCCCGTGACCAGCACGTCCCCGATGGGACCGGCCGCCAGGTTCAAACCCGTGATCTTGCCCAGGCTGAAACGCGGATCCCATTGCCCGTACAGCGCCTCGGGCTTGGTCTTGTCGTAAAAGGGTTGCGTGACGTCCAGGAAGAAGAAGTTGTCTCCGTAGGCGAATCCGCTGGCATGTTCCAAAGTCATGATGCCGGCTTCCCTATCGTTCAAGCGGTAATTCCACCCGTAGAGGTACTCCACATTGGTGCTGCTCCAGACGGCCGCGGTGGCGGGCCGGGCAAGGATGAAAGCGATACCGAGAGCCGTCAACGTAACCGATCTGCCGGAGGTCTTCCTCATCATGGGATGGTTTCCCCTTTCATGCCCGGTGATTACGCGAATAACATGCCACCTCCCTAGGGCATAAAGAACCGCTGCAGGATTGGCAAATTACCGGGGTTAACGTGAGCCGCAAACAACAGAATCGGACAAATACGGCCTTAAAGTCCGTATTGTCATACGCTATGTCATATGCCGTCCATTGCGGAAACAACCTTGGTAACCTGGGTGATACGGTAACCGGCGTATTTCGAGCTCTTATTTGAAGTTGGCGGAATTTACCGCCGATCGGAATGGACTTCGCAACCGATCCGGATTTCTTTGCCATCGCGAACATGAGGCACGACCCTTGCAAGGCTTGGCGCATTTTGCAGGGTGGTCACGAACCTACCTGGCTGCCGCACGGGAAGCCGCCTCCCGATCGGAACGCCTTCCCATTCCCGACAAATGCGGGTCATTGTAAGCAATTGTCAAACAACAAGCTGGATATGGGCGGACAATTGCCGCTATTCTGCCATTTCAAACCCGTCGCCCGGGGATTCCCGCCTGGATTGGGAATTGCTAAACCAGGAATGGGAGACCTGAATATGAGAATGGATGGATACGACCCCGGTGAATTCTATGACGAGGTGTTCGAGGCCATCGGCAAGCCCCGGTCCACGGCCGGGTTCCTGATCGACACTTTGGAGTCCATGGCGGACGGGGAGCTCTATCGCCGGCAGATAGCGGCCGAAAAGGCCTTCCTGGATCTGGGCATCACCTTCAACGTCTACAACAGCCAATCCGGCCTGGAAAAGATCTTCCCCTTCGACATCCTGCCGCGCATTGTGGAAGCCAGGGAATGGGAGTTTATCGAGAAAGGGCTGCGGCAGCGGATCCACGCGCTCAACCTGTTCCTGGATGACATCTACCATGAGCAACGCATCGTCCGCGACGGCATCGTCCCCCTGGATCTGATCCTTTCCGCCAAGGGATATCTCAAAGCCTGCAAAGGTCTCAATCCGCCCTGGGGCGTCTGGTGCCATATCACCGGCACGGACCTGGTGAAAGACGCGGACGGCACCTTGTTCGTCCTGGAAGACAATATCCGCTGCCCTTCCGGCGTGTCCTACGTGATCGGCAACCGCCAGGTGATGAAGCGGACCTTCCCGCAGATCTTCGGCGCCATCAATCCGCGTCCGGTGGAGGATTATCCCAGCAAGCTTTTGGACATGCTGCAATTCATGGGGCAGCGGTCGGGAGAAGTGCCATGCGTGGCCATCCTCACGCCCGGCGTATTCAACTCCGCCTATTTCGAACACTCCTTCCTGGCCCAGCAAATGGGCGTGGAACTGGTCACGGGAGGCGATCTCACCGTGCGCGACGGCTACCTGTACATGCGCACCACCCGCGGCTTCAAACGCGTGGACGTGCTCTACCGCCGCATCGACGACGATTTCCTGGATCCGCGCACCTTCCGGGCCGACTCGCTGCTGGGCGTTCCCGGCCTGATGGACGTATACCGTGCGGGCAAGGTGGCCATCTGCAACGCGCCCGGCACCGGCGTGGCGGACGACAAGGTCATCTACGCCTATGTCCCTAAGATCATCGAGTACTACCTGGGCGAGAAGATCATCCTGCCCAACGTGGACACCTACATGTGCTGGGTGCCGCAGGAACGCCAATACGTGCTGGAGCACATGTCGGAACTGGTCATCAAGACCGCCAACGATTCCGGCGGCTACGGCGTACTCATCGGGCCCCACTCCACCAAGGCCGTGCTGGCGGAATGGGCCGAGCGCATCAAGGAAAACCCGCGCAATTTCATCGCCCAGCGCACGCTCTCCCTTTCCCGTTCTCCCGTGATCGTGGGCGAGCGATGCGAAGGCCGCCACGTGGATCTGCGGCCGTTCGTGCTATACGGCAGGGACATCTACGTGATGCCGGGCGGCCTTACGCGCGTGGCCTTGAAGAAGGGATCGCTGGTGGTGAACTCCTCGCAAGGCGGCGGCAGTAAGGATACTTGGGTGTTACCCATGGCTCCCGGCTCCATGCCGGACGCCTTTAACGGGATGGCGATGCAGACGCAGACCTCGGCTAACCACGCCCAGACGCTCGGGACCATGTCGCAATCCCAGGCCGGCCAGGCCGTGGAAACGGCGCCCGTGGAAACCGCCCCGCTCGCGAAGGCGATCCCAGCATGCTGAGCCGCGTCGCCGATTCCGTTTATTGGATGGCGCGCTACATCGAGCGCGCCGAGAACGTGGCGCGCTACGTGGACGTGAGCCTGGAATCCTCCATGGACAACCCCACCAATCCCGGCAAGCAGTGGATGCCGCTCCTGGCGGCGGCGGGGGATCAGGCCATCTTCCTGGAGAAGTACGGCGAGGGCATGGCCGCCCGCGATCGCGGCGCCGCCATCATGCGTTTCCTGGCTTTCGATCAGGAATACCCCAACTCCATCGTGTCCTGCGTGACCAGGGCGCGTGAGAATGCCCGCCAGGTGCGCGGCTCGCTGGCGCTGGAAGCGTGGGAGCATCTCAATAAGTTCTACCACTACCTGAATTCCTCGGAAGCGCGAAGACGCGCCGCGGAATCGCCCCACGACTTCTTCAGCGAGATCCGCACCGCCAGTTACCTGTTCGAAGGGATCGTGGAATCCACCATGTCGCGCGGCGAGGAGTACAATTTCCTGAAACTCGGCCGCTTCCTGGAGCGCGCCGATCAGACCTCGCGCATCCTGGACGTGAAATACTTCATCCTGCTGCCCACTCCCATGGACGTGGGATCGGTGGTGGACGACCTGCTGTGGGCCGCGCTGTTGCATTCGGTGAGCGGCTACGAGATGTTCCGCAAGCGGCACGGACGCATCGTGCCGGAGAAAGTGGTGGACTTCCTGGTGCTGGATCGGGAGTTCCCGCGCGCCATCCTCTATTGCCTGGAACGGGCGGAGGAATGCCTGCTGAACCTTTCGGGCACGCCCATGGGCTCCTTCCGCAACAACGCGGAGAAGAACATCGCGAGGCTAAGGGCCAACCTGGCCTATACCAATGTCGAGGAAGTCATCCACCAAGGCCTGCACGAATTCCTGGACGATTTGCAAACGGGCCTGGGCCAGGTGGGCGAAGGCATCTTTGAAACCTTTTTCGCCCTGGATACTCAGGCCCAATACCAATTCCAACAATAGGCCGTCCCGCGCGCGGGACGCGGCGGCCTATGGAAACTTGAGGTCAGCCGTGCGGAGTCAAGCAGTCAACGCAGGGAATCAAGACAACGGGATCGACTGGTCGGAATTATATTTCCGGCTTCGGGAAGGTCCTCAATCCGCAGGTGGAGACGGAATCAGAATGAATACGACGCATTCGCGAACGCGCCTGGGCTTCGATCAAGGGGCTTCGGTAGCTCCCGATTCGGGCAAGATACTCCCGGTGATCCGGTTGAAGATGATGGCCACGGGCCTGGAGCTGCCGCCCAACGGGCACGGCCCGGATTTCATGGCGCATACCGCCGATCTGATCCGCAAGATCCAGGAAAAGTTCCGCGCCTATCCGCAACCGTTGTGCCCGCTGGACGCGCGCCTGCAGGACTTCCTGGACCGCCACTTCGCGGAAACGGAGTTGCCCGGCAAGCTGGACCTGCCGTTGCAAACCCTGCACATGGATTTCCACGGCCTGGCCCGCACGCTCTCCATACCCGCCGAAGGGGATCGCTTCGAATCGGAATACGTGAAATCCTACCGCACCGTTCAGGGCGTGCTGCATAATCCCGCCACCGACAAGCGTACCACCAAGGGTACCTTCCACATTTGCGAGGGCGGCCTGCCCATCCCCGCCGATAAGAAGGCGGTGCCCAAGAAAGCCTTCGCGGGCCTGCTCTGGAACGCCCTCAATCCTCCCGCCCATTTGCTGGAGCTGCCTTTCACCACCGGGACCAAGCGCCCGGCGCGCGTCTTCTCATCGCTGTTCATCCGGCCGCTGGTGAGCCCGGAAGTGCCCGGCCTGCGCGGCTACCGCGACATGGAGATCCGTTTCTTCGCGCCCGGCAGCCTGGTGTCCAACCTGGACTTCGTGGAATCCATCTTCGGCAACGCGGGCGATCCGTACCTGCCGGAGAACGATGCGGGATTGGATCCCGAGCATTTCACCGGCGTTACCGGCTGCGTCATCCTGGCGCCGCACCTGACCCGGATGCGCAAGAAGGACCTGGGGCTGCCAAACGTGGAGGAAGCCACCCCGCTCCAGAAGAAACACGGGATGTGCTGGAGCGATCCGGCGGAACTGTACAACGAGGGCAAGGCCTTCAAGGCCACCATCACCTCCGCCGACGGCGTCATCCTCACCCTCATCGCGGACAATTATTTCGGGTATTGCAAGAAGGAAGTGAAGACCATGATCGGCTTCGCTTGCAACCTGACCGGCGTGAGCGAAGAGGAGCACGCCGGCGGCGCGCTCATCTTCCCCAGCTACAGCCTGGGCGACTTCACCCAGCACAACGCCACCTACATCCGCCAGAAGGGCTATTCCTTCAAAGAGGTGAAGAAGCTGATGGGCGAGTTCATGGTCACCCATCCGGACGGATACGGCGTCGACAAGCGGCATCCGGAAGTGATCTACCTGGCCGAGGACGCGGAGCTTTCGCTCCTGGATCAGCGCATTTCCTGGACCAAGGACGGCAGGATCAAGACCCTGCGCCTGCTGCCCCAGCACGTCTATATCTATCCAAGCGGCTATAAGGTGCGCATGGAGAAGCATCCGGACGCGCCCACCTGGCGCCTCATCGGCACGGTTGCGGACGGCCTGCTCTGCCATAAGCCGTGCACGGTTTCCGGCGGCGGCAAAAGCGAGATCTCCAAGTCCATCGCCGAGTCCATCCTCTACCGCAACTTCTACATCCAGGACTACCAGAAGGATTTCGCCGCCGCGGAGAAGATCATCCATCGCGATTTCGGCAACCGCTTCAAGGTGATCCCCAAGGACAGCAACAAGGAAAAACTGGGCCGCGAGATCCTCAGCATCACGCGTTCGCTGGGTTCCGTGGTACGCCTGTTGACGCCTTCGGCGGAATACACCGATGAATACAACCGCTGGCTGCGCAAGATCCCCCCCCACGTGCGCTCCCTGGTGTTCACCATCAAACGTTTCTACCGTCCGGAATGGGGCGACGATATCCGCTCGCACTTCTCCGTGGACGTCGTGGACGGCCGGCCCGGCCATGAGCTGAGCTTCCACCACCGCCGCCTGGTCTCCAGCTACCTGAAGGTGGGAACCGAAGGCCAAGGCAATTGGCGCGTGTTCCGCCTGCGCACGGATTTCGTGCCCGCCTACAAATTGCAGGTGGAGGACGACATTACCGTATCAGCCGTGTTACCAAACCCGGATCCCGTCCCGGAAGCCAAAGCCGGCGGCAAGAAGCCATCCGAGCCCGTTGCGTCCGCGTCCCGCAAGTACGTTCAGAATTGCGAGTACCGCCTGTTCCAGCGCCCGGACGACGCCGCCGTTCCCGGCCTCGATCGCCAAGCCGAAAAGGATTTCTCGGAAGCCAACAACTTCATGTCCAACTATGAGCCGCTTCCCGTGGAAGAGGCGAAAGCGATGCTGCAGGACGCCATCGACATGGCCAAATACACCTCCCCCATGCGCCAACTGGTGGAGAAAGCGGCCGGGCAGGAATACGGCTGGTTCGTCTGCACCTCCCGTCCGCGCATCACCGACGGCAAGCCGAACGCCAACGTTCGCTACCTGCAGAACCGCCCGGATCTGGTGGATTCCTTCTCCGTGTTCGTGGCCCAGACCGGCATCCGCCTCAAGCGCAAGCTTGCCGCGGACGCGCCCGTGGCCAATCCGGTGGACGCGGTCCTCATCGGCCGCCGTAACAACCCGCCCGATCGGGAGGCCGGCATCAAGCCGTTGGCGGTCTACAATCCCCTGCATTTCCAGGAGCTGCCGGAAGCCTTCATGGACTTCGTCGCCAGCCCCACCGGAAAATCCCCGTCCACCACGGGCGCAGGCTCGGAAGGCGCGCTCACCAAGGGGCCGTTCAACGCTCTGTGGCCCACCGTCGATCTCAACGCGGCCATGGTATCCTTCATCCTGACCGATCTCAAAGTCTTCTCCACCCCCGCCGGCCATATCGGAGGCAAGTACAAGGTCGATCACGACATGAGCCTGCTGATCCCGGAACTGTGGTGCCGGATGACTCCGGAAGAACGCGACGCGCGCCGGCTGGTGGAGGGCGGCTATCTCTCCCTGGTCTCGGATCTAAAAGGCAAGGGCGGCAAATCCAGGAAAGCATCCAAGAGCGGGGCGATACCCGCCGGCCGCCTGGGCTACCGCATCAACACGCGTTTTGTGCATGCCTACCTGGGCCGCATCTTTTCCGATCCGCTGGCCGTTTTCCCGCCGGACATGCTGGAACCGGAATTGCAGAACCGGCAGGACTTCGCCGACGGCGTGGAGAACATCGTCGAAGCGCAACGCGCAGCCGCCCAGTTTTACTTCGAGGACGGCAGCGTGGAAAGCGCCTGCCCTCCCCTGCAAGCCCTGCTGCATATCATGGCCAAGGGCTCCTGGAACGGAATGACGCTGGAAAGCGCCTCGCTCCGCAAGATGTTCACGGCCGCGGAGATGCTCAAGTCCGATTGGTACCGGGCCCGTCTGGTGCGCCAGCAGGAAAAAGACAAGCAGTTGTGGTCGCACCACGGCGATTACCTGAAAGCCTTTATCGGTGGAGACGGCAACAAGGCCGCCGCCAACCGTCTGGGGCTTACCCGCCGCATATCCGTGGTGGACAAGAATCTGCGCGCCGCATCCGCGTCCGCCTACCTGGAAAGCCTCAAGGGAACCATCGGAATAGATCCGCTATTGTAACTTGGCCGCCCCTCCGGAGACCCACCCTGCGATTGCTATCTTCGGCATTCCTCTTGGGAAGGGTATCGGAATGACATTCCTGGCGCAAATCATCAATCGCATCCGCGGCCTCTTGGAGGTTTTCGGCTGGCTGCCACCGCTCATCGCCCGCATCACTGTGGGCTGGGTTTTCGTGGAATCCGGTTGGGGCAAGCTCCACCACCTGGAAAAGGTCACGGCCTTCTTCACCGATCTGGGCCTGCCCATGCCGGCGTTCCAGGCGCATCTGGTGGCCACCACGGAATTCGCCGGAGGCCTATTGCTGTTGGCCGGGTTGTTCACGCGCATCGCCTCGGTACCGCTTGCCATCATCATGTACGTCGCCATCGCCACCGCCAAGAAGGATGAGTTGCACGCCTTCACGGATCTGATCGGCTTCTCCGAATACCTCTACATGGTCCTGCTCGTGTGGCTGATAGTGGCCGGGCCGGGATTGCTGGCCTTGGATGCTTTGGCGGCCCGCAAGCTGAAGCGGCTCGATTAGTTCCGAATCTCCGGGGGTAACGGCGGTGTTCCCCCCGACCGGAAGCCAATCCGGCGGGATTCGCGCGGTTGCGCGCATTTGGGAAGCCGAAACGGCTTCCTTTCCGATTGCATTCCAGGCTCTTGCGCCCTATACTCGGATAGGTTGGCATCGGTCCGCCACGGCGGACCCTGCGGTGATTGCAATTCTTCACATCCTTTCGGCGGACTTCCAATCCGGAGGCTGTAGATGCCCAGTGCCCGAACGGGAATTTTCAAAAACATCCGGTTGCGCCGCCTCCCCGGCCTCGGCGGTTGGTTTTTTCCGGCTCTCTTGGGCCTTATAAACCTAGGCCTAGACCCAAGCCCCGCGCGGGCGGATCCCATGGCGTATGCCGGGAAAGTTATCGACGCGGCGGGGGACGGGATTCCCTGGGCCCTTCTCCAGGTGGACGGCGGCGATCCGCTCTGGCAATCGGGCGCGGACGGGAGCTTCAGCATAACCGGCATCGCCGCTTCCGTTTACTACCCGGAAATCGAGCCCGCCTTGCCCTTCCGCGCGGAGCAGGCCCGGACGAAGGCTCAGGTCCCGGTGGACCGTTTTCTCCTGACCGGGCGCGCGGCCCGGGGCCGCTACGTAACCTCTGTGTTACTGTGGGAAAAAGCCGCGGGGAAATCCGGATCCGGCGGCGGGGTCTTTCCGCCCCAGAGCCAGCCTGCCCGTCGCTATGATGCCGCGGAACCGGAAGTGCCGCCGCCGCCGCCCATGCCGGCCAAGACCTCCGCGGGGCATACGCTCTCGGTTTCCATGGCGGGCTACCAAACGGGAAACTTCCCGCAGGCGGGTACGATGGGCAACGGGCTGACGCTGGCATTGGCGCGATCGGCCACGGATACCGCCGCCTACGCGGCGGAAAAAAAACTTTGCCTGGATACCATCAACGCCTTCCGGGCCAAGGTGGGCCTCCCTCCCGTGGCCTGGTCCAAGAGCCTGGAAGCCTTCGCCGATCAGGGCGCGCGCTACGATTCGGAACGCAACGTGGCGCACGGCCATTTCAGCGCCTTCAGCAAAGGCGCCGTCCCTTCCGATGCCGAGAACGCGGTGCCCGGTTGGCCGCTGAAGAGTTATAAGACGGTTTCCGCCGTGGTGGCCAAGGGTGCGGAGATGATGTGGGCGGAAGGCCCCGGCGGCGGACATTACGAGAATATCAGAGGCAGCCAAACCCTGGTGGGTTGCGGCATCTACGTCACGCCGGCGGGCGCGGTGTGGGTGCTGCACGATTTCAAATAACGGCGGTCCGCCTCCCCCGTTGTCGGCGCGACGCTACCTGAGCCGCGGATAAAAGCATATCTTTCCCATTCCCGTGAGCGCCCAACCCGAGCCATCCGAATCCCGCAGCGGCATCCTTCACGCGCTGGCAGCTTATGCGCTCTGGGGCCTTTTGCCGCTGTATTGGAAAGCCCTGCACGGCATACCGCTGGGCGAAGTGCTGGCCCATCGCGTACTCTGGTCCGCCGCCACCATCATGCTGCTGCTGGCGGCCGTCAAGCGCCTGCCGGACTTCCTGGCCGTGCTGGCGCATCCCCGCAAGCGCCTGTTGCTTGGACTGAGCGCGGTCCTCATCGGCTGCAATTGGACCCTATACATCCTGGCCGTGTACCGGGGCCAATTGCTGCAGGCCAGCCTGGGGTATTACATCAATCCCCTGATGAGCGTGGGCATGGGTGTGGCCATCCTGCGCGAGCGGCTCTCGCCTTTGCAAATCACGGCGGTGGCCCTGGCGGGCCTGGGAGTGGTGATCCTGAGCTTTCAGCATGCCGGCCTGCCGTGGGTGGCCCTGGGGCTGGCCCTCTCGTTCGCCAGCTACGGCTACGTGAAAAAACGCCTGGGGGTGGAGTCCCTGACGGGGCTGGCAATGGAAACCCTGTGGCTTACGCCCATGGCGTCGGGTTATCTTCTCTGGCTGTCCTATCATGCCCGAGCCTCCGCTTTCGGGAGCTCCCCCGCTGCCGCGGCTCTGCTGGTAGGTACCGGAGCGGTTACCCTGGCGCCGCTGTTCTTTTTCAACGGGGCCGCGCGCCGCCTTCCGCTCTCTACCTTGGGCTTCTACCAATACCTTAGCCCCAGCATCCAATTGGCCCTGGCGGTGCTGGTGTTCCGTGAGCCCTTTACGCGCATGCATGCCATGTCCTTCGGGTTGATCTGGGCGGCCCTGGCGCTTTATACGGTGGACGCCATCCGCAAGGCGTGAATAGGCGGATTGCTTCCAGGAAATCCCCCCGTAAGGCTTCCCACTTCGGTCAGATTTTGACGGACTAGGATGAGTTGGATTCAAAGGTTTCCGAGTCCGATTGAACGTAGGGGGAAACCCTAAGGGCCGGGATCCGGGATAAGGAGGGACCTTGTTAAGACGATCAACAGCATCCGCTATCCGCCCCGTTGAAACCGCTTGGACTTTGGGGTTGCTTGCCTCAGCGATCGTTCTTCTCGCCGTCCGTCCCGGGCAATGCGAAGACGCCGTACCGGATGAATCGCTGCATGATCTCTTCAATCTTACCGTTACCGCCACCTCCAAAAAAGCCGGAGACCATCACCGAAGCGCCATCAAATATCACTCTCATAACAAGGCAACAGATCAAGGAATGGGGCAGCCGTAACATCAAGGACGTCCTGCGGCGGGTTGTAGGTTACCCCGTGCTTCCGGACCGGGATGAATGGGTTTTCGCCGTGCGGGGCAACATCAGCGACAACAACCAGAAATACCTGATCCTCATTGACGGCCACCGCATGAATTCCGTGGAAAATTTCGGCCCCGGACAGATCATCGAAATGCCTAACGATCTGGGAAATGTCAAGCAAATCGAAATCATCCGGGGATCGGGTTTCGGCCGTCTGGGGGCCGGACGCATTGGCGGGCGTCATCAACATCCGCACCCTGGATGGTTCCGATTTTGAAAAGCAAACCGTCCGGATGTCCGGAAGGGTGGGCGGCAACGCCTACCTGGCGGACGGGGATCATGGCTGGGAGGGAATTCCCAGGTGGGGGATATTCAAATCGGACGGAAAACCGAGGACGGAGGGTTCGTCTTGTCCGCCGCCTTTGGCCGCCAGGAAGGACATCCCATTGCTCGCCACCACGAACAATTACGGTGATCACCCTTTCGGGACATATAACACCAGCATGGATAAGACCAGGCCCGGGTACCTGCTGCAGGGCAAAGGACGCATCAAGGAGTTTTCCGTGAACGCTCTGGCATTCAGCACCGAAGTATTCAACCGGCATCACCATCGGCGATGACGGGAAGGGTATCGACAGGGAGGCCATGGTTGCCAGGGCCCTGGCCGCCGGCATCCTCTGGCCCACCGGCGCCCAATCCCTTGGGGAAAAGGAAAAGCTCGATTTGATCTTCTCACCGGGCCTCACAACGTCGCACTTGGCCGATTCCCTTTCCGGAAGGGGTCTGGGCTTGGCAATAGCCTTGGAGAAGGCGCGGGCGGAGGGCGGCGATGTCACCGTGGAAAGCTCCCCGGAATCCGGAACCCGCTTTACCATCGTTATTCCCGATTGACGGATTCTTCACGAGCCATCCGCCATGCCATCATTTGGAAAAAACCGCCGCAACGGAAATGGAAACCCGGCCGCCGCCACTGCCGCAAAAGTAACTTGCAGGTTACCCTATTTCCGGGCCGTGATCGCTCTGCTGGCATGGCAAGCGTTCGGGGAACCGCCGCCTTTGCTAATCTGCGTGCCGGGAGGGCTCGTTCCGGCCCGGATCGACTCCATCCTGGGCCGGGCCGTGCAACCCCGTAAGGTCATCACCTTCCTCCGCATGAACGACCTTGAAGCGATCAGCAAGCGGGACTTCCGCAAAATCGGAGTGCTATACCGCCAGGGGTTCTCGCCCTTCGTGCGGGAATCCGGAAAATACCTGGGCAAAGAAAACCTGGAAATCACGGGCATATGCCTGGATTGCGATGGCCGGGAAAAAACCGGACCCGGGAATGTTTTGAAAAGGTTGCAGATAGGCATGGACAGCCTCGCCGAACTAAAGGCCGAAGTGGTGTGGATGCTTTCCGATAACGCTTTGCTCAACGAGACAACGCTGAAAAACTTTTGGTTGACCCGTTTCAAGGATTACCGTCTGCCGCTGGTGGTCCCGGTACCCAATCTCGCCGGCCTGGAGGTAGACCTGGGTATGTTCTCGGTCTGTCCGGATTACCGTCAATTGGGGGCGCAGTCCGCGCAGCAGATAATCCAGGTCTTTGAATCCGGGGCCAGCCCCGCGGACGTGGGAATGGAGCCGCTCATAAGCGTCCAGATGACGCTGAACCAAGATGTTGCGGATCGGATCAAATGGGAATTGATTGCCGAGAAGATGCAACGCATCAATACCATCCTGAAAAGGAAGTGAGCGCTACAGGAATTCGCGCACTTCCGGATCCAGCATCAAATCCCGTCCCGACAACGGCCGCCGCAGGGTGATGCCTTCCAAGGTGGTGCAGCGGCTCAAGGCCACGTAGGATTGGCCGTGGGCGAAAGCGCCCTGCCCCAAATCGATGATAACGCGATCGAAGGTCTTGCCCTGGCTTTTGTGGATGGTCATGGCCCATGCCAGCTTGAGCGGGAATTGCGTGAAGCGGCCCACCGGGCGGGGAATCACGCGCCCGCTTTCCGGATCCAGCACGTAACGCACGCTTTCCCAGCAGGCCTTCTCCACGCGCATGGCGCCCAGCGGGCCCGCATGCGGATCCTGGTTGCCGCCGCGCGCGATCCGGTCGCCATGGGAAGGGAGATCCACCCAGATGACGTCCGCGGACATGCCGGCCACCACGCCCAAAGTGCCGTTCACCCAATGCCCCAGCGGATGGTTCTTCAGGAACATCACTTGGGCGCCCACCTTCAGGCTCAGCGGCTCATCGGTGGGGAAAAGGCGCGGTTCGAATTCGCCTTGCACCTGCGCCGCGAACAGGGCCAGATGGCCGGGCAGATCCTCCAGCTTACGCGCATTGACGCGATCGGCGGAGGAATTGGTGGACGTCAAGGTGATGGTGGGAAGCGACTCCTCCGGCTCGAAAGCCTTATCCAAACGCGCGTTGAGCGCCTGCAGATCCTCTTCCTCGGCTTCGCCGGAACGGACGATGTTGAGCAGGGAGATGAAGCGCTTTTCCTTCTGGCGGTAGACCTTCTTGAGATCGACGCGCTCGCAGGGTAACGCGGAGAATACCCTGGCCTTGAAGAACCAGGGGCTTTCATAGATGGACCGGAAGGCTTCCATCTCATGGGGCGAGACCACGGGCGGCAACTGATGCAGGTCCCCGAAGAAGACCATCTGCACCCCGCCGAAGGGCAGGCGCGGCTCCGGCCCGAATCGGCGCAGATAGCTGTCGATGGCGTCGATGACGTCCGCGCGCACCATCGAGATCTCGTCGATGATGACGGTGCGCAGCTTACGATAGAGGGGCCCGCCGTTGAGCTTGGCGACCGCCTCCGGAAACAGCACATGCGGCGGAAAGCGGAAGAAGGAATGGATGGTCTGCCCGCCCACGTGCACGGCCGCTACGCCGGTGGGCGCCAGCACCACGGCCTGGTTCGCGATCTTGCGTTTGATCTGCTGGAGCAAGGTGGACTTGCCCGTGCCCGCCTTGCCGGTCACGAACAGGCAGCGGCAGCCTTCTTCCACCCGTTCCATGACTTCCTGGAAGCCGTCGTTCCATTCCAGCCCGTTGCCGGCGGGCGGGCCCATAGCATTGTCCGGATCCGGATTCGTTTCCGCGTTCACCTTGTCACGCTTGTGGTAAAAAGAACGGAAGCGAGCGCGGCAGGCTGCGCCGGGATCACCGAAGCGGCAGCGGTTTGGGATGCCGCGCGGACCGCGGGAAGGAGTGCGGAGGCGGGATCAACCCGCAAGGGCATGCGGGGAGGGAACGGGGGCCGTTACCTTGGCCTTGCGGCGGGGACGCGGACGCGGGGCGGATTCTTCCCGGATGAGATCCAGATCGAGTACGGGCTCGGGAGATACGATATGATCCCATGTTTCGGCGACGAAGTTGCGGATCTCCATGGTCAGCTCATCGGTGGCTTGCATGTTGATCAGGTTGGCGTGGGCCAGATCGCGGGCCTTGACGTAATAGTAGAGATAGTCCCCGCCCTCGCGGCGTTCCAGGAACATGCTCTCCACCACCATGCCTTCGCGGCGTAAAGCCTCCAAGGCCAGATCCTTCCGCTCCTGTAGGCTGCGTAAGAATTCGATGACGGCGGCGGTCTTACCGGCGCGGATTTTGATCTTGAGCAATTGGGTGTCGTACATGGTGCTACCGCAAATATAAAATCCCGTGAGCCGGTCGGCAGTCTCTTTCGTCGCCACGCCGCCGCACCGCCCTGATCCCGGGCCCGATGGCTGCGCCACCGGATCGGAACCCCTTTGCCAATTATCGGACGAAACCGGAAATGAGGCAAGCGTTTTGGGGATGGGACCGGGGACGGGAACCCGCGCGACCCGGCCCAAAGGGCCCGGGCGGTCAAGGACCAGTCAAACCCCGCGCTTGCGGAGCACCCAGGTGGTCATGCAGCGGAGGCCTTGGACGTTGACCGATCGCAATGGCTCGGCCAACTCCGCGCCCAGTCTTTCCGTGGCCAAAAGCAGTTTGGCCTCATTGACCAGGAACCATTCTCCGCCCGCGGGCATGCGGTATTTGCCGGATTCCAGCCGGGCCAGGCGGCTCTCGATCCCGATGGTGGACGACAGCCTCATGAAGAGCATCCCTCCCGGGGCGGTCACCCGCCACAGGCCGTCCAGCATGCGCTGGAAGTGATCCTCGTCCCGGGCGAAGTGGAGGACGGCATTGCACAGGACCAGTCCGAAGCGCGCGTCCGGCCAGTCCATGGCCTCAACCTTCTCAACCCGGAAATGGTCCGCCGCCAGGCCCGGAGCCAACTCGGCCGCCAACTCGCGCACATGATCCAGGGCGTCTTCATCCATATCCACCGCATGCACGTCGAAACCGGCGCGGAAAAAATAGGGAAGATTCCTTCCGGTCCCGCAGCCGGCGTCCAGGATGCGGAGAGGCGGCTTGAGCCGTCCCTTGAGCAATTGATCGAAGAGATAAATGTCGATGTCCCCGAACCATGCCCGCAGATCGAGGCCGCCGTGCGGCTGCGGAGAAGGTTGGGGATTCCCGGGAGCGGTGGGTTCGCTGGGCATGCTGTTCGGGAAAAAGTTAGCTATTGTTTGCCTTTCCGGTCCCCGATCCCGCGGACTGCGATGCGACCGGCAAGCATTTTTTTTCTCATCGGGCAGGAAGCATGAAACACGCCCTTCCGCTTTGCGCAACCGCCTTGCTCCTGTGCGCCTGCGCAGGCGGCCCCAAGATCGATCGCCTGGCGGAATTCCGCGGCCGCATCGATTCCGTCCCGGAAGCCTGGCGGGACGAACCGGTGGTGATCCTTTCCGATTCCATCCGCATTACGTTCAAGCCGGGGCCGGAAGGAAACCACGTCCTGCGGCGGCAATCCACCTGGTATTACGTCAACGCCCGCAACCCCAACGTGCTGGAGCGGATTGGCTTGTCCGATTTCGAGAACATCGAAGGCCCGGCCGCGGTAGCCGTCTCCGCATTCTATCCGGACGGCGAAAGCTGGCGGCAACCCGCCTACCAGGCCGCGCGCCGGCGCGCCGATGACGGGGAGAGTTCCAGCAGTAACCGCTTTGTTACCTCGGTGGCTTTGCCCCGCTACCTTAAGGGCATGTTGATCCGGTTGGACGTGGATCGCGATTATACCCGCCCGGAGTTCCTGAAAACGGAAATGCTGCGGAACGATGTCCCCTGCCTGGCCAAGACCCTTTTGCTTACCACGCCCGCGGACGCGGATCTCCGCATCGGCCTGACCGATCCGGAAGGCATCCCCGTGGACAGCGCGCGCCTGCGGACCCCGGAAGGCTCGCTGCTGACGGTCTCCGCCAGCAACCTGGCCAAGCTGGATGCGCGCACCATGCCGCGCGATCCGGAGACCTGGTTCGCGGCCCTGCACTTCAGCCTGCCCCCGCGCGGGATCCGTTCCTATACCTGGAAGGAATTGGGGGACGATTACCTGGCCAGCATCAGGGAATCCATGGCCATGACGCCGGGCATGGAAAAGCTGGCCGCTACCTTCCCGGACAAGGATCCGGATACGCTGGCGGCGCGTATCCTCACCGCGCTGCGCGCGCGCATCCGCTACCACGCGGACGAGGACAAGCTGCATGCCTTCGTGCCCAGGCCGGCGGGCCAGGTCCTTTCCATCGGCTACGGCGACTGCAAGGAAATGGCCACCCTGATGGCGCTTTTGCTCCGCAAGCAGGGCGCGCACGCAGGCATGGCGCTGGTCTCGCCGCCGGGGGTTTTCCAGGTTCTGGAAGCCTACCCTTCGCTGGGCGGCTTCAACCATATGGTGGTGTGGCTGGAAACGCCGGGCAAGCCCGCGCGCTTTTTCGATCCCACCGTACCCTACGGAGACCCGGGAGATTCCTATTTCCCCATCATCGATCGCACCGCCCTGCTCTTGGAAGACGGTAAGAGCCGCCTGGTGCGGGTGTCCGCCGCCAAAGGCTTCCGCAACCTGGTGGAAACCCAATCGGCCATCGTCAAGGACGCGTCCGGAAAGGACTGGCGGCTGGAAGGCAATATCCGTCTGGAGGGATTGTGCGCCTTCAACCTGTTCCCCATGCTGGCATCCGCCAGGGGCGATGAAAGCGTACCCTTCCTCAAGGAGTTCCTGAAAGAGGCTTTCGGCCTGATGGCCACGCGCTGCCGCGCCGTCACCAATCCGGATCGCTCTTCCATCGCCATCGACTACGGCGCCGCCTTCACGTCCAATTACCTGGAGTTGGACAAGGGCGGACTGCTGGTCAACCAGCCTTCCATCTACGGCGGCGAGGTGCGCTATACCACCCTCGACTTCGAGGGCCCGCGCCATTTCACCCAGCTCGATCAATCCGACGCCTGGTCGGTGCCGGCGGGATTCGGGGACTTCAAGGCGGAAGCGCTGGACCATGACCTGGGCAAAGGCAAATGGAAATGGGAAGCCAACACCCTTAAACGGACCTACGCCAACCGTAGCGCGGAAGTTACGGCCGGGGAACGCGCCCGCGCCGCCGAATTCGTGAAGCGGAAAACCCGCTTTGCCCGGGCGACCCTATGGCGCAAATAAGATCCCTCGCCGCGCTGGCGGCGCTGGCGTTGGCCGCATGCGCGCCCACCTCCAAACCCGTGCTGTTGCGCGAAGATCCCGCGCCCGCTTCGCAGGAGACGGATTGGATCCGCTACGGCGCCTACTACCTCACCGATGAATTGTTCGTAGAGGCGTCCTATCTCGAAAACCCCTTCATCCGCACCACCGTCAACACGTTCATCGTGAACAAGAAACTGAAGATCCTGACGCGGGAAGGGGTGGGAAGAGGCACCGTGGAAGTCCCCTATTACGGAAGCCAAATGGCCGGGCGCAGCCTGGGCGCCCGTGATTCCGCCGGCCGGGCCATCAAGCTCGATACCGCCGCCATCTTCCGCGAGTATTTCAAATCCGGCAAGATCATCTTCCCCAACGTTACCCCCGGCTGCGTTCTGGAAATCCACCTGGAGTTCCGGAGCCAGACGCCCCTCACCGTCTTCGAGCATTGGTTCTCGGGAGGGATTCCGGTGGCCCACGGCCGCTTCACTTTTTCCCACCTGGATAAATTCAACTACGACTTCGCCGGCTATGGGCCGCTCAATACGGGCAAGACCGATCGCGAAAAGCCCGCGGAAGAATTGCAATACAAGACCTGGGAAGTGCGCAACGCGTACCCCCGCGGCCGCCTGGACTTCCAGGATGAAATCGACGCGACCGAACCGCGCGTCAGCATCGTGCTGCGCCAGTTCATGGACCTCCCCATCATCACCACTTGGGAGAAGTTGAGCGAATCCTACGAAGACGCGGCCTTGAAACCCTCCTTTTTCAATTCGACCAAGAAGCTGAAGCGTAAGGTGGAGGAACTGTCGCAAGGGAATCAAGGCGACGAAGAGAAAGCGCAGGCCGTGTTCCAATGGGTCCAGGACAACATCTCCTATCGTTACAGCGGCTTGGACGGCATCGATCCGGACAAGGTCATGGCCTCCGGCCAAGGCAATCTTTGGGAGATGGCGGTGGTGCTGCGGGAGATGTTCAAATACCTGGGCCTCAATACCGGGGTACTGGTCACGCGGCCGCGCAGCCTGGGCGGATTCGATCCCAAGTTCGAAACCCCTTTGCAGCTCAGCATGCCGCTGGTGACCGTAGACGTGGGCAAGCGTACCCTGCTGGCCTTCCCGTACGCGCGCGGCGCCGCCTTGGGGGAATACCCGGAGGATTATTTCGGGCTCTCAGCGCTCTCGCTCACCAGCAAAGATTCCGCCCGGGTGCCTGATTTGGCGGGGGACTCCTCCTATACCCGCAGCACCTACCGCATCGACGCCGGTTCCCCGGACGCGGATCAGGAACTGGACATGGAACTTGGAGGTTACCTGGCCTTCGCGGTCCGCAACGCCCTGTTCCAGGAGAAGAAAGACGAGGTCAAGGACGTCTTCCAGCGTATCCTGACCAAGCTGGGGACCTCCAACGCGCTCAAGTCCTGCCAGCTCACCGATCAGAACGCGCGCGGAAAACCCATGCTGGCCAAGCTGACCTTCGTGAATCCCACCCAGTCGGTGGAGCATAAGGGCGAAGCCCAACTGAAACTCTCGCACCTCTTTCCCCTCTTCTTCACCTCCTACGATACCACCCGCGCGGCCGGTTTCAAGAACGGACTGGAAACCGAAGAAATGGAACGCGTGGAAATCGCCAAGATTCCCGGGAAGAAATTGCAAGCCAATATCCCCTGCCGGGAAACCGCCAACGCCCTCTTCAAGGTCACCTGCCGCAGCGAGGAAACGGACACGCGCTACGCCTTCACCCGGAGCCTCTTCATCCACAAGGTCAAATTGAACGCGGCTGAAATCCGCGCCCTCTACCCCGGCATAGTGGAACTCAACCGCATCGCGGAGGCTCGCGTCATCCTGCGCGGCGCAAGCGAACCCGCGACCGGTTCCAAGCCCGGCACCAAGCCACCTGGCTCCAAGCGTAAACCGAAGCGAAATTGACCCTGCCCCCGCGCCTATTTATCTTGACCCCTAAGATGACGGCAACCCTCTTACCTTCCGCGCCCGTCTAGTGTCCGCCTTCTTGCCCAACGCTTCTTTCCGCCAACCCCGCGGTTGGATGATGGCCATGGATTGGACCGATCTGCTCTTCCTGCATTGGCCCATACCCGCAGCCTGCTTGCGTGCGCTCATCCCCGCCAAGCTGGAACCGGATCTATTCCAGGGCCAAGCCTGGCTGGGCGTCGTCCCCTTCCGCATGTCCGGCGTCCGCCCCCGCTTCTTCCCGGGAATCCCCGGTCTCTCAGCCTTCCCGCAACTCAACGTGCGCACCTATGTCAGCCATCGCGGCATTCCCGGCGTCTGGTTCTTCAGCCTCGACGCAGCCAACCCCCTGGACCGCCAAGCCGGCCTCTACCGCTGCCGGTGAGGACGTGGCCTTCGACCTTGGCCTTGTCACGGGATGGCCGGCCCGGGCCGGCAGCACGCAAAAGCCGTAATGCTCGGTGAGGCGCTCGTAGTTGTAGTTGAGCTGGGGCTCGTAGCGGCACGCCGCCACCACGGCCGATTTCAAATTATCCGGCACGACTCTTTTGGGAACGCATTCAAAGTAGGCAAGACCCCTTTGGTGGGAACCCAAAAAGTCCGGGACCTTTTGGCTTTGCGTGAACTCCAAATAGGTGTAGTTGCTGGCGCCCCACGTCCATACGAAAAGTTGCGTCTTTTTGACCTCGCCGGTTTCCCGCTCCACGATATCAATGCTCGTGCCGCTGTAGTCCACGAAGGATGTTTCCCCTCCGATGTAGGCATGATGAAAACACACATCCATGTTTTTGACATGGCGGGCGTACTGCTCGCAGAACCAGGAGTACCCGTCACCTTCGGGAGTATCCCGCGATACTCTTCCCATAGTAACTTGAGTGTTACTCCTTTGCGGGAGAGCTCACGGCGCATGGCTTCCCAATCGATGGTTTTGGAAACGGGCTCTTCCAAGGGCGTTTCGGGAATGCTGATGGAGGATGGGTAGAGGTTTTTCTCCAAGGCGTTGTCGGAGAGGTCGCTTTGCAAGGGATAGGCAAGGCCACTTTGGTGGAAGCGCTGGATGCAGCGTAAAACGGCGCCGCGAGAAACATGAAGCGCTCGGGCGGTTTGAGTCGGGGAGATTCCCCCTTCGAGGGGTAACGGAGAATGTCTCGGGTTTTACGCATCGGCAGCTTTTCCTTGGCCATTAGGCCTCCTTTGGGGAAGCCCCAAAAGGAACAAGTGAAAAGCCAGCTTTAAATCGGTGCTATCTCATGCACCCATTACATTCCGCTCCTTGCGATCACCCATTCCGCTCCCTTCACTGGAAATGATCCAATGACGGCGGAATGCGTGATCCAATGCCACCGGAATCCCTGATCCAATCGTCCCCGGAATCGGTGATCTTTTGCAGCGGATTTCGCACGATTCCACAACCCGTTTTATCTGCTTTCAATGCAAAATATTCCAAAGTGCGAATCAAGGCGTGCGTGAGGCGGACTAAGGCGGAAGGACCTGTAACTTACGAACTCGCGTTATGAATCGAGATAAGAAGCACGAAGTCACCTTCAAGGTGGATGGGACATAGGTTGAGGTGGAATAATGAAAGCGCGGCTTGGATTTGCGCTTTCGTCGGCCTTGGGGGAGAACCGGACTGTAGCTTGTCCAAGGAGATTTGATCCTACCGCAATGCAGGATATTTAGGCGTTGATTTCCCATGTGAGTTCAATTCCACCTGTAATACCATTATAGTCCTTTTCTTCATCAATGGCGTGAAATGGAGATGCTGTCGCGCGCCAAAAGTAGCCGTACTTGCTTATAACGCTGAAATGAGACCATGCATATTTCACATATCCATATTCATCCCCTGAAAGATCATGCCGGTGGTAATGAGTATCAAACGCGTCCTTGGTAGCATACTTCCGGGTTAATAAGGCGCCTTTTGCCCCAATAAGAAAATTCCTAATTGGGAAATGCCCGTCTAAATCTCCACTGATGAATAAGTTCGATTGGTCTTGTCCCGTATGCCTTTTTGCGGCAACATTTCCCACTTTAACACCGAATTGGAAGCCCAGGGGTTTGAAATGGCTTAGACCTAAACCGGTTTCCCAAAATGGGGCATCATACACGTTAAATGTGGCGTTATAATCATAATATCCTACGGAGAAATCGATGCCCGGTTTCAATTTCCACCGGTTCCACATCGCGGAAATGGTACCCTTGTTTTCCGAATATTGCATCAGCTCATAGGAGCGAGGAGCATAGTAGGTAGGGCGAACAGGATCATATGGAGTAAGTCGGTAGGTTGCCCGTAATTTTACGGACCCGGTCCAGGTAAGGGAAAAACCGATTCCCATGTTGGTAAGTTTTGGATTGGATTTATAAGCATTCAGGCTTAGGTCAGCGGCAGCGGCGTATTTACCTGATGTGACTGAGGCCCGCGCTTCCATTGGAAGAATGATATCGGAAAGCCCCTCCACATTGGGATAGCGATATGATTTCAAGCCTAATTTAAAAGTGTCGCGATAGGCTGGGCTATAACGATATGCATTTTGATCATATAAAAGCCCCGTACGCACGGTTAAATGGTACTTCAGTTCTGACTTGAAATCCTTTTGCAAGTATTCATGTTCTCCATCGGCTTCAGCACTGCTTTCATTCAAATCGGTTTCGTTGAGTGATTCGCCTTGGGGGGCGGCCTCGGAAGTGAGTCCCTTTTTCTTTTTGCTATTCCGATAGAATTTTACTAATCCAGTGCACTTATTCACATGCACCGAATATTTATGCATACCATCCGGTACGGAAATCTTTAGGATAAGCGCTTCGCTGATCACCTGGTTGGGATTCTCACTCGGTTCCGCCTTGAGGGATTTTACAAGATCGGAGGTTTTATGCTCGATAACTGCTTCATTTTCCTTTACGGTCACATCGACGGGGACCCATTGCGCATTGCCGGACATATCCGCTCGAAAGAAAATGTAAGCCGTGGCTGGACCTTGTACGCTAAGCACGGGTATAGTGTCATGCGTTACCCGGTAATAGGCATATTTCTGTTCGCCAGATTGCAAATAAGTCGAAAATCCACCCCCGTCAGGAACCAATGAGGAAAGGCTTCTTTTTTTCCAAATGAAACATTGCGCCCGCGCGCCAATGGTCGTATTAACTTGATATTTCCCCTCTTCCAGAAAAAACTTTATGTCATTTTCCCCCTTTGCGAGGGATTTGGATTGAACCTGTTCCCCTTCCTTTGAAACGATAAAAATTCCTTTACCCTCAGTGCGAATTTTCCAGCGAGAGCTCCCTTTATTCTCAACCTCTATCATAGTTGGCTTTCCCGGTCGTAGTTCCAAAAAAGACTCTTCTCCACCCTTTCCCATGATCTTAGATCGCGCTCCCGAAATGAAGCCTGAGTCGGTAGCATTTTCCCACGATGCCTCGGTAGCTGAGAGAGCAAGCATTACAATCGAAAACAATGGCATTAAAAATTTCATACGACCTGCTCTTTGCGGGGGTTTTTTACGATAAAATCGGTAAGCCCGAATGCGACGGAGATTACCAGTGTTCCGTATGCAGCCAGTAGGATGGCGTTTATCCAAACTGAGTATGACAGGATGGAAAATAAGGGTCCTACTCCTGGGTCCGGCATGGCGCCGGGGGCTACCGGTAACCCGGAGTTGCGAGCCAAGGTAACGATGTTCAACATGTTAAGGACGGGTATGCCGCGCTTCAAGAAGTGCGCAACGTTTCCATGTACGGGCTCATCCTTTATTTCCAGGTAAAACCTTGGACTAGTGAGGCCTGGTTTCAATACTCCAGCCACACGCGATGTGCCCAGGCTGCCAAGCCCGCCGCCGATATTGATATATAAGCGGATGGGTATATTCCCGGCCGCCTTGGCATAGGCTTCTAATTGCTTTTCAATTGTAGCAGAAAGGGGTAGAGTCTCGATCAACGGTACTTTATTGTCATGGATGGTTTTCCTGAGAATATCCCGACCTTCGTGGGTAAGGCCGCCGCCAGCATTGTTGGCCCCTCCAAGGGTGGCGGCAATGGCTTTACCCTTTAGGATGCCCTGTTCGCGCAAGATTCTTTCCATATCCAGCCAAGTGAGTCCCGGTACATTGGCACCCCAATTGGACGAGCCCTCAGATGCGATCCACAACGGCTCCGCCCCATACGTTTCCAGGGCTATCAAAACCGCAGCGTCCAGGGCCGGGAATGATCCCGTCATGCCTACCGCCACGGCATCGCCGGGTTTAATGTTTGCCTTCATCAAATTATCGATGACCATGGCGGACCAGTTTGGATTCACGGAGGTGAGTTTGGATTCCAAGTCCCCAATATCGGTGGTGATGGAGGATTTGTCGACTCCGATTAAACCGCTTTCTTGAGGATCGTCCAGTGTATCTATCCCGATGCCGGTTTGCAAACGGTACTCCTTGATGGCCTCATAAGCCTGAGCCGTTCTTTCCGCAGCGGTCTTTTTCATTTTAGCGGCAACTGTGGGTCGAAGGCGCAATGAGAGGGAGGACATCCAGATGGTGAGGCCCCCTAAGCATCCCAGGATTACGATTTCCGCAAAGGTCAGCTTGTGCCGGTGAAGTATCATAGTATTTGCGTGCCTCCGTGGATGACAATTAAAAGCAATCGGACTATGGTAACGACTACCGACAGCATTCCCAGTGCCGGCAGAATTCCTTGCTTGTCCATCCAATACGCGAGGAGTCCAGGGAGGATAAACCCGAACGCCTGCAATTGCATTAGGAGCTCGCTCGGGGCTATATAGAACAAGAGGCGGCTAGCCTCGGCGAATGTGTAGCCAAGTACCACGGAGAGGAAAAGCCGGCGGCGTCCGTAAATCAAGGCATAACGGGATGCCAGCTTGAGAAATAATAGCGATAATAAGCTGGCTCCGATGGTAGAGGCCAACATATAAGGCTTAGAGGAGATCACCACGAAATAGCCAGGCACGACCAAACCGCCGGCAACGAAACCCAGTACCTCCGAAAGGTACAGAGAGAGCAGCAGACCTAAGCCGATTGCTTCGGTAAGGATCACTTGGAATCCTCCTTGCGGCATACCGCGAGCGCTTGGATGCTCCGAACGAAATCCTCACCGAGCCCTACGATATTGCCCATGGCCACTGCTACAGTATCCGATCCGGATTCTTTGGTAAGTGCGTTCAAGACAGTCTCGGGTTTGGGATTATGCAAGGCAATGATTCGGTCCATTCCGACACCTTTTTTTTTGAGACTTGTAATTACGAAGGAAACGGAACTCCCTGCCACTATGTACAGATCCGCATTCAAAGCAGAACCGACCAGCCGCCCGAACCCTTCCGTCCTTTGGATCCGGTCCGAGCGCAGGATCAGTACCGCGATACGCTTGCCTTTGCGACGAGCGCAAGCCATGTTCCAGATTAAAAGTGTGGAATCTGGATCATTGGCCGCCAAAGCATTGAAAAAATGTAAGGTGCCCTTTTCCATACGCACCGCCGTTTCCCTGAGGACGCCTGGATCCGGCTGGGCCGAATACATTCCTGCCAAAGCCTTTTCTCGAGCAACACCTAGGCTGTTGGCTACCGCCAATGCGACGGCTACGTTTTCCTTGTGTTCCATATAAGAAAAGCCGTCCATCTCCAGGTCCGACACCGCTCCTCCTTCCACTGAAACCAATTCCGTACCCTTTTTTTTCGCCTCTGACTCCAGTACATTGAACCATTTTTTCTCCGCAGTGAAGGCTTTACCGCGTGTAGGCAAGGACTTGGCGATATTCACGGCTACATCATAGAGAGTCGGCCCCATTACGTCTAAATGGTCTTCCCGGATATTGGTGATGACACCCAGGGTGCTACAGATGATTTTATCCTCCAAAGTCGCAATATATTCAGGCGTCACGGCCATGCACTCCGCCACCAGTACGTGCGCCCCTTCCTTGCGCGCCCGCGCCACCACACGTAATTGCTCGATGATATTCGGTTTTCCGGCCCGGAAAATCGAGAGCTCACAACCGTCTGGCAATATAAAACGGGGAGCCGTACCGGTGGTCTTGGTGACAACGACCATGCTCGTCTTGCGCATGGCGGCTCCGATGAGGCGTGTGACGGAGGACTTTCCTCTCGATCCGTTTACGTGGATGCGGATGGGGATTTTTATCAAAGCATGCTTATGCCTTTGGAAACGAAATATTTCTATCCCCAGAAACGCCGCTACCACCCCCGCAATCACTACCAATGCGGAATCCGCCGGATCGAGTAGAGTAGCCACATCCATCAGGGACATCCTCCCGTAACAAGGTATTTCTGGGTAGATGCGAGCACAGGGCTCTGTGGATATTGCTTTTGCATGACTGCGAATTCGGTTTTCGCCTGGCTGCAATTTTTCTGAAGTACGTAAATTCGGACAGTGTAGTAGTAACTGTTGTCGGCGAATTGGCTGGATGGATCAGCCACCCGAAAGGCCTGAAACCGTTCCAAAGCTTGCGGGTAAGCCTTCTTGAGGTACTGGCATTTACCCATCTGATAAAGGGTAATACCCGCCTTTTCTGCTTTGGGGTACTCTGAGCCCACCTTGGCGAACCAGACAAGTGCACTATCATATTTGGCCTCTTGCATATCCGCGCGTCCGAGCCAGTAGAAGGAAGAAGGAACGAAAATGCTAAACGGATAATCCGAAATGATTTTCCTCAGCCAAATCCTGGCGCTGGTATAGTCCTGCAAGTAGTAGTAGCTTTCGCCTGCGCCCACTATTGCTCCCGTAATGGCTCCGGATGTGGGATTGTTTGTGATCACTTTATTGAACGCACCCAGTGCCTTCGGATAATTGGTGGTATCGTTCGCACCCATGGCCAGGTAGATATCTCCTATCCCTACCTGAGCATCCGGAACAATTGAGGAGGACGCGAAATTTACCAGGACCGTGTTGAATTCCGTCATGGCGGCAGGGTAAGCTGCTTGATGGAATTGGCTTTTTCCTAAGTAATAATGGGCGTCTGCGAGCAGGAGGCTTTTGGGATAGGCGGCAATCAATTTGGAAAAAGCGGCCACTGCCAAGGAATAGGCCTTCTGATTATATAAGCTTAAACCCGAATAGTATTGCGCATTGTCTGCTGCGGGACCGCTTGGATAACTTGTAAGCACAAGAGAGAACCAAACTCTGGACGAATCGAATACGCTCTCTTCTAGATAGGAGCGCCCTACATATTCTGTAGCCCAGTCCAAGTTGGTTCCGTTGGGATAGCGTTGAAGATAGACCTGGAACGCTGCGCGTGAGGCCTGGGTTTGTCCCTGCTGGAAAAGGCTGAGAGCCAAATAATATTGAACATTGCCCGCATTGACGTTTGAGGGAAAGCGGCCCAGGAAAATTTTGGTCAAGGCGATGCTACTGTCGTATTTCCCGGAGTTAAAGCGTGACAAGGCGAGACGGTAAAGGCTGTCCGCTCCCAAGGAGGCCAACCCGGAGCTATCCATAAACAATCGACCCAACGTTAAGGTGCCCAGATCGGCAGAAAATACCCTGACTTCCATGGTTTTGCTCGCATACGATTCTTTAGTTGCGATCAAAGTGTCTACGTAGGATGCCGAGACTTTGGCCGCTAGTCCGAATCCAGACCCTCTCTCTTGTCCTAAGGGGCCCGTTTCCGGAATCAAGGTATTTACCTCTTCGCCAATGGCGAGTAATCGATGGCTGGTGCGCGTGGACCCAACGGAAAGGACGACAAAGACGGCACGTGCAGCTTGATGTCGGCCTGCGCCCGGTGTGAAACGATACCCTCCCGCGCTAAGATGGTTGGAAAAAACTGATCCTAGCGCTCCACCGCCCGGGGAAAACATCCTGATTGAAACCTTTCCCCCTGGGCTCGGCACCTGGAAAACCAATCCTCCATTTTGAATCACGGGCCTTCCCGACACTACCTTTCCGGCGCCTGTGCGGAATATGGATACCTGATTGGCAATCAGGAAAGAACCGTCCGCGCCGGTTATAGCGGAAAAGCTTCCATGTTTTAGTTTTACCAATGCTCCTGCAAGAGGAACCGATTTTTCATCCACTACTTTTCCGATTAGATGCACCAAGTCGGCGTTTACTCCTGAGCATGCGAAAAAAAGGCAAAGCTTTCCCAATCTGGTCCAGTTCATCCAGTCCTCCTGATTTGATGGTATATGATGTATCCGAGTCAACGGCCGCCCAGCCGCAGCCAATTTTAATGCGTTCCGAATTGCTCTGTGCTGTCCAGGCCTCCCGAAATCTCTGTTTGCACGAAGCGTCTTCCCAATCCCGCCGCAAAATCCGTCGCCCTGTAACGGCACGGAACCGGATGAATCCACCTCGCCCCCATTTACGCATCTTGCAAGATTTATCCCTTGCAGCCAATCGTCTACGTTAAGGCCAAGCAATATGGGATCACTTCTTCAAAACGTATCGGCTTACTCTTAGTCCTTGATGTCCTTTCCGTCTTCTCACTCAGCTCGCATTCTGTGCCTCGATGCATTTTTGGAATAGGATGAAATTCACTTTCCCGTCAGAAATATATGTCACAAAAATTTAATCCAGATATTATTTAATTGATATTTTTTGATTCACACAATATTTTATAACAGTCATATTTATAATATACTTACGTTGTATCTAAAGCCTTATAATGGAATCATTTTGAATCAATTTTGATTCTTATTTCTTTGTATATGGGATAAAGTGTTACGTTATACGGCGTTTTTCAGGCAAGATGTCCGCTTGGTTGTGATAACCTAAATCCCTACTTCCACTGGCGTCATCGTTGTTCTGTGCTTCAGCCTGATCTCCGACGGAATTCAGTAAACTTTCTTGTGCCCGCCGTGTCATGAAGGGTGCGCCAACCGGTTTTCTTCATCAGCGCATTCCTCTTCGTGAAGATTTCTACGTGCGACCCTTAATGAACACTCATCGGCGCCGTGTAGTCCAGGAGTGAATGCAAGTGATAACCGTTGAACCAGGTGAAGAACTCCAAGCAGAATTCTCTGGCCGATTGAAGCATCCCGAAATATTCCGGGAAGGATACGCGCCCCTTGAACGTCGAAAACAGACTCTCAGCAAAAGCATGGTCATTGCTGGTATGAGGTCTCCCATAGCTGGCCGTCACGTTCAGAAGATCGAACAGACTGCGCAGGCTTTGGCTTCTCATGGGCCTGCCGTTGTCGGCGTAGATCTTGACGGAGCGAGGAGTAGGAAAATCCTAGTATTGTCCATATTTTATCAAGGTTACGCTTTGTCCTCTGTTTTTTCTCCCCCCCCTTAAAAATAGGCAATGTTAATTAGCTCTCGACCGAAGGATCGAGAGCTAACATTTTCTAGGCGAAATGTTGTGCAACTCCGAAAAAAAACCGAAGTAGTCGGTTGGCTCCAGGAAAAGGTTGCGTGATGAAAATCACGATCTAATCTCTTCGTCCCCTCCTCATCCCCGCAGGTACGTCAACAGCTCAATCCTCCTACCGAAGGTACGTTCACACCCCACCCTCTTTGCCGAAGGTACGTCCATCGACCAACGCTTCCCTCGAAGGCAATCCCCAATCCAATCCTCTCACCCGCAGGCACGTCCGCGCCTCACCCTCCTTTCCTAGGTACCCCCACGCCCAACCCTCTCCCCGAAGGTACGTCCATCGACCAGCCTTCTTTGCCGTAGGCACGTCCACGCCCCTCCCACTTTTCCAACTGGATTTCCAAACCGCGCCAGGCAGCTCTGGATTCTCGCGCCCACTTTTTCACTCGCCACCCTGTCGACCCGGAACCCTGGACACAAACCAAGGTTGGGATCAGAAAGCCGCGAGCGGGGGTCAGCCGCCAAGCCGCCCGAGGAGCGGTGCTGGAGTACCGCGACGAGGGCA
>JANYDA010000024.1 GCA_025360005.1 Fibrobacteria bacterium
CTTGCGGATCTGCAGGTCGTCGAACTCGTAAAAGTCCCCGGCTCCGCCAGTGACCCCGTCGTTGGTGCTCTGCACCAGGTGGAAATACAGGTACTGCGCATCCGGCGCCGTCGTGAAGCTGAAGCTGTACGGCGTCCAATCCGACGCCCCGCCCGGGAACGCTTCCACATAAGACTGGCCCTGGGCGCAGCCGATGAAGCTCTTGTCCGCCCGCAGCCAGCATGCCACCGGCGCGCTCGAGGCGATGCGCTCCGTCCAATAGATACGCATGTGGACCGAGAAGGTATAAGCCGTGGAGGGTTCGACCGGAAGCGCCCGCGAGATCTGGCTGATCGCGTACGGCTGCGTCGCCGGATTGCCCTCGTTCTTCGCCAGCACCGTCAGCATGTAGTTGCCCGAGCGCGCGTCGTCCCGGCGCTCATGGCAGGTCGTGTAGGTCCCGCCCCAACCGGGTTGATCCCCTTGGCAGATCTCCGTCGACTCGTTCTCGAAGCTCCAGTTCGAGACTAGGTTGCCCCCCTGGAAGCTCCATTGATCCGACTCCTGGTAGTCGGCGGGGCTGAGCCCAGCGAGCAGCATGGGCAACACCAGACACAACTTCATGCCCGAGTATCCGTGCGCGCTATTCATACAGAAGCTTCACCGCGGAGTTGGACCCGACCATGCCATTCTTGTTGCGGGAGCCGACCGGCGTTCGCCAGGCATCGTACTCGATCATGGTCGGTTCATTCTTGGAATCCAATTCCGAAGTGACCAAGCCGGTACCATCGAAGTTACGGGAAGAGAAAGATGCGTCGGCGGGGTAAAGCCGCACGTCATCCACATAGACAGGATTCGTAGTCGTAGACGACCCTTTCCCCACCCAAATCCTGAGGTAATCGGTGTTGGGGGTGGTGCCGAAAAGCCCCTTTCCCGAAAGCTCCTCGTAGGGAATTAAGCGTTCCAGCTTGACCCAGCGTCCCACCGGGAAGGCACCTTTGGCGGTGATATATTCCTGGGCGACATTGATGGCGTACACAGGAGCAGCGCCGGAACTCGGCCGGAACTCGACGTAGAAAGCCGGATCCGAATTCGCGGTGGCCAAGACCCAAGCCGATACCATGAATCCTTTTTTCCTATCCATGAAGCCCCCGGTTTCGCGGAGCTTCAGGTTAATCGTAGGTCCATAGATGGTCGTTGCTTTCACCGCGTAGTTACCCGTGTGGACGACCTGGGTTTGCAATACCGATCCGGCAGCGTCCCACCTTCCGAAAGCACCCATGCAGGAAGCCCCGCCGGCGCAGTTCCCGGTGAGGATTTCTTCTTCTCCGGTGAGTAGCGCCGCCGTCCCCAAGGCCGAATTGGATACGGTTCCGAGTACATTGCAATCCGGACCACCAATGAAATTGGTGGTATATACCCCCATGTCCTCGCCTTCAGTGACCATGTCGCTCTTGCATTGAGCAACGGAGTGATCCTGCCACCGTGTATTTGTATGCACCTTGACCCACTTCCAACCCGTTCCCGTCGCGGTTGGATCCCCGTTCAAGGGAGGATAAACCGATCCCAAGGCATCGGGGCGCCATTGGTACACCTCTTTCATCCGGAAAAGGTTGTCGTAGGTCATGATGGAGGATGAAAGGATTTTGGACATCTGGGCCGTAGTGAACCAATTCGCATCCATGTTCGCGCATGGATCGCCGGCCCCGACGGTGCGCGCGCACGGATCGGTATCGAACTGGAACATCGAGCGCTGGCGGATCATGTCGAAGGGGCCGGTGAAGGAGCCGTCCAGATCCTGTTGGTATTGATCATAGGTGACCCGGAATTTTCCAGCCACCTTCGCCACGGTAATCTTCGGTTTTCCATTCTTGGCGTCGAAGTAGGTGGCGTTACTCTGCGACTGGCGATAGGCGCTATGGAAGTAGGTGCGAGAGTTTTGCTGTACGGGTTGCACGGCGACCGCCTTCAAAGGTTGGCCGGGGACCATTGCGGTAACCGCCATGGAAGAGTTCGTGCCGCCACCGGGTTTCTTATAAGAAGCCTTATCGGGCAAGGTCCAGAAATTGACATGCGATCCGATCAAGGCGCTATTCTGCGAAGACACCTTGTTGCCCAACTCATCCCGGAGGAACTCGTTTACTTGCGCGCCCTCCGTGTAGTCCCTACGGACGTATTTGAAATTCGGAACGCCGGTTTGGTAGTTCTTGAGTATCGCCCCTGTCGCGCCATCGGGCGAAGTGGTCGGATAGGAAAGGTTCACCGCTTGCACGTTGTTCCCGGTGGATCCATATCCTGCCGTCTTCACCGAGACCGAGGTTACGACGATCGAGCCCGGCACCAAATAGCCGGGATTGGCGGCACTCGGCACCAAATCGAATTCGTCGGGATAAAACCTTAACCCCGTCAGGGTTTCCAGGGTGGAATTCTTGTTGAAGGTCGTCGTAATGAGCCCTCCCGAAACCAACCGGGAACTTTGGTACCGATCGGTTCCGGAAACGGCGCTGGGAATCAAGGTCCCGAACCAATTCGTGGTTCCATTCGGATCCGGGTTCCTCCGCCAGCATTGGTAGCGCGAGGTCAAGACCTTGTTCGCGGTCCCGATGGCGTAATTGGGATAGGTATCCACGCCGAGGATCCGGTCCCCCATCGCCTGGAAATTCGAAGTGTTGATGAAATAGGATGTCGCGGCCCGGGTGAACTCGCTGGAGATATCCACCGGAATCCGGTTCCCGTCCAGTTTGAAAACGTAGCTGGAATTCAGGGAGGGATAGAAGATGCCGCCGACATCCGAGTTACCGGTGTTGGCGCCCTCGGAAACCAAAGCCGGGGTGTAGGCCGCCGCCACGGTTTGATTCTTCATCTTTTCGATGAAGAAATAATCGCCGTACGGCTTAATCACCCAGTCTTCGTCGCTGACCGTAGCCATATTCGCAACGGAGAGCTTGGTAGCGGGCGGAAATGCGTTCGCGGTCGGCGGGACGATGGCCCAAGCCTTGAGGTCAACCTTATAGTAGAAGAATCCTTTGCGCGTACCGGCGCCCGAGTATTGGTTTTTGATGATGAAATAATCCGGGCCGACCGCGAAATCCATGGCATCGGCGCCATCCGAGCCGCCGATATCGACAAGCAGGGGTTCATCGTAGAGGTATCGGAGCTGGTTCCCATCCCAACCGAATACGTAAAGGTATCGCCAATCCGATTTTCCCGTTTCATACTCGACCAGGATCAGATTCTCGGAAACCCCGACGCGGGTGAATTGTTTCTCTCCGTTGTTGTCGTACCGGACGCCGGAAGTCGTCCGCCGGAACCACGGTCGGGCCAACGGAGATAGCGCCCCGTCTCCCACTTGAGCGGGGGTGAAGTTCGGAAGCGGGGGCACGGTCGATTCCAAGCCCTTCACGTAATCCTTGATCCCTCCGTCGTTGGCGAAGACATGGAGGATTCCCAGCTCCACGTTATTCACCACGAGGTAATTGGGGCCCGGGGTGATGTTGAGGGTATAGCCGAAGGTCAGGCAGGAACCGGCCACAACGCCTTCATTCTCCCCCGAATAGTTATTCGATCGCGGGGACAGCGTCCCGGGCGCCGCATAAGTAGAAGGCGCGATGGCCGATGGGCAGGCGTTGGTCCAATTCCCGCTGGCATTCTTGGTGTAGAACGTAAGGTTTTTCGCGAAGGCGCGGTTATAGACCGCGAACCAATCCGCATAAGCGTAAAGTTCCGTGCTGTAGGATTCCCCGCTAGGCGTGGGGTAATCGAAGGTCGTGACCGGGGGCACCTGGTCATCCGTCGTCAGGTCATTGATCGAGATCTTGGTCGTGCCCGCGCCATAGGACGTCGCCCATACGAAGTATTTCCCATCGGGGGATAGGAAGAAGTCGGTGGCGGTGGGGCAAGCCAGATAGGGCGAATGAATGATGCGCTTCAGGGCCCAATAGGTGCCGTTGAACTCGTATTCGTAGAGATGCTCCCGATTGATTTCGGTCAGGGCATCGGTGCACCCGGTACTCCAATTCTCAATCTCCAGATAGAACTTGTTCCCCACCTGACGTGCCATCGCGATATGGGTATTGGGGTAAGGGAACGCAATCCCTGAGCTGGGATTGGGATCGGGGAAATCCATCACTTGGTAGTAGGGGCTGTTGGAGCCGCCATTGATGGAGCCGGCTTCAACCGTACCGTAGTTGAAAGCCACGATCCGTTGTTGGGCGTCTTGGATGGTGGAGATCCGCGTAGCATTGGGCAAGTAGCTGATGTACATGAAATTCTTGATGGTACTGAAGTCCGGAATATGAATGTTGATGGTCTCGAGGACCATGCGGCCTTGCGCGGTCAGGTAATCGAAAGAAAGCGAATTGATAAGGATCCCGCGCTCATAGTAGGAGATCCCGGTCAGCTTGCGGTTGTCATAAAAGGCGGCAGGATTCGATGCGAGCGAAGTGATGGTCGGCTCTTCCGTTTTGGCGGCGGTGGCGAAAGTGATCTTGCTGGTCTGATAATCCCCGATCGAAGTCCCGTTGGTGGAATAGATTTCCTTCAGGTATACGGCGCGATCCAACGTGGTCGAATAGGTCGGCGTGGTGTTCACGGAATTGCAGCTCCCGATCACATTTTCCTGCACCTTGTCATAGCGGAACCAGATGGCGGATTTACCTTGCCGATCCTTTATACGCGACAAGAAGAAGGTCACTGCCGATTTCCCGTTCTGCTCCAGGGTGTAGAAGGGTTTGTACATGGGATTGTTGCCGACGATGGGTTGGCACATTTCAAATTCCGAGGCGTCGCAATCGCCGGTCTCGCCGCCGAAGAGGTATTGCGTTCCGTTCGGCAAATCCACTGTCCAATAGGAAATGTACGGCGTGCTGAAGGTGAACAATTGGTTTGCTTGATTCGGGCAACGGTCCCGGAGCACGCTATTGCGCGTGGAACTGACTCGGTGGATCCGGGTGTACGGATCGTTCTTGAGGGTGAAATAATCCGCGGTACTCTGGGGGATCATCTCTTGCTGAGATACGCCGTCCAGGGACAAGTAATACTTCTGTCTGGAGAACGAAAGATCCTCGCCGGCCACCTGGATGAACGGAGGCTTCAAGGTAAACCCGGCGCCCACCCAACCGCCCGGGGAATACTGGGGGTTCGCCTTGGCGAAAGCGTCCATATTCCCTCCGTAATAAGACATATTCAAGCCATAGGAAAGCCCATTTTGTGCGGTGATCGCGCCCATGCTTACATTGAAAGCCGGCTGTCCGGTGAAATCATTTACCATCGCGCCGCTATTGCTCTTGCTCATGAGTTCGCTAATCCCGCCGATGCCCCCGCTACCGCCGCCGATGCCGCCCATGGTGGAGCCGCCCAAACTTGCCGAGTACGACAATTCCGTTTGCGCCGGATCATCGACCGCAAGAACAGGGTGCGAACCTAAGGCGAGGATGAACAATAGAGATGGAAAATGTCTTGGATACACGCGTGAGGTTTTCACTGTTCCGCCTTCGATCGAATCGGGTGAAAGATGGTCGGGCTTGGAAGCCATTTTACTTTTCATGCTGCATGCGGGAAATCGTTTGTTTCAGGGTCGCCACTTCCTTCGAAGTCTGGGCATTAAGCTTCTCTTGTTGGATGGCGTACAAGGTCAACTCCTCAACCTTCTTCAACAGCTTCAAATTCATCTCCGCCAAATCCATCCCCTTTTCCTTCATCTCCTTCGCGCTCGGCATCTCCGGCAAATGCTTGTTTTTGTCCAGGTAATTCTCCACATGTTCAAGGGGCGCCAGCTTATAATCCTTTTCAAACACATAATCCGGCGCGATCGACCACACCTTCGTAGTGATGGAACCGGCGCTCAACGTCGCCGCCACTGCGACGGTCCCGTTCTGATCGATGGACATCCGCTCTTCTTGCGCCCCGGAACCGTTGCGAGTATAGAACTTCAGCTTGGCGAAGGATCCTTCGCCCACGATGCGCGCGGTTTCCGTCGAGGTTTGCGCGGCGCCATCCTTGCGGCCATAAAATGAAAGCGCGGAACCATATCCGTTGGATGTCGGATTTTCAAGTATCAGACCGTCGGTGGTCATGCCTGAATTGAGCCGCATTATGTGCAACCCGGCTTGAGGGCTGGTAGTGCCGATACCCACCTGACCCGAGGTGTTCATGGTCATCACTTCCGATCCCTGCAGGTTGAAACCGACACGACCGCTAGCCGGCCAGCCGATGCGCAGATTGTTGGTGCCACCTGAACTTGTGGCGGCGGCATCCACTCCATCGGCTTCGAAATAGCCGTTCGATATGCGCACAGCGCCGCCTTCCACGGCGTTTCCGTTCACTTCGAAAGCCGAGACTGGCACGCCTCCATGCAGGTTGGAGATGTTTACACCGATGTTTCCGTTCGTCATCATGGTGAAGCGCTCAGTACCTTGGAGATTGAATCCCAGTTTGCCGCTGGTGGCAAATCCCAGTCGGAAGTTGTTGGTACCGCCATTCATGGAAGCGGAAGGATTGAGGCCGTCGATTTCCAAAAATCCCTGCGACGCCCGGATGGCCCCGTTCAGTGCCCCCCCTCCGGCCATTTCAAATTTCGCCGCAGGGGTGGAAGTCCCCACGCCTACGTTGCCTTTCCTATCGACCACCATCCGAACCGAAGCGGTTTGCATGGCGCTGGGAGAAGTCGAAGAGGGAGCCAAATCGCTGGTCAGAAAACGGAGTTGGGAGCCTCCATTCCAGAAGTCGGCGAAATCTCGCGCCCCTATATCGAAGCTGTGCACGTTGGATCCATTCACCCCATCCTGATCGGTGTAGATGAGAAAGCCGCCTTCAGCGGTGTTGGCGGCCGTAGTCGAGGTTGCGAAGGGAACACCGTTCCAAAGGGTGATACCGGCGCCGCCTGGATGCAGGCCGCCCAATTTAAGCGTCCAACTGCCGCTCGGAGCCCCCACATGAAGAGTGGCTTGCGGTGCGATATTAGCGATACCGACGTTACCCGATGTCAACATGGACATCCGCTCGACCCCTTGGAGGTTGTATCCCAACCGTCCTGAGGCCGGGAAACCTAGCCTGAAATTATTCGTGCCTCCCGCGCTGGACGCGGCCGCATCCACCCCATCGGCCTCGAAGTAGCCGTTCGATATGCGCATCGCCCCGCCTTCCACGGAGTTTCCGTTCACTTCGAAAGCCGAGGCGGGAATGCCGCCATGCAGATTGGAAATGTTGACGCCCACGTTGCCATTCGTGAGCATGGTGAACCGTTCGATGCCTTGGAGGTTGAACCCCAGCTTGCCGCTTACCGCGAAACCCAGGCGGAAATTGTTAGTCCCGCCATTCACGGCGGCCGACGCATTCAACCCGTCGATTTCCATAAACCCCTGCGAGGTCCGGATGGCTCCGCTGGACAGACCGCCGCCTGCAACTTCCAATAGGGTCAAAGGCGCCGCCGTGCCGATACCCACCTGCCCTGATCGCTTCACCACGAAGCGAGGCGTGATCAAATTATTGTCGTCCCACACCTGGAACCCGAAACTATCGTGATTGGTGATCACATCCAGGGACGCCTTTTGGGGGATGGTTCCCGTGCCGACCCTCATTTCATAGATGCCGGTACCGGTTCCGGCAACTTGCAGCATCGCACTCGGACTCGTAGCCGAGGTAATTCCGATGCCGACTTTCGTGGTTGTCAGCGTGGGGTAAATGTATTGGCTTGAGCCGGAGCCGGTGGTGTTCCAAGGCTGGGCATAGGCGGCATTCAAACAAGCCATGATCATTCCGACCGTGAAGACGGATTTGAGTTTCAACCCCGATAGGGTTCCGATTCCAACCTTATTCAACATGACCGACTCCCTTTTCAAACCTATTAAGCCGTTGCCTTATGGCATTCATTTCTTTTTCTTGTCTGATTGCGTGAAGGGTCAACTCTTCCACCTTCTTCAACAGCTTCAGATTCATCTCCGCCAAATCCATTCCCTGTGTCTTCATATCCTTGGCGCTCGGAATCTCGGGCAAATGCTTGTTTTGCTCAAGGTATTTTGCCACGTGTTCCAGAGACGCCAATTTGTACTCCTTATCGAATACGTAGTCGGGAGCGATGGACCAGACTGCCGTTTTGACACTCGCGACGGTAATCGCTCCTGCAATATTCACGTTGCCACCATTATCGATGGTAACTTTGGAGCTACCTCCGCTGCGAAAATCTGCGATAGCGCCGGATGTTTGCGCCTGGGTCACAATAAGTGCTTCTTGCCCATTGGTATTACCTGTTATGATCGTCTGATTGGCCAAGTTGGTCGTACCTTGCACATCCAAGGTGGCTGACGGAGCGTCAATGCCGATTCCCACTCTTCCACCTTGGAACACGGCCGCGATGGCTTTGCCTGGCGTAGGATGGGACACACTCACCTTCAATCCGGTGACGGAACCAGTGCTGGTTGCGCCATAACTGGCTGCGATAGTGTTTGCGGTATAGGATCCGGATACGCCGGTCCCATAGTTCAAGTTGGAATTGAATATTGTATTCAAATTGCCACTTACATCTTGCAAATCGAGTTTGGCGGTCGGTACATCGATTCCAATGCCCACTCGGCCGCCCTGGAAAATAGCTGCGTTCGATTGGCCCGTTCCGGCGTTGGACACACTCACCTTCAATCCGGTGACGGAACCAGTGCTGGTTGCGCCATAACTGGCTGCGATAGTGTTTGCGGTAAAGGATCCGGATACGCCGGTCCCATAGTTCAAGTTGGAATTGAATATGGTATTCAAATTGCCACTCACATCCTGCAAATCGAGTTTCGCGATTGGGGCCACAATCCCGATCCCAAAGAAGCCCCTATTGTCAATGATCGCCTTGGACACATTCCCTTGGCGGAAATTGACAATGGCGCCCGTCGCCTGGGCTTGATTCACTACCAGCGCTTCTTGGTTTGCGGTATTGCCCGTGATCGCAACCTGATCCGCCAAGTTGGTGGTGCCTCGCACGTCCAGGGTCGTGATGGGCAAGTTGATCCCGATTCCCACTCTTCCGCCCTGAAATACGGCCGCGATGGCATTGGCGGCTGTGGGATGGGATACCGTCACTTTCAAACCTGTGAGCGTACCACCGCCCGACCCATAGGTGGCCGTGAAATTATTCGCCACATTCGAGCTGCTTACTCCGGTCCCGTAATTAAGATTGGAATTGAAAAGGGTATTCAGATTTCCGCTTGCATTCTGCAGGTCAAGACCTGCGGTGGGCGTTGCGGTTCCTATTCCTACTCTACCACCCGTAAATACAGCGGCGTAATTCCCGCCCAGTCCGGTTCCCAAGGCATCGACCTGAAGCACCGTCAGATTCTTCCCGCTCGCCGTGGTTCCACTCGCTCCCATGTAATGGGCAACCACGGAGCCCGTAAGAGTTCCGAAACCCCAATTCGAGTTCAAAAGCTGAGCGGAACCATTTCCTTTGATCATGAGCATCGACCCGGTACCTGGGTTCGTAGTCATCCCAATCCCGATTTTAGTCGCCGCCGTTGAAGGCACGATATATCCGGTATTCGCAGTGCTCCAACTATCCGCCTTGACGTTTGTCTCGGACAGGATGACGCATAGGACCGAAAAGATGATCAAACCCTGACATGGAAGTGAACGGACGATACGATATGCTTGAGTCCAAGAAGTCTTTTTCATGCCGTCTTTTCCTTCTTGTTTGCCCAATCAAATGAGCGACCGTTGCCCAAACGATTCATGGACTTTAAAGACATGTCTGAGTGCGAATACCTCTGCAAAGTTACATCCCGCTGGAATTTCCTCAACTCTTTTTCCCGTCAATCAACAGGTTTTATGTTTCACTATTTGTGACAACAATTACCATTGGGCTCGATTGTTTTTGAAATCGCGATTTGCAAGCGGGTAGCCTAACTTCTTGGTTCATCGGAGCTTAAGGATACGGTCGTTTGAAAATTTTCCTTTAAAGCCTTTGCTCTACAGAAAAAGAAACCCGAACTGGAAGCCGATTTTATATCAGCAATGAAAGTCGGATTCATCAATTGATAGCCTATTCCGGTGATCATTTTTGCCTACTCTCTGCAACTCATTAATAGGTACCAATAGTAAGCAAGCTACACCGCCCCACTATATTTAGTCGATGCGTTCCACTCAAGAAACTTATTCTTCTTTGCGAAATCCCGAAACACCATTTCCAGTGGTGCTTGATACCGAGTGGTGAAAGCCTATCACGACATCGAAGCCCTGCAAGTGCTTAATGAATGGGGCGGCGATATCCAACTGGCACTATGATCGGCGGGGTTGCCGGACATGATCGGCTCCAAATGGGAGCCGTGACGCTTTCACACAAGAGGCGAGATCTCCCCCGGCTAAGAATGACACCCTTCCGCAGTTGCGTTTTCCTTGACTCGCTTTGACCTGCTTTTTGAGGGACTTGCACTCTCAAGGTGTAGCCCCCATGCCGGGCGCACAAGAAAAAAGGCCGCATCCGGATTGGATGCAGCCTGGGATTGGGGAACAAAAGGTCGAAACGGCAGAGCCGGCGCGGCCGAGAAAACCCGCGCCGCGCGGCATGCCTTATCGGTTTATTACTCGCCTTCCAGCTTGGGCATCACGTCGCCCAAGGTGGCCGGCTGCGGCTTATGGGCGGCCAGGTAGGCTTTCCATTCCGCATCTTCCTTGTTCTTAAAGTAGTCCACCACGCTCAGCGTGAGCTTGCGCGAGGCGGCTTCGACTTCGATGACGGCGGCCGGAACCTCGTCCCCGGCCTTGAAAGCCTCGGCGGGGCTGCGGATCGATTCGGTCGTCAGCTTGGAAGTGGGGATGAACCCTTCGATGCCGCCGGGCAATTCCGCAATCACGCCGCGCTCCAGGAGGCGGGTGATCTTGGCATGGACTTCCGTCCCGACCGGGAACTTCTCGGCGAGGGTATCCCAGGGATCCTCTTCCAGATGCTTCATGGACAAGCTGATGCGGCGCTTCTCCTTGTCGATGGCCATGACGATGCATTCCACGCGGTCGCCCTTTTTCAGGACTTCCGAGGGGTGGTTGATCTTCTTGGTCCAGGACATGTCGGAAACGTGGATGAGACCGTCCACGCCTTCCTTGATTTCGATGAACGCGCCGAAAGCGGCCAGGTTGCGGATTTCGCCGGTAACCTTGGAGCCCACGGGGATTTCATCCTCGATGTTCTGCCAGGGATCGGGAGTCGCCTGCTTGAGTCCGAGCGAGATCTTCTCGTTCTCCGCGTCCAACTTAAGCACCACCGCTTCCACTTCGTCGCCCTGGTTGAGGAGCTGCGAGGGATGCTTGATGTGCTGGGTCCAGGACATTTCGGAAATGTGGATGAGGCCTTCCACGCCCTGGTCCAGTTCCACGAACACGCCGTAATCCGTGATGGATACGACCTTGCCCTTGACCTTGGTGCCCTCGGGGTACTTGGCGGCCACGTCTTCCCAAGGATGCTTGGTCAGCTGCTTCATGCCGAGCGAGATGCGCTCTTTCTTCTCGTTGAAATCCAGCACCACCACCTTGACCCGGTCGCCCAGGGAAACCACCTCGGAAGGATGGTTCACGCGGCCCCAGGACATGTCGGTGATATGGAGCAAACCGTCCACGCCGCCCAAGTCGATGAAGGCGCCGAAATCGGTGATGTTCTTGACCACGCCTTCGCGGATCTGGCCCTTCTCCAAAGTGTCGATGATTTCATCGCGCATCTTGGAACGCTCTTGCTCCAGGACCACGCGGCGCGAGACCACGATGTTGCGGCGGATTTTATTGACCTTGATGACCTTGAAGTCCATCTTCTGGTTGATGAGCGCATCCAGATCGGGGACCTGGCGCAAATCGATCTGGGAACCGGGCAGGAAGGCTTCGATGCCGAACAGGTCGACCACGACGCCGCCCTTGATGCGGCGGGTGATGGTGCCGGTGACGATTTCTTCCTTCTCGAAGGCTTCGCGGATGCGTTCCCATACGCGCATGAAGTCCGCGCGCTGCTTGGAAAGGATGATTTGGCCGTCGGCGTTTTCCACCTGTTCCAGGTACACGTCGATGACCTTGCCCACTACCAGCTCGGTGTCATCCTTGAATTCCATCTTGTTGATGATGCCTTCGGATTTGAAACGGATGTCGACGAAGACGTCCGTGTCCGAAATGCGTACCACCGTGCCCTTAACGATGCTGCCTTCCTGATAGCCGGTGAGGGACATATCATAAAGCGCCAGGACATCCTGCTTGACTTGGCCGGGAGTCTTTGCGTCGACTTCCTCGCCGAAATCCTTCAAATCTTCTTCAGTGCCGTAAAGCATTTTCGTAGCCATGTGATTGATTCTCCTTAAGCCTTAGCCGGGGATGGGATTGCTCCTTTCCGGGCGGTAGGCCTTGCCTGCGCAGTCGGGTTGAATTCCGGACCCCGGAATAGGCTGACGGCGCGGCCTTCACGATAACGCCTTGGGATTAAGACCGCGAGGGTCCGCACCGCCCAAGCCTTTTTCAGCTTTCGCTGAAGGGGCCGGAAAACCTTATGCCAGGTTTTTCAAGACGTGGGTGACAATGATAGCAACTTGTCCATCGAATGTTAACCCGCTGGTATCGATCTCGATGGCATCCGCAGCGATGGAAAGGGGACTGTGTTCCCGGCCGGAATCCTTGCTGTCACGTTCGGACAGGTTGGCCAGAACCTGGGCATAGTCCCCGGGCAAGCCCATTGAATGCAACTCCATAACCCGCCTCCGGGCACGAACTTCCGGACTGGCGGACATGAAGAACTTGAAGCGCGCGTCCGGAAAGACAACGGTGGCCATGTCCCGGCCTTCCACCACGGCGGACTGCCGCATGCCGATGGCCCGTTGCACCGGGACCAGGGAATGCCGCACCTCCGGTATGCGGGCGAAATCGGAAACGGCGGCGGTAACCCGATCGGTGCGGATCTCCCGGCTCAAATCGCGGCCATCAACGGTAAGTTTTCCTTGGCTGTCCGCATCCCAATGCAGCGCCTCCACCATGGTTTCGATTTCCCGGATCTGACCGGGCTGCAAGCGCTTTTCCAAAGCCAGCAAGGTGACGGCACGATACATGGCGCCGGTATCCAAATGCAGGATCCCCAATTGTTTGGCCACGGTTTTGGCGGTGCTGCTTTTACCGGAACCGCTCACGCCATCGATGGCCAGGATAAAATGGGGGCGGGAAGGGGAATCCATGGTCCGGTGAAAATAAGCTAGGAAATTGACCCGGCTGTGGCATCGATTCCCGCGAAGGGATATAATCGACAAAAACCAAAGATGCAGCTTCCCTCCCTACCCCATCCAGCCTCCCTGAGCAAGCGCGCCCTGAGCCTGCGAGGGTGCGGCATTCTTGCGGCGGCCCTGGTGTCCCAAGGCTTTTATTGCTCGCAGAAAAGCGATCCCCCCAGCCTGGCCACCGTCCGCCTGGTGGACATCCACTTGAAAATGGATGACCCCGGCCGGGGATCCCCGGGAGTGTTCCTGGCATGGGAGTACCCGGTCGGCGGAGAAGTTTCCTATTTCGAGATCTACCAATCCTCGCACAAGGATTCCCTTTTGCAGTCCGTGCGCGCCCAGGCGGGTTCGGATTCTTTCCGCACGGTATTGCCGCTTCCCGATTCATCCCGGCCTTTCACCTTGTATTATGCCGTGCGCGCGATATTGGTCCAGCCTACCGGGCAAAAAATCTACAGCGATACCTTGCCGGTGGACTCCCTCACCATCGCCCCTTCCTTGAACATCCTGCAGCCGGAAGCCGGATCCTATCAGGACTCCCGCACCCTGAACATGCAAGTGCAGACCGCCAGCGATAACGGCGTAGTGATCAGGCTGAGCTACTTCGAGAAATCCGCCGTCGCCTGGTATGCCAAGCAGGATACCTGCCTTCCCACCGACGGCTGCGGCAAACCCATCTTCGGCAACTCCGTACAACGCGACTCGCTGATATTGGAGCAACGCGAAAGCGGCGATACCGCCCAAGCCTTGTTCTGCGTGGTGGGAACGGAAAGTTTCCAAGGCCAGGCCACCGGCTTGGTGCAGTCCCTTGGCTGCACCCGCTTTTACCGGATCGGCCCATGAAAACCGGATTCATCCTTACCCGCGGACGGTGTGGGAACGTACCCCGATATGGCCACTACGGCCGCTATGGCCGATACGGGAACCTCTTCACTGCCCGGTTGGCTTGCCTGGCGATATTCGGTTTGGCCGCCGCGCCTCTGGCCCGCGCCAACGCTCCCCTTCCTTTCGATCCCGAATGGACGATTGAATCCGCCGACGCCTCCGGACTGCGCCTTACCTGGAAAACCGCATCGCCCGGAAATGCGCTGATGGGCCGTGCGCGCAGTATCGCCATCGCGGTGCCGCCGGGCTCCACCGCCGACGCGGCGCTGGAGTCCTCACTGCCTGCGGGCGGCGCCGTCGCCGTCTCCGCGCCTTCCCGTTTCCGCGACGTCCTGATCGCGGCCGTTTCCTTCACCCCCGGCGGCAATACCACCACCGCCGTCATCCGCATCGGCTTCCATAAATCAAGCCGCACCGCGCTTTCCCGTCCCGCCTTCGCGCCCGCGGAAACCGCGCCCGCAGAACGCCATCTGCAAGGTTGGCTCGCCAACTATGCGCAGTCGCGCGGCTTCCGCAGCGCGCCGCCTGCGACGCCGCTGGCCAAAGCGGCCGCGGATGGCCCCTCCCCCGGAGCCTCGCTGGCCAAGCAACGGCTGCTCATCAAAACCGCGAACGAGAACATCCAAGTGGTGGACTACGATGCCATGTTGCGCGCGGGCGTGCCGCTCGCAAGCATCGACCCGCGCCGGATGCGCCTATACCAGGACGGCCGGGAAATCGCCATGTACATCAACGGCGAAGGGGACGGGCATTGGAACCACGGCGACTACATCGAGTTCATCGGCAAGCGCCCGTCCGGACAGAACAGTTACAACTCACTGTACACGGCCACGTCCGTATTCATCCTGGTCTGGGACGGCGGATCCATGGGATTGCGGGCGCCGGCCGTGCCGGTGGCTTCCCGCAGCGGCGGTTCCGTCCCCAACTTCCCCGCGGACGCCAAGGCGTCCCTGCCCTACCATGCCAGCGTCCATCTGGAAGACGACGTGGACATCCTGCGCATCGGCAGCACTTCCGCGGAGGAAATCATCGATCTGGGATCGCGCGTACAGGAAAGCGAACTCACCGATTTCTGGGTTTGGAAACGCATCGGCGCCGAGAAGGATTTGGCGGAGCTGCCTTTCGATCTCCCCTATACCCCTTCCGTGCAGGCGAAAGGCAGCGGCGGCGGCAGCGGCCCGGGCGGCAACGGCGACCTCACCGTCACCATCAACCTCAAGGGCATCACCAATAATCCCAACGCCAATCCCGATCACCATCTGAAATTCATCCTCAATGGAACCGACATCTCGCTGGTGGGCGGAGTGAACCATGACGCCATCTGGGAAGGGCAGGAATCCTATACCTGGGTCTCACCCCCGTTGAATCCCGCCGCGCTGAAAGCGGGTAGAAACGTGTTGGTACTCCAAAAGGTGAACGACTTGAAGACCGCGGACGGAAAAGCCGTGGAAACCCAGGACGCCTACCTGAACTATATCGAACTGGAATTCCCCGCCACCTACCAAGCCGGGAACGACAAGTTGGCGTTCAACAACCGGTTCGCGGACAGTACGGGCTTGAAGCTGTTTACGTTATCCGGTTTTTCCAGCGAGGACGTAAGCCTATGGGACAAGCAGGGGCGCAAGCTCACCAACTTCCACACCTTGCGCCGCGCGGACGGATTTGAAATCAGTTTTCTGGACACCCTCTCCGGCAAGACGGACTACCTGGCATGCACGGCCGCCAAACGCGATGTTCCTCTCATTTCATTGGACACGCTCGATGACCTGACCGATATCCGCCAGGGCGCGGACTATATCGTCATCACCAATAAGTCCCTGCTCGGGGAAGGGTTGGATTCGCTGGTGCATTTCCGCGCCAAACAGGGATTGCGCACGCGCGTGGTGATGGCCAGCCACATTTACCAGGCTTTCGGGGACGGAAGCATGGACCCTTCCGCCATCCGGCGTTTCGTTTCCTATGCCTATAGGAATTGGGCGCGCCCCGCGCCCGCCTACCTGGCGCTGGTCGGCGATGCCGCGCAAGGCTTTGAAAAGTTCGGCGAGCTGGCCCAGGTTCCGTTCCATCCCATCAATATCCGGGGTTGGGGCGTGGCTGCGAACGACGATTATTACGGAAAGGTGTCCGGCGACGACGACCTATCGGACCTGTTCGTGGGGCGCATCCCCGCGAACAACAAGCAGGAACTCTCCAACGTCGTCCATAAGACCCTGCTGCTGGAAATGGCGCGCCCTCAGGGGCATTGGAGCAACAAGGCCTTGCTGATCTCCGGCTTTGAGTCCTCCTTTACCGCCGAGAATTACGTGCTCCAGGGCGTGGCCGCGGCCAATGACCGGCAATACTCCCGCATCGATTTGTTCCCGGGTTCGCCTTATTACAAGAGCGCGGCGCAGCGAACGGATTTCTACGACCAGCTCGACTCCGGTTTCAACCTGGTCAGCTTCGTGGGCCACGGCGGCGGCGCGGTATGGTCGGATGCCGGCGTGCTCACCTTGAAGGCCATCGATGAGGGCAGGCTGCGCGGGGAGTACCCCATCAACCTGGTGGCTTCGGTCACCTGCCTGACGGGTTTTTTCGAAGATGCCAACGCGCGTTCGCTGGGGGAAGAGATGGTGCGGCTCAACAAGGGCGGAGCCGCGGCCTTCTACGGGGCCGCCGGTTATATCTCCAATCTGGCGGGAGAAGCCCTGTCCACGGAAATCATCAAGGCGGCCACCAGTAACGCCTACGCTACTACGGGGGAGATCGTCGCCCAGGCGGAGACCATGGTCAAGCTTCGCACCGGGGACGCCTTCCTACCCATCCTGGCGGAATTCAACCTCCTGGGGGATCCGGCCCTGGGCCTGCGGTTTCCCGGCCAGGGGGGCCGTTTGGATCTGGTCCCGCAAGCCACGTCGGGCGGCGCCGATCTGGCCGCTCAGGGAACCGGTCTCGCCGTGGCGGATGGCGAGGCGGTGGCCACGGTGCTGCTGGGGGACTCCATCGAAAGCAACACCGGCGTGAAGGTGTCCGGCAACGGGTTGAGCCTGAAGCATACCTTTCCCGTGGTTCCGGTTGCGGTGCAGAACGGCAAGGTGCTTGTGCATTATTGGAATGAAAAGGATTCCCGGGTCGTGTCCGCCCCGTTCTCTTCCCTGGACTGGCTCATCGATTCGGTAACGATGGAACCGGCGATCGCGGCCCCAGGGGACTCGGTGCGCATCCGCTTCAAGCTGAACACCGCTTACCCCAACACCGCATTCTCGGGCGGCGTGGTCTCCTTCGCGGTAGGCGGGGAAAAGGCTCCGCTTTTTCCGGGCGATAACCAGGCCGGCCTGCAATCCGATGACGGCGTCCACGTGAGTTCCGTCGCTAAAATCCCGCTCGCGATCCCGGCTACGGATCTGGCGGGGCCCCGCCTCTACCTGGCTTTCCGCATGAACGTGCAGGTGGTGGATGGCCACGGCAATCCCGTGCAACCCATCCCCAATCTCAGTTCGCGCGTTTACTCGCTGCCGCTGGTGGAAATGCCCCGCTTGGAACTCCCGCCACGCGCCATGCACCTGCCCATCCAGGAAAAACTGGGGTTGTGGGTGCTTTTCCACAACAAAGGCCTGGGGTCCGCCCAAGGGCTGAAGGTTTCCTTGAGCCGGGACGTGGAGAACGCCTCGCCCGTGATCGATACCGCCGACTATCCGGGCAAACTTTCCGTGGGCGGCCTGGACTCCGTATTCTTCGCCCTGGAAGACAGCATGTTGGCGGGGAAACGCCTGCGCGCCGTCCTGATCGCCGATCGGGAGGGTGACCTGGCGGCTACCGGTACCTCACAGGATACCGTATTCCGGATGGCGACGCGGCGGATCGCCGGCGCCGGGGATACCCTGCGGTTGGATTCCTCCGGGGCTTTCCTGACCTTGGCGGGTTCCGGCGGCAAGGCGACCCGTGTCTTCGCGGAGAAAATCCTGGTGGGGAGCCTTCCTCCGCATTTGGGCCCGGCTTCGGGCGGCCTTCCCTTTACGGCATACCGCATCCAGGCCGACGCATTCGCCGCGGGCGGGCTGTGGCTGGGCCGCAGCGGGCCCGTCCTGGCCTTGCCCAAAACCTCCGCGGCGGAAAAACCCGCCTGGCATTTCCGCGATGCGGACGGACAAACCTGGATCAAGCTGGACACGCTGCCCGGCAAGGAGCCGGCCGCCGCCGGATTCCGATCGGGCCTGTACGCCCTGCTCTTCAACAAGGACTTATCCCCCCCTCTGATCCAAATAAGCAGCCGGGGACAAGTCCTGCTGCCCGATGACTATGTTCCCTTGAATACCCCGATCGACATTGTCATCCGCGACGGAGAAGGGGTGGACCTGGCCCTGCACCCGCCCATATTGGCCAGCTCCAGCCAAACCCTGGACTCCGCCAACCACGCGCAGGAACCGGCGAGCCTATTCCCCACCTTGGCGCGCATCAATTTCCTTCCGGTCCGAAAATCCGATCGGGATTCCATCACCGTTACGGCGCGGGACATATCCGGAAACCGGTCCACGCGCACCTTGGTGTATCGGCTGGGCGATGATTTGAGAATCCGGGACCTGGGAAGTTATCCCAATCCGTTCGCGGACACGGCCACCTTCGTGTACAGCCTGACGGATTATTGCGACAAGGTGGAGCTTAAGATCTACTCGCGCTCCGGAAGGGTGGTGCGGACCTTGGCGCAAAGGAACGTGGTGGGATACCAGGAAACGGTTTGGGACGGGCTGGCGGAATCCGGCGCCAATGTGGCCAACGGATTATATTTCCTGAAAGTTACGGCGACGGCCGGAGCCAAGGAAACCTCCAGAATATTCAAGCTTTTTAAGAAACAGCGAAAATAATTCCAGCCCTGTCATGCCCAACGCCGGCGCAAGCTGACTCAGACCATCCTCACAAACGGGGCGCGTTCTAGTATCTTTCGCGTGCATGTCCCCTAATCCTCCTCCCAACGGCGCTCCGGCAAACCCGGATCTCGAATCCGAACTCGACGGCGGGTCCGCAACGGAAAGATCCGAACCGTCCTACCCTGAAGAAGAGGCGGAGGAGCGGACCTACGACGCATTGGATCCTTTCTCAGCCCCCGCGCCCGGGCTGTATCTGGTGGCCACGCCCATCGGCAATCTGGAGGACATGACCTACCGCGCGGTGCGCATCCTGAAGGCTTCCGATCTGATCCTGGCCGAAGACACGCGCCATTCCCGCGTGCTGCTGGGGCATTACGGCATCGCGCGACCCAGCGAGAGTTACAATGATTTTAACAAAGAAAGGCGCACCCCCGGCTATGTGGAACGCCTCAAGGACGGCGGGCGCATCTCCCTGATTTGCGATGCGGGCACTCCCGGCATCGCGGATCCCGCCTTCAACCTGGTCAAGGCCGCGCTGGCCGCGGGCGTCAAGGTCTACCCCATCCCCGGCCCATGCGCCATGGTGGCGGCGGTGACCGCATCAGGGCTTCCCACCGATCGGTTCTCCTTCGAGAATTTCCCGCCCAAGAAATCCGCCCAGCGCCTGCGCAAATTGGAATCATTGAAGCAACGGTGGGGCGATGAGGAACAGCACGCGCCCACCTTGATCTTCTATGTCTCGCCGCATCAGATCCGCCAGTTCCTGGAAGAGATAGCGGAAGTGTTTGGAGCGGATATGCATGTGGTTTTGGCGCGGGAGTTGACCAAGAAATTCGAAGAGTTCCTCTCCGACGGCGCGGCCAAGCTCCGCGAATATTATCGCGAGCGCACTCCCCGGGGCGAATACGTGCTCCTGCTCCACCCCCAGAACAAACGCTGATGCCATCGCTCCCGGGTTTCCTCCGCGGCCTCCGCCCCCGCGCCCCGCATTGGCCGACGCTGGGATGGATCACCCTGTCCGCCGTCGCCTGGGCCTTGTGCTATCCGCCCTTCCCTTTCGGCCCCTTGGCCTTCGTCGTGCTGGTACCGTCCTTCATCGCAACCTTGCGCCTCACCACCGGGCAGGCCTTCCGTTACCACTTCGCCGCCGGCATCGGCTACAACGTGGTCATGTACTGGTGGATTTACAACGTCATGAAGGTAGGCCCCGCTTTCATCATCGGCGCGGGCCTGGTGCTGCTCGTCCTGTTCCTTTCCCTCTTCAATGCGCTGCTGGGCTGGCTGTTCCGCGTCCTGGCGCAAAAGCCATTTGCTTTGATCGCCTACCCGTTTTTGTGGGGCGGATTGGAAGTGCTTCGCACCCGGGGGGAAATGTCCTTCCCCTGGAACGATATGGGATACGCGTTGGGCCATTGGACGGGGATGATCCAATCGGTTTCCTGGCTAGGCATCTTCGGCCTGTCCATGGCGGTCATCGCTTGCAATTGCCTCGCCTTCACCTGTTGGCGCTCCCGCGGCCCCCGGCGTTGGGCCGCCGGCGCAGTAGCGGCCGCGATACCCCTGGCGCTCGCGCTGCAGGGCGCGTACTCCCTGGCGCAGCCAGATCCCGCCGATCCGCGCACCATCGACATCAGCCTGGTGCAGCCCTCCATCCCCCAGACCAAGAAATGGGACGAGGATTATTTCCGCGAAGTGATCCAGAAGACCTGGGATACCATGGAAGAGGGGCCCAAGGGCAATCCGGTCACCAAGGGTACGGACCTGATCGTGTTCGCGGAAACCGCGGTGCCGGACTTCCTGCGCAGCCGGGCGGATCTCTATGATCGCTTCCGCATGAAGGCCAAAGAGAGCGGATCCGATCTGCTGGTGGGAGCGCTGGATTATGTGCCCGATGCCCAGCCCTACCACACCTACCTGTTCTACAATTCGGCTTATCTCTTCCCCGCCGGAGCGGGCGATCAGGGCGTCCATCAGTATTCGAAATTGAGGCTGGTGCCTTTCAGCGAGCGGCTGCCCTTCGACGACGTCTTCCCCATCATCAACTACGTGAACCTGGGAGAAGGCGATTTCTCCGCCGGCAAGGACTACGAGATCTGGAACCGCCGCGTTCCGTACGCCCCCTCTATATGCTACGAGATCATCTATCCGGATTTCGTGCGCGGGGCCAGGCACAGGGGCGCGCAACTGCTGGTCAATATCACCAACGACGGTTGGTTCGGCTACAGCAATGCGCCCTTCATGCATGCCAACATCGCCCGGTTCCGCGCCATCGAAGCGGGCGTGCCCATCGCGCGCTGCTCCAACGCCGGCATCAGCCTCTTCTACGATTATAAGGGCCGCGTGCTCGGCAAAACGCGCTTGGCGGAAGTCACGGTATTGCGGCGCAAAGTACCCTTGCTGTGCCGGGACACATGGTACCTGCGCCATGGGGATGCGGTGGAAAACGTGCTGGCTTGGGGATTCCTTCCCGGCTTCCTGGCCTGCGGGTTCCTGGCTGGGCGGGAAAAACGACGGGGCGGCGGGCCGCATTAGCCGGCGCTAAAAGCCTTGCGGGACGTCCAGGTGCAGGCCGGTACGGACTTCTTTCCAATAGCGGATCATCTTCTCCCTGATCACGTCCCCGGCCAGGCCTTTCAAGGCTTCCTGCATCGGTCCCACTTCCACCAAGCGGTTGTTTACGCCGCCGCATTCCACCAAACCTACCGGGCCGCCCGAATAGATCAAGTTGCAGAAGTTGAAGGAACAACGGATGAAATGCCTCCCGGAAATCGAAACGTTCTCGGAAAGGAATTCCCGGCCTTGCACCTGTTCCAAAGCCGGTTCCGGGCGCAGGCTTTCTTCCGTCGATGGGGATTCGCCCGCTTCCCCCGCGTCTCCGTTCTCTTCTTGGTCGTCCATCTTCGCTTCCGCCTTGTCGCTATCGGTGGGTGGGTTTTCCGGATTCATTGGGCGGGGAAAAGGCGCTCACGCACGGCCCGGCAATACGCGGTAGCGCCCGCCAAAGCCGCCCCGTGCAGATCCGCGAAGGCCTTGGCGAACGGCGGGAAAGGCGCCGGATGCATTCCCAGAAAATCGTGCAGGACCAGCACCTGTCCGTCCACTTCCCGGCCCGCTCCAATGCCGATGGTGGGCACCGGTACCGCGCGCGTTACCAGGGAGGCCGTATCGAAGGCCATATGCTCCAGCACCATGGCGATGGCCCCGGCCTTGACCAGCGCCTCCGCCGATCGCAGCAGTTCATCCCGCTCGGCGGGATCGCGGCCTACCTGCTTGAAGGATTTGGCCGTCTGCGGGAGCAGCCCCAAATGCCCCACCACCGGGATCCCCTCCGAAGTCATGGCCTTGATGGCCTCCAGCTTGGCGCCCTCCAGTTTTACCGAGGCGGCCCCCAATTGCAGGAACCGCTTGCCGCCGGCCACCGCTTTGGCCGGATCGGTATCCGATCCGAAGGGCATGTCCGCCATGATATGCGTATTGCCCGCCCCGCGCACCGCGGCAGCCACGAACAGCGCCATGATATCCATGTCCACTCCGCGCGTGGAATCCAATCCCAGCACCACGTTGGCCAACGAATCCCCCACCAGAATCGCGTCCACGCCGGCTTCTTCCAGGATGCGCGCGAAGGGAAAGTCGTAACCCGTGGCGACCACCATGGGAGTCCGTTTGAAGCGGCCGAATTCGGATGCCTTGATCATGCCCTTAAAAATAGTTTATCGGCGGCGGTAAGCAGATGCCGGGGATGCCGCGGGGAGCGGCGCAGCGATCATGGCGGGCCGATGGCGCGGCAGAAATCCGCCCATGCCAATGGCGAAGCGGGAATCCGATTGGGCGTGAAACCCGCCAGCAGTTCGGAGGCGGTGGCCGGATGCCGGCAGGGAAGCCCCAGCCGACGCGCGAAGAAGGCCAGCAGCGGGCCCGGGCCCGCGTGTTTTTCCCGCAAGGCCCGCAGGGAAACCGCCCCTTCCGATTTGGAAAGCTTGCCGCCCTCCGCATCCAGCAGCAAAGCATGGTGGAGGAAGCGCGCGGCCCGGAAATTCCGGCAACCCAACCGCTCCGCCAGCCACATTTGCGCCCCGGTTGAAGGGAGTAAGTCCTGGCCCCTGACGATGCAGTCCATCGCGAATTCCTCGTCATCCACCAGCGAGGCCAATTGGTAGGCGGGCTCCCCGTTCCGCTGCCAGACCACGAAGTCCCCCATATCCCGGCCCGGGAAAAGCGTTTCCGTCCCTTCCCGCATGCCCTCTATGGTAACCTGTGCGTTACCTGGGACGCGTATGCGCAAAGGAAAGGATTCCTGGGCGGGGTGCGGATGATCGAAGCCCGCCCGCCAAGGGATTTTCGAGTCCCGGCAGGTGCCCGCGTAAACGCCCGGCCGCCCCGCCAGCCGCGCATCGCGTTTCACGGTTCCCCGGCTACAGGCGCAGGCATACAACAACGGCTCTTCCCCGTTCTTCCCGGCCGCAAGTTTTTCCAGGGCCGCGCGATAGGTATCCAGGCGCAAGCGCTGGCTGTAGCGGGCGTTCACCTCCGCCAGCGTGCGCGGGCCGGTATCCCAATCCAATCCCAGCCATTGCAAAGAGGCGAAAATGTCCTCGACATACTCTTCCCGTAAACGCGCCGTGTCCAGATCGTCGATGCGCAAATGCACCGTTCCGCCCTGCGTGCGGGCCAACAGCCAGGTAAGCAGGAATGACCAGGCATTGCCCGCGTGCAGTAAACCGCTGGGAGTGGGCGCGATGCGGGTCTTCATAGCGGCGGATCCGCTCTCATGTCAATCGAGCCCAGCATTTCACGGTAGAAGTCCAGCGTTTTCAGGGGCCTGGCTCCGCCTGCATGCTTCCCCAAGAAGGACAACAGGAAAGCCTCCGCGAGCGATTCCTCTTCGCGCGGAAGGCGACCCGCGCGCGCGCCCATTTCCTGTACGCGCCCCAGCCATTTCAAGAGCCGGCCCGGAAAGGCCATGCCGCCTGCGCCCGTTCCCGCGCAGGCCGCGCACACCGGCCCGCCAAAATCCGGATCCATGCGGATGCGGAAACCCTTGGCCGGGCGCCCGCATTGCACGCATTCGGTGAACTGCGGGCTGAAACCGGACACGGCGCACAGCCCCAGCAGGAAATCGCAAAGGTGCAGGACCGGATCGAAAATGCCTTCGCCGGACTCGTCGATCTGCTCCAGGCGTTCCAGCAACATTTCATAATGGGGATGCGATTGCGCGGGCTCGGCCACGTATTTGAGATACAGCTCCATGAAGACATGGCCCAGGGATTGGCGCACCGGATCCGCTTTCAAACGCGGGAACTCCCGGATCAGGCCTGCATCCAGCAGCACGTGGATTTCCGATTTGGATTTCTCCGGATAGATGAATTGATCCAGCGTGAAGAAATCCAGCAGTCCGTGATACTTGGATTTGGGACGCTTGGCGCCCTTGGCCAGCAAGGTGATGAGGCCGGACTCGCGCGTGAAAACCTTGAGGATGAGGCTGGTATCCGAAAAAGGGATCTTCTTCAGGATCAAGCCGGGCGATTTCACCGCTGCCATCGGACCGGTATTCCCTTCACTGCCCTGGCGCGCGGATCAGAATCCGTACCGGATGGACCACTCCGTCTGGTTTCCCGGATGCAGCACCGTATGGTAATAGGGTTCAAAGGAGAAGGTATTCGCATTGGCCCACAAGGGCATCCACGCCACCGGGAATTTGCATTCCACCTTCACCTGGCCCAGGCCCGGATGGTTGACCATGATGTCCGCCGGCGCGCCGAAAGGCAGATTCAAAAGCTGGAAGCAGCCCGCCTTCCAATCATGCTCGGGGTTGCGCTCCAGCGCTCCCGCCGCCGTGAACCGGAATCCGCCCGCCACGGGAACATAGGACGGAAAAGCGCAATCCACCGAGAGCTTGCCGCAGGCGAAGCCCGCATGCGGAAAAAAGGGATGCGCGAACCAGCGGATGGGCGCCTCCGCCTTGCCCTGGTTCTTGATCGAGGTGGCGGAGATCAAGGTGCGGCCCTTGAGCACGATGCGCTTTTCCAATTGCAGATCCCAATCGCGGAAGGTTTGCCTCGAAGTCATAGTCAGCATGGCGCCCGCCTGCACGGTTTTCCAGGAAGCCAAATCCAGGATGGTGGGATTGTCGCGGACATGGAACGGTTTCACCGCGCTCTCGCGCTTGACCTTGCCTACGCCAATCACGTAAACGCTTTCGCCCGCTTTGGCATCCGCCGCGCCCAGGGCTATCTCGAATGCTTCCGGAAGCCCTTGCCCGTCGAAAGGGCGCGGATCCGGATCGGGGAATTGCGGTCCGGACAGCAGCGGTCCCTTGGAGTTGTCCGTCACCTGCCAGATGGAGCCGCCCGCGCAATAACGCGAACCGATATGCTTCCTGTCCGCGATGGGATCGAGGATGGAAACGCGCAAGCCCGCGGATTCGAGTTGGTGCATGGATGAAAGTTAGGAAATGCGGGGCTGGTTTTAAGATCCGGTTTTGAGGCTTCGCAGCAGGCCGGCCAGGAAATCGAACTCCCGGCGGTTGGGATTCATGCGCTGCCAGAGCAGGCGCACGTATTCCTTCTGAGCCTCTTGCTTGCCGCCTTTGAAAAAACCGCCCGCCTCCAACGCTGACAGCATTCCCTCCAGCATCTGGGCGGTTTCCCCGCGGGTAGGCAATCCCGCCGTCGCGGTCGAGGTCGCGATTTCCGCTGCAGTCCCGGTCGCGTCCGGCGCGGCAAAAGCTTGCTCATTCGCCGTGGGGAATTGCGGCCCTGGATCGTGATCCGGATCCGTTTCCGATTTGCCCAGGAAGGCGTAAAGGCCGATGGCCAAGGCGTGGGACAGATTCAAGCTGAGCGTTTCCGCGGGCAAGGGAATCCGCACCAGATCGGTCAGCAGCAAGGTCTCCTCCCGGAATAATCCCTGCGACTCGCGCCCGAAAACCAAGGCCGTGGGCGATGCGGACGCCGCTGATGACTTCCATCGTTCGGCGGCCGGCCGAAGGTCCGCTATCCGCTGGGACGGATCCCTGGTTCTGCGCGTGAATCCGAAGGCATGGCCGCAATCCATAAGCGCTGCGCTTAAGGAGGCGAAGTATCGCGCCTGATCGAGGAGCGGGATCACCGCCTTGCCGGTTTTCCTGGCGGCCCCGTCCGCGGCGATGCCGGGACTGCCGACGATGCGGAGATCGGCGATTTGGTAGCAGGCCATGGTGCGCGCGGCGAAGCCGACATTGGCCGCCTGCTCGGGACCGACCAGGATCACGCATACGGGAGGAGTCATGGCGGACAAAGGCGGCGTGAAGCGGGGATCAGGTTTCCGGTTCCGACCAGCGCCCGTGTTCCTTGATCAGGATCACCAGGGCCTCAGGCGCTTCCGCCTCGGGAATGTTCTTCTTGACCACGTCCCGCCCCACGTACAGGTTGACCTTGTTGGGGGCGCCGCCCACATAACCGAAATCGGCGTCCGCCATCTCCCCGGGACCGTTCACGATGCAGCCCATGATGGCGATGGAGATATTCTTGAGATGGGCCGTGCGCTGACGGATCTTCTGGGTGGTGGTCTGCAGGTCGAACAGGGTGCGGCCGCAGCTGGGACAGGCCACGTATTCCGGTTTGGTGCGGCGCACGCCCGCGGCCTGGAGGATATCGTAGCCCAAATGCATGCAGGCCTTGGCGCCGGCGGGGCCGGACACGTGGATCAGATCGCCGATGCCGTCCACCAGCAGGGATCCGAAGCGGGCCGCCAAAAGCATATTGCCTTCCGGGGTACCATCGCTGTTACCCCGGAGGATGATGGGATCGGGCCGGCCCTTGCCTGCCAGCCAGGCGGCCAGATAGCGGTAATGGGCGATGGGGTTGGCACCCGTGGGCCCGGAGGCCGCAGAGGTGCAGGACCAAAACAGGTGCGGAAGATTCAGGACATCGTCGGGCAATTTATCCAAGTGGACCGGATCCTGGACTTGGATTTCCAGGTTGCCGGGAAGATCGCTCAATCCCGAAAGCAGCCGCGAACTGGTCAAGGCCACCAATTGATGCTTGGTAGCGATCGCGAACTCCACGGTGCGCGGTTCCCAGACGGTGGGGAAATCCGGCCGCGTGGCATGGGAATCGTAGGTGCCGGCCCATTCGATGCGGCGTTCCCCCTTGGGCAGGGCTTCCGAAGCCGGATCGGGCGTGCCCACGGCGATTTTCTCGCGCGCGCCGATGGCCAGACCGCCCAGATGCAGGATCGGCACCTCGCGGCGATGAAAAGCGTAAAAGTCCAAGGCCTCGGGCAGCGCCGGGCATGCGTCGATGCGGGACAGGTCGCAGAGTTTCACCAGGGCCTTGGCCACGGGGATCTCATGCACCGGATCCTCGGTCAGGGAAACGCGGATGGTATCGCCGATTCCGTCCAACAACAGGGCGCCGATGCCGACCGAGGATTTGAGGCGGCCGTCTTCGCCGTCGCCGGCTTCGGTCACGCCCACATGGAAGGGATACGGTTTGTGATCCTTTTCCAAACGCGCCGCCAACAGCCGGTAGGCCTGCACCACCACGCGGGGATTGGACGATTTCATGCTGAAGACGATTTGATCGAAGTTCTCCGCTTCGCATACGCGCAGGTATTCCAGCGCGGACTCGACCATGCCCTCGATGGTGTCGCCGTATTTCCACATAATGCGATCGGAAAGGGACCCATGGTTGGTGCCTATCCGCAAGCACACGCCGCGATCCTTGGCCATGCGCACTAGAGGGGCGAAAGCATCGAAAACTTTCTGCACGCCCGCGGAGAAACCTGCGTCGTCATAATCGCGCGGCGTTGCGGACTTGGAATCCACGAAGTTGCCGGGATTGATGCGCACCTTCTCCACCCACTTGACCGCTTCCATGGCGGCGCGCGGCTGGAAATGGATGTCCGCGGAAACGGGCACGTCGCAGCCCGCGGCGCGCACCTTGCGCATGATCTCCTCCAGGCACTCGGAATCCTTCTGGGTGGGCGTGGTGATGCGCACCAGCTCGCAACCGGCCCTGGCCAATTCCAGGGTCTGGAAAACGGTGGCGTCGATGTCCTTGGTGTTGGTGGTGGTCATGGACTGGACCAGGATGGGTTCATCGCCTCCGATCCATCGGTTGCCTACGCGGACCTTGAGGGTGGGACGGCGCTTGGGGGCGAAGCGATTGGAGGTGTAAAGGAGCGGATGAGTATCGGCGGATTGGCTTTGCATATGGATGCAGGGAAAAATAGCCGATTTCACGGCCTTTGTCCCGGGCCCGGTGGTAATCCCGCCATTTTTCCGGAAATCACCACGCCAAAGCGCCCAGTTGGCGCCGGTCCGGACGGCTACGGACGAAAACCGTGGGACTCGGCAAGAGGTCGGGACGTGGAAACGCGGAATCCCTCCCATTGCCCAAATGCTCCTGAGCCCAAACCGGTTTTTCTTTTCCCTTGCCAAATCCCGGCCCGGAAAATATTCTTAACCATATGGTTAAACCAATCAGTTTATCCGATAGGACAAAAAAGCGGGCCAAAGGCGCCTCCGCCCCATCCATCCCCGCCGTTGCGCGCACCGCCAAGGGCGGCCATAAACGCCGGACGGCCACTCCCACAGCCCAGCCGGATCCGGCCGCGGGAGAAACCGAAAAGCGTATTCTGGTGGCGGCCCGCAAGGAGTTCATCTCCAAGGGTCTGGACGGCGCGCGCATGCAAGCGGTGGCGACCCAGGCGGGCGTGAACAAAGCCTTGCTCCACTATTATTTCCGTAGCAAGGAAAAGCTTTACCAGAAGGTCCTGGAAGACACTTTGGAAACGATATGGGGGAAATTGGCGAAGGAATTCCGCGCTCAACCCCGCCAAGCGGGCCTGGAACCGCTGCTGCGCACCGTGGTGGCCACCTATGTGCATACCCTGGCCGCCAATCCGGACTTCCCGCTCTTCATGTTCCGCGAGATGGCCAACGGCAGCGCCTCCTTCCGGGACGGCATCCCGGAAATCCTCCGCCGGTTCCAGGATTTGCCCGCCACCATCGCCGGCGCATTGGCCGCGGAAATCAAGGCGGGCAAGATCAAACCCATCCAGCCTATCCATTTCTTCATGAATATGCTGGGCATGACGGTCGCCACCTTCCTGCTCATGCCCATGATCCAGAAACTGGGGTCCGCCTTCGGCGTCAAATCCGATTTCGGCGGCAGCTTCATGGATGAACGCATCCATTCCGTCACCGACACCTTGCTCAACGGCATCCGGATCAAGAGGTAAACATGCATCCGTCCCGCGCGAAATCCTTCCTATTGTTTACCATAGCGCTGGCCGCGCGGCCGGGACATGCCCTTTCCCTGCGCGAAGCCCAGGAAATCCTCTTTCGCGACAATCCCGATCTATCCATCATGCAAATGGAGATCGAGCGTTCCCAGGATCAATTGGCGGAAGCCAAAGCCGCCTGGCTGCCGTCCGTGGACGCCTTAGGCAACTACTCCTACACCACGGAAACCAGCCATCTCAAACTCACTCTCCCCTTCCCGCCCCCCAACGGCACCAATCTCGATAAGGCCATCGGCGATCACGATAAGGTGGAGTTCGGCGTGGATGCCAGCTATGCGATCTTCACCGGATTCGCGCGCGGACGCAACGTGGATGCCAAACGCGCGGGCATGAAAGCCAAGGAGGCCCAATGGCGCGGGACCCGCAACCAGATGTCCATGCGTCTGGCCGGACTCTATTATGCCTGGCAATTGGCGGGTACGCAGGCGGCCTACCAGGAAAAGGTATTGCAGTACTCGCGCGATCTGGAAAAGCAGTTGCAGGATTTCGTGCGCGCCGGAACCGCGGTACGCAGCCGCGCCCTGGCGGTGGAGGCCAAGGAAAAGTCTTCCGAGGTGGAATTGCTCGCCTTCCAGAATACGCGCGACTCGCTGGCCTATGAAGTCCTCGATTTCCTGGGCGGAAGGGAATCCCAATCCGCGCAGTCCCCGGACGTCTTGGCCCGGGACACGGCGGAGCTTCCCGAACCGGATTGGTCGCAGGCGGATTCCCCGCAAAGCAGCCGCCCGGAAACGGAAGCCCTGGAACAATCCATCGCGCAGGCCCGCTATGGCAGCCAAGCCCTGTTCGGACAGAAGTTGCCCCAGCTCTACGGCCTGGCCGGCGTGCGGTACGCGAACCCGGGATTGGACCTGGCCGGCGATACCTTCATGCCCTACGGATTGCTGGGCCTGCAATTGAAATGGAATCTCTTCGACGGCGCCAGGAACGGCGCGCAGCGGAAGCAATTGGAGGTGCAGACGCGCGAGCTGCGGGAACAGGAACGCAAGCTGGAGCATGAATGGAACAAGGCCATGCTCACGGCCAGGCTGCAGTACTCGCGCTGGGCCGCCCAGTTCGAAGCGGCCAAGTCCTCGCGGGATGCCGCGCAGGCGGCCGCAGCGGATCTGAAAAGGCAATTCGAGGCCGGCGTCGCCACCGGATTGGACTGGCTGGAATCGGAGAATAACCAAGCGAGGGCGGAAATGATGATGGAACAGGCGAGGACCATGCAGCGGCTGGCATTGCTGCAATGGCGATTCGCATCCGGAAAGGAGCTTCGATTCTGATGGGTAACACGAAAGGTACGATACATTTCTCGGGTGCGATCACGCGGGGGAGCGCAGGCCGCGCAATCGTCGCGGGACGCGCTTTCGCCGCCAGGCGCGCGATGGCCGCGGCCGCAACCGCATTCCTGCTGGGATGCTCAGGACGCACGGATCCCGCTTTCATAGGATCCGCCGTGGTGGAAGCGCAGACTTACCAGGTTTCCGCCCAAGTGCAGGGCAAGCTGGTGGGCCTGTACAAACAGGAAGGCCAGGACGTGGCCGCGGGCGAATTGGTGGCCGTCATAGACAGCGTCCCGTTTTTCCTGCAACTGCAGGAAGCGCAAGCCGGGCTGGCCGAATTGACATCCGGCATCCGCTCGCGCGGCAACGAAATCAAAGCCTCGCAAGCGGAAATCCGCGGCCTGGAAAAGGACTATGCGCGCATCGCCCCCCTGGTCAAGGAAGGCTCGCTGCCGCCCCAACAGGAAGACAAGCTTTCCTCCGCCTTGGATGCGGCGCGCCTGAAACTCGCGGCCGGCAGGGACATGCTGCAAAGCCTGGGCGGCAAGCAGCAAGGCATCGAAGCGCGCATGGCCCAGATCCGCGAGCAGTTGCACCGCTGCTACCTGCGCGCGCCCGCGCCCGGACGCATCCTCACCCGCTATAAGAATCCGGAGGAGGTGGCCGCGCCCGGCCAACCCGTCTATGAGATAGGCCAGGAGGATACCTTGCGGGTGGACTTCTTCGTCCCCGAGACCTGGTTGTCCGGCCTCAAATACGGACAGGCTGTGCGGCTGCGCCTGGACTCCCCCGGAGGGGATAAGCAGGCAATCTTTCTGCCGGCCACCATCAGCTGGATAGGCCATGAGGCCGAGTTCTCGCCCAAGAACATCCAGACCCGGGAAAGCCGCAATGAGTTGGTCTTCCGCGTGCGTGCGCTGGCGCCCAATAAAGACGGCATGCTCAAGCGGGGGTTGCCGGTGGAAGTCTGGAAATGAAGAGAGAATTCAAAGTGGAAAATGCAAAGTGCCAAAATTCAAGAAGGGAAGCGCCTGGCATGACTGCGGCGCGCAACGAGGACTTGAGGCGCCTTCTTCCGAATTCTCTTCCTCTTCATTTTTCACTTTGCATTTTGCACTTTGATTTTTGCCTTTCCTCCCCTGGAGCGGTATGGAACCGGCGGTAAGGATCGCGTCCCTCGCCAAGGATCACGCCGGTGAACGCGCTTTGCGCGGCATCAGCCTGGACATTCCCGATCCCTGCCTGTTCGGCATCATCGGCGCGGACGGCGCGGGCAAATCCACTTTGATGAACATCCTGGCCACGCTTACGGACGCGGACTCCGGCAGCGTGCGCGCGCTGGGACGCGACCTGGCCGAGGAATTCCCCGCTATCCGCAAGGACATCGGCTATATGCCCCAGCGCTTCTCCCTCTACCAGGATCTCTCCGTGGGCGAAAACCTAGATTTCTTCGCGGACATATTCGGGATATCGGGAAAAGCGAAAGCCGATCGCATGGATCATCTGCTGGCGTTCGCGGGATTGCAGACCTTCAAGAACCGCCGCGCCGGATTGCTCTCCGGCGGCATGAAACAGAAACTGGCGTTGGCCTGCACTTTGATCCACCATCCCAAACTGCTTCTCCTCGATGAACCCACCGTGGGCGTGGATCCGGTGGCGCGGCGCGATTTCTGGAGCATGCTGAAATCCCTGCGCGCGGACGGCATCACCTTGGTGGTTTCCACACCCTACATGGACGAGGCCTCGCTCTGCGATTCCCTGGTGTTGCTGCACGAAGGGGGGATCCTGGCGCAGGGCCCGCCTGCGCAATTGGTGGCGGCCTATCCCTTCGATTTATTCAGGGTGGAAGCCTCGCCGGAGGCGCGCGTGACCACCTTGAACTATCCCGGCAGCCAGGAGCCGCCTCCCGGCTTCGCGCTGGTTTACCCTTCGGGGGGATCCTTGCATGCGGCCGAGTCGCTTACCGCCTCCCGGCGGGACGGCGCCGCAGTAACCGCTGAGGCAACCTCGGAGATCCCGGGGGTACAATCCGAAGACCGCTTCCGCCGGTTGCGATCGGCGATTCCGCAAGCCCATACCGTTACCCGCATCGAGCCGGCCCTGGAAGATTGTTTCTTCGCCCTCTTGTCGGGCAGGATGCGCATGGGGCCGAAATTGCCGCCGGATCCAGCCCCGGCGGAGGCGCCCCCGGGAGGGGAGTCCTGATGGAATATTCCATCCGCACCGAACATCTTACCAAGAGCTTCGGGAGCTTTCTCGCGGTGGATCATATCGACGTCTCGGTGGCCAAGGGCGAGGTATTCGGATTCCTGGGCGCCAACGGCGCAGGCAAGACCACGGCCATCCGCATGCTGTGCGGCCTATTGGCGCCCACCTCCGGGCGCGGAACGGTGGCCGGCTTCGACATCATCAGGGAGAGCGAGAAGATCCGCACCCGCATCGGCTATATGTCGCAGAAATTCTCCCTGTATCCGGATCTGAGCGTGGGCCAGAACCTGCGCCTGTACGGGCGCCTGTACGGATTGGGGAGCAAGGATCTGGAAGCGCGCATCCGCGAGATGGCCGCTTTCCTGGGACTTGAGGAATTGCTGAAAAGGGTAACCGGTTCGTTACCTTGGGGCTGGCAGCAACGCCTTAGCCTGGCCTGCGCCAACCTGCACAGGCCGGAAATCCTGTTCCTGGACGAGCCTACCGGCTCCGTCGATCCCGTGAGCCGGCGCAATTTCTGGGATCTGATCCACCGCCTGTCGGAACAGGGAACCACCATTTTCATCACCTCCCATTACATGGACGAAGTGGAATATTGCCATCGCTTGTCCATCATGATCGACGGCCGCGTGGCGGCCATGGGCACGCCGCGGGAATTGAAGCGGGATAGCGGCTGCGCCACCATCCATGAACTGTTCCTGAAACTGGTGGAAAAGAAACCGGCGGGAGCAGCGGCATGATAGCCCGCGGCCGCCTAATCAGCATCGCCCGCAAGGAAATGCGGCATATCTTCCGCGACTGGCAGACCTTGGTGGTGGTGCTGGTGATGCCGGTGATGATGATGTTCCTCTACGGCTATGCCTTGAATGCGGACGCGAAGGAAATCCCCGTCCTCATCGAGATGCCTTCCCCCGATCCGGAAACCCGGGCCGTGGCCGATAAGATCGATGCCAGCCAATTGTTCGCCGTCCGGGGCGTGGTCGCAACCGCCGCCGATCCGGCCGAGCTTTTCAAGCTCCACAATATCAAGGCCCTGATCCGGTTCCCGCCGGGCTTCGCGCGCGATCTGCGCCGGCCGGGCGGGACGCGCGTCCAAGTGCTCATCGATGGGTCCGATCCCAACCTGGGCACCATCATCCGTAACGCAGCCGAACCCTTGCTGCTGGGCGCCACCCTGCAAGTGTTGGGCGTGGAGCAGCCCAAGGTCCTGGACTTGCGCACCTTGGTCCTCTACAACCCTGAGCAAAGCAGCGCCCTGTTTTTCGTGCCCGGATTGATGGCCGTGATACTGCTGATGATTTCCGCGCTGCTCACCTCCGTGGCCATTGCGCGCGAAAAGGAATTGGGCACCATGGGGCAATTGCTGGTCTCCCCGTTGCGGCCCCTGGAAATCATCGTGGGCAAAATCATACCCTACGTGTTCCTTGCCGCCGTGGACGGCCTCTTGATCATGACGGTGGGCCGACTGGCCTTCGGGGTGAAGATCGCCGGCAATCCCTGGCTGCTGGCCACGTGCAGCCTGGTCTATATCTTCACCGCGCTCAGCATAGGCCTGCTCATCAGCACCTTGGTCAAGCGCCAGCAGCATGCCATGTTCGCCGCCCTGGGCGCCACCATGATGCCTACCGTGCTGCTTTCGGGATTCATCTTCCCGGTGGCCAGCATGCCCCTGCAACTGCAAATCGTTTCCCATCTCATCCCCGCCACCTACTTCCTGGAAATAGTCCGGGGCATCATCCTCAAGGGCGTGGGCATCCATGAGCTGTGGCGGCCGCTGCTTATCCTATCGTTCGAAGGCATGCTGCTGATGGCCATCGCCATCAGGAAGTTCAAGGTGAAGCTATGAACCTGTTCCGCGTCATCGTACTCAAGGAATTCCAGCAACTGGCGCGTGACAGGACCAGCCTGCGCCTGATGATCATGATGCCCATGGTGCAGATGATGGTGCTGGGTTACGCGCTCACCACGGAAGTGAAGCATACGCCCGTGGCCGTGGTCGATCATGACGGCGGCCCAGTGGGCCGATCCCTGATCCAGGCCATATCCAACAACGCGCTCTTCACCTACAAGGGCAATGTGAACTCGGAGGGCGAGCTGCGGGAAAGGCTCGATCGCGGCGAAGTGAAATTGGGCCTGATCATCCCGGGTGATTTTTCCCGGCAGTTGGAACTGGCCACGCGTCTCACCCCAGGCGCCTCCGGCGCGGCGGCACTGGGAGCGGGAAGCAAGGGCTCCGGCGCGCAAATCCAATTGTGGGTGGATGGCCAGGATGCCAATTCCGCCGGCGTGGCGCGCGGCTACCTTTCCGCCGTGCTCAACCAATGGGCCACGCGCAATCTGAGCACGCGCCTGGAAGCGGCCGGCATCCGCATGGATCAGCTCATCCCCATCGTCACCGACGCCAGCGTGCTTTTCAATCCGCTCCTGAAATCCACCTGGTATATGATACCGGGCATCGCCGTCATCCTGGTCACCATGGTCACGGCTCTGCTCACCGGCTTTTCCATCGTGCGGGAAAAGGAGTCGGGCACGCTGGAGCAATTGATGGTCACGCCGCTCAAACCCATCCACGTGGTGGTGGGCAAGGCCGTGCCGTTCTTCTTCATCGGCGTAGCGGAACTGATGATCGCTTTGGGCATAGCCCAGATCTGGTTCCGGGTCCCTTTCCGCGGCAACTACCTCACCTTGATCGCTTTCACGGGGATTTACATGCTGTCCTCGCTGGGCATAGGCATCTTCACTTCCACGGTGGCGCGCACGCAACAGCAGGCCCTGTTCATCATCTGGTTCTTCCTCCTCTTCTTCATGCTGCTGTCCGGTTTCTTCCTGCCGGTGGAGAACATGCCCCATTGGGTGCAAATCGTGACGCTGGGCAATCCCGTGCGTTGGTTCATGCATGTGCTGCGGGAGATGTTCCTGAAGGGATCCGGTTTTCCGGAATTGTGGCGGGAAGCCCTGGCCATGCTCGCCATCGGCTTCACGGTATTCACCTTTTCGGTGCTGAAGTTCAACCGCAAGGCGGGCTGAACGGCTAATCGTCGTCGCGCCGGGGATAGCGAAGCGCGGAGGCCTTCTTCCAAAGCGGCCAGGCGCGCGCCTTGCCTGCGGCCACGGCCAGGCTCATGGCCGGATGGGACTTCATCAAATCGCTCCATCGGTCCAGGTAACCCGTCAAGGTGGAGTCCCGCCAGGGCTGGGAGGCCATGAACGCCTCGTATTCCTTTTGCGCGTCCACCATCTCGTTAAAGGCGAGGGCGGTGCCGGCGGTATCCTCGAAGGTACGGTAGAACAAGGTGAGGAACTCGGTGGCCTTGAGCTGGAACATGAAGCCCAGGGACTGCTGCTCATAGCCGTTGGACAGGATGCGGGGGCCCCCGTAGGATTGCACCCGCAGCTTGCGCCCCAATTGGAACAGGCCATTGGCCGCATCGCGCCCGCGGATGCGGATATCGTACGGATGTTCCTTGAGCGGGGACAGGAAAACCGAATACAGGATATCGATCCATTTCTCGAAAGGCGGGAAGGGGATGCGGCGATAGATCTCCACCGCTTCCGTAAGGGTATAGGGATTGAGATCCAGGCTGTGGCTGAACAAACCCAGTAAAGCTTCCTCCAGGCGCGGATAGTAGAAGTCCCCTCCCGGCAGCCGGCGCGGATCGAGGAACAGGGCCCGGGCCTGGCCCAGGCGGTTTTCCCGCAGCAGCAGGTAGGCTTCCATAACGCGCAGCACGCCGTTGTCCGGATCGGCGGCCAAGGCTTTGTCCAGCCAAGGACGCGCCATTTTCTCTTCCGCTACCGAATCGCTTTCCAGGTAGGCCGAGCAAAGCTCATACGCGACCACGGGTTCGCCGGGATGCAGGCTGTCGGCAACGCGCAATTCCGCGATCCGCCCTTCCCGGGATGAATCCGTAAGGGCCCGGAAAAGCCTCAGCCGCCAATCATGGGGATACCATTCGCCGATATGGTCCAGCGCTTCCGGGGGCTGGAACCTTTCCAGGGTCGCTTCCTTTTGCGAATCCGGCAGGGGCGACTCCCGCACCCGGCGCTTGCCGTCGCAGCCCAGCAGGCAAAACCCGATCAGGAATGTACCGGCCCGGAAAATACGCACGACCCCGTTTTGCATGGGAGAAATGTACAAACTGGCCCCGCGGGGGAGCCCGGCGCGGCGGGCCCGCTGCATCCACGCGGCAATATTCGTATCATTGTGTGTCATGGAAAGATATTCCCGGGTGGCGGGCTATTCGGTGGCGCTCATCCTGCTCGCGGGCCTGTTGTGGATGGTCTCCATGCTGCGCGAAGGATTGCTGTTTCCGCACAACCGGGTCACCGTCGCCTTCCCCGCCATCGGCACCTTGATGGAAGATGATCCTGTCAAGCTCCAAGGCGTTCAGGTAGGCCGGGTGGCGAGCATCGAGACGATGCAGGGCCGCGCCGTGGCGGTACTGGAATTCTTCCACCGCACCCCTATCGCCAAAGGCTCCCGCTTCATCAATTACAACTACAGCCTGTTCGGCGCGCGCATGGTCATCCTGGTCCCGGGAGAATCCCGCGAGGCCATCGATCCGGATCAAATCCAGACGGGCGATTTCAGTACGGGCGTGGCCGAAACCATCCATAAGGTGGAGGATCTCCTCGTTACCGTAACGGAGTACCGGAAGTTGGGATCCCGCCTGGAGAAGGGAACCGACTCCACGCTATCCATCCAGCAATTGCTCGCCACCAAAGTCTATCCCGTGCTCGCGGAGTTCGGAACCTTCACTCATGATCTGGAAACACTCCAGAATCAGGCCGGCGCGCAACTGGATCAACTGGCCGCGGCCAGCGGCCACGTCGACGGTTTCGGCCGGACGCTGGCATCGCAAAGCGACACCTTGGTGGTGCGCGCCAACCGGACCTTGGCGCAGTTGACCACCCTGACGGCCCAGTCCACGGTCATCCTCAAAAGCCTGGAGGAGATTGTCATCGCTTGCCAGGATACCACCAAAGGGACCAGCCGCTTCCTGGTGCAACGGGACATGTATGACCGTGCCCTAAGCATGACCCACGCCCTCCAGGATCTGCTTAAGGTGGCCAAGGCGGAAGGTATCACCGATGCGATCCACTTTTGGCGCAACGTCCATTTCAATTTGCGGAAGCCCCGGGACTGAATCCAGCCTTTGCCGGCAAGCGCGTGGCATGGGAAAAGAGCGGTATTCGGAGCAATATCGCGACTGAGTCCGACGCAGGCCTCGGTCCGCGGAGCCGATCGACGCCCGCGCGGACTTTTTCAAAACCTGTTAAAGGAGCGATGTCGCAGGCGGCGCGGGCACGGGGACTGAAAATTGGTTAAATTGCATACTGCTGCCTGATAGCCAACCGTCATGCGTTACCGAGGAGTTTTCATGTTCGCGCCCGCCTTCTTGCTTCGCGCCCCCGCGAAGCCGGCCCGGGTCCATTCCAAGCCGGGGTTGGCCTGCTTGCTGGTAGCGTCCCTGGCATTTGCGGACGGAGCGCTAGGGCAAACCGCTTTGGAACCGGATGAGGGCGGAGTCGATTTCAAAATCCAAGGCGAATATGCGGGGATGGTCAGCGGGGCCGGCGCGATGGGGGCGCAAGTGATCGCTTTGGGTTCGGGAAAATTCAAAGCCGTCTTTTTTCCAGGCGGTCTGCCGGGCTCGCTCACGGGCCCATCCTGGAACGGTAAAGACAGGATCGAAGCCCTGGGAACCTTGTCGGACACGATAACCGTTTTTTCCGGCGGCGGTTTTTCCGCAACCCTCGGCGCGAGCGGGACCAAATTCACCGGTAAGACCGCCAAGGCGGAAAGCTTCAGCTTGGATAAAGTGATGCGGACCAGCCCCACCGCGGGCGCCCCGCCTACCGCCGGAGCCACCGTGCTGTTCGATGGCAAAAACGTATCCGCCTGGAAAGACGGAACCGCCAGCATGGATGCCCGCGGTTTGTTCAAAGCGGAAGGCACCACGGAGGCGTCCGGGGCCATCACCAAGACTGCCTACCAAAGTTTCCACATGCACCTGGAATTCCGCGTCCCTTTCATGCCGACCGTGAGCGGCCAAGGACGGGGCAACAGCGGCATCTATTTGCAAGGCCGCGATGAGCTGCAAATCCTGGACTCCTTCGGCAATACGCTGGAGAACGGCGCGGATACCATGGCGGCCAAGCGCGAATGCGGCGCCTTCTGGGAATACTTCCGTCCGTTGGTGAACGCGGCCTATCCCCCGCTTTCCTGGCAAACCTACGATATCGATTTTACCGCGGCCCAGTACGATGCTGCCGGAAAGACCCAGCTGGCGCCGGCCACGGCGGTAGTCCTTTGGAACGGCGTCCTGGTTGAGGACAAACCGGCTCTGGTCAACGCCACTTTGTTGGGGACCGCGGCCGGCCCCGCGCCGGGCCCCATACGCGTTCAGGCTTACACTCCCGTCTTCTACCGCAACATCTGGATCTCCGAAGGGACGGCGGCGGTGCGCCCGCATCGTCCCCAACCCCTGTCCGCAGGCGCGCGCGCGCAAGCCCTCAAAGACCTGCGTTTAAGCCTCATCAGCGGCCGGCAAGTGCTTCCCGGCAAGCGGACGGCCTTCTCGCCGTACGTGGTCTCCCAAGATCCGCGTTCCGATTCACGCCCGGTCTCCGGGCTTCAACCATTCTCCGGCGCAAACCGCGCCGGGGCTATTTCGTATTAGAGGGGTGTTTATCATGAATTCTGGATCCAAATCATTGCGTTCGAGCCTGGGGGCCGCGGGAACCTTGCTTTTGCTGGCCCTGGCATTCCAAGCCCGCCCGGCCCGGGCGGAAGATCCTCTGCTTGGGCAGATCAAGGTCATCAAATGCGTCGGCTGCGATCCGGGCGCCGTGAACCTGGTGGTCCATGATCCCATCGATGTGCGCGACTTTGAAGTGCAGATCAAGGAAGCCGATTACCAGAAAATCGTTACGCCTCTGGCCGGCAAAACCGTTTACGATAAGGAAGGTTGCTTCTATTGGATGGACCTGCCGAAAGGATCCAAGCCGCGGACCGTCAAGGAAGGAGCGAAGGATACGGAAAAAGCCAAGGACTCGGAAAAGAAATCCGCCAAGAAGGCCGTGAAAAAGGACACTTCCGCCGGTTCCGATTCGGCCCAATCCGGAGGCGGCATGGTGGAAACCTCCGCGCCCGCCGCCGGCCCGGAACCGGAAGGCGTACCATCCCGTTGCATCCCTTATGTGCGCATTGAGCCCAAGCCTTCCAACCCCAAAGGCAAGAAGAGCGAAAACTAGGCGCAGGCATGGCAGGACCCGCTGAAACGCTTTCATTCGTGGCCAGGCGCTTGATCCAATTCGAGCAGCGCTTCGCGCAGGCGGACGCCTCCCGCAAACGCGCGGCTGCATCCCTGTTCTCCCGGATCTCCCAGAGCATTCAAATCCTGGTCTCCGATCTGAATCGGGATCAATTGCCCCATGAAGCTTGCCGGGACTTGATCTTCTTTTCCACCAAACTCAAGGAATGCGCGGAAGAAGAACTGGGCGGCACGGAATCCGATCGTTTGTCCCAGGCCCTGCGGGAAGCCTGCGACAAGGAAAAGATCTTCCTGGAGTACCGCTCTTCGGAGCAGAAGAAATACCTGGGCGAGGAGTTGGAAAAGGCCGCCATCCTCATCCAAGCGCTTGCCAACGGCATTTACATGGGCCCTCCGGACGCCGGGCCGGCAGCGGCGGAATCCCCTCCCGACAGCGCCCAGGGAACCTGAAGGACGGCTTCAAAAAGAAGGCGCGCTTGCCTCCCCCAAATCCGGCTTGGATTTCGCCCTGCTCCATGATAAGATTGAAGGGAAAGGGATAGGAAAATGAAGCACCCGTTCACAGGTGAATACCTGAAAATGGCCTCCGGAGCCTATGAAGTACAGGTGGCCCGCATGGCCGGCAAGGTTTTCCAATCCGGGGACTTCGTCATCTTCGAATCCGCCTTCACGCCCGCCGGCATGGTTTCCATGATCGACGAGCACTCCCACAATATCCCCCAGGACAACGCGCAGGTATGGCTTCCGCAATTGCGCCAACTGATGGACATGTTCGGGGACTTCACCGCCTCCCTGGAAGCCTTCCGATCCGGATTGGGCAACCCCGCCTCGGGAGCCCCTCCCGGGTATTTCGAAAAGTTCAAGAGCTGGGAAGAATGCACCCTGGCGGTGTTGATGCTGAAAAGAACCGGCAAGATATGGAACGGCCAGACCTGGACGGCGATAGCCAGATCCTGACCCGCCGTTCCGGCCCTCCCCCGCGCCCGCCCTTCGCGCAGAACCACGTCGGCGGTATCCCTTGTTACAATCGCGAGATCAATAGTTCGCGCTGGAAGATCAATTCCTTGGGAAGATGATCGTATAGCGAGATGAACAGCTCGTCCTGGGAAATCACCTCGCGTTTCCAGGCCTCGATATCGATGTCCTGGAGTTCCTCGAACTGTTTGCTCGCCATGCCCGGCAAACCCGCCAGATCGAACTCCTCCGCCAAAGGCATCCAACCCAAAGGCGATTCCAAAGCCGCGCGCCGGCCCTTGCAGCGTTCCACTATCCATGCCAGCACGCGCATGTTCTCGCCGAAGCCCGGCCACATGAATTTGCCCGCGCCGTCGCGCCGGAACCAGTTCACGTGGAAGACCAACGGGGGGCGCTTGATGAGCTTGCGCATCTTTATCCAATGCGCGAAATAATCGCCCATATTGTATCCGCAGAAAGGCAGCATGGCCATGGGATCCCGGCGCACCAGGCCCACCTTGCCTTCGGCCGCCGCGGTCGTTTCCGAGCCCATGGTGGCCCCCAGAAACACCCCGTGGATCCAATTGAAAGCCTGGATGAGCAAGGGCACGTTGGTAGCCCGCCTGCCCCCGAAGATGATGGCGCTGATGGGCACGCCTTGGGGATCCTCCCAGGCCGGATCGATGGAAGGGCAATTGCGGGCCGGCGCGGTGAAGCGCGAATTGGGATGGGCCGCCGGGGTTTTGCTTTCGGGAGTCCACGGGTTGCCGCGCCAATCGGTGATGGACGCTTTCGGCAGCGGGCCCATGCCTTCCCACCACACGTCGCCGTCCCCCGTCAGGGCCACGTTGGTGAAGATGGTATCATGGGCCAGGCTGTGCATGGCATTGGGATTGGAATCCCATGAGGTGCCGGGAGCCACTCCGAAAAACCCCGCCTCCGGATTGATGGCGCGCAAACGCCCATCGCTGCCGGGTTTGATCCAGGCGATATCATCGCCCACAGTGGACGTTTTCCATCCCGGCATGGCGGGAGGCGGCACCAGCATGGCGAAGTTGGTCTTGCCGCATTGGCTGGGGAAGGCGGCGGCCACGTAGGTCTTTTCCCCCTTGGGGGACTCGACGCCCAGGATGAGCATGTGTTCCGCCAACCACCCTTCGTCCCGGCCGAGCACGGAGGCGATACGCAAGGCGAAACATTTCTTGCCCAGCAAGGCATTGCCGCCATAACCCGATCCAAAGGACCATATCGATCTCTCCTCGGGAAAATGCGCAACGTATTTCTCGGGAGGATTGCAAGGCCAAGCCACGTCCTGGGCGCCCGGCTCCAGGGGCATGCCCACCGAGTGGAGGCATTTGACGAAATCACCCTGGCCCAGAACCTGCAAGGCGCCGGACCCCATCCGCGTCATGATGCGCATGCTCACCGCCACATAAGCGGAGTCCGTGATCTGCACTCCGATGCGCGCGATGCCGGATCCCAGCGGGCCCATGCTGAAGGGAATCACGTACAAGGTCCGGCCCCGCATGCAGTTCCGGAAAAGGCCGCCCAGTTCCGCCTTCATCTCCGCGGGCGCGCGCCAATTGTTGGTCGGCCCGGCATCCTCGCGCCGCAGGCTGCAGATGAAGGTCCGCTCCTCGGATCGCGCCACGTCTTCCGGATGCGAGCGGCAGTAGAAGCTGCGGGGGCGTTTGGCCGGGTCAAGGCGGACGAAGGTTCCGCCCCGGACCAAAGTTTCGCAAAGCCTATCGTACTCGGCCTGGGAACCATCGCACCACTCCACCTTGTCGGGGCGGCAAAGGTCTGAGACTTCCTTGACCCAAGCTTCCAATTTCGCGTTCCCGGCCATGCGTCCTCCCGACGAATCCGATTATATCCTTTCACCCACCGGCAGTCATCCGGCCAGGGCCCAAGCGGATAGGGGGATTCGCAGTCCGCTAAAATAAACTAATTGATCGCGCGCATGGTAGCCTCCCCGGGCCACCCCTTCCTGGCAGCCGGCCCCGGAAAGGTTATATTATGGATCTTGGCCGGACCGCTAGGGGGCGGCACGGGCCATTGGGGAGGACGTAACATGCCGAATACCATTTCCAGGGAAACGCTCTTGGTTGAGATCCGATCCATTCTCGAAAAGGGCGGCAATGCCGATCCGGCGATGGATCTGGTGCTGGGGAAATTGCTCGCCGCTTTTGAATGCCCCGTCGGCACCATCCATACCTTGGATGGATCCACCGGTATGCTGAAGCTCCGCGCCCGGCGCGGGATACCGGATTCCATCCTCGACAAGGTAAAGATGATCCCCATCGGCAAGGGCATGGCCGGCATCGCGGCCGAACGCAAGCAGGCCGTGCAGGTTTGCAACCTGCAGACGGATTCGTCCGGAGTGGCCAAGCCCTCCGCGCGCGATACCAAGATGGAAGGATCCATTTCCGCGCCTATGTTATTGGGCGGAAAGCTCTACGGCACCTTGGGGGTGGCCAAGCCCATCCCGTATGAATTCTCGGATGAGGAAAGCGGCGCCTTGATGGACGCGGGAGCCTTGATAGCATCCTTCGTCAAATGACCGTGCCGGAAGGCCCCGGACCCGGGGTTACTTCGACCGCATCCCCTGCATGAGCCAGGCTACGCAAAAGTAGCATACCCAAACCGACAGCATGGCGAGCAGCGCCGGGGACCAAAGCGTAGTGCTCTGCGCCGGCTGAGTCATTGAAGCCCAATAGCCGTTGGCGACCGAAACCCCCATCGCCCCCATCCGCAAATATTTTTTCAGGTTCTTATCCATGTCGATCCGATCCGGATGCCGGCGGTCATGCTTGACCCGCCCGGAACCGGATGCCTCCGTTCTGGTTTCATTGTAGGGCATGGCAGGGCGGAAGAGGGGGAAATGCGCGGCGGGATCCGCCCCTTGCCCGGACAGATTGTAATGGGTAACCTGGCCGGGACTCGGGGGTAACGGGGATGGGACGGGGGGGTAGCGGCGGCGGGACGGGTGCCGGCGGACGGATTCATGGCCCGGAGCGGGCCGGGACCGGGAAGCCTCAGGGTCCGCGGGCCAACCTAGTAAAAGCGGCAAGTCCAGACGGGGCTTCGGGTTGCGAGGTCCGCCGGCCGGGCAAAAAGGGGGAGGATCTTGGGAACGTAGGCGGCGGCTAGAAAGCCCTTTGTCCCAAAACCACATCCCGCTTTTCCAAGATCCCTTGCTCATTGATTTTCACATTGAGGGGTAACGGGCGCGAGGCGTAATACCGGCGCGCCTCCGGCCCGGCCATCCCCACCATCCAGTCCATGTGGTATTTCATCACGGCTTGCTGGACCTGGGGCAAATCCGTATCCGTGGTGATGCTGATGATTTCCCAATTCTTGGCGGCGAAAGCTTTATGGAAGTCCCGGACCGCGGCGATATGATCCAGGCAGGGTTTGCAAAGGGTGGACCAGAATTGGATCATGATTTTCTTGCCGCGGAAATCCGAAAGCCGGAGCGTATCCCCGTCCATATTCACGAAGCGGATATCCGGGGCTTTACGTCCTTCCACGGCTTTGAATGAAGCCGCCCCGGGATCGAAAGCGCTCAGGCGGCGCAATTCCATCCAACCGCCCTTGTCGTCCCAGGAAAGGATTTCAAAGGTGGCCGAGTCCAGGGAAAACCGGAAGCCTCCTTCTGCGCCATCGGACCCCGTTCCCCCCATGGCGACGCCGTCCGCTTCCAATGATTTCTCTACCGATCCATCCCCATCCCAATCCACCACCAGGCGATCCGCCGTGCCGGAAAGGATTTTACCGTCCCCGTCCGCATCGCAGAATCCGATCTGCCTGGAGATGCCGCCCAGGCTCAAGGTCCCCAGGGTCAGATCGAGCACGCGCACGCGATAGGGCGGCTCCTCGCAAAGCGCCCAGGTCAGCGTAGACTTGAGGCTTTCGCATTTCGCTTGCCATGTTTTGGCGTGGGAGCCGGCCCGGCACAGGGAAACCGGCGCCATCCCGCCGCCGACGCGTTCCAAGGTAACGCAGGAGTCACCCTGGGGCCAGAAACGCGGCGGGCCATCGTTGCCTAGATCCTCGTCGTTGTTCAGGTCCGCGAACACGGAGTCCCCGCCCGCGACCGGGAAGAGGGCCAAGCTGAGCGCGGGATCCCCCGACTGGACGCGGATGCCGCGCAGGGAAAGGAAGCGCAGCGATTCCAGCGCCTTGTTGCGGGGCAGAACGATTTTCTCATCCGCCATCACGCGCGGGAATGCGATCGCCTGGCATACCTTTTTTCCTTCCGGGCAATCCAACCAGTCCGCCTTGGCCGGCTCACGCGGATCCGCAGCGCGATGATCCAGCATCACCCGGAACGGGGCGAAGGATCCGTCCGACGCGTACGTATTGGCCAGGGCGGCCCCGGCGAGGATGGCCGCAAGCAGCATGCAGGGTCGCAACCGGGAACCAAGCGATAAAGCGTTTGCCGGGGTCGGAAAAAAACGTATCGGTGTCATGTGCATTGATGATAGGTTGAGCGTGGATTTTCCGTCAAGGGAACTTGTGTTCCGGCCGGCCGCTTAGTGGGAAAATCGCTCCCTGCCGAAGTAAAATCAGGGTCAAGGCGCTTATGCCTGGCTGGACGCGGATTGGGCGGGAAAGGTTAGCCGCGCTAAGCCCGGACGGCGTTGGCCGCGGCGCCGGTGGCCCGGAATGCGATGATAATACGGACGGCCTCTTCCGCCACCGCCAGCGCGGCCTGCTCGGTGGAAGCGCCCAGATGGGGCGTGCATACCGTCAGGGCGGCCAACTCCGCGTCGGCGAAAGCCGCTTCGGCCGCCTTGGGCTCGCCGGCGAACACATCCAATCCCACCCGCAGGCCCCGCGCGCGGATGGCGGCGGAAAGGGCGGCCGCTTCCACCACCTCGCCCCGGGACGTATTCACGAAGAGAGTCCCCGGCTTGAGGGATGCGAAAAATGGGGTAGCAAGCAAGTTACGGGTGGCGCCGGTCGAAGCCACGTGTACGCTTACCGCATCGCATGCCCGGGCCAGGTCTTCCAATCCCGCCGCGAATGCCACGCCGGCCTGCGCGGCCGCTTCCGGAGTGAGACTGCGCGACCACGCCATCACGTCCATATCCAATCCCCGCGCTTTGCGGGCCATGGCGCGGCCTACCGCCCCGAATCCCACCAGTCCAAGCCGGCGGCCCTTTAGACCCATCCCCTGCCCCAGCGCCCCTTTGTTCCATTTTCCTTGCCGCAGGGCGAAGGTGCCCTCCGCTATCTTCCGGTCCGCCGCCAGCAGCAGGCCCAATGCCAGTTCGGCGACCGCATCCGCGTTCATGCCGGGGGTATTGCTGACCTGGATGCCGCGCTCCGCCGCGGCCGCAACATCGATGGTATCCGTACCTGCGCCCGCGCGCAGGATCAATTTCAAGGCGGGCAGATGGGACAGGGTTTCCCGGGTGACCAGGGTGGATCGGACGATCAGGATGTCCGCCGCGGCCGCATGGGTGGGCAATGCGGAAACGGCCAAGCCATTGCAGACGGTAACGGTAAAGCCCGCCGCTTCCAGGCCCATCCGGGCGGACGCATCCAAGGTATCCGCCGCAAGTACCATCATGATCGACCCCCTGGATCAGTATACCATCCTCTGGAGCGGATCGAAAGGACCGGGAGTCTCAGCGGGCCGAATGGAAAATCAGGAAGTTCACGGCCGCCTGGACAACGCCGATGAGCACCCCCAGAGCCAATCCCACCAGGGCGATCTCGTTGAACTCCTTATAGCCGATCTCTTCGATGATCTTGTTCAGGCGCTGCACGTCGAAGGCGAGGATGTTGCGGCGGATGGTATCGCGCAAATCGATTTTGGATTCCAGGCTTTGCACCAGCAACTCGGTATACTTCTCCGCTTCGGTGGAAAAGATATCCGCGATTTTATCCCGGATCTTATCCAATTTGTCGGAGGAAACGAACATGCTCAGGAAGGGCATGGTGGCCAGGAACTCCCCAACCTTCTCTTCCCATTTATCCAGGATCAATTGCCGCATGGCCTTGGCCGGATCGACTTTTTTCAGGAAGCCCATGATGTCCTCTTCCTTGAGGAACTCACGGGAAATGGCTTCGGAAATCCGCTCGGCCAGATCCGCTTGACGGCGAGGCAGCAGTCCCTGGATTTTGAAACCCAGGACATTGATGGGATGGACGGGCTTGAGCAACAGCTTGACCGCCAACCAATTTGTAAACCAACCGTGCAATCCGGCCAGCAGGATGGGAAGCAGGAGCAATGTGAAGATTTGGGCTAACGGCATCAGGTAAAGGTAATCAATCGTTTTTTTGAAGGTTGAGGAACAAAAAATCGCATGGGAGGCCATAGACGCGGGTTTGGAAATTGACTACTTTGGCCTCCGTATTGGTCAGTAGCTCAGTGGTAGAGCCCTCGGCTGTTAACCGAGTTGTCGTAGGTTCGACCCCTACCTGACCAGCCAATTTTCCCCTTCTGCAGTCCCTATCCCATTCCGCTTCCGCTTAAGCCTCGCTCTCATGCCTGCCTACTTCGAGTCTGTAGACCCTGGAGTGAATGGACTTCCTTGCGGACCCTTTCCAATACGGTGAGATTCATCCCTATCCCCTGGGAATCCAGATGCCGCCCCGCCTGTTTGGGCTAACTGCCGGCGATCAATCGCCCGTAGGTGCGGTAAAAGAAATACAAGGTCATTGCGGATGCCATCGCGGCAATGAAGCGCCGCAGCTTGGCGGAATCGACCTTCTGGGAAAGGCTCCCCGCCGAATAGCCGCCGATGATGCAGCCTACCGTCATAACCAGGCAGCGCGGCCATTCCACCTTGCCCACGGAGATGAAGATGACCACCCCTACGCCGTTGATGACCGTGACCAGGAGCGATTTGAGCGCATTCATCTCATGGATGTTCCGCATGCCGATCAAGGTCAGCACGGCCAGGGTCATGATGCCCATGCCTCCGCCGAAATAGCCTCCGTAGATGGCGATCAGGAAAAGCAGGAACCAGACCACCGGACGGGGAAATGGCTCCCCGCCACCCCGCATCGCAACCAGCCTGTCCGTGATGCGTTTACCGAAAATGAAAAGCAGGGTGGCGAATAAAAGCAGCCAGGGCAGCAAGGCCATGAAAAATGAGTTGGTGGAGACTAGGAGCAGCGCGGCGCCGATGGAGCTGCCCACCACGCCCATGCCCATGTACAGCTTAAGGGGATGTTTATGGCCTTGCAGGTTGCGGCGGAACGCGAACAAGGTGGCGAGCAACCCCGGCCATACGGCGATGGTCCCGCCGATATTGGCCAGAATGGGCGCGGAGCCGCTCCATAGCAGGGCCGGCAAAGTGATGAATCCCCCGCCGCCCGCCATGGCATTCAAGCCTCCGGCCAGCATCCCGGCGATGAAAAGAACGGCTGCTTGGGAAAGGGTCATGGAACAACGTTACTCTCCCCGTCCGCGCTTTTAAAGAGGCCATTCCGGTGGCTAAGTCTCCGCGAGGTATGCCTTCCAACCGCCGTAGCGGGTAATCTCCTGCGCGCCGATGATGCCGGAAGGCTCGCACAGAAAGCCTTTTACTTTTTCGCCGCCTTCCAGTTCCACCGTGCCTATGGACAAAGGCTCTTTCACGTTTTCCAGGAACGCGCCCAGGGCCGCCAAAGCCAGTTCCCATACTTCCAATTCCACCGCGGCGCCCGCTTGGGTTTGGCGGATCATCCCTGGGAATTTGCGGCCCGGACGCTCCAGAGCGTAGAGACGGTAAGCGGGAACGGTTCTGAAAACCCCGGCCAGGCTCGCGCCCAGGTCGAGCAATTGGTGGTTGAGCGGTTGGCCGGACAAATGCAATCCCGCTACGGCCAAGCGCGTCAGCGGGGCGGCCGCGGACAAACCCCTGGGAGCCTGTTGCCAAGGCGCTTGTTGCGATGAGGGCAGGACGTCCCGCGTCGGTACAAATCGAGAATGCGGCGGCGATGCTTGCGGCACCGGAACGCTTCCCGTTCCCAAAGAAAGTCCCGTAGCCGCATGGAAGCGCGCTCCCATGTCGGCCAGTCCGGCCTCGGCGAATGCGGGCGCGATCAAGGTGACGCCGAAGGGAAGGCCGTTTTCCTTCCGGGCGGCAGGCACCGCCAACGCGCTCAGGTCCAGAAGGTTGACGAAGTTGGTGTAATACCCAAGGCGCGTGTTCAGATTAACCGGATCCGCCGCCACCTCGCTTAGGCGGTATTGCGTAGGCGCGGTGGGAGTCAAGAGGAAATCCATCCCCTTAAACAATGCTTCGATCCCGGCTCTCAGTTCGCGCAAACGGTAATACCCCCGGAAGCCGTCCACGGCCGTCAAGGCTCCGGCCCGGCCCATCACCTCCCGTATCACCGGTAATACCTCCCCCGGGTTGGCGGCCAGGAAATCCCCGTACGCGGCCATGCGTTCCGCCAGCCATGGCCCTTGATACAAAAGGCGCGCAGCCTCGGCGAAGGGCGCGAACGGGATCTCCAAGCTCACCCCGCCCAAGGTCCGCAACCTCTCCACGGCTTCCCGGAAGAGTTTCTCGGATTCAACGTCCCCGAAGAATTCCAGATGCTTCGCTTCCGGGATGCCGAAATGGAAAACGCCCCGCCCGGCCGCCGCCGTTGCGGGCCCGGTTTGCGCGCGTTCCACGGGGGCCGATCGGGAAAAGGCGTCCAACGAATCCGCCCCCCGGCATTGTTCCAAGACCGAGGATGCGTCGGCGACGGTAAGCGCGAAAACGGAAATGCAATCCAACGATCGGCAAGCGGGTACCACACCCCTGGCGCTGATCAATCCGCGCGTCGGTTTCAGGCCCACCACGTTGTTGAATCCGGCGGGCACCCGTCCCGAACCGGCCGTGTCCGTTCCCAATGCGAACGATACCAATCCGGCCGCTACCGCCACGGCCGATCCGGAGCTCGATCCTCCCGGGATGTATTCGGAAAGGAAGGGATTCCGCACCGTACCATACGGGGACCGGGTCCCCACCAATCCGGTGGCGAACTGATCCATATTGGTTTTTCCGATCACGATCGCCCCCGCATCCCGCAACCTGGCTACGGCGGCGGAATCGGCCTTGGCCCGATAAGCGAAAGCCGGGCAGGCCGCGGTGGTATCCATTCCCTCCACGTCGATGTTGTCCTTGACGGCGAATGGGATGCCATACAACGGGTAGCGTAAGAACCCGCCGCCGGCTTCCCCGAATGATTTTTCCAAAGCGCGCGCCCGCTCCAGCACGCGATCCCAGGCTACCCGGGATATCCATAAAGCGGGATCGGGATGATCATCGATTTTCCGCCTTAAGCTTTCCAAGACCAGGAACAACTTGCCAGGATCGGCGGCGAAGTGTTTGTGCAGGACGGCGATCTCCAGACCTTCCACGTTGACGATAGCGTTCAATGGCACACTCCCGGATGACTCCCGATATAAGGAGCCGCCCGTATCCGAAGCAAGTTTCCGACCATGTTCCACTCCTTGCCAATCGCAAGCGGATCAACGGACAATCGAAGACAATTCTCAATAATCCAAGGAACATCGCCGGATTCGCCATCCCATTTTTTAGCATTTGATGCCATTTACTGATCCAACTGCGACGAATATTGACATTTGCTAGTGTCAAGGAGTAGCAAACGCTTATTCCACTGTAATCCAATTGGTACGGGGATTGCGTTCCTTCCCTGAAACTCTATGGGAGGCCGCATCATGTCCGATTTCTCAACCGATCGCATCAAGGATCAATTCATTGCCTTTTTGAAATTCCTGGCCATCCTGGTCCTGGTGCTGTTCGGTTTGCAGATGACGGCCCATGGGGCCACGCCCCTGAAGGTGGCTTACAGCGATTGGCCGGGCTGGGTGGCCTGGGACATCGCCGTGCAGAAAGGCTGGTTCAAGGAAGCCGGCGTGGATGTGGATTTCGTTTGGTTTGAATACGTCCCTTCCATGGACGCATACTCGGCCGGAAAAGTGGACGGAGTTTGCATGACCAATGGCGACGCCCTGGTGACCGGCGCCAACGGCAAGGTCTCCAAAGGCATTCTGCTCAATGATTTCAGCGACGGGAATGACATGGTGGTGGCCAAGGCCGGCATCAAGTCCATCAAGGATCTTAAAGGGATGAAAGTCGGCGTGGAAGTCGGCTTCGTGGATCATCTGCTGCTGCTGAAGGGGCTGGAAGCGGCCGGATTGCAGGAGAAGGACATTACCTTGGTCAACATGCCCACCAACCAGACGGCTCAGGCGCTGGCTTCCGGTTCCGTCGCCGCCATCGCCGCCTGGCAACCCAATTCCGGGCAAGCTCTGAAAGAGGCTCCCGGATCTTCCGCCATCTTCACCAGCGCCAACGCCCCCGGCCTCATCTATGACCTGCTCTATGTAAGCCCGGAAAGCCTGGCCAAACGCAAGGAAGATTGGAAAAAAGTGGTGAAGGTCTGGTTCCGCGTGGTGGACTTCATCAAGGACGACAAGAACAAGGCCGAATACCTGAAGATCATGAGCGCGCGCGTGGGCCTGAAGCCGGAACAATACGAACCGCTGATGAAGGGCACGCATTTACTGGACCTGGCGGAAAACAAAAAGCATTTCAAGGCCGGCAAAGATCTATCCTCGGTGGCGGGCTCCTCCAAGATCGTGGACGACTTCAATATGAAGAACGCCGTCTATAAGAAGGCCCAGGACGTGTCCTCCTATCTGGACGCGAGCCTAATCAAATAATCTGATCCGCGGCCGGGGACAATAGTTCCCGGCCATCCACCTGACGACCGTCGCAACCGGAGGCCATACGACATTGATCCAAAGGCGCCCGACGGAACCGGATCGGGTAGGAACCGCCGCCATGCTTCCGCCTTTGTATCCACCTACCGGCCCCAGTACCGGACCGCAAAGCCGGCGGGTTCCACCCAACAAGCCCGCGGGGATGCCTTTGCCCGCATTCCAGATCCGCAAGCCCCTGGCCCGTCGCGCCAACCTCTGGCTGACGCAGGCGGCTTTCCTGCTACCCCTGCTGCTTTGGTGCGCCATCAGTTATCTCCCATTCGTATGGCATCCGAAAGTGGATATCCTCGATCCCGGATCGGTGGATTATTTCCAGAAGGGTATGCAGGTCGATCGGTCCGAATTCCGGGAAGAGAACGCCAAGCAAGCGGCGGCGGGCGGGCATCCCGCCACCGGCACGCGCGCCAATCCGGTTTATCTGCCCGCGCCCCATCTGGTGGCCAAGGCGCTGTTCACGGCTTTCCGGACCCCGCCGTTGCGGGACGGGGAACCATGGCTGCACCAGAGCCTGGGCCATAGCATCCGCATCATCGTCCTGGGATTCCTGCTCTCCGCCCTGTTCGGTGTGCCGCTGGGCATCCTGTGCGGCACATTCGCGCTGGTCTCGCGCCTCTCGGAACCCTTCGTGGATTTCATCCGTTACATGCCCGCTCCCGTTTTCGGCGCCCTCTCCGTGGCCATCCTGGGGATCGACGACGCGCCCAAAGTGGCCATCATCTTCATCGGCACCTTCTTCCAGATGGTGCTGGTGCTGGCCAATACCACGCGCTCGCTTCCCGCCGCCCTACTCGAAGCCGCCCAGACCCTGGGCGCCAGGCGGAGGCAGCTTCTCCTCAACGTGGTGGTGCCGGGAGTGCTTCCCTTGCTTTACCGGGACATGCGCATCCTGCTGGGCTGGGCCTGGACCTACCTGATAGTCGCGGAACTGATCGGCGCCAGCTCCGGCATCAGCTTCTTCATCTACCAGCAGGCCAAGTACCGCAATTACGACAACGTCTATGCCGCCATCATCATCATAGGCTTGATAGGGCTGGGGACCGATATGGCGCTCAAAGGCCTGGGCCGCCTGTTCTTCCCCTGGGAAAAGGCGGATACGTAACATGGGAGATACCCTGGCCCTGCCGGATTACCGCGATCTCTCCCCGGACCTGGTCAAACGCTTCCAGGCCATCGGAGCCCGGGAAACCATCCTGGAGATCGAGCATTTGCGCAAGGACTTCACCGGCCGCAACGGTGACGGCGCGGGTATGCCGCCGGTATTGGGCGACGTTTCCTTCCAGGTCAAGCGCAGGGAGTTCATCTGCGTTATCGGCGCGTCCGGCTGCGGCAAGTCCACCATGCTGCGCATCCTGGGCGGGCTGGAGCCGCGTACCGGAGGCGAGGTGCGCATGAACGGCCATTCCGTTTCGGGTCCCGGCGCCGACCGCGGCATGGTCTTCCAGGAATACACTTTGTTCCCCTGGCTCACGGTCAAGAAGAACGTCATGTTCGGCCCCAAGATGGCCGGTCAAGGCAAGGACGCGTCGGAAGCGGAAGCCTTGCAATGGCTGGATATGGTGGGACTCTCGGAACGGGCAAACGCGTATCCCCACCAGCTTTCCGGCGGCATGAAACAACGCGTGGCCATCGCCCGGGCCTTGGCCAATTACCCCGCCATCCTCCTGATGGACGAACCCTTCGGGGCCTTGGACGCGCAGACGCGCTGCCAGATGCAGAAGCATCTTTTGCAGATTTGGAAAAACGTGGACATCACGGTACTTTTCGTCACGCATGATTTGGACGAAGCCATCTTCCTGGCCGATCGCATCGTGGTGCTGGGCGCGCGCCCGGGCCGCATCCTGGAAATCATCCAGGTACCGGTGGATCGCCCCCGCCACCAGGGGCAATTGCTGTCGCCGCATTTCCTGGCCGTCAAGAACCGGTTGGAGCAATTGATCCATCCCGAGGAGACGCCCGATCCGGAAGAGATGAAGGATTTGCCCTTGGTCAGGATGACCCAGGTGGGCGATGAGGCGGAACCTTAGGGGGAAGTCGAAATTCAAAATGAAAAATAAAAACAAGAATGAAGAGTGAAGAATGAGGATGGGGATGGGGAGGGTTTATGGTTGAGGGGACGGGAAGGCGCGATGGATGACGAAAAGGCGATTCTCTCGGAAACCTTGCGGGGCGGGGCCATGTGGTCTTGGACGCTTAAGCGCGGTACTTCGCTGCGTTTGATCGACAGCGAAGGCGGGGCGAACGTTTCCGCCCTGTTCCTGAACGCGGACGCGCCCCTGGAACGCTACAATATGCCGGACACGCTCAAAGCGCAATTCATCGCCTACTTGTCCAAGGGCAATGCGCTGCATTCGGACATGGGGCGGATCCTCGTCTCCATCGTGGAAGACACCTGCGGATGGCACGATACCCTCTGCGGGCCCACCGATGCCAGGCTCACGGAAGCCAAATACGGCGCGTCCAGCTACCAGCGGCACCGCAATGAACGCAACCGCAATGGGCGCGACAATTTCCTGGTGGAGCTGGGAAAATACGGCTTGGGGAAAAAGGATATGCCGGTCCCGATCAATTTCTTCAGCAAGGTAACCGTGGATGAGGACGGCAACCTGCGCTGGCAGCCCGGGCATTCCAGGCCCGGAGCCATGGTGGTATTGCGGGCGGAGATGAACGTGCTGGTGGTCCTGTCCAATACGCCCCATCCCCTGGATCCGGCGTCCGCCTATTCTCCCAAACCCGTCCGTGTGGAGATCCGCCGCATCCAAGCGCCTGGTCCCGATGACGCTTGCCGCATCTCCCGCCCGGAAAACGGCCGCGGATTCCAGAACACCGAAGCCCAGTTCGTTTAGGCGGAAAAGGAATCCCATGCCCACCTTGGTCTATACGGAGAGCGGCTTGCACCCCTCGGACGCCGTGCGCGATGAAATCCTTCCCGCCGGCAAGGGCTGGCTGCATATCATCAAGGCCGGCCAGCATTTCCGCATCCTCGATCTGGAAGGCAACCAGGCCGTGGATACCCTATTCTACAACGCCTCCGATCCGGCGGATCGTTACGATGCCGTCGCCACCATCCGCGCCCAGGGAAACATCTTCCTTACCACCGGCACGCGCCTCATGTCCAGCGAGGGCAACGTGCTGCTCACCATCACCGCCGATACGTGCGGCCGCCATGACACCTTGGGCGGGGCCTGTTCCGCGGAAAGCAATTCGGTACGCTATGCCTTGGATAAAAAGCATATGCACAATTGCCGGGACAGCTTCCTCATCGAGTTGGCGAACTCGCCGCAAGGCCTCACCAAAAGGGATCTGGCCGGCAACATCAACTTCTTCATGAACGTGCCGGTCACCCCGGAAGGGGGATTGACCTTCGCGGACGGCGTCTCCGCGGCGGGCAAATACGTCGAGATGCGCGCCGATATGGATGTGCTGGCCCTGATTTCCAATTGCCCCCAACTCAACAATCCCTGCAATGCCTATAACCCCACCCCCGTGCGCCTGCTGATCTGGGATCCGCCCGCGGGCGCGGCCTGAACGAGGGAATCTAAAACCATGTTCCGCAAAGTCCTCATCGCCAACCGCGGCGAAATCGCATGCCGCATCGCGCGCACGCTGCGCAAAATGGGGATAGCTTCCGTGGCGGTCTACTCGGAAGCGGATGCGGGATCCCTGCATGTCGCCGCTTGCGACGAAGCCCATTGCATCGGACCGGCGCAGCCGGCCGCCTCCTATCTGGACGCGGAAAAGATCCTGGCCGCCGCCCGCGCCTCGGGAGCGGAGGCCATCCATCCCGGCTACGGGTTCCTGAGCGAGAACGCCGCCTTCGCCGAGGCCTGCGCCGAGGCCGACATCGTTTTCATAGGCCCTACTCCCGCGCACATGCGCGGCTTTGGGCTCAAGCATACCGCGCGCGCGCTGGCGGAAAAAAGCGGGGTGCCGCTCCTGCCCGGCACCGGCCTCCTGGCGGACGCGGGCGAAGCCGCGGCCCAGGGGGAACGCATAGGTTACCCCGTGATGCTGAAGAGCACGGCCGGAGGCGGCGGCATCGGCATGCAAGTGGTCAAGGATGGGAGGGAGTTGGCCGCCGCCTGGGAATCGGTAAGCCGTTTGAGCCAAAGCAACTTCAAGCATGGCGGCATCTACCTGGAGAAGTACGTGGGCAGGGCCCGCCACGTAGAGGTGCAAATCTTCGGAGACGGCCGCGGCAAGGTGCTGGCCCTGGGCGAGCGCGATTGTTCGGCGCAACGCCGCAACCAGAAGGTGTTGGAAGAGACCCCAGCGCCCGGCTTGGCCCCCGCCTTGCGGCAAGCCCTGCATGCGGCGGCCGTGCGGCTGGGGGAAACCGCGGCCTACCAAAGCGCCGGCACGGTGGAATTCGTCTTGGACGCGGATGCGGTTGCGGCCATCGCGGTGAATGCGGATCCGGACGCGGCTTTGGCCGGTTATTATTTCCTGGAAGTCAACACGCGCTTGCAAGTGGAGCATGGCGTCACCGAAGCGGTTTGCGGCATCGATCTGGTGGAATGGATGATCCGGCAGGCGGCAGGCGAATTGGCCGGATTGGAATCGCTTCGGCCCAAGGCCCAAGGCCATTCCATCCAAGCCCGCGTGTATGCGGAAAACCCGCGCCTGGATTTCCGTCCCAGCGCCGGCCTATTGACCGAGGTTGCCTTCCCGGCCGGCATCCGCGTCGACACCTGGGTGGGGCGCGGTAGCGAAGTCTCCCCTTTCTACGATCCCTTGCTCGCGAAAATCATCGTCACGGGCGCGGACCGCAAGCAGGCCTTGGCCGCCATGGAAAAGGCCCTGGTGGCCACGCGTTTGTACGGCATCGAGACCAATCTGGAATTCCTCCGCGCGGTCACGGCCTCGCCCGTCTTCGCCCAAGGCCGCATGACCACGCGGGAACTCGCCGGTTTCAACTATGCTTCCGCTACCGTGGATGTCCTGGCTCCGGGCCCGCAAACCACCCTCCAGGATTATCCCGGCCGCATCGGTTTTTGGAACGTGGGCGTACCGCCTTCCGGCCCCTTCGACTCCCTATCCTTCCGGCTGGGAAATCGCCTGTTGGAAAATCCCGAGGATGCGGCCGGATTGGAAATCACGGTTGCGGGGCCTTCCCTGCGCTTCAACCGCGCATGCTCCGCCGTCCTCACCGGCGCCGCCCTCAAGGCGGAATTGACCGGGCCCCAGGGTAACCGGGAGGTTTCCCCCTGGATCCCTTTCCTCATTCCCGCCGGCGGCTTGCTCAAGCTTGGCGCGATTGCGGGCGCGGGCATGCGCGCCTATCTTTGCGTGCAGGGAGGCTTCGACGCTCCATTGTACATGGGCAGCCGATCCACTTTCACCTTGGGGAATTTCGGCGGCCACGCGGGCCGGACGTTGCGGGCCGGGGATGTGCTCCATCTGCATGCGAACACGCCCGATATGGCTACGCTTGGCGCCTCGTCCCCCCAACCCGCCCAACTGGCTGCCTCCCTGCGCCCGGCCTTTACCAGCGCCTGGGAAATCGGCGTGCTCTACGGCCCGCACGGCGCGCCCGATTATTTCGCCCCGGGCGACATCGAAATGTTCTTCGCCATGGCCTGGGAAGTCCACTACAACTCCAACCGCACCGGGATCCGCCTGATGGGCCCTAAGCCCGCTTGGGCCAGGCCTGATGGGGGCGAGGCCGGTTTGCATCCCTCCAACATCCATGACAATGCCTACGCCATCGGCGCCGTGGACTTCACCGGGGATATGCCCATTCTGCTGGGTCCCGACGGTCCCAGTCTGGGCGGGTTCGTCTGCCCCGCCACCATCGCGCAGGCCGAACTCTGGAAAATGGGGCAGCTCAAGCCGGGCGATACCATCCGCTTCCGGAAATTGTCCCTCGATCAGGCGCGGACTGCGGAGCAGGCCCAGGAACACCTGATCCGCCATTTACGGAACGCCTCCGCGGCCCATCCGCTGCGCGCCGAACCCCATTCCGGCAGCACGGGCGGCGGCGAGAGCGCCGATCGCGGCGAAAACTCCGGCTACCGGGATCCCTTCGGTCCGGATCGCAACGTTCTTCACCATATTCCCGCGCGCAATGGCAACCTGGAAGTCCGCTACCGCCGTTCCGGCGATCGCAACATCCTGGTCGAATACGGGCCTACCGTTCTCGATCTCAATCTGCGCTTCCGCGCCCATGCTTTGATGGTGTACCTGCAAACGCTTCGGCTTCCCGGCGTGCTCGATCTCACCCCCGGCATCCGATCCCTGCAAATCCATTTCGACGGGCGCGTGCTCGCCATGGAGAAACTGCTCCGTACCCTGATCGAAGCGGAAAGCCGATTGCCCGCCATCGACGATATGGAACTGGACACCCGCATCGTGTACATGCCGTTGTCCTGGGATGACGAAGCCATCCACGCGGTGATACGGAAGTACATGCAGTCCGTGCGCGCCGACGCGCCCTGGTGCCCCAGCAATATCGAGTTCATCCGCCGCATCAACGGGTTGGATTCCATCGCCGACGTTTACAAGACCGTGTTTGAAGCCGATTACCTGGTGATGGGCCTGGGGGACGTCTATCTGGGCGCGCCCGTGGCCACCCCCCTGGATCCGCGCCACCGCCTGGTCACCACCAAGTACAACCCCGCCCGCACCTGGACCGTGGACAACGTGGTAGGCATCGGCGGCGCCTATATGTGCATTTACGGAATGGAGGGCCCGGGCGGCTATCAGCTCTTCGGCCGCACCGCGCAGGTATGGAACACCTACCGGCAAACCGCCGAGTTCCGCGACGGCAAGCCGTGGCTGCTGCGCTTCTTCGATCAAACCCGTTTCTTCCCCGTTAGCGGCAAAGAATTGCAGGAGTTCCGTTCCGCTTTCATCCGCGGGGAGGCCTCCCTGAAAATAGAGCCGCATGTTTTCCGGCTCAGGGATTATAACCGCTTCCTGCGCGACAATGCCGGGGATAT
>JANYDA010000039.1 GCA_025360005.1 Fibrobacteria bacterium
GTCTCGCGCGATCGGCATGCCCCAAGACTAAGGACAATCGTTCCATGTACTGTTCAAAGCGCCGGAGAAGGTCGGAAGCCATGCCATAAAATACCTTCACCCGCCAATTTTTGCAAGATATTTATGACACAGTAGAATTAAGACGCCTGGCGTTTTAAGATTACCTCAGGAGTTCCCTGGAGCGGAACTCCGTGGGGTTTCTTTCCGCCTCGCGCCGTTGTCCGCCGGATAAACGCGTCACCGCGGCGACGCAACCTTATCGGATCAGCATGGCATCGCCGTAGCTGAACAGGCGCATGCCTTGCGAGAAGGCCGCCGCATACGCCAACTTGGCCCGCTCCCTTCCCATCAGACTGCATACCAGCATGAAAAGAGTGGATTTGGGCCAATGGAAATTGGTCAACAACCCGTCCAGGCCTTTCCAGGCATAGCCGGGATGGATGAAAATACGGGTCTCTCCCATGCCCGCCTCAAAAGGGGCATCGGCGGATCCTTTCGCTTGTGTCTCGATTACGCGCGCCACCGTGGTCCCAACCGCCCAGATTTTTCCGCCCCGTCTGCGCACCGCGTTCAGGACCGCGGCCGTCTCCGCGCTCATGGCAAATCTCTCCGAATGCATGGCATGGCCCGCCAAGGTCTCGCTTTGCACGGGCTTGAAGGTACCGGCGCCCACGTGCAGGGTCACCATGCGGATCTCCACGCCCTTGGCTTCGATGGCCGCGAGCATGGCCTCGCTCAGATGCAGGCTGGCGGTAGGCGCCGCCACAGACCCGGGATGTTGCGCGAATACGCTTTGGTAGCGCTGCGCATCCGCCTCGGAAGCTTCCCGCTTGATGTAGGGCGGCAGGGGTATCTTTCCCGTTACCTCCAATTCGCGCAGGAACTCCTCCGGGTCCAGGTTGAACTCGATGATGCGCGTGCCGTCCTCCTCGACCCCGGAGACAATCGAACGCAACCGGGGGGAGAACTCCAGGCCATCTCCCAGGCGAAAGCGCTTTCCCGGCTTGACCATGGCTTTCCAGCGCGACAAACGGGGCGGGGTACCGGGGACCGGCGCCAGCAACAAGGCTTCCACCTTGGCGCCCGCCGCATTGATCCCCGCCAAGCGGGCGCGCAGCACCTTGGTATCGTTCAGGACCAAAGCATCGCCCGGATGCAAGAAGTCGATGAGATTGCGGGTTTGCGTAAACTGGAAAGGTTTTTCCGGAGCGGCGGATCCTTCCGGCCCCGGACTTTCGCGATCCGCTACCAGCATGCGCGACTCGCCCCTGGGCAGCGGTTGGTAGGCGATGAGGTTTTCGGGGAACTCGAAGTCGAAGTCGGCGGTGCGCATGGAGGGTCGGTTTTTCCCGGCATCAGGAAAGCCGGAATCGGATAATATAGTCAACAAACCCCGCGCCAGAGGCCCCTTCAGCCCGGCGGGGACCGGAGTATCCGCATGCAAAAAAACCGCGCGTTTTTCTCGCAAGCCTTTTGCGGCGGCAGGGGCATCGAGATCGGGGCCCTCCACCATCCCATGCCGTTACCCGCAGGCTCCCTGATCCGATACGTGGATCGCTTGCCGGCGCAAGAACTGAGAAAACAATATCCGGAACTGGCAGGCCAGGAATTGGCCCCCGTGGACATAATCGACAGCGGGGAAACCCTGGCCACGTTGCCGGACGGCCAAGAGGATTTCGTGATCGCGGCGCAGTTCATCGAACATTGCCGCAACCCGGTGCGCGCGCTGGCGAACATGCTGCGCGTCGTCAAGGATCAGGGATTCATCCTGCTCACGGTTCCGGATAAACGCTACACCTTCGATAAGCACCGGCCCATCACCACGCATGAACATCTTCTCGACGAATGCCTGAACGGCACCGAGCATACCCTGAGGGCGCATTTCCATGACTTCCTGAAACCGGCGGACGGTATCGGCGATGAAGCGCTGGAGCGCAGCATCGATCAGATGATGGCGCGCGACTACAGCATCCACTATCACGTATGGGATTCGGAAGCCTTCATCAAGTTCCTATTCTTCGCCAAGGAACGGTTCCTGCTTCCTTTTGAAACCTGGGTCACCTTCCGGAATGGAGAGGAACTGATCGTCGTGCTCCGTAAAACCCTTCCCTGAACGGGACGGCTCAATTCGCTTTGGAGCGCTTACGCGATGCGCCGGGCTTGGCCGGGGCGGGACCTTTCAACTGGCGGTAGGCTTCACCAGCCGTCATCGCCACCTTTTCATCCGGATCGGAAAGAAGTTTCCGGGCATCTTCGATGGCGCCGCGGGTCCCCAGCTTGACCAAGGCTATCAACGCTTCGCGGCGGATGCGCGGATCATTATCGGCGCAAAGGACGCGCAAGGACGCGGCATAGGTGGTGTCCTTGCTGTAGGCCATTACCAGCACCGCATGCACGCGCACGGGCCCGGCGGCGGTATCCGCGGCGGCGCGCTTCACCACCTCGGCGCCTTCGGGACCCAGGGCCACCACCTTGCCCATCAGGTCGCGGATTTCCCTCGGATCCGTCAAGTCGGAATTGGATTTTTCCGCGATGGCTTTCAGGTATACCACCGTTTGCTGCGGCACCGTGAGCGGCCGCGCCCCAGCCGAATCCGGCCGCCCCTGGGTCGAATCCATCCGCATCGGGACCGGGGCCGATCCGCGCGCCTCCAGATCGGAAAGCCGTTGCTTTACCTCGTCCAGCTCGCTCAATTGCCTTTCCAGCTCAACGTTCCTCACCTCCAGGATGGCCACGCGTTCCGGCAAGGTGCGCTTCTCGCGATGCGGCACCCATCCCAGCACTTGCAAGGATAAGGATATGCCGGGCGAATTGTAGCCGTTGTCCAGATTGCCCGAAGGCGTCAGGAAGAAACCCCAGCGGCCTCCCTGGCGGATCCAGGATTGGAACTCCGTCATGGACACGCTGAAGCCCACCAGGTTGCGATAGCGCCATTGCAGGGTCATGATTTGGTGGAAATCGGAGAACCGTTCGAATACTTCGTATCCCAGGAAAGCGCCGGCACCCAAGTCCTGCTCCAAACCGGCATTGACGCTGGCATACCCTTTATTCACATGAGTCAGTACGGAAAGCCCCAGATGGAGCCGGGATTTGCTGGGAAATGATTTCGCCGCCGTGACGAAGCTCTCGGATTGCAAGTCCTTCAGGGTCTCGTCATCGGTGACTCCATAGAGTCCGCCTTCTTGGGACGCGAACAAATTGCGCGCGCCGAAAACCAGATCCGGCCAGAGCAGGTCTTCCCGGATCAGCAGGGCTTTGATGGAGAAGGAAAGCTCGCGGCCGTATTGCACTCCTACCTCCGCCCGGTTCTCGATGCCGAAAAGGACTTCCGAACTGTAGTTCAGGTTCTGCGCCTGCCGGGCCGCCGCGGACGCGGTATCGAAGTTCGTGTCCGCGCTGCCGATAGCGGAGCTGTTGAAATATTGGAAGCGGCCGGACAAACGGTATTGCCCGTGCAAGAGCAGGTTGCCGGTGGGTATTGCGAGCAGGAGGGGCGGATGTTCCACGCGCGGGACCGGCACCGCGGCCTGGGAATCGAAAGCGGTCATGGCGGGTGCCAAGGCCGGCAAGGCCAACAGGATCAGCGCAACTTTATGCCGTTTTCTTCCCATGCAATCGCGTCGCTTCAAAAGCGGTCAGGCGACGGTATTCGCCCTCGGGCAAATCGCCCAACTCCAGACTTCCGAAGCGTATCCGCTGTAAGTCTACCACCCGGTACCCCACCACTTCCAGCATACGGCGGATTTCCCGGTTCTTGCCTTCCTGCAATACGATTTCCGTATGGTCCTGCACCGCCTTCACCGATACGGCTATCGCGTCGTCTTCAAAGCCGATGTCCACGCCCGCCAGTAATTGTTTGATGTCCTTGGAGGCGAGCGGTTTGCGCGTCCACACCTTGTAGGTACGAGGCACTTCCCGGCTGGGATGCAACAGGGAATGCGTCATTCCGCCGTCGTTGGTGAGCAGGATCAGGCCGCGGCTATTGTAGTCGAGTCTACCGACATAATGGAGTTTTCGGAACCCCGCCGGCAACAGCTTATAGATGGTGGGCCGGTCGAAGGGATCGCTGGCGGAGCAAAGATATCCCTTGGGTTTATTGAGCATGACGTATTCGTGCTCGCGCGGCGGCACGGCCGCCTTCCCCAGCACCTTGACCTTATCATCCTCGCCGATTTGGCGGGCCAGATCATAGATGATTTCCCCGCCGATGGCGACGGCGCCGCCGCGGATAAGATCCTCCACCGCGCGCCGGCTGCCGAAGCCGCACAAGGCCAGGTAACGGTTTATGCGCATGGATGCCCGATTTTCAATTTCAATCTCCTCTTACTCTTTGCTTAGGCTTTCGCAAGCCAATCCAGGATCACGCCGTACCGCACCCCGCGATCCGATACGCGGAATTTTTCCGCTCCCACCTTTCGCAGGAACGCCTCCAGGATGCACAGTCCCGGCATCAGGATGTCCGCGCGGCTTTTTTCCATGCCCGGCAGGGCCAGCTTATCCGCTTCCGACAAGCCCGCCAGCAGATTGATGACGGCGCCGACGCGGGCCGCCGGGATCTCCAGGCCTTCGATGGCCTCCGAGTCGAAAGCGGCCAGCTTCAGTTCCAGCATGGCCAGGGCCGTGGCCGTGCCGCCCACGCATACCAGATCGGGCCTCTTTTCCCAATCCCCGAATTCACCGCGGAAGGCCTCGACCGCCTTGGCCCGGCAGGCTCCCGCATCGGCGCCACAGGCCTCGAATACGTTCACGGCGCCGATGGGGATGGATTGGCCGCCGCTCTTCCGGGTAGCTTCCGTGCTACCGCCCCCCACATCCAAGACCGACAGGCCGGGAAAAGGATGGCGATCGGCCACGGCCAGGTAACCCAGGCGCGACTCTTCCGGTCCGGCGATGATGCTCGCCCGGCGTCCCATCAGGGAGGAAACCCGCTCCAGCAATTCGGGCCCGTTGGCGGCCACGCGGAAGGCCTGCGTAGCCACTACGCCGGCCAGGTGCGCGCCGCAGCGTTCGATTTCCGCCAGGAAGGAGCGCAAGGCGCCGGCCAAAGCCAGGAAGGATTCGTCCGAGATGCGCCCGGTAACCGCTAGATTACGTCCTACGCGCGGTACGGCAATCAATTGGGATACGGATTGGAGAGGTCCGTTGCGCCTTTCCGCGATCAGGAGCAGGGCCGAATTGGTCCCGATATCCACGGACGCAAAGCGTTCCATCACGCCTCGGCATCCCCGTCTTGGATAAGTTCCCCGTCAGGCGCATCGTCAATGTCCAGGCCGGCTTCCGGGTCCTCGCCGTCCTCGTCCATCTCCGCGCCTTTTTCCAGGCCCAGCTTACGGCCCAAGGTGGCGCGCATGGAGTCCGGCTTGACCAGGAACTCACGCGCGATGCGGACGGCCGCGTCCACCGAGTCCTGCCCGAAATGGGCGGCCCATTCGGATACCAGCTCGGCGGTTTCCGTACCCAGCGGCTTCCCGGACTTCAGTTCCTGCGCCATGCCCAGCGCCAGGCGGATGCCCATGCCGGCGCGGATTTTCTCTTCCACGGTTTCCGAAGCCAGGAGCGCATCCAGGCGCTCGATGCTTTCCTTCAGTTCCGCGGGGCCGGAGATCTTGGGGGATTCGCTCATCGTCCCGCCGTCCTTTCCAAAGTGAAATCGTCCTTGTAGATGGGCATGCTGCGCAAACTTTCCGCATCCGTTTCCAGCAATCCGGCGAAAGCCAGGTAAGGGCTGATGGAGGATCCGCTCGCATGCGTTTTCGCGCGGACGCAAAGTTCATCGTTCTCCATCCATACCTTCTCGATCTCGTCGGCCAGATCGATATCCTTGTCGCGGCTGCGTTGCATGCGCCGGTAGGTGCCGGATTCGAAGCGGCGCAAGCCGTCTTCCAGCGCGGTCAGGCCTCCCGGGAATTTCCCGGAGCGGTAGGTGATGTCGGCCACGTGGGGCATCCGGGATTTGGGGACTTCGCTGAGCGAGATCACTTCCATGCCCGCCGGCATCACTTCGGAAAGGCGCCGGCAATATTGGTCCAGGTTCCCGGCCGGCTTCTCCCGCAACTCGATCACAAGCAACTCTTTGCGGGACTCCAGGCCAAGGGGCAGCGCTCCCGTATTGCGGATGATGGGCCGCGGGCTGAAGCCCTCGGAATAGTTCAGCTTCAGCTTGAGGCGGCGGAAGCCGCGCTCGAAAAGGTCCAAGGTATTCTGGTGCGCGATATAACGCGACAGGCCGGACTTCTTGTACAGAAGATGGTAGGCGAATACGCCGGAACGGCGATGCTTGCGCGCCGCGGCCAAGGCTTTGATCTCTTCGGGCGTGCGGTTCACGGCCTGGTACTTCTCCGGCATGGGTGACAGCTTGGTATCGATGCCGTTGCCCGGGATCCCGCATTTCTGGCAATCGCCCCATTTGCAATCGGGCACCGGCGCGCTGTCTTCCTTCAGCATCTTTTTGTATTCGTTTTTGAGAAAACCTTTGTTGGCGCCCGCGTGGATGAAGTCCCACGGGAATACCTCGTCCAGGCCGCGCTCGCGGAACATGCGCTCTTGCGGATAACCATGTTCCGCCCAGAGCGCTTTCCAGCCATCGTACTTGAAATGCTCGCCGAAGGATTCGAAAACCTGGCCATGCTTATATGCCTGGTAGATCATTCCCGATATCTTGCGATCCGCGCGGGAATAGAAGCTTTCCACATGCGCCAGCCCGTAGTCGGACCAGCTGATGCGCACGCTGCGCACGTATTTGAACGCCTCGCGCACGAAACGGATATGCTCGTTGACCTTCTGCTCGTCCATGAATGGCACCCATTGCATGGGCGTGAACGGCTTGGGCACCAGGATGCCGATGCTGGCGTGCACGGTATTGCGGCCGGAATGTTTCTGGCCGATCTTATTCAGGTTATCGATCAGGCCGCAGAAGGCGCGCATGTCGTCCAGGTTCTCGGTGGGCAGGCCCACCATGGTATACAGCTTGATGTTGTGGAAACCGTTGGAGAATACGCTTTCCGCCGCTTCGTACATATCCTTGTCGCTGATGGTCTTGTTGATCATCTTGCGTAAGCGCTCGGAACCGGTCTCCGGCGCGAAGGTGGCGCTTTTGCCGCCGTTCAGGGCCGCGGCTTTGCGGGCCAGCCCCTGGCCGAAGCTGTTGGCGCGCAGGGACGGCAGGGACACGCTGATGTCCTCGAAATCGTCCTGGTCGATCAAGGCGTCCAGCACCTTTTCCACCGGGCCATAGTCCGCCGTGGACAGGGACAGCAACCCCAATTCGGTTTCGCCCGTGGCTTCCAATCCGGCGCGCGAGATTTCCACCACCGCATCCGCGTTCAGCTCGCGGTTGGGCCGGTACCAATATCCGGCCTGGCAAAAGCGGCAGCCCTGCGTGCAACCTCGCATCACTTCCACCGAGAAGCGATCATGCACCAGCTTCACGTGCGGCACCAGGTTCTTGACCGGATAATCGTCCTTGTTCAGCACTTCCACCCAGGCGCGCTGGATGGTCTTGGCCCGCAGGTAAGGCCCTTGGGAGCCGTCGATGGCCGGCACGGTTTCGCCATGCGGGCTTTCCACCACGTCCAGGAAACGCGGCACGTAGATGCCTTTGAATGCGGACAGTTCCCGCAGGATGGCCTCGCGGCTCAAGCCCGCCTTGCGCCCGCGGCCGATGCAGCGCAAAACCTGCGCGGCCAGGATTTCCCCGTCGCCGATCACGAAGAGATCGAAGAAGTCCGCCACCGGTTCCGGATTGGCCATGCAAGGCCCGCCGCCGATCACGAAAGGATGATCCTCCGCCCTGTCCTTGCTGAAAGCGGGCACGCCGCCCAGCTCCAGGACATAGGGGACGTTGGTATAATTCAATTCCGTCTGGAGCGAGATGCCGATGGCCTTGAATTCGGAAATCGGCCGGTAGGATTCCAAAGCATACAGGGGGATCCCGTGTTCACGGAGCTTATCGGCCATATCCGGCAAGGGCGCGAAGGCGCGCTCGGCCGCCAAATCCGTTTCCCGGTTGATGACATGATACAGCACCTTGGTCCCGTTGTGCGACATCCCCAATTCGTAGGCATCGGGAAAAACCAGCACCATGTCCGCCGCTACCAGGGCAGGATCCTTGATCACCTGGTTGTTTTCCCCGCCGATGTATTTGCCGGGATTCTTGACGAAGGGGAGAATCTTCTCCAGTCCATCGAGTAAAGGGGATGTTCGCATTTCCGTCCGTTCGGGGAAGGCGATGGCAACCCACGGAAGGGTTCCCCGCCTGAAATTGGTAAAGTCTGCTGGCGCCACGGCACCTATCACGCGGCTATGGGCCGGTCGTCCCAAAAGGGCAGGGCGTCCTAAAGCCCGGGGGAATATAGCTATTTCGCCGCGCCGGTCGGCGCGCGCAAGCTTCCGTGGCGGGCCCGCGGGTAATGTCCGAATTCAAATTTTTGTACTATTTTAGCTCGTTTCGACGTCCCAAGCCTGGCCAAGAATGCCCACTGCGATCAAAAGACCCAACAAGACCCTGCTGCTCGATAGGGACAAATGCATTTCCTGCGCCGGCTGCGTAGGCACATGCCCGGATTTGGCGTTGGATATGTTCGGCGTGGATCTGCAGGTCTTTCAGGATAAATGCACCTACTGCACCATCTGCGTGCGGTTCTGTCCGGTGGGAGCGCTCTCGATTGAAAAGTCGAAGCTATGACGTCATAGTCATCGGCGCTGGCCCCTCCGGCAGCCTATGCGCGCGCAATCTCGCCTCCAGAGGATACCAGGTCCTGCTGCTGGAGAAGCGCCCCGTGGTGGGGATTCCCGTCCGCTGCGGCGAGGCCACCGGCCGCCGCGCGCGCCTCTCGCGTTTCATGGACGTGAACGAAAACTATATCGAAACCGATCTCAACGGCGTCATCCTGCACGGGCCCGGAGGCGTTTCGGTACGGTATGACAAGCCCGATGTGGGGCTGATGATCGACAGGGCCCTGTTCGATCAGGACGTGGCCCGCCAGGCCGTGCGCGCGGGAGCCGAACTATGCGTGAGCATGCGCGTGGAAGGCATCTCCCCCGTCAAGAACGGACTCCGCGAACTCACCGTGGTTGACGAGATCACCAAAGCCGCTTTGCCGATAACCGCCAAGCTGGTTGTGGGTGCGGACGGCGCGGAAAGCCTGAGCGGCCGCTGGGTGGGCCTGAAGACCCGCCAATTGCCTCCCCAAGTCTGCTCCGCCATCGAGCTCCGCATCGATGCCGTGGATGCCAATCCCAATCATCTTACCTTCTGGCAAGGCCACGAATCGGTGAACAAGGGTTATGTGTGGGTATTCCCCAAGGTCAAGTCCAAGGTGATCAACCTGGGCTCCGGCGTACTCACCCCCAAGCTGGGCGAGAAGAACATGTACGACCTGAGCATGGAATACAAGAGCCGCCTCTTCCCGGACGCCAAGGTGCTGGAAGTCCACGGCGGGGCCGTTCCCGTCAGCGGCAACCTGCCGGAATACGTCGCCGATCGTTTCCTGCTGTGCGGGGATGCGGCCCATCATACCAATCCCTTGACGGGCGGCGGCATCATCAGCGGCATCCTGGGCGCCGACATAGCGTCCGGGTGGATCGACGCGGGATTCAAAGCGGGCGATCTTTCCCGGGATTTCCTGGCGCAATATCAGGTCGATTGCTGGCATCAATTCGGCAAGAACCATCGCTACCAGATGCGCATCCGCGATTTCGTGGTGGACCTGCCGCTCCCGGCCCAGACCGCCTTCTACCGCATCTTCAAGGACATGGTGGCAGGGGATCTCTCCCTGCCCGCCAAGCTGATCGGCTACACGCGCATGCTGGGGCTGGCCGCGGGGAACTGGAAGACGACAAAGAAGTTTTTTAGCGGTTGAAACGGAGAAGGAAGGCACGGCACTTAATCAGTAGGTCGTCGGGCGTTCGTTTTCCTCCTTCCCCACCCTCTTCAATCCCACCCTCACATATTCCGGCCCCAACACTTCCCGCAATGGCTTCATCCACTCCGGCCACCCCGGCTCCACGCCCGTCACTTCCACCACTCCGCTGCCGCGATGGCAGATGGCTTCGCTACCGCACATCAGGGCTTCCATCACCGCGCGCCCGAACGGCTCCGGTTCGCGCGTGCAATGCAGCAAGAGATGCGCTTGCTCCAACGCCTCCTGCACCTTATCCCCGCCTTCGAGCCGCCCCAGGAAACGCACATGCGATGTCAGCCGCAGGTTCCCGGCCAACCCATAGATCCGTTCCCGATAGCGGTCATAGATTTGCGCGGGATAGATGACGTCCCCGATGATCCAGAATTCCGCATCCACCCCCGCATCCAGCAGCTTGCGCGCGCATTCCAGGAATAAATCCTGGCCTTTGTACGGCGCGAAGTAGGCCAAGTGCGCGACGATGCGCTTGCCGCCCGATACTTTGCCGTCCGAGGTTTCCCGGCGCGGCGTTTCCGCGGGGAATCTTCCGTACCCCGGCCCGCGAGGGCGGCGGTCCACAGGAGCGCGGGGCAATTCCACGCGCGGATACTGGATCCGGGCCCCGGGAAAATCGCCGGCCACGGCCTTGCTGTTGGTCCTGATACGGCAACCGAAGCGCCGCGCAACCCACGCGATGGCTTTCCGCAATTCCATAGGCCGCAGGAAATCACGGATGTCGAATAACAGACGGGCCCGCAGCCATGGGGATAGGAGCAGGCAGGCCGCATGGCTCTTCACGCCGCTGGACCAAACCGTCCCGGCGCCGCGGCATTCCCGGCGCAGCCGGAACAAGTAGGTAAGCAATCCGGGCGATACCAAGGGGAGCGCGTACCATCGGCTTTGCGTGAGCCGCTGCATCCCCGCAGGCCAAGGCAGGATGCGGAACGCCCAACCCCGCGAGGCGATGGCGCGCGAAAGGGAGCCTTCTGCCGGCACCAGGAAAATTGGTTTATTGCCGGTTTCCGCCAGGGCGGCAAGCAGACTGGTTTCCGCGCCGCCGGCTTCCGGGTTGGAAGTATGGACTATCACTGGATGGGGCATTGCCGCGGAAACCGCGGGCGCGGAAACCCCGGACGCAGGAACCGCAGGGTCGTTTATCGCGGCCTTTCCGGCAGAGCTCACGAAATGTCCCGGGGCGCTCCCGAGCCGCAGCCGTTCTTCCAGATGAGGTTGATGCGCATCAGCCATTCGCGCTCTTCTTCGGTGATCTCCTCGTAGCGCGCATCCACGTAAAGCTCTTCCACCTTTTTCATGATGTCCCGGCCGACGATGGTGCGGTTGAGGAGCATGTTGAGCACGATGCAGAAAAAATAGGTGCGCACCAGCACGCGGCGCGGCGTGTCCTTGTGCTTAAGCTGGTTCTCGAAGCTGGTAAGGCCTTCCTTGTAATATTTCTCGGATGTGGAATAATTGAGCGCGCCCTGCAGGGTAGTGAACACTCCGGCCTGGCAATAGGCGCCGGGTTTGCCCGCCAGGATAAGTCCGTTGCTGCATTTTTCCGCCAGGATCAGGGAAAAGATCACCGTGTCCCTGTCCCGATGGGGGTTATCGAAACGCGGATCCACGTCCAAGGCTTCCGGCACCAGGCGTTTGCGGATGGAGATGGAGCGGGCCAGGATCTTCTTGGACTCCTCGCTGTAGGGATAAGCCCCATCCTTACTGTCCGAGAAGTCCGTCACGTCCGATGATGCGAAAAAGCAATACGGGCATACCATGACCATAGTCTTCAGCAAATCCCATTCTTCATACCCGTTACGGCTGTGGAATTGCGGAAAGGATCCGCGGTTCCAATCCTCGCTGTAGCCTTCCTTGATGGGAAGGAAACCGCGCACATGCTCGTACCCGCAGATGTAGCAGCACTTCTTGGCGATGCGGAAAGGATACTTCTTACCGGTCGCGTTGTTGGTCTCGGCCTCTTCCACCTGGATGGCCGTGTTCTTGGAGAGGGCCTGCTGCAAGGTATCGATGAGTAACCCGAAATCCAATGGCTTGGAGAGGATGGCTTCCACTCCGTACTCGCCGACTTCCGTTTCTACCGACTGCCGCGGTTTGGCCGTGATGATGACTACGGGGATCTGCTTTCCGCCTTTGCGTACGCGCCGCAGCACTTCAAAACCGTCCGCTTTGGGGAGCACCAGGTCCAAGACCAGCGCCGCGAACGGATCGCCGCTTTCAATCTGCCGGATCGCTTCGTCGCCGTCATGAGCCATCTCAATGCGAAAGTGGGGAGACAAGCGCTGCTCAATCACCTTCGCCAGGACGCGGGAGTCCTCCACCAGCAATACCACAGGTTTATCCGAATATGCCATAGAGGAGACGAACTTTGGAATCGCCGCACCCGGGTCTAAGCGGCAGAAACGGGCTACCTTTAGATTTTATGATATGGAGAGCCCAAAGATCAAAGCGGTAGCGGTTTTTTACTAAGTTTTGAGGTTAAACGGACCTATTCAGGGAGCAGTGGGCGGTCCCATTCTTTCCGGTGTGGTGGAATTCCGGCTGTACGAAGATTAGAATGTAACCATAGTCGCGGGATCTATGCTTTTTCTGGTTTGCAACGACTCCACATTTCCTCTCAAAATCGGCATGAACATTGTCGGGCGTGATCAAAGTTGCGACGTTTTTGTTCCGGATCCGCATATCTCGCGGAAACATCTCTCGATAGACGTGGTGGGGGACGGCACCATCACGGTAATCGATTTGGGATCCACCAACGGAATGGTGGTGGCCGGGGAACGCGTCCCCAGCGCCATTCTCCATCCCGGCGAGAGTTTTACCGTAGGCCAGACCACCTTCTTAGTGGACGACTAAGCCGGGTCGGAACTTCCCCTGGCAACGGCCTGGGTCCAAAAAACCGTTTTGCGATCCAGGACCTTGGTGAAAATCAGGGTCCCCTGGTTATCCCCGGACAAGCGCAAACCCGCTCGGAACTCCTCCGGAATCAGGTTCACGCCGCGTTTCTTGATTTCCAGCCTTCCCACTTCCTCCTTGCGCAGGAACTCCTTGATCGCTTTATTGTCATAAGGCAATTCACGATCGACGCGATAGGCCTTCAACAGGGGATGCCGCACCAATCCCGTTCCCGAGAGGTAAGCGATGCGCGGATCGATTTGCCAAAGCTTTAACCGGGATGCCAGCACGCCGAACAGGTGGGCCCGCACCACGGATTTAACCGGCTCATAGAGGTAACCTCCCGGTGAACCTGTCTCGCCGAAGGTGTCCTGTAAATCCGCCCGCAAGGCTTCTATGGAGGCGCCATCCGGCAACTCCACCGCGCGTACCACCCCCGGCCGGCCCAGACGTCCCGTCCAGACCACCGCTTCCAGGCACTCGTCCCGCAATCCCAGGTACTCCCATTCATAGGATTCCAGGAACTCGGGAAAGGCGATGCCCGGACCCAATTTAATGGCCATGCCAGGGTAACGGGAAATCATTTTTTCCATGGCATCCCAACCCGGCGACATGTCCTGATCCTGCCAGCGGTCCGATCGTCCGGAGGCGCGGCGGGCGGGATCGAGCAGAGCGATATCCGCCTTGATTGGATGGGTGGTGACATCCGCCTGCACTGCGCAGGCATTGCGCCGGATGGCGACATTGTGCCGATAGGCGCGCAAAACCTCGCGGGAAACATCGAGGCCGGCCACGCGCATGGCAGCAGGCAGGTACAGTGAATCCCCGCCCAACCCGCAGCAGAGATCGGCCACGTTGCGCACATCTGAAGGAAGTCTGGAAGCCTTATAGGCAGCCAGTTCCGCGTGGGTCAGCTGTTCCAGTCCCAACGGAGTGAAAAGCATTTCCGCCGCCAGCGGGCATTTGCGCGCCGCTTTGGCGCGCAGCTTACGCTGCTCAAGGAATGCGATGCGTTTGGGGGCCGGAAAGGCGCGCAAAGCGGACGATCCGGAGATGGCGAGATCATCGCGCGGATCCATGCAGATAGCCTTGAGAACGGCTTGAGAGCCCGGCTCCAGCAAAAAAGCTATTTTGGAGTCCGGCTCGCTCAATCCCAAAAGGCTCCATTCCCGTTGTTGCGGGTATTAGCGGGAGTCTTGGGGCCCGGACGCAAAAGAATCCAATGCGCGCGGTAAAAAACGGATGCGGGCCTTGACTGCCAAGGACGCCTTCCGATCCGGGAGATATAATGGTTATAGGCATCGGGACCGATATCGCGCATATCGAAAGGATAAAAAAATTATCCCTTGAAGCCATCGCCAGATTCCTGACGGGACCCGAAGCGGATTATTGCGCACGCTTCCAAGCCAGGGACGAGAGGATAGCCGGACGCTTCGCCGCGAAAGAAGCGATCCTCAAGGCGCTCGGAACAGGATGGAGCCAAGGGTTAGGCTGGGGTCAAATCGAGATCTTGCCCAACGCTTCCGGCGCGCCCGTGGTCACCTTGACCGGCGCCGCCTTGGACAAGCTCAACAGCCTCGGCGCAACCCGTTGTCTTGTATCGATATCCCATCAAGGCGAGTACGCCGTGGCTTTCGCGATCATCGAGTAATATCCGCAATGATAGCGCCGGAAGCCCGTCCGGACGGGTCTCGCGGGCGCATGCCTCCCCCGCGATCGAGAAAGGCGTTTCCGGTTCCCGCGATATTTCCACTTGACACGTTGTAAGCTAAGCAATAGACTTAACTACAGGAAGTGCCCTGGAACTTTGTATTTTCCTCATCAGGAGTCAGGAGCGAAATATGAAACCACTCTACGTCAAATGCCCGCACTGCAAAGAGGTGAGCGAGCTGTTTCTGGGATCAGAGGCGTACATGATCGTGCTCAACTGCCCGTCCTGCAATTCCGCCCTGATGTACTACTATGGAAAAACCTTCGAGATCGATGAGAGTGAAATCGAGAAGATCCAGGGTAACCTGCAAATGACTACCGTGCAGGGAATCCTCAAGAATATCAACGCCCGCGAAAACACAAAGAGCCATACCTCCCTTATCGTAAAACCGGCGGAAGCCCGGGCTACCCACAAGGCCGGGGCCCCCATCCGGGATTCCCATTTCATGAGCGACGATATCACCAACCTGAAGATCGACATCAACCGCGTCAAGGACGTGAACGACTTCATACAAGGCATGTAGCGGGCGAAGGCTCAAGCCTTCCTTTCCGTTTCCGCTCCCAAAGCGAAAGCGCCGCAGATGCGGCGCTTTTTTTATTGCTTCACTTTCAACCGCTGCGGGAAAAAACCGTCATTTCCCTTTCCGGCAAGCTGCGGGCAGCCGGAACGCCCTAAGGCTTCCCTAAGGGAAAGTGGCAGGCCACGCGTTCGCCCGGGGAAAGCTCCGCCAGAGGCGGCATAGTGGTTTCGCAGATCTTGTCGCCCTGGGAGAGATAGACCGGGCAACGATTGCGGAAAGGGCAGCCCCCATCCAACCGCACCGGTTCCACATCCGGATAGGCGGATAGCACATCCCGGATCCCGGGATCGAGGCTGGGCGTGGATGCGAGCAATAACCGCGAATAGGGGTGCCGCACGTGGGCTACCGTGAAATGCTCAACCCGCGCCTCTTCCACCAAATAACCCATGTACATCACGCCAATGCGGTGCGCCAGGATTTTGACCAAGGCCAGGTTATGCGAGATAAAGAGGTAAGAAAGCCCCAGATGCCGTTGGAACTCCTTGAGCAAAGACATGACCTGGCTTTGGATGGCCAGATCCAGGCTGGCCACCGGCTCGTCGCAGACCAGAAAAGCGGGCTTGGTGATCAGGGCGCGGGCGATGGTGGCGCGCTGCTTTTCGCCGGAGCTGAGATTGCTGGGATAACGGGCTCCATGGCTTGGATCCAAGCGGACTTGTTCCAAGGCCTCGGATACGCGGCGTTTTTTTTCCGCGGCGTCCATATTGCCTTCCCGCTCCAGCCCTTCGGCCAGGATGCTCTCGATGGTCATGCCGCTGTTGAGCACGCCCTCCGGATGTTGGAAGAGCATGCGGATTTCGCGCCGCAGGATCAGCATCTCCGCCTTGCTGCGCTTGAGGATGTCTTCGCCCTTATACAGGATTTCGCCCCCGTCCACCTCCTGCAAGGCCATCAGGGACAAGCCGAGAGTGGACTTTCCCGATCCGCTCTCCCCCACCAGCCCGTAAGTTCCGCCTTGCGGGATAGACAGGGAGATATCGTTGAGGGCCAGGAAGGAACGCGTGCCCTGGGAAAACCGCTTGCGCAGGCCGCGCACTTCCACGATGTTCCCGCGCGAGCCGCCTTGCGCATCCAGGCGATCCAGATGGATGGTGGACGGGGTGCTGGGACCATGAATCTTGGTTTTTTCCCGGAAGTGGCATTTGGACCAATCGTTTCGGGCCTTTCCGCCCAACGGCCCGGCGGCCGCAAGGCTTTCCGCCTGGCCCATGGGTTTCTCGGCCTCGCAGCGGCCGCGCTCTCCGGGAGTCAATACCCCGCGGTAGGCCGCGCACATGTCGCGATAAGCGCAGCCCGCGCCCGCATCGGGATCGGGGGGAGGCAAGGGCAGCTTCTGTCCGAAGCGGGAGAAGGAGTCCAGCAACGAGGCCGTATACGGATGCTTGGGCGAGCTCAGCACGCGCGCCGATGCTCCCGTTTCCACCACGGACCCCCTATGCATCACGTAGATGCGGGAACTGATTTCCTGGATTACCCCGATGTCATGCGAGATGATGATGATGGAAAGCCCATGCGTGTCGCGCAGACGCAGGAACAACTGCAGCAGCTTGGCCTGGGTGGTCACGTCCAGGGAGGTGGAAGGTTCGTCCGCGATCAGGAGCTTGGGCTTGGCGCAGAGTGCCATGGAGATCATTACGCGTTGCGCCATGCCTCCGCTGATTTCATGCGGGTGCAGCCCCCACAGGTTTTCCGCATCCACCAAGCCCACATCCTTGAGCAGGCCGATGCCGATGGCCTTGAGCCCGCGCGCGCCGGCCGCAGCCGCGGAAGCCGCCGCGTGGCGATCGCGGTTGCGCTCCAAGGCTTCGAGGATATGCTCGCCAACAGTGTAGAATGGATCCAAGGATGCCTTGGGCTCCTGGAAAATGGTGGCTATCTCCCGCCCCAATATGCCGTGCAATTGCCTGCGATGGGCGCGCTGGAAAGGGATGTACCGTTTCTCGACCGCCTCGCCTTTGCGGAGGATCAGCTTGCCCATCTCCGGCAGCAGGCTCTTGCCATCCAAGGTGGCGGTGCCGGACCATAGGCCCGGATAGCCTTTCACAAGGCCCAGCAAGGCCATCGCCAAAGTAGTCTTGCCGCTTCCGGACTGGCCGATCAAACCGACGATTTCCCCCCGCCCCACTTCCATACTGGCATGGTTCACCGCCTTCAGGTATTGCCCGCCGCCTCCGAACCAGATGCACAGATCGCGGATGGACAGCAACGTTTCACCCGACGCCGCATCGCCCGATGCTTCATCGCCCGATGCTTCATCGTCCTTCACGGTATGCCAGCCTTGCGTTTAAACCGTCGCCCAGATAGAAGAATCCCAGGATGGCCAGGATAATGGCCACAGCGGGAAAGAACGTGATCCAATAGAAGCCGCTGAAAAAGGACATCTGGCTGCCCTCGATGATATTGCCCCAGGAGACTTCCGGCGGCTTGGTGCCGAACTGGAGATAGCTCAGGGTTGTCTCCACCAAAATGGACTCAGCCATGATCAGGGAGAACTGGATGAAGAACACGGCCCGATTCTGATACCAGAAAAGATGGCGGTACAGGATCTTGAAATCGCTCAAGGCCGCCTCCTTGGCCGCCAGGATAAAGCCCATGTTGGAGAGGATGCGCACGCGCGTGGCGATCAGCTCGGAGACGCGCGGGATCAGGGTCGCGCCCAATACCCCCATGGTATAATACACGTTTGGCTCCAGCGCGCATATCACCACCAGGATCAGCACCAGGCGCGGCAAGGAAAGAATGGTACTGTTGAAAGTGCCGACGATTTTCCGGACCCGGCCGCCGTAATAACCGGCGAACAGCCCCAACGGCACGCCCAGACCCAAGGCAAAGGCGCAGGTGACCAGTCCCGGCAGAAAACAGGTGCGCGCACCCGCGATCAACAATGCCATCATATCGCGGCCGTTCTTGTCGGTGCCCAGCAAATGGGGTTTGTTGGTGTGCTTGGCTTCCTGCCCATAGCCGCCCTGCCCGCCGGATGCTTCCGCTCCTGCGCCGTCGCCCTTTAGCGAGCTATCACCGGTTCCTCCGCTATCCGCAGAAGCGCGCGGGATCCCTCCGCCTGCGGATTCCCCGTTTGCCAGGACGCTTCCGGAGCCGCCGGACGCCGGGGGCCTGTCCGCCTCGCCGGGATCCGCCTTCAGGAAATCCAGGTTTTCATCGTCCGGGGTCAAGGCCCTGGGATGGGAGTCTCCGCGGCCGCCGGCCTGGTTGCGCTCTTGGATGCGCAGTCCTTCCTTGGTGGCCAGCAATTTCTTCATCCACCCCACCGAAGGGGGAGTCAAAAGATGTTCCAGATCCAACTCATCGGGCCCGTAATGGGTCCACACGCTTCCCGTCAAGGTGGCAAGGGCCAAGAGGCCCACGATCGCGCTGCCTGCCAGGATGCGGTAACTTCCCGGTTGCTTCAGGTAACGCCCGAACCCGTTGCGCCTCATTCGCGCATCCGCGGATCCAGCCACACCGCCAGCAGATCATTCGCCAGCATGAATACCCGGATCAGGAAAGCCATCACCAAGGTGATCCCCATGATGACGGAGAAGTCCCGCTTTAGAGTGGCTTCCCAGCTCAGCCAGCCCAGGCCATGGAAGTTGAAAATGCGCTCCACCACCACCAGGCCTCCCAGCAGCACGGCCATGTTGGTCACGATGATATTGAAAATGGGCAGCACCATGGATCGGAAGAAATGCTTCCAGAGCCTGCTGCCGCGCGCTCGCGCGGCCTTGATGAACATGGCGCTGTTCACGTTCTGCACTTCCAGCGAGATGAAGCGGACGAATTCGCCGATAGTGCCGTTGCCAACCGCCAGCACGAAAATCGGCAGCGAGTAGTAGCTGATGTAAGGCCAGAATTGGAATGGCCCGTCCGGCGGCGTGGTCACGTAGAAGCGGAACACGCCAAACACCACCGCCAACACGATGTAGCCCAGCACGAAAACGGGAATGGAGGAAAGCGTGTATATCCCAAGGCTGATGAATTTGCCCAGAGGCGAGACCGGACGCAGGCCGCGATACACTCCCAAGGGAATGGCCACCATTAAGGAAAGGAAAAGCGATCCGAAAGTGAGCAGCAAGGTGGGCGGCGCGTATTCCGCGATTTGGCTGGAAACCTTGGCGCCGTTCACCATGGAGATGCCGAAGTCAAAGCCGAGGCAGCCCTTGAGCCAAAGGAAGTATTGCGCGGGAAGGGGCCGGTCCAGATACAACTGATGCGCAGTGCCGGGCGAAAGATTATGGATCTCAGCGATATCGCCGGGAGTCAGATGGATGATGCTGAAAATCAGGAGGGAAACGAGAAGCAGGGAGCCGGCGAAAAAACCGACGATTTTGGCGATGGATCGCATGCCTTATTCCAACCTTTTCCCGCTTGCTGGAGGTCCTGAAACCTTGTCCCCCGCACCATTATGGCCTATCGACAGACCCTGGAACAAGCCGCGGCCCGCTGCATTGCAACCGGGCCGCGATTCCGGCCTCTTATCCGGCCGCTATCCTGTAGATACGGTGACTAGGGGCTGGATTTCAGAATCTTCTCGCCCAATCCGGTAGTATTGCCCTCATTGGGGCCGCCTTCCATAACGGCATCCTTGCCGTCGATTTCCCGCGATAGGCGGACGATGATATTCTTGTTCGCGCCCTTCTTAGGCTTAAAGGAGCGGACATAGCCCATGTTGCCGTCCTTATCCTCCGCGATCAAGGTGTACTCATTTTCCTCGATGACATTCTGGCCCAACTTGAAGGTGCCGTCCTTGCCTACGCGGACGGATTCCGTGCGCGGACTGGTATAGACGACCACGTTGGGATCGGTGAGGCCGGATCCATCGGGTTTGACCACGTGACCGCTCATGGTGGTCCCGCAACCAGCCAAAAGGGGCAGCAGCGCCAGCCCCCATCCTATGCCGTTACGCTTCCTTGCAGCCATTGGAGCCATGTGCACTCAATCCCTTTCGTCCTCTGGAATGAACCAGTCGTTGATAAAAGTGAAAAACCGGTAGGGATGAACCACCGCCTTCTTAACCTTGTTCTCGATGGCGGCATTCTTTTCCAGGGTCCAGAGGAACGTGTAGGGGCAGTCCTCGGCCAGGATTTCATGCAGCTCATAATTGATGCGGCGGCGTACTTCGTGATTGATGGTGGTGGAGAACTTCATCAGCAGACTGTCCACCTTGGGGTTCTTATAGGAGATGAAGTTATCGCCGGAGGGCGGTTGGTTCTTGGTGGAATAGAATAGCGAGGAGATGTCCGAGGAGTTATCGAACAGCCACTCGGCGAAAACGATATCGAAGTCATGCTTGGATTTGACTTCCTCCTTCCACTTCTCATATTCGCGATGCTGGAGCTCCACCTGCACGCCGAGGGCCTTCAGATAATTCTGGAAGCGCAGGCACACGGAAAGGCCGCCTTCATTGCCGCTATAGATGGGAATCTTCAGCTTGAACTTGAGAGGCATGCCCTTGTACTCGCGAATGCCGTCCCCATCCGTATCCTTGATGCCCACCTTGTCCAACAGGGCCTTGGCCTTAGAGGCATCGTATGGCCAGGGAGCCACGTCCGGATTGTAACCCCATGATGCCGGTGAAAAGGGCCCGGAAATGACTTCCCCCTTCCCGAAGTAGATGTCTTCCAGCATCTTATTCCTATCCATCCCCATGGTGAAGGCTTGCCTTACCTCCTTGATGCGCAGGATGGGGTTGTTGTTGTTGTACCCGAAAAAGGCGAAAGCCAGCGAGTTGTAGGGAATAATCATGAACTTGCCCGTGTTCGCGATTTCCGCGATCTTGCCTGGCGGTACTTCCACCACCAGGTCGATGGCGTTCAAGAGCAGGCTTTGCACCAGCAGGGACATTTCCGGCTGGTAGACCATTTTCACTTCCCCGATGTTCGGGGGACCGCCGTAATGGTCGGTGAAGGCGGTGAGGATCACATCGTGATTCTTGGTTTCACGATCGAACTTGTAATAGCCGGTGCCGATGGGATTCTTCGAGAATTTGGAGAACTTGGACAGCACGGGTTTGCCGCCAAACAGATGCTCGGGCACGATTTTGAAAAGGAAGCGGCGTTCCGGCTCCGCCACGCTCGTGGCGAAATCGAACTTCACCACATAGTCGCCCAATACGGAAACGCTCTTGATGACTTCCAGGGCCTGCCGGCTTTCCGGGCGCACGTCCGACAAGGGATTCATGATGGCATCGTAGGTGAATTTCACGTCGTTTGCCGTGAACGGCGTGCCGTCATGCCATTTCACGTCCTTGCGGAGGTAAAAGGTAATGCGTTGGTTGCCGTTGAACACGTTCCACTTTTCGGCCAAGCGACCTTTGACTTCGCCGCGATAATCGATATATACCAGGGACTCGAAAAGCAATTCCGAGAGGCGCAGGGAGGTTTCGTTGTCAGAGGTGGTGATCGGATCGTAAGTATCCGGCAGAATAGGTTCGGCGTAGATCAGCCGGCCGCCTTTCAAGTCGCCTCCCCCGCCTTTACCAGCGGCAATGGCCGCCGTGCAGCATATCAAGGCCAGCGCCACGCAATTCAGAGTCTTGAAATATGGCATTGTTCCCATCCTGAACACCGAGTTTATGGCTTTCCGTCCCCTCATGGTTCCTTTCATAAACGGAAACCGCTTCCGGCTACCGCGACGATCCTCAATCGCCTCTTCTCTTTGGCCACTAACGCTCCGGAAGGAGCGGGGCCCATCAAACACGGCAGGTGTATCTCCACCCACGGTTCCCTCAACTGCAGGTGCCTTCACCCACGGGTGCTTCACCCGCCCTTACGGAAAATCCTTTGGGATTCATAGCTCCGCGCCAATCCAGCCGAAATCCCCTGCATACAGTAATGCATTTGCCGGCAGGCGGGGAATTCCTTTTGCAAATGATAGAGCGTCTCCACGATCTCCTCGTACCTCAATTTATTCGTCTTGAAAATAGCGAATGCATAGTCGGTCATGTATTCCGGATCGATTTGATCAATGCGATTCCGGTATTCGATCTTATATCCCTTGGCATATTGTTGCATGGCGGACTCGGTTTGGCCCGTTGCGAACAACAGATTCGCGTAAGTCCGATAGTAATTCGGCCCGTTTTTCTCCCTAACGGCTTGCCCGGCCAGCTTCAAACCCTTATCCAGGTCGAAACCCAAAAGATAATAACAGTCGGCGATATCCCTTTGATCGGAAGGACTTTTCGCGGTATTGGACACGGATTCAAGGAGGGCTTTGGCCTCACCGACCTTGCCGGTATGCGCGAGCACTTGCGCTTTGACCAATTGGGATTCGATATCCGCGTCCTTGGGCAAATAACCGGCCGCTTCTTTCCATTGCCCCAGCCGCGCGGAGGACTCCGCCAACGCTTGATCCGTATTGAACTTGGCAGCCAGATCGGGGAAACGCTTTTCCTCATTTTGGATGCGCAAATTGGTGAGTTTGCTTAGCGTGTAGTAAGCGTCGGATAGGGTTTCCATCAAAAAGGGATCGTAGAAGTTTATCTGGGTGTTCTTACCCTGGTCCAGGTACATTTCCGGTTGTTGGGCATCATTCAAAACCGCCTTGAGGGTATTTTCGATATCGTCGGCCACCGGCGCGGCGCTGCGAAGTTGTATTCTCAACTTGCAACGCCGGCTGCGTTGGGATTGGCCCGCCATGTTTGGGGGAATATCCGCCGCGCCGGCCCCCTTTAGCTCCATCGCCTGCCACTGGGAAGCATTGTCTTTGACGCCGTTCATTTCTGCGGAAGCCTCGCCAAGCCGCTTGCGGGCAAAGAAGAGGAATACATCGGCCATTTCCTGGACAGCGGAACCGCCTGCGCCCAGTTTCTTAGCCTTTTCAAACGAGGTTTTTGCTTCCGCGAACTTCCCCCCCTGGTATTGGATTTGTCCCAGGTAAAGGTAATGGATGGCACTTGCCCCGGTTTCGACCAAAGCCGCATAGTATTCGGACATGATGGCATTGGAAAAACCCGAGTAGACGCCATAGAGGCTCCCCAAGCGGAAATAGGCAAGCGATTGGCCCTTGAGGGCGCGCATCCCTTTTTCATCCAACTTCCCGCCGTCCAGATCCTTATCCCATGTCATCACGGCTTCGTCATAACGATGCCGACGGATAAGGTCAACGGGGTCTTCCTTCGCTTCGCCCGGCACATACGACAGTGCGAAGAGGAAGAGGAGCAGACCCTTAGTTCTTGAAAAGGTCATACTTGGCCAAATCCACCTTTTCCGCACCCAGTCGCAAATCAGCGCCGATCAATACGGAGGCGAAGATTTGGAAATCCAGCCCCGATTGGCCGGCGAACACGATGATGGGATGATTGGGCAAGCAATCCACATCGCGATGGATGTTGGATTGGGTAGTGATTGTCGCCCGCGTGTAATTCTGATCGTACAGCCATTTTTCCAAATTGACCACTTCCAGCGGATTCAAACGGCTGGATTCCCGTTTGGCATAAACGATGGCGCGCGAACCCGGCAACCAGGTGGGTCCGGTATAGGAACTGGGATAAACATTCTCCGCGATTTTGGGCGTCTTCCCATGCAAATCCGCCACTTCCACCAGATGCCCTTGCGGATCCACCTTCAGTTGCATGACGCCGATATCGACCACCCGATCGTTGAGATCGTTGGATATCTGGTAGGCGACGAAGTGCCCGTCGAAAGACCAGGAAGGATGGCTCTTGTTATTGGTGATCTGATTATTGAAGATTTTAATCTTGTGATCGTCCTTGAAGTCCATCAGGGCGATGGTATAGAGACCGCGCTTTTTATTGCCGCTAGTGCGGGTGGTATAAGCGAGGAAGCGGCCGTCCGGCGAATAGGACGGGAACATCTCCTCGCCGGGATTGGTGGTCAGGCGCTCAAAGGCATTGCGGGCCTCGCGCTTAATGTCCTTGCCAAGGTACTTGGTGATGTCCGGGACCAGGTACAGATCGCCGTCGCCCGTGCGGGCGGAGACGAATACCACGCTCTTGCCGTCCGGCGACCAGCGGGGCGTCCCATCCACTTCCGGATCGAAGGTGAGGCGCGTATGGATCTTGGAGCCGATGGAACTGATATAAATATCGTGATTGTTCACGCCGCCGGCGCTGACATAGAGGAAGTATTGAATGCCGTCGTGCAGGACCGGGCACCATTCCAGTTCGTCCTCATAACCCTTGAATATACTCTGGTCGGTATCTTCGTCGATATTGACGTCTTCGATTTTCCCTGATGCGGTATGGGGCGTTATCTGGGATAACTCCTTGGTCTTTGCATCGAAGAGCCAGATTTGGCGGTTATCGCGGATCTGCCTTACGAACGCCACGTAATTGACGAAGTTGGGGCAAATCTTGGGATGGAACAACTGCCCGGAAATCTTGGGGTTGTCGCTGGAGACCACCACCACGGTTTTGCTCGCATCGGTCGCATCGGTGGCCGCTACCGCGCCGGCAACCGCGAATAGACCCGATACCAAGCAACTATTCAGGATCCTGCTTATCATGGAAACCCTTTTCTCCCCATAGGCGACTGCACTCCGTAATTGCTTCGCAACTCCACGCTTGCCGCTTTCAAGTGACTTCATCTTCAAAGGCTGCTCAGGCTCTTGAGGTAATTTTCGGCCTTCAGGTTCTCATTCTTGTATTTGTCGTTCTTGGAAAACCAGACTTCATAATCCTTCCATTTCAGGACAGCCTGCTGCCGGTAGAAGTTCTGCTTGTCCACGTTGGTCGAATTCTTATAGAGGCGCGTCCATGCGAGGGCCCAGAAGTATTTGGTCCTCTGCATAACATCGTCAAAGGAAGCCGGGTCGATGAAGCTTTGATCGCGGACCACGGCCTCGAAGGCCTGATGCGCCTTGGCGTATTGCTTCAGCTCCACATAGCAGATACCGAGATTCATGTTCGCCAGCGGGTAATACTTCTCGTACTCGAGCACGTTCTGGAATGCGCTTACGGCTTCGCTGAGGTGACCCACCTTGAGCAGGGAAAGTCCTTTCATGAAATTGGCCTGCACGTATTCATCGCGATCCTGGGCCCCGCGTTTTTTTGAGACCGGTTTGGGCACCGCGGTAAAGGAACGGATGGCATTGACATAGTCCTGTTGCTTGTAAGCGGAAAGGCCCAGTTTGAAACTGCTGGAAACATTGGCATCTTCCGTTGGAGAGGCCTCCGCTTTGGGCATGGCCGGTGCGGGAAGACCGGCTACGGCCTGCTTGACTTCTTCGGTGGGTTCCGTTTTGGCGGGAAGGGGCAAATCCTCCGGAGGGTAAACCTTGGTTGGGGATACCGGCGTAGGTGTCGGTGTCGGCACTGGCGTCACTGGTGCCGGTTCCGGCTTGTGCATGGCGACCTGGATGGGTGGCTCCTCGGCAATCGGCTTGGGCTCCGGCGCCGGTTTCACCGGTTTAGGTTCGGGAGCCGGTTTCACCGGTTTGGCGGCCACCGGCTTGGGGACAGGAACGGGCTTGGGTTCAACTTCAGGAGCTGCGCCCGGTTCTTTGGGAAGGTCGGTGGCCTTAACGGTTTCCTTATGAGCCTTCACCGGTTTGACAACCACCGGTTTGGGAGCCGGCTCCGGTTTGACGGCGGGCGTTTCCACCACAACGGGCTTGGGGGAAACCGCGACAGGGGTATCCTGCACCACTACGGCGGCGGTATCCGGAGCGGGAGCGGGTTCGGGAACGGCCTCAGGCTCCTTGAACCCGGGTTCCACCTGGCTGTTGAGTGCGTTCTTGATGCGCTCCGCGTTCCGGCTTTTCTGCAATTCAATCCAGCCCCAAACGATAACGCCCATCAAGACGATGGCAACGATGATCAGGACCGAAATGAATTGGTTCCGCTTCTTCCGTTTCGCGGAAACTTCCATGTAGCTAAAATTCGTATCGCTCATATTCAGTCCCTAAAAATATATTGAATTCAGGTTTGTCCGTAGCCCGTTAGTCGGGTTGCGGGGGATTGATTGGAAAAGGAATGTGACTGTCGGTGGCCTTGGGGGTGTTGTCCGATTTGCGAAGGTTCTCCACCCAGTAAGCCGCAACGCCTCCTCCGATACCCAATACTCCCAGGGAGATCCATAGGGCTTTGTTGGATTTGCTACCGTCCTTGACCATCACCGGCCTAGGCTCGTCTTTTTCTTTACTGAATAGAGTATTGAAAAAAACCTTTTCGTAGTCCAGCAATTTGATCAAGTCTTCCGAAGGCTGAGGGGGCAATTCCAGCACCATGGCCTTGCCCGTTACATCGTACATGGCCAAGCGATAGATATAGCTTCTGCCATCGCGATACAGGCGGGAATAAAGAAGATTGGACACTCCCAGCTTCTGGCCCAGGCCGATCATGTTCTCCAGGGAAGGAACGACGGAGTATTTATTGATCTCCAGCGCCGTCAACAACTCCGTGAGCTCGGTGGGGCTCATGAGATCGAAGACCGGATTCCCATAAATGCGGGTGCAAACCCTCTCGAAAAAAGCCCGGGACTGGAGCGAATTCTCGCTCAGATCGATCACGGCCAGCGTCTTGCCGTGCTTCGACTTGTCACCGTCCGGCTTGACTTGGGCGATTTCCGCCGCCGCGCCCGCAAAAAGCTTTTCCAAGGAATGCATCCGCTCGGAATCGGAAGAACCTTCGCCCTCGATCACCTTGGTCCAGACGATCTTGGCCGTGGGAATATGCAACAGCTTCATGGTAACCGCTTGCACCGATGCCAGCGGGGAAGAAGTGCCGAAAAGGACGTACTCCGCCTGTACGACGTTGCCGATATCGAAACTGCATTGGGGATTGTTGCAACTTTGATGCGGATTGATGTTGAACTCGCCAAGGCGCTTGCTGATGGAATCCCGGGAAAGAATGGACCACTTTCCCGTGGCTGCCAGGGCGCGCCGGACTATATCCGACACTTCCGGCTTTTGCTGATTATCGCTAAGGTCCACGAATTCGAGGATGGCCATGCGGCTGGGTCCTCGCAAGGGCTCCGATTTAGGGGTCGCGGTGGTACCCATGGATACGGCCAGGGCAGTCACGACCATCAGAATGGGTATCAGTTTCAAATCAGTTCCCAGTAGTGCAAATGAGAAGATAGAGAAATCGAAGGGCCCCCGAGCCATTCCATTTATCCTAAAAATAAACAAAGCCCGGAGAAATATACCCCGTAATTTAAAAAAGTGAAGCGGTTCCCGAGGTTAAACCCGATCCACGCGTGCTTTCCGCACGCTCATGGGAACGGAGAAGACGAGCGTAAGGCGCCCATCGATTGAAAATCTCCCGCTTTTTTTTAACTTCAGCCCCAGCGGCGACATACCCAAGTGGTAAGGGAGAGCTCTGCAAAAGCTTTATTCAGCGGTTCGAATCCGCTTGTCGCCTCCACTTTCGTTTCGGGGAAACGGAATCTACCCTGGAATCGGGTCCTGACCCATTCCTGTCTACACAACAAAAAGCCCGTCCGGATACACCGGGCGGGCTTTTTAGTTTTGTTGGCGAGAGCGCCTTCCCTATATAAGATAGGGGTAAGAGGAAAGAGGAGGCGGGACGATTCTGCTATTTCAAGTCCACATTCAAATCAACCGTCTCTTCCGGCAATACATTGACGGATACTTCTTTCCGATGCTTACCATTGGATACCTTAAATATCCGGGTTCCCGCTTCCAGATGATTGATGGTTAGTACCCCACCCTTGGTCGTGCCTACCTCTTCCCCATCAACCGTAACGCGAGCGTTGATTTTAAGGGGATTGGTTTTGACGGCAACGCTTCCGTAAGGCAACTTCAAGGCCTTTTCCACTGAGGTTTTCTGTCCGGCGCAAATGTTGACCCTTTCCTTCACCAACTCTTCCCCGTTTAGCATAATGGTCAGACTGAATCGGCCGGTGGCGTATGCGGTATCGATGGGAGAAAACCCCAACTTGTCGCCATTCAGGTACACGACGGCTTTTTCAGGTGTGGTGACTACGCTGATGGAGCCGGTTTGTCCGCGAGCAGCGGCCGGATTTTCGGCGTCCTGGGAACAGCCTCCGGTGGTCTCGCTCAAGGCGAGGCCGGGCAGGGTCAGAGCCACTACCAAGGCGGCTCCGATCAGATGCATTTTCGCGGCGAAAGCCATGAATCCTCCTGGGTAAAACCCATTCTAATATACACAGAATTGTAAAAAAACGATGGAGACCACCATCCGAATAGGCTTAAAAGGCCTGGGCCAAATCGATAACCCAGGCACTATGTTCACGTTGCCAGCCGTCGACGGCATAATCCAAGCGGATATTGAAAATGGAAAGCAGTGAATAACGAAGTCCCAGGCCGAACGCCCTACCCACGCCATCCTGGGTGACCGGCTTTCCCACTTCCCAGACATTCCCATAGTCCATAAAGGGCACCACCTGAACGCTTAGGAGCCATTTCCAGCGGCCGTCCGGATTGAGAAAGGCGGAGGAAAAGGGACTGGATCGGATTTCAAACGAAGTCAGGAAATAAGCCGGCTCCAGGCCGAGTTTGGTGCAAACATTGGTATTGTCGTTCCTTTCAGGACATACCTTGCGCCAACCATAACTGCGTACGCTGCGTGGTCCTCCCAGGAAAAAGCGTTCCGAGTTCAGCCCGCCATCCCCATAGAAGCGCCCCCCATCCAAGCGGAAGGCGAGCTTGAGCCTTTCCATCAAGGGGTAATAGAAAGAGCTTTCCCCCTCCAGCCAATTGTGGCGCGAGGAGACCGGCACGTCGATGCGGTTGGCGTTGGAAAAGGATCCTCCGTTGCCCCAAGTGAGCGACCAACGGACGCCCCGGGTAGGACTCACGGCATCGTCCAGGAAACTGAAGTAGGCTGAGTTGATGAAGTTGAGGTTAAAGGCGCGCTCGGTGACGATGCTGTCGGTCTTGCCGGCTATCTCGGCCGGGACACGTTCGCTCTGACCGGCCAACTCGGTACTACTGACGCCGCGTGACCAGGAGGTAAAGGCGCGCGAGATTTTACTGGCATTGGTAACATCGAAATCCCCTTCGTAGGAACCGGCGGTTTTCTGGAGCTCGCTGTCCTGGTACCAGTTGGCCACCAAATCGTTATCGAAGCGGAGGCTGGTCCCAAAGAACAAAGGAGAAGCGTAGCCCGCGTACACGCTTTGTTTGCGTTGGGCCCAGGAGCCGCCCAACCGGCCTTCGTGAAGTTGCCCGAGCATATTCCCGTGGGACCAGTTTGTCGCTATGCCGCCTCCATATTGGGTTTCAAAGAATATGGAAGCGTCCGCCTCCCCGGGAACGCGTTCCTCGGTAGCCAGAATCAAAGCGCTGCCGTTGTCCTTGTCCGCCAGCAGGCTGTCGCGCAAGCGGACGTAATTGAAGGCGCGGGTGGATTTGAGTTTGCGTTCGAAGGATCCGGTGTTGGAAAGGCTTACGGTATCACCGGCATGCATCCCCAATAGGGCCTTAAGCAGGCGCGTACTGGTCACACCCCGGGCTCCGGTGCTGTCCCCCTCCCGGAGATTGCGGATCATCAGGGTGTCGAAAACCACCGCCGGTCCGGGCTCGACCCTGAATTCAAGGTTGACCAGCTTGGCGGCCGTATCGGGCGAAATGGTTTCCGAGGATTTGGCATGCAGAAACCCCGCATTCCCGTAAGCGTTCAGGATCTCCCTGCGATCGCGGAAGACCACGTCCTTCTCGAACGGTTTTCCGTTGCGGGACTGCAGCCGTCCGGGATCGAGCACGGAAGGTGAATGATCGGGCGTGAGAATGGCGACGGAACCGAAGCGGTAGCGATCGCCCTCCCGGACATGGATGCGGACGCGGTTATCCTCGGCTTTGGCGCTATCCCATCCCGGCGCGTCCACCTTGACGGCGGCGTCCAGATAGCCGATCTCCCCGTACAGGTCCGTGATGGCGGATGCGGTTTCGTCCACCCAATCGTCCCAATCCTCGCGGGACATGCCCTTAGGGTTTTCCGGCGCGGAGAGGACCGCGTCCATTTTCTTGCGGGCGAGATGGATGTTGCCTTCAAAGACCATTGCGGCCGGCCAAGTCCGGCCGATCGCGCATGCGAGCACTGCCAGCGTCCAGGCGAAACCCGCTGGGAACGCGGGGCGGGAATGGGATGTCAACCGATCGGACCGCAAGCCGGCCTACCAAAGATCCCAGAATTTATAACGATAGCGAATGCCGACCTGTCCCCGGACCTGGCGGTTCTGCTCGGTGGCCTTTTCCTCCGGGCGGGATTCCGCCGAGACCTCCAAGGTGACGCGATCGCGCACGCGCCGCTTCCATTCGGAATTGCGGGAGGCCAACTCAAGGGGAGGACGCCATTCCATGGCCGCTTTGCTTTCCCAGGGATTCTGCAATTTCTTCTCGGGATGATAACCCGCCTTGGCCTTGAAACTCACGCCCCATTTCTCCTTGCTCTCCACGCCGATAGCCACGGGCTCGGAACCGGAGGTGTCCCCGGAAACCGCGGTGCCGATCCCGCTCACGGAAGTATTCTTGATCCAGCCGCCCGAGAACCTGTCGCCCACGCTGGTAAGCTTCTCGTTGATGGTCGGCTCCAGCAGCACGAATACGGCCTCGCCATAATTGCCGCCGCCGGCTCCCGCCACGTACTCGCCCGAATAGCAACCGCGGCTCACGGAATTGATGAGCGCGGAAGGCTCCAGGCTTTCGCCGGAATTGCCGCCGCAATCGCTGTCGTAGGTGAACGCCATTTCATCCAGGCGGCCGGCCAGCTTGACGAAAACATTGCAGGTGCGCTTGGTGTCCGGTTTGCAGTCCGAACGCAAGCGCTTGCCCCCTTCAACGGATATGCGTCCCTCTTCCAGAGTCGCGTTCTGCCATTTCAAATCGAAATCGGTGATGTCGTACGATTGGCTGGTTTGGCCCAACTCTCCGCTGAGCGCGGAGAATTCCCCGGATAACAGCGTGTAAGGATAGACCCCCTTAACCGCCAAGTCCCCCACGAAGAACATCCTCAAGACATCCGTTTCCACCCGGTTCTCGGAGCCGGCGGTTTCCAAGTTCAATTGCACGTCCATGGGTTTTACCCGCCTCTTGCGCTTGTCGCTTTTGACCGTGCGAATGGACTTTTGCAGCTCGCGAAACCCGATCTTGTGCTTGAACAGGAAGTTGCGCAGCTTGGCCTTGATCTTGAGCTCGGGATTGCGCACGATAGTTGCCGAGGAGCCCTTATTGGTCTTGGGGGGAGGAGGCCGGAAATAGGCCAATTCCATGTTTTCCAAGGTTCCGTGCATGCTGATGGGGGGCTTCGAGGATCCGAAATCCGCTTTACCCACGATGGCCTCCGCTTTAAGGCCGGATGAATCGAACGCCAGCGAAGCGTCGGCATCGGTCAGGATGAGCTTCTGGATCCCCGGCCATTGCAGGGCCAGCGCCGCCCCATGTAACTTTGCAGTTACCCTGGGACCGCCCGTCAGATCGCAATCGGCTTCCCCGGTCAAGGTCACGCCGGCCGCGGTGGAAGCCCGCAAGTCCGGGATGCGCAGTCTTCCGTCCCGGAGCGATAAGGTCCCGCCGAATGATTGCGTGTCCAAGCCCGGGACCGCGTACCGGCCCGCGAAGGAACCGGAGTCCAACACCATCGCCCGCAGGATTTCCCGGCTCAATGGAAGCCGGAGATGGCCGCCCAGCCTCGCGTCTCGGACGGTTCCAGCATCGCCCGGAAGGTCCAGATCCCCGGCCAGGGAAAGTTCGCCTTCCAGATCCTGGAATTGCCCGCTGCGCCCTTGGAAGCCGAGGCGCATGCCGTCCTTGGAAAATGCCTTGAGGCTTACCCCATGGACGGCTCCCAGCACGTCCTCCACCTCGATGTCGATGGAATCATCCAACCAGGGATAGGCGTTGGAGGCGGTTCGCAGGGTGAGACGAAGGCTTTCTCCCTGCCCGATCAGATCCAGGCGCGGCACGGACATCAGCCTGCGGAGCGGCCGCAACTGCAAATCGCGCGCCTGGTAGAGCCCGCGGAACCCGCTGGTATCCGTATAGGAGAGCTTGCCGTTGAGGCTGCCTTGTTCCACCGGAAAACCCGGCCCCAGGAAGCCGGCCAGGCTGGCAGCGTCGAATTTTTCCGCCCGCAACGCCAGGCTCTGCACGTCTTGGAGGCCGGCATGCCCCATTTGCCAGAATTGCTTTCCTCCCAGCCGCAATGACCCGGAGAAATCCAAATCCGATCCGCCCAAACCCACGTCGACGCCCTTGGCCCGAAACAACAGGGCATCCCAGTCGGCCTTGGCTTTTACGGTCAAGGCCCGGCCGGCGTAGTCCAAGCCGGCCTCCGCATCGATCCATCCCGTGCGGGCCTTCCAATCCCACTCGAACCCGCCTGTGAGCAGGGGCTTCAGCGCGCTCAGATTGCGGAGGCGCGTATATGGCAGGTATTGGCAGTCCACTTTTTCCGCGCGCACCGTCATGAACCCGGGCCGGGCCATCGCGTATTCCACCAACCCGTAACGCGGATGTTTCGTACGGAAGGCGAGGGACACCTGCCGCCTCCGGCCGGATTTGCCCTCTACCCGCTTGCCCCATTCCACCTGTCCGGTGATGGGCCACATGATGTCCTTGGCATACAGTCGGGAACCGGTCAGATAATACCCGGTCTTGTTGACGTTCTGGACAGCGTACAACGAGTCTCCGGCCGCCCCATAAGCTCTGGGCTGCCGCACCCACGCTTCCACCGTCAACCCGTTGCGGCCCAGCTCGCCCTTGACGCGCGCGTACTTGAAAGAAACGTTGGTGTCCACCCAGGCATGCATCCAGGTTTCCCTGGGATCCGCGGTGCCGGTGAATTGAAGCTTCCAGGTTGAGTCGCGCCGGGCGCCGGCGCCGGCCTTGGCCGGCCCCGCGATCCAGGATGCGGCAGCCGGCGAGCGCGGGACTTTGGGCAAAGCGAGCGACGGGCCCGCCGTGGAATCGGGAACCCGGAACGCGCGGCCCCGGAGCACGGAACTATCGCGCGTGCGCACTTCCGCCTCCAGGTTAAGGCCAGGGAGGATGGTCAACCGCCGGATCTCCGCATCCCCGGGAAGAATGCGATCTCCCAAGCGGAAACGGAAATCATGGCTATAGCCGGAAAGCGTGGCTCTGAGACCGGCAGGTATGCGCGCCAACCCACTGTCCGGATTGGGAATCTCGAAACGGCCTTGCAGATAGACGGTTTCCTCCGTCAAGCCTAGGGACTTGAGATGGAGTCGCCCCCGCGTATCCTCCAGATCACATTGCACTTCTACCCGCTGGGGACCCACTTGCCAAACCCGGGGCGTGGTGAAAGCGGCTTTGATGCCGCCGGCCTGACGGGTACCGGTTTCCCACCTGGCATGCAGGTCCAGATTGGAAAAGCCCGGCGGCGCGCGTCCGGGAAACAGGGAGGCAAAGCCGGAAAGCCCGGCCAACCCGGCTACCAGGGAATCTTCGCCCTCTCGCAAATCCGTTTTCTTATGCTCCCCGTCCAGGCGGACGAAATCCCCGGCGGCGTTCTGCGCCCTGATCTGGTAGCGGACGGATTTGCCGAACCAGCGGGCCGAGACGCGGTAAGCGGCGGGGATCGACACCGTGTCTTGGCGGGTATGCAGCGCGATTCCGGAGGCCTCCACCGCCATGCCCTTGGGTCCTTGCGAGTAAAGCGCCAGATCCTGCGCCTGGGCGGATCCCCAACCGCCTACACGGACTTCCAATCTGTTGGCCGTTACTTTGAAACCGAAGGGGATGCGCAAGTTTGGAAAAGCGGGGATTCGCCGCGGCTTCTTTTTCCTATCCCGCCGCGCACTTTCCGAAGTGTCCGGATCCATTCCGATCTTCACGATGTCCGTTGCCACGCTTATGTCCGGCCGGAGGGATGCCAGGGAATTCAGGAAACGGATATCGCTGAGGATCCTTCCCGTGCGGAGCGAAAAATGCGGGGCGGAAACCTCCACGGAGTCGGAAATGAAATTCAGGTTCCAACCCAGATTGGGATTGGCAAGACGCAGACGGAAATCACCGAAGGCGAGCTCCCGATGAAGGTGTTGGTTCAACCAAACGCGGGCGAGTACGAACGCGGAAGGAAGGATCGCGGCCGGCGAGGCGATAAGCCCCCAGAGAAGCCAGCGTTTGGCCTTGGTCATCCTTTTCACCCTAGCGGTTGCACAAGCATTTGATTCGCATGGGCTTACGTAACTCCATCCGGACCTTGTCCCAATCCGTACGGTCCCGCAGATCCGGTTTTGCCGGCATGGCCCCGCTGGTTCCCAAACTACTAATCCGCGGGTATTTCCGTCTTGGCCCGCCTTCAGGCATTTGACCTTCTTTTCGGACCGGCCGGATGATATAATCTTCCAGAATCTCGGGCCCTGAACCAATATCGTAAAAACGCACCATGGAATTCCAACACAAGCTGAAATTGGCGGTGGCCCTCAAGTATACTCAGGACGAAGACGTGTCGCCTCTGGTAGTCGCCTCCGGACGCGGAGCGCTGGCCCAGGCTTTGGTGAAGAAGGCGATGGACCTGGACATCCCGATCCATCCCGACGGAGAGCTGGCGGAATTGTTGAGCGAAGTGGACGTGGGCCACAGCATCCCTGAAGAACTCTACGAAGTGGTGGCCCAGATTATGGCGATGGTGTACCGCATGGACATGGCTGTGGGCAGAAAATGAACGCAGGATCATGGACGAATGATTCCGCCGTATCACGGTTTTGGATGACTATACGCGCAGAAATACGGGTTTGTAAATAACCCGAGTGATATTAGTTTATAACACTCGGGAAGCGAGAGGGGATTTGCTTGGACAGCCAGCCACAGAGTAGTTCACCCGCGGGCGCCAACAGCCACGCGGCTTACTCCGTCAATCTTCCCAGCGATCTGGAATACATTCCGCCGTTGCGCCAATTCGTCGCGGAGATAGCCAGGGTGGAAGGATTCTCCAAGAAGTTCTGCTTCCGCACGGAAATCATCGTGGATGAACTTGTCACCAACGGCATCCTGCACGGATCCCAGGACGTGCATAGCTCCGTTACGGTTTCCGCCAAGTTTGAAGCGGGCTCCATGAACCTGTCCGTGCAGGACCAAGGCGGCACGCGCCTGAACCTGGAAAACCTGAAGCGCGCCGTCTACAGCCCCAAGCCGCCTTCCAGCGACAAAAAGAAGGGCCGGGGCCTGGTCATCGTCCAGATGCTCAGCAGCGAAGTCAAAATAGATGTGGGTGAGAGCGGGCAGACCCAGGTGCATGTAGTAAAGACCAAGGACCCGGACGAAACCCAGGCCCAGCGCGAAAAACTCCTCTACGAAAGCGACCTATGAGGATTTCCCAGCAGGTCAGCAGGCACGACGAACGCATCATTCTCCTGCATTTTGATGGCGATCTGAATGCCAGCGATTGCGAAGCGACCAGCAAGATATTCCAGGAGATTATCGATTCCAAGAAGTACTTCATTGTGGCCCTGATGGAAAACGTGACCTTCGTTTCCTCTCCATTCCTGGGAGAGCTGATGGGATGCAAGCTCCGCCTGGTGGAAAAAGGCGGTAACATGGTGGTGGTCGGACTCAATTACGATCTCCGCGAGCGTCTTATCCAAATGGGCGCCGACAAGATCTTCCAGTTCTATCCGGATACGCATACGGCTTACAACCATTACCATTGGGAATACACCCAATCGGCGCAGGTGGTCAGCATCACCCTGCCGCCCAAGCTGCAATCCGTACCGGCCGTGCGGCGTTTCATCGCCGGCATCGCCAAGCAAAAAGGCTATACCGCCCGCGACTCCTTCCGCATCGAAACCATCGTGGACGAAATCGCCAACAACGCCATCGAACACGGAGATTCCTCGCAACCGGAAATCTCCGTGGAATTGCGCATCGATCGCAAGAAATTCGAGCTGCTCGTCCGCAACAAAACCTTGATGGACAAGGCCAACCAGCTCAAGTGCGTGCTGGAAGCCAATAAGGAGACGGCCCAGACCGGAGATACCCGCGGCCGCGGCCTGGCCTTGGTGAAGTTGATCAGCAACTCCATCAACGTTTCCATAGACAAATCGGGCACCGAAGTGAAAATCACGAAAATGCGGGAGGATAGCTAGACCATGGACACGCAAATAGAACTCCAGATCTCGGACCTGGATAATGTCCCGCACGGCAAACTGATCAAGTTCATGGGGGACCTGGACGCGACCAACGTGGAATCCACCCTCGATCAGGTCACCAAATTGATCAAGGAAGGTTTCGTGCTAATCGTCGCGGACTTCCGCAACCTGCGTTATGTCAATTCCACCGGCCTGGGGATCCTGCTGCATTTCAGCAAGACGGCCAAGGAAAAGAGCGGATGCTTCAAGATCGCCAACGTGAACGACAATGTCTACGAGATCATCGAAATCATAGGGGCGAATACCCTGCTGGATATTTACGATAACGTGGAAGAGGCGATAGCATCCCTGCAGACGCGGAGATAGGCTAAGAGGTCTCCGGGTCCCCTGGCCCTGGGTCTTTCGTCGGGCGTACGGCGCGTACCAGTTTTACATTTATTCAAAAGATGCTTTGCGCCTTGGCGTCGGGCGTAAAGAAAAATCCAAGAGAAAATCCCGGTTTTTCTTTACGCCAGTCGCCAGTCGCCAGTCGCCAGTCGCCAGTCGCCAGTCGCCCGACGTCCGACGTCCGACGAAATACTTCCGAAAACCTCCCCAGGCCTTCCCCCCTCCAAACCCTCCCCAAGCGCCCTCTTTCCCTAACCCCTTGCTAGGTCCCGACCTCCGGATCCCCTACCCCAGTAACCTTTGCCCTTGGTTTTTACTAAATTAATGCCGCTTGCGGGGATGGCCCCCCATGTTGGGGATATCCCTTTTTCTATAGAACCAAAGGATCGTTATGAAGCGCATTTTGTGCCTCCTTCCCCTGTTCGGCTTGCTGGCCTGCGAAGGCAAAAGGGAGGACAACAGTAAAGTTCTGGCCAAGATTTCCGGAGTCAGCTACACCCAGAGCGATTTTGAATTCATGCTCAAGACCATGTCTTCCGATCGCGTGGCGGAGATCACCAAGGATCCGGAAGCGCGCCGCAAGCAGTTTAACTTCATGCTCAAGCAAAAGCTCCAGGCCATGGCCGCGGAGAAATCCAAGTTCGGGAAAAGCGCGGCCTTGAACGGCCGGCAGGATCTGATAGACAAGCGCATCGTCACCCAGGCCTATTACACCAACAACCTGGGCGAGAACGACGGCTTTCCCGTGCCTGAACTGGAAGCCTACTATAAGGCCAATCCTTCCAAGTTCTCCAACGACTCCGGGAAAGTCCTCCCCTTCGAGGAAGTGCGCACCCGCGTTGCGGACTCCCTTGCCCTCTCCAAGGCGCCGCTCGACTCTTTCTACCAGGCCAATAACCGCCGGTTCGAGCAGAAGGCCTTCTGCGATCTCTCCTTGATCCAGACCAAGGATAAGAAAACCGCGGACGAGGCCGCCAAAGCCCTGGCGGGAGGCCTGGCGTTCGGCACTGCCGCCGCCAAATACTCCCTCCATGAAGCCAGCAAGAACAACCACGGCAAACTGGGCCGCCAAGTCAAAGGCGAGACCATGTGGGAACTGGGCGGCAATGTCAACCCGGACAGCCTGTTCTTCAACGATGCCACCAAGCTCAAGGTGGGAGCCGTTTCCCGCCCCATCAAGCGCGACAGCACCTGGCTGCTGGTCAAGGTGGATTCCTGTTCACCGCAAGTCATCCCTCCCCTCAACGTGGTCCGCAAGCAAGTCGGCGATGACTACCTGACGCAATACAAAGCCAAGCTCTCCGACAATGCGCTCGCAGACCTGAAAGCCAAGTACGGCGTCAAATTGATCAGCGCGACGGAAAACACGTCCGATGCGGATTTCCGCAAGTACTACGAGGCCCACAAGGACAGCTACATGTCACCGGAAACCTACGACGTGTGGCACATCGAATTCAAGAACAAGGATCAGTTGGTCAAGCGCGCCCAGGAAATCAAGGACCTGGAAGGCTTCAAGAAAGTCGCAGCGCGGATTTCCGAGAACGCCTGGACCAAGCCTGCCCAAGGCAAGATAGGCCTCATCAAGCGCGATCATTGCCTGCCGGACGGCATCGGCATGATGCCGGCGCTCTTCACCTCCCTGGACAGCATGTCCCCGGGCCTTTTGCCCACGCCCATGCAGAACCCGGACACCAAGAAATGGCATCTGTTCTGGCTGGCTGCCAAGAATCCCAAGCAGGCCAAATCCTTTGAACGCGTCGCCATTCTGGTCAAGCAGGATTATAAGTCCGAAAAGGTCAGCACCATCAAGCCGGAAGACACCTTGGCCACCTACGGCAAAGGCCGAGTTATCCGCGAGAAGGATGTCATCTTCCTGCGCGAAGAAATCCCCGCCCATATGCAGGATCGCTATACCCGCGAAGCCCTGTTGGACTACCTGCTGACCTGGGAGCTGGCCACGCAGGAAGCCAAGGCATTGGGCATGCTCGACGACATCAAGCTGCAAGCGATGCGGGAAGAGAATCGCGTGAATTATTGGGGCCAGATCTACCAGGATTCCATCGTCTCCCGTACAGGAGGATTGGATTCGCTGACCTTGAAGAAAACCTTCGAGGCCAACCGGGCCTATTTCACCAAGGATTCCACCGAAAAGGATTACCACAAATTCATACGGGACATCGCCGCCTTCCTCACGGTTGACCCCAAAGATCTGGACATCGAGTACCGCACCAATCCCGAGCGTTACCGCAAAGACACCGTAGCGCTTTCCTTCGAGGAATCCCGCTACGACGTTTTCCAGAACGTAAAGGGAGCCGCCTACACCAAGGCCGAAGAGCAGCAGACGGATCGCCTGGAGCGCGAGTTCCAAGTGGTGATCATGGATCCCACTCTGCTGCCCCCCAAGATCAAGAATCCCCAGGAGGCCTATAAGCAGGCGCAGAACCTGCATTATGATCGCAAGCTGGACGTGGCCGTGGAGCTGTACCAGCGCCTCCGGGAAGAGTTCCCTAAGAACGAAACGCTCCAGGATTCCATCTGCTTCGGCCTGGCGCAGATCTATATCGAACAGGAAAAGTACCAGCAGGCGCTGGCGGAATACCGCCGCCTCTCCTACCTCTACCCCAAGAGCAGCAACAATTACAAAGCCATGTTCATGGTCGGGTTCATCCATGCCGAACATCTCAAGAACGACTCCGCCGCCGTACGCGCCTTCGAAAAAATGCTCGCGCAATATCCTTCCAGCGATCTTTCCGACGATGCCGATTGGATGATCCGCAATATCCGCAGCGGAGGCAAACTGATGCCGGTGCTGGAAGGCGACAGCGGCTACGTGGCTCCCGATTCCATTAAAGGCGCGAAAGGCGCCAAGAGTGCCAATCCGGCAGCGACCGCCGTCTCCGCCGATACGTCCAAGGCGGCCAAGCCGGCTAGAGCCGCGACGCCCCCCGCCGCCAAGCCGGTCAAGGCTGATTCGACCGCGAAGAAATAACCCTCCCCAACGAGAGAGGATCCAAAGGAGAGGCGCTTCAAGCCTCTCCTTTTTTGTACCCGCCCCACAATCGTCAGATAGCGGTTCCCATGATGGGCCTGGTCCGCAAACAGGCGAAGGGATTCCTACGGAGGATTGGGGAATCTTTCGCCTAATCGGTGAGGAAAATGCCGGCAAGCTGACAACGGAGCCGGGTAAATTGATTTGCCCGCCGCCTGAGAAAATGCGCTCGGGGCAAACCCAGAAAGCGCAAATGCGCCCCCGCGGGCGCGTGAAACCGGGCCGGATACATGGTCGCCCTCAATTTCCTAACATGTAAAAAGATGTCATGGATCCGTTTAAAAGATCCCTAGTGGTGTACCCTATCCTTACGATGGTAATGCCGCCATGCGCTTAGTGGTGGATAAGGACTTTACCATGTCGGCTTCAATCTTCTTCCGCATTCCCAGGCCCATCCGCAGCATCGCGCAATGGATCGACAACGACGCCCCGCAAGGGATAACTTTCGGTGCCGAGGATAAAATAGTGTCCTTCCGCAGGCTCATTCCGTTCTTCATCCTGCATCTACCCGTTTTATTGGTGTTCTGGGTGGGGGCCAGCCCCGTAGCCGTGGCGGCGGCGGCGGCGCTGTATTTCCTGCGCATGTTCGCCATCACCGGCTGGTACCACCGCTACTTCTCGCACCGCACCTTCAAGACCGGGCGCGCCATGCAATTCATCTTCGCATTCATCGGCAACGCTTCCGCGCAGCGCGGGGCCTTGCATTGGGCCGCCCATCATCGCAACCATCACCGCTTCTCGGATCAACCGCAGGACGCGCACTCGCCTCGCCAGCATGGGTTCTGGATCAGCCATATGCTCTGGTTCGGCAAGCGCGAAAACTCCACCGCGCAAAGCCGGCATTGCAAGGACTTCGCCAAATTCCCCGAGCTCATGTTCCTGGACCGGTTCGATTTCGTCGCGCCCTTCATGCTGGGTTTCTTCACCTTGGGACTAGGTATGCTGCTCCATCGGGTTGCCCCGGGATTGCACACCACCGGCGGCCAGATGCTTATCTGGGGCTTTTTCGTTTCCACCATCACCCTGTACCACGGCACCTTTTCCATAAATTCACTTGGCCACCTGCTGGGCAGGCAACGCTATGCCACGGGCGACGACAGCAAGAACAGCTTCCTGCTGGCTTTGATCACCTTGGGCGAAGGCTGGCACAACAACCATCATCACTACGCCAACACCGTCCGCCAAGGATTCCGCTGGTGGGAAATAGACGTATCCTATTATCTGCTGTGGGGATTTTCCAAGCTGGGCCTGGTATGGGACCTCAAGCCCGTGCCCGCGCATCTACTGCACGACGAAGTCGCGGCGGCATCCGATTGGGTGGCGGTTCCGGCGCCCGATGGGATAACGATCGGGAGGCCGGAAAGCAAACCCCAGCCCCTCGAAGAGCCGCGTTTCTCCAAAGCGGCCTGATCACCCTCCCATTCGATCCGTCCCTCAGAACAAATACGGGATGAACTGGAACTGCCGATTCAGCATAACGCGCGTGTCATCGCCGAAGATGATGCCCGCCTTTACGGCTCCCCAAGACAGAAAGCCGCCGAAATCCGGTTCCATCGCGAATGGGTTCCGGAGTACCCCTTCTTCCTTGGCCGCCAGCAGGCCTCCCACTGCCATATAGGCGGGCAGCAAAGCATTGCGCCCCCAGCCCGGCCGGAGAAAGTAATAGCGCACCCCCCCTTCGCACGCGGAAGCGATGAGGATGCCGGTACCGTCCCGCCTGCTCCAAGCCGGGGTAACATAGGAGGTACTGTAGGAAAGCACCATCTCAAGTGGTCCCGGACTCCCCTGGGCATCCACCCCGAAGGCCGGAATCCCGCGCAATAGGAAGTGGTTGACCAGCACCTCCACCACGTTCAGCTTGGCCGAGTTGGGGCCATACTTGATCTCCAGCATTTCCAGGTTGCGCATGCGCGCGGCTAGGGCGCTTTCCAATTCCCTGGCCTGGAAGGCATCCAAAGGCTTCAGCAAAATCTCCTGCCGCGCGGAGTCCAAATGCCTGCGGATGAATCCATTGGCGACGTTCTTTACGAAGAGGAAGGAACCGCGCAAGCGCGCCTCCCGTTCCCGTTTGTCCGCCGCGCTCATGCGTTCCAAGTCGTGCCCCGCCACCGCCCATCCATCCGCCACGTCGGCCGAGTCCAGGAAGTCCAGGGAATCCTCCAGTTTGACGCTGACGGCCGGTTCCAGCTGGGCCAGCTTTATTTCCGCGGCCGCGGCGCGCACGGAAGCCAGGGCAGCCGCGAAGCCGGATTCCGGCAACGGCTTTTCCTTTGCCGCCGCGCTTGCAACCAAGATGAGAACAGCCCATAGAATCAGGAGCCGGACCGGCGCTTGCGTATCGCGAGGCGATTTTTCCATCAGGCGATCCATCCCGCGATTTCGGCGGCATGGTGGGCGATATAATTGTCCCAGGAATGCGGGTTCCTGAGGATTTGCGCCGATGACTCTCCGTTCACGGCGATATCCGCGAGGATGCCGATCAAGTCCGACTTGTCCTTGATGTCGAGGAAGCTCTGATCCTCCACTATGGCCGTCTGCCCGGCGGGAGCCATATAGGCCCAGGGCGCCCGCTTCTTGAAGAAGTGGCCCCCCACAGGATCCAGGTCGCCGGCGATGGAAACCCAATCGCGGGCGCAATACCCCGGATTGCCGGTGACCACATCCGTTTCGCTTGGCCGGAACACGCCTTGATCGGAAAGCGCGGCCAGGTGGCCTTTGGGAATCAGCGCGCCGAACTCCTGCGCCACGGTGCGGATCAATTGCACCGGGGACGCCATGAAGATCACGGAACGGAATTGCATCAAATCGGAAACCGGCAGGAGTTGCAGAGCCGGATCCGCCGAAGCCGCGTGCAAGGCTTCATAAGTGTGGAAGCAGCCCATGCTATGGCAAATGATGGAGATTTTCTGGTTCTGGAATTGCACTCCGGATTTATGCCCGTCCAAGCGGATCTGTTGGATCTGGGCCAGGATCCGATCGCGCACGGCCAAGCGCGCGGCTTCGTTGAGGATAGGCAGAAGCACATCGCCCAGGAAAGCGGCGATGGCCGCGCCCAGATCGGGATCGGTTTCCCGGGCGGCCGCCTGCTCGACGAAACCCTGCAGGGCGCTCAGCTGGGAGGCCAGGCCGATTTTGTCCTGGAACCAATCGTTGAGATCATCGTAGTAAACGCAGTATTTTGCGATGCCGGGCGCTACCGCGGGTCCCAGGGAATCGGCGAACAATTTCAAGAGGGGATCGTAGCTTCCCGGCTTGGCTGTCCCGATACCGTGGATGAAAAGTACGGCCGTTTGCTTTGGCCACAATTGGCTTTGCGGTTTCCAACCCATGCGTCACCTGCCGGAAAACCCGGAAAGTAGCATTCGAGAGCGCGCATGGGCGGATCCAGGAGATCCAACGGGAGATTTTCCGCGCTCGCCGTCTGGGCTGTTGAAACGGAATGAAAAGGGCCCGACTTCATGTGAAACCGGAGCCCTTATGGAGCGGATTGCGGGACTCGAACCCGCGACCCTTTGCTTGGGAAGCAGTGGGTCCGCTATACGATTTGCCTTTTTTTACGGAATCAGCCACTTTTGACCGTTCTCTCCGCGTGGGTGTCCACTTTCTGTCCACTCCCAGGCTTAAATCTAATTGACTCCAGGGATTTTTTTCCAGCCCGGTGATAGTACGTGCGAGCATGTTGGTCTTCCAACCTGCCACTGCCAAAACCACCTCTTCGGGCCTTCCTCCATCCAGCATATCCGTTGCCGACATGTGCCGGGTATCATAAAAATGGAGGTCTGAAATTCCTGCGAGCCGTTTACACGTCGTCCATGCCTTCTTGAAATCTCCCAATGGCCTGTACGAGCCCTTTGCCACTCGAGAGAACAGGTAGGGACATTCCGGTGGAAGAGAACGAAAATACTCGACCATATCGGGCGGTATGGGTTTCCAAACCCCTTCATCGTTCTTCGTGGTACTGATCTTCCCCGACTTTTGCGTACAGGGGGTTAAGCACTTTCCTGTTGCTCGAATTCCATGGAGCTCATCTGGCCCAATGTCGAATGCAAGCGAACGCTGTTGTAATATAATTCGATGTATTCAATGATCTTCTCCTTGGCCTCCTTTCGTGTGTGAAAATCCTCCTCATAGACCCGTTCGACCTTGAGAGTGTGGAAGAGGCTTTCTCCCACCGCATTGTCCCAGCAATTGCCCCGACGACTCATGCTTTGCGCCATGCAGTACCCCTTCAGCATGTCCCGGAAATCGTAGCTGGCATACATATCAGCGCATCTCGTCTGTTCTGTTGCTCTCCCTATATTATTCCTCCATCCAAGCTATATGAAAGGATCGTTAAACCGGCCAGTGTAATTGAATTAGAGCGAATCAGGTTTTGCGATGAGCTTTAGCCCAATTAAATTCATGAACAGGAGAATATTCTACTGGCCTGCACGCTAAATTCGGGTGACATCCAAAATGCGACCCAGATAGGTCACAGGAAAGGAGAGATCGCCTCTATGGAAATTCCAGTAGGGACATTTCGGTTTTTTGGTTTTCGTAAGCTAGCCGGAGCCAATCGGAAGAGCGAGCCACTCCGGCTATTTGCACCTCATCGATTTGCCCGAAGAAGCCATACCCGTTAATACCGTTGCCATGCGTTCCGATCCAGAGATCTTGTCCGAGCGGATAGGCGATAGGACCTTGAAAGGAAACCACAGATTTTTCTTTTCCATCCATGTAGATACGTAAGCTAGTCCCGTCGAAAATCCCGGCGATAAGATGCCAGCGATTATCGATCAACCGGGAGGCGGCCACGGTGGCCCGTCCCCACTTGTCCGAAGGCGGCGATACTCCTCCGGTCCATTTGGAGTCCTTAAATGCGAAAAAGGTGGGGTCGCCTTTCAGATCCAGGCGTAAGCCACAATTATCTCCTAGAGAAACGATTTCCCCTCCCATGCTATCTGTACCGCTTGCCGTAATCCAAGCGGATAAGGTCAGAGAAGTGCCGGGCGTTAAAATCTTCGCGCCTGGGGCGTGTAGGTAGTGTGTACCATAGAATCGACCGCCGTATCCCCACACGGCTTTCCTATTACCGGATTGTATTCTCCCCTGGGCATCAGCGCGAGATGGAGATGCATCCCGGAAAACGAACTCCTCCGAGGCGCCAATCGCTTCGCGCATATGCCATACCCCGCTGAAGGAAGAAAAAACAGATTGGCCGCTGGAAAAGTCTGGCGCGTTCCGTTTACCCCAATACATGGTGACCGGGAATGATCCGGCACCTGCTGGAATACTGTCTAGGTGAATCCAGATTTCCGCGTGCTTGGAGGCTGGTTCCCAACGCTCTACCTCATAAGCTAGATGGTTTCCGTCCGGACCCGCAAATCTGAAATCCTTCCCGTTCGAGAGGTTAAAATTGAAATTCTCCTGAGTCAGCCTAACCAGCAATGGGAAATCAACCACCTTTTCCGTCACCCCTGCCTGTGCTGTATGTACCAGGATTTCGCGCGACAATGGCCAAGTGGAATATTCCTCTCCTGCGAAACTGTCCAAGGGGATGGGAGCGATCAGGGTAGTGGCTCCAGAGGCGATGAGGACAGGATCGCTCGGACGGTATGCCCGACCAGGGAGGGAAGAAACCTCTTGAATGAGATAACTCCCGCGGGCCAAACCCGCAATGCAGAAATCGCCATTGGAATTTGCCTTCGCCACTTTGTCCAACCCATAGACTTGGACATAGGCCGAACCCTGCATTCTACCATTCGCGCTCAAGCTCCCCTCCAAGGAACCTAGCGGACGCAAAGTATCCTCAGCCAGTTCCGCAGATTTCCCAGATGCCTCGAATTCCATTCGGCTACCACGCGCCGAATCATCGCGCGCTTCCAGCGTGTATGAGCCCGCCTGCAAGGATTTTACGGCGAAGCCACCCCGTGCATCGGTCCAGGCATCCGCTGGAGGCAGCGGTTTCCCGGCTTCCCCGGTATCCCGTAGGTATTCGCTGGGACGAATCCAAATCCGAACCCCTGCCGCGGCTGCGCCGTCAGTATATATCAGCTTACCCACCACAACGGAGCCGTTGGTATCTTCCGAGCCACTGCCCCCGCCACCGGCTAGGCATCCCGCCAGCGCCAAACCCAGTGAAAGCGGAATCCAAATGCTGCGAAAGGTCTTCATGTCAACTCTGGTACCGATTCGTAGGAAAGGGGGAAAAATTGGAGGTTGAGCCTGTACACCTTGTCAACCTTGGAATCCTTGCTTGACTGCTCCATGATGGTTCGACGAGTCTGTTTGAGTATCTCCAGAATTTGATAGAAGGCCACGGAAGACAAACTAATAGTAAGTCCGGAAAAGTCCCTTTCTTCTGGAGCCACTTCATTGATAGCCTTGGCTGCCAAATCGGCCATGGCAGCATGCAGGTTGGTCATGAAGACTGCTTGCACGTTGTCCCCGGAAGAGATCAATTTTTCCGTTAACCTATAAATCCCATCCTTGTCCTTTTCCACTAGGCCCAGTTCATAAATTAATTTTACCGCTTTTTTGGCTTCTTGAACACCGATGGCCGGACGCAACATCTTACTGAGTTTCGCGTAGTTACCATCGAAGGGAACGACATTGAGCAATTCCCGTATGGCCGGATAATACCACTTTCGATAGAATTCAAATTGGCGTTCCTCCAGTGTTATGACCCGGGAGGAGCGCAGACGAAATAGTTTTTCCAGAAACAAATTCTTTTCAATGTGTGTCTTAGCCTGCCCGAAAAGAACCAACGTTTCAAAGTACTCGAGTTCGCCGTCGTGGAGATTGAACGCTCGGGCCAATCCGTTGGCCATTTTCGGATCCAGGTGTCTTTGGCCGCTGAAGATCCGGCTTAAGGTTCCGGAATTAGTAGCGATCTTTCTCGCAATATACCGATAGGAAAAGTTAGGAGCCTTTCTCTTCTTGACCTGGTAAGCGTCCTTCATAAACTCCCTGTAGTCCAGGTAATCGAAAATTCTGACGCTATCCGGAGCTCTTTCGGCCATCCCGTGAATATAAGGGCGGCGGTGGAAAATACCTGGAGTTCGAGCAAACTCCGCTGCAAAATTGCAGCACTCACCGCAAATGGCCATATTAGCTCAAAGGGATAGGCCCAGGGGCTTCCATAGCTTGGAAACCCTTCCTGATAGACTGGGGAAAAAGAATGGGGACCCCGATTAACCGGGTCCATCCAATCTACCCGTTGGAATGCCCGCGAACCGAGGGAGAGTCGATAAGTGCGCTGCAACGCCGCAGCACTTTTTCCGAAGTCGCATGGTTATCGCGCTTGGTACCGGGCCCTTGCCTATACCTTATGGGAAACTTTTCGCTTTCGGTACGGAAGAAAATACTACGGAACACAGCAACCTACATCATTCCCGAAAATGTCTGCCTCCAATACTGAGAAGATTGCTTATGCCGCGATATTCGGATTGGATTGGGTCCCATCGGTTGCAGCATCGAATTACCTCATGATCTCCAGGACCTTCTTCAAGCTTAGTTTTCGTGGAAATTTAACTGAGACTAGTAGTTCGGAAATATCATTATGGGGTAGAAGATAGCAGCCTTACGCCGAATACTAAGGCTTACGGAAGATTCAAGATTCTGAAAAAACAAGATAAGGATTGGCGGGGACTTATGAAAATGGCAATGAATTGCTTGGGAATGGTTTTGTCGCTTCTGATTTCCAATCTTGTGGCTGAGGTCTTTTCCGGGACGGTCATCGATTCGGTAAGCGGCAAAAAACTGGCTCGTGTCAAAGTCGGGATGGATGACACGCATTTCGTATGGACGGATTCGGCCGGTAATTTCGTTTTCAATACCGAGGGAAATGTGGGTATCGGGAATCGCAATGGCCTAAACGGAAATTTGATTACTTGGAATTCTGGGGATGCCAACATTCAGATCCCGAGAAATTTTCCGGGCTTAAAAATTCAACTGAGGAACATCGAAGGAAAACTCATTCGCAGCTATTCCCCCGAAAATTCCAGTGTGGGTTCAAAGGTTTCCCTTCCAAATCTCCCCATGGGTATTTATTCACTTTCCATCCGTAATGCCGGCAAAATCTTAACCCAACGGACAATGTTGATTAACGGTCCTACCCAGTTGGCCATGAACGAAACCGTGGTATCCGAAAAGGCAGGCTTATCCAAGTCCGCGAGGACCCAAGCGATATCCTTGAAGTTCACCAAGCCGACTTACTATACGTCGGAAAAAACCTTTGCCAATAGTCAAAATAACGTCGTGATTCCCTTGCGCGAGGATTTTTCACCGACCCGCCATGATTTTATGTCCGCGGCGGAATGGCAATGCACCCCCAATTGCGAGACCAACCAGAAGATGTTTATCGTTCGCGGCGGAAAAGTGGTGTGGACCTATACCGAACCGCTTCCTTGCGAATTTGATGATGCCTGGGTGCTCTCGGACAGCTCCATCGTCATGTCCTTGCGCTATGGCGCCCGCAAACTCAAGAGCATCCATGATCCCACGTCGACCTGGTACATTTACGAAAATATCAAGACCCAAGGCGAAATCCACGTCACTCAGCCCTTGGACTTGAATAGGGTTTTCGTATGGGTGAATGAGGGAAACCATAACACCGGCCTTATCATCAATACGCAAACCGGAGATACCCTGAAGAAATTTGACATCCCCAGCGGGAACAGCAGTTTCCATGGTGGTGGGAGGCATGCCCGCTTTACCAGGGAAGGGACCCTGATGGTGGCGCATTTCAACCTTAATAAGGTAGCGGAATATGATACCGCGACCATGAAGGAGATCTGGTCGTATCCGGGGAAGGCCTGGGCGGCGGTAAAGCTCAGGAACGGGAATTTGCTCATCAGCGGTGACGGTGAAGGCTGGGTGCGTGAAATCAACCGGGCCACCAAAGCAATCGATTGGGAAATCAACCTCAAGAACTTTCCGAATGTTAAATTCGGCGCGTACGTCCAAGGGATCACGCGCCTTTCCAATGGAAATACCATTATCACGAATCATAGAGGCGATCCACCGATTTTGGAAGTGAGCCCCGACAAAAAAATCGTCTGGAGCGTGAGCAAGGATATAATACCCCTCTCTAGCACGGTTCAGATATTGGGCGAAGAAGGCGTCCCTGAAAATCCAGGCGATCTCCTGCGCTAGGGAAATTGCTGCGGGGCACCTACCCTGCCCCTGCGAGTAAAATGTCAGAGTCGAGGAGCTCTTGAGTTCTGGCATACCCGACATAAAAGTCCCGCCCCCACCCCCATCCCACAATTTCAGCTTGTCGTAAGGCAGGAAAAAGTCAAAGACCGCGCTGCAACGCCGCAGCACTTTTTCAGGAGTCGCATGGTTATCATGCATGTTACCGGGCCGTTTCCCATACCTTGTGAAACGACACCCCTATATCCGGATTGAAAGAAAACTACCATGGAAAAACGGCGACCTATCCAATCCCTTAAATCGGTCCCAGCGGTCTTTGCGAATAGCACCTGCGCGCTGATATTCGGATTGGCATGTATTCCATCCATCGTGTCGGCAGCAATCATCAATACCGCTACCTGGGTCAGTAATGATTTCAATGATGGAACCATGGCCCCCTTCTATTCGTGCACCACACAAAGCCCGGCATATGTGGTTCCTTTTACCCTGAACGGTGAGCGGAGCCTGGAATTCTATTGGACCCAGAAGGGCTATGACGGAACACGCATGGACCGGGGCGCGGAGGCCTGCTCCCGGCTAGACATCCGCAAAGAGGGCTGGTCGGCCTTCCGGTTCTACATGCCTTCACCGGGATTCCCCACCAACAAGGACGGCGCCATCGCCCAGATCTTCGCCGAGAACGGATGCAGTTCCTGGGCGGCCATGGTGGAATACCACAACAACACCATGATCGTGTCGCATCGCTCGAGTTGCGGCGGCCCCGCGCAACCCATCCTCAGCAAGGATATCCAGCGCAATACCTGGATTCCCGTGATCATGCATTTCGTAATCTCCCACCAGAACAAGGGTCTGCTTGAAATCTGGTATGGAGACGCTCCGGAAGCAAATCCGACCTACCGCTATACGGGCAATTTCGCCTGGGGCCAATGGAGCGGCGATTCGCTGAATCCCGCCATCGGCGACAACATGATCAAGTTGAAAATCGGGATGTACAACTTCCAGTATGGCAATTATGACAATGGCGAGGAACGCAGGCTGTACTACGACAATGTCACGCAGATCAATGGTAATCCACCCAATGCCTGGTCCCTGGTGAATCCCATGAAGGCGGTTAGCGCCACGTCGGCCCTTCCCACTACGGGTGAACCATTCACCTTCTCCTTGAGCGGACAAGGCGTGATGCATTCCAGCAATTACGGCAAAGTGACCGGAGTGCGGATCGTGGATACCCGAGGGAATTTGATCCAGGCATTGACAGCGGATACACAGAGCCTTACCTGGGATGCTAAGGACGGAAGGGGCCGGCTGGTCCCTAACGGTGTCTATTATGTGACGCTGAACGGCCCGGCCCGGTCGGCTACGTTCACGATTAACAACATCCGGAAACCATGAGGGGCTTTAATACCGGGCGTATGCCGATCATCGGAGGGGTAAAAACACTATGAGATTTTTTTACGCATCGGCCGCCTTTTTTATAGCCCTAAATTTCCGGCCCGCGTATCCGGCGGTGTTTGTCCATCCCGGCATGCTCCATAACCAAGCCGAACTTGATTTTGTCAAGGACAAGGTAAAAGCGGGGGCCCAGCCCTGGAAAGCCGCTTTGGAAAAACTCCGGACCTATCCCGGCGCCAGTCTCACCTGGGTCCCCAAACCCCATGCGGACGTGATCCGCGGGCCTTACAATAATCCCGATGTGGGCGCCGGGGATATGGAGAAGGATGGGGCCGCGGCATACGCACATGCCCTGCAATGGAGCGTGACGGGAGACGAGGCCCATGCCCGCAAGACCGTGGAGATCCTGAACGCCTGGTCCGGCGTCTTGAAGTCCATCACCGGTCATGACGCCTTGCTTCTGGTGGGCATGACCGGGCAGATGTTCCTGAACGCGGCCGAACTCATGCGGCATACCTATACCGGCTGGAGCGACGCGGACCAGGAACGGTTCCGGAGCATGCTCCGCAATGTCTACTACCCGCTCATCAAGGACTTCTTCCCCACCGCCAACGGCAACTGGGACGCCTCCATGATTCAAACCATGATGGCCATGGGCGTGTTCCTGGACGATACCGCCATGTTCAATCGGGGCGTCAACCATTTCCTCACTGGGCATACCAACGGGGCCATCGGAAATTACGTGAATGCGTTCGGGGAAAGCCAGGAAAGCGGCCGCGACCAAGGCCATACCCAGATGGGCCTTGGATTCCTCGGCTGCGCTGCCGAGATCGGCTGGAAGCAGGGCGTGGATTTGTACGGGGCCTTGGATAACCGGCTGGCCCTGGGATTCGAATATACGGCCCAATACAACCTGGGCCAGAACGTGCGTTACGAAGCGTATCGCAGCATCGACGGGACCTACAACTATACCTCCATCTCCACCAGCGGCCGCGGCGGTTTCCGTCCCATCTTCGAGCGGGTATACCAGCACTACCATGTCCGCAAGGGAATGGACATGCCTTTCACCAGGCAGGTCGTCGAACGCAATCGGCCAGAAGGCTGGGCGGTTCAGCATGCCTCCTGGGGAAGCTTGGCCTATGCGGGTGTCCCGGCATATCCCATGGGGTACTCGGGTCCCAGTACGGCCATCCGGATACAGTCGACTGAAAACGGAGTCGTCTCCAGTATTGCAAGGGCGCGGTTGGGGTTTCGCAAAGGGGATGCATGGGGGGTTCGGATCATGCAGCCCGGAATGGGTGTTGGTATAAGGGTTCGGGATGTGTCGGGAAGATTGAGATCCGAAATTCCCATACTTGAAGTCTTAATGAATGGCGAAGTGGGTGGAAATGAGTGATGCATTTTCCGGGAAGGCCGGCAAGAATGCGGTCGGACTTCTTCTCGCGACGGGGATATGCCTATTTACGGGGAAGCCGGCCCAAGGCTTGGATATCAGCGTTCCCATCGGGGGCGATATCCAAAGCGCGGTCGACCAGGTTTCCGCCTCCGGCGGAGGGACGGTCAATCTCGCCACCGGCACCTATGTCCTCAACTCTTCCTTGCGGATCAAAAGCAAGGTCACACTCAACGGATCGGGAAACCAAGCCACGGTCCTCCAGGCGACCGGCGGCTTCACCGCCATTCAGCAAGCCTCCGAACAACTGGACAATGTGGCCATCCAAAACCTGAGCATTATCGGAAAACGCGTATCATGGGCCCAGGGCATCGTTATCTCCTCGGGGAGCTCCTACCATGAGAATGTCAGGATCTCCAATGTGAACGTCTCCGAATGCGGAGCGGGTGTCCATGTCAAACGCGCCAACAATGTGACCATTAGCAATTGCAACTTCAGCGGCAACGGCACTTCGGTTCCCGCGGATCTCAAGTTCGCGCATAATCTGTACATCCGGGCCTGCAATACGGTGAAGGTGAGCGACGTCGTATTGAATGGCTCGCCCTCCGGGAACGGTCTAAATATTTCCTATTGCAAGGACGTGACCGTGGTCCGCTGCGAGGCCAAGAACAACTTTTTCCGGGGCATGCGAGCCGCCGATACCGACGGTTTCACGGTGCAAAACTGCGTCCTCAGCGGAAACGGCGATGTAGGCTTGATTGCCAATTCGGAAATAACGGCCACCAAGAACATTAATTTCATGGCTTGCCTCGCCCTCAACAATCGGGGAGGCGGCATCCAGGGGGTTTCGGGAGTCACGGGTAGCGTGACGGATTGCGTTGCCTCCGGAAATGAGGTCTTCCAATTCAATCTTCCAGACGCCGTTAAAAAATCGCAGAATCAGACTACGGTATCTTTGGCCGCCCGGGTCCTTTTAAAGGACGCTCCGAACGGGAAAGGCAATATCTATGCCCCGTTTAGATTCCAGGGCCCCACAGGAATTTTCTCCGCCACCGGCCGAGCGATTCCACCCCTTCTCACGAACGGAGCGAACCTATGAATATACTCTTCCTGTCCGGCCCGGTATTGATCGCGATTTCACTAATCCAGGGGCAAACTTTTCTAACCGGCAATTTCGACGATGGTTCCATGGGCCCCTTCCATATGTGCACCACCCAAAATCCGAACTATGCCAAGGTGGTGGACGGACACGTCGAGACCTACTGGGTACCCTCATCCCACCGGGCCGGCGGAAGGATGACCGCAGGAGCGGAATTCTGTTCATCGTGGAAAACCGTCAAGGAAGGATGGTACGGATTGAAGTTCCGGCTCGGCGCCGAATTTCCGCAGAATACTTTCGGAGCCGTTTGCCAAATCTTCCAGAACACGGACGGGAATTCCGGTTGCAGTTCCTGGGCGGCCATTATGGGCATCCAAAACAATAATCTCTACATAAACCATCGCGCCGCCTGCGGGGATCCCACGCATGGGGAACTCTATCCCAACTTACCTCGCAATGTCTGGTTCAATGTGGTACTCCACTATATCGCATCGCGACATAATGCGGGCCTTATGGAAATCTGGGTGAACGGGGAGCAAAAGTACCGGAAAACCGGTATCAATTTCGGGTTCAATTCCTGGAGCGGAGATAGTCTGGGTGCCGGGAGTCCGCTGACCCATAAGGCGGGTCAGTACAACTGGGTAGACGTAAACCAATTCACCACGCCTTGGGTCATACAGTACGACGATATCTCTATGTATAATGCGCCGGACGGCTATGCCAAGGTTGATCCCTCGAAACCGATTTCCGGCTTGAAACAAAAGGACCCAGGGAAGGCGGAATCCATCGGACCCGTCTTCGTTACATCCCCGACCTCGGATCGTATTAATGTTGACATGGGCAAGGACTTTCCCGGAGGAGCGGAGATAAGGATCTTCTCTCCGAGAGGCGAGTCGATGATTGCCGTCAAGGCTACTTCCCGTTTCCATTCCCTTTCGCTCCACGGCATTTCTCCAGGCTTATATTTCATGACCTTTCGCGCGGGAACCCGTGTCGTAAAATCCAAGCTGATCAAATCTTAATATCCCGAACATTCCCCGAACATTAAGAAGGGAAATAAACCCATGCTACCTCTTCGCATGTCAACTGTTCTATTGATGCTATGCCTACTGCCCCGATGCATAGCGGCTTTCGTCCACCCCGGCATGCTCCACAATCAAGGTGAACTTGACTTCGTCAAAGGCAGACTCCAGGCTGGCGCCCAGCCCTGGAAGGCCGCAGGGGACAAACTTATGGCTGACCCCAAAGGCAGCCTGGCTTGGATCCCCAAACCCAGGGCGAACGTGGTTCGCGGAGCCTACAACAATCCTGATCTCGGTGCCAGCGACATGGAAAAGGATGGCGGCGCGGTCTATGCGCACGCCTTGCTATGGAGCGTGACGGGAGACGAAGCCCATGCCCGCAAGGCCGTGGAAATCCTGAACGCATGGTCCGGCACGCTGAAATCCATTACCGACCATGACGCCATGCTTCTGGTAGGCATGGCCGGACAGATGTTCCTGAACGCCGCGGAGCTTATGCGCCACACCTATAACGGCTGGAACGATGCCGACCAGGAACGGTTCCGGGGCATGCTCCGCACCATCTACTACCCGCTCATCAAGGACTTCTTCCCCACCGCCAACGGCAACTGGGACGCCTCCATGATCCAAACAATGATGGCCATGGGCGTGTTCCTGGACGATACCGCCATGTTCAATCGGGGCGTCAACCATTTCCTCACCGGCCAAACCAACGGGGCCATCGGATTTTACGTGAACACCTTCGGGGAAGTTCAGGAAAGCGGGCGCGACCAAGCACATACCCAGATGGGGTTGGGCTTCCTGAGCTGTGCCGCCGAGATTGGCTGGAAGCAGGGTGTGGATTTGTACGGGGCCTTGGACAACCGGCTGGCCCTGGGGATCGAATATACGGCCCAGTACAACCTTGGACAGAACGTGCGCTATGAGCCCTACCGAAGCATAGACGGGAAGTACAACTATACATCCATCGCCACCAGCGGTCGTGGAGATTTCCGGCCTATATATGAGCGGGTATACCAGCACTACCATGTCCGTAAAGGTTTGGAGATGCCCTTCACCAAGCAGGTCATCGATCGCATCAGGCCGGAAGGAGGGCATCTTCAACATGCCTCCTGGGGGACTCTCCTTTATGCTGGCGTACCCGTTTATCCCATGGGCTATGGAAATCCCGCTATCAGCATCCGAATGCGACCAAATGGATTTTCGCGAACAAGTCCGGAAGAAGCTTTTAAAGTGGTTTCAAATATGGACCCGGAAAAGGTCAGGTACCTTGGATTTTTCGGCCTCGGCGTTTCGGATGGCATCCAAGCCTTTGATGTTCAAGGGAAAATTTCGACGATGGAAAATAAACAGCGTGAATCCTCAAGACCTTTGAGTCTGGAAGGGAGGGGGAAATGAACAACGGTATCCTCGCCGGCATTTTACTAATCATGGCAATTGCTTCCCCCCGCATGGGGAATGCCGCCGTGGTAGGCGATACCCTGAATGGAATAGTCACCGATTCCCTCGATTCACCGCTGGACGGCGTACATGTCGAATCGGAAGGGGTTTCCGCAAGAACCAAAGGGGATGGGACTTTCCAATTGGTGTTTTCCACTACTACCCGCATTGGGCCGATCAAACCGATGGGCCAGGAGCAGAGAGTCCTTTGGAATCCGGAAAGAAGCGCCTTCTCCTGGCCAAAAGCGGATGGGGATATTTCCATCAGGATACAGGACATACTTGGGCGCACGGCTGCCCAGTACTCATCTCCGCAGGGCTCCGAAGGGGGCGAGTTTTCCGTCGCGAAATTGCCGCATGGAAACCTTATTGCCTCCATCAGGATTCAAAACCGGACCGAGGCGGATAATAGGCTGATCCATCTTTCGGGACTAGCGGGCAGCGGACAAGGCGCCTTCTCACGGGCTTCCGGCGCGGGTTCGACCCTGCTTGCAAAGGCCGCGGCGACAGTCCGCCCCTATGGGGTGACCTTTACCATGCCCGGGTACAAATCCGATACGGTAATGGTGGCTTCGGGGCACGCTAATGGTTCCATAGTTAAAGTGAGGCTGTCTTCCACCGGGGAAGCGAAGAGCGCTTATGCGTTGACCCACGTGGAATTGGAACCGGAGGTTACCTCCCTCATCGAAAGCAAGTGGAAAGGCGCCTTTGTCCACGTGACCTATCCCACCCAATGGTTGGGCAATGTGCAAACCGTCAATCCCGGCGGTTCCATACAGGCGGCGATCAATGCGGCGAATGCGGCCGGAGGCGGCGTGGTCCTGTTGAAAGCGGGGACCCACATTATCACGGGCTCGATCACCTTGAAGAGCAAGGTAACCTTGACAGGAGAAGGTCGGGCTCGAACCATTCTAAAGCAAGGCCCCGGTATGGGAGGCAACGCGTTCGGTGCCAACGGTACCGAGGCGAACGACGTGGTGATCAAGGATCTGACCCTGGACGGCACGCGCGCGGGAGGAGCCAACGGGATATACCTCGCGGGAAATACGAACCGGATCATGCTTCAGAATATCACCCTGACAAATTGGGGCGGGATGGGCGTCCACATGAAAAGGATCAACAACATCATCATGGACAATTGCGTTTTCCAATACAATGGGGCCGCGAACGGGCTCTTCCACAACGTCTATTTCCTGCACAATCAAAACATACTTCAATCCGATTGCGACATGTCCAATCCGATATTGGGCAAGGGAAACAAATACACGTCTTGCAAGTACGTGATCGCCCAAAGGTGCGTCATCAGGAATTGCAGCGGGAACGGAATCCAGGCCGATAATACCGAGGCCAGCTACATCCTTTTTCACAAGTATACCGTGTCCGGATGCGGCCGTGTCGCCTTATGGTTCCCCTGTGAAAATTTTTCAAGCAAATACACCTATACGGAAAACCCCGCGTACGCACCGCAAAACGTGATCTTGAGCCGATGCACGATAGTGGATAATACCTGGGGCGCCATGTGGCGGCTGGTCGGAAACTCCTTCGTCATCAACAGCACCTTCGCCAATCAAAAAATCGACATGGGGTTGCTGAAGTGCGGGGTCACTATGGAAAACAGTGCCTTTGCCAAAGGGAATCAGATTTATACCGACGTCAAGCAATGGCCGTCTGACGTGCAAATACTTTGGTAATCCTCCAGACCATTTCTTTGGCACTAGATAGGGATACCATAAAAGATGAAGAAGCGGAATAAGGATTGAATTGAACCACAATAGGGAGTTCGCTCCAGCCACTTGTGGAAGTCCAATGTCGTATATCCAGGAAGAACTTTTCAGAATGAGAGAAGGCCTGCTTCATGGTGAATTTCCCATCATAAAGGTTTTCGAACTTCTGAACCGTAAAGAAGATCCCCGCTTCTTCGAAAAAACTGCGGCGGGTCCTTTTTTTTACCGCAAGCTCAAACTTTTGTGGGCCAAACGGCATTTTGAAAGAGCAAGACATTGTTGGTCTTTCAGACCGCGACATTTTTCCGGAAGGAATGGCGGATGAATTTGTCTTGGCTGATAAACAATTCGTAGCCACCGGTCAACCGGTTTTCAACATAGGAGAGCATATACTTGATCGAAACGGTACTCTGAACTGGTACATCACCGAGAAGCATCCCATCTTTTCCG
>JANYDA010000007.1 GCA_025360005.1 Fibrobacteria bacterium
CTCTTATGGTTTTCATTGGCTCGCCTCGAGCTGCTGATTCACCAATGGACGAAGGCCATTCACATCAATTCCAAATCCTCATTCTTCAAGTGTGTTTGCTTTCACTTCTTTAGAATGGATTACCTCAATGGTCCGTATAACGCCGGATTGAGCGGCAAGCACGGCCGGAGGGGTTGGCCCGGAGGGACAGCTCCGGAGGGTACCGGCGCGACCCTTGCTTATGGACCACAACGAAGAGACAGACCAAGAGCAAGGGGCGTGACGGCCGCGCGCAGTCCGCTCGAATCCGTTGTTATGCGGCTTTTCTTTCGTTCGATACACCTGGCCGGAGACCCATTTTGCTTTCCACTTATCGTACATCAAATACGAAAGCAAACTTCGAATTTCACTAAATATTTTCCCAATTTATTCTTGGCTCATCTTTTTTGATTTGCTCCTCATCAATTTGCCATGATTCTGAGTTTTGGAACAATGGCCGTGTATTCTCCAAAATCTCAGCAATAAATTGGACACCTAGTACAACTTGTTCTTCTAAAGACTTCGCACCTAGCTGAAATAGGTGGGCGTGCCAAGTGGTTTTCTTGATTTTTTCGTCGGCTAAACCAATTGAGATTTCATTACTTTGGGAATCTATCCACAAAATAACATTCTTGTTTGGACTTTCGAATTCTATTTGGATTGATTTTTCAACCCAGAATTCAGTTTTAGGGAAAGCAGCGAGTACTTTCCCTACCTCGCTCTTTAATCGAGTCGAAAGTTCAAATTGTTTCATCATGATAAACGCCCTACTTTTGAATCAGCGCCACCCTTCGGAAACCTCTGAGGTGGTGTTTTTTTTCCCCTTGATTCTTCAGCCGATCCGCCAATTCGAAGTCCTATCTGCTCCTCTCTTCATTTCTTAAATCTCTTCGCATTACATCTCTTGGTTTTCATTTCTTCAGTCCGTATAACGCTCGATTCACCTGCAAACGAGGCTGAAGGGCTTGGCCGGGACGGACAAGCCCTGAAGGAACCGGCGCAGCGATTGCGCAAACAATCGATGTGACGGCCGAGGCTTGGCAGGTGGAATCGATTGTTATACGGCGGCGTGCCATTGAGACCGCGCAGTTTTGACTAGGCCTGGATTGACCCAAAGAGACTCCGGACATTTTTTATTCCTATTAGATTTTATTTGACTCATCTTTATTAGGCTCACCAGAAAATCGAAAGAGAAAAGTTGTTTTAATTCGGTAATTGCCGAGTCAGATATTATTTGCCTAGTTTTGTATCCGCCCTCGATGTATCCATTTCCCCCTTCAATTTTTCTTCCGTCTTCAAATTGAACTTGGATTTTGTAATCTGCTTCGCCTTCTAAATAGAACCGCACGATATTAGAATCTCCAGTTGGGATCGGATCAAATTTCATTGTGCTTTTGAACCCACCGCTACTGTGTTGGAGAACTATTTCTTTTATTTTCAATTTGCTTTGATTTGTTATTTTCACAGTGGCCAATGGTACGCCGCACACGGATGGGTAAAACAATGAAAGGGGCCCGGCTGTAATAACACCTACAGCATAGGCAACGACTAAGCTTAAACTTAAAATGACAATTATTGCAACTTTATTCGCGCGTCCCATTTTCTAAGCCTTCGTCTTTTTAATTTTTCTTATTCTTATTTATGAATTTTCGTGGGCTTTTTCCGAGTTCCATTTTCCCGTCCGTATAACGTGCTGATGAGCGGTGAACGAGGCCGAAGGGCTTGGCCTGGAAAGGACAAGCCCGGAGGGTCACCGGCGCGGGCCTTGCCTTCGCAAGGGCCGTGACGGCCGAGGCTCATCCACTCGATCAGCTTGTTATGCGCCGGTTTTTTCATCTCTTTTTCGGATTCCGGATTTCTCGTCTTATGAATAGAGAATTTCCTCCCCCACTTCTCTCTCCGTTGGAACCAGGGCTGGAACTTCGCGACTACCACCAAAGGTACTTCACATTCTTTGCATTTGGTTTCCGATTCCTTCTCTTCCATCTCTTCGAGGGTCTCTTCTCCGTTTTCCATGCGGATTTTTTCAAGGGACGCCGACCAATAGGGATGGAGCAACCCATAGTACCGAAGCCGGACAAACCCTTTGGGAAGAATGTGTTGTAGATATCGACGCAAGAACTCCTCTCCCGATATCGACATCTCCCGCATTTCACTTTGGTGCCGGTTCAGACGGTGCCGAACCTTGAAAACCACGCCTCCCTTGTCCACTTTCACGATGCGCGAAGCGCCTATTCCTATCCGCTTGATATACCGGCCGAGATATTCGACTACGTTGTGATGGCTGGCGAAGTTCTTCTTCGTATAAACCACCCAGGCCAATTTCCAAAACGAGGAGGGGATCTTTTCGCCCAATTCTTCACGCAGCGCATTCAGAAACCGGGTTTTGAACCACTTGGCCAGGCAGTTGTTGGGGAAAATCACCTTCCTTTGGACCCGCTCGAATTCGCCTTCCTGGTTCAGAAACCCACCGAGCATCATCACATGGACGTGCGGAAAGAAGCCCAGCTTTGAATCCCAGGTATGCAGCACGGCCATAAAACCTATCTGGCCTTGAACCCAACGTGGACTGGCACCAAATGCACCTAGGGTTTCACCCACAGCCTTTAATAACTTGTCGTAAAACACGGATTGGTTTTTCCGCGCTATATAATGGAGTTCGGTCGGAACCGTGAACACCAGGTGGTAATAGTCCGTCTTCGGAAGACGGCGCTTCGCCGTGTCGATCCATTCTTGGGTGCGGCTGTTGTTGCATTTGACGCAAGCGCGATTCCGGCAGGCTCCGTTTTTCTCCTCGACCAAGCCACAATTGGTGCAGGCCAGAATAGTCTTTCCGTAGGTTTCCGTGCGGCATTCATTGAAGTTGAGCAGGGCTTTCTTGTGGCTCGAAGGCATATCCTCTCCGAATTGTCGCAGGTACTTTGGTCCAAACCGATCGAAAATCTCTATGAGCTTGTTCACGCATTAGAATTAAATCAGATGCATATCCTATGGATATGACCGCGCGCACAGACGATGGTTCCAGAGCGAATTATTTTGGTTGGAAGCAGCGAGAATCGTGGAATCAGAGTCTTCAGTTACGGAATTTCTTCTGCTTTTCATTCCGTGCGTATAACACGGGGATAACTTGTGAGCACGGCCGGAGCCCCGCCATTGCGGGGCAATGGGTACCGGCGCGCCCTTTGCCCTTAGACACCAGAGAATTGCCCGACCCAAAGCAAAGGGCGTGACGGCCGCGCGCAATCAAGTTGATCCCCTTGTTATGCGGAAGCTGTGAGATGCCGTGCGGTACGATTAAAGGTTCCATGGCGGCGGCCCCTCCAAAGCCCAAACATAAGATAAAGGCGATTAGGCGGACAGGGAGCGGACCCATAATCGCACTTACAAAGTGAGCGGCTAATGGTTCCGCGGACCGTGGCTCTGAAGCCAGGCCGAGCTCCAACCCGGACTGTTTGTCCCGCGTACGACAGATGACTCGCTTTGAGTATGAGCCGAACCAAATTACTCGTTGTACGCGGGATCTTAGCCACGGACCCAGTGGGCAAAGCGCCCAGATGCGACCAGTCGCGGAGAATAGACCTCCAGCGGACGATTAAGCACCGCCGTACCGCACGTCTCTTATGGTTTTTATTCGCTCGCCTCGAGCTGCCGATTCACCAATGGCCGAAGGCCATTCATTTCAATTCCGATTCCTTATTCTTGAAGCGTGTTTGCTTTCACTTCTTCAGAATGGATTACCTCAATGGTCCGTATAACAATAATATTAACCTTCCCCACATACCTCCTTCGCAACAGCTTCTTTACCCGAACCGCTCTGTTTGACGGTTTTGGGATTCCGTGTATTGCGATGAACGGAAATTGTTGGCGGTTTGGTGTTATGGCTGTAAGGCCTTTTTGCATTTGGATTTGGAGGGAGGGATGTGAGGGTCGGCACGGATACTTATGGGCCTGGCGATTCTATTTATTCAAAGTGAAGGCGCGAAACTGGCTGGGAAAGAGGAAAGAGGGCGGATTGAACGATTCGGTAATCGGGGTTGAACGGAATGAGGGGGTTGGAGTGGAGCGAGGAGTCCTGTTGGAAGGGGTCGGGGCAAAGTATGAGGAAATATTGGCGCGTGAGCTGGGTATTCCGGGAAACCGGCGGCCTTATTTCTTGAAATGGTTGGGGGAGTTCCTTGAGTTCTGTCGCGTGCGTCATTTGGGGGAAGGGAATGGGGCGGGACTGGATGTGTTCTTGGAAGGGCTGCGCAAAAGGGGGCGCTTGGGTTTTCAGGTGGAGCAGGCCCGGATTGCCGTGGAGGTGTATTGGAAACATTTTCGCGTCGGGAAGAGAGGAGGTGTAGGCCTGGAAAGAGTTGCGGTTGTTGCACCGGTGGGAGCCGGTTGGAAGGATAAGAGGGTAAGCGGCAGTGGGGCGGATGCATCGGTAACCGGTTCGAGCGGGGTGCCGGGATGGGATGCGGAGAAAACTCCGGTGATAGTTGGGATGGGAGTTACCGAATCGCTGAACGATGAACCCGGATCGAAGGTCGACGCGACGGGGGATTGGAGGATGGCTTTCGCGGCCTTGGCTAAGGAGATAAAGTTGCGGCATTATTCGGGCCGGACTTTGAAGGCTTACCTGCATTGGGTCAGGGATTTTTCGAGGTATGTGGGCGGGCTGCCGGTGGCGGGTCTGACTTCAGCGCAGGCGAAAGCGTACATAGCCGATTTGGCCACAGTGAAGAAGGTTGCCGGTTCCACCCAGAACCAGGCATTCAGCGCGTTGTTGTTTTTTTACAGTCATGTTTTGGGGCTGGATTTGCAGGGGTTGGAGAAGATTCCCAGGGCGGTGCGGCGTCAGGAGATTCCTAGTGTTCTGACGCGCAGCGAGGTGCAGGCGATGTTAGCGGGATTGGAATACCCTTACAAATTATTCGTTCAGCTACTCTATGGTTGTGGGTTGCGATTGAATGAGTCGTTGACGTTAAGGGTGCAGGATGTGGATTTGGAGGGAAGCGCGCTCCGGGTCCATAATGGCAAGGGGAACAAGAGTAGGGCATTGCCTTTGCCAAAGTCGTTGTTGCCTCAGCTCAGGGATCATTTGCAATCCTTGCGCGGGTTGTTTGAATCGGATTTGAAGGTGGGATTCGCAGGCGTCTTTTTGCCGGAGGCGCTGGAGCGGAAATATCCGGGCGCTTCCAGGAGTTGGCCCTGGCAATGGGTTTTTCCGGGCGGGCGGCTTAGCGTATCGGAATCGGACGGACGGCTAAGGCGTTTCCATCTGCACGAGTCCAGCGTCCAGAAAGAGATCAAGGCGGCTGCGGATGCGGGGCGGCTGTCCAAGCGGGTGACGGCGCATACCTTTCGGCACAGTTATGCCACGCATTTGTTGCAGATGGGGTATGACATCCGGGTGGTGCAGGACTTGATGGGGCACAATGATTTGGAGACCACCATGATATACACCCATGTCTTACAGTCTTTGGCGGGAAGGGTTGTCAGCCCGCTCGACGTCTGAAGGGGTTCCGCGCGGATTCGCTTTCAAGAGCGGTCGCGTTGAATCCGCTTGGAATCGAACCGGCTTGGCGCCATGGAAAAGGATTTTGATTTAAATTGGAAGGGAGGAAACAGGGGGATTGGGATGAGCAGGAACAAAAAAGTTTTTTATCTCATGTTGGGATTCGGCCTTGCCTTAGCGGCGTATTTGGCTTGGCGGGCCTGGAAGAATCGGGATACCCGCCCCACCTTGGAAGCCGCCGAAGCCAAGTTCAAGGAGCTGTATCCGGGTGTGAAAATCGTGAACCTGAAAATCACGGTGGATGAGATTTACGCGCGCAATTTCCTGTTCCAGTACCTTAAGCCGGGGAGCGGATCGGAGAGGAGCATCGAGATACAATTCATGAAAGACCCGGGGTCGCAGGAATGGGTCCCTGCGCCTCGGCCTCCCGTGGAATTGAAATGAGGAAAAATTCCCGCACCTTGCTGGCCGTGCTCGCGCCCTTGGGCTTAGGGGTGTCCATGGCTCTGGTTTTCCTGGCCAATTACCTCACCAAGAATAAGGCGATCGTGACCATCAGGAATGAATCGGGGTACGATTTGGTGGGTTCCCAGTTGCGGATATCCTCACAGCCCAAAGAGCAGGAAGCGGGGGAAATCAGGAACGGCGACAGCGCAAAGGTCCAATTTGAAAAATTTGGTGACGCGCATTACGAGTTCACGGGCCAATTCCGGGACGGAAGGGCCATGCGGGATTCGGGCGGCTATTTGACTTCCGGCTCTTCTTATAAAGACAATATCCTGATTCGATCGCGGAACGACTCCCTGGTGGCGGAATTCCGGCAAGTGGTTTTCAAGTAGCGCCGGCCCTGGAAAGCGGCTCCGGCGGCGGAGGACGATGGTTTGGCTTCCCACACTTTCAACCTGGTCTTCGCGGAGGGATATCTCAAGCTCGAGTGCGGCGGGATCATGGACAAGGAGGGATTCGTGGATCTGGTGCGCGTGGTAGGGGAAGCCGGCGCTCAGGCGGGCGGGGTGAAGCGCTGCCTGGTGGATCTGCGGCAAGCGGAATCCCGCATTACTACCTTGGATCGCTATGATTTGGCGGCGCTGGCGGCGGAAAAATTGCCCGCCTTCAAAATGGCAACCCTGGTGCGGGAAAAGCAGGCGCAGAACAATCTGTACGAAAATGCGGCCAACAACCGCGGCTTGAAGTCTCTGGTGACGGATAACGAAACGGCGGCCCTGGAATGGCTTCTGCAGTGACTCAAAGCCGGGCGGGGTCAGGGAGCGGCGATTTTATCGACTTCCAGGCGGTACTTGGCCGTGAGCGCAATGACGTGCTTGGGGACATCGGGGCAGTTGGAAAGGTCCTTGCCCAGGCTCTCGAAAAGCGAATCCATTTTGGCGCGCTTGGTACCGCTGGAAAAGCAGTTCTTGCCATCGGCGTATTCCGTGATCGCGGTGCGGAGGCCGGCTTTTGAATTGGGTAGGGGGGTTGCCATCGTTTTCCTTTGGGTCTGGAACGGTAAATATAATCCATCATCACTCCCAACGGATATTTCCGGCGCGTGCGCATGCGCAGGGGCGGATGCCAACCTGACAGCCTGGTCATCAATGCGGCTGGTACCAGTATTTCGCCACGCCGGCATTCAGCAGCATGCGCGATATGCCGGATGCCATCTATCCATACTTCCGAAGCTTTTTGGCATGGGAAAGATTGAGAGGCCCCTTTCAAGCACAAAGCCCAAGTCCCGGGCCCGGCTCCCGGTCCACGGCTGCATGAGACCGCCCGCCGGCCTCCGCATGGTGGCCAAGTCCTTGGCCCTGTTTACTCTGCTTGCCATTCCCGTGCGGCCGCGCGCGGCGCCCAACAGCATAGCCGTGGCCGGCACCATGGTGCATTTCAATTTCGGAAACCAGGCGCACGCGATCAGTTATGGATTGGAGTTTTCCGAATGGTACTACGCCAGCTGGCCCGTGGGGCTGGACGTGGGAGCGGAATACGGCGGACACCGTTTCCGCATCTACACGGAAGGGGAGACGGGAATCGGCGTGACCGGTGCGGCCTGGGGGCCGGTGGTGGAATTCTCCCCGGGAAAAAACGCTGCTTTAGGCATCCAAACTTCCCTTTGGGCCAATTTCTTCGGCGGAATCGATTTCAGGTGGAGGTTCCTGGACCACAAAACCTATTATTGCCCAGGCGTTTATGCGAAGATCCCATTGGTGCCGGGTGAACTGGACTCCCTCTCGGCTGACGGGGAAAACCATCACCATCATCATTTCCATTGGGGTGATTGAATGCGCCCGTCCATCGGCGGGCGGGCCGGCGGCGGCGCCGAAACGAAAAAGGATACGGACAGTGATTACCAGGGAAAAATTGGATCGATACAGGAAATTCAAGGGTGATTTGGACAAGTGGGTATTATCGCAGAAAGACGGGGCCGATGCGGTTTTGAGCGGCGCCGATTGGAATGAGATCGATAAGCTTTCCCAACGTTTGAAAATCGAGAAGAACGGCTTCGCCAGCCAGGACTATCGGACCGAAACGGAAAGAGTCCTGAAAAAGAATCTCGAAAACGGCGAGACCATCAAGCTGTTCCGGGAAATGGATCTTTGACGGGTAAGGGGAAGAGTAACACGCAAGAGGCCTCCCTGGCCCGGTTGCGAAGGTTGGGGATTGCTTCATTTTCTCAAGCAGAGAAAAAATTCCCAAATGCGAAAATACGGCTCATGAAACTCCGGTTTACCCCCTTCCCGGCCTGCGATCCCGGGGTTTCGCCGCGATTTTAATCGAGCTACAGCGTATCTTTCCCTATCTACAATCGGGTGGGGTATGATGTTCCGTTCCAATCGGCGGGTATCCGCAATCCTAGGCATCCTTTCAATCGGCGCGGAAGTTAACGCGCAAACGCCGGGGGATCGCGATCATCTCAAAGGCGTGCATCCGGGCTATACGCTTCATGGCGTGGCTCCGGCGGGCTTGCAGCCGGGCGTATCCGGCATCGATTTCCTTTCGGACGGGCGCATTGTCATCTGTACTTGGGGCGGGGATCACAGGACGCTGGTGCCGCCTTCCAAAAAAGGCGATGTGTATATCCTGAGCAACGTGGCGCAGGACGATTCCAGCAAGGTCACCTACAAGAAATTCGCGACCGGGATGCAGGAGCCGCTCGGGATCAAGGTCGTCAACGACACCATCTACCTTTCCGAACGCCAGGCGCTGGCCATGCTCGTCGATAAGGACGGGAACGGCCTGATCGAAGGGAGCGAATACAGCAAGCTAGCCCCTTATTCCGACGGGGCCGGCCGGCACGAGTTCTTCTTCGGCTTGGTCTATAAAGACGGGTATTTCTACGGCGCCCACTCCATGTCTCTCGCCAACGGCGGGCTCGCCGCGGTTCCGCAACCGGACGCCAATCGGGGCACCTACCTTAAGATCGAGAAGGCCACCGGCAAGACGGAATACATCGCCGGGGGGGCGCGCGAGCCTTTTGGGATGGTAATGAATCCGGCGGGCGAGGTTTTCAGTACGGAGGTGCAGGGCGGTTGGAACCCCGCCTGCGCGTTTACGCAGGTGAAAGCGGGCCGGTTCTACGGCCACCCGCAACCCGGTCAAGTGCCGCCCAATCCCTGGGACAGCAAGCCCTACCAGGCGCCGGCGGTCTTGCTTCCGGAAAGCGAAATCGCCAACGCTCCGGGCGAACCGGCTTATGTTCCCGGCGGCATCTTCCAGGGCCAGTACCTTTACGGTGACGTCACCTACGGCGGCATCCAACGCGTATACCTGGAGAAGATAGGCGAGGATTACCAGGGCGGCGTGGTCCGCTTTTCCGCCGGTTTCACCAGCGGCGTTAGCCGCCTCAAGTTCGGTCCCAACGGGGATTTGTACGTGGGGGAAATCGGCGATGCGGACGGCAACTGGAACGAGCCGGGCAAGAGGCTGTATGGATTGCAAAAGCTGAAAGCCAATGGCAAGACCACCTTCGAGATGTTGAGCGTGCATTCGCGTCCCAAGGGGATGGAAATCGAGTTCACGGAACCGGTGGCCTTGGATGCGGATCAGACCGCCAAGTACGAGGTGAAAAGCTGGACCTATACGCGCACGGCCGCGTATTACAACAACAAGGAAAATACCAAGACTCTTGCAATCACCAAGGTGCAAGTGGACGCTTCCCGCAAGAAGGTCTATCTGGAAATCTCCGGGCTGGCCGCCGGGAATCTTATTTATATCCGCCTGGTCGGTCTCAAGTCCGCCACGGATGGGGCCGCCTGGTCCACGGAAACCTGGTACACCTTGAATGCGTTCGGTTCCGGCGACCCTTTCACGCCACCAACCGGATTGGTGGTTCCCTTAGCTGCCGACAGGCTGGCCGCGAATGCCATCTCCATTAGCAGGGCGGGCGGAGAAATGATCTTCCGCGTGGAATCCGATCGCCCCTATGCTTTACGGATCACGGATGCGCGCGGCGCCTTGGTGAAGGAGCTAAGCGGCATGGCTACGGGAACGCATTCCGTCCCGGTCCACGAACTCGCTCCCGGCCTGTATGCGGCCACCTTGGTCTCGCAGGGGAAATCGGTCAGCAAGGCTTTCGCGAACTACTGATCATCCGTGCCGGCTCAGGTGATGATGCGGGAGTCTTCCGGGGCTTCCGGGCCGCCGCCGCGCAGGAGGCTGTTGCCCTCGAACTCCTTCTTGCTGTCCACGGTCTTCAGGTCCAGCCAGTCCGATTCCTTCATCTGCCCGCTCTGGCCGTAGGCCGCCAAGGCATTGTAATAGCACATGGCGTCCACGGCCGCTTCCGATAGGCCGCTGGCGATCATCAGATCCGCGGTCTTGGGCACGGCCAGCGCGTCGCTGATGCCCCAGTCCGCGCTGGAGTCCACGATCACCCTGTCCGATCCGTAGCGCTTGGCGATTTCCACCATGCGCTTGTTGCCCATCTTGGTCTTGGGATAAATGGTGAAGGCGGCCCAGAAGCCGCGGTCCAGCACTTCCTTGCAGGTCTCCTCGTTATTGTGATCGATAACCACCTTGGAGGGCGCGATGCCGTGCTCCATGCACACGTCCATGCTGCGCGAAGTGCCCACCTTCTTATTGCGATGGGGCGTATGGATCATTACGGGCAGATCCATTTCCTTGGCCAGCTCCAATTGCACGCGGAAGAATTTCTCCTCAGCCTTGGTCATCTCGTCGTAGCCTATTTCGCCGATGGCGACCACGCCTTCCTTGCCGGCGAAGCGCGGCAGCAGTTCGATGACCTCTTCGGCCAGCGCTTCGTTGTTGGCTTCCTTGGAGTTGAGGCCGATGGTGCAATAATGCTTGATGCCGAACTGGGAGGCGCGGAAGCGCTCGAAACCGACCAGGCAGGAAAAGTAATCCTTGAAGGTGCCTATCTCCGTGCGCGGCTGCCCGGTCCAGAAGGCCGGCTCAATCACGGCGACCACGCCGGCATCGGCCATGGCCTGGTAATCGTCCGTGGTGCGCGAGACCATGTGGATATGCGGATCGATGAGCTTGCGTTTTTTAGCGACCGGGCGGGATTCGTTGGCCATGTCAGAGGTTCTCCCAAGTGAGGCTTCCGGCGCGCGCGGCCGCCGCCAGGGCGGGTTCCGCCTGGAGGAGGGTGGCCGCCCGCGGCAAAGGGCATGATGCGAGCGCGAGCACGGCGGCGCGTTTTTCCACGGGCGATCCGGCCAAGGCTTTTTGCAGGCCGTCCAATCCGCGGTCGTCCGCACAGGGACCCAGGCAACGCCAGAGCTGGGGACTGAAGGTGCGTCCGGCGGCCCAACGTTCCTGGGCCAGGTCCGTGAGCATGCGCGAGAGAGGCGGATTGGCGCGGCGATCCAGGCCTTCGATTTCCTGCGTGGGCGATTCCACGAAAAAAGTCTTCACCACCATCTGGTTCCAACCGATCACGTCGAATTGGTCGGCCGGGTATGGATTGCGCAGGGTTATGGCTTCAAAGACTTCTTTGATGTTGCTGCGGATGGCTTCGCGCGCGCGCGCCAGGTGGCCTTCCGGGAATGCGAGCACGGCCGCGGCCTTCTGCAGGGCGACCGCCTCCGCCACATCGGCGGTTTGATACAGGCGGTCCATCATCTTGGCGGAGTCGGATCCGGGCGGAAGGCTGACGAGCAGGAAGATGCGGGCCGCCTGATCGCAGGTCCAATCGCCGGGGTTCCAGCCCGGCACGGCGGCGCGGGCGGCTTGCAGATCCGCGTGGGCCAATGCCAACGGGGATTTGCCGGAGTAGCGCAGGCAGGAGCTGAAGGAAAGGGAAACGGTTTTTTCCTGGGCGCCGGTGGCGAGCAGGGCGGCTTTTTCCTCCAACCAGGCTACGCCCTGCGGAGCCATGCGGGATTTCAACCAGTCCAGCAACAGGGTTTGCGCCGACACGGGGTCCTTTCCTGAGGTTGCTCCGCGGTTTTAATGATATCCCTCTCGATTGCCGGGCCAGAGGGCCGGACCGGGTGGGATGTCCCCGTAGGGATCCTCCTGCGGAGGGGTAAAGATACTAATATGGCCATCCCAAATCGAAAACCGGGGGGATTTTCGCGCCGTAAAAGGCGCCAAAGAAGCGCGAAAGGGGGATATGCCCGATGCGGCCGCCGGAGGGAAAGGATCGGATCCTTCCCGAGGGACAAGTGTGGCGAAGGCCGTGAGGGTTTGCGGGCGGGTCCGGCCGTTACAGGTGGCAGCCCGACAGGCCCCGTTTCGCCAGGTAACGTTGATGATACTCCTCGGCCCGGTAGAATCTAGAAGCGAGTGTGATTTCGGTGACGATAGGTCTGCGATGCTTGCCGGAAGCCTGCCTCCTTTCCTTGGATGCCTCCGCCTCCAGGCGCTGGGCTTCGTCATGGGCATACACGGCCGAACGGTACTGCGTGCCCGCGTCCGGGCCTTGCCGGTTCAGGGTGGTGGGATCATGGTTCTCCCAGAAGATCTCCAGCAGATCCTTATAGGCCACCCGGGCCGGATCGAATACCACTTCCACCGCTTCCGCATGGCCGGTATCGCCGCCGCAGACGGCGCGGTAATCCGGATCCTCCGATTGGCCTCCGGTATACCCCACCGCGGTGGAAAGGACGCCCGGGGTGCGCCGGAAAGTCTCTTCTACGCCCCAGAAACAGCCGGCCGCGAAAGTGGCCACCCGGGTGGCAGGGTTTTTCGCATCGATGTGGGTCTGGCTTGGTTGCGTTCCGTTGTCCATGATCTTCTCCCGCGGCCTTCCGCTCATTGGATGGAATTGGATGAAAGAGTACCCTTTAAAATACCTATAAGTCCGGACCCGGGGTCCGATGTGACAGCGGTACGGCCTCATCGGCACCGGCGAGTGCGGGGAAGGTTTCCTTTCCGAGCTGTTGCAATTCCGGCAAGCAACATGCTGAAATGGATCATCATCGTCCTGCTCCTGATCCAAACCCTCAATCTGTCCGCTGAACCGGGCCATGCGGATAGCCTTCCTGGCGGCCTGTCGGATACCTTGACAAATGGAATTTGCCGGTCCAAACCGGGATTCCCCGCAATCGGGTCATTCGGCTTAAAATCGCAGTCCCGCCCGCCGACCCAACTAATCCGGGGGGCCGGGCACCGAAAGCGGCCCGAGGAACAGCCTGATTTCCATTCCCCCAGGTGATACAATTATTTGTCCGTTCCGGGAGCGATGAAGACGATGGTCCAAAAGAAATCCGCATCCGGCGGGGTTACCGCCGCCCCAGGCGTCCCGGAGAGTCCGGTCCTCTCCAAGGACTCGGGTGTTCCCAAAGAATCAAGCGTTCCCAAAGAGCCAGGAGTTCACAAAGGATCGACCGCGCCTGCCGGTTCCGCGGAAGAGGCCGCCCTGCGCCGCCGGGTGGCGGAGCTGGAAGCGGAATTGGGTTCCTTGCGGAAATCCCTTACCGTGGCCGACGGAGTATTGCCCGTGCGGGAAGCTCTTTTGAGCGAAGCGGAAAAAGTGGCGCACCTGGGAAGTTGGTTCCTGAATCCGGTTAACAATGAAGTGAAATGGTCGCATGAATTGTTCCGGATCCTGGGCTATGACCCGGCCAAGGACGTTCCTTCGGCGGAAAAATTCTTCCAAGTCCTGCATCCGGAGGATTTGCCGCGCGCCTTGGCGAACATGCAAGTCCTGATCGACAAGGGGCAGATGACTCCCAGCGACTTGCGCGTGGTGTGGAAGGACGGTACCGTCCGCGAGACCCGGACCGACGGCATGGTGGTGCGGGACGAAGACGGTGTGCCTTTCCGGATAGTGGGAACCGTCATGGACGTCACGGAATCGCGCGAGGCCGAAAGGAACGCGTCGCGCGTCGCCCGCTTTCTGCAGGAGGCGCAAAGCGTGGCCAACGTAGGGAGCTGGCTATGGGACTCCGCCGCCGGGACGATGGAATGCTCGGATGAATTGGGCCGCATTTTCGGCATGACCGGCGAAGACATTATGGATGAGCGCAACCTCATCGCGCGCATCCATCCGGAAGATCAGGCCAAGGTCAAGAAATACCGCGAGGACATCCTGGCGACCGGTTTCAGCGGGCCGATGGAATTCCGCATCTTGCGTCCCGACGGTAGCCTGCGGCATACCTTGGTGCAATCCAAGCGCATAGAGGACGGGGGCGGAGCCTCGCGCTTTCTGGGTACGGTGTGGGATATTACGGAGCGGAAGCAATTGGAAGAGCAATTGCGCCAATCGCAGAAGATGGAAGTGGTGGGGCGCGTGGCGGGCGGCGTGGCCCATGATTTCAACAACCTGCTGACCGTGATCGCCGGCAACGCGGATCTGATGCTGGAGGATTACGACGATGATCGCCTGCGCCGCATCCGCGACGCTTCGGACGTGGGCGCTGCGCTCACGAGGCAGTTGCTGGCCTTCAGCCGCCAGGCCGTGGTCAAGCCCGTCGCCCTGGATCTCAATGCCGCCATCCGCGACATCGTGCGCATCGTGGACAGGCTGATAGGCGAGGACATCAACATCAAGCTGGACCTGGACGCCGGGCCCATGGTCATCCTGGCGGACGGGGCCCAGGTGCAGCAGATCCTTTTGAACCTGGCCGTGAACGCGCGCGATGCGATGGGGAACGGAGGCGATCTGTTCTTCTCCACGCGGCAAGCGCCCGGCAACCCGTTGCTGATGGGCGCCGGGCCCGCACGCTGGGTGGAACTGATAGTGCGGGATACCGGCAAGGGCATGGACCCGCTCACGCGTGAACGCGCCTTCGAGCCTTTCTTCACCACCAAGGAACCTGGTAAAGGCACGGGCTTGGGGCTTTCCACCATCGCCGATATCGTGACCGCGATGAAGGGCACCATCGCCATCGCCTCCGAGCCCAACCGCGGCACCCAGGTGACCATCCGGTTTCCCCACAGCTCCATCAAGGTGGACTCCCCGGCTCCCGTGCAACTCAAGTCCCGCAAGGGCGCCGAGTCCATTCTGCTGGTGGAGGACAATGCCGAGCTGCGCGAACTGGTCCGCCTGTTCCTGACAACGGCCGGCTATAAAGTGCAGGCGGTGGGGCGGCCCGGCGAGGCGGAAACGATATGGTCCACGGAGAGGGATTCCATCGACCTCTTGATCACGGACATGGTGATGCCGGAGAAGAGCGGCACGGATTTGGCCAAGGCCCTGCTAGCCAAGAAACCCGGCCTGAAAACCCTCTTCATCTCCGGCTATACGCCCAACCGGAACGGTTTCGGGGAATGGGGCTTTTTGCAAAAGCCGTTCACCCGCAACGAGCTTCTGGACGCGGTGAAAGCGTTATGCGGCGGCAAGGGCGCGCCCAAACCCAACGCCTGATCCGTTTCTTTTGACCCTTTCCAGAACCTCCGATTCCTTGCCGATACCCCCCCATTTTCCTAGCTTTGCCCCTGAAAACGGACTGTAAAACCCCCTTTTCCGGCCCGGTCTGCTGAAATTTTCCCGGGGGAAGCAGAAACTGCCATGTTGAGCGAATACCTGTCTTTCATCCTGTATGGATTCCTGGTCGTTGCCACCGGCGTGGGCGCCATCGCCCTCTCCTCGCTGTTGGGCCCAAAAAAAACCTACAGCAAGGTCAAGTTCGAGCCTTACGAATGCGGCGTGGATCAAACCGAAAATCCGCATAAGCCTTTCGCGCTGAAGTTCTACACCTTCGCCCTCCTCTTCATCCTTTTCGACATCGAAACCATTTTCCTGCTCCCCTGGGCCTATGGTTTTAAACGTCTTTTGCATACGGGCACCTTGCCGGCCGTGCTTTTTTTCCTGGTCCTGTTGGGGTTGGGCCTGTTCTATATCATCAAAACGAGGGCGCTGGAATGGGAGTAAGCGGAACCACCAACGACTGGGCCACCACCACGCTGGACACGGCCGTCAACTGGGCGCGCGCCAACAGCCTGTGGCCCATGCCTTTTGGCACGGCCTGCTGCGGCATCGAGATGATGGCCGCCTTCATGGCCAAGTACGATACCGCGCGCTTTGGGTCGGAAGTGATGAAATTCAGCCCGCGCCAATCCGATCTGCTGATCGTTTCCGGCCGCATCTCCCTGAAGATGATGCCCGTGCTCCAGCGCATCTGGGAACAGATGCCGGAACCCAAGTGGTGCATTTCCATGGGCGCCTGCGCCAGCAGCGGAGGCGTGTTCGATACCTACACCCTGATCCAGGGCGTGGACCAGTTCATTCCCGTGGACGCCTATATGCCCGGCTGCCCGCCGCGCCCGGAAGCCTTCCTGGACGCGTTGATGATGGTGCAGGAGAAGGCCAAGAAGGGCCAGGCCAAATCGCAGGAATACGTGACCGGGGACGCCTCTTCGGATCCGGCGCGCTCGGTGGCTTTCCGCACGCCGGACACGCATTACCGCCACGGCGCCGATCGCAGCACGCCGGCCAAGGAAAAATCGGGCGGCTGATGCGCACGCGCCGCCCACCCAGGATGGAATCCGCATGATCGTCTACACCCCCGAGAACCATCTTCCCCTCATCGCCAAGGTGGAGGCCCATTTGGGCGAACGCCTGCTGGGCCGCGAGGAAAAATCCCATTACCACCAATTCAAGGTGCTGGCCAAGGACGCGCGCGCCCTGATCCAATTCCTGCGCGATGAACCCGGCCTGGGCTTCGCCATGTTCATCGACCTTACCGCGGTGGATTACCTCAAGTACCCGGTGGCGCAACCGGAACGCTTCGCCGTCATCACCACCTTGCTGTCCCCCTCTCTGGGCATCCGCGTGCAGGTCAAGGCCTTCGTGGCCGGCGGGGAGCCGCGCATCCCTTCCCTTGCGGATCTCTACGCGGGCGCGAATTGGACCGAGCGGGAAGTGTGGGATCTGTACGGCATAGAGTTCCTGGGCCATCCGGATCTGAAGCGCATCCTGATGCCGGACGATTTCGACGGCCATCCCCTGCGCAAGGATTATCCCCTGCGCGGCCGCGGCGAGCGGGGCAACTTCCCCGTCTACCATGCCACCACCCAGAAGCCGCAGGGAGACGCCTGAGATGTACTCCTACGAGAAGGAAATCGTCGAGCGCGACGAGAATACCGTCCACATGAACGTGGGCCCCTCGCACCCGGCCATGCACGGCACGCTGCGCGTGAAGATGGAAGTCAAAGGCGAGCGCATCATGAACACGGAACAGGAAATCGGCTTCCTGCACACCGGTTTCGAGAAGCTGGGCGAGTACCGCAGCTATAACCAGTTCATCACCCTGACCGATCGCCTCAACTACTTTTCGCCCCTGTCCAATAACATCGGCTTCGCTTTGGCTTCGGAAGAATTGCTCGGCATCACCGTGCCGCGCCGCTGCCAGGTGATCCGCACCATATTGGCGGAGATGTCCCGCTTGGCGGATCATTCCTTATGCGTCGGCGCCATGACCATGGACCTGGGGGCGTTCACCAGCATCCTGTGGACGTTCGTGGAACGGGAGAAGCTCTACGACGTGTTCGAAGCCGTGACCGGCACGCGCCTCACCAGCAGCTATACCCGCGTGGGCGGCCTGGCGTTCGATCTGCCCGCCGATTTCGAGAAGCGCGTTTCCGCCATCCTCGACAGCATGGACAAGACGCTGGACAACCTGCGCGGCAGCTTCTACCAGAACCGCATCTTCCTGGACCGCACCGAGGGCATCGGGGTGATCACCAAGGAAGACGCCATGTCCTACGGCATCACCGGTCCCATGGCCCGCGCCAGCGGCGTGCCGTACGATATCCGCAAGTTCCGCCCGTACCTCATCTACAACGAGCTCAAGTTCGAGGTGCCCCTTTACCAGGAAGGCGATACCTTGGCGCGCTACAAAATCCGCATCGACGAGATGGCCGAGTCCATCTCCCTGGTGCGCCAGGCCATGAAGCTGCTGGAGCCTGGTCCCATCAATTACGAGGATCAGAAGCGCACCCTGCCGGACAAGACCTCCACCTACCGGGACATGGAATCGCTCATCCACCATTTCAAATTGGTGATGCCGGGCGAAGACCACGGCATCCATGCGCCCGTGAGCGATATCTATTCGTCTACGGAAGCGCCCAACGGCGAGCTAGGCTGGCATCTGGTATCCGATGGCACCTCCAATCCCTACCGCGTGCGCATCCGCGGCTGCTCGTTCATCAACTACCCCGTGCTCAAGCAATTGCTCAAGGGGTCCATGCTGGCCGATCTGGTGGCCATCCTGGGTTCTTTCAATATCATCGCCGGAGAGTTGGATCGATGAGCACTCAATCTACGGTCGCGCGGAGGACCGAGTTCTCCCCGGAGCGCATGGCCAAGTTCCACGAATACGCGGAAGAGTATCCCAACAAGCGCTCGGCGCTGATGATGGTGTTGCGCCTGGCCGAAGAGGAATTCGGATCCATTACGGACGAAGCCATGGAAATCGTGGCCGGGCTTTGCAACGTGGCCGTTTCCCATGTGCAGGGCATGGTGACCTTCTATACGCATTTCAAGCGGCCGTTCCACGGCAAGCATCGCTTTATGGTGTGCGCCACCTTGATGTGCGCGCTGGAGAACAACACGGACGCGGCGCTCGATCAGATCAAGGCCAAGCTCGGCATCAAGCCCGGCCAACGCACGCATGACGGCCTCTTTTCCTGCGAGAAGGTGGAATGCCTGGCCGATTGCGATCAGCCGCCCGTGGTGCAATGCGACAACGAGCATTTCTGTTCCATGAAAGGCGCGGTCCTGGATCAATACCTGGACAAGCTGCTCAAGGAAGAAGGCAAGAGCGCGGCCGAGTACGCGGCCAAGGCCCCGGTGGCCATGGATACGCGCGTGCCCACCTTGCCGGCGCATTACAACTTCCAGGGCGGGACCGAAAAAGGCGCGCGCCATTTCGACGACAAGGATCCTTACTTCAAGGCCGGCGAGGGCGACTTGCACACCCAGGTTCCCGGCCCTTTGGCCACGCCGCTCACCGTTCCCGTGGCCGACGGCGTGAACGGCAAGGGCACGGTTTCCAACGGCCGCAGCGGGCATGATAGCGCGGGCGGCGCCTTCAACGGCAACGGCGCCAACGGTAAGAACGGAGCGAAGCATGTCTGACGCGAGCAAGCCCAATCCGGCGGGTTCCGGGGATGTGCCTCCCGTAAAGAAGGCGGATGAGTCCGCGGCGCAAAAGGCCGCCGGTGCGCCGCAGCCGGCTCCGGTCTCGGCCCCCGCCGTTCCGGCCGCGCCGGCAGAACCGAAACCCAAGGTTCCCTTCAGCCCGGTGCTGCTGAAGCATATCCACGAACCCGGATCGCATACGCTGGCGCATTACGCCGCGCGCGGCGGGTACGAGACCGCCCGGAGTCACGTAGGCGTTACCCCTCCCGGCGACCTGATCAAGCTGGTGGACGATTCCGGCCTGCGCGGCCGCGGCGGCGCGGGTTTCCCCACCGGCAAGAAATGGAGCTTCCTGGCCAAGGGCACGGGCAAGCCCATTTACCTGGCCATCAACGGCGACGAGAGCGAGCCCGGCACCTTCAAGGATCGCTATCTCCTGGAGAAGGATCCCCATCAATTGGTGGAAGGCGCCATCCTCACCTGCTACGCCATCGGCTCCAAGCACGCTTTCATATACCTGCGCGGCGAGTTCATCTTAGGGTTCCAGCGCCTGCACGCGGCGGTCGAAGAGGCCAAGGCCAAGGGCTATGTGGGCAAGAAGATCTTCGGCACGGGCTCGCGCGGAGACGCCAGCCCCGAAGTGGATTTGACCATCACCGTGGTGCGCGGCGCGGGCGCCTACATCTGCGGCGAAGAAACCGGCATGCTTTCCTCCATCGAGGGCGGGCGCGGCTACCCCAAGATCAAGCCGCCCTTCCCGGCGGTATCCGGCCTGTTCGGCTGCCCCACCATCGTCAACAACGTGGAGACCATTTCCGCCGTGACCCACATCGTCAAGCACGGCGTGGCCTGGCACAAGCAATGGGGCACGGAGAAGAGCCCGGGCTTCAAGATCTTCTGCCTGTCCGGCGCGGTCAGGAAACCCGGCGTCTACGAGGTCCCGCTCGGCATCACCATGCGCGAGATGATCGACACCTACGGCGGCGGCATGAAGGACGGGCGCAAGCTCAAGGCCGTGATCCCGGGCGGCCTGTCCGCGCCGGTGCTCACCGCGGAGATGGTGGACAAGGCCACCCTCGATTACGAAAGCCTGGCCTCGCTGGGGTCCATGCTCGGTTCCGGCGGCATCACCGTGCTGGACGAACAGGTGGACATGATTTCCACCATCTACAATACCATGCGCTTCTACCATCACGAGTCCTGCGGGCAATGCACGCCTTGCCGCGAAGGCACGGGCTGGCTGGAGAAGGTATCGCACCGCTTCCACCATAACCAGGGCCACCAGGGCGACATCGAATTGCTGGGGGACATCGCCAAGAACATGCGCGGCCGCACCATCTGCGTGCTGGCGGACGCGGCGGCCATGCCCATGCAGGGCTTCCTGCAGCATTTCCGCAAGGACTTCGAGGCCAAGGTCAAGGAAACCGCCTTCGTGGAAAAGCAACGCACCTACCGCGATGAGATCACGCCTACGGCCAAGACCATCACGGCGACGGGAGCGGGCCCCAGCGCCCTGGATGTGGGTTCCAACGGTTCCAAGGGTTAAGAGGCGATTGGCCATTAAAGGGCCCGGTAACATGCCGGGAACGGGGACGAGATGAGCATTAAAGAAGTGAAGATCAAGATTGATGACAAGGAAGTCACGGTTCCCTCCAATTGGACCGTGATCAAGGCTTGCCACGAGAACGGCATCGAGGTGCCGCATTATTGCTACCACCCGGATCTCTCCATCGCCGGCAATTGCCGCATTTGCATGGTGGGCGTCAAAGGCGCGCCCCGTCCCGTGGTCGCCTGCGCGCAGCCCATCACGGAAAACATGGAAGTCACCACCAAGGGCAAGGACATCGAGGAAGCCCGCAAGTCCGTGATGGAATTCATGCTCATCAACCACCCGCTGGATTGCCCCGAATGCGATCAGGCGGGCGAATGCCGCTTGCAGAACTACAGCTACACCTACGGCCGCGATCATGGCCGCTTCCACGAAGAGAAGGTAGTCAAGTCCAAGGCCACCATGGGCCCGCACGTCAAGTACTGGGGTTCGCGCTGCATCGTATGCACGCGCTGCGTGCGCTTTACGGACGAGGTGAGCGGCACCGGCGATCTGGGCGTCATCTACCGCGGCGACAGGAGCGAAATCGCCTTGTTCCCGGGGAAGACCATGGACAACCCGCTCTCTATGAACACCGTTGACATCTGCCCCGTGGGCGCGCTGGTCTCCTCGGATTTCCTGTTCCAGACGCGCGTGTGGAACCTCAAGTCCGCCGAATCCATGTGTTCGGATTGCGCCGTGGGCTGCAATACCCGCGTGGACCTGGACGCCAAAGGCAATATCAAGCGCATCGTGCCCCGCCGCAACGATAAGGTGAACAAGGAATGGATGTGCGACTACGGCCGCCTTTCGTTCCCTTACGTGCAGGAGAACCGGCTGATGAAGCCGTTGCTGGAAGGTAAGGACGCGCCGTACAAGGATGCGCGCAAGGCTGCCCTGGAGGCGCTGGCCAAGAAGAACGTGGTGGTTTTGGCGAGCGCGTGGAATACCAACCAGGCCTTCGCCGCCATCAAGGAGTTCGCGGAAACCCATTTGCCGGGCGCCGGCATCGCCGGGTACGCCAATCCGGGCCGCGCGGACGAGGCCTTCCCAGGCTTCACCATCAGCGGCGACAAGAATCCCAACCGCAAGGGCATGCAGGAGATCCTGGGCATCGATGCGGACGTTTCCCTTAAGGAGCTGGCCGCGGATAGCGCGCGCATCGGCACCCTGCTGCTGGTCCACAACATCCCGGGCTATGCCATGACGCCGGAATTGAAGGCGGTCCTGGATCGCACCGAGACGGTGATCCTCATGGATCATGCCAAGTCGGATCTGCTCAAGTACGGTAACGTGGCGGTTGCCCTGCCCACGCTGACCAGCTTCGAGAAATCCGGCACCTTCGTGAACAAGGACGGCATCCCCCAGCATTTCCAGCCCGCCATGGAGCCGGTCAACTTCGGCCGCAGCGAGGTGGAGATGTTCCACGATCTGGGCCGCGAGATCGCGGCAGCCGCGGTGCAAGCTGCCGCCCACGCGGCAACCCCCGCCGGCGCGAAGGCGAAGGCCTGATATGGGATCGCTGATGACGGTATTGACGAATCCCTGGGTCATCATGGCCATCAAGATAGGCGTGGGGCTGGGCCTGGTGATGGGCATGGTGCCGATGATGGTATGGATGGAGCGCAAGGTGAGCGCGCGTTTCCAATTGCGGCGCGGCCCCAATCGCGTGGGGCCTTTCGGGCTGTTCCAGTTGATCGCCGATTCGTTGAAGCTGTTGTGGAAGGAGGATTTCCTCCCGCGCAACACCGATCGCATCATCTTCCTGGCGGCGCCCATCATGGCCTTCCTGCCGGGCGTGCTGTCTTTCGCGCTCATCCCCATCGGCGTGGCCGGCGGTAACGAACTGCTGGGCCCGGGCGGCGTGATGGCGGTTTCCTATATCAGCATGGGCCTCTTGGTGGCCATGGCGGTCTCTTCCGTGGCCGCGTACGGCATCGCCTTCGCGGGCTGGGCCTCCAACAACCAATACTCCCTGCTCGGCGGCATCCGTTCTTCCGCCCAGCTCATCAGCTATGAAATCGTGATGGGCATGGCCGTGGTCTCCCTGCTCATGATGACGGGAACCCTCAACCTGGGGGAAATCGTCCAGCAACAGCAGGAGCTTCTCTTCGGGTTCATCCCGTCCTGGAATATCATCAGGCAGCCGTTAACGTTCATCCTTTTCCTGGTGGCCGCCTTCGCGGAGACCAACCGCGCGCCCTTCGATCTTCCGGAAGCGGAACAGGAGCTGGTGGGAGGCTACCATACCGAATACACCGGCATGCGCTACGCCTGGTTCATGAACGGCGAATACGCCGCCATGTTCACCATGTGCTCCATCCTCACCACCCTGTTCCTGGGAGGCTGGGGATTTCCCGGGCTGGGACGTCTCTCGGGCATCCTCCACTTAGTGGTCCTGGGGCAGGATATCCAATGGATGCTAGTGGGCCTCATCACCTTCGGCGCCTTCTTCACCAAGGTGGCCCTGCTGGTTTTCTTCTTCATGTGGGTGCGCTGGACCTTGCCGCGCTTCCGCTGGGATCAGCTCATGAAACTGGGATGGAACGTACTCATCCCGCTCGGGCTGGCGAACATCATCGGCACCGCGCTGTTCCTGGAATACGTGGCGTCCCGTTTCGGATTCGGAGGTTGAAGTGAACGTCGAAAACACCGGCACGGGCACCCGCGATAAGGACAGCCGAGCGGATCTCCCGGGCAGCCGCCTGGCCTGGTTTACGCGCCTGTACCTGCCCACCATCGCCAAGGGCATGTTGATTTCCTTGCGGCACTTTTTCAAAAAGCCCGTGACCATCCAGTACCCGGAACAGAAGCCCAAGATCAGCGAACGTTTCCGCGGGGAACATCGCCTGACCAAGGACGCCGCCGGCAACATGAAATGCGTGGCCTGCTACATGTGCGCCACCGCATGCCCGGCCCATTGCATCACCATCGAGGCCCAGGCCGCGCCGCCGGAATGGGACAACCGCGACAAGATCCCCAAGGTATTCGAGATAGACATGCTCAAGTGCATCTATTGCGGGTATTGCGTGGAGGCTTGCCCCAAGGAAGCCATCGAGATGACCAACAAGGTACCGCAGGTGCACGACAACCGGCAGGCCTTCATCTACGGGCTGGAAAAGCTCCTCAACAATTAGCGCGGTGTCCGGGGGCGGGGCGGCCCTTTGCGGGCAAGCACTCCGCCCTAAGGCTATCCGTACTTCGCGGGCGTTCGCACGGATCCGGGCGTAACGTGTGGGTTACTTGCGCTCGCTCGCGCATTCGCCTGTCCCTCCATTGGGTCCTTGGGAAGAGCGCTCGTTGCGCGCCCCGGACCGGGCCGTCGCCCGGCTCCATGATTGCCCGCGTACGCTGGCCGTACCCGCCGCAAGCGCTTCTATCTTGAAGTCGTACTGATCCCTGCAGTCGCGGGCTTGGGAAGGCGCGCCGCTCGCTTCGCAATAGGGTTGCGGATCGATGGACTCCTTCAGCCCTCAACCGCAGAGCGGCCGGGCATGGCATTTGGCGAGCGTGGCAGGGCCTTGCCGGATAACGGTATCCCGCGCCGCGGAAATGTTGCGGATCCGGAAAGTCCCGAAAACCTTGTCCCCATCCACGCGCTCCACATCCAACCGGTACTCGGTAGACTCGCCGCAGGCCGTTTTGGCGGCTGCGCGCACGGGGTTACCGCACAATGTCTCCAATGCCCAAGCCACCACCTTGCCCGCTTTCAGGCTATCCACATCGCCCAGGTCCGAAACGATACCGTAAGCTCCCGGGTGAGTGGTATCCGCGCATCCGGAATAGGATGTGGTATCCAGGGAAAGGGAAACGGTCAGGCCGTCGGCGGGGCCGCAGGAGTTTTGGGCCAAGCCGTACCATGTTGGCCCGGCTTGGGGGGAGGTGGGATCCTTACAGGCGTATAGCAGCAAAGCCACGCAGCCGGAAGCGAGAAGAGGCGCGGATTTCATGGAGAACCTTTCGGGTTGCGGGGATGGGAAGCGCATCCGCAAGCTCATGGCTGCGGCGCTGCGAGCGAGTCCGTCACTAGGATGTATTTCTCCTCCAGGATGCGGCTCTCGCCCAATCCGGGCAACTTCACCACCGCTTTCACGGTAGTGGTCGCCTTGACGACGAACGGCCGCACGTATTGGGTCGCGGCCGAATCCGTCGGCAGGCTGCCGTCCAAGGTGTAATAAATGGAAGCGCCCTTGGACTTGCAAGACAGCGCCACCATCACGGAATCGCGGAAGCCTTTGCCGGCGGGCGCGGCCACGGGCAGGTCCGGGACCAGATCGTAATTGTTCACGGAGATGGGGCTATGATTCCAGCCTTTGAGATAGGCCACGGCCATGATGGTGGTGTTCACGCGCAGGACTATTGGATGGGTATAGGGCGGCGAGGCGGGGCCGGGAGCGATGCCGTCCAAGGTATAGTAGATCTCCGCGCCGGATTGGGCGGTAAGCGTTACGGCCACGGAATCGGTAAAAGCATAGCGGCCCAGCGGCGAAGCATCCGGAGGGGCGAGCGTTGGGATGGCGGGAGGCAGATAGATGGAGTCGATGCGGGAGCCGGGCCGCAAAGGGCCGGTCCAGGTTGCGCCCAGCGAATCGGGCATGGCGTGGACATGGCCGTTTGCGGATACCCAGCGGAGGGGCAGCTTGCCGTCCGGCACGCCTTCAAAGGTGAAATCGCCGCCATGCACGGGCGCGAAAAAGGTGGTGCCGGGCACGAATAGCGCCACCGCCGCGCGGGCTTCGGTGGTTGTATCCACGCTACCGGAATAGCTGTGTTCCGGCGAAACCCGCACGATCAAAGTATCCCCGTTCCCCTCTTGTCCGCTGAAATGCATTGTAGCCGGATCAAGATGAACGTTGGCCAACAATCCCACGGTGTTATCGAATCCATAGAAGACCACATTGAAGTCCGGAATGGATTTGACGGCCTCCGCCGTAGCCGAGGATTTACCCAGGGGTAGAGACGGGATTTTGATCTGTTGGGAAAGGAGGTCGGCGGGAATGGCTATGGTTTTGCCGGCAAGGAAAATGGCTGCGGCGGGATCGTTACGGATCTCCACATGCGGCGCGGTGTTACCGTCATCCGGGGGCAAGGTGAAAAACTCGGGATTGGAATTGTTGGGAAAGATTTGGATAAACCCTTTGAAGTCCACCGGCTTTCCGTCCCGCTCCACGCGTAGGATGAGATCGGGATTGTCGGCGCCGGTGCTGGTTCCTCCGTTGCAGCCGGAGAACTGAAGACAGGCGGCAAGGGCGCTGAAAGCCCCGGCCAATATGGGATTGACGAGGCCGGCACGCTTTGGCTTCATGGAATCCGGGCTCCCGGGAACAATTGGATGTTGAGTACGTTCACTTGGTTCATGTCCTGGTCCCTATCGATGATCTCGCGCACTTCCTGGATGAACGCGTCGATGCGCTGCTTGACGGTGGCGAACCCCTTATCCGATATCGAAAAGGCCAACACGTTGAATTGGCGCCGCTCGGGTCCGTACTTATCCAGCGCCGCCGAGGCCAGGCGCATGAATTCGCGATGGTATTCCTTGGCCACCTGCCCTTTGAAAACCTTTTGCGACGCCAGGTGCCGATCGGTAACGGCGAATCCATTGGCGGTCTTCTTTATCAATCCCATCGACAACAGCAAATCGAGCGACTCCTGCACTTCCGCGGCGGAAAGATCCTCGGCCAGATGCTTGGCGATGCGGGCGGGCGATGCGTCCGCCTTCCCCAGGCCCAGATAATTATAGATGACACTATGATGCCATTTGGAGAAAAAGTCATGCTGTTTTTCCAGGAGTATTTTCGCCTGGGATCCGCGGTACTTGGAAAGGTGGGAAAAGAAATAATTCTTCTCCTCGATGGTTTTGGCCTGGTTGAACTGGACCAGAAAATCGAAGTACTCCGCCTCGGTTCCGTCCAGCTTCAAGGCGGTGATGAACTGCAAGCGTTGGCGCTGGGTAAGATTGCGCGTGCCCTTGAGCAGGTTGGTCATGTAGCTGGTGCTGGAAATGGCCAAGGCGGGAATGGCCGCGAAAGTCCGCATGGAGTAGCCCGGTTGGATTTCCTTTTTGCAACGGAACCATTCTTTAAGGAAGCTGCGGAAATCCAGATAGTCAATGACGGCGGGCAGCTTCGGTTTCATGGGAATACCCTAAGATAGCACCCGGGCTTGCCGCGCATCCGCCGTTTTTCTCCCGCTGCGCTCTCAATTAGAGAGCAGTATTTGCGGAGCGGAAAGTCCCCTCGCCCGGGAACGGGTTATTTTATATCCGTGCCCGCGCAACGGATTAGTCCACCGTAGCGCATAGAGCCCCGTCCGAGCCCTTCGGTCGGGGCTCTTTCTTTTCAGGGTTCGATTTTCAGGGTCGGAATCGGTTGCGGATTGAGGCCGCGGCGTTTCAGGAGGCGGAGTATTCCTGGTAGTCGGAATCATCCGGCGGGGTTAGCAAATCGTCCAGATCCTGGAACAGGGACCAGATGCCGGGCTCATCGGTATAGCATTTGCCGGAACGCTCCGGAAGGCTGCGGTAGAATTTCCCCGCCGCGGTTTCCACCATGTAGAAGCGCATGTCCCTACCGAAGCAGGTGCCGAACGGGGAGTAACGCTGAAGTTCCCCCAGGACGCCGTTTAGCGCCTTGCGCCTGTTCCCGCCCAGGAGCAAGGCCTTGCGGGTTTCCAAGGGGCCGGCATCGGGACGGTAGGCCACCTCGCTGTAGTAAAGAGAATCGCCCACGATGCGCAGATGGATCTTGGATCCGTTGCGCGTGTCCCCTTTCATGAAGGACATCTCCATGGGTTGGGTCGCGTCGATTTCCTTCCCGGGCGCAGCCTCACCGGCATAAGCGTTCCCCAAGGCGATTAGGCAGAAGGATTTGCAAATGATTTTGGCGAAGCGCGCGTTCCACCCCATTTCAAAAGGATAGTTCCCCTAAGGGATTAGTTAAAGGAAATTCCCAAAAGGCATCCCCCGGAAGCGCTTCGCTCTCTGTCCGGGAGCGAGATTTTGCCCCGGTCGCCCCATTATTGCCCGCCCCAAGGATATACTTTGAGGGGACCCTATCCCTGGTCCGGATCGCAACCATGCCTGATTTATTCGCCTATACCGACTACCGCAAGTTCCTCAAGGATTATTATGAGGAACAAAAGGGGAAGGACCCCAAGTTTTCCCATCGCTACTTCACCATGAAGGTGGGGTTCAGTTCTTCCGGCTATTTCTCGGACGTGCTTTCCGGTAAGAAGAATCTCTCGGGCGCGTTCATGTTGAAGTTCGCCAAGGCGCTCAAGCTGGCCAAGGATGAAGAGGAATATTTCCTGAACCTGATCAGTTTCAACCAGGCCAAGACCCTGGAGGAGAAGAACCGGTTCTACGAAAAGATGATGACCGGCGGCAAGGTCAAGTTCGATGTGCTGGAGCCGGATAAATACGAATACTTCAGCAAGTGGTATTATGCTGCGGTACGGGAAATCCTCCACTACCTTCCTTTCCAGGAGGACTATAAGACGCTCGCCAAGATCCTGGACCCGCCCATATCCGCCAAAGAGGCGCGCAAGGCCATTGAGCTGCTCGCCTCCCTCGGCTTCATCGCCAAGGACGCCTCCGGGAATTGGCGACCGGCATCCGCCAACATCAGCACCGGAGGTGGATTCAACGGTCTCAACGTCGCCAACTTCCACCACAATACGCTTAAGCTCGCCATCCGCGCGCTGGATGAGTTCCCGCCGGAGCAGAAAGGATTTTCCACCCTCACGCTCCCGCTCACGGGCGAGAAAATCCGCAAGGCGAAGTTGGCGATCAAGAATCTGCGGATGTACCTTTTGGCGCTCTCGGAAAACGGCAGCAAAGCCGATCGCGTGTACCAGTTCAATTTCCAATTGTTTCCCGTGACCCGGATTGAAAAGGCGGAGGGGGATGGCGCTTAAGGGAAAGAATCCCATCGGTGTTTTGCGACGCGGCTGGCTTGGCCTGGCCGCGTTTTTCGCTTTGGCATTCCTTTCCGCCGACCTGGGCTGCCAAACCGGGACGGAAGTGTCGGATCCCCATGAGTTGTTGGGTTTGGTGCAATTGGAAGATGGGACGCCGGCCGTCGGGGCAAAGGTGGTCGCAATTGCCACTTCGGTGGAAGAAAACCCGGCCGTGAAAGGGGCTGACAGCCAACGTGCCGGATTGAAATCCACCGATATCGCCTACACCAATGGGGAAGGCAAATTCCATTTCGATTCCCTGCTCAGCGGGAGATATGATTTGACCTTTGAAGATTCTTCCTCTAACCTCAATTTGAAGAAGGTGGGAATCAAGCGGAACCTCAGACCCATTCTGCCCTATGAAGGCGAAGGCCTACCCTTTATCATCAATCTCAGGACCCCGGGGCAATTAGAAGGTACCGTAACGGACGTGGACAACGGTTCCGTTCTGGATAGCGTGATTTGCCAAGTGGATGGCACGCCTTATTGGGCCTCCACGCAAAATGGCAAGTTCCACTTCTTTCTTGCGGAAGGTGGGTACCGGGTACTTTGCCAGAAGCCCCCCTATACGAGTGTTTCCATGTACACGGAGGTGAATTCCGGACAGTCCAAAGAGATCTCCTTCCAACTGGACCAGGGACCCTCGGGAAAACCGAAACCATTTCCGGATACGGTCATCGCCGTGTACAATCCCATCACTGGAGTGGTGACCCTCACCTGGTCCAAGGTCAACTTTCCGCAGCTTGTCATGTATGGCATACGGGCCCGGGATTCCGCGCAAACCGGAGCGCCCAGGACCCTGTTGAGCACGGATACCACCACTATCGATCAACCTTACAAAGATCAGTCCGACACGGTTGCGAAAAAAAACCTCTACTATTCGGTCTATTGCTTGAAAAGCGACCATGTATTCGGGACGGGAACCGAACCGATAAAGGTAGTCGCCACGCGGCCCACCTCCTTCGGCGCGGACCTGGACGTGCGCATTCTTCCCGCGGATTCGGCCTACAAAGTGGGCGATACGGCGCGCGTCGTGGGGACCTTCACCAACCCATTCCGGGACAACCGCCTGTTGCAATGGAAGATCAAAAATTCCAACGACAGTTTGCGCGACCTGGAACTGACCGGGCGCGCAGGCAGCGATACCTTGCTTTTCCCTTGCGACTCGGCGGGCACGATGCAAATCGGGATCCAGGTCACGGATGTTTCCGGAATCGTCACATCGGCCTATAAACAGCTGATTATCAACCCGAGAATCGTGCCTTAGCCGGAGCGGGACGGGCGCGCAAGGGTTGCCCACCTTGGCTTGTCGGCTGGATAAAACCTGACCGCTCCTCCTGCTTCCTCCTTCGCTCCCAATCCATCCGCCGCCATTGACGCCCCTTTTCCCAGTGGGAAACCCCGCTTCCATACGCTAAGGATATTGGTCCCGTTTTTGCGCTGCTCTAAGCATCATGAATTACCATGGGCTCGTATCGGCAAAACATTCGCCCCGCGCTTGCGGGGATTGGCCCCGGACTGACCGCAGGCCGGATCGGCGTGTCCCGTCGGGAGAATTTCTGTCCCAGGTTCGGGAATTGGAAACGTCCAAAGGGAAGGTGCTGAAAAAGGATGGGCACTTTCCGGGAGCCGGATCGTCTAACCCAACGGGAGCTTGCTGCGGATTCCGCCCTCGCGATCGCTCTGAAAAAAAGAGCGGGAAGTGCAAGTGCGGGGACATTAACTGGCTTGGCCAAGGAATAGATTTCCCATTATGGTAGCACATAAGATGACGACTGGAATGTCCTACATAACCCTGGGAGCCTTGGCCTCTTTCTTGGGTTTCTGGGGAAGCTCCGCGGGAGCCCGATTCCCCCTGTTCCACGCCTACCCCACGCTTTTCGTATTCGGCATGGCGTTGACGGGAATGGCCTTGCTGATCCGCAGAGGCAAGCGTTCGCATTGGCCGGAAGCCTATCCCCCGCAGCGTTCGGGAACGGCCAGGTATGATGCCGGAGCGGCACCCGCGATCCGCGGCGGCGAGCAGAGGAGAGAAGCAGAGCGCGTGGGGGACGCGGCACTGCTGGGCCATGAGATGAAGAATTACCTGTGCACGCTCCGGGGCAATGCCCGCTTGTTGCGGCAACGGGTACAAGGAACCGATAACGAAATCATCGATCGCATCGACCGGGTGGTGGAAAAATTGGAGTCCTTCACCCGGAACATGGAGAAGGCTCCCGATGCCACCGCCAGCGGCGTGCTTTGGCGCCTGCATATGGGCGATGCGGCCAAAGCCTGCGTCAAGACCCACTTCTATGGGGAGACGGAAGGATTCCGTTGGGACATCCAGGATTCCGCGCCCACCCTGCTGGGGGATCCCGATCGTCTGGAGCAGGTTTTCCTGAACCTGTACGCCAATGCCATGGAAGCGGATGCCCGGGAGGTGATCACTTCCCTGCATCGGGCGGAGGGGGCCCTGCAACTGCGCATCGAGGATGATGGGCGCGGTTGCGCTCCGGAAGATCTGGGGCGAATCTTCGAGCCGTTCTTCACCACCAAATCCGGTCCCACGCGCCGGGGATTGGGGATGTTCATCGTACAATCGATAGTGGAGAATCACGGAGGGCGCATCCGGGTGGAAAGCAAGAATGGATCGGTCGATGGGGCGCATGGCCTGGTCTTCACCCTGGATTTCCCCTTGTCCCCGGAAGCTCCCGGAGCGCCGGAAGCGCTTTTCCACAACCGCGCTATCGAACCTTCCTCCCTGCCTTGGCTTTTGCCTTTGCCAAAGACTTTCTGATCTCGCCCGGACGGCGGCCCGCGCTCCGATGGAAATTACCCGATTCCGTCCAGCCTGCGGCCGCCGTCACTACCTCTCCTGACACTTTAAGCCAGTACCGCGGGGCGTTCCGGAAGAGCGCCTTGCCTTTATTTTCCCGGGGTTTCTTTCTAAATTCCAGCCGGAAATGGGAGAACCCGGCGGTTCTCCGCAGGTTTTCCGCCCCGTCGGCTAAGTTTAATCCGGGAGCGGGCCCATACTCCATAAGGTCAGGGAATAGTGCCAGTTTCACCCGTCGTCGAGATCACCTTCGCCCTGTCCGCCCTCGTCATCCTGCTGAGTTCCTTGGCGGTGGTACTGGTCAAGAATCCGGTGCGCGCCACGCTTCTGCTCATCGTAGCCTTCATCCCCACGTCCCTGGTGTACATCCTTTTGCAGGCCGCCTTCGTCGGTATCCTGCAAATCCTGGTGTATGCCGGCGCCATCATGATGCTGTTCACTTTCGTTATCATGATGATCAACCCTTCCCCCAAGGACGGCGAATCGCCGGCGGGCGGATCGGAAGGCGGCGAAGGCGGGTTTTCGGGAATGCGCGGCGCCTTGATCGGGCTGCTGGTGGTAGGCGCGCTGGGGGCGCTGCTATTGCCCAAGGTTTACCATGCGGCGTCGCAGGTTTCCGTGGCACCCGTGACCAAGCCCGGATTCGGCGAACTCTCCTCCATCTCGGCGCTGTTGTTCGAGGATCCCGCCAACAATCCCCTCACCGTTTCCTTTGAACTGATCTCCTTTCTGATCCTGGTGGGAATCATCGCCGCCCTGAACTTCTCCCGCCGCAAAGGCGCGGAAGCCCGCATGGAAAACTCCATCACCACCCGTCCCACGGAGGCCCTGCCGATTCTACAGCGCGAGGCCCTGGAACCCAAATGAGCGTATCCCTGTTCAATCTTCCCGATTGCCTGATGCTTTCCCTGGCGCTGGTTTTGATCGGCAGCTACGGCGTGTTCCGCCGCCGCAGCCTGATCCTTGTGCTGCTCTCGATCGAAGTGATGCTGAACGGGGTGAACCTGTCCCTCATCTCCTTCAATTTCTTCCGCTGGGGAACGGTTGAGAACAGCCATTACCTGTACATGCTGTCCATCGGCGTGGCCGCCGTAGAAGCGGCGGTGGGGCTTTCCATGGTCATCGTGCTGTTCAAGAATTACAACGACATCACCCGCAACCGGATTTCCCAGCTGGGAGAACGCGCCTGATGAATCCCTGGCTGTTGCTGCTCATCCCCCTGTTACCCGGCCTCTCCGCGGCCCTGCTGGCCTTGCTCGGCGGCCGCCTTCCTTATAACGCCATCGGCGGCCTGGCGGCGGCGGCGGCGGGCGGCTCCTTCGCCATCGTGCTTTCCTTTTGCGGGGCCGGCGTGTTCGGCGCGGGCCAGCCGATCGATTTCGACGCGGGTCCCTGGATCGCCACGCAAGGTTTCCAGGCGGGATTGCATTTGCACCTGGATTCCATTTCGCTCTGCATGTGCCTGCTGGTCACCTTCTTCGGCTTCCTCATCAGCGTCTATTCCATCGGCTACATGCGGCACGATTCCGAGCAGGGCCGGTTCTTCGCCAGCCTCAACCTGTTCGTGGCCTCCATGCTCACCTTGGTGCTGGCGGATAACCTGGTGCTCATCTTCCTGGGTTGGGAAGGCGTGGGGCTGTGCTCCTACCTGCTCATCGGGCACTATTGGCGGCAGAAGGATGTCCCCCTCGCGGCCTTCCGCGCTTTCTTCGTGAACCGCATCGGGGACGTGTTCTTCCTGCTGGGCGTATTCTCGATGTTCTCCCTGTTCGGCACCGTGTCCCTTTCCGAATTGGCCGCGCATGGGCCTACCCTCGCCAGCATCCATTCCGGCCAGGCGGCGTTGGCGGCTTTCTTCCTGCTCGGCGGCGCCTTCGCCAAATCCGCTCAGGCCCCTTTGCACGTGTGGCTGGCCGATGCCATGGCCGGTCCCACGCCGGTTTCCGCGCTCATCCACGCGGCCACCATGGTCACGGCCGGCGTCTATTTGCTGGCCCGTCTGGATTGGCTGTACGCCGTTTCCCCGGAAGCGCGGCTCATCGTCGCCATCTGCGCGCTGGTCACCCTGGTGCTAGGAGCGGTGCTGGCGCTGGTGCAAACGGACATCAAGAAAATCCTGGCCTACTCCACGCTCTCCAACCTGGCCCTGATGTTCCTGGCCCTGGCGGCGGGCTCGACGGGCGCGGGCATGTTGCACCTGTTCGGCCATGCCTTCTTCAAGGCACTCCTGTTCCTGGCGGCCGGCAGCGTCATCGTCGCGGCGCATCATGAACAGGACGTGCGCAACCTGCGCGGCGTGCTCAAGAAGCTTCCCGTCACCAACATCGCCTTCCTGGTCGGCTGCATCGGCGGCGCGGGCCTGATCCCCTATCTGGCCGCCGGGTTTTTCAGCAAGGAGGCGGTGCTGGGCGCCATTGAGGAAGCGGAGTTCAGCGGTTTTGGATTCACTTTGTCCGGCCGCCTGGTCCACGCCATCGTGGTCGCGGTGGAGACGCTTTCGGTGGTCTATCTGTTCCGCTTGTACGGATACCTGCGCAGCGATGCCATCGCGCCGGAAATTCCCCGGCCGGCTCCCGGCGATCATACGCCTGCGGCCCATGCCTCTCACGCGCTCCACGCCGATAGCAATAGCGATCACCACGATGCAGGCCGCCATGGCGGCGCGATCAAGGAAACCAGTCCGGCCATCCGTTTGGTGCTCGGCATCCTGATCCTGGCGGCGCCGGTATTCGGCGTGCTGAGCGCGTCCCGCGCCTTCGGCGGCAAGGGCTTCATCTGGTCCATCATCACCGGCGGCGGCGCGGAACCGGAAGGCGTGAGCCTTATCCATGCCTTGCCTTTCCTGATCGCGAATATCGCGCTGGCCGGATTGGTCTTCGCGGCCTTCTCCAATACCAAGCGGCGGGAAGCCTTGCTGGGCAGGCTCAAGGGCCTGAAGCTGGGCGCATACGGCCCCTTGTCGCGCAAATTCTATTTCGACGATCTGTACGAAGCCGTCATCGTGGTCCCCCTGAAGGCCGCGGCCTATTTGAGCCGCCTGATCCTGGAGAACGTTTTCACCGGTATCATCACCGTTACCGGGTGGCTGGGGCTGGGATTGTCGCTGGGATTGCGCCGCCTGCAAACCGGCAAGGTCCATCAATACGCCGTGGCCGTGCTGCTCGCCATCTTCATCCTGGCCTTCTACCTGGGAGGGCATTGATCCATGCACTCGTTCGCGGCCTTTCTGCCTTTGGCCATCCTCCTCCCCTTGGCGGCCCTGCTGTTGCACGGGGGAGCGCCCGCGCGCTCCGGTTCCTCCAAATCGTCCCACCCAAAATCATCCAACCTAGTCCATGCCAAGGCCGCGCTCCTGTTCCAGTGGGGCTACGGGATTTTCCTGATCTGGATCTCCATCATGGCCATGACCGTTCCGGAAGGCCTGGTGCTGCGCGGCGGCAGCCTGCCGTTCGGGGCCACCAATATCATCCTGCAACCCACCCTCTACATCGACGGGCGCAATGCGCCCTTCCTGCTGTTGCTGGGAATCTGCCTGCCTCTGATCTTCACCTGGCTGCGCGACCGGGAAGGCCGGTACGGCTCTTCCTATTACGTCTCCGCCAACCTGTTGTCGCTGAGCCTGGCCGGCGTCTTCATCTCGGACAGCCTATTGCTTTTCTACCTGTTCTGGGAAACCGCCTTGCTGGGCGCGTATTTCTGGATCGGCATGCACGGGCGCGCCAACATCCACACCGGTTCGGTCTATACCGCCTTGGTGCGTTTTTGCCTGGTCACCTTGCTGGGCAGCTTGCCCATGCTGGTCTCCATCATCGCCCTCTGCGCGATAGCCGGCAAGGATCCCGGCATCGGCGGGATCGCCGCCATCGTGAACGATATGCCTGCGGTCCAGCGTTGGTGGGTATTCGCGGGCTTCGCGCTGGCCTTCGCCGTCAAGCTGCCCTTGCTGGGCTTCCATGGCTGGCTGCGGGATACCTACAACGTCTCCGCGCCGGCCTGCCGCGCAGTGCTTTCCGCTCTCATGTCCAAAATGGGCGCCTACGGTCTCATCCTGGTGTTGGCTCCCGGGTTCCCGCAGGAGATCGCGCGACTGGCCCCGTACTTGCAGACTTTATGCGTGATGGGGGCCGTGTACGGCGCCTTCCTGTGCCTGGCGCAGGATAGGCTCATCGACATCCTGGTCTACTCTTCTTTGTCGCATTTGAGCCTGGTCGCCTTGGGCGTGTTCTCGGCCTCCGGCGACGTGGCCACCACGGGCATGACGGGCGCCATCTTCCAGGTCTTCAACCACGGCCTCATCATGGCGGCCCTGTTCTCCTTCGATGCCCGCATCTTCACCAGCGGCGATAGTCCTTCGCTATCGGCCGGCGGCGGCCTGCGCAGCGGCCAACGCCGTTTGGCGGCGGTATTGCTCACCGCCATCTTCGCTTCCGCCAGCCTGCCCGGCCTCAGCAATTTCGCGGGGGAGATCCTGGTCCTGTTCTCGGCCTTCCGCTCTTCGCCCTGGATCACCTTCCTGGCCTCCCTGGGCGCCCTGATCGGCGCGGCGGCCCTGGTACGGGCCTTCCACAGGATTTTCCTGGGCGCCCCCAAGGGCGACGGCGCGGGCTTTACCCAAGCGGCGGATTTCTCGCTGGGGGAAACCGGATTGGCCCTGGGCCTTATCGCCTTGTGGCTGGTGCTGGGACTCTATCCCATGCTCTTCATCCAACCTGTGGAAAAGACCCTCCTCTCCATCGGGGCCGGCGGCCTGGCGGGACTGCAATGAATCCCTATCTGCTGACGCAATTGCCCTTGGTGGGCGGCTTCATCTTTCTGCTGTTCCTCGCCTCCATCAATCCCTTCCGCAAGGAAGGCGCGTCCACGCTCATCGCCGTAGTCGCTTTGTGCTCCACGGCCGCGGCCATCTGGTTTTTCCTGCCGGAAGGGGCGCAATATTTCGGGGGCGCCATCCGGGTTACCTCGGTGGGCAAGGTCATCGCCTATGTCTGCCTGGGCCTCACCGCCATCGGCATGGTGCTCTCGGAAGAATACCTGGATAAGGTGCGCGTCAACGGCATCGATTGGCGCATGGTGGTTTTGGCGCTGGCCTTAGGCATGGTCAACCTGTGCCTGGCCAACGATATCGCCACGCTGTTCATCGCCTACGAGCTGGTCTCCATCCCATCCTATGTGCTGGCGGGCTTCAGCCATGGGGATCCGCGCTCCAACGAGGCGGGCATGAAATACCTGATGCTGGGCATTTTCACCAGCGTACTGTTCCTGCTGGGGCTTTCCTTCATCTACGGCGCCACGGGGGAAATCCATTTGGTGGCCATCCATGACAAGCTGGCGCGCGCGGTGGAAGCGGGCGCTACGGGCGATTTGACCTTGGCCAAGATAGGCCTGGGCTTCCTGATGGGCGCGGTGCTATTCAAGGTGGCCGTGGCCCCGTTCCATAATTGGTTGCCGGACGTGTACCAGGGCACCAACCTCGCCTCGCTCGCCATCATCTCCTCGCCCGTGAAAGTGGCCGTGTTCGGCATGCTGGGCATGCTGCTGTGGGGCGTGTTTGAACCGCTGGCGGATTTGTGGAAGCCGGTGCTGTTGGTGGCCGCGGCCATCTCCGCGGTACTGGGCAACCTGCAGGCCGTCTCCCAGACCAATCTCAAGCGGCTGATAGCCTATTCCGCCGTGGTCAACGCCGGGTTCATCCTGCTCGGCATCCTGGTCAACTCCGTCTCCATCGTGGTCTTCTACCTGGGCTCCTACGGCATCATGACCCTGGGATCCTGGGCCGCGCTCATGTCCATGGGCACCAACCAAGCGGATGTGGATGAGCTTTCCGATCTGGCCGGCATGGGCAGGACCCATCGTTGGTCGGCGCTGGGGCTCACCGTAATCCTGCTCAGCTATGCGGGCATTCCGCTCACTTCCGGATTCGCGGCCAAGTTCGGCGTGGTGCTGGAAGCCTTGAAGCCGGACGCGGCTATGCCTCCCATGACCTTGTGGGTGGTGATGCTCTCGGTGTGCGGGGGGCTGGTTTCCTTCTACTTCTATTTCCAGATCATCCGCGCCCTGTGGTTGCAATCCCCGGCCCCGGAATCGGCGGATCGCCGCCTGGGCGGTTCCGGCCTGCGCTGGAACTACGCCTTCGTGCTCATCCTGAGCGTGGTGGTCATCCTCTCGTTGGGGATGTTCGTGAGGTTGCCCGGCCTTTAATCGGCAATCTCAAAACCCGGATTGTCAGCGTTTCCGAGTACGTGGGGTCGTCCCTGGCGCCTCCTTACCCCCGGTCTTGATTTTCGGTTTCGCGCCCTCCTTCACTTCCTTCATGACTTGGATCTGATCCCGCAGGCCTTTGAATTCCCGCTCCAGCCTCTCGATTTCCTCATCCGACAAATCCTCCAGATCCAGCAGGCTGTTGCGGGCCGGATCCAGGGCGCGAATCAGCTCGTCGAGCTTGAGATGCATCACGCGCGCGTCGCGGTTCTGGGTGTTCTGGATCAGGAAAACCATCAGAAAGGTCACGATGGTGGTACCGGTATTGATTACCAATTGCCACGTGTCCGAGTAGTGGAATAACGGACCGCTGCAGCCCCAAACAAGAATGGTTAGAATGGCGAGGAGGAATGCGGCCGGCGATCCCACGGCGGCGGAAACCTTCTGGGCCAATTTGTGGAAGAGGTCTTTCATGGCGAGCGCTCCTTGATGAAACCGGCCTGCAATCCCCAATTAAAATTTTTCAGCGCCCGCCAGCGGGCCTTTTCCCAACGGAAAGCAAAACCAACCCCATCAATACGAATTGCAAAGGCAACCGCAACCAGAGCAATGCGGGCTGGAACATGGGATAAAGGGAAGGATGCAGGGCCATGTGGATATTGGCGGGGAAAACAAACAACAGCAGCGCGACCAATCCCCATGCGGCCGCGCGCTTACAAACGGGAGGGATCAAGCCGAGTCCGAATGCGGATTCCAGGAACCCGCTCAGGTAGACCAGGGGGAGCGGGAAAGGCAGATAGGGCGGCATGATGCGGAGATAGATGTCCGGATGCAGGAAATGGTTGGCGCCCGCCAACGCGAAGAAGACCGCCAGCAGGTACCGGAGGATGCGTGGGAACAGTTAGGCTTTTTCTTTTTCGAACTGGTTTTTAAGTTCCGCGGATTTGCCGTGGCCGGTGCCCATCTTGATCAATTCGCGGGAGAAGGCTTCGATGGCGGCCGCGTCCAGGTAATCGATGGGAAAGAAGGCTTCGGCGGTCTGGCCGGCCTCTTCCTGGAGGCCCTTGATGCGGACCCAGCATTCACAGAGGCCGGTGCCGGCCACGGTCTGGAAAGAAAACTCCGCGCGGCCCATGCCGGTGCCGATGGAATAGTCCTCTTTCTCGCCCAAGGATCCGGAAAAGCCCTTGATGGCCTTGCCGAAATCCAGCAGCGCCTTGCTGAGGCAACTGAAACTGGTGGTTGCGGAATAGGAGGGGCTCCGGGCCAATGCCTGCAGGTAGCATTGATCCTTATCCTGGGATACGATGGTTAAGACGACTTTGCCCATTCGCCGGTGACTACCGCGCCTGCAGGCCCTTGAGGGCCTTACGCGCTTCCGCCAACTCCGCGGAACCGCCGATCGCCATCTCCGTAAACCCTTTTTTCCACAATGCGGACGGGCTTTGCGCGCCGCGCGCCGGAGACGATCCGGCCTTGGTAACCGGCGTGTTACGGGCGGTCCCGGCGTTACTGGCTGCATTGGCGGCTTTACCCAACTGGGCCAGCCTCAGGGACGAGAGGACCTTGAAAAGCTTGATGACTTCCTCCAGGGACACTTGATCTTTCTTCTTGGAGGAGAGCAAAAGGATGCCCTGGAGCCGCCGCGGTCCGATGACCATGGCATCCGGTTCCACGGCGGGACGGATGTCGGCCATCTCCCGCCACGTGGCCGCCAGCGCTTTGCCGCGCGCATTGAGGATGGTTTCGCCGCCGCGTAAGGTTCCGAAAGGCTTGGCTTCGTCCTTGGCGGAAAGGGTGACCCAGTACACTTCGCGCCCCAGGGAATCGGCTTTATTCCTGAGCCCCGATCTCTTCCCCTTGGGTTGGGAAGGGTTGGACGTGTCCATGGTACTCCTCCACGGGTCGGATTGCCCGGTCCCGTACGTCACCGACGGCGCCAAGAGCGCCGTTTCCACAAAATAGCACAATGTGACGGGATTTCCCCGCCGAAAATGGGATGGGTGCTTGCCGCGCCCCCTTTCAGATCGCGTAAGCTTGTACCAGGAAGTTATGCAGCTCATCGGTCACCTCCCGGCGCAGCGCGGAACGTCCGCGGTACAAGGCCTTCATCTCCGTGAAAGAGACCAGGGAGGGATGGATAAGGGGCCGTATCAAGCCGGTGGCTATGGAAACCGGGCTGCGCAGCAGGGCCAAGGGTACGCGGCCGTTGACGGGACCGGAATGCAGTTCGCGGCGGGAGGCTATTTTGCTCTGGACCAAGGGCGAGCGGCTGCCTTCCACGATGGCCTCCACCACTCCCGAGGCCCCATAAACCCGGGGGTTGTCCAGCATTTTCAGGATGATGGCGTCGCGATGGATGTTGGCCATCACCGTGGTGCGCAGATCGGGCGCGATGCGATCCGGATTGGAACTGCGGAAGGGCCGGGTGAGGTCGTCGCGGGCGATCCAGGGCGAGTACGGATTCTCACCGAAATTGCCGAGCACGGTGCTGCCGTCCCGTTCGACCTTGGCTTCCGAGAGCAGGACTTCCACTGCCGGCCGGCCGGCCGCCACGTCCAGGCGGAAATGCCCGCGATCATAGGATTGCAGCGCCATGCGCGCCCATTCCAATGGGCCCGCCGGGGATCCGCGCCCTTCCATCAGCCACCGGCACAGGGACGACAAAGCGATGAGGTCGCGGGTGGGGATGCGTTTGGCTTGCTGCAATTCCAAGGTTTCCCTGAGGCCCGCCAGTGCAGGCGATTTGGCCAGGCATTCCTTGAGATGGGAAAAGAAGGACGGGCCCATGGCCTTTTCCAATCCCATGGGGGCTTCCTGGATGGGGCCGAATCCGCCGATGCGTTGGGCCAGCTCCTGCGCCTTCTGCATGCGCTCTTCCAGGAGGTGGAGATGCGGGGACAAGCGCGCCACCGTGTCCGGATCGCCGGAGGCATGTTCGGTCTCAAGCCAATTCTTGCGTTCGCCCATGGCCATGCATTCGCAACGGATGAGGTAGATGAGCAGCCCCAGGTCTCCGGAAACGGGAATCAGCCCGACTTGCAGAGTTTTGAAGGCATCGGCGGCAAGGCGGCAGTAGGGATCGAAATCCAGGAACTGCGAAAGCGATAACGCGGCAATCAGTTCCCGGGCCAGGCCGGACTCCACCGTGTTCAAGGGCGTCCTGCGTTCTACCCGCAAGAGCAGGCGTTTCAGGTGCCGGAATTGCAGGGTATAGGCCGCGGTCTGCGAGTCGGAAGTTTGCACGTCCAACAGGAGGAAAATGAACCGCTCCATCCACACGCGCGGGAACCGCGCCTGCATCGCTTGGGACAGGACGTCTTCCAAGGGATATTGGCCGCATTGCCGCTTAAGGAACTCGGCGAGCCGGATGCAACCGGTGGGATAGTCCCGATGGGAGTCGACTAAAGCGAAGAGGGCGCTGAGCGGATAGGGCAGGGTGCTTTTAAGAAAAACATCCGACTCCGAACCCGGAGTCCCGGCAGTCGCCCCGCCATTGGTCCAAGAGGCGGGCTCGCGGACCTCCTCGGCGCCGGTTGAACCGTTGTCTTTGTTACCGGATTCACAGGAGTTCCGGTTACGGGTTTGCAGGTAGTTTAAAAGGACTTCTTCCATGGGGTTATCTATCGGCCATCTTACCATTCCTTGCCGACGCGATCACCACAAGAAAATCATTTGCAGAGGCGAAAAATTGGGTCAAAACCTATCAACAGGCTGTTGAAAAGATGTATCAACTTGTGGATAACCCGGGGATTGCCAGTCTAAATTTGAAAGAATTCGCCCGATAATTCCACGGTCAGCTGTGGATAACTCCCCGTCCTTCCGGTATCTATCCCCAAGCGGATGGGGAAAACTTTTAAGGTGAGATGGATAAGTAGAGCGCCCTTTTCAGAGCGCCCGTTTCGGAAGGAGGCAGGATCTTCCGGAAGGAGCGGGTCTCTAACCGGCTGGGAAGCGATTTTCAAAAAACAATTCGGACACGGGCCTGCGTCCGTTGGGCTTCTCGAGGGCGCGCAGGTTTTCCGGCAAGACGGCCGCATCGCCCGGATAACCGATGGCGCACATCGCTTCCACGGAGTAACCGTCAGGTAACCCCACCGCATCGATGGCGGCGCCGTAATCGAATCCGGCCATGCCATGCGCCGTCAGTCCCAGCAGGGAGGCCTGCAAGGCCAGGCTCATCCACGCCGCCCCGGTGTCAAAGGAGTGCGTCTTATTGGGCTTGCCGTTGTATTCAAAATCGTTCCTGGACGCCATGACTATCAGCGCGCCCGCGTTGGCGCACCAGGTTTGGTTCCCGGGAGCGAGCAAGGCCATCATGCCGGCCCAGGCCTCGCCGCCGCGCAGAGCGTATACGAAGCGCCAAGGCTGGCCGTTATTGGAGGAGGGCGCCCAATGCGCGGCCTCGAAAAGGGTGAGCATGGTCTCGCGGGAAACCTTGGCCCCGGTCATTGCGCGCGGCGACCAGCGGTTGGGAAACAGGGAGTCGACCGGGTATTGGGGCTGGCGATGCGGTGCGGTCTTGAGCTTCTCGTCCATGTGCGTCTCCTAAGATTTGTTGCCTGCCGGACAGGCGCGGGTTAGTGAATGGAAATTAAGTTCACGCGAGATCGAATACCAGGATTTCGGCGCCCGACGACGAGCGCAGCGAAAACCGCGTTTCGCCTTCCAGGGACGCGCCGTCCCCGGCGGAAAGGCTTGTCCATTCCCTGGGAGAGCCGTCTTCCGTATCGGAACCGTGGCCGATTTCCGCCTCTCCCTTGGCTATCTGGATCCAGGCCCCGCGCCCGCTTGCGATCCCGAAGGTGACCGGAGCCGCGGATGGATCGGCGGCCGCATCCGATTCCAGCAGCACGGAATGGATGATGGCATCCTGCCGCAGCCGTACCGATCCGTCGCGGCCGTCAGGGGAGGCGATTACGTGCGCGCGGTTGCGCCGCTCTTGGACCGGGAAATGCTTCTGCTCATAGCCGGGTTGGATGCCCCGTTCCGAGGGTACGATCCAGATTTGCAGAAAGTGCACCGGTTCGCTTTTGCTGGCATTGGCCTCGCTATGCATGATCCCGGATCCGGCGCTCATGCGCTGGGCGTCCCCGGGCTTAATGATGCCTTGCGTGCCGGTGCTGTCCTTATGCTCCAAGGCGCCTTCCAGCACATAGGTCAGGATTTCCATGTCCCGGTGCCCATGCCGCCCGAATCCCTGGCCCGCCTGGACGCGATCCTCGTTGAGCACGCGCAGGGAACGGAATCCCATGCAGGACGGATCGTGGTATTCCCCGAAAGAAAAGGTATGGTAGGTATTGAGCCAGCCGAAATCGAAATGGCCCCGTTGTCCCGCTTTGCGTAAGGTGATCATCCGGTTTTCTCCCGGGCCGTTTCCAACAGCCTGATGAGGGTTTCCTGCTGCCTGGGTTCCAGATGCCCCAACTGCGCCTTATGCGCCTGCACCACCGGTTCGTCGAGCTTCTTCAAAAGCTCCAGGCCGCCCGGGGCGATGCGCGCCGTCACCACGCGCCTATCTTCCCTCTCTCGCGCGCGCGCCACCAAGCCGCGCTTTTCCAGGCGATCGAGCAAGCGGGTGATGTCCGGATCGCGGGTCACCATGCGCTCGCTGATTTCGCCGCAGGCCAGGCCTTCGGCGCCGGCGCCGCGCAGGATGCGCAGCACGTTGTACTGGGTGCCGGACAGCTCCGCCGTCTTCAAAAGCTCTACCATGCGGCGCTGCAGTTGATCGGCGGTGCGGAGGATATTCAACATCAATTCCTCTTCCCTGCAGGTGAAAGGTTTGCGTTGCTTGATCTCGCTTTGGATATCCCGGGCCATGAGGACAATATATTCGTTGTAACGATAATTGTCCATAGGGATATATCGGGGTGGGTGGACAGGACCGCTGTGGGCGGGAAAAACCTATGCTTTCTGGTCCGCGCCGGACGGAGAGGCCATGGCATGCAATCAGCAAACGCGAATCAGGCGACCGGGGACCTGGCTAAGGCCAGGGACCTGGTATTGCGGCATGGCTGGATCGCAACCGGCTATCAGATCCTCAACCCCGGGATCCGCCTTTGGTTCCCGGAGCAGGGCGAAGCCGTAGCCGGCTATGCGGCTTGGGGCCGCGTGCGCGTGGTGGCGGGCGCGCCCATCTGCGCGCAGGAAGATTTGGCCGGCATGGCGGCTCGCTTCGAGGCGGACTCCGCGGCGCAAGGGATGAGCGTGTGCTACTTTGCGGCGGGTTCCCGCCTGGAGGATGCCCTGAACGGCAGCCCGGGACATGCCAAAATCCTGCTAGGAGCGCAGCCGGCCTGGAATCCGGCCGCATGGCCGGGTATCCTTTCGGAACGGCCGTCCCTGCGGGCGCAGCTTTCCCGCGCCCGTAACAAAGGTGTTACGGTAGGGGAATGGGCCCGGGACAAGGCCGCCGCGGACCCCGGGCTCCGGAATGTCCTGAAGCAATGGTTGTCCCGCCGGCGCATGCCTTCCATGCATTTCCTGGTGGAACCGCAGACGCTAGGGCGCTTGTGGGACCGGCGCATCTTCGTGGCGGAACTGGAAGGCGCCCCCGTCGCGTTCCTGGTGGCCTCCCCCGTTCCCATGCGCCGGGGCTGGCTGATTGAGCAGATAGTGCGCGCCCGCTCCGCGCCCAACGGCACCGCCGAGCTCATGGTGGACGCGGCTTTCCGCGTCGCGGATAAGGAGGGCTTACGGTACTTTACCTTGGGCCTTTGCCCTTTGTCCGGCCTGGCGCAGGACCCTCAGGCCCAGGGGCCCTGGTGGCTGGCCTTGATCTTCCGCTGGCTGCGGTTGCATGGGGGCCGCTTCTATAATTTCCGCGGGTTGGAGCGCTTCAAGGCCAAATTCATCCCCGCCGAATGGGAACCCATCTACGCCATCTGCAATCGGCCCGCTTTCACGCTGCGCCAACTCTTCGCCATCGCCGCCGTGTTCGGAGGGATCTCGCCTTTCCTCTTCACGGCGCTCGCGTTGGGCAAGGCCGCCAGGCTGGAAGCGTATTGGTTGTCGCGCTGGTTCGGGGACCGGGTGTTTCCCGCCCGAAAACGGGGAGGCGCCGCGTAGCGTCCCGGCGAAGGAGCCGATCCCGTAAATCCTCGCCATGGAATCGAACGGCCGAGTAATTTATAATCGATGGCATCCGGGAGGATTGCCCGGAACATCGGAGTTACGCATGCGATACTTCAGCAGACCCGGCGTCTTAGCGTCCGCCGCCTTCGCGGCCGGCATTTCCCTTTTGGGCTGTCCGGCATCGGGCGACATATCCTTCCAGGATGCCTTCCCGGGGACCCGCTTCGACAGGCCCGTCTACTTCGGCGCCTTTCCCCTCAAGGAAAAGACCTACGTGGTGCTGGAATCCCATCAGGGCCTGGCCTTGATAATCTCCCGGCAAGGGAATGCCTGGGTGAAGGACACCTTGGTCAAGATAGACGTGCACCAGGCCAACGAGATGGGCCTGCTCGGCATCGCCTTCCATCCGGATTACAAGAACAACCATAAGTACTACGTGAGTTACGATCCGCCCGATACCTTGTACAACATTGTCGAAGAACGTATCGCGGACGCCAGCGGGATGAAGGACTCCGGGACCAAGCCGCGCATCCTCATCAAGATCGCGGACAAGTACGAGAACCATAACGGCGGCACCATCGCCTTCGGTCCCAAGGACGGGTTCCTTTACTACGGCACCGGCGACGGGGGCAGCGGCAACGATCCGGACGGCAACGGCCAGAACACCAACGCCTTGCTGGGAAAATTCCTGCGCATCGACGTGGACAGGAAGGATGCCGGGCTGGAATACGGCATCCCCGCCGACAATCCTTTCGCCAAGGGCGGCGGTCGCGGCGAGATCTTCGCGTACGGCGTCCGCAATCCCTGGAAGTGGAGCTTCGATCCCGTGAACGGGGATCTCTGGGCGGCGGATGTGGGCCAGGATCATGTCGAAGAGGTGGACCTCATCACCCTGGGCGGCAATTTCGGCTGGAGCGCCATGGAAGGCCCCGGCGGAGTCAACAACGGGAAAATGACCCTGCCGGTTTTCTCTTACGATCATACCGTGGGCACCTGCATCATCGGGGGCGTGGTGTTCCGCGGCAATCCCGCGTCCAAGTATTATGGCACCTATTTCACCGCGGACATCAACACCAGGAAATTCTGGGCGCTCAAGAAGAACGGCGCCGGCCCGGCCACGGTGGAGGACTTGCCGCCCGCGCCGACCAACATCTCCTCCTTTGGGACGGACGCGGAAGGGCGCATATACATGGTGGGCATGGACAACGGCACCATCTACTCGGTGGATAGCCCCGATCTCAGTCCCGCGGCGGCCGTCCGCTCCGTAACGTTCCAGTTACCTAAGGGTTACGCCAGGAGTTTCACGGTCGCGCGGGGCGGCCGTCCGGACGCGGGAATGTTCCGCCTGGCCGCGCGCCTGGGAATCTTCGGGATGGAGGGGAACCGTCTCGGCGCCCTTGACCAGGGCGATGCCCGCCTGCCGGACGGCCTGGTGCCCGGCTTTTACTTGGCGCGTCCCTACGGGGGAACAAGCCTTCCGGATCTCCTCCTGGTCCGCTGAAGGTGCGTCGGCTCCGCCAGATCCGCCGGCAACTCGCCCGCATGGAGCCTTTCCCGGGCCAGTAGCCCGCAAGTTACTATGGATCAGCGTTGCCCGGCAGGCGACACGTCCCGCTCCATATTGCCCAGGCCGTCGCGGAATCCATAGCCTTCACCAGGGTATAGGCGCGTTATCCGCTGTTTCGGGCGGGGTTACGCATTTTCCCCAATTAAGCGTTAGTAATCCGCGCGCGCCGATGCTATTTTGATTCCGGGGTAGCCGCCGGAGTCCAGCTCCGTAGGTTCATGTGGGATTCATATCAGTAGTCGTGCGTGGTGGAAGAGGTGTTTTTTTCCTTGGGGGGTTATGTCCATGTTTATCCGATCCGGGTTGCGAATGCTTTTTTCCGCCGGTCTCCTTTGCGCCCATGCGGCGAAGGCGCAGATAGGCTTCAAAGACGCCTTTCCGGGCGTGACCTTTAACCGTCCCGTTTGCATCGTACAGATGCCCGACGCTCCCGTCAAAACCATGGTGGTGGTGGAACAGCATTTGGGCCAGGTGTCCCTGGTGCGGAAAATGAACAACGTCTGGACCAAGCAGACCTTGTTCCAGATGAACGTGAGCCAACAGGCCGAGATGGGCTTGCTCGGCATCGCCTTCCATCCGGATTTCAAGAATAACCACAAGTATTACATCACTTACGATCCCCCGGCATCGGATTTCAACGTCGTGGAAGAGCGCCAGACGGACGCTACCCTGATGAAGGACGCCGGCCTGGCGCGCGCCCTTATCCGCCAGCCGGACAAGTACGCCAACCATAACGGCGGCACGCTGGCGTTCGGTCCCAAGGACGGATTGCTGTACGTGGGCATGGGCGACGGCGGCAGCGCCAATGATCCGGACGGCAACGGCCAGAACAAGAACGTACTGCTGGGCAAGATGCTGCGCATCGATGTGGACAGGAAGGACGCGGGGCTGGAATACGGCATCCCCGCCGACAATCCTTTCGCCAAGGGCGGGGGACGCGGGGAGATCTTCGCGTACGGTTTGCGCAACCCGTGGAAATGGGCCTTCGATCCGCTGAACGGGGATTTATGGGTGGGGGACGTGGGACAGAACGCCACCGAGGAGGTGGACATCCTCAAGCCGGGCGGCAATTACGGTTGGGGCAGCATGGAAGGGCCCAACGGCAAGAACGACGGCAGCATGATCCTGCCCGTCTATTCGTACGGCCACGGCGTGGGCCTATGCGTCATCGGCGGTATGATCTACCGGGCCAGCAGCGCCTCCAAATACTACGGAACGTATTTCATCGCCGACTATTCCAAGCACCAGCTGTGGAACCTCAAGAAGAACGCTACCGATCCGGCCACGGCCACGGCCACGGCCACGGAAGTGGGCAAGGTGCCCTACGGCCCCACCACTTTCGGTACGGACGCAGAAGGCTTGATCTACGTGGGCACTGATCAGGCCGCGGGCCCGGTCTACTATCTGGACAGTCCGGATTTGGCCGCCGCTTCCGCAGGCATCCGGCGCGGGGGGTTGGGCGAATGGTCGGACGCGTCTTACGCCGCCCGGCCCGGAAGCGCGCTCCCTCCGGCAGCCTTCGGCGATGCCGCAAGGGCGGGGATTTTTTCTTTGGCGGGAGAATCGGTGACGGAGGTTTCCCGCCAGGCACCTTCCCTGCCCGCTTCGCTCAAGCAAGGATTGTATGCTTTGAAGCCGCGCAGCGCGGGTTCCAAAGCAACGCTCATCCTAGTGAGGTGAGATGGGAATGTTATCCGCGATCCCCGGGTTCATCCGTTGCTGGTGAGCCTGACCGGGTCGAGCAGGACATTCAACTCCTCCGTTTTCACGATCCCCTTTTCCTGCGCCACTTGCCGCACGGTTTTGCCCGTGACATAGGCCTCCTTGGCAAGCGCGGCCGCGTTGTCGTAGCCCAGCTTGGGTACCAGCGCCGTGGCCAGGGCCAGGCTGCGCTCCAACTGGGACTTGCAGCGGTCGGTATCCGCTTCGATGCCGCGGATGCATTTCTCCTCGAAGGCGGCGGCGGCGGCGGCCATGATTTGCAGGGACTGCAGCAGGTTGTGGGCCAGCAAAGGCATCATCACGTTCAACTCGAAATTGCCGGAGGCTCCCGCGAACGTGATGGCCGTATCGTTGCCGATCACCTGTACGCAGGCCTGCAACAGCGCTTCCGCCATCACCGGGTTGACCTTGCCGGGCATGATGGAGGAGCCGGGCTGCATAGCGGGAAGCTTGATCTCGCCCAGGCCGTTGCGGGGCCCGGAGCCCAGCCAGCGGACATCGTTGGCTATCTTGATGAGCGAGACGGCCACGGTCTTGAGGGCGCTGCTGGTCTCCACCACCGCATCGCGCGAGCCTTGCGCCTCGAAATGGTTTTCGGCCTCGCGGAATTCCAGCCCGGAAAGATCGTTCAGGCGTTCGATGACCTTGGGCGCGAATTCCTTGGGGGCGTTGATGCCGGTGCCCACCGCGGTGCCTCCCAAGGCCAGTTCCCCCAGATGCCAGCGCACGTTCCCCAAGCGGCCGATGCCGTGCGCCACCATGGCGGCATAGCCCGCGAACTCCTGTCCCAACGTGACGGGCGTGGCGTCCTGCAAATGCGTGCGGCCTATCTTGAGCACGTCCCGGAAGGCTTTGGCCTTTTCGTCCAGGGCCGCGCGCAAACGGTCCAGGGCGGGCAGCAGATCCTTTTCCAGCGACACCAGCGCGGCGATATGGATGCAGGAGGGGATGACGTCGTTGCTGCTCTGGGACATGTTCACGTGATCGTTGGGATGCACGCGTCCCGCAACGGCGCCCGTGGCTTCCGAGGCGCGTTGCTTGCCCGCAAGGATTTCGTTGGCGCGGTGCGCAATCACCTCGTTGGCGTTCATGTTGGTGGAGGTGCCGGAGCCGGTCTGGAAGATGTCCAGCGGGAATTGATCGTCCCATTGGCCTTCGGTCACTTCCATGGCCGCCTGGGAAATGGCGGCGGCCATGGCGCTGTCCACCAAGCCCAGATCGCGGTTCACCTGGCAAGCCAGGTATTTGATCATGCCCAGGGCGCCGATAAAATCCCGCGGGAAGCGGATGCCGCTGATCTGGAAATTGTCCAGGGCCCTTTGGGTTTGCGCGCCCCACAGCGCGCCATTGGGGACCTGCACCTCGCCCATCGAATCCTTCTCCGCCCGATAGCCATCGGCCATGCCTGCTCCTTGGGAACCGTCCGGAATTTCTCCCGCCGCGGCCGCCCCTAAGGGATGTATCACTTTGAAGGGGAAGTCCGCCCCTACGCGCCTAAATGTAAATCCAAGGGAGGTATAGTACCGGAGAAACTCGCGGCCGAAAAAGCCGCATGCGGTTCCGAATCCCTAATTTACCACATCCAGGCCCAGTCCCAAGCGAGCGATTGCGACAGGCGGGAATTGTCGGAGGGAAAGGAGGTGGTCCGCCCGGGGAATTGCGGTACGGCCTGGTATTTGATTTCAAAGCGCCAGAAAATATGGTCGCCGGAGCCGCCCCCGTATCGGCCCAGGGCCAGATCCAGAGCGGGCCGCAGGGTGGTGCGCACCTCCGCGTGGGCTACCCGGGAGTCGCCGAGGCCTTCCTTACGCTCGAAGTCCAGCGTCTCCTTCTGAAAGAGCGCGCCGCCCCCGCCGGCCAGGTAGAAACCGGCGCTTCCCGGTTGCCAGAGGAAATCCGCCAACAGGGGCAGGCCGTATTGCTTATAGCCGGTGATTGCGTCGTGCTGCAGGGCGACGGGCACGCCATCCGCATAGACGGTGCGCTCGTAGTCGACGGAAGTCCCGAGCCAGGTGGCGCGCAGACCGGTTTGCAGGCGCACTTGATCGCCCGCGAAAGCCCCAGAGCGGATCCCATGCGCAACCTCAAAGTGAAAGTTGGAGATGAGGCCGCCCGCCGCGCCCGGCAGCCATGCGCCTCCTATGTTGAAGCCGGCGCCGTAATGCCAACGGTTCTGCGACCAGCGCCCCATATCCGCCTCACCCGAGAAGATATGCGCGGGCCCGTGGAAGGCCTGATAACCTGCCGAGCATATCCCCATCCAAAACGGCATCAATAAGATGGCGGCGGCAACGCCCCCCAGGGTTTCCGCATGCACGTCCGCGTCAAAGCAGTACCGGATTCCCTTGGCGTTGGAATGGTAGCTGAACCCGGCGTTCCCGCCGCCATTGTCGTCCTGGTCGTCCTGGTCGTCCGGTGCGGCGGATTGCGGATCGGATCCCCGGGCCGGTTCGGAGGCGTTTTGCTTGGGAACCGGGCGGGTCCGACTGTAGGTGGTGTCCGCGGCGTCGGCGGGAAGGACGGCCATGCAGCCCATGCCTGCGGCGAGGCAAGTCAAGAAAACCGGGCGGGAAGGGAAGCTGCTTAAACGCATCTCCGCCTTTGACGAGCATAAGCGGGGAAAGCGCTACCGACCAGGCGACCGTTTCCATCCAGGCCAAGCGCAAGAACCATTCCGGCCGCCTTTCCCTCCCTGGCAAGGGGGGTGCCCGATTGCTATTTTGCTCCATCCATCCACCAAGGAAGAATTCCCGGGGCCAAGCCTGGGGCCGTCCGGCCCCGCTTAGGGCTGTTCCCGCGGAACAGCAAGGTTTTTATGATCAGCGCAAACGAAGTCTCCCTGGCCCACGGCAAACGCGTTCTCTTCAAGGAAGTGGACATCAAGTTCACGCCCGGCAATTGCTATGGCATCATCGGCGCCAACGGCGCGGGCAAATCCACCTTCCTCAAGATCCTCTCGGGCGAAATCGAACCGGACTCGGGCAGCGTGCATATCGATCCGGGCATCCGCATGGGCGTGCTCAAGCAGAACCAATTCGAGTTCGACGAAGTCACCGTGCTGCAAACCGTCATCATGGGCCACAAGTTCCTGTACGATGTGATCAAGGAGAAGGACGCCCTCTACGCCAAACCGGATTTCTCCGAGGCGGACGGCGTGCGCGCTTCCGAACTGGAAGGCGAGTTCGCCGATCTCAACGGCTGGAACGCCGAGTCCGAGGCCGCCTCCATGCTGAGCGGCCTGGGGGTGCGGGAGGAGAAGCACGGCCTCTTGATGAAGGAATTGACGGGCGGCGAAAAGGTGCGCGTGCTCCTGTGCCAGGCCCTCTTCGGCAATCCCGGCATTTTGCTGCTGGACGAGCCCACCAACAACCTGGATATGGATTCCGTGATCTGGCTGGAGGAGTTCCTCTACCAGTTCGAGAATACCGTGATCGTGGTATCGCATGATCGCCATTTCCTGGACAAGGTGTGCACGCACGTATGCGACATCGACTTCCAGAAAATCCAGACCTACACCGGCAACTACACCTTCTGGTACGAATCCAGCCAATTGGCGCTGGCCCAGAAGCGCGATCAGAACAAGAAAAAAGAAGACAAGATCAAGGATTTGCAAACCTTCATCCAGCGCTTCTCCGCCAACGCCTCCAAGTCCAAGCAGGCCACCTCGCGCCGCAAGCTGATGGACAAGATCACCTTGGATGACATCCGGCCCTCCACACGCCAGTACCCTTTCATCGTATTCAAGTCCGAGAAAGAGGCCGGCAAGATCATCCTGGAGATCGAAGGGCTGTCCAAGTCCGTGGAAGGCAAGCCTTTGTTCAAAGGCTTCGAGCTGAACGTGCGCGCCGGCGATAAAATCGCCTTCGTGGGCCGCGACGATACTCCCGCGTCCACGCTGTTCAAGATCCTGATGGAGGAGGCCAAGCAGGATGCGGGCATATTCCGCTGGGGCGGATCCACTTCGCGATCCTTCTTTCCCCGCGACAACGCCTCCTATTTCAACACCGACATGAACCTGGTGGATTGGCTGCGCCAGTATTCCAAGGAAAAGGAAAAGGACGATCAGTTCATCCGCGGCTGGCTGGGAAAGATGCTGTTCTCCGGGGAGGAATCCCTCAAGAGCGCCAATGTGCTTTCCGGCGGCGAGAAGGTGCGCTGCATGCTGGCGCGCATGATGCTGCTGCAAGCCAACGTGCTGGTGTTGGATGAGCCCACCGGCCATCTGGATCTGGAAGCCATCACGGCATTGAACAACGGCCTCAAGGAGTTTACCGGGACCGTTCTCTTCGCCTCCCAGGACCACCAGTTCGTGCAGACCATCGCCACCCGCATCATCGAACTCACGCCCAAGGGTTGCATCGACAGGTCCATGAGCTACGATGAATACCTGGCGAACGAGGACGTGAAGAAGCTGCGCGAGAAGCTCTACAGGTAAGCCGTTTCCCTCAGAAGAGCCTTCAAGCGGCCTTGAGCCGACGCTGGGCGTGGTATAGATCCCATGCATTCTGAAGATTCATCCAGAACTCCGGGCTGGTTCCGAACTCCCCGCTCAGCAAAATAGCCGTTTCCGCGGTCACGCCCCGCTTACCGTTGACAAGCGTATTGATCCTCTGGATGGGGACGCGGAGCTTTTGGGCCAAAGCCATCTGGGTCAAATCCTTGCGCGAGAGGAATTCGTGCAGAAGGATTTCGCCGGGGTGGGTGGGTGGGTGCGCTCTCTTCCGGAGAACGGAAACCCAGCGCGTTCTCCCGCGGAGAGCGCTCATTTGCGGGCCCTCGGTCCTACCCGGCCGGAGTGGAAATATGATTGCCGCATGAGACACACGCCCGCACGCCGCAATAACCGCTTAACCCCCGACCACGGAGCTGCCAGGCCCCGCCAATCCGCTTCGCCCGGTTGCTTGATCCTCTGCGCCTTCCTGTGCGCGCTGGCCTACGCGCATTCCCGCGCGGAGCCGCAAGCCATCTCCGGATTCCGGTACTGGGACGTGGCGGAAACCGCCCAGACGCCCATGTTCCTTTCGGCCACCGGACTTTACGCGGACATCAAGACCGGCAAGATGATCGCGGATGCGCATCCCTTCGAAGTGAATTCCCCGTTGTGGAGCGACGGCGCGCATAAGCAACGCTGGGTGCTGCTCAAGCCGGGCCGCTCCATCGCCTTTGCGGAGAAAGACGACTATTGGGGCTATCCCGATAGCACCGTGTTCGTAAAGCAGTTCGCCATCGACACCGTGGCGGGCGATACCGCCTCGCGCCGGTTGTGGGAGACGCGACTGCTCATCAACAAGCGGGAGGTGATCGATTCCGCCACCATGGCCAGGATGGATCGTTGGTACGGATTCAGTTATAAATGGAACGCGGCCCGCACGGACGCGAAATGGGTGGGAAAGTACGACCTCGACGATACCATCCGCACGTATCCGCAAGGCAAGAGCAAGCCCGCCGTGCTGAAAAAGTGGACCTTTCCCGCCGACGAATGCGGGCGCTGCCATCTGAGCGAGCAACTCGACACCGTCCATTCCCGCTCCGTGCTGGGATTCTTCACCGCGCAATTGAACCGGCCCGCCGCCAGCAATCCCAACTTGAACCAGTTGGATGATTTGTTCGCCAAGGGCGTTCTTAAAGGCGCCAAGCCCCCGAACTGGAACCGTTCCCCGCGTTGGAGACCCATCGAGGACAGCACCGCCACCATCAATGTGCGGGCACGCTCCTACATCGCCGCCAATTGCTCCGGATGCCACGGTCGCCGCGGCAACGCCAATTTCGCCGCCGAACAATGCTCCCTGCTTTACGATTACCAGGCCATGGACGATTCGCTTTTCGAATTCCGCCATCACGGTACGGCCGATTTCTTCGGCATGAGCGACAGCCTGCCGCGCTTCTACCCGGTCTCCGACAAAGGCAACAATCCCCGCGGTCTGGACAACCTGGAAATATGGCCGGAGCTGGTGGTGCCGGGCTACCCGCAGAAATCGGCCGTGCTGGCGCGGCAGCGGGCCCGCAACACCGCACCGGACCAATACGGCGGCATCCGCGATCAGATGCCGCCCTATGGATCCTATGAAGTCAATGAACCGGCCATCGCGCTGCTGACGAAATGGATCCTGGAGATGCCGCGCATCCCGCCGCAAGACTGGCAGGGGACAGCCCTTATGGCAGGCCGCGCGCATACGGGCGCCGGACCCCTGCTCAAAGGCGATCGTATCCTGGTGGTTCCGGAAGGAACCCCGGCCGGAACCGGCATTTCGATGATCGGGATCGATGGGCGGGTGATATTATTGCGGCCGCTGGGAGGCGATGTATATGCCGTTCCTGAGAATGCGCCGCGCGGGATTTACATCGTCCGCATCGGGAACCGGGGTTTTAAGCGCGCTCTTCCTTAAATGGGTGTTGGAAAAGTCCCGCTGAGTCGGCCGCGGTTCCGCTTTCGCAGGCAGCCGCCGCTAATACCGCTTTCGCAGGCTAACCGTCCGGATACCCTTCTCGAACCCCGCGTCCAGCATATCCTCCAGGTAGGGGCTGCCCGCAACGGATTCCCCGTTGACGGTTTCCGTCTCCAGAACCTTGACGGGCAGGAAGGCCCTGTCCACCAGGCCGCGCAGGGCCCCCAGGTAACCGGCAAGGTACGGGTGGCGCGGGGGCACGCGGATGAGGAGATCCCGGCCCAGGCGGCGGGAAACCAGGGCCAAATCCGCGCCATGGAAAACCAGGTGCGTAGACGCCAGGCGCGGCGGAAGAGCGTAGGGAAGACCCGCCAATCCCAACGCGCAGGGAGAAGCCGGATCCGTGGCCGACATCCAATATACGGCGTCTCCGGGAAGACCCGCCTGGAGGGACCTAAAAGCCTGGGGAGACAGGAATTGCAGTCCCGGGATGCCGGCGAAGAAATGCCCGGAGAGTACTTCGCCGGAGAGTTCCAGCAACCGTAAGGACCGGAAGACCGCGCCCCATTGCAGTGCCGGCATCTCATGGACCAGCAACTCCCGGAACAGCAGCCCGTAACGCCGCAGCAGTTGGCGGACACGGTCTTTCGCCAATTCTTCCGCCTCCAGGGCGTCTTCGTCGGCGGGTTGCCGATCCAAGGCCAGCCAGGCGCCCGCCAGCGGCCGGGAGGCCTTCCAACGTTGGAAGCGCTTGCGCGGCCCGGATCCGGCGCTCTCCCTTTCGCCCGGAGAAGCCGCAGGCTGGAATCCCGTCTCGATGCCCTTCCGCAAGGCCGCGTAGGTATCGTTGCTGATACGTCCCCGCCATGCCAGGTCCCACAGGGCGTTTCCGATGCGGTCCGAAGCCAGCGGGCAGCGCATGGAGAGGGTCTGGAAATCCAAGCGGCCGGGAGCCGCATCCGTCAGCAGGGCGAGCACTTGCCTTTGGTCCGGGGAAAGCGGGGCGTCCCCATCCGGGTGGGGAGGGAAAAGCTCCAGGTCTTCCGGAAAGGCGAAGGCGGTCTTTTCCTTCCCCGCGCCGAACCAGAGCAGGCCGCTGTCGCGGAAAAGCTCATCCAGCCGCGAAGGCAGATAGGGCATGGCGCGCGCCGGCAGGATATCGGTTTCCCAGGCAGAGGCCTGGGCCGGGTAGCCGAAAAGTTTTTCCAACGCATTTTGCAGGCCCTCCACGTCAACGGCCGGGCCCGTGAGCCCTTGCCAGGCGGCCAGGAAAAGGGGCAGCTTTTCCGCGGGCAAGGTCCGGAAATCCGGCCGCGCGCGTCGCCGCATCAAACGCAGCAGGATCTCCAGGTTGGCCGCATCGCAGATTTCCATCTCCGCCGCATCCGTCCGGTCCCCCGCTTCCGCGGGCGCTTCGCTCAATGCTCCGAGTACCGCTTGATCCCCTTCGCACAATTCCCTGATGGCTTCCTCCGCCTCCGGGAAAGCCGCTCCGAACAGGCGCCTGGGTAACTCCAAAGTTACGGGCCCGTACCCTCTCAACCATTGCGAGAGGATCCGCGCCAGGCTGGGACCCGTGGATGGCGATGTTTCCCCGGCCGCATTCCCGTCCCCCTCCCCATCTTTTTCGCGTCCCGCTCCCATCCTATCCAGGTTGGCGAGCGCTGCCGGCGGCGCGGGAATGTCCGGATCCGGTTCGGTGCCCGTTCTTCCCAGCGCGGCAAAGAGGCGCACGTCCTCCGGGCGGTACCCCAATGCCGCCAATACCCGCGGCAAAGTCTCCACCGCGGCCACCGCGGCCAGGTCCGATCCGGGCAGGCTTACGCCCAGCAAGCGACCGGCCAAATGCCGGAAATGATCGGCGCGCGCTTCGCCATCGGGAGGCGTTCCGCAGGCCGGCAATAACGCCTGCCATTCCGGCCAGGGGATCAGCAAACGTTCCTTGGCCCACTCCACCAGTTCGCCCGCGTCCTGCGGGGCATAGCCGGGCTCCAGGCGCTGGGTCTTGGCTTGGAAATCCCGGATCACCTCGCGCGGGATGCGCGGCCGCAGCGGCGCGGAGAAGGCTATCTCGCGCAGCAGGTCCTCGCGTCCAGGAATTCCGCCTACCACGGGTTTGTCCTGCGCGTACATGAAATTGTTGGTCTGCTTCCAGATCACTCCGCCCGCGAACGGGGACGGGGAGGGGCTGCGCGCTTCGGTAACCCGGATGGTACCTGCCTGCACCTCTTCCAGCATGGCCTTGAGGGAAGGCAGATCGAATTCATCGCGCAGGCATTCGCGCCAGGTTTCCAGCACGATGGGGAAATCGGCGAAGCCGGACACGGCCTGCAACAGGCTTTGCGAACGCAGGCGATTGAGCCAGAGCGGCGTGCGCGAGCGCGTGGTGGATTTGGGCAGCAGCAGGGCGCGCGCCGCGTTCTCCCGGAAATGGGCGGCGAAGTAGCCGGTGCGCTCCAGGCGCTTGCGCAGCATGGCTTCCAGGTTTTCCCCATGCACAAGATCCAGCAGGCTTCCGGCCGCTTCGCCCGGAGGCAGATGGATCAGGAGGCAATCGTCCCCGGTGACGATTTCCAGGCGCGCTCCCATGCGCTCTTCGTAGGCGGCGGCCATGGCGTATGCCCAGGGGCGCATCAGCTTTCCGCCCCACACGGCATGCAGGATTATCAGGCGCATTGCGTCCTGGTTTCCGCCGCCCGAGTCGGTACCGCCCGCGCCGGGCGCGATGCCGGCATCCTCGATGAGGAGATGATGGCGATGCGGCAAAGGGGAACGGGTAGCCTCCCGTTGCTTGCGCAGGAATCCGATCAAGGCGTCCGCGCCCGCGGGATCCAGGCCTCTTGTGCGAACCAGACCTTCCCTCCAGGCGGGATCGTCCAGGCGCGCATCCGCCGCTTCCAGGAACTCCCCCAGCCGCAGCGAGAAATGGAAACCGCGATCGCGCTCGTCCGCCCGCCAGAAGGGCGCCATTTGCGCGCTGCGATCGGCGTGCACCGCCTCCACCTCATTGGCGGTGATACGGACGATGCGCCAGCTCTGGCCGCCCAGGGCGAAGATCTCGCCTTCCCGCCGCTCCCATACGAACTCCTCATCCAGTTCGCCGATCTTGGCGCGCGTGTCCGCATGGCGCAAGGTATACAGGCCGCGATCGGGGATGGTCCCGCCGGAAAGGCCCAATAGCAGCACCGCGCCCTTGCCCGCCGTGATGCGCCCGTCCACGGCGTCCACGGAGAGACGCGCCTTAAGCTCGCGGATGCGCGCATCCTCGAATCGGCCGGCCAGCATCTCCAGCACCAGATTGAATTGGCTGCGCGGCAGGTTGCGGTACGGATGGCTGGTGCGGATGAACGCGTATAACCGATCGACGGTCCAATCGCCGGAAGCGGCCATGCCCAGCAGGATCTGCGCGAGCAGGTCGAGCGGGCCTTCCACCACCCTGGTCGCTTCCAGATCCGCGGTGAGCACGCATTCCACCGCCACCGCGGCGTCCAATAGGTCCCGGCCATGGGATGCGAACAAGAGGCCGCGGCTTACCTGCCCCACGCCATGGCCGGCGCGCCCCAGCTTCTGCAGGGCGGAGGCTATCGAGAAAGGCGTTTGCAACAGGATCACCTGATCCAAGGCGCCCACGTCGATGCCCAGCTCCAGGGAGTTGGTGGCGACGATGGCCGGCAAGGCGCCTTCCTTCATGCGCGCCTCCACCACGTTGCGTATTTCCCGCGACAAAGAACCGTGGTGGGCGTAGGCGAGCGGAAGATCCTCGCCCTCGTTGAGGAGGCGGGCCATGCGCTCGGAGAGGCGGCGGTTGTTGGTGAAGATGAGGGTGGAGCGGGCCGCCTTGACGCACTCCTTGATCTCCGCGGCCAGCACGGTCCAGATATCCGGTTTCTCCCCGTCCGGTCCCGGCTCCGCCCCCAAGCGGTCTTCCGGCGCGCGCGCGGAGGCCGCCGCCGGATCGGCTCCGGTGGTGGGGTAACGTACGTGTAACTCATAGGCCTTGGCCGAGCGGGAGACGATGGTTTCCACCTTGCGGGGTACGTATCCCGTTTCCCCCAGCGTATAGCCGCCCACCAAGGCCGCCACGGCTTCCGGTGGCCGGATGGTGGCCGAGAGCGCGATGCGCTGGAACTCCCCCGCCAACGGAACCAGCCTGTCCACGGCCGTGATGAGATGCGTGCCGCGCTTGGTCCCCGCCACCGCGTGGATCTCGTCCAGGATCACAACTTGCAATGCGGACAGGGAATCCCTGCCCGCCTGGGAAAGCAGCATCAGATTGAGGCTTTCCGGGGTGGTGATAAGGATCTCGGGAGGATGGCGGAGCATGCGCCGACGCTCGCCCGCGGGCGTATCCCCGCTGCGCACCAGCGCGCGGATGTCCGGGAAGACCGCCGCTCCGCCTGCGCGGGCGCCCGCTTCCGCGCCCTTATCTTGATCGCCGCCGCCCTCCGTGAACCGTTCCGGAAAAAACCCGCGGATGCCTTCCAACGGCGCCAGCAGGTTCCGCCGGATGTCGTTGTTGAGCGCTTTGAGAGGGGAAACATACAGGATACGGGTGGCCCCGGGCGCCCAGGATCCGGTGGCGAAGCGATCCAAGGCCCAGAGGAAGGCGGTGAGTGTCTTGCCGCTGCCCGTGGGCGCGGTGAGCAGCACATGCGCGCCGGCGGCGATGCGCGGCCAAGCCCGGTTTTGGATATCGGTGGGGACGCCCACCTTCGCGCGGAACCAGGATTGGATAAGGGGGTGGAACAGGCTCAGAGGTTCAGGCATTGCGCATACTCGGGATCCGTCGCAGGGGAAAATAGCTTTTCCGACTTACGCGCGCCAGGTAACCGGCAGGTTTCGCCCGTGGCCCCCATCACTTCCACGCTCCCCGCTTAGTTGTTAAATTCCCTCCCATGCAAGACGATTGGGTCGCCTGCCCCCATTGCGGGGAAAGCATCAAACGCAACGCCAGGGCCTGCAAACATTGCGGCTCGGACGAACGCACCGGTTGGTCCCGGGACACCTACCTGGACGGCCTCGACTTGCCGGAACCGGAGGATTACCAGGACGGTTTGGCGTCGGAAGGCTTCCGCAAACCGCCCAAGGCGCCGGGCAAATCCATCCTGGCCGTGGTATCCGCCCTCCTGATCTTGCTGTTCGCGCTATGGCTGCTGCGGGGTCTTTTTTAAACCGAACCAGGGCGGCCTTTCCGCTCCCGAGGATTGCATGGGACGATTGAAAGCGATCGGTCTGATCTTTTTTTTCCTCGGCCTCGCCCTACTGCTGGGCATGGGCGCTACCTTCGCGCATACGCGCGCCTTCCTCCGGAATTCCATCCTGGCGGAAGGCAGGATTGTCGGCTTCGCCCTCCCATCGGCGCAAGACGCGGACGGCCGCGCCGTCACGGGCCGTTTCGCCATCATCCGATTCCTGGATACGGAAGAAAGGACCGTCGAAGTGGCCGCGTCCACTTCTGTTTCCGGAGAGGGAATGCCGGGCGATTTTGTGAGTATGCGCTACTTGCCGGAGAAGCCTTCCGGAGCCAAGCCGGATTCCTTCGGGGAGATCTGGGCGGAAACCCTGGTGCTGGCGGGGATGGGCGCGCTATTTTCGGGCCTGGGCGGATTGTTAACCTGGTTCGCATTCCGCGAACGTTTCCAGGAGAAACGCGCCCGCGCCTATTCGCTGGAGATCGAGGCGCGCGTTACGGAGGTGGTGCGGAACGCCTCCTTGAGCGCCAACGGACTCTCGCCTTACCGGATCATAGCGCAATGGCTCAATCCGGAGACGAATGAATTGCATCGCTTCCAGAGCAAGGATATTTGGTTCGACCCCGCCGGATTCGTAGGCGAGAATATCCTCATCAAGGCGGACGCCCGCAACCTCAAGAAATATTGGATGGACGTTTCTTTCCTGCCCAAGGTCGCGGCCTGAGCCGCGCATAAAGCCGCGCTTCAGCGGGAGGCCGGTGCGGTATCGGCCCGGAACCCGGCTCCTGCCCCTGCGCCCGCGGGGGGCGACACCGCCGCCCGGGGAAGCCGCTGACCGTAGGTGGCGAATTGTCCGAAAGCCACTTCCAGCGGATCACTGCATTCCCCGCCCAGGCAGAACTCGTAGGTGCCCGGCGCCAAGTTCACGCGATAGCTCCCTTGCCCATCCAAATCGCCCTTCACTTTTTCGTCCGTCCCCACATTGCGGATCAGGTAGGGGCTTTGCATCGGGGATTCAATCACGCGGCCGTTCTGCTTCTTACAGGTGTCCTTTTCCGCCTGTGTGACCAAAGGCCCGCAATTGATCAGGATGGGCGGCGGACCATAGATGGTGAAAGTCCCGGAGAGGCCCTGCTGGGGCTTCTTCATGCCGCCCCCTCCGCCGCAGGCTATCAGGAAAGCCGCGCAGAAAAGGGAAGCGGACGGTATCGGCGCGGAAAAACGGGGTGGCGCAATAGGCATCGCCAAAATATAACCTATGCCTGGATCAACGGCCTTGCAGGGGAAACAGGAAGGGTACGGTGATGAACTTGGGGCGCGATTCTGGGAAGGCGCGCAGCCGCCAATCCAACACCTTGCGCAGCAGCTCCTGGTCGAATGCTTCTACTCCCGTGGTGCTGCTTATGATCGATCCTTCCAACACCCGTCCGCCCGGATCGACGGTCAAGCCGATCACCACTTCGCCGGAAAGTCCGGGGAAACCCAGCGCGTAGCGGTTGTACATCGCCTGCAGATTGTCCGCATCGATATTGGCGGCGGCCTGCACGGAAGCGCGCAGGATGATTTCCCCAAGATTGGAAACCTTGGGCTTGGCCCTGGCATAGGATGGGATCTCGCCGCCATCCTCCGAAGCGGCGGGGGCCGGGGCCGGCGCCACGGCGGCGGTTTTCCGGGCCTTGGCCTGCGCGGCCGCGCGGCTTTGGACCGCGGCATTCGGCTTGGACGCAACGGGTCGCGCCGCTGCGGGTCCGGCCGCGGGCTTTACCGGCGAGGTTTTGGCCAACACCGGGATCGCTGCGGGTGGGGAAGGCGTGGAAGCGGCGGAAGGGGCGGCAAGAACAGGCACAGTAACCGTGGGGTTACGTACGGGATCGGCCGGCGTTGCGGATACCGGACTGACGGTCACCGCGGGGGCCGCGGGCGCGGACTCCGGGGGAGGATTCAAGCGTTGCTGCACGGACATTTTGGGCCGCAGGAAGGGAACGCGGGTTTCCAGCCCGTCGAAAAGGCCGGCTTGCGTGGCCGCGAATAAACCCAGTCCCAGCACACCGATGGCGATGATTACCACCGCGGCGATGGCGAAATGCAGGGCGGTGCGTTCCTGCGGGTCATCCCCCATGTTTTGCGGCGCGGCTGCATCTAGGTCTTCCGCCACTTTGCGCAACTGCGCCACCTTGCGGGTGAGCGCCTGTTCCCGCGTCATGGGCGCCGGGATCTGATCCATTTGGATTTCCCCGGAGGGATAAGGCTGATCGCTTTTCGTGCTTTGGACCTTGGCTTCTTCCTCCTCCTTGGCCAGCCGCGCGGCCGTCTGCAAATGGGAAACGTGTTGCGCCGTGGCCTGCTGGGCGGCCTGTCGCGCCAAAGCCTGCTCGCGGACGGTGGGTTGCGCGGGGGCTTCCAGGGTAAGGAATTGCTCCGCGGACACGCAAATGGTGGCCATGGGATCGGGGGGCGCCGCCGGAGGCTCGCCCTTGGCATCCGCTATGAAGGTGCCGTTGGGAGATTGCGAGAGGGTGGCTTCCCCTCCCGTGATGATGGTTTTCTGCATTTCCGCCAGGCGGTAGAGGCTGGGAGAGTGATCCTTATGGATGCGCACGCGGGCGGAAGGCCCGGTCAGATCGGCATCGGCCTTGAGCAGGCGCGCGCGCGCGTTGGCCATCCATTGCTCCAAGCGTTCGCGCTGGGAGCTTTCTTCCCTTTCGGCTTCCAGCTTGGCCAGCTTCTCCGCTTCCGCTTCCGCATCCATCTTGGCGCGGATGCGGGAGAAATCATCGGCCAGCGGATCCAGGCCGGGCGCCGCCATCTCCAGGGTGGCCGGATTGTCCGGCTTGCCTTCCGCATCTTCGCGAGCGGGTTCGGCGGGAAACGTTCCCGGTTGGACGTCATATTCCTCGGCCAAGGCCTCCGATTCCTCGCGGGGGAGGATCTCCGATCGGGCGCCTGGTGCGACCTCCGCTTCCGGAGGATGGGGAGGGAATTCCGGATCGATGAAACCCAACGGCACGGGATTGGAAAGGTTGTTCCAATCCAGTTCTTCTTGGGGGGATTTATCGATCATAGGCGATCCGCTTTTCAACCTAACCGGGCAGTTAGAAGGCAGTACCCCACAAGGTATTAATCCAGGCAGGGAGCCGCAATATCGCTTCCTGGAATTTAAAACTTCAGAGATTTTGCACAGTCTCGCATGCTCTTTGTATGAGTGCAGTTATTTTCCGCCCTTTGAACTCACGCTCTAAAAACTGAATCGGCATAAGCAGGGTGATGGCTATTTAAACGGAAGAAATTACGTATACTTATACGTATGGGTAAATCAAAACGGGCGCAAATCCCCATGAATCCCGAGGAATACGAGCATCTCCGCCTTTTGGCGGAGCGGGAAGGAAAATCCGTCGCGGAATTGGTACGTGTGGCGGTTGCGGCACGGTATTTCCTGCCAAGCGGTACGGACCAAAAGCAAAAAGCGTTGGCGAATTTGTTTTCCCTGCCTGCCATCCCGGTCGAGGATTGGGGACTAATGAAAAAGGAATTGTCCGAGCGTTATGGCCCCTCTCTTCCTTGACGCGAATGTCTTCCTGTATGCCATGGGAAGCGAACATGCCGAGAAAGCTCCCTGCCGGAAGTTGCTCGAAATGGTGGCTGCCGGCAGGCTGGAGGCAGTCACCAGTTCCGAGGTGTTGCAAGAAGTGCTTTATGTCCGCCTAAGAAGGGGAAACCGGAACGATGCCTTGCTGGCGGTCCGCAGTATCCGGGAAATGGTCTCCGAGATCCTTTCCGTATCCGGAGAGGACGTGATGTCGGCCTGTGAACTGCTCGCCCACTATCCTTCCCTCGACGCCCGGGATGCCATTCATGCAGCCGTAGCCAAAAGGATTCGGACCTCCGGAATCGTTACCGTCGGTAAGGGTTTTGATGGTCTCGAGGGGTTGCGCAGGCTTACTCCGGCGCAAGCGGCGGCCTGACGGCGCCGGCGGCCTACAACTCCGTGGTCGCCGCCAATACTTGCTCAATGGTGGTATCCCCCCGCAGCACCAACTCAATCCCCGCCTGCCGCAAGGTCTTCATGCCTTCCTTTTCCGCGCATGCCTGTATGTCCATGGTGGGCGCGTTCTTGAGGATGAGCTTCTTGATCTCGCGCGAGCAGTTCAGCATTTCGAAAATGCCGATCCGGCCCTGGTAGCCCACGCCGTTGCAGGTCACGCAGCCTTCGCCCATGTGGAACTTGACATCCGAACCGTTGATGCCGGGCAGGTGGAGCTGATCGATCATTTCCTGCGGCGGCGAATAGGGGACTTTGCAGCGCGAACAGATCTTGCGGACCAGGCGCTGGGCCACCACCAGGTTCAGGGAAGAGGCCAGTAGCAGGGGCGGGATGCCGATGTCGACGAAGCGGGCGATGGCGCTGGATGCGTCGTTGGTGTGCAGGGAGGAGAAGACCATATGGCCGGTCAGGGCCATCTTCACCGCGATGTCGGCGGTTTCGTTATCGCGGATTTCCCCGATGAGGATGGTATCCGGATCCTGGCGCAGGATGGAGCGCAAAGCGTTGGCGAAGGACATGCCGATGGCGGCGTTCACATGCACCTGGGTCACGCCTTCCATATGGTATTCCACCGGGTCTTCCACGGTGATGATGTTGGAGGTGACGTCCTTGATCTGCTGCAGCGCCGAGTAGAGCGTGGTGGATTTGCCGGATCCGGTGGGACCGGTCACCACGATCATGCCGTGGGGCTTGGAGATGTTCTCGCGGAAGATTTTGAGCTCATGATCGGTGAAGCCCAGGTTGTACATGCTCTTTTCGTAGGCTTCCTTGTCCAGGATACGCAGCACGCATTTCTCGCCGAAGATGGTGGGCAGGATGGAAACGCGCACGTCCACTTCCTTGAGGCCTATCTTCACCACCATGCGGCCGTCCTGCGGGAGGCGGCGCTCGGCGATATTCAGATCGGACAGGATCTTGATGCGGGTGATGATGGCCTGATGGGAATGGCGCGGCGGGGACATGACCCGGCGCAGCTCCCCGTCGATGCGGTAGCGCACCGAGAGTTCCTTTTCCATGGGCTCGATATGGATATCGCTGGCGCGGTCGCGCACCGCGTTGGCGATGAGCATGTTCACCAGCTTGATGATGCCCAGCTCGGCGCCGGCGCTGGCGGCTTCCTCGACGCCCATCTCCTCTTCGACCTTCTTGATGTACTGCACCTCGGTGGCGAGGTCGGCCATCAGATCGGAAGCGCTGCGATGGGAGGCGATGTCCCGGTAATAGCGGTCGATGGAGACGGTGATGTCTTCCAGCGTGCCCAGGATGGGCGTGATGCGCAGATCGGTCTGATCGCGCAGGTTGTCCAAAAGGCGCAGGTTAGAGGTGTCCAGCATGGCCACGGTAAGCTCGTCATCGGCCTTTTCCAGGGCGATGCAATGGTATTCCCGCGCCACGCGTTCCGGGATCAGGGCCACCACGTTCAAGTCCGCGGAGGCGAACTGCTTCGGCGTCGCCACGGGCACGCCCAATTGGCTGGCCAGGAAATGCGTCTTCTGGAATTCGTCGATGAAGCCCAAGGAGACGAGCGCGTCGCCCAAGCGGAGGTTGGTGGTTTCCTTCTGGAAGTCCAACGCCTTCTTAAGCTGCACGGAAGTGATGATGCCGTTCTCCACCAGGATGGCGCCCAGGGCCTGCGCCTTCTTGGAGAAATCCATGCGCAGGGATTTCTTTTTATGCTCGATGCGCAGGGACGCGACGTAGGTCTTCAGGATCTTGCCCAACTCCTGGGGAGGCAGGGGCAGGTAAAGGATGTCGTCCGCGGCGAGCTCGGTCTTGGCCTCGGATACCTGGGCCATGCCGCCCTCGTTGACCACGGCCAGCAGGCAAGGCACCTTGGCGATTAGCTTTAATGTCGCTACGTCGTGCACAAAGGATTCCAGGGAATCCCCGGGGCTGAAAATCGCCAGGGCCATCTCGCATTGGAGCTTGTCGGAATGCCCGAAATTGCCGGCGAAGAGCTGGAGGAATTGCCCGACATCCGCCGACTTCAGGAGTTGCGCGAATTGCTGGAGCGACTCCTTGCGATAGGCCAATAGGGTGGTTTTAAGTGGAGCGAGATTTTCCACGACAGGTCCTGCTTCGGCTGCGGTTCTGGTTAAGGTCGTCATATCGCCTTGAAAAAAGGTTGGAAAAACATAGCACTATTCCCAATTCGCGCCTAAACGCTCTTTGGGCGGGTTGAGAACGTATGGAGTATGATATCCATCAAATCCGGTTCAGGCTGCTTGCGGGTTTGGACTTCCCGGGGCCAGGATCCGTAATCCCGGATTCGACTCCCCCTTCCAAGCCGAAAACCCCCTTCCTTTCCACGAAGCAAAAATAGCTTTGAATTCGGCTGCGCGCGCGCGCCGATTCCCTATATTTATAGGAAAATCGCCATGGTCGACCTTTACCAATATACCGACTACCGGAAATATCTTCGTGATTATTACGAAGCAAAAAGGACCTCCTTCAAGGAGTTCACGCATCGTCATATCGCCCATGCCATGGGCTTCAAGTCTACAGGCACCTTCGCCCAGATACTGCAAGGCAAAACCAACATCTCGCCGCAAACCATCCTGCGCTTTGTGCAATTGCTGGGACTGAAAAAAGAAGAGGCGGATTATTTCGAATTGCTGGTGCTCTTCAGCCAAAGCAAGGGCCACGCGGAGAAGAAGCGCCACTTTGAAAAGATCCTGTCCTTCCCCAAGTCCAATCTCAAGCAGGTGGACTCGACGCAGTACGCCCTCTATGAGAAATGGTATTTCAGCGTCATCCGCGAAGTGCTCGCCTTCCACCCTTTCGTGGACGATTTCCGCGAATTGGGGCGCATGCTCACGCCGTCCATTTCCACCGTCGAAGCGCACAAGGCCATCCGCCTGCTGGAAGAATTGCAACTGATCCGGAAGAACGAGGCCGGCGTTTACGAAAAATCCGATCCCGTCATCACTTCCGGCTACGACACGCGTTCCCTGGCCGTGAACCAATTCATCGTGGAGACGCTGGATCTGGCCAAGGTGGCTTTGGATCAACTGCCGCGCGATGAGCGCAGCCTGTCGGCCCTGACCTTGAGCATGCCGGAGGAAGGCTACGCCATGATCGAAGAAAAGGTGAAAGCCTTCCGCCGCGAACTGCTGGAGCTGGCGCGCAGCTGCACGGATCCCAAGCGCGTCATCCAGGTCAATTTCCAGATTTTTCCGGTCACGCGGAAGCTCGATGAGGCGAATCATGACGCTTAACAAGCAAGCTCCTGGCAAGCAAGCCTTCGCCCGGCTGTCCCTGGGCGTCTGCGCGGGAGCCCTGGCGCTTTTGGCATTCGCGCATTGCGGCAAGAATCCCATCGAAGCGACGAAGGGCGGCGGCGGTTCCGAGGCTGTGGCGCTGGTAGGCGCTTTTGAATACCCGGATCACAGGCCCGCCATCGCGGCGAGCGTGCGCTTGCGTCCCAGGCTGTTCCTTTCCGATACCGCCGGCGCGGGGGCCACCGCTCCCCTACCCGGTTCGGTTTCCGGAGGCACCATTATCGATGCCGTTACCGACAACACCGGCGCTTTCCGCATGGACTCCGTCAAGCGCGGCGATTATTTCCTGGAGATCAAGGACAGCGCTTCGCGCGGGCTCCTGATCCCCTGCACTTTGACCGGGGATTCCTCGGAGGTGAAACTGGCGTCCGCGGCCCTGCAGCCTACCGGATCGGTGACCGGGTCGATAGTTGCGCCGGAGGGCTTCGCCGGACGCACCTACGTGCAGGTGTACGGATTGGACCGCCAGGTGAAGACGGATTCCGCCACAGGCAAGTTCAATCTGGGCGATCTGCCCCAGGGAACCTACACGTTACGGGCGGTATACAGCGCCCCCGCCGTGGATCCCCGCGAAATCGACAGCGTGAATTCCGTTTCGGATTCCTCCACCGACATAGGCGCGGTACGGCTGGCCAGCTTCGAGAACGAAAACTATGCGGCCTGGCCCCAGTCCCGCCTCATCTACATCAATACCACCGCCTCGGGCGCCAACGTGGCCGGCAACGTGGCCGATTTCCCGCTGCTGGTGCGCCTGGATAAAAACAACTTCGACTTCTCCCAAAGCCGGGGTTTGGGCCGGGACATCCGTTTCGCGGACGCCAAAGGGAAACGCCTGCGTTACGAGGTTGAGCGTTGGGACTCGGCCGGATCGGTGGCGGAGCTGTGGGTGCGCCTCGATCGCGTGAACGGGAACTCCAACTCGCAATTCATCACCATGCATTGGGGCCTGGCCGGCGCAGAGGATCTCACCGATTCCCGCCAGGTGTTCGGCGCCGATGCCGGTTATGCGGGCGTATGGCATTTGAACGAGGACGCGCCCGATACCTTGTCGGCGGATCTCTATAAGGATGCGGTAGGCTATGATCCCGCGGCCGATAGGGTAGCCTCTGCCAACCGGGACGGCGTGATCGCCCACGGCGCTTCTTTCAACGGCAGCGACTACATCACCGTGCCGGTGGCCAATCCGCTTTTGCAGCCGATAGCCATGGTCACGGTTTCCGCCTGGATGCGGGCGGCCAGAACAGCTTCGTTGGGGGGCACCCTGCTTTCCATGGGCGACACCTACAACCTGCGCGTCAATCCCGGCGGGACCGGGCGCTTCTCCTACTACGATGGAACCACGGTCCGGGGAGTGGAAACGCCCGCCTCCGTCAACCTGCTCGACTCCGCCTGGCATCAATTGGCCGCGACCTTCGGCGATGGCGTCATGTCGATTTATGTGGACGGGAAATTTTCCGCGAAGGTGGGCGTGAAGGACGCCTTCGACTACCGCTTTTGGCCCGCCTTCGTGATTGGCCGGCACGGGAACCGCAAGCCGGGATACGATTTCTACGGGAACCTCGATCAAGTGGAGGTTTCCGGGGACGTATCGCGCTCGGCGGATTGGATCAAGCTCACGTTCGAGAACGAACGGATCGGGTCCAAGTTGACGGAGTTGCGGCCATAGGTACAAAAACGATGCGCACGCGGTGGTGGATGGCGGATCCTGCGATGGACACGGGGCCGGAGTTCCCGGACCCCGGCCCCCAAGGTAACGTGGATGCTACGGGTAGGCGGAGCTTGCCGCCGCCCACCCCTTTACGGACGGATTACTGACGGAGGAAGCGGGCGCTGGAGCGATGCCCCTTTTCCGCCCAAGCCGCGATGTACATGCCGGACCGCAAGCCGGAGAGATCCAAAGCATCGGTGATGCCGGAAGCGTTCACGCTTAAGTCCGCCCTGGTCTCAATCTTGCCGTCCAGAGCGAGGATTTTCACGCGCAGGCTTCCGCCGGCCGCGCCCTGGAAACGGATCGCCGATCCCCCCATGGAGAGAAGGGGCCGGGAATAAAGGCCGGAAGCCCGCAGTGACGGGCCCGCGATGCCGACCGGAATCGCTTTCACGTCGGCGAGCTGCCCGCGGATGGCGCCGCTCTTGTTCCTGGCGGTGTGGATGTTGATATAGAGGCTGTCCATCAGAAGCGCGCTGCCCAGGACTTTGGTGAAGGGCGTGACATCGGTTCTGGCGGTCCAGAGTCCCTGCGCGTATAACCCGGTCATGCTATCCGCATTCATGGTGAACGTCTTGCCGATGTCCAGGACCACGCTTCCGGCCGTGCCAGCTACCTGTTTATGGAAATGGGCCGCGGTGAAAGTGGAGTCCAGGCTATCCGCCACCACGGTATAGCGGACATTGGCGCTGTCCATATCCATGGTGACCAGGCCCGCGCCGAAGGCTTTGGTGGCCACAGAGGGAGTCTCCTGGGAGCCTTCCAAACGGAAAATCCGGCCGCTGCGCGCCGGCAGCATGGCGGTTCCGCTGATTTCCCCGGCCGTATGGGCGGCGGTGTGGACGTTCAGGTAGACGCTTCCCGAGAGCAGATCCTTTATGAATTGATCTTTTGAGAACCCCGCCGTAGCCACGGTGGAAAGGTTTATGGCCGCGGTGATCCCGGTCGCCGAAATACTCGCGCTGTCCAACGGCACCACTATGTTCGCGCCCTTATGGAAATGGGCCGCGATGACCGGGCCCGTCAGTCCCGCATAGGCCGTTTTAACGGAAAGGGTATTATTGTCGGAGGACAGCTGGAAAATCCCCAGGCCTTTCCCGGTGATCCCCGTTGCGCTACCTATTAATTTCGCCGCGAATACCCTTTCCTGGCTGGGCACCAATTGGCCGCGCATCAGTCCCGATCCATGCGATTTGGAATGGAAATTGATGTAGACGCTGCCCTTCTTCAGGGAATCCAGGAAGGCGACGCTGGTGATGTTGTTGAGCGGGGCGGAAAGGAGCTTGTGCGCGGAAATCATGCCTCCCGAAGTATCGGCCGTGAGGTTTATCGCCACGTCTCCATTCATGCCGGCCGGCCCGATATGGAAATGCGCCAAGGTTATGGTATCGTGCTCGGCTTCCGCCGGTTGGGAATAAACCACCCACGTGGTCAAGGTGGAATCATCCGGCGATAATTGGAAGAACCCCATGCCGTTGGCGGCCGTGGTCACCGGCGTGCCCTCGCTGGTTCCCTTGATATCGGCCGTGAATTGCATGTCCCTTTCCAATTCCAACTGCCCGCGGATCTCCCCGTTCGGATGCGCCGCGGTATGCACGTTCACGTAAAAGAGGCCTCTGAACAAGCTGTCGAGAGTGGATTTGGCGATTCCGGTCCAGACCATGGAAACGGAATTTCCCCGGATCCAGGTGGTGATGGGCATGGAGGGCGGATTGCTTACGCCTCTCAATCCGGGATGGAAATGGGCGGATGTGACGGGTCCCGTCAAATTTGTGAAGGCCCCGTACACCCAAGCCGAATCCATGGCGTCATTCAGCTTGATGCCGAATACGCCCTTGGCTTTGACGGAATCCAAGCCTTCCTGATGGCCGTCCAGCCATGCCGAGAAAATCATGCCTGCCGATGCCTTGCCGCCGCATAGCGCCAGGCACCCCGCCACCATTGATATCTTAATCCCCTTATTCATATAACCTCCGCGCTGTTGAAAAGGAAATGCCAATCCCGCAGGGAAGATAAAGGATGGTCAAATGGGAAGCAAGCTTTATAATCAGGCTAGATTTTGGTGCTAAATCAGGAGTATTCTACGCCGCTGAAAAAGGATATGAAATAAGCGAGGGTACGATCGAAATATATGCGATCGCGCACTTGCACCGAATGCCGAACTATTGGACAAGAAGAAAGCCTAGATAAGACCTTGCGGGGCCTACTTCGTCGTGCCCGAGTCCGCCTTCACCCCTCCGGCCTCGTACTCCAGATCGGAAGATTTGCGGATGATCTTGGGCTTAATCTCGATGATGAGGTTGGTCTTGGTCTTGACCAGCAGGCGATGGGTGAACAAAGCCCCGATGAGGGGGATCTGGCCCAGTACCGGCAGCTTGCGGAGTTCTTCGGTTTCTTCTTCGGACATCAATCCCGCCAGGAATACCGTCTGGCCGTCGGCCACGCGCACCGTGGTCTTGGTGGTGCGGATTTTCACCAAGGGCAGATCCGAGTTGGGGCCCTTGAAACCCGTGATGGAGCTGACTTCCGGCTCCAGGTTCAGGGTTATTTCCGAGTCTTCGTTCACGTGCGGCATCATCTTGATCTTGACGCCCACGTCCTCGTGCTGCACCTGCTGGTTGGCGCCCCCGCCCGCCGTGGCCGCAGAGTTGTAGGACTGGATGACATAGGGGATTTTCTGGCCGATGAGCAGGCTGGCTTCCCGGTTGTTGGTGGTGGTGAGCTTGGAGTTCATCAGCACGCGGGCGTCGCCGTTCTGAATCAGCATGTCCAAGAGGATGTTGAGGCTGATGGGGCCGCGCGAGCCGCCTTTCAGCAGGTAGCCGTCGCTCACGGGAACCTGGGGAAAGGCGATGCCGGCGGAGACGGGGGACAGCGCGCCCCAATCGATCCCGTATTTGTCGGTGTTGTCCACGGTAACTTCTATGAGACGGGTCTCCAGCAGCACCTGCGTATGGGGATGATCGATGGAGCGCACGATGCGTTCGATTTCATTGATGACGCGCGGGCTGGCGTAAGCCACCAGGCGGTTTCCGCCCCGGTCCACCTTGATGTTCTTGCTGAAGTCCGAAAGCAAGGTGGCCACTTCGTCCGCGTCCGCGTAGTTGAGGGCGATGACGTAGCCGGATTGCCCCACTTCGTCCTTGAGCTTGCCGGGTTCGCCGATGAGCACGGAGTTGCCGATGATTTCGTAGGAGAGGCCCGCGGCGCGCACGATGAGATCGATGGCCTCCGCCACCGGCGTCTTGTTGAGGATGATGGAGATCTTGGCCTTCTGCACGCCTTCGCCGGCTACGAAGTTCATGCTGGAGCGGTCGGCCATGACCTTGAGGATTTCCGACAGGTTGGCGTCCTGGGCGTTGAGGGAGATGGTCAGGCGCAGCAAGGGATTGGGATCCTTGGTGATGATGGGGGATTCCGCTTTCGGCTCCACGGCCGTCACGGCCACGGAACCGCCGGATAACGCGCTGACGGACGCGGCGGAGGAATCCGCCACGCTGAGGCAAAGGATAGAGAGCATCGCCAGGCGCGAGGCAAAGGCGGTGAGAAGGGCGCTGGGAAGGGCGTCGTGAGGTCCGGTCCCGGTTGGGTTGGCATGCATGTCTTGGTCCGCCTTATTTTTTCTGGAAGTTCCGGTTGCCGGACAAATCGTAGCTGTAGATGCCGGTATCGTCTTCCATCGTGATCTCTTTGCTGGTGATCCTGGATACTTTGCGCGCACCCACCATATCGCCCACGTCCACGGACTTGGAGCGCTCGCCGTCCATGACGATGGCGGTATGCTGGCCATAGTCGTCGGCGATGATGGCGGTGAGCTTTACCTTGTCCTCGGGCTCGGCCGGGGCCGCGGGCAATTCGTCCGCATCCGCTTTGGCCGCGGGGGTTTTCTTGGGCGCGGCGCCTTTGGCGGCGGCCACGCGGCGGGGCGCGGACGCGGCGGGGCCCGCGTTGGGGCTGGCCACTTCGCGGCGGCGGCCCGTCATGGGATCCCGTCCTCCCGGGTAGGAGAAGCTGGCGCGGATAGTCAGCACTTCCTCCATATGATCCACAAGATCGATGAACTTCTGATCATAGCCTTCGGTGGTGGCCAGGGATTGATTGACTTCGTGGCGGAACCCGCTATTCTGCGAGAAGACGCGTAGGGCAAGGCCGAAGGCCAGGACCATGGCCAGGACGGCCGCGACAGTGAAGGGGTTAAAGCGCATCTTCAGCCTTTCTTCACTCGAAAGGTATCGAGGTGAAACTTGATGGATGCGCTCCGGCCGCCGGAGACCCGGACAGGAGCCTGCCCCTTGCCTCCTTTTTCCGGAGCAATGCTGGTGACGGGTTTGGCATTTTCCGTGACTTCAAATGATGTTAAAGCCAGTACCCTGCGGCTGTTTTCCAACTTGGAACAGAATTCGCCGAAGCTGAAGAAATCGCCTTCCAACTGGATCTCATAAGAGTATGTGGTCACGCGCCCCTCGACCGTGGGCGGAAAGGGGCGGAGCGAAACCAGGCGCATTTTCAAATCACCGACGCAGGTGGTCAGGAAATCGAAGAGAACGGATTCCTGGGAGGCGGAATCCTTCTGGCCGGCGAATTCCATGTTTCGATAAACCAGATCCCGGACATGGTTGAGGTTTTCCGACACAATCTTAGCGGTGGCCAATTGATTTGAAATGATGATACGCTGCTTTTCCACTTCCTTGAAGCGGGGAACGAATCGCGATGTGTAAAAGATGTCCGCCGGAATCACGCCAATGGCGGCAATGGCCATGGCAACGAGCAAGGTTTCGCCGGTTTTCATTGCCGCTTCCATTTCGCGGTATAAGCGGAGAAATCGAAAGCGACCCGTCCGCCCTCCTCTTTGCTTTCCGTCAGGTTCAGTTGGGTTTTGATGAATGTGTCCGAAAAACTGGTGTCGCTTCGGAGCAGGTTCAGATATTGGTCCAGGATCACGAGCTGATCTTGGCGGGAATTCGCGTACCCGAATCCGCGTACGTTCAGCGCGTTGTTCATGAAGGAAAAACCCGTAATCCAATAATTGTCGGGAAGATGCTTAGCCAGTGAGGCCAGTTTCCCTGTCCAGAAAACGCCTTTGTTTTGGAGGCTGTTCAACAGCTCAATGTCCGATTTGTCGACGATCAGTTTCGCTGCCGTGTATTTCCGGTATTCGGTTTGGAGCCTGGCCACCTTTTCCTTCTCGCCGGCGAGGACGCTCTCCATCTGAAGAATGGTCAGGCTTGAATACAGGATGGAGATGATGAAGAAGCCGAAGCAGCCGAGGCCCAGGATCACAATAAGGCGATGCCGCCTTTCCGCCAAGAGTTCTCGTTCGCGCAGTTCCCGGATCAGGTTGAGGCGGTAAAAGGATAGTCCGGATTTGGAAATCATGTTCCTCCCCTGAGGGCCAGCGCCACCGCCAAATCGAATCGGCCGGGAAAGGCTTCGCGGGGAGACCCGAGTTGGCCGGCAAGATCCATTTTCTTGAGCGGTAGGCCGGTGCCCTTTTGGATCGCTTCAATCAATTGATCCTGAGCGAGGTATTCGCCCAGTATGAGGATTTCCAGGAACCCGGATGTCTGCGCGCTCTTTTCATAGAAGACCAGGGAACGGGCGATGTCTTCCGCCAGGGCGCGGATGCGCTTGTCGCGATCCCCTGAGGATGGGTCGAGCGCAAACACGTCTTCCGCGGCGAAATATAGGTTGCGGTTGAAGAAGGGAGAGAGTTCTCCATCGATGACAATGGTGGAAACCTGCGGTCCAATGTGCAGGGCTACCAAGGGGTGATCCCCTTCCCGGCCGACTTTCCACGCCCAGAGCGCATTCGCTACCGCCACGGGAAGCACGTCCACGGCAACCGCCTTTAGCCCGGCTTTTTCCAGCAGACTCAGATGGCGGGTGAGCAGTGAATTGGCCGCCAGCGCCACCATCACCTGCGCGACTCCACCCGTGGATCCTTCGTCTTCATCCAATACTTCGTAATCCATGGTCGATGTGGCCACCTCGAAATGAACGCTTTTCCGGAGCTCCAGGCGGAGAGCCTGTTCCATTTCATCACCCGCCAGCTTCCGGAACGGAAGTTGGGTCGCGAATACCTGTTTTCCAGACAGGCAAGACACCACCGGGTCCCGTGTTCCGATGTCGAGCAGGTTCCTGACTTTGCGCAAGCCGTCCAGCAAACCGACGTCCTCGGAATAATCGCCTTTGATCTCTTCCAGCTTATCCACGGTATACCCGCTGCGGCCATCGGTAGAGATCCGAGCCGCACGGATGGCCAGGTGATCATGTTCGATGCCGAATATGAACCCGGGCTTGGAAGTTTGGATGCTGCGCTTCACCATGCTCGCCTTATTACAAAAAATTGTACGGGTCGTAAATCTCTTTCCAATTGGCACGAACAGGATTGCAACGGAGAGGATCTCCAGGCTCAATATTGACACCTACAATATCCCAGCTGATTTTCAGTACCCCCCGATTGACCCCGTCCCTGGCGCGGACCTGCAATCGATGCAGAACTTCCGGCCCCGCACCCGCGATGGGAGGCTTGAGCATGACCACCTTGACCTGGAAGCCATCGATGTTTTCCCAACCGTCGGACAACGGGCCACGAGTTATCGTCGTGGTGTCCGGGGTCGGCCAGGTATTGTCGGCAATTTTCACGGGAGCGTAATTTCTCGCCCAGCACACGCCCAACAGCGCCCCGGCTTCCGCGGCGTAATGCAATTGGAGATCCGCCCCGGAGGAGATTTCCGCGATGGAGGTGTTGGCGCTCATGGTGATCAAGCCCGCCGCGGCCAAGGTCATGACCAGGGAAAGCGCGATGACCCCCGCCAGAACGGATCCTCTTTGTCCCCGCATCATTTGTTCCGGCACAGGACGGTTTCCTCGATGGAAGGAAAAGTATAGTCTTTATCGGTATGGATGCGACAAGCGATTTGGAAGGTGACGCCTTTCCTGCCGGCCAAGACTGCGAATCGGGAGTTTGCCGTATCTACGTGCACGGTGTCTTCTCCGACTTTGAAGGGATTGTAGCCCCCGATTTCCCTATGCCATTCTTCCAGGGTCAAGTTCTGCTTATTGATGCGGTATCCGGAAAAACAATCCCCGTCCCGGTCACAGAAATATATCCCTTGCAGATTCGAGGCAATGGGGTCATCGTCGGGATTTACATCGAAGGGGGCACTGCGATCCTCTACCTCCGACGCCTTGGGGCCGAATGCAATGCGCGCATCGTTGCGTAGCTGCTCGGAGACAGCGGTTTGGATTTGTCCCAGCCTTTGGTTGGAAGCGCTTTCCTTGATCAAACTGTTGGTGATGGAAAGAACCGAAAGCAGGGCTCCGGCGACGATAGTGGAGACGACGCCGGCGGCCATGATCTCGACCAAGGTGAAGCCTTTTTGGGAAAGCATGGTCAGGGTATTTCCGTAATGGTTTTTACCAAGGTGACGGTTTCGCTATGCCCGTCCAAGGTCCAGCTCACCTGGGCAGTGATGGTTTTATAGGCGACAGAGACAGGGACAGAACTTCCTTCAGCATCCGCTAGGGCCCAGGTCGTGGCCGGAGAGACTGTAACAGCCAGTGTGGCGGGGAGTGGCGGGGCTCCCTCGCGACTTGCTTTGAGGGAGGTATCAGGACTCGCCGGCCAGGGCCCTGCTCCTGGGGTAAGCCCGTTGTAATTGGAGAAATGGTAAGCGGGCTGCTCCAAGGTACTGGCCGCGATCATTCTGGCCTGGCGCCGGAAACCGCCATCCGTCTCGACAGCCACACCCACTCCAAGCAAGGTCATGACTCCCGTGATGGAAATACCTAGGATAAGAGCAGCGGCCATGGTTTCGATCAGGGTGAAGCCGGAGTTTTCGCGGAGTTGCAGCATACATTCAACCCGAAGGATCCTTACCTGTCATATATTGCGGTCTGGACAATATCGTTATGTTCCAGATCCGTCACCGTGACCTTGCGAGTGAGCCTTTCGGTGACGTCAATATCGATGCTGTACTGGGCTGGATCGGGAAGGAAGATGTTGAGCAATGAAATGCATGTGAGATCATGGCCCGCGCCGCAAATGGGAGGAGCCCCGGTACGGCGTTCAAATATTCTCGCCGCGGCAGCGGTGGATCTGGCGATATTTTTCGCCAAGTCTTCCCGCTGGGAATGGATGAAACCGGTATACAATGGAATCGCACCGACGGCCAGAATGGCCACGATGGAGCCCACAACCAGGATTTCAACTAGAGTGAATCCTGATGCAGGATGACTGCTGCGCGTTTCCTCTGATTTTTCAACATCACTGGTCATGGCACCAAAACACGTGTTACGCGTTCCTAAGAATAAATGAGCGCACCCAGTTTTTATATGGACTTTGAAGGATACCAGTAATAATTCCTTTCGTTAATAGGTCCACCCTCATTATTATTTTGTAGGTGCAGCAGTCTGGAACGTGAACGGCGGGGATGGAGCTCCACCCTTTATGTGTTTACCCACCACAGCGTTTGTGCCAGACAAAGCCACATTAATATCAGTTGGGACCACTAGTGAAGCGATTAATGGCCCGGTGGCGATTCCATCATTACACGTCACAGCAACGGAGCCATCCGCCTGTCCCGTCAAGCCAGTAGCATCCACCAAGTTGATCACTCCGCCACGATTGACACATGCCGCCGAGAAAGAAGCAGTAGACCCGGCCGCATTCGCCGCCGCATTCTCCCGCGTACCATTGATATATCCCAGATACAACGGAATGGACACTCCCGCCAGGATGGCTACTATGACCGCCACCACGATGACTTCCACCAAGGTGAAGCCCTTTTGGACTTTTCCAATAAGTTTACGATACGTCATGATTTCTCCTTGAATGCAGATTGAATGTGAAAGCGGACACGCGAGGCTCTTGCGCCGGAACGCCCCGGCGGGCATGCGGCAAAATGGATGGAATCCGATTCGGGGAGTCCGGATTGCTTATGGGCATGCGTTCCTCCCTTCATTGGATGAATTTCCCGATGCTGAAAATCGGCAGGTAAAGCGAAATCAGAATGGCGCCCACGATGGCGCCCAAAACCACGATCAAAACCGGTTCGATGATCTGCGACAAGGAGTCCACGATGTTGCGCAACTCCCTTTCGTAGAACTCGGCGGCCTTTTCCAGCAAGGCATCCACCTTGCCGGTGGTTTCGCCGGTGGCGGCCAACTGGATGACCAGCACCGGAAACAATCCGCTCGCTTCCATGGCATCGCTTAACTGATCGCCTTTGCGCAGATTGGCGAAAATCTGTTCCTGTCCCTGGGAAAAGTAGGCGTTATCGACCGCGGCTCCGGCGATTTCCGTGGCCTTCAGGATTGGCGTGCCGGCGCCCATGAGCAGGGACATGGTCCGGCAATAGGTTCCCCAGATGTTCTTCTGGAGGATGCCCCCGAAAATGGGGACGCGCAGGATATTCCGCTGCACGGCGATCTTGAAGCGCTCCTGCGTCATCAAGGCCTTATAACCCAGGAAGACCGCGATCAACAGGACGAGCAGGATGGGGAATTGATGCCGGAACAATTCGGAAACCTGGATGAGGATCCGGGTGGGCAAAGGGAGATTGGCGTTCAGGCCCGAATAGATTTTCTCGAAGGTGGGCACCAGTTTCCATAGGATGCCGATCATCATAAAGGAAACGAAACCGGCGATGAAGATTGGATAGCGCATGGCGGTGCGGACCTTGCCCCGCATGATTTCCACGCTTTCCATGTAATTCGCCAGGCCATCCAGCACCTTGTCCAAGGCGCCGGCCACCTCTCCCGAGTGGACCACGGCCACGAACATGGGGCTGAACGCGCCCGGATGCCGGCCGATGGCGTCCGAAAGCGTGAAGCCGGTGGCGATATCATCGGCGATTTGCCGGATGATTTTATGGAAAACGGGTTTTTCCCCTTTGGTGAGCTGATCGAGGGCCTTGGAAAGGGGAACGCCTTGGCCCACCATGGTGGCCAGCTGCCGGGTAAAGAAAACCACGTTTTTGTAAGGGACGCGGTTCTTGTTCTGCTTCAGGCCCTCGGCGAATTTTTGCGCGAAGGACGTTCCCGTTCCGGACTCGCTTTCGCTCAGCTCCCTGATCATGATGGGCAGGAAATCCTTTTGCGTAAGCCGCTCCAGCACCTCGTCGGCGGTCACGCCATCCATGGTGCCCAGCACCACGCGGTCTTCCCTATCCCTCACCTTGTAGCTGAACTTCGCCATACGTCCGCTATTCTATTTCCTTGGCCATCTGCTTCTGCCGATCCCGCATTTTGGAAAAGTCGGGAAAATATTTGGAAGAGTCCGCGCCGGCACCCGTTTCCTTTTTCCAGCCCAGCAGCGCGCCGAAGGAAATCCCTACCTGGGCTTCGCGCGGGCCATGGGACCAATCCGAATCCAAATCCGGAGAGACATCCAGATCCAGGCTGAGGAAAGCCCCTTCGGCCGGCGTCTTCAAAGTGAACGCCAGGTATCCGCGCACCATATCCTGGTTGGAGAACGGTTTGTTTACGCCGCCGGGACCATGCATGGTGCCGTCGATGTAATGCATGCGCGCCCCGGCTTCGAAATCGAAATATCCGGACGGGGAAACCACGGCCCCCAGAAAGGGGCCGGCGATCAAACCGGAATAGCGGAAGCCGTTGCCGTCCTCGCTGTTCAGGTAAAGCGCGCGCGCGCCGGCCACCACCCGCACCAGGTCGGCGGCGAAGTAGGGCGAGGTAAGGACCAGGCCGAAAGTGGGCGAGAATCCGAAATCGCCATGGAAGCGGACGGATTTGTTGCTTTCCACTTCCAGGCGATCCAAGCCCAGGCCGGCTTCCACGGCCAGGTACGGGACGGGGGCATAGGCCAGGCCCAAGGTATGGATGGTCTCGTGGGAAGGCACGGCCGCGGCGGTGATGTTCTGGCCGCGGAAGGCCAGGCCGTATTGCAGCCCCAGGCTGCGCGGGGTCATGTCCTCGATGGGGAAGGCCGCGCGCGCGGTGGCGGCGAGCGCGAACACGCAGGCGAACGCGGAGAGGGTAACCTTCATGTTATCCATGGTTTCCATTCAGGTGCCTATTTGATCTGGGGAAGCAGGAAGCGCTCCCCATCCTTGTCGCGTATGCCGTTGGCTTCCGCGTTCACGTTCACGAACAGACGGCGCGCGAATTGGCGGGGATAGCGCAGGTGCGCATGAGCCACGCCGTCCTTGGTGACGGCGGAAACCTCGATGGCCACGGCGAAGTCGTTGTTGCGGAATTGGATGGCCGGCAGGTAATCGCGGGTTTCCCAATCCGCATAGGGATAATCGCCGCTGGCCGGTTCATCGCAAACGCCGATGGCGCCGCGATCGACCAGGATCTCGCTGGGATTGCGGATGCCGTCCCCGTTCAAATCGGCATAGATGGTCTTGCCGTTCACCACCACGGTATCGTTTTCGCCCGCTCCCGGATCGCATTTCCCGTTGCCGTTGAAATCGAACCAGGTATCGTGGATGGCGGGGTTCCAATCGAAGACGCCGTCCCCGTTGCGATCCTCGCCGCGGCTGAGCACGGATGGGTTCCCGTCCAGATCGAGATCGATGCCGGGATCGAATTTAAGGTTGTTGTTGATGTCCTCGAAGGGCAGGTCATGGAGGACCGTGCGGTACACCGCCTTGGTGGTGGTGGTGGTGGTCCCCAACCCGTCCCAATGATCGAGCACACGCGTTCCAAAGGCCAGGCCCGTGACCACGGCGCTGAAATGGACCTCGGTCCCGTCCGCCACGGCATTGCCGTTGATGTCCTGGACCACGGCCCCTTCGTAGAATTCGAAAGTGGTTTCGTCGACGATACCGCCTTTGCCCACCGGCACAGAATCATCTTCCGGCCGGGACACGGTCACGATGTAGGCCGGGCCGGAAATGGTCAGCTTGGAGGTATCCGCCAGGTTACCCAGGGACGCCACCACCAGAGTGCCGCGGTAGCTGCTGGTCACGCTGCCGGATTGGAATTGGCTGATGGCCACGCCCGCCTGCGTTTGCACCACGGGCTTGAGGATGGCCTCGCCGCCGCCGGGACCCTTGAGGAGGCGGAAGTTCACGTATTCGCCGGAGACCAGGTTGCCCTGGAGATCCGCCACTTCCGCCCGCAAGGTGGCGATCCCGCCGTTGACGGCGATATTGTCGGCCGTTACCGTAAGCTTGATGGTCCGGGCCGCCGCGGCGCGCATGTCCACGGAAATCTTGGCCGTGCCCTGGGCGGCGGTGGCTTGCACCGTGGCCGTGCCGGAAAAGTCCGCGCTGACCAGGCGGGTGGTAACCTTGCCGTTACCGTCGGTGGTCCCCGTCGGGTCCAGGATGACGCCGGCGTTGGTGGCGAAGGATATCCTGGAGTTGTTGTCCGGCGATCCATCCCCCTTGAGGTAGGTGGCCGTGATGACGGCGGTATCGCCGCCTCCCGCCAACAGGGAGGTTTTGTTGCTGGCCAACCGCAAGGTGTTGGTGCTGTACTTGAGCACCAGCGAATCCGCCGTATTCAATGCCGAAGCCCGCGCCACCACGGTGCCGGCCGCGGAAGCGCTCACGCGCACCAGCGCCCTGCCGTTGGGGTTGAGCACGGTGGCGTAGGAGGTGTTTCCGTTGTCGAAGGCGCCCGGCCCGGTCAAGGTGAAGCTCACCGGATCCCCGCCGATGGCGTTCCCGGAGGCGTCCTTGAGGAAGGCTTCCAGGCTGGCCAGTTCGCCCACCTTCAGCTCCGTCTGATTGGCGGCCAATTGCAGGGTGACTCCGCTGAACTGGACTTCCGTGGCGGCGGAGAGGTTGCGGCCCACGGCGGTAGCGGTGACCTTGCAGACGCCGTTGACGGGCGCGCTGTGCAGGAGCACGGAGGCGCGTCCGGAACTGTCCACGGTGGCGGATTGCCCGATGATGCCCAGATCGCTGGTGAACCGCACGGTTTCGCCCGCGGCGGGATTGTTATTCTCGTTGGTGAGTATCACGGTGATCACGGCGAAGTCCGAGTTGTCCGCCCGCAATTGCGAGCGGGATGAGAAGAGGCGCAGGTTGCGGATGCTGGACACGGTGTTCTCGCCCTTGGTGGGCAATACGCTCCAGAAGTCCACGTAGTTGCTGTCTTCCGCGCCCAGCGCCTTGGCGGTGATGGTCACGCGTTTCTGCGTGCCGCTGGTCACGGCCGTGTGGTAGATGCCTTCCCCGTCCGTGGTGCCCTGGCCGGGATTGCCGTTGAAGAGCACGGTGGCGTCCGGGACCGGGTTGCCGGAGCCGTCGATGATCTTGATCTGCACCGGCACGGTGCGGTTGAGGAGCGCGTCCGTAAGGGAAGGGACCACGTCGATTTGCAGGCCGGAGAGGGTGATGGTGGTGAAGACGGAGAGGGAGGAATCCTCCACGCTCATGGAGGCGGTGATGCGCGCGTCCACGTTGATGGGCACGGCGCGGTAGGTGGCGGTGGCCTCGCCTTTATCGTCCGTGCTGTCCGTGGCGGTGATGATGCCCTGGTTGGCCGTGAAGCGCACGGGGCGGCCCGCCAGCGGATTATTGAATTTATCGAAGGCCACCACGCGCACGGTGGTCTGGTCCGAGTTGCCCGCCTTGAGTTGCGAGCGATCCACGAAGATGCGCAGGTTGCCCACCGCGGCCTTGGAGACGATGGAGGAAGTGGGGAGATCCGTGAGGTAGGTGATCTTGGCGCTGTCGGAAGCGCCCAGCGCGGAGGCGCCCACAATGATGGTCTGCTCGCTGTTGCTGACCACGGTGGCGGTGGCGGTTCCGGAGCCGTTGGTGCGCAAGGAGGATTGCAGCGCGCCTTTCACCGTTACCTGCACGTCCGGCAGGGCATTGCCCTTGGCATCGCGCACGCGGAGGGAAACCGGCGTGGTATCCCCCAAACGGGCCTCGCCGTTGGCGGGCCGCACTTCGATTTGGATGCCGGCCATGGTGACGGCGGTGGTGGCCTTGCGGGTGGAATCGCCCTGCTGATACGAGGCTGTGATGATCGCGTCCGCGTTCTGGGCGAAACCCTGGAAGGTGGCGGTGGCCTCGCCGTTGGCGTCGGTGGTATCCGCGGGGGTGATGAGCCCCAGGCTGGCGGAGAAGGCCACGCGCTTGCCGGCGATGGGATTGTGGTTGTCGTCGTAGAGGACGGCCCGTATCTTGGAGGTTTCCCCGTTGGCGGCGGCCATGCGGGTGGGGTCCGCGAAGATGAGCAAGGTGCGCGAGCGGGTTCCCGGCGGGGTGGACCAGAAGCCGATGGTGACTTCGCTGGAGGCGCCCAAGGCGCCGGCAGTCACCTTGACCTGGCCTTCCTTATCGCTTTTCACGCTGGTGCGGAAGGTCCCTGCGCCGTCGGTAAGGCCTTCGGCAGCGGCGGCGCCTTGCAATTTGACGGGCGCGGCGGCCACGGGTTCCCCGTCCCCATCCGCGACGGTGATGGTCAGCGGCACGCTTTGATCGATGAGGGTATCGGGAGAAAGCGGGACGATGGTAACCGTGAGGCCCTGCAATTGCACCGACGTGCCCACCGACGCGATGGAATCGCCCACGTCCGCGAAGGCGAGTATGCGCGCTTCCGCATTGCGCGGAACGCCCACGAAGGAGGCGGTGGCCTTGCCGTCGGCGTCCGTGGTATCTTGGGCGGTGATGGTGCCCAAGGAGGCGCCGAAGCGCACCAGCCGGTTGGGCAGGGGATTATGGTTGTTGTCGAAGACCAGCACGGTAATGGTGGCCAGCGCCTTGTTGCCGGCCTTCAGGGTTTGCGGGGAGGCGAAGATGCGCATGTTTCCGGAGACGGAGTCCCGCGTCCAGTTGGCGGTATCCAGGGAGCCGGTACCATTCACGGGACCGATGGGCGCGTCGCCCAGATTGCGATCGCTGACGTTGCAGGAGAGGAGGCAAGCGGCCAGGCCGGTGGCCGCGGCGATGACCCAGGAACGGAGCGCGCTTTTCCGGGGGAAGCGGCTTGGACGCGGCGTCGGGCAAGTCTCGTAACCTTTGTTTACCGGCATTTTCCTCTTGGTTCTCGTCAGATGGTTTCTCTGTCCGGCGGATGCTTTGGGAAGCAATCCGAGGGCCGTCCCGCCGAGACGCCGGGACGCTCGAAAAGTAGTAATAGGGCTCCGTGATTCACGCGGATGGGGCGCTTAACCCCTTGGAAATCCTTGTCTTCAAGCATCTGAGGCAGGTAAAATCCGGGGCATTTGTAAGTTTTTTCGACAGGAACGCCGATTTTCGACACCCGATCCTCTCCGGCGAGAGGGGGGTTCCCGCACAGGCGGGGGCTGACGGAGAGCGGCGGCAAGCGGGGCCGCAGCCGGCCTACCGTAACGTACAAGTTACCTAGCGGGGTTAAAAAAGGTTCCGGGGAAAGGGTTTTGCATTTATTTTAGAACGGAACCACGATGCGAAAATGGATGAAACGGCTTTTTGCCGCATTGGGGGTATTGGTCCTGGTTCTGGTGGCGGCCGTCTATTTCGGCGGACGCTGGGCGGCGGGGAAATATCTGGCCCGGGATCTGAAGGTCGGAGCCGGGACCATGCGGCTGGTTTCGCCGCAATTCCGATGGAGCCTGGATCTGAGCGCGGATTCGCTGCTCTACACGGGTCCCGGGCTGGCCGTCGCCGCGGGGCGCACGGTGGTCTCGGTGGAACTCTTCAAAAGCCTCTTGCGTTTTTCCCCCTCGCTTTCCCTGGACGTGGATACCCTGGCCTTGCGCTTATCCCCCACCCCACCGCCGGACACCGTAAAGCCCAGGCCGGACTCCATCGCCTTTCCCGCCGTTAAGATCCCCGCCGTGGTCCGCGTGCGCGCCGGCCGCATCCTGGTTTCCGACAGCGTGGGCGCCTTGGCCCGCTGCGATGGCCTGGAGTTGGGTACGCAAGGGCCGCAAGGGATAACCCTGTCCATCCGCGACGCCGAGGTTAGGCAGTTGGGATCGCTGCGGCAAACCTTGGCGGCTTCGGCGGTTTGGGAAGGCCGGGAGGTTGCCGTGCGGCTGGCCTGGCGGCGCGGCCACGACAGCATCGCCCTGGATGCCAAGCTCCCCAAGGCCAACATCCTGCGCGCTTCCGCGGCCTTGCGCTTGCGCGTTGCCTCATCCGTTCCCTACGCATCCGCCCTCAAGCTGCCCCCCGGCCTGCCCCGCGTGGAAGGATTGGCGGCGGACCTGCGGGCTTCGGGCGGGAAAACCCTGCTCCTGGCAGGCTCGTTGCGCGCGCAGGCGTCCGGATTTTCCGATTCGCTTCCCTTGAAGCTGGGAACGCAGCAATTGGCCGCGCGGATCGACTTCAAGGATTCCGCCGGGTCCTGGTCGCTCGGCAGCAAGGGGGCGCGCGGCGAGGACGTATCCCTCCAGGGTAACCTGTTTGCTACGGGGCGGGATTCCCTGGCGGACCCCCTCTGGCTTATCCGCCACCTGGGGGCCACCGCGCAGGGCCACTTGCGCGGCTTCGCGGTCACGGCGGGCGGCAAAAGCGGGAAAGCCGATCTGGAGCTGAAGGACCTGCGCGCCACCGGGGCCGCCATCCGCGTTGATGTGGCCAGCGGGGACGGCACTTCCATCCAGGCCGATTTGCGCAAAGGGAAGGGCCCCAAGCCGGATTGGAACGGGACGTTTTCGGCGCGCATCGCGCCCGGGGAAAGATGGCTGCTCGCGTTCACGGATACCAATGTGGCTTTCCGCAAGCTGCAGGTGACCGGCCGGATCGAAGGCGGGGAACTGGCGGCCGTGGCGGAAGCCGCCGGACTGAAGGCTTATGGATTGATGGCCGATTCCCTGCGCCTGGATGGCCGTTACGGCAAAGCCGGCTTCGTCCTGCAACCCTCCCATCTCTATTGGCGCGGCAACGATTGGGTCTTAGCGGGAAGCGTGGGGCTCGCCAAGCCCGGCCGTCCCATGGAAATCCACCTTGGGAATGCCCGCTTCGGCTCCTTGGACGCATCCATGCAGCATGCCGATCTGATGGAAGCGCGGGCGCGCGATCTGGCGGTGGATCAACTCCCCTATAAAGGCTTGGATGCGCTGAAGGCCAATCAACCGCGCGTCAGCGCGGATTTCCGCTGGGACAAGCGGGAGCGGGCCGGATTCGCGGACGTAAAGGCGGAAGGGCGCTTCAAAGGCGAAGCCTTGCGGATCCACGCGCGCGCCGACTGGGACAAGGAGCGGCTCATCCTCAAGGACACGCGCGCCTCCCTGGCCGGGAATGAAATCGGGGCGCAGGCCAAGGTCCGCCTGCGCGGGCGCCAGTTCTACGAGGTAGCCAAAGCCAAGCAGGAGGATTTCGAATCCGTGGAACTCAGCGCGGACAATTTCGATCTGGCCAAGGCGCTCAAAGCGGCTATGCCGGAACCGCCCCTGAAATCCGGAACCAGCGCGGGCCGTATCGCATACGCCACGGGCGCGGGATTCTCGGGAGTCTATGTGCTGAAGGATATCCATTTCAGCGGGGAAGAGGAGAAGTTCTTCGTCAAGGAAGTTGTCATCCAGGGCAACGGGGAAACCCTGGCGGTGCGCGCGGTAACGGAATCGGGGGTGGAGCCGCTGTACCGGGACTCGGTTAACCTGGCGGTTACCGGTATCCTGGCCAAGACGCAGACGATCACCGTCACCGCGCGCGCGGGCCTGGATATCTTCCTGGACTTCCGCGGCACCATCTCAGAGTACAAGGCGCTGGAAGGCCGGCTGGGACTGCATGGAAACGTGGTCCTGCCGCAGGCATCGGGCGAACTCCGCAACGTGAAGGTGGCGGCCTCCGTATCCTTGCCCTTCAAGGAAGGCCTCAAGGGCCTGCGTCTGCAGGCGGATACCCTGGGCGGCGAATACGTGGTGGCGGGATTGGATACGCAATCCTTTTCCGCGCCGGTGCGCATGCAGGGCGGCAAGATCACCGTGCCCGATCTCTCCATGAAGGCCAGGAGCGGAGCGGAGCTGCACGGCCGCCTGGAATTCGATCCTCCCTCCAAGCGTTTTTCGGCGGACATCTCCGGAAGCAGCCTGGCCGCGCAAATCGGGGCCGGGAACAAGCTGCAACTGCGCGATTTGCGGGTGCAGGCGCAGGGGGATTCCACCTTGATGACGGTGCAAGTGGGGGTGGGATCCGGATCGGTGGAGTACATCAAGGCGCCCATGCGGGTGACGGCGGATGTGTCCCGGCTGGCCGTCTTCTACCGCGCGCCCATGGGCAAGCCGCGGACGGAGTCCGGCACCGGCGGAGCCCAGATCCCGCTCCTGCGCGTGAACGCGGTGCTGGACAGTTCGCAATTGCGCTACCGTCTGCGCAGCCTGGAAACCCTGACGAGCATCTTCAAGAAGGAAGGCAATAAAAGGCGCATCGCGGTGCGGCGCGCCAAGCCCATCCAGTTGCAGCTCAACCTGGAGACCGCAGGCCGCGGCAACAGCATCGAGACCGACGTGATCCGGCTTTCTTACGTGGGCAACGTTTCCATGGCCGGCATCTATCCTTACGCCCTGATGCAAGGCCGCATTTCCTCCAGCAATGGCAGCTTGGGCCTCAAGAAACAAGCCTACGCCATCAAGCAAATGGAAGTGAAATGGCTCAACGCGCCCCTGGAAGAAGGCGAGCTGAGCCTGACCGCCCAAAAGACCCTGGCCCGCACCTGCGAACCGGACGTGAAGGATTCCTGCGCCATCCGCATGGATCTGACCGGGCAGTTGAACGATATCAAGTTCGCTTATGACAGCGATTGCCGCGGCGGCTACGGCACCGGCACCGCGGACGTGGCCGCCTTGATCTACTCGGTGCGGCGCGGCTGCTATTCCCCGGGAGCGCAGAGCGGCGTGGCCGGCCTTTCCTATCAGGAGCAGGCGCTGGGGATGCTGGAACCCTTGGCCAGCAATTACCTGAGCGAGGCCGCGGCCAAGCTTAGCGGCCATTGGATCGCCAGCGCCCAGGTTTCCGGGCTGGGAGCCTTCGCCCAGGACAAGAAGAGCGTTTCGGAAACGGACACGGCGGCCGCGGGCCGCGATGCCCTGGCCGTGGAAATCCTGAGCCGGGAATTCTGGCGCCTCCGCCTGCGCGCCCGCTCCGCTTATGATCTGCAGAGCGCGGACGGCTTCAATCCGTGGACCTATCGGGTGGGGGTGGAATGGCAGCCGCCGATCTTCCGCTTGATCGAGGATCCCAAGTGGAAGGAACGGGTCAAGAATAAGATCACCGTCGACGCATCCGTGTTCACCGATCCGGTGCATGATCCCACCCACCTGGATGATCCCTTGCGGCGGCGGCTGGGGCTCAATTACAACTACGATTGGTGGGGATACTGGTGGAAAAAAACAGTTCCCTTCGGGGCCGCCAAGGATAAAGCGGCGGATACCGCGGCCGCCAAGCGAAAGCAGGTCGCGGGACGGGATTCCGCGCCATGATGCGAAGGGTCCCGCTATTCCTGATGATCGCGTGGTGCTGCGCGCGGTCCGACATCAATATCGGCATTGCCGGAAACTCCGGCCTGCACAAGCGCAAGCTTTTGGAAGTGATCAGTCCGGAACCGGAGTCTTACGATAAAGAGGGCTTGCGCGCCTGGCGGGAAGACGCGGAATTCTACCTGGCGGATCTCTACCGATCGCTGGGTTATTTCGAAGTGCAGATCAAAACCGAATTGAAGCGGCACGGCGATAAGCCCAAGGATTGGGATGCCCTCTTCACCATCCAGGAAGGACCGCGTTACAATTTCGATGCCGTGCGCGTGATAGGGGCGGATTTGGGCAAGCGGGAACAGACCCCGCCCGCGGCCGTCCCGGGCGCAAAGACGGATTCCGGCTCACTGGCGAAAGGGAAAGAACCGCGAGCGGATTCCGGGGCGCTTAAAACCAGTTCGACCGCGATCGCGAAGGCCGATACCGCCCGCGGAGCCAAAACGGATCCTACGGCCGCGGCGAAAGCGGATTCCGCCCGGGCGCGGCCTCCGCCCGGCCCCACCATCGATTCGACGGATTTGGCGGCGCGGCGGGGAAAGCCCTATAAGGACGACGCGATGTTGAAGGATCGCCGTTTTCTGCTGAGGCAATTCGGCAACTCCGGATTCGTGCGGGTGGAGGTGGACGACAGGCTCGATGTCCGCCCGGCGACCAAGACGGTGGCGGTGGATTACCTGGTGGATGCGGGCCTGCCGGTGGTTTTCGATACCGTTTTGATCCTGAACCAGCGCGCGCCGCCCATGGACACGCTGCCCGGGCTCACCCGGCCGGGCATCCTCAAGTCGCTGATGCCCTATCGCCGCGGGGATACCGTCAGGGTTTCCGGCAACGACAAGGTGGTGGAAAAGCTCCAATATACCGGGGCGTTCAACTACGTGCGCATCAAGGACAGCCTGAACCAGGACACTTCCGGCCGCAGCACGCTCTACCTGTACACGGAAGAGCACGTGCCCGGCAACCTGCGCTCCTCCGTTTTCTATGAAACCCAATACGGGCCCGGCGTTTCCCTGGATGCGCGCCACAGTAACGTGGCGGGTACCCTGAACGAATTGCGCACCGGCTTTTCCTTCGCCCAGGATCGCCAATCCATGTACGGCGGTTTCGGGTCCCCGCTTACTTTCGGCTTCCTGATCCGCTTCGACGACGACGTCACTTTCGATTGGTACCAGGATCAGCCCATCCATGCCGGCCTGGGGCCGTTCCAGGGCGATTTCCGCTGGGCCAATTCCGCACGCCTCACCTGGCCATGGTCCTATTGGCTGCGCGTGGTGGGGGACGCGGAGCTGGAAGCGCAAAGCCGGATGGTGGAAAACAACCTGCGCGAACGCGACCTCAGCCTGAACTTCATCCAGACCGCCTTCCTCACCTTCGTGAACCAGCCGATGGATCCCACCCGGGGCGTCCGCTTCGCCTTCACGTGGGGCAACGGCGGGCCTCTCCAGCAACACGACGTATGGCGCTTCACCGAGTACCGGCACAATTGGCTGGAGGCGCAATCGGCCCAATATTATTACCTGCCCACCTTCAGTATGATCAAGCTGGCCACGCGCCTGGATGGGGGCCGTTTCTTCGGCGACGGCGGCCCCAACTCGCAACGCTTCTTCCTGGGCGGCTCCCGTAACGTGCGCAGCTACCTCTTCCAGGATCTGTGCCCGGAACGATCCGATTCCGCCCAGGTCTGCGTGGGCCAGAAAGAAGAGCTGGCCTATTTCCTGGCCTCGGCGGAGCTGAGGCTGGAGCCTTTCTGGTTCCTGCGTCCGCAGAGCAAATTGAAGGCGCTCATCCCGCTCCAAGTGGTGCCCTTCACCGATTTCGGAAAGGTGTGGGATCTGCCGCGCGGTTTCGCGCTCAGGGAGCCGGACGGTTCGCTGCCTCCCGGCGAAGGCTATGCCAACGGCCTGGGCCTGCGTTATCCCCTGCTGGGCATTTTCAACCTGCGCCTGGATTGGGCTTTCTGGGGCTCGGGACCCAAGATATTCTGGCTTGATCTGGCGCAAGCCTTTTAATTTTATTTTCATGGGGACCTGTCCCGGAGCCTTTGCCAATGCCTATCACCCCCGATCGAGCCCATCCCGTGGATACCCCGTCCCCGCCTTCCCGGGCACGCAAGACTTCTTTCCCCGCCCATGTGCGCGATCTGGTTAAGGAAACATTTTCCGAATGGAGCAAGGACAAAGCTTCCCGTCTGGCCGCCGCGCTGTCCTACTACACCATCTTCTCCGTGGCTCCGCTGCTCATCATCGCCATCGCCGTGGCCGGGCTGGTGTTCGGCCGCAAAGCGGCCACGGATCAATTGGTGGGGGAGATCCGCGATTTGGTGGGCAATGACGGCGCCCAAGTGATCCAATCCATCCTGCAGAACGCGAGCAAGACCACCTCCGGCATCCTGGCCACCCTCATCGGCCTGGCGACCTTGCTGGTGGGAGCCTCCGGCGCCTTCGGGCAATTGCAGGATTCCCTCAACACCATCTGGGAGGTCAGGCCCAAAGCCGGCCGCGGCGTCAGAGGCGTGCTGCGCGATCGTTTCCTCTCTTTCTCCATGGTGCTCTTCATCGGCTTCCTGCTGATGGTCACCTTGCTGCTCAGCGCCTTCCTTTCCGGCATCGGGAAATACCTGGCCGATCTGCTCCCCATGTCCTCCCTGGTTCTGCAGGCCATCAACTTCGCCATCTCCCTGGGGGTCACCAGCTTCCTTTTCGCGCTCATCTTCAAGGTGCTGCCGGACGCCTATATCCGCTGGCGCGATGTCTGGGTGGGAGCCGCGGTCACGGCCCTGTTGTTCTCGCTGGGGCGGTTCCTGATCGGCCTCTATCTGGGTCGCAGTTCCATCAGCTCCGCCTACGGCGCGGCGGGATCCTTGGTGGTATTGCTATTGTGGATCTACTACTCGGCCCAGATCCTGTTCCTGGGCGCCGAGTTCACCCAGGTCTACGCCCGGAAATTCGGGCAAGAGATCACGCCCAAGCCCAACGCCGAGCGGCTTTAACCGCCGAACCGGTTTCCTAAGCGAAGAATCGGTTTCCTAACCGACCATTACCCGATAGCCGCCGCCCTTGCGAGGCGTGTTCAGCGCTTGCAAAAGCAGCACCAGGCCCGCCCCGCAGAGATAACCGCCGGCCAGGAAATCCGCGCCATCGAGGATGCCCGTATCCGGGAAGGTGAAGTTGGCCAGGATGAAGGCCAGGTAGATCATCCAGTTGAACGGAATGCTTTGGGGCGCCTTGATCCCCAACACCAGCAAATGTCCCGAAAGCAGAGCGATCAAAGCCACGCGCCCGTACAAGAGCGGTTCGCCCATGCCCGCCACCACATACAAGGCGGCCAGGGAAAAGCATCCGGCGATCAGTTTGGCGCGTTCATAGCGGCGCGCGCGCAAAATGAAAAGCAGAGGGCTGAACAGGCCGGGCATGAAAACCAGAAAGGCCATGAGGATATCGATCCACACCCGCGGACCGATGGCCACCGGACGGAAGGAAGCGAGAGGATGCAAAGCGGAGAAGGTCCACGCTTCCACGCTGGGAAAGCAGAAGAACATGGAGATGGCGAAAAGGTAGCAGAAGAGGGCGAAGGAAAAACCCAGTGCTTGCTTGATGTTCATTTTCACCAGAATGATAATTGGAAATTTTTGATCCGGCGGGGGGAAAGGCATTCCCTATTCTATCAAACGGGGGAGCAAAAATCCCGCATTAACCCCGTCCCGCCTGGGCTGCGGGGCAGAGGGCGCTTTTTTAAAGCGCCAGGGGCAGTTGGAGTCCGCGGCGCTTCCCCCGGACCCGCGAATCGGAAAGAAATCCGACACGGGCCATACCGATCTTACGTCTGTCCTGCGGGAGCGGGCGCGTAGGCCGCGGCGAAAACATAGCCGCCTTCGCCGTCCGGCGTGAGGGAGGTGGACCACACGGCATCGGACACGCCCTTGCGGTGCAATTCCCAAAGCTTGGCTCCCATCTTGTCGCCCACCATGCGCGAGAAGGCTTGCGAATCGCGCAACAAGGCCGCGCTTACCGGCACTTCCACCAGTCCCGGTTCCATGGGCGCATCCGGTCCCTGCTTTTCCCCCGCCAGGATGATGTTCCCGGGCTCGAAGGATTTTTCCCCTACGGCAATCTGGATCAGGCTCTTCACTTCTTGCGCGCCCAGCACCTCGAAACAGTTGCGGCAGACGAGCACGTCGCCCCAATGGGCCGTCTCCAGGTTTACGGGAATGCGGGTAAGGGAAACCTGATCCTGGCCGGTCTGGCAGACTAGGCAATTTTTCATGGAGCCTCCTGGAGGAGGCAAAACTAGCCATTTTGCGGAAGCGAAGGAAGGAGTATGTGCGGGCTCCGGAAACGAGAACCGATCCGGGAGTAAGGTTTTTTGGAAGCCGGTTAAACCGTTTCCTTATACAACTCCAAGTCGGCTTTGATCTTCCGCAGCAGGCGGCCCTTGAGGCGCGGCGAGCGCAGGTCGTCTTCCGGAATGGGTTTCCATTTCCCGGGAATCAGGACTTGGGAATCGATGAAGGCGTCCACCGCGTCCTGCAACTCGTCCCAGGCGATGGGATCCTTGGCTGCCCTGTCCTTCATGGCCATGATTTCGCCGATGATCCACACCAGGCCGTCGCCGGTGAGGCGGTGTTCCATGTTGATGACGGCGGAGCGCTCCGCCACGGCGCGAATCGTATCCTCGTCCCTTCCGTTGGCAGCCCGGTTTTCAGTTGCCCGGCTCTCATCCGGCCGGCCCTCGGCGGCCCGTATGAGCTTGCGGTAGCGATCCTGGAACTCGCGCACATGGGCTACGCGGGAAGGCGTCAGCTCCAGGTCTCGCTTGCCCGCGTAGGAGGCCGCCATGATGCGGCAGAAGGTTACCGGATCCATGTCCGCCGCCAGGCCGGCCGCGTTCCCGGCATAGAAGCGGGGCAGTTCCCGCAGCAGGTTGCGGATGAGGAATACCGGGCGATGGGTGATGCCGTCGGGAAGCTTTTCCGGGCCCTTGGCCACCTTCAGATCCTCGAAGTAGGCGAGCGCGCGGCGGAACCCGGCGATATCCTCCCGGGATTTCTCCATCAGCTTTTCGATATGCGGCCGCGTGAAGCCGAAGCGCCACAGCAGGCGCCGATCGCGTTCATCGCGGAATTCCTTGTCGAACTCGGCCAGGCAGGCGGCCTCGCGGAAGGCACGCAATTTCTTCTTCTCGCCGGTCAAAACGAAATCGGCCGATTGGGCGAAGGCCTGTACCATCAGCCGGGCCCAATAGCGCTGTTCGCCCAGGCTGGTGGAAAAGCGATCCACGTCCTCATAGCGGTACTTGTTGGACTTGGCGGCGAACTGGCGGATGGATCCGTAGTCGAGGATGGAACCGTCCGCGAGCACGTTGTCGCCGTCCCAGGAAAGCCAGTTGAAGATGTATTCCTCTTCCATCACCGCGGCCAGCTTGCCGTAGGAGCGCCCGATCTGATCCAAGCCGCGCGCCGAGCGGCCGGCGGGATCGGCGGGCAGCTTCCAGAACCCGTTCTTTTCCTGTCGATCCAGGAAATATTCCATGGCGCGCTTTAGTTCTTCATGGCGGCCCATCTTGAGGTAGCGGAACAGATGCGCGGGCCGCACCAGGTTGGGCGCGGTGCGCACGCCCACGGAGGATCCGTCGCCGTAGTCGATGACGGTGAGGCAGCGTTCCGTGGGGATGCCTTCGCGGTAGAAGATCTCGGACATGATGGCGGATCCCAGCATCTCGTCCAGATCGGCCGTTCCGGAAGCGTAGCCGTAGCGCGTTTCCCCCGTGGCCAGCGGCCGATTGGCCTGCGAGGCCCCCGGGCTCAAGATGGTCGCGCCCGTGCCGCGGCTGGACACGTCGAAACAAATGCCGTTGGCTTCGAGGGTGCCGTTCCAGATGCTGCGGCCGTCGCCGGATGTGCGCCCGCATTTGTCCTTGTGCTGCAATTGCAGGTAGCGGGTGGCCATATAGGCGTTGGGCTTGAGGCGCGCGCCCTTGAGTCGCAAGGGGTGGGCCAGATCGTATTCATTGATGATCTGGATCGAGAAGGTGTCGAGGATGATCGCTTCCAAGGCCGCATTCATCCGGTCCCCATGGTCGGGGGGGATCAGGCCCAATTCCCGCGCCAGCGGGAAATTGAAATACAGCACGCGGCCTCCCGCGCGCAGCCGCACGGGATAATCGATATAGCCGTCCGGAGCGGTATCCCGCCACGGATGAGTGCCGTCCAGCAATTGGAAGCGATGATAAGGCGCTGGCGGCGCCTGCGACATGGATGACGCACGATCGGCGGCGCCCGCTCCGGGAAGGCTTCCGGCGGAGGTGATCTTTCCAGGCGGCATGCCGGGGAGGGAAGGTTTCCCCCTCCGCGTGCGCGCCGGAGGGAGCGGACGGCGTTTGCGATCCGGATGTCCGATCGGGCCGCTCAGGGGGGGTCCCCCAACACCTGCCGCACCGTGTGCTTCAGCAAAGTGGGATTAAAGGGCTTGCCCAGGAATTGCGCGTTCAACAGGCAAAGATCGTTGCGCAGGTCGTCGGGTTGTTTGTTTCCCGACATGAAAAGCACCTGGGTCTCAGGGCGGTAGAGCAGCATCTGCTCCGCCAGCTCGGGACCGCTCATGGGCGACATTTCCACGTCCGTCAGGAGAAGGTGGATGGGCCCGTGGTGATTGGTGCTCAGGAACAGGGCGTCCACCCCGTTGTCCGCGTCCATCACGTCGTAACCCGAATGTTCCAGGAAAAGCTTCATCACCGATCGGAGCGATCCTTCGTCTTCAACCAGCAGAATAGTCTCGAAATGCATAATCCCTTGAATAGCCCGTTTTCGCTCCCCATCATCGTGCGGAATGACGGAACCCCAAGCGGCGCTAAACCGCCAGGTAGTCCCATTGTAGGGCAAAGCGCATGCCGCGTCAAATACGCGTTTCCGCGACGCCGGGGGGATTTGGGGCTTTTGGGGCGGACCGGGAATTCCCACGCCGGACCCGGGGCGCCGGTGGGCGCCGCCGCAGGGAGAATGATCCGTGTTACGGTAACGGGTATGCTACCTGGGGTCGTCCGAGAGCGCGGCGACCACGGGTTTGCCGCCGCGATCGATTGTCAGCCAGGCGCTGTCGAAACGCACGGGAGCGTAGCCGTCCCGGAAGGCGCGCGCATGCCGGTATTTGGCGGGAATGGCGAAGGAGCCCAGCGAATCGATGTACCCGAAACGGCCGGAATCCAATACCACCGCAAGCCCTTCGCTGAAAGAATCGGCCCCATCGAACCGGGGGGCTATGACCACCTTGCCGGCCGCATCCACGTAGCCGTACTTCCCACGGATGAGCAGCGGCCGCAGGCTCTTTCCGTCCCTGCCGCGCGTACCGGGGTTTTCCAACTGGGCGGAGCCGGAGATGGCCGTGGCCACCAGACCGGCCAAAGCCCCCAGAACCAATAGGGCTCCCAGCCCCATTAAGCCATTCAGGAAGGAGAAGGGGCTTTTGGGAATGAGGCTGAACATCGGCGTTAGACGTTGATCAACCGAGATCAGGTAATTCCATCGCAGAGGATTTTTCCATAACCGGATCCCTGTTGGCAAACAGGTAGTTTTCGAGGGAACATGCGATACAATTTACCATAATTTAACCATCCAGACCCTGAGAAATTCAGCGCCGGATGAGGCGACACTGAGCAGGGTTTTTGGCTTCCCCAGACCCGAGACTGGTTTTCCGGCCGCAAGAGTCCTAGCGATGGAGAGTAATGAAAATAATACTACCGGGCGGCGAAAAATATAGTTTTCAGCGTGACGCCCCTGGTTGGAAGCGGAACGCGGACGCATTGCGATGGGTACGGAAAAACAACCTACAATCCTGGTGGTGGATGATGTCGCCTCCAACCGCACCCTGGTCCGGGAAATCCTTAAAATCCACGACTACAATGTGCTGGAGGCCGCCGACAGCGAAGAGGCGATGCGCGTGAGCGAAGCCCACGCCGGCCATATCGATCTCCTGATCGCGGACTTGGTGATGCCTAAGACCAATGGCATGGTGATGGCCCGCCTGCTGCGGAACAAAAGGCCGGGCCTCAAAGTGCTCTACATCTCGGGTTATAATGCGGACGTGAACGTCCAAATAGAGGTTTGGGATGCCGTGGCAAGCTTCCTCCCCAAACCCTTCAGTCCCAACGGACTGCTGCAAAAGGTCTGCGATCTCCTGGATCCCTCCATGTCCGACAAGGATCGCTAGATCTCCACGCCGACCGGAGCCGCAGCTCCGGAGCCCCTAACAGGGTGTTGGAAAAGTCCCGTTGGCCGGCCGACGCGTTGCCATTCCAATACCCTGTTAACCCAATTGCAGGACTTTTAGGATGGAATCGTGCAGGATGCCGTTGCTGAAAAGCGCGTCCTGACCGTCGATGGAAAATGGCGCGCCGTTGAGATGCGAGGTCCTGCCGCCGGCTTCCGTGACCAATAGACTGCCCACCGCCACGTCCCAGGGCTTCATGGCCAGCATGCAATAGGCTTCCATGCGCCCCGCGGCCACGAAAGAGCCTTCCACCACGGCCGAGCCAAGGCATTTCACGCGTTGTAAGGCCGCCGCCGCGCGCCCGCGGGATTGCAGGTTGCGGGCGTTCATCTCCTGGCGCTGTGCATCGGTATTGCCGATGTTGAAATCGCCATGCGAAATGATGGCCTCCTGCATCTGGTCCACGGCGCTGACCTGGATTCTCTTGCCATTGAGATAGGCTCCTCCGCCCAGGGTAACGGTGTACATCTCTTCCAGGGCGGGCAGCCAGATGCATCCCGCGATCATGTTTTCGCCCTTGCGCAGGCCGATGGAAACGCCCCAGAGCGGGAAGCCGCGCGAGTAGTTGACCGTACCGTCGATGGGATCCACGTACCAGGTATATTCGCTGCCGCGCTCGACGGCTTCTTCTTCTTCGGTGATGAGATTATGGCCGGGATAGGCGGACGACAGGTGCTTGCGGATGGCGGCATCGCAGGCGAAGTCCGCTTCCGTGACCACGTCTTTCTCGCCTTTGAACCGGATGTCGCGCAGCGCATGCTGCATAGAGCGCGCCATGCCGCCCGCTTCTTCCGCCGCGCGGATGGCGACGCCCAGGAACTCGCCGTATTTATCCTTCATTTCCATAAGATATTACTTTTCCCCGCAATGGGTGTCAGGACAATCCGGCAGGAACGATCGGCTGGGCGATGCTGCGAGGTGAAAAGCGTTCCCGGCTTCCAAAAAAAGCGCGCTCCGCGCCAATCGGCGGGACGACGGGGTGCCGGGGTGCCGGGGTTTTGCGGAACGGCATAAGGTTCCCAAATGGCACTCCACCGCGGCGCTCAGGCTAACTTGACCGTATCTCCCCGCTTCAAGCCGAACTTGCGGGCGGCATTGCCGCCATTGACGGAAAGCTCCAGAAAACCGGAGGATCCGGGCACGGACAAGGGTTTGCCCAGCGCGGCCTGCGCATAGAAACCCGCCAGGGGAAAAGCCTTGCCGCGCACCTTCAGGATTAGGCCCTTGGCGGCGCTTTTGCCGGGAACGCCTTCCAGATCGCGCGGCGTCAAGTTGGTGATGGCATTGCCGAAACGATCCACGTGCACGATTTCTCCGGACACCGTCCCCCGTAACTTGTAGGGTACCGGGAAGGCGAGCTCCTGGAAATCCTCCTTGCGCTTGCCGAAGGATCCCATGGTCTTGCCCAGGCTCAGATGGGCCGCGGCCGGCGCGAATACATCCCGGCCGTGGAAAGTGGATCCCGCGTCCGGCAGGCGGTAGGCGGGATTCTCGATCACGCGGATGCGGCCCACGGCGTCCGGAGAGGCCGGCTTAAGGGCGGACGCATGGTGGCGCGCCCCGCCCGTGCCGGGAGGCCCTCCGGCCAGGGCATAAGAGAGCAAGCCATTGTCGGGCCCGATGAAATGGCGGCCATGGGCTTCCGCCAGCAGGGCTTCGCGCGGACCTCCCACCCCCGGATCCACCACGGCCACGAAAATGGTGCCGCGCGGGAAGTACGGATAGGATGCGAGCAATCCGAAGGCGCCGGAGCGGATGTCCCCGGGCGGGATGTCATGGCAGAGATCGATGACATGGGCCTTGGGGTTGATGGAGGCGATGACGCCTTTCATGGTTCCCACGAACCAGTCTTCCGTTCCGAAATCGGTGAGCAGGGCTATGCAGGACATGGTGCAAAGATAGTATCGCCCGCGCTTCCGCGTCCGCAGGCTAAGGCGCGATGCGCACCAGGGTGGATCCGGGCTTCTGGGTTTCGTAGTCCAAGCGGATCCGGAACGCATTCCAAGGGGACAGGGAGACGCGCGGCTCGTCCAGCGTACCCCGGAACCAAAGGTCGGCGGGCGAATAATCCAAGGCCATGTAGTCGTAGCCGAAGCGCCAGAACCCGGCATAATTCGATCCGCGGGTGGTGCCGGGATCGGAAGCCAGCTCGCGGCCGTCCACGAACAGGAATTGCCCCTGCGGCGACAAGCGGGCGGTGACCTGGTGCCAGGCCCCGTCCGTATAGGCGGCGGCGCTGGAAAGGATTTTGCGCGTGCCCGGGACGGATTGCCCGCCGCTAGGGACGAAAACCCCGAAGTGCAGGATGCCGGCATTGTCCAACCAGATATGCCGATCATTGTGGACGCTGGGGCCGGTACGCTGCGAGCCGAATCCCGCCAACTTGCCCGAGGCGCCCGCCTGCGCGCGGAACCAAAGCGAAAGCGAGAAAACGTTGGGGTTGAAGTAGGCGCGCGTGGCGGAGACCGCCTGATCCTTGCCGTTCAATTCCAGCCCCTGGTCGCTGATGCCGTCGGCGAATCCCGCATGGTCCAGCCCCGTGCCGATGGCGGGATTACCCTCGCCGGAAGCGTCCGGGAAGCGCGTCTCCCCGGTGGCGGCCGTTTCCCTTTGCAGGTGCCACGCGCCGGCATAGCCGTCGGCGGTGTCGAATACGGAAGCGGAGGCGGATTGGCCCGGAGCCCCGGGCTTGTTCCAATACATCTTCAGGAATTGGGCCGAGTCGCCGGGACGCAGGGTATCGGCGCGCACCCATACGGAGGCCTTGCCCGCCAAGGGATCCCAGCTTTCCACCTCGTACGCCAGGCCCTTGCCCGCGGCGTTGGCGAAGCGCAGGTCCAGGCCGGTGGATTGGGTGAAATCGAAATTGGATCGATCGAGGCGCAGCAGCAGGGGGTAGCCGATAGCCAATCCCGTATCTTGTATGTTACGCGTATCGACCAGGATACGGGCCGAGTCCCCCCAGGCCTCATGCTTTTCGGATCCGGGGGCATGCGCCATTTCCAGATCGCCGAGGTAGGCGGGCGCATCCGGCACTACCGTCACGCCTATGACCTCCTTTTCCGCCACTGTGGGCGAAGCGGCGATCATCTTGAGGCTGAACTGGCCGGCCGGCACCTGCGGGATCAGGAAGACCCCGGAAGAGTCGGTGCGCACGCCTTTTTCCAGGCCGTACACCATAACGTAGGCGCCGCCCGTTGTCCCGGCAGGCAAAACGATCCGGCCCTGCACGTTGGAAGTGGCGCCCATGGCGGTGGTGCCCAGGTCCAGGTTGTCGCTGCTTCCGTTGACGCTGGCGCGCCGAATGGCCCCGGTCCGGCCCGCAGCGGCTTCCAGGGCATAATCGCCCAGGTAGACAGAATCGAATCGAAAGGCGCCGCGCGCGTCCGTACGGGTATCGTCCAGCAGGCGCAGCGATCCCTTGGCCAAAAGTCGCGAAGTGTCCTGTAGATAATCGGCCGGGCGCAGGCGCACCAGCACGTCCGCCGCGGGAGAGCCGTCCGCATTGGCAATGCGGCCGGCCACGGTGGCTTCCGTTTCGGAGGCGCCGCCCGCCAACCGCTCCGGGCCCTGGCAAGCGGCCGCCAGCAAGGCCGCCGCAAGCAGGAATCGGGACGCTAAGCGATCAGCCATGCTTGGCCCCGGATTTGGAAAGCGGGAACAATTGCAGGTTGAGCTGGTAGACGGAATCGGCGCCCTTTTCCTTTTCGATGTCCTTCATGAGCTCGCGCCGGAAGGAGCGGATCCGCTCTTCGTAATGCTTGTACCGCGACCGGGGTATGCTGAAGGTTACTGTGGACAGGTTGCGCACGTCCGCGCGGAAGCGATCGATGGCGCCTTTGGCGAGGTCCAGACCCTCCAGCACGAAATTGTTAGCTTGCAAAGCCGCATTGCCGTAGCCGGTGGTGATGAGCGTATGCTTCACCTTGTATTTCCCCGCCGGCGTCCTCTCCACGAATCCCAGCTTCTCCAACAGTTCCACTCCCATCCTGGCTTCTTGGGGCTTGATGGGCGGCTCCAGCAGCTTGCCCAGCTTCTCCGCATCGCCATCGTAGTCCTGGCAAACCAACAGCTCCCGCAAGGCCGAATAATACCATTTGCTGTAGAACTCGTACTGATGCAACTCCACCGGCTTGACCTCGGTCTTGCGCAGGGCCATCAGCTTCTCGTAATAATGCTTGCGCTCAAGATGGGAAGGCGCCTGATTGAACAGCACCAAGTTCTCGAAATAGGCGGATTGCTTTTTATCCAGCTTGAGGATGGCTGACAGCTTGAAGATCATGGACAGGGAGATGTCGCGCTTGCCCTTGATGATCTTGGAAAACAGCCCAGGATCGAAGCGGCCTTCCCGGCCGATGAAGCGGTGCGAGAATTTCTTATCGACTGCTTTGCGGCCGCGGTAATACGCGTCCAGGTATTGGCGGTAATCCAGGAAGGCGAAGATGTCGGCGCCGGCCGTGTTTGCCGGGTTGGTTTTGTGGAAGGGATCCGCGGGTTCGGGCTTGCTCATTTCGGTTCCGGCGGCCTCTTCCGGTCAGGGGAGGCGGACTAAGGGTAAATGTAGGACAGGATGATCGCAACCGCCGCCGCAATCCTTCCGTAGACGTTTTGGCTACGGTAGGCGGGCCCGCGCACGGTTCCGCCCCAGTCCGCTCCCGGCATCGCCATCGTCCAGTTGGCGCAGGAAGGCGGCCAATTGCCTTTTTTCCTCCCCGCTCAATTGCGAGGTCCTGCCATGCCTATCCTGCGGGTTGGCCTGGCCGAGTACCGCTTCCAAGGTGGGCGCGGAGCCGTCGTGCAAATAGGGGCCGGATTCCCACAGGCCCTTCAGGGTAGGCGTGTCCAAGCCCGGCAGGGTGTCCCCAGGCGGTGGCCGGAAGAGGCTTTAAGCGTTCCCACGTCGTGCAACAGGAAGCCCTGCGCCGTGAGGACATCCCCGTCCTTTAGATTGCCGGCGGAGGCTGCGCCGCTATTGCCGCCATCGCCGGTTTCCCCGGACAAAGCGGCGGCGGGCAAATGCGAATCCGTATAGGCGGGAGCGATATGGTTCCGGTTTTCCGTAGTCTGGAATTTAGTTAGTCAACTAACAATAACTGAAGGCAAAAAAAACGTCAACTCGCCCTGGGTCGGTGAACTTCGCCAAGCTCCAGGGGCGGGACCCAATGGCATCATCAGCGCGCCGCTTCCGCGCCGTCCAGGCGATACGCCGGCACCGGGCTCAAGCCCGTCGCGGGTTCCCCGACCACGAAAGGTCCATGCGACCCGTACAGGAACCTTCCCCCCTTGCCTGCCCGGGTCGTCGGAGCCACCCTACCAGCGGACGTGGATATCAGGGCCACAGCGCCCGCCAAGTTGCCGTCCCGTTTGTGCCAGATTGCAAAGGGACTCGTGAGAGGACCGGACTGGATTTGGATGGGGGCGATCAGCCGGTATCCCGAAACATCGGAATCAAGGAGAATTCCGGGACGCGAGTCCTGGCCGGCGACGCTGAATTTCACTCGGGTCAGGGTCAGATTCCGGACATGCCGGGCATACAGGCCATAGGCGGGCATGTTCGTCTTGAACATGTCGGCTTGGGGATATGCGCTCTCGTATTCGGGTGGAACCGAATTCGCAGCGCCCGCCCCGGTAACTCCGCCCTTGTACTGGATATCGATGTCTTCCAAGGTCACTCCGTCGATCATATGGCCGGGCACCCCGCTGAAAAAGGACCCGACAGAGTTGGTGGTGCCGGTAGCCCGGATGTTCCGGAAGACGATGTTGCTCATGCTTCCTGTCTGGAGTCCCGTCATGCCGCGCAGGCGCGAGCCCAGGCGCAGGCTGAGTGGCGTGGCCGAGGCCTTGATGACGATGTTCTCGAAGGTCACATTGTCGACCACGGCCCCATCCACGGTAAAAAGGCACAAGGCGCCCGAGGAAGTCCGGTTCACGACGCAATTGCGGATGGTGACGTTCTTCATCCCGCCGTAGGTCTCCGTGCCCAGCTTGAAGGCTGACCAGCGGGTGTCCTCGACCACGCAATCGGATATGAGGATGTCCTCGTTGGCATCTCCGACGGCCATGGATTTGAAGCAGATGGCGTCGTCGCCGGAAGTGAAATGGGAGCGGGTCATGACCATGTGCTTGCAATCATCGATGTCGATGCCGTCCTGGTTCACCTGCCCGTTCTGGCTATTGACGATGAGGCTGTCGATGGCGATATGCCGGCAACCGGACAGGAAGGTGGTCCAATAGGCGGAATTGATGAAAGAGACATCGCGGATGGCAAGGGTGTCGCAGTCCATGAAACGCGCCAACCGCGGCCGCTGGCCATCGTTGCCGGGCCAATGGAAGCTCGTTGAGGTATTTCCGTCCACGGTGCCTCCTCCGGTCACGGAGATGTTCTTCGCCCCTTCCGCGAACAGGAAGCTGTAGGGCTCGGAGCAACGGTAACATTTACGTTTCCCCGTGATGGCGGGATAGTCGGCCTTGTTCCGGCTTCCCAGCAGCACGGCGCCCTTTTCAATCCGCAATTCGATCCCGTCCTTAAGCGTCACGGTGCCGGACAGGAAGGTCCCGGAGGCCAGTTTGACCGTGCCTCCCCCGGATTGGGAACAATCGTCGATGGCCTTCTGGATGGCGGCGGTATTCATGGTCCTGCCGTCGCCTTTGGCTCCGTAGGCAGTAACGTCACAGACCTTGCCGGCCGACTGCGAAAAGACCACGGCAGGGCCCGCACCCGAAAGGAGAGCGCAGTGGATCAAGATCATGGCAAACCGCTGGCGGGAACCCATCGCCAGGCGGCCCCGAAGTGGACAAGGAATATTGGGATTCAATTCAACCCCCCGCTTAAGATTAATATGGGATTGCGGGGATTGCTGATGTCCCAGAACGACAACCCGCCCCCGCGCACGCCGCTATCCCTGGCGTAGATGACGAAGAGGTAGCCATCGTACATGGTCACGTTCCCGTGCCCGCAATCCTTGCTTGCGATGGTGCTGATGGGTTTGAATAAATCCCCGCTATGGAAAGCCATGCGGGGCATTCCCGGACCGGTGGCTGCGGAAGCGGTCACGGTGGTTGCCAGGATAGAAAAGGCGACAACCGAGGTAACGGCGGCCGCGGCCGCAGAGACCGCCGCGGCCGGACTGGATGCGCTTGCGCGTAGGCTTGGTGATCTCATGGCAGCTCCGTTGGGGAAGAAGAGGACGCGGTAAAACCACCCGCGGAAAGGATCATGCGATGGGTCCAGGCATGGCCTTGGCCCTGGATGCGCACCAGCACCAACCCTTGCGCCGATGCGGGCGGCCGGTATTCGAAGCGGTTCCGCAGGCTTCCCGCGGACAGCAGCTTTCCGTCCATGGAGGTTACCGTAACACCGTAGTTACCCTGGCCTCCCGTGATTTCCAATCCGCCCGCCAAGGCGCGCAGGGAGAACGGTTCTTGGCGCAGGATCTGGGCCGTCGTTTCCGTGGTGGAGCAAGCGGCCTTGGTAGCCGGGTTGGCCAATTTCTGGATGCGGGTATCCTTACCCAAGAGCAGGATGTACAGTTCGTTCTTCGCGTCCGTGCCGAAGGATGTCACCCCGTTCTTGTGATGGTCGCCGGGAAAGGGCAGGGTCAGCAGATCTTCCACGCCTTTGCTTTCCGCGCCCTTGTCAGCCTGGGGCGCGAAGCTGAGGGCGGAAACCTTGTTGCTGACGAAATCGGCGAAGATATATTTTCCGCCCAAGGCGGCCTGATTGGCGCAGCCGCGGTAGACGTACCCGCCGATGATGGCGGCGGGGCCGCCGTTGTGGAGGTATTCATAAATGGGGTTGGTCCAGATGCCGGGGGCATCCGCCGGGGCTGGGTTCTTGGCGGTACCTTCTTCGCGGATCCATTGGAAGTTGGCGGCCTTGCGGACCACGTTGACCTCTTCCTTGAAATCGCCGCCCACCTCGCCGATGAACATCAGGTCGCTTTGCGCATCGTAGGTCATGCGATGTGGGCTGCGCAGCCCCAGGGACCAGAATTCCTCCAGCGCCTGCTGCCCCGTGAAAGGGTTGTCGTTGGGGATGAAGTAGTTGGCGGTCCTGCCGTCCACGGGCTGGCGCCGGATGGCATGGCTGACGTTGCCGCCACGCATGTCCACATCCAGGCGCAGCACTCCCGAGAACAGGCTCTTGTCCAGCCTTTGCGTGTTCCCGCAATTGCAGCCTTCATCGCCGTTGGTCAGGTAGAGGAAGCCGTCCTTGGGATTGAACAGCAGTCCGCCGCCGTTATGCCAGGTATCCTTGTCCTTCTGATCGATGAGCACCAGTTCGGATTTGGGATCGAAGACCAAGGCCCCGTCCGGCAAGGTGAACCGGGACAGGCGATCGTAAGTGGGCGAGGTGTCCGGGATTTTCACCGTGGGGGAAGTGGGCAATACGGGATTGGCCGCGTAGTTGTAATACACGTAGAGGTAGCCGCGGTTGGGCGAGCCGGGCTTGCCGAAATCCGGATGGAAGGCCATGCCCAAAAGGCCGCAATCCTCCAGGCCGAAGCCGCCTTGGGTCTGCGCGGAAATATCCAGCAGCAAGCTTTTCTGCGCGGCCGCAGGCGAGTTTTCAAAGGCGTAGATGCGGCCTTCCTGCTCAGCCACATACAAGCGGCCGTCGCGGGGCGCCTCCACCAGCGCGGTGGGATTGGTGAAAGCCAGGTTGGGGAAGGCCGCTTCCGCTTTCCATTGGGCCCGGGCCGACGCCCATGGCCAAACGCATAGCGCCGCCAAAACCATTTTCACACCCATGATGTCTCCCAAGGTATCCAAGGGCTGCCAAAGGCTCCCGTGGGCCAAACGATAAGCGCGGGCGGATAACGGGGGATGAGGAAGGGGCTACATTCCGTAGACGATTTGGCTACGGGGCGCGACGGGATTCCGGATGGGAATGGCCATGATGCGCCATGGGCCGGCTCCGCCCGGGTTATCATCGCGTACAGTAATATATGAGTTACGCTTAGAAATGCACGCCCATGCCTAAAAGGAAGGGCTGGGTGCGGATTTCATGCTTTTCCCTCCGCCAGATTTTCCCGTACTCCATTCCGACGGAGGCGTCCAGGGAGAGCATCGGGAATATCCAATAACGGATACCGAAGGAAGCTTCCCAAAGATCGAAGAAGGTATGCTGCCGGAATACCTCTGCGGACGGGGAATTGCACGTGCCGTTGTCGCCCTGCACGCATAAGTCGATGACCCCTTTCTCGCGGACGAAACCGGGGCGGTACCCCCAGCTATAGCCCGCGCGCAAGCTGAGCTGTAAGTCCCGGGAGGAGGCGAAGCGATGGAATTCCAGGCCCGGTTTGAAAGCGTAGGTCCGGCCATTGCCCGCGTCCGCCATGTTCAGGAAAAAATAGCGGAAGTCCAGCGCCAGGGGCGGTAGAAAGGTGTAGTTCGCCCCAACTTCGCCGGCGAAGCTTTGCTCGCTCATCAGTCCCACGTAGACGGAATACGGGCGTTGCTGCGCGGCATCCCGGCTGTCCACTTCCGTCGGTTTTTCCCCGCCGCCCTTGGTATAGTTGGCGTAGAGCGTACCGCGTCGCAATCCCTTCTCGTCGAAAACGGTTATCCGCCCCTGCGCGATTTCCGTTTCCGCGTGCCGCAGGTTCTTACCGTCCTTCTTGAATACCGTGTAGGTTCCCGGCCCCAGGGCCAGGAAGATCTCGCGTTTGGCTTCCTTCTGGAACTCGGCCATGATGACGGAATTGCGATCGACGATCAGGAAGTTGCCTTCCACTTCCGGCGGGAAGCGGATGCCGCCGTCCCCGGAGGTGAGATCGGTAAGGATGATATCGCCTGCTACGTCCATCTGGAAGCGCGCGTTGGGATGCTGGATGCCGCCCGTGGTGCCTTCCGTATTGACTACGGTTTTTTGGAAAGCGTATTGGTAGGCTTCCATCAGCGAGACATGCTTGTCGCCGCTAAGGTCGGCCGGTCCGCGCAGGCCACTGAGCCAATGATGGGTGAAGAAAGATCCCTGCAGGTTTTCCGATTCCTGCGAATTCTCGTCCGCGGAACTAGAGGTGATAAGGATGGTCCCGTTGCCGTTGGTCTCCTGCTCCAGCACCAATGGCTCAACGGCCTTGCCCCCCTTGAGGTGCGTTATGGAACCGCTTTGGCAGGCGTCGAACACGCCGATGCGGATCTTGGCGGGCAGGCTGTCTATCAGGCCGCGCAAATCCTCCAAGGGAAAGCCCTGGGCGCCTAGCTTGATCCTGGCCTTGTCCCCGTGGCCGGAAAAATAGAAGTAAAAGATGACATCATCTTTCCCGGCCAGGGCCTTGGCCTTGCGGGTCAGCTCGCTGAAGGCGCAGCGCAGCAGCGCCGGGGTGGGGGATTTCAGGAGGATGATGTTATCCTGGTCCAGGCCGCCGATTTCCGTCAGCAGGCTGGAGAACCTGTCCGCATCCGACTCCGCGTACTTGAGGGGAATGTCCTGGGGCTCCCCGTGATTGTGCCCGGCCACGATGGCCATGCGCACGGTGCGGGCATGGGGCGCGATAGCCGCGCCCAGGCAAAGGCCCGCGATTGCGGCTAGCAACCCGGGCTTCATAGCGTTCCCCCGCCCTTAGCGATGCGGAAGGTGGCTATGCGCGCTTCCGGAAGGCCGATGCGAGCGGGGCGGGGGCTGAGGCCGGAAACCCGGCGGCCGTTCTCTTCCCAGGCGCGGCGCAATTCACCTTCCAAGACGCGGTGATCCGCAGGGGTGGACGTGCGCACGGCGATGAAAAGTTCCGCGCCGCGGCTATCGTCCAACTCCACGGCAAAGGGCAGGCTGCGTCCTTGGCCGGGCGGGCTGGCTGCGCCCGGGCCTTCCCCGGAGTAGCTGGAAACCGTGCCCGCGTTATCGATGGAAAAAAGGGAAATGTAGCCTGCGCGCGCCGAGGAATACAGGGGCTGGAGCTTGTCGCCGGCCTGGAAGGCTTCCCCTTCGCCCACTTCCCTTAAGGCGACGCCGTTACCGGCCAGGAAAGCGATCCGGAACTCTTCGCCTTTGATGCGGGTGGGGCCGGAATCGGACCTTTGGCCGGGATCGATCCGTTCCGCGCGCCATACCAGGATGCCCGCGGCCAAAGCCAGGCAGGCCAGGGAAACGCCCAGGTTACGTAGGCCAATCGGCGGGGACAGGAGGCGGCAAAGCCGTTCCCATCCCGCAGCCAAGGGGCCGGGCACCGTAACGCCGAAGCTACCGGGAAGCGGGCGGGAGCCGCGGGCGGCGGTGGGGGCCGTTTCCGCTTCGGCTGCCGGGGCCAGGCCCGACATCACGCGACGGGCGAAGCCTTGCGAAGGGTTCCAGTCGAGTTTGCGGGAGGCGGCGAAGGCCTCCAACAGGTTTTCCGGATCAGGGTTTTGCATTTTTTCCTCCTGCCTCTGCTTCCTGCCCCAGTACGGTCCGGCGCAAGGCCTCACGGGCGCGATTAAGGCGCGATTTCACGGTTCCGGTGGGGCAACCCAGCACTATGGCGGCCTCTTCCAGGGTCAGGCCTTGCGCGCATACCAAGGTGAAGGTTTCCCTCTGCTCCCGGGGCAAGGCATCCAAAGCTCTTTCCAGGCGGATGAACACCGCTTCCTTGTCGCGGGGGGGATAGGAGGCTGCCTGCGCATCCTCCAAACCCTGCAGCCCGCTCCGCACCAGCGACGGCCGCCGCAATTCATCGATGCAGCCGTTGCGGGCGATGGCGAACAGCCAGGTGGAGAAGGCCGCCCGCGCGGGATCATGGGTGGCCAGGGCCCGGAAGGCCTTGATGAAGGTCTCCTGGCCTATGTCCTCCACCCTGTCAGGCTTGCGGAGCAAAGTGTGGATAAAGCTCAGCAAGGGTTTTTGGTAGCGTTCCACCAAAGGCCCGAAAGCCTGCGTATCGCCGGCCAGAGCCCTGGCGATGAGCGCTTCTTCCTGGCTGCGTGTCAATTCCATGGCGGGCACCAACCTATCCTCCTGGGGGTTATACGGGCATGGACCCGGGAGGGTTCCAAAAAAATCCCGCGCCCTTCAGGTCTCGGCGGCCTCCTCCGACCCATAGCCGCGGATGCCGTGGGTATGCATCTTGGAATACAGGGCCCGGCGCGTGATGCCGAGCAGTCCCGCCGCCTTGGTCTTGTTGCCGGAGGTCATGTTCAAGGCCTGCAGCAACAGGCTTTTTTCCAACTCGTCCAGGGACAGCCCCGTTTCCGGGAGGCGGAAGGCGGACGGGGTTTCCAACACTTTCTTCTGGCGGATGTGCTCGGGCAGATGCTCCGTTTCCAGAGGCTTGCCGGAGGCGATGATGACGGCCCGTTCCACACAGTTCTCCAATTCCCGCACGTTGCCGGGCCAGGAATACTCCATCAGTTTGGACAGCACTCCGTCCGCCATCCCGGCGGTATGGCCGAAGCGGGGCAGGAAGGCGTCCACCATGGCGGGGATGTCCTCGATGCGTTCCACCAGGGAAGGCACGTAGATGGGGAATACATTGAGGCGAAAATAGAGATCCTCGCGGAACACGCCTTTCTTGACCTCTTCTTCCAGGTTGCGATGGGTGGCGGCCACCACGCGCGCCGGCGCGCGGATCACGCGCGTTCCGCCCACGCGGGTGAATTCGCGTTCCTGCAATACGCGCAGGAGCTTGACCTGCATGCCCGGGGAGACGTCTCCGATCTCGTCCAGGAAGATGGTGCCCGCGCCGGCCCGCTCGAAGAAGCCGATCTTCTGGGCATGGGCACCGGTGAAGGATCCCTTCTCATGCCCGAACAGTTCCGACTCCAGCAAGGTTTCCGGGATGGCGCCGCAGTTCACGGCCACGAAGATCTCACGCCCGCTTTCCGCATGGATGCCGCGCGCCACCAGTTCCTTGCCCGTGCCGCTTTTGCCGCGCACCAGCACGATGGTATCCCGCTTGGCCACCATCCTGGCCTGGCGGATGAGTTCCTGCATGGGCTTGGAATCGCCGATGATGCGATCGAGGTGGTAGCGGCCCGTCTCGCGCCCGCGCAGTTCCGCCACTTCGTCCCGCAGCCTTCCCTTTTCCAGGGCCGAACGGATAAGCAATACCATCTCGTCCATCTCGAAGGGCTTGGTCACATACTCGAAGGCACCGTTGCGCATGGCTTCCACGCCCGTGCCCGCGTCCGCATGCGCCGTCATCACGATGCATTCCAGGCCCGGCCGCTCCCGGCGCGCGCGCTTGACCAGGTCCAGTCCGGACATGCCGGGCATACGCACGTCCGTGACCATCAGCGAGAACGCGTCCCCGCGGCCCAACACGTCCAGGGCGGATTCCGCGGAGTCCGCTTCCGCGACGTCGATACCCTCGACGGAGAGCGCCATCGTCAGCAGCGCGCGCAATTTCGGTTCATCGTCCACAATCAATATCCTGGCCATCTCCGCTCCTCCGCCCCCGGTTCGATCAGGGGGCTTCCGTTCTTCCATTATAGGCTTCACCCGGCCTGGTCCCGGTTTCGCCCGTGCTCTCCGCTTTGGAAGGCGGGGTAATCTTTTGCCGGGGAATCCCTACCGCGAAACAGGTCGGCTTGCCGTCCGCGCCCGCGTCCGATTCCAACGCGATGGTCCATCCGGACCTTTCGCACAGGCTTTTCACGATGGCCAATCCCAGCCCGGTGCCGGTCTTGGATCCGGAAACGAAGGGCTCGAACATGCGCCCGCGCATCGTCTTGGGGAACCCCGGGCCCGAGTCCGTGAAGAGCATGGCCCCGCCGCGTCCGCGCGCCTCCCAGGTAACTCTAACGTTACCCTTGCCGTTCATGGCGTTGGAAGCGTTGCGGCCCAGGTTCTCGGCCAATTGGCGGAAGGCGTCCCGATCGCCCACCAGGGTCAGGTCCTCCGGCAAATCCAAGCTCCATTCCACGCCCGGGAAATCCAGGCGTTGGACCTCGCGGGCCTCCTGCAAGGCTCCCAAAGGCCGGAACGGTTTCGCCACCAGCGGGCGGTCCTTGGAAAACCCCAGGATGTTGCCGATCATGCGCGAGAGCCGCATCACCTCTTCCGAGAGGTAGCCGAAAGCGGCGTGCTCGCGGTTGGGATCGAACTTGTTCCGCAGTACGTCCACGGAAGCCTTCATGATGGCGAGCGGATTCCTCAGCTCGTGCGCCAGCTCCGCGCTGGTCCTGCCCAGGAAGGCCAAATGCTCGTTGCGGCGGGACACTTCCAGCGCGGCCTGGAATTGCCGTTCCAGGAAGAACAGGCCGGCGGCCAGCACCGCGAAGAGGGCCATCAGGAACAAGGAGGCGAACCACAGATAGTTGCGGAACTGCTCCACATAGGCGATGAAATTCTGATCCGATTCCAATACCACCATATGGCGCGTGTCGCGCAGCATGAAAGGGAAGTATAGGGACTGGAAATGCACGCCGTCGATTTCGGACAAAGGCGTGAAGATGGGGCGATCCGATTGGGCGGCCAGCAGGAACAGTTCGCGATCCACCAGATACGGGCGTATCTCCTCGCCGCTGGTGATGAGATTCTGGCTGCTGGCGTAGACCAGGCCGGCGGAATCCGTGATCACGGCGCGCTCCAGCCCCGTAGCGCGCGTGAGACGGCTCAGCCATTCGCCTTGCTGATGCGCGTAGGACTCCGGGAACTGGGATGGCTGGAACTCGAAGGGGAAGGAAAAAATGTCTTCCTTGAGATGTTCGGCGATATAAACGGCCAACCCGGTCATCCGTTCCTCGGATTTCTGCCGGGCCTGCCCCATGTTGCGGGATAACATCCAAGCCGAGAATCCGAACAGGAGTATCAAGGCCAGGCCTGCGCCCACCATGGCGCCCACTAGCGGACGTCTCATGGGAATCTCGAGGTGAGGCCCAGCGACAGGGACCGCATGTTCTGGATGCGCCCCTGCAAGGGGCCCACGTCGCGCGCGGCGGACAGCATGGCGGAGAAATCCACTTCGATCCAGGACCTGATTTTCCAGAATAGATCGCAGTTCAAGCTTATCCCCTTGCTGGAGCCCACCGTATACTCGGGGGAATGGGCTACCCAGTTCTCCTCGTAGTCGGCGGATAGGTTGAAAAAGATAGCTTTCGTCAGGATGGTCACGCCCAGCACGGGCTTCCAATCATCGTTGGATTCCTCCAGGTATTTTGGCGTCTGCAAATCGAAGCCGTCCACCTGGGTGAGGATGGGAAAGCGCGACTGCGTATAGGCCAGCGAAAGCGTGGTGGAGACGGCCGGGCTCCAATCCGCTATCAACTGGGGCTGCACCATCCAGCTCGAGCCTTTCAATTGGTAGGACGCCAGGATGCGCGTAAAAATGGGGATGTAGACGCTGTCCTGATAGTCCCCCACCTCCGTGTTCCCGGTGGTGCGGATGCCGGCCCGCAGCCAGCTCCAGGTCCGCACGAAAGCGCCGCCGCGGGTTTCCAGTTCCTTGAGGCGGTAGCGGGAGGTGTCGCGGAAAAACTCCGTGGTCTGGAAGCGCGTTTCCCCGTCGAAGGTCACGCGGTTCCCGTACCACTCCGCCGATGCCACCGGACCGTTGCGGAAATTGCCGTCGCCATGCGCCTCCGGGAAATCCATGTTGCGCAGCTCCCAGGAAAGCAGCAGGGACTTGCGCAAATCCTCGGAGATGGCTTCCAGCCCGGGCGTGGCGCCCAATACCCGGTAGGATTCCGATCCGAACCGTCCGTGGCGGTATTCCTGCACCTCGCCGAAAACGGGGGTGACGATGGAAACGGGCTTGCCCAAGGCGCGCGTATTGCCTTCCAACCGCGCTTGCAGGTAGACGCGATCCAAGGAGTCCCGGTAGGCCTGCCCCAGCATCTTCTCCGCCTGCGCGGTGCCTTCGAACTTGAGCATCCGCCGCCAGGCTGCGCCCTTGGCGGAGACGTCGAAATAGGCATTGCGATCGGAGCCTTGGAACATGCTGCTAATCCTGTCCACCAGGCCCTTGGGATCCCAATCCAGCTTGGCCCGCACGCGGCCGGAAACCAAGGTGTCCAGGCCTTCCCACTCATCGTAGTCCACGCCGGTCTGCGCATAACCGGAGAAGGAGGCCGGCAAGGGATGGGAGGCGTAGGACGCGGCGGCAGCGGTATCCACGTTGAAGTCCGAGTCCCAGTCCGCCTTGGCGGTTTCCGGATTCTCCAAGGAGAAGATCAGGTCCAGAGCTTCGGCATAATAACCATCGCGCGCCAAGTCCTCGGCCGCCTCCAGGATCAGGGTGGCGCGCTCATCGGGGTTGTGTTCCAGCACCTGGCGGCGTTTGGCGATGAAGGCCAGGGAATCGGCGGGCCCAACGGATTCAACCGCATGGGCGCCCATGGCCAGGCATAAGAAAAAGAGGAGCTGCAGGGGGAGGAACTTTTTTTGTGCCAAGCAGTTAAAAGCTATCACGATCCGCCGAAAAACAAAAGCCCCCGGGTAGGGGCTCGATGGGCTTCTCGGTTGAAAAGGTTTGTTATCGGCCCGAGGACCGGGCTATATCCACCGCCTTCGCGGCGAGTTTGAGCGCGATATCCATTTCCACTTCGGCGCGAGCGGCTTGGCCGTCGGCCTGGTTGTGCTGGGCCCGTTCCAGATGTTCCTGGCCCTTTTCCAGGATCTTGGCGGCCTTGTCGCTCCCGGAAGAAGCCACGATCTCGGCGGCCCGGTCCAGCTTGGCCTTGAGGCGCTGCCACGCGGCGGGCGTCAACCGGTCGCCCCCGGGGGAAGAAACCGTTTTCCGCAAATCCGGGAGCAGGCTTTCACCCTTGAGGCAGAATTCCTTGGCCGCTTCCGGTTGGCCGTTGGCCAAGGCTTCTTTGGCCTTGTCCAGGAAATCCTGGAGGCGCGCCTTCACGGTTGCGGACTTGGGATCGTCGCTCCCCACGGATTGCTCGGTGAGCCGTGTGAACCGTTCTACCAAGCGATGGTAGGTTTCCGAGGCCTGGACCAGGGCTGCCTGCGCCGAGGGTTGCTGATCGTCGCAAGCGCCGTGCGAGGGAGCGGAAGAACCCTGCTTCTCGGAATTGGAACTTTCCTGGGTCAAGCGTTGAAGGTCCGGCGTCAGGGCCTCGGCTTGGGTCAGATAGATGCGCGAGTTGGCGGTGCGATTGGCGCGGATTTCGAGTTGAGCTTTGTCCAGCAATCCCTTGACCTTATCCAATACATCGGCGGCGCAGGGATTCTTGCCCGCGCCCAGGCGCTGGGAAAGCGAGGCGAAACGCTCGGAAGCCCGTTCATAATCCAGCTCGGCCTGAGCTTGCATGTCCTGCCGTATCCGGTTTGAATCGGCACCGCCGCCGGGACCGGGATTGGATCCGTTTTCCGTGCGGACGCGGTTCCTTTCCTTGAAGAAAAGATCCCCGATGCGTTTGTCGATTTGCGCGCAGATCTCAAAAACGGAGGCATTGTTGCCGCCGGCCAGGGCATCGCGCGCCTTGGTGATCATATCCTGGATGCCCCACAGTTGCGAAGCGGCGTCCGGCGAGTTCTGCAGGCTCGAGAGGGACTGTAGACGGGAAAAGTTTTCCGTGACCTGTTCCAGCCTTAGCTTGGCGGCTTCGGGGGAGTTCACCCCGCCGGATTGCCCCTGGCCCCGATCGGGTTGGGGAATGCCTTGTTTGCCCGTGCCTCCCGGTCGCGCGGATGCGCTGCCGGCCAATCCCGCCAACAATAAGCCCATCGCCAACAAGGCGGTAGACAGGGGAGCGATAGTGGGGCGCGCGTGCATACTATTAAAATAAGAATAGGTATGGCTTTACAGGAGCGAAAAACATACCACAGTATCACGCAAATCCCGGACAAAACGCAAAGGTTTCGGGACGGCCGTGCGGGTTTTCGTTCTGGCGGGTACTATCGCGTGGGAGCGCGTACCAAATGGTACGCGCAGGTTCAATAGGAGAGCGAAAATCCCGCGTCCAGGCCGTAAACGGTCTTGCTGGTATAGGCGAGGGTTTGCAGACGGTTGTTGAAATCGTATCCGAAGGAAAAACTCGCCGCCAACCGACACCAGGATCGCAAATCATAACTGTAGGATGTGGTTTCCGTGAGGCTATGCTGCCACTCGGAATCCGGCCCCCGGTCCGCGCCCGTTGCTATGACATAGTGCATCCGCGACGCGTAGTAGGTTCCTCCCACCCCCAAGGAATGCCGTCCCCGGGAAAAGTACGGCGTGAGGCTGAAGCTGAAGGTCAGCATGCCGTCCAGATTGGGTTCTTGCGTTTGGCCAACCTCCGGGTCCGGCGTGATCCAATGCTTCTGCAAATCCAGGTATCCGATAAGGATAAAGTCCGTGAAGAGGATACTTTGCGAATGGTTGAGGCCCAGCACGCGCCAATCCGGTGAGGCTTGGTAGAAGCTGGCGTTCCCCGCCAGGTTCCAGCCGGTATTGGTGGTATAGGAATATCCCGCCGCCAGCCGGCCCTGCTTGAAATTCCAATTGGAGTCCGCCAACAGGGATTGCGCGCCATTGGTGAAGATGATGGAAGAGGCATCGCCGCGGGATTCAAAACCGGCGCCCCAATCCGCTTCCAGGGAAGCGCCTTTGCGTTGGTACTCGGTGCCCAGATTGGCCTGGAACCCCTGGAAGAAACGCTGGTCCCATTTGGATTTCATGGACATGGAACCGGTCTCGCGCACCATGCCTCCCGCCCACTTCTGGCCTATCTCCCCGCTGAGACGGTTGGTCAGGATGTGATTCAGGTAGGGGGTCCGCGTGCCTGCCCAGGCGGCCTTGGACGAATAGCCCCAGGACCAGGTATGCGCGGAAGCCGGTACCGATTTCCATTGGTCCAGGATCTCCAGCAGGAACAAAGAGCTGGGATAGCGCTGGTGCAATTCCAGCGTGAGCCGTTCCATCTCCTGATATCGATCCAGCTTTTGGTAAACGGTCCAAAGATGGTACAGGATCTCCTCGTCCCTGGGGCCCCCTATGTCCCGCGCGGCGGTGAGGAAATATAGGGCCTCTTTCCAGGCGGAGATAAACAGGAAACCGATGCCTTGGTAGTAATAGGCCTGGTAGAGCCGGCTGGAATCGCATTTGGCGGCGGAGAAGTCCCAGGTCAGGTAGGACGGATCCCCGGCCTCGTAGAGATGCGCCAGCGAGTCCGACATGATCTTGCAATCCATGCGCGGCTGGGTTCCCATTCGTTTGGCGGGACGGCCAGCCTCCGATGGCGAAAACGCCGTCGCCAGGAAGAGAACCAAGGGAATGTATCGGAAACGGATCATTTTTTTGGAAAGAAAAAACCCGGGAAAAACCCGGGTTGAAGATAGCGAATGCGGAGCCGGCTGGGAAGGGTCCCTCCCGGCCGGCTCGGCGGCTTAGTTGAGGCGGTTGAGCTCCACGCGACGGTTAAGCGCCCGGCCTTCGGCAGAGGTGTTGGGGCTGATGGGACGGGAAGGCCCGTAGCCGATGACCTTCAAACGCTTGGGGTCCACGCCTTTGCCGATGAAGTAATTGGCCACCGATTGCGCGCGCGCTTGCGAAAGCATCTGGTTCTTGGTGGCGTTGCCGCGGTTGTCCGTATGGCCTGCCACCTCGAACTGGATTCCCTGGTTGGCCTGGAGCTGGGGAACGATGTCGTCCAGCACGCGGTAGGATTCCGTGGTCAGTTCCGCCGAAGCGGTCTTGAAGTTCACGCCCTTCAGCACCATGGTCTTGACGATTTCCTTCACTTCCACCTTGTCCGGGCAACCATCCTCATCCTCGAAACCGTTGAAGGTTTCGGGCGCGCCGGGGCACTTGTCCTTGATGTCCGGAATGCCGTCCTTATCGTTGTCCGGATCCGGGCAGCCGTCCTCGTCTTCAAAACCGTCCTTGTCCTCGGGTTCGTTGGGGCATTTGTCCAGCGCATCCGGAATGCCGTCGCCGTCCTTATCCAGATTGGGACAGCCGTCCTTGCCGTTGGGGCCTTGCGGATCGTTGGGGCACTTGTCCTTAATGTCGGGAATGCCGTCCTTGTCATTGTCCGGATCCGGGCAACCATCGTTGTCTTGGAAACCGTCTTTGTCCTCGGGCTCATTGGGGCATTTGTCCAAAGCGTCGGGAATGCCGTCCTTGTCATTATCCAGGTCCGGACAGCCATCCGCGTCTTCAAAGCCATCCTTGTCTTCGGCTTGATCCGGGCATTTGTCCAGTGCGTTGGGAATCCCGTCCCCGTCGTTGTCCTGCTTGATCACGAATCCGTTCCAAGTGATTTCAAAGAACATGGAAAGGTCCGGGCTGCCTTTGATGGAAAAGGTATGCGAGGTGTTGCCGTTCTCGAACTGGTATGCGACGGGGATGTAGCCGTCGTTGAAACCGATGACCAAGCCGGCGTAGAAATCCAGACCGACCGGGGTTTGCGCCACGCCACCCAGGGTCAAGGTGGTGGGCTCCGTGGAGAACTCATTGTCCCCGAGCTTTTTGAAGCGGGCCTCATGGTAGAACTCGGTGAAAAAGCGGATGAAAGAACTGGCCTCGTACTCCGCCGCCGTGGACCAGAACAGAATGTCGTCGAAGGGGGGCTGCTTGCTGATGTTGGTCTTGCGGACCCCGAGATTGAAATGCCAGAGGAATTGGAATTTCTGGGCTATCTGGCCCAGGTCAAGGGTCAGGCCCAAGCCCGCCAGGAAGGTGGGGCGTCCCGCCCCGAAAGGCGAAGAGCCTTCGTTGAATTGGGAAGGATCATCGGTCATGTACTCCAATTCGCGGGGGACCACGCCCCGGTTGTCGAATTGCGTGGGCACGCTTCCGCCCAACAGAACGGCGACGTTGAGGACCTGGATATCGTTGAAGGGAACCTGTATCTTGAGCCGATAGCGCAAATCCCCCTGGTATTGCTCGTCCATATTGAGCCCGCCATTTTCGCTCTTGAACTTTTCGTAATAGAGCGGTAGGGCCAGGCCGATATCGGTATAGGGGCCCAGCCCCATCCCCAGGAAAATGCTCGAGCTCAGACTCAGGTAATCGCTCAGTTGGCTTTTTGCCTGGCCGGATCCGTTCCCCACGTTGATGACGCCGTCTTGCAATTGCTGGGCGTCATCGATGATTTGCGAGTGGATTCCGATGGCCAGTTTCCCATGGTGCAGGGTTTGCGCCGAGAAGGTCTTATTGATTCCCGCCACGCCGTCCCTGTCGATGGTTGCGGCCAGCGCGGTGGAAGCCAACAAAGCGGGGAGAATGAGCTTCTTCATTGGGACCTCTGCTAATCGTGGATTCAAGACGGGGCGAAATCCGTGATTCCGGCCGCGACAAAATATAACATCGGAATGCACTATATTTATCGGAACCGATGAAACCGTTTTCCCGGCAGGAATCATGAACCGGAATATGGGATTCGAGATAAAGTCGTTCCTCTCGCACCTGAGGCTTCATTACCAATTCCTGATCCTCTCCGGCGCTTTCGTTTCCGGCGCCGTGTTCGCGCGCGCGCCATGCTCCTCCGCGCTTTTGATCCAGTTCCTCTCCGTGCACGTACTTCTCTTCGGCGGGGTTACGGTATACAATTCCTACTGGGACAAGGATACCGGTCCCATCGGCGGGCTGCGCGCTCCGCTTCCGCTGGCGGCGTGGACCTTGCCCGCCTCATGGGTATTCCAGGCCGTGGGATTGTCGCTTGCGCTCCGCGTCTCGGCGATCTCGGCGTCGGTACACGCGATCTCCATGCTTTTTTTCTGGTTGTACAGCGGGCCGCGCGCGCGCTGGAAGGGCCGGCCCTGGCTCAGCCTGGTCGCCATCGGCATCAGCACCGGGGTGGGCGGGTTCCTTCTGGGTTACCTCCATGACGGGCGGAAAGCCGTGCCCCTGGTTTGCTGGGCGGGCGCCATCGGCGTGGCCTGCCTCATCGTCAGCCTGTTCCCCATGTCGCAGGCATTCCAGGTGGAGGAGGACTTGGAGCGGCGCGATCTGACCTTCACCGCCAGATACGGCCTGGCCGGAGTCAAACGCTGCTACGCCATCCTGTTCCCGCTGGGAGTAGCCGTCTTGGCGGCGGCCATGGCTTCCCTCGACGCGCGCCTGGGCGGCGTGTTCCTTGTGCTGGGCGCGACTTCCGGGTTGGGGGTATGGCGCGTGATACGGGGCTTGCGGATGGCTCCGGGGGAATACGGCCGCATCATGGCCGTGAAATACGTTTCCTCCGGCCTGTTCCTGGGCTTCCTGGGCGCGGTGCTGGTGCTGGAATGGCTGGGAGCATTGCCGGGCAAGTAGCGGCAGGGCGCAGGGAGCCGGGCTTACTCTTCCGGTATCCGCACCATCACTTGTTTGCCGCCGCCGTCGCGATCGAAGGAGATCCGCACGTCGAACCCATCCACCTTTCCCCCGTCCGGAGTGCCCCAGTGCCATCGCCCTTGCTCAAGCATGGCTTCGAAATCATCTTGCCGGAACGGACGCTTGCCGTATGTTTTCTGGCAGCGATCATTGGCCAACCGCGCGGCGAGCGCGCTTGCGGAAACCGGTGACAGCGGGGGATGGCGGGCGCACGCCGACATCAGGGACATGGCGGCGATTGCCGCCAGGAGGCGAAGTCGGAACAAGATGGGGAAGCGCCCGCGCACGATACCGCTCCGGGATAGGGACGATTCCACTATAGCATGCGGAGCGACCGGAAGGAAGGCCGACGCGGCGCCTATTCCCCTTTTCCCCTATCCCCTATTGCGCCGCCACTTTGCTGTAGGGATCCCAGGTGCCGGGCTCAAATCCGAAAACGGAGCTCATCATCTCGAAGGAGGTATCGCTGACCGTTTTCAGGCGTTGGATGGAATAACCATCCAATGGGGACCAGGCCCCCAATGTCTTGAGGGAGTCGATTTGCCGATACCGGTTCTCCTCGGCAATCAGGAAGGTCCCCACTTGGTGGTACTTCGCGCTGGCCTGGTAGGAGAGCACCTTGGACTGGGTGACGCTGTAGGTGAAGTCGGTGTTGGAAAGATCGATGACGAATTGCACCGTATCCGGCACCGAATCCACTACGGTGGCCCGCTTCATGAAATAGCTGCCCTCCTTCACCCGGGTGGAATTCCGCCGGGTGTAGGTGATCCAATAGGGCTTCTGCCGGAAAGGCGTGTATTCACGGCGCTGGAAGGACGTGTCCGTGACATTGAGGATTGCGTTCGTGTCGTTTTCGACGGGGGCCAAGGTATAGAAAACCCCGTCATTGGAAACGTTGCAATCCTTGGTGCCGCTGAAATAGAAGGCGGAGTCCTTTTGGAACCAGTTCCCGTTTTGATCGTAGAACGCATTGTCGGAGAAAACGTAGAAGAAGCGATAGCTCCCGTTGGCATCCAGCAGGAATTCCGAGCTTAGTCCCTGCCTGGCGGTATCTATCCAATCATAGGCGCCCACATACAATCCAGGGGTGATCTTTTTCGCCTGCGGCAAGCTATCCTTGACCTGGGTATTCTCTTTGGTTATGGTAGTGGGGGAGTCCGATTCGCAGCCGAAAAAGCAACCCGCGATGACCAGGACGGAAACGAAAAAGAATAACATTCTGCACATGAAATACCGTTCGCTTGATGTGAATGCCGATTTGAAGTCTCGAGGTTCCCGGCCAAGGAACCTTTCGGAAAATTAACTTATTTATCCTTTTTTTGTCCGGATATTCACGCTTCATACGCAATCCGGCGCACCGCCACCGGTCTTATGAACTCTCGGCAGGGCCTCATTTCCGTGTGATTTCTGTCCGAAAAGATGGCAAAAGAAGAAAGTCGTTTTCGCCGCGACGCAAAAGGTTCCCGGAAGTAAATTCCGATTGCGAAGGGGGCTGGAAAAATGGAGATTGCCGCGCGGACCGCGAATTCCCTGCGTTGGGGCATCTTGGGGCCGGGAGGCGTAGCCCGCAAATTCGCGCGGGACCTGCTCTCGCTTGGCATCCAGGTTAGGGCCGTAGCCGGCAGGGACGCGTCGCGCAGCGCCGCCTTCGCCGCCGAGATGGGAATCCCCCAGTCACATGCCGGTTACCAAGAACTGGTGGACAGCCCGGATGTGGATGCGATCTATGTCGCGCTTCCCAACCACATGCACGCCGAATGGAGCATCCGCGCGGCGCGGGCGGGAAAGCACGTGCTATGCGAAAAACCCGCCGCCGTGGACCGGGCGGAATGCGAGGCCGTGATCAACGCCGTCGCCAAAGCCGGTGTGTTCTACATGGAAGGCTTCATGTACCGCTGCCATCCCGTCTGGGGCATGGTGGCCGCCTTGATCGAGGACGGCCGGGTGGGCGAAGTGCGCGAACTGAAATCGTCCTTCTGCTACGACATGGGGTTCAAGCCGGACAACATCCGGCAAAGACGTGACGCTGTTGGCGGCGCGCTCACGGACGTGGGCTGCTATTGCCTTTCCTTCAGCCGCCTTATCGCGGGCGGTGAGCCCACCGGTTTTTCGGCCGAAGCGCGCCTGGGAGACGAAACGCGCGTGGATGAATTCACCTCGGTCCGGCTGGTTTTCCCCGACGGCCTGCGCGCGGAGTTCCAATGCGCCCTGCGCGAAGCCCGTCCGCATGCGGCCGTCATCATAGGCGATAGGGGCCGCATCGAGGTCCCCACGCCCTGGCATCCTTCCGGGGAAGGCGCTGAGGTGAAGCTGTTCCCGGCCGGAGACGAAGTGGAAGTCTACCGCGCCGGCGACGGATTGCCCTTGTTCGGCCGCGAGGCATTGCAGGTATCGGAATTCCTGCGCGCCAAGCAATGCCCGTCCATGACCTGGGAAGATACCTTGGGCCAGGCCAAAGCCCTGGAGGCCTTGCGCCGGGCGGCGGGATTGCTGTGACGGCTTAACAGGGTGTTGAAAAAGTCCGGGGCCAGGCCCCGGTCTTTTCCGTTTTCATGCTCCGAAGGTCCGATCAGAAATCCAGCATGCGCCCCAGCGACAGGTTGGTCTTCTTGGGTATGATGGCGGCGGAAGCCCAGCGTTCGGCGCGGAAGATATCCTTGATGGCCAGCTTCACGTCCGCGGAAGAAACCTGATCCAGGCGATGCAGGATCTTATCGATGCTTTCGCCTTTCTCCCCGTACATCATCTGCCGGGAGAGATTGGCCATGCGGGTGTTGCTGGATTCCAGACCCAGCAGAATGCTGCCGCGCAGGTTGGCCTTGGCGAAATCCATCTCGTCCCGGGTCAGCCCGTGTTTCTTGAGGAGGCCCAGCTGCTTGTTGATTTCCTTGACCGCCTTGCCCATGTCCTTGGGTTCGGTGGCGAACCCGATGGCGTAGACGCCGGCGTTGATCATGAAGTCCGGGCTGGAATAGATGGTATAGACCAATCCCAGCGCCTCGCGCACGCTCTGGAAAAGCTTGGAACTCATGCCGTCGCCCAAGATGGTATTGAGCAGCAATAAGGCGTAGCGATTGGGGTGGGCCCAGGCATAACCGGGGCCGCCCAGCAGCGCGGTGACCTGCTGCACGGGGCGCTTCTGGATCAGATGGCGCGGGTTATGTTTGGCGCCGGGACGCGGAGCGGCTTTGCGAACCATCGCTTCCGCGGCGGCAAGCGCGCTGCGGGCGGAACCGGCGCGCCCGCCGGTACCCGAAGCTTTGCGGGCCGGGATTTTTCCCAAGCCGAAAGCCTTGCGGGCGATGGCGACCACATCCTCATGAGAGACCCGGCCCACCGCGGTCACGAACACGGGCAAGGTGGCCGCCGCTTTGCGCTGATGATCCAACAGATGCTCGCGGGTCAGCCCGCGTACCGTCTTCTCGTCGCCGGCGATGGGGTAGCCCAGACTGTGCTCGTCGAAGAAGGCTTGCGAGAACAGGTCGTAGATGTAATCCTCGGGATTATCATTGCCGCCCTTGATCTCCTCGATGATAACGTCTTTTTCCTTTTCCAATTCCGCCTTGTCGAAGGTGGATTCCAGTACCATCTCCAGCAACATGGACAGGCCGGAATTGACTTCCGTGTCCACCACCTTGGCGTAGAAGCAGGTTTGCTCTTTGGAGGTATAAGCGTTGATCTGGCCGCCGGTGGCCTCGAAGCATTTCACGATTTCCAGCGCGCCGTGCTTGGGCGTGCCCTTGAAGACCATATGCTCGAACAAATGGGCGAGTCCATTCGTTTTCGGGACTTCGTCCCGGCTTCCGATATCGAGATAAACGCCCAGGCTTGCCGAGCGGATGTTGGGTAGGGATTCCGTGGCCACCACCACGCCGTTTTCCAGGCGGGTGGTTTTGATGTCCATGGACAGTCCGGGATTTTTAGCAGGCATACGGAACACCGGTCCGGGTAAAGGAATTGGGGTAGAGAGGCGTCGCTCTCGTCTGAGGGATCACGCCGGGCGCAGGGCGACGGGCGCAGGGCGTAAAATGCATAATGACTCTCATTGTTCCTTGCATTTTACGCCATCGCCCGACGCCGAAGCGCGGACACCCGACCGCGGCGCGCAGCGCCTTAGGCCATGGAACACGCCGTACGTCCGACGAACGGGGGACAGACCGAACCTTATCCCTGCAACAGCAGCTGTTTGCGGCTCAGCTTGATCTTGCCCTGGGGATCCACGCCGATGCACTTGACCTCGACTTCGTCGCCCATGGAAAGCACGTCTTCCACGCGGTCCACCTTGGTGGGCGCCAGCTCGGAGATATGCACCAGGCCTTCCTTACCCGGCAGGATTTCCACGAAGGCGCCGAAGGTGGCGATGCCCTTGACCTTGCCGCGGTAGACCTTGCCCACTTCGGCTTCGGCGAATAGCTCGTTCACCATCTTGAGGGCCATGATGGCATTGCCGCGATGCACGGCGGAGATGGTCAGGTTGCCCTGATCGTCCACGTTCAAGGTGGCGCCGGAGTTCTCCTGGATGCCGCGGATGACCTTGCCGCCGGGGCCGATGAGGTCTTTGATCTTGTCGGAAGGGATTTTCTTCTGGAGTATGGAGGGCGCGTACTTGGAGAGTTCGCGCGTGGCCGGGAGGGCTTCCTTCATCTTGCCCAGGATGTGCAGGCGTCCGGCTTTCGCCTGGCTCAGGGCCTGCTGCATGATGGCGGGGGTGAGGCCGCGCAGCTTGATGTCCATTTGGAAGGAGGTAATGCCCTTCTCGGTGCCGCATACCTTGAAGTCCATATCGCCCAGATGATCCTCGGTGCCGTTGATATCGGACAAGGTCTCGAAACGGGTGCCGTCGGAGACGAGGCCCATGGCGATACCGGCCACGGGGGACTTGATTTTGACGCCCGCATCCATGAGTGCCAAAGTGCCGCCGCAAACGGAAGCCATGGAAGAGGAACCGTGCGATTCCATGATGTCGGAAACGAGGCGGATGGTGTAAGGGAAGCTCTCCGAGGTGGGGAGCACCGGCGCCAGGGCGCGTTCGGCCAGGAAGCCGTGGCCGACTTCGCGGCGGGCCACCGAGTTCATGCGCTTGGCTTCTCCCACGGAGTAGCCGGGGAAGTTGTAATGCAGCATGTAGTTCTTGAAGGTTTCGCCCTGCAAGGAATCCACCCGCTGCTCATCCTGCTTTGTCCCCAGGGTGCAGACCACCAGGGCCTGGGTCTCGCCGCGCTGGAACAGGCCGGAGCCGTGCGTGCGGGGCAGTACCGAGGTTTCGATTTCGATGTTGCGGATGTCGGCGGGGCCGCGTCCGTCGATGCGGAGCTTCTCCGAGAGGACCATTTCACGCATGTCCGCCCACTGGGCGGCCTCGACGGCTTCCTTGATCTCGCCGGCGCGATCCGCGTAGGCCTCGCCCAAAGCGGCGACGGTGTCTTTCTTGATCTGGCTCATGGCGGCGTAATGCGCCTTCTTGAGCATGGGGGTGTGGAATACTTTGTGAAGCAGGGGCTTGGCGAAGGCCTGGGCTTTGGCGACCAGATCCGCGTCCACGGCTTTGGGGGTGAACACGTCCTTGACCACTTCGAACTTGGAAATCAGTTCCTGCTGGCCCTTGACGATGAGCTTGATGGCTTCATGCCCGGCCAGGATGGCGTTGACCATCACCTCTTCGGCCACTTCCCAACCGGAACCTTCCACCATGCAAATGGAGGTGGCGGTGCCGGCGACGATCATTTCGACGTCGGCGGATTCGATTTCCTCGTAGGTGGGATTGATCGTGAACTTGCCGTCCTTGCCGATGACCTTGACGCAGGCGACCTGGTCTTCAAAAGGCAGGGAGGAAAGCCCGATGGCGGCGGAAGCGCCGATGACGGAGAGCGTGTCGGAATCGTACTTCTCATCCGCGGAGAGAACGGTGCAGACGATCTGGACTTCGCGCTTGTAGCCTTCCGGGAACATGGGGCGCAAGGGCCGATCGACGATGCGGCAGGTCAGGACTTCCTTGTCGCTGGGCTTGGCTTCCCGCTTGACATAGCCGCCGGGAATCTTGCCCGCGGCATAATATTTCTCCCGGTACTCGACGGTCAGGGGGAAGAAGTCGCCCAAGGCCTCGGGGCCGGCGCAAACGGTGCACAGCACCATGGTGTCGCCCAAACGGACGATGACGGCGCCGCCGGCCTGTTTGGCCATGCGTCCGGATTCAATGGTGAGGATTTTGCCGTCGGGCAAGGTGATGGATACGGTTTGTTTTGCCATGGAATTTCTATGCTCCCGGGTAGCGCGGCCCTCGCCGCGCTCGGTTGGTTTTGGAGGGAAAAAAAGCGGAGAGAAGGATTATCAGCGACGGAGATCAAGGGTCTTGATGAGGCCGCGATAGCCGTTCAAGTCCGTCTTCATCATGTAATTGAGGAGGCGGCGGCGGTAGGCGACCATGGTGGTCAGGCCGCGGCGGGAGTGCTTATCCTTCTTATGGATCTTAAGGTGCTCGGTGATCTCGGCGATGCGATGCGTTAGCAGGGCCACTTGGACTTTCGGGTTTCCGGAATCCTTCGGGGTCTTGCCGAAATCGCTGATGGTTTTCGCCGCAATTTCCTTGGTCATGGTTGCCATAATGCTTCGTCTTTCTGCTTCTTTTTACTAATCGAAATCTGTTCTGAATTTTCTCTATCGAATTGCCACTCTATTGTCATCTTGCAAACTTTGCAAACACATAAACGGACCGGCCCTTACTTGAGGGGAGCCTATTTAAGAGGTGTGGAATAATAGCTTTACGCGGCCGGTTTGGCCATTTTTTTCCGGCTATCCGGGAGGATTTCCGGCCCAGTCCCGGAATTTGCCGGGATTTGGAGAACGCTTCCGGGTCGAATCGAACCGGAAAGCGCGCTGCATTCTTACCAAAGCCAGGACGTGGTAGGCATAAATAAGCCGGCCACCAGGAGCACCAGCACCACCACCATACCCACTATCATCAAAGGCACGATGAAGCTTTTTTCCTCATCCGCTAATCCGTTATCCATTTTGTTTCCTTTCTCCGCGCGGCTTTCCCTACCATCCCTGCCCACTTTTGCAGGTTCCGGCCCCTCGGGTTTATCCTCGCGTCGTGGGTTCAAATATATTCTTTATCCCGGGCAATCCTCTCCTGGGACCCCGTTAATGCGGGATTTTCTTGACCTCAATTTGACAAGTTGAAGAGCGCTGGGGTTATTTGAGGGCGGATTAGGGGCGATTCAGGATCAGACGGGTTTGCGCGATATCCTTTTCCACCTGGGCGCGGAGCTCTGCGACCGACGGGAATTTGCGTTCCGGCCTGACATGGAACAAAAGGCCGAACTCCACCACCTCGTCATAAATATCCTGATCGAAATCGAGCAAGTGGACTTCGATTTTCAAGGCTTCTCCGCCGAAGGTGGGATGCTTGCCGATGTTGGCGATGGCGGAAACCTCCCGTCCCCGCACCCGGGCCTCGCCTCCGTAAACTCCCAGCGCGACCATGGCCTTGAAGGCATAGCCCGGGTCCAGATTGGCGGTGGGGAACCCCAATCCCCGGCCCCGGCCATCCCCGCGTACCACCTTTCCGGAATAGCTGAAGGGCCGGCCCAAGAGGCGATTGGCCGCTTCGATGCGCGCGTTTTCCAAATGGATGCGGATGGCGGACGAACTGATCACTTCCGCGTCCAATTGGAACGGCTCCAGAATGAGCACATCCCGGCGCGGATCCTGGACATGCATTTGCAGCAACGCCGCGTCACCGCGCGCGCCTTTGCCGAAACGGTGATCATGTCCCAGCAAAAAGCGGCGGCCCTGCAGCCTGTCCTTGAGGAAGCCTTCGATGAAGTCCTCGGCTTCCAGTTCCGCCAGATCCCGGGTAAAGGCCAAAGGGATCACTTCCACCGGCCACTGCTTGAGCAAGGCCAGCTTTTCCCAGGGCGTGGTCAGCAGGGAAGGCTTCGCCTGCGGCTGAAAAAAGTAACGCGGATGGGGTTCAAAGGTGACCAGCACCGGAGCCAATCCGGACGCGGCGCTTTCTTTGACGAGCGATTCCAGGATTTGGCGATGGCCCAGATGGACACCGTCGAAATTGCCCAACGCGACGATGCAGGGATCCTGCCGTCTCACTTCCGTCCACGCCACGGACTTGGCCGCGAGCGCGTTCAGGCCTTCGCCAGCACTTTCCTGGGACATAACATGCCTTGGTCGGACAGGGTGGCGATGGCGAGCAGGCGGCCTTGGCCGTCGAGGGCGCGGTATTCCCGCTCCGGACCCGCATCCGCGGATGCCTCCCCGGGAAGCTGCGCGGAAAGTTCCGGCAGGGAAAGCGATTCCGGACGGCATGCCTGGCCGTTGAGGAAGCGCGCTACCCAATCGGCCGGGACCAGGGCCCGCGGCAAATGCGCCACGGCGGTCTCCAGCGGCAGCAGGGCACCCGGGACCAAGGCTTCTTCCGGCACGGCGGCCTCCACGCGGAAAGGACCGATTGCCAGCCGACGTATCTTGTCGGTTACTGCGCCGCAGCCGAGCGCCTGGCCCAGGTCATGGACCAGCGAGCGCACATAGGTGCCTTTGGAACACGTCATTTCGAATTCCGCCAGCGCGGCTTCGGAGTCCTTCGACAAGGATGCGAGCCGCAGCCGGTGGATGGTGACTTCGCGGGAGGTAAGGGTCACGGTCTCTCCCGCGCGCACGCGATCGCAGGCGCGTTCCCCGTCGATCTTGATGGCCGAATAAACCGGCGGAGTCTGGCGGATACGGCCGCGGAAAGGCTCCAACGCCTTCTCAATGCGGGCGGTATCCAAGTCTTGCGCGGAGGCGGTACCGGCGAACGGTTCTACCGCGCCTTCCATGTCGTAGGAGTCTGAGACGAAGCCGAAGCGGGCCTGGAAGGAATAGGTCTTGGCCATGCCTTCCATGTATTCCAAAACCCGCGTTGCCGATCCGATGCCGATCAGCAGCAGACCGGAAGCGGCCGGATCCAAGGTACCGGCATGGCCGATTTTGGTTTTGGGGAAGAGTCGCTTGACGGGCCGCAGGGCTTGGAAGGAGGAAACGCCCCGGGGCTTGTCCAGGAGCAGCACTCCCCCGGGCATGGCCTCATTCATCTTCGGATTCGGGAGCCTTCGGTTTGATCTTGATTTCGTTGAGGATCTCGTTGATGCGGAACCCGTGCTCCAGGTTCTTATCCTCCACGAAGGTCAGGCGCGGGACGGTGCGCATCTTCATCACCTTGGCCAGATGCGTGCGCAGGTAGGACGCGCTATGGCTCAGGCCCGCCATGGAATCGCGCTTTTCCTTGTCGCTGCCCATGATGGAGACGTGCACCTTGGCGAACGCCATATCCGTGGTGACTTCCACCCGCGACACGGTGACGAAGCCGATGCGCACGTCGGTCAATTCTTTAAGGATAACGTCACCGATCTCACGTTGGATGAGATGGGCGACTCTTTCGGTTCTACGGGACATGTTCGCTGGGTCTTCTGGTTAGAATGCAAAATTCAAAGTGCAAAATTGAAGAAAAGCCTTTTGGCAATCGGCGTTAAACGGAAGGAGTGGATCCCCAACCCTGCGCGGGCCGGCAGGGGATCCCCTCTTCATTTTGCGCTTTGCACTTTGCCTTTTGCACTTTAACTTCTCTCGTTACGCCTTCGCGGCCGAAAGCTTCCTCGCCACTTCAACCTTGCGGAAGAACGCGATGATGTCCCCTTCCATGGGCTCCTTGATGCCGTCCAGGCCGATGCCGCATTCGAAGCCGGCCTTGACCGACCGCGCATCGTCCTTTTCGCGCTTCAGGGAGATCACCTTGGCCTCGCCCACTTCGATGCCGTTGCGGTAGACGCGCGCCTTGAGGTCGCGTTCCACCACACCGCTCTGGACGCGGCAACCAGTGATGAGCCCGACCTTGGGGATGCGGAAGATCTTGAGGATCTCGGCTTCGCCGGCCACCTCTTCCTTGATCTCCGGGGTCAGCATGCCTTCCATGGCCTTCTTGATTTCGTCCACAACCTCATAGATGATGCGGTAGTTGTTGATGGTGACGCCTTCCACCTCCGCCAATTGGCGGACGGCTTCGGACGGGAGCACGTGGAAGGCGATGATGAGGGCTTCGGAAGCCGCGGCCAGGTGAATGTCCGCGTCCTTGACGGCGCCGACGCCCTTGGAAATCACGTTGACGCGCACTTCCTTGGTCGAGAGCTTTTCCAGGGCCGCCGAAATGGCTTCCACGGATCCGTCCACGTCCGCCTTGATGATGACCTTGAGCTCGTGGAACTCGCCGGACTTGATTTGATCGTACAGCTGATCGAGCGTGATATGGCGCTTCTGGCGCATCTCGCGTTCCTTGGCCGCGCGGCGGCGGCGGGTGGCGATTTCGCGCGCTTCGCGTTCGTCGCCCACCACTACGAAGGAGTCGCCCGCTTGCGGCGCGCCTTCCAGGCCAAGCACCTGCACGGGAGTGGACGGACCGGCATTGTCCCGGTTCTTGCCGCGTTCATCGAGCAGGGCGCGCACCTTGCCGGCGAAGGTGCCGGTCACGAACACGTCGCCCACGTTGAGGGTTCCGTTCTCCACCAGGATGGTGGCCACGGCACCTTTGCCCTTGTCCAGGCGGGATTCGATGACCACGCCCACGGCGGGACGGTTGGGATTGGCCTTGAGCTCCAGCACTTCCGCTTCCAGGGCCAAAGTCTCCAGCAGCTTGTCCATGCCCGCGCCGCTGCGCGCGGATACTTCCACGCATGCGTACTTGCCGCCCCACTGTTCCACTTCCACGCCGGCTTCCGCCAGCTGGGATTTGATCTTGTCGGGGTTGGCGGTGGCCAAATCGATCTTGTTGATGGCCACGACGATTTGGCAATTGGCGTTCTTGGCCAGCGAAATCGCTTCCTTGGTCTGCGGCATGACCATGCTGTCGGCTGCGACCACCAGGAGCACCACGTCCGTAATATCGGCGCCGCGCGAACGCATGGCCGAGAAGGCTTCATGGCCCGGCGTATCCAGGAAGCACACCGGCCCATGGGCCGTGTTCACCTGATAGGCGCCGATATGCTGGGTGATGCCTCCGGACTCGCCCGCGAAGACGTTGGTCTTACGGATATAATCCAGGATGGAGGTCTTCCCATGATCGACGTGTCCCATGACGGTGATGATGGGAGCGCGCGTGACCAGGCTTTCGGCCGTGTCTTCCACTTGCTGATCCATCAAGGCATCCTGGGCGTATTCGTCCATCAAATGCGCTTCATACCCGAATTCGTCGGCGATGAGGGCGATGGTCTCGTGATCCAGGCGCTGGTTGATGGTCACCATCATGCCCATTTCCATGCACTTGGCTATTACCTGCGCGGGCATGGCGTTCATCAAACCGGCCAATTCTCCGATGGTGACGAATTCTCCCACGTTGAGGACGCGCTTCTCGCCGGCCTGGACCTCTTCCTCGTCCCGGCGGCCTTTCATCTTGGACTTGCCGCCCTTGGAAAGGCTGGCCATCACCTTGGTGACGTTGTTGCGCGCTTCCAGCAGTTCGGCTTCGATCTGCTCCTTGGTCTTGCGTTTATGGCCCCCGCGGGAACGGTTCTGCTGTTGGGGGACGAAGGTGCCGCGTTCGCGTTCCTTTTCCTTTTCCTTTTCTTTTTCCTTGTCCAGTCCGCGGCGTCCATCCTTGCCGGTGAGGCCGGCGAGCGTATTGACGATGCCGGCTTCCTGGGCGCGTTGGGCATAGACGTCGCGAGGCTGATTGAAACCCCCGGGTCCGGCGCCCGGGCCGCCGGGTCCACGGTTATAGCCGCCGGGACCGCCCGGACCACCGGGACCACGATTCTGATAGCCGCCTTGGCCGCCCTGATAGCCGCCGCCGGGACCGCCCGGACCGCCGGGGCCACGATTCTGATAGCCACCTTGGCCGCCTTGATAGCCGCCACCGCCGCCGGGACCGCCGGGGCCGCGATTGTATCCGCCTTGATAGCCGCCGGGGCCACCCTGGCCACCCTGATAGCCGCCGCCAGGGCCGCCGGGACCGCGATTGTATCCGCCTTGATAACCGCCGCCGCCGGGACCTCCAGGGCCGCCGGGACCGCGATTGTATCCGCCTTGGTAGCCGCCGGGCGCGCCGGGGCCGCCCGCTTGGCGATTGAGGCTGCCGGAATAGCCTTGATGGCGTTCTTCACGGCTACGGGCGCGTGCCATGCTCTCCGCTTTCGCCTTGGCGATGCGGGCCATGAGATTCGCGTCCGGTTTTTCCACCGACACTTTCAACTCCGCATGCAGGCTGCGGGCCTTGGCCTCCGCATCCGCGGGAGTGTTGATGGCGGGAAGTTTCACTTCCGCCGGTTTGTCTTCCACGGGAGCCACGGCAGGAGCGGTCGCCACCGGGGCTGCGGATACGGACGCTTCCATCTTGGCGACGGGAGCCGCGACCGCAACGGGGGCGGGCTCGGCTTTACGTTCCGAAGGGCGTTCGATGATGGTGGTGTTGACTGCCGCCTGAACGGGAGCGGGACGCGCTTCCGCTACATGGACGGGAGCCGCTTCCGGGGCAGGACGGACGATTTCCGTGGGACGCGATATGGTCGCCTCGTGCTGGGCTTGGCGGGCTTCCGGATGATAGACGGGAGTCTCTTCCCGGGACGCGTAGATCGGTTCGGCCGGACGCGCGGGAGCTTCCGCGGACACCATGGCTATGGGTTGCGGTGCGGGCTTGGGAGTGGGCGGCGGCGGCGGCGGAGTGGGAGGCGTCTTCTTCAGAACGGCCTTCATGGGAATCTTCTTCCCGGCCTTAATGAGCGCGTCCTTCTCGATCCGATCTTTTTCCGCAACGATCAACGGCTTCACCTTAAGGAAGCTGGGCTGGTCGATCATGGCGGCCGAGGACTTCACGTCCACGCCCACGTCCTTCAAGAGCTTTACCAGCAGATCGCTGGAGATCTCGTAGGTCTTGGCGAGCGAGGATATTCTTTTCTTGGTAACATCGGTCATAATTTCGTTTCCACTCTGGGCTCGCGCCCTGCGTATTCCAAGTTTGGCTCGTCGCTAAAGAGTTCGCTGCGCGAACTCCCCGCTCCTCGCTGGGCGCGGAAGCCGCGCCTTCGAGTTTGCTGACGCAAACTCAATGCTTCTTCGCTTAGCATTTGATCTAGACTTCTCCCTCAGGCTTCTTCTTGGCGAAGAGGGATTCCAATTCCGAGAACTTGCTGGGGGCGGCCACCGCCGTGGGCACGGGTTCGCCGACTCCGGGGATCTTGACGCCCTCGCGCGGCTTCAACAGGAGTTCCTTCTCTTCGGGAGGCATATTGCCGAACTCGGTCTGGCCGTAAATGTCCAGTTCCTTGCCGATGAGCTTCGATGCCAAGCGCACGTTCTGGCCGCCGCGGCCGATGGCTTGCGACAGATCCTCGTCCCCCACGATGACGACCACGCGGCCGTCCCCGATATCCGTTATCTGCTTGATGTTCGCGGGCGAAAGGCCGCGGCGGATATAGGTATGCATATCATCGCTCCAGTGGATGATATCGATGCGCTCGTTGGAAAGCTCGCGCACGATGGCTTGCACGCGGTTTCCTTTCATGCCCACGCAGGCGCCCACCGGATCGATCCTATCGTCCTTGGTGGTCACGGCTATCTTGGCGCGGTAGCCCGGGTCCCGGGACACGGCTTTGATAGTCACGATGGCGTCGTAGATTTCCGGCACTTCCAGCTCGAACAGCTTGGCCAGGAAATCCGGATGCGTGCGCGAGAGCAGGATCTGCGGGCCCTTGGTGTTGGTGCTGACATTGGCGATGTAGGCGCGGATGGTGTCGCCCTGGCGGTAGCGCTCCTTGCGGATCTGCTCCTTGAGGGGGATGATGCCTTCCGTCTTCCCCAGGTTAACCAGGATGTTACCCCGGTCCACTTGCTGCACGGTGCCGGAGACCAAGGTGCCGATGCGGTGCTGGTAGTCCTCGAAGATCTTGTCGCGCTCCGCGTCCCGGACCTTCTGGAGGAGGATTTGCTTGGCCGACTGGATGGCCGCGCGGCCGAAGTTCTCGATAGGGATTTCCATTTCCAGGTAATCGCCCTCGGTGGCTTCCGAGTTGTATTCCTCGGCTTCGCCCACGAGCATGTACTTCTCATCATAGGCGGCCACTTCTTCCGGGGTCAGGGCCGGGTCCACGTCCGGATAATCGTCCACCACGTTGACGCGCAGGAACACGTGGATTTCGCCCGAGTCCTTGTCGATCTCGGCTTCGATGTTCTTGGCCAGGTTCAGGTATTTCTTGGCCGCATTGATCAGACTCTGCTGGAGGGTGTTGACCACCACTTCCGGGCCCAGATTCTTGGACTTGGCGATGAGGTTCAGGCTTTCAAAGATTTCAGCTGCCATCTAAAACTCCAGTGCTCTACAAAACTCGCAATACTCGCAATACTCTCGAAAATCCGCTTAAGTAAGTCTCACATCCACCTTGGCCTGAAGAATCAGATCCAAAGGGATGGAACGGGGCGTCCCGTCCGCGTCTATGGTAATGTCGGACTCTCCGACGTCCGCCAATGTGCCGACCACGAGCCTTTTGTTGCCCATGCCTTCCACCGGCTCCCGGGTGGAAACGCGCACGAAGCGGCCCAGGTTGCGGCGGTAATCCTTGAGGGTCTTGAAGGGCCGATCCAGACCGGGCGAAGACACTTCGAGAATGTAGTTCTCGTCCTGCATAACGTTGTCCGCGTCCAGAAGGGTCCCCAATTCCCGGCTGACCCTGGCGCAATCATCCACGTTCACGCCCTCACGCTTGCCGATGTAAACTCGCAGGACGCGGCGCTTGCCGGCGCGGAAGATTTCCACGTCGACCAAATCCAGGCCGCCCGACTCGGCAACCTTGGCCGCCAATTGCGAGATGTTCTCAATCAAATCCAAAAGGGCTCCTGCCATCCATTCAGCCGCAAGGCTCTATCCACTCGGGTGGGTTCCCCGCCCTCAACGAATCGGAAATCTTAAAGAAGGGGGAAGTGGGAAACCACTACAAGGTTAAAAATTAAGTAAATTATGCGACGATCGGCAAGGTTGCAAGACCTAATCCCCGCAGGAAATACGGGGTACCGGGTTCGAGTCCATTTCAATCCGAATTCCCAAGGTTCTGGAGGTTATCCGCGCATGAAGCTTATTCTCATCCTCATCATAGGACTAGGGGGATTGTGGCTATCCCTTAAGCAATTGCGCAAAAACTTAGGGGAAATCCGTTCCAAACCCAAGGGCTCGCATAGGTTGGAAGATAAGGTTTTCAACTATCCGTTGATGTTCCTCTGGTTCGGCTACCTGATCGTATTTTTCGGGGGGCTGATCGTGAACAACTTGATCCTCCACTAAAACCGATTCGGGACAACTCTCCGCAAAGCATCGTGCGTCGCTACGGGCTCCTTGCCTTCTCCATCCCCTTCACCCTCGCCCAAAGCGCCTCTTTCTCCTCCAGGCTCAGCCCTTTGAACTCTGTCCCGGCGGCCGACGCCAACTCTTCCATCTTCCCATACCGGTCCATGAACTTCCGATTAGCGCGCGCCAGTGACTGCTCCGGGTCGAGCTTGAAGAAACGGCCCAGATTGACCGTTGCGAAAAGCAAATCGCCGAACTCGCTTTCCAAACGGTCCTGATCGGGCTTGCCCGCTTCCGCTTCCGCCCGGAACTCTTCCAGCTCCTCGCGGATCTTTTCCATTGGCCCGGTATAATCGGGCCAATCGAAGCCGGTTTCCTTGGCCCGCTTCTGCAGCTTATCGGCCTTGAGCAAAGCGGGAAGATGCCTGGGCATGCCGCCTAATCCGGAGTCGGGTAAATTTTTCTCCCCGGCCGCCTCCGTCGCCAGCGCGGCCTTCTCGGCTTTTTTCAGTTCGTCCCATTTCTTCTCCACCGATTCCGCCGAATCCAATTTCAGCTCGCCGAACACATGCGGATGGCGGCGCACCAGCTTCTCGCTGATGCCCTGCACCACTTCCGCGAAATCGAAATCGCCGGTTTCCTTGGCCAATTGGGCGTGGAACACCACCTGCAGCAATACGTCCCCCAACTCTTCTTTCATATTGGCGCGATCGGCATTTTCCACTGCATCGATGAACTCATAAGACTCTTCGATGAGATAGTTGAGAAGGCTGCGGTGGGTTTGCTTTTTGTCCCAGGGGCATCCGTCCGGAGCCCGGAGCTGGGCCATAATGTCGAGCAAATCGCTGAGTGAATAACGCTTCATTCCTATACCTCTATCCCGAAAAAATGCATCCTTTCGCGGAAAAAAGGCATTGATCGGACAACGGGGCGTAACCAATATGGAAATGGAGTGAGAATTCCTCACAACCGGAGAAAAACACCCTTGCGAACCTGTACAAATGTGCAGTATATTTTGCGTATGGAAACTTGCATGGATGGGGGCGACTTGCCTCCGGAAGAGATCAGAAGAATGTTGGCTTTGGCCATGGCCCCCCATGTGGGACCGGCCACGTTTCACAAGCTGATGGCGGCATTCGGTTCGGCGGAGGGCGTCTTCGCCGCAGCCACGGCGGAGCTTACCGCCGTGTGCCCGCAGTTGAAGCCGGAAAGCCTGGAAGCGATTCTGGGGGGACCTAATCTCAAGGCCGTGCGTTTCCAGGAGGAAACCTGCTTGCGGCTTAAAGTCCGTATCGTCTCGGAGCGATCGACGGCATACCCGGCCTCGCTGCGGAGCTTACCGCAACCGCCGCCCTTCTTGTTCATGGCGGGAACGTGGAGGCGGGAGGATGCCAAAGCCCTGGCCGTGGTGGGAACCCGGTATCCTTCCAGTTACGGGTCGCGCATGGCGCGGGAGTTGACTGCGGGAATGTCCGAAGCCGGCTACACGATCGTTTCCGGATTGGCCCGAGGCATAGATACTTTGGCCCATGATTCGGCGTTGGCCGCGGGCGCGCATACCGTAGCGGTATTGGGTTCCGGATTGGATTGGATCTATCCGCCGGAAAACGTCCAGCTGGCGCGCCGTGTCGCCAAGCAGGGTTGCGTCCTATCCGAATTCCCGATGGGCGTGGCGCCCAATGCCAGCCACTTTCCCCGTCGCAACCGCATTATCAGCGCCTTGTCGCTGGGGACCTTGGTGGTGGAAGCAGGCAATGACAGCGGCGCCCTCATCACCGCCGATTACGCCGCTGATCAAGGTCGGGAGGTATTCGCCGTGCCCGGTGCGGTGCATCAGCCCGGCAGCCAAGGCACGCATAAATTGATCCAGGAGGGCGCGCACCTGGTAGAGAGGGCGGAGGATATCGTCCGCCTGTTGCAAAGCGCCAACCAGGCTGTGCCGGCACGGCGATTCACGGTAGCGGGAGCGAAAGCGGAAATGGAGATGGAGGCAGTGGAACAGGGAGCAACGCCGCAAAGCGAAAGCACGCCGGGAAGCGAGGCGCCCCCGGATGCGGAGGTGCCCAGGCTTTTCCCGCCATCGGCCGGAGAGACGGGGCCGCACATGGTGGACAAATGGATCCCGGTCAAGATCATCGATCCACCCACGGTTTTGGAATCCGCTGCGGCGGGCCTGGATGAAGAAGCCAAATCGCTTTTGAGCCTGATTGGCAGGGAGGCCATCACCTTGGATGCAATCGCCGAAAAGGCGCGTCGCAAACCGCGCTTCCGCGATGCCGCAGCCCATCGCCTGCTTGCGGGTTTGTTGGAGTTGGAATTGAAAGGCAGGGTCAAGCGCATGCCCGGCGCCCTGTTCCGCCTCTCATGAACGCCTTGGATTACCGATACGCCGCGGCCTTGCGGCAAGCCGCCGTCTTGAGGCGGCCGCTGCCGCGGGAAAATGTTATGCTGATGTTGAGAAAGAACTACCTTTCCCCTTTTAAAGCTACGCAACGCATGGGTAAAACCTCCGCAACAAATCCCGGTTCCCGAAAAAGAATCAAGTGGCTCCGCTATTTTCTGTTGGCCGCGGCAGGGCTGGGCGTCTATCATATCTTGAGCGGCCCCAGCGGCGCCTTGAATCTGTTCCGGCTGCGTAAGGAAAACGCGGATCTGACGGGAGAATTGGACAGCCTGGCCTTGCGCAAGCAAGCCCTGGAAATCGAAAAGCAGCGTTTGGAAAAGGACACCGCCTATCTCGAGGGGGTAGCCCGCGAGGAACTGGGGATGGCCAAGCCCAACGAGAGGGTTTACCGGTTTGTGCAACCGGGTGACAAGAAGAAATAAAGCGGACTTGAAAAGACTGAAAAGAAATAGGGCCCTTCAGGGCCCTATCCGTTCCAGAGGTGAATCGGGATTTTACTTCTTGCCCTTTTCCTTACAGGCCACCACGAAGCCTGCGAGCACTCCGTCCATGTAAAACCGGGAAATGGTCATGATGCCGGTGAGCTGCTTGCCGTAACGGGTTTCCTGTTGAGCTTCGATCTGCAGGGATTTGTCCTGCCAGGGGGAACGGACCAGGGAATCCAGGGGAGCGTCCGAGCCGTTGATCTTCGCCACGATCTTGCTCAGAGGCTTGCCGAGCATCTCCACTTGGGTATGCCCGTATAAGGTGCGGGACGCTTCGTTCCAGGCGATGACCTTGAGTTCCGCGTCCGTGACCACCACGGCGGGGCCGGTGGCGTTGCGATAAGCCGCCGCGGCCTTGGTGGCTCGAGCGTAGATTTCCTCGTCCAGAGCTTCGGGAGAGATGCCAATCTCTTCGACATAGCGCATAACGGCTTCTTCGGTGAGGCGCCTGGGACCACGTCCAATCCGCTCGTACGGCATCCGGCCTTGGTCCAGCCAGTTGATGACCGTCTGCGCAGAGACATGGAACAATTTCGCCACTTCCCCTGTAGTTAACATTTTGAACTCCTGAAACTCCACTCTCCCGTACATGCGGCGCGGGTAGTCATTTCTGTTGGTTATTATGCACCAGGTTTAGCGGAGTTTCAACGAATTTCTTTTTTTGGACTGTTACCTGTGATGGCGATTATGCATGTTCATGGGCTTTCCGCGATGCTGCCGGCTTGGGTAAAAACCCGAATTTAACCGGCGCGTACGCGCGACTCATGCCGCGTGGAATGTTATAATCTCCGGTGTCAGGCTTAGTTATGGATATGGACTTGCTGCTGCGCATTCCCGTGGTATTCCTTGGCTCCGACGCCGCGCTGGCAGGGCGTTTAAAGGAGTGTTACGCCGGTATCAGCTGGGGCGCCGAGTACCGTATGGTACCCCGCTTCCAAGCCTTGCCGGCCAAGGAATGGCGTTCCGCTTTGCCGGCCGCGGGACCCGGGATGGCCTTCGTGGAAATCACGGATGCGGGCACGGAAGGCGAGTCCAAGCTGATCCGCGAAATAGGAGTAATGAATTCCGGATTGCAAGTGGTCTTGCTGGCCGATGATGACGTGGATTATTTCCAGATCGCGAGCGGCTTCCGCATCGGGAATGTGATCAAGAAGAACCGTTTCGATACCGCCATCGTGCATGCGCTCACCATCCGACTGCTTACGGGCAACATCTTCGGCTTTGCGCCTTATTTCCCGGCAGGTTTCACCGTGGGTCCATTGTACCGTACCTTCTCCGGTCATGTTGCCATAGAGACCGTGATCGAAGAATGCTACCAGGCCTGCCAGCCTTATGTGAATGCGGACGAGCTTTCCAGTTTCCGCATCTTCATCCACGAATTGCTGATCAACACCTTTTCCTACGCCATAGAAGGCATTAGCCCGGAAGACCGGGACACCAAACTGCTGCGGCCCAGGCCGGAGGTGGATATCGCCGAGCGCCGTGCCATCAAGATCAGCCTGGTGACCGATCATGAGAAGGTGGGAGTGAGCGTGATGGATTCGACGGGATCGCTCAGCATGCTCCGGGTATTGCAGAAGTTACGTCGCCAATCCAAGATAGGCGGAGAGAAAATGCCGCCGGGAATCTGGGACGAAAGCGGCCGGGGAATGTCCATGGTCTACCGTTACAGCCGCTTCATAGTGAACATCCTCAAGGGCGTGCGCACGGAAACGATTTTCCTCCAGTATCACGAAAAGGAGTTGAACCGCTTTGAAAGTATCATCATTACGGAAGTAAATCCCTTTTAGTCCGGACTCCGGAAAACCCGATGGCCACAGGGCCTGGATGCTTGCCATACTCCCGCGACACCGCCCCCATACCTCCAATTTTTCTAATGACCCCGGATTAGTCATCTAATGCATTTTCGCTACTTGTTCACAGTCTATTCACAAGTGTTAACAAGTATGCGGCTATGAACATGGGAAATCTGAAGGTTACGGGCACTTGAGTATTCCCTTACCCTCTTGAAAGGATAAATGACCAAGTTTTGTTAACTTTTGGAGGCCTTTTGGAAGAACACAAGCATTCCAAATGCGTACACCTCAAAGGAGAATAGGTCACAATGACGAAACTCAAAACAGCAGCGATTACAGGCATGGTGGTTTCCGGCCTGGCCGGATGGGCTTTGGCTCAGGGCGGATCCTCAAGCGCGTTTCCCACGCCCTCCGGATCGTCCAGCTCCTCCGGCTCGGTCGCTCCCCGCACCGGGTTGTATACCGGCGTGACCAAGGGGAATGGTGCGGCCGACAATACCGTGGATGATTACTCCCACCGTCCCACCTTGATCGGCAATAAGCAATACTTCGCGGGCTTTGGCGGAGCCAACCTGGCCAGCGGGGCCTTTTCCTTTGAGGGCAAGGGGTTGAATTGGTTCGGTAGCGTGACCGGCGGCGGGGATCCCAACCTATTGCGTTTGGGGGCAGGCAGCGGCACCAACTGGGGCGGCGGTTTGTTGCTTTCCATAGATCGATCCAATGTTACCACGCCTGCAGGCGAGACCAAGACCACTTTCCAAGGCGACGGCTTGGGCGCTTTCGGTGATTTCAACCTGGGCGGCAGCGACGTGTATGGTGAAATCGGATGGTTCACCGGTTTTCCCAGCGCTCTCGCGAGCGTGGGCGGTGGTAATACCATCGATGACAAAGTGACCGGATTTACCGACTACAACTGGTACCTGAGCTTTATGGGAGGGTGGAAAAAAGACGCCACTACGGAAGGGACTCATTCCTTGAACGCGGAGTTCTCTTATCTCCTGGGTAAAAACACCTCCAGCGGCCGCACCCCGGAAACGGACAACTCCACCAACCAGGTTCGGTTGAATCTTGCCCATGGCTATATCCTGCGGGCGACGACCGATTACTCGGTATTCCTAGGCACCAACGGCGGCCTGCTCTGGCAATCCGACAAGACCAACACCCCTTCCGTGAATGCGAGCCATGTGGCCGTATTCGCCAGCCCCAATATCGCGTTCCAAAAGCAACTGGGCCATGGGTTTGAAGGTTTCTCCGGAGGATCCGTGACCGGAGCCTTCGATACCTATTCGGATGAAGTTCCGGCCGGTGCGGCGGGTCCCGGAGTTGCGGGAGCCACGGATTGGACCACGCTCCTTACCGGCAGCGCCGATGTGGCCGTAGGCCTACGCTGGGTCAAAGACAACTTCGCCCTGGAAGGCAGCCTTAAGGAAACCGTGCTCCAGAACGGCCCCTACTTGGTGGGCGGCAACGCCGGACAGGGCCTGTTCGCGGAAGTGGGCATGTCGTTGGGAATTTGATCCCATCCCCGCGGGGATTTTACCTTTCTGCTTCCGGCGCGGAGGCGGCCCCTGCGGGCCGTTACCCGCGGCACCGGAAGCTTTTTTATTTTAGCGGCCATGATAGCCATCCTGCTGCTGCTGGTTTCCAACGTTTTCATGACCTTCGCCTGGTACGGGCATCTCCATTACAAGAACGTGGCGCTGTGGAAAGCGATCCTGGTGAGCTGGCTCATTGCGCTGCTGGAGTATTGTTTCCAGGTGCCGGCCAACCGCATCGGGTCCGGGCAGTTCACGGGATTCCAATTGAAAATCATCCAGGAGGGGATCACCTTAACGGTGTTCTGCGTCTTCGCCGTGCTCTATCTGAAAGAAACCCTGCGGTGGAATCACTTGGTGGCCTGCGCGCTGCTGGTGGGCGCGGTGGCTTTTGCCATGAAGCGATAGCCGCGGCGCTTGCGATGGGCGCGAAAGCCGCGGGTGTCGCGACGGCGTTGCGGGCGCAACGGCGTAGGCGCGTCACGCGCCGGGATCCGCCTTGAAGACCATGGGGTTGAAGGCTTTGGCCGCCAGGAACACCTTATCTCCCACGCGCATGGCTTCCGCATCCTGTGGCAGCAGGGTGACGCGCACGGTCTCGCGGCCGATAAGAAGCGTTAGCACCCGTACCACGTCCGCTACCTCGATGGCCAGGATTACGCCCGTGAGGCGCACCTTGTTGCTCATCCTGGCGCCGCCGAAAACGTCCCCGGGTTTGCCCGCCCGGGCGATGCATCCTTGTTCCAGGCACAGGACGCGCGAGGAGAGGCGGAAAATCTCGCCCAGATCATGGCTGACCAGGATAGTAGGCAGTCCGTAGCGCTTTTGCAGATCGGCCAACTCGCCTTGCAGCTTGAAGCGCATCTCCTGATCCAATGCGGAGAGCGGTTCGTCCAACAGCAGGATGCGCGGATTGGAAACCAGCGCGCGCGCCAGCGCCACCCTTTGCTTTTGGCCTCCGGAGAGGGTTTCCGGCCTGCGCGCCGCGAACGGCCGCAACTGCATGGCGGCGAGGATTTCCTCCACGCGGGAGCCGGCTTGGGCTTTCGCCTTGGGACCCGGCAGCGCGTATTCCAGGTTCTGCTGCACGGTCATGTTGGGGAAGAGCGCATAGTCCTGGAACACCAGCCCCACGCGGCGGCGCTGCGGAGGAAGGTTGATGCCGTTGGCGCTGTCGTACCAGGTTTCCCCATCCACCCGGATACGGCCGGCGTCGGGAACTGTCAGGCCCGCCAACATGCGCAGCAAGGTGGTTTTGCCCGCGCCGGAATTGCCATAGAGGGTGATGAATTCTCCCGCGGCGATTCTCATTTCCACGTCAAGATCGAGAATGCCGTGGGCGGAATGGAGGCGCTTGCGCAAGGAGAGTTCGATCACGGCCGCATTCCCATCAGAACGGTCCCGGTATTTTCTTGTTGAGGGAATTGAGGAAAAAAAGCGCCAGCAGGATGGCGAAGGAAATGGCGAACAGCACCAGCGCGTAAACATGGGCGGATGCGAAATGGAGGGATTCCACCTCGTCGAAGACGGCGATGGACGCCACCCGCGTCACTCCCGGGATTTTGCCCCCGATCATGAGCACCACGCCGAACTCGCCCATGGTATGCGCGAAGGAGAGAATGGCGCCGGAAAGAAGGGCGGGCTTTAGATTGGGCAGCAACACCTTGCGCAGGGTTTGCCAGCGGGATTTTCCCAGCACGAAGGAGGCTTCCGACAGGGAGACGGGCAGACTCTCGAAGCCGGCCACCAGAGGATTGACCATGAACGGCAGACTGAAGAGGACGGAGCCGATTACCAGGCCCGGAAAAGTGAAGGCCAGAGTGATGTCGAAATGATCCTTAAGGAAGCGGCCGGGGCCGGCCGCGGGGCTGAAGAGGAGCAGCAGATAGAATCCCAGTACGGATGGCGGCAGCACCAGCGGCATGCTGACCAAGGCGCGCATGGGCAGGCGCACCCGCGAGCGCGTATGGGACAGCCACCAGGAAATCGGGACGGAGATCACAAATAAGATTACCGTTGTCAGGGACGCGAGCTTGAGCGTAAGCCGGATAGGATCCCATTCAAAATGGCCCATGGTCCTCCGCCAAGCCGACCTCGGTGGCCTTGATGAGCGCCTGCACGGCCAGCCCCGGGCGCAATCCCAGCTCGGCCACGGCCCGCGTGCTGATGAGGGAGTGCATATCGCTGCCGTGGAAGTCCAGGATCAGATGCGAGAGGATCTTACCCTGGGTGATGGAGCGGACAACGCAGGGGATGCGGTTGCGGATGCTTACGGTGAAGCCGGGCGCCGGAAGGGCGATGGATACTTCCGCTTCCTTGAATTGCACCTGGATTCTGCTCCCTACGGCCAGGTAGCCGGCCGTCTCAGCCGACTCCAGCACCAGGGCAGTGAAACGTTCCCCCAGCACGTCGGCTTCCACCAGGGAGATCCCGCCCTCTATTTCCAGCCGGGTTACCGTGCCTTTCAGCTTGTTCATGGGGGATGGAACGCAAAAGTAGCAAATCGGGAAATGCTTGGTAGATTTAGGCGATGCGGCGAATCCCGGACACGCGTTCCGAGTTGGACGAATTGCAAGCCTGGTTCGGCAAAGCCATCGCCCGCCCTTTACCGGATGAATATCCGGCCAATCCGCTCGCCGTCTCCGCGCCGGAGCTGCATGCGGAAGCGGATGCGCGCTTGCGGGGAAACGGCGGCCTGGGCGGCTTCGGTCGATTGGGCATCTATAACCAGCAATATTGGTTCCGGCTGATATCCATCATGCAATCGGAATATACCTGCGCCATTCACATCATGGGCTTGCGCGTTTTCAACGACTACGCGGTGCGCTACCTGGAAGCGTTTCCGCCCTCGTCCCCTTTCCTGGCGCAGCTCGATGAAGCCTTCCCCGCCTTCCTGGAACGGGAATACCAAGGGGAATGCCGCGCGGAAGCGCTTCAAGCTATAGCCTACGAACGCGCTTTGTCCAATGCCTTCGACGCTCCGGAAGGCCAAACCCTAGCGGAGGCGGGTACGGCCGCGCCATCGGAATTGCTGTCCGCCCGAATGCGGTTGGCGCCGCATCTGACGCCCGTGCGCGCGGATTGGGACTTCGCGGCGTTCCGGGCGCTATGCCTGCCGGACACGGATCTGGAAGCGGAGTTTCCTTTGCAGAGAGAAGCGGAAACCACCTATCTGGCGATTTATCGCGACGCCGATCTGGAAATCATGCGCGAGCCTTTGACGCGCGTGAGCCTGGCCGTGCTGGAAGCGTTCCTGGCGCCCGCCACTCTGGCGGAAGCCTTCGAGAAACTGGAAGAGAAATTGGGGCCGGAGGATCAGACCGAATTGATGGGCGGGATCAGCGGCTGGTTCCGGGAGTGGGTCGCGCGCGGCTGGCTTTGCCGGGACGAGAAAGCGGACTAGTCTCCATATATTATAAGTGGACCCCGGCCCGGCGCAGCAAATCCTCCAAATACAGGCTGGCGGCTTGCCGATCCGATTCCGGCGGGGCCCACGGCGCGAAGCGCTTATGCGTTCCCGGATCGAAATATCCGTCGATGACTTCATAGAGTACAGCCTCCGGCGAAAGCACCGCCAGGGTATGCCAGGCTCCCGGGGGGATCTCCACTTGCCAGATTCCCACCCCGGCGCCATCCGAACCCTCGCGCCCCAGCAAGGCGCGGTCGAGGATTTCCCCCGCATCCGTGAATGTGATCACGATAACTCTACCGGTAAGGATGGTGAAGATCTCGAGCTTGTCCGGATCCTTATGCCTGTGGGGGGCGAAATAGGTCCCGGCCAATGCGGCGTTGACCATCCGCTGTAGGCGATCGCCGGGCCGGTGGAAGCAATGGTTGGCGCGGCGGCGCGGGGACAGGCGAGCGCGCGCCAGGACGTGGTCGAGCAAGGCTTGATCGATTCGTTGCGAGAGCATGCGCTTCCTTTCGAAACTCTACGCGAAAGATAATCATCGGTGCGGACGCCGCCTGCAACGGGCCCGGCCGGCCATCGCCGGCAGAAATTCCTGGCTGCGCGCCCGCGAACAATTGAAAAATATCGTCATGCATCCCATCCCCAAGGCCTTGCTCGCGCTGGCCGTATTCTGCCTGCCCGCCTCCGCGGATCTGTTCAACCATAAGATAGTGCTGGTGGGCGACAAAGGCGCCGCGTTGGGCGGGGCCTTTGCCGGGCTGGCCGACGATGCCACGGCCACGTATTACAATCCCGCCGGCCTCACCCAGATCAAGAACATCAAGCTCAACGTGTCCGCCCAGGTGGTGCAGTACCAAAAGCAGAAGATAGGTATCGCGGAAGGTACGGACATCCCATACAACTCCTTCAACTTCAGCCCCACCATCACGGCCTTCTCGCAGCGCATGGGCGACTGGGCGTACGGATTCAGCATCGTGACGCCGCAGAACGATCTGTTCACGGGCGAGCAGAAGATCGAAGGGGCCTACCGCGAACCCACCGATACCGCGGCGAGTTGCTATGCCGGGCCCGGGAAAACGGATCCCTGCTATACGCGGCTCAATCTCTCTTACTACGATGTGGCCAAGACCACCATGATAGGCCCCAGCGGCGCCCTCAAGTTCAACGACAAGATCTCCCTGGGGTTCACCCTGTACGCCATCTATACCACAGAATTGGAGAAGACGGCATACGGCGGCTGGGACGCCAATTACGTGGACGGCAACGCGGACGACTTATCACGGTTCCATGAAAGCAGCGTTACCCGATCGGTGACCCAGACGGGATTGGGGGGCACGGGCACGTTCGGCGCTCTGGTGCGGATGAGCCAGGGATTCTCGATGGGCATGAACTTCTCGCCGGGCAGCCTGGTCTGGATCACGCGCACGGAAGAGCAGCGGGTGGAGGAGATCCGCAACGACACGGTGGTGAGCGCGGCCAATCCCGTCACCAAGACCAACGCATCGGCCATCTACAATCTTTCCGGCAAGGAAAAGCATACGGAGATATCCGCACCCAGCCTTTCGCTCGCCGTTTCCTGGCAACCGTTGCAACCCCTGATGCTCACGGCCCAGACGGATTATTACTTGGGGAGCAAATACACTTACACCGGCTTTACGCCGGACGACGTGAGCGCGAAAGGCCGTTCCGGATTCGAGGCCCTGACGCCGCTGAAGAAAACCTATACCATCGATAAAAACGCGGTGGTGAATTTCGCCGGAGGCTTGGAGGTGCAAGTCCTCAAGGGTTATTCGTTGGCGCTGGGCGGCTACACCGATTTCAGCCAGGGTCCCGACGATGATCGTCCCGCCAGTTGGGATCGTAATATCGACTATTACGGGTTCACGGCCTCTTTGGGAATGGACAAGGATCTCACGCAATCGCGATTCGGTTTCGGGATGGCTTACGGGGACGCATCCATCACCCATTTCCAATGGACCAAATCCCCGGGCGGCCAACCGATCCTGAAACAGACCGCTTCCGGCGGCATCGATCGGGTGCGCCAGAACTTCGATGCCTACAACTTCGGCGTCTTCCTTTCCAGCACCTTGAAGATTTGATCGGCGGCGGCCCTGCGCGGCCAGGGCGGCCTCGGTTCCCGGGCCGACGGTCTTTGCCGCTGCCCGGCCGAAAGCTATCTTGCCGTGGCCCATGCCATCCCTGTTGTTTCCCTTGATCTGCGCCGTGCTCTATCCGCTCGGCACGCTTTTCATGAAACGGGCCCTGGAAAAAGGCGTGGATTTGTGGACCACCATGGCCGTCAATTATTGGGCCATGGCCCTGGTGTTCCTGGTGGTGATCCCGTTCGAGAGCCGCTCCGTCCCCTGGCAGCTTTGGTACCAGCCGGCCTTGATGGGGCTGTTCTCCTTCGCCGGGCAGGGTTGCGCCTTGAAGGCGATTTCCGCCGGTGATCTCACCATCGCCACGCCCGCTTTGGGTTCCAAGGTGCTATTGGTAGCCCTGTTGACGGTGGCCTTGTTGCATCAATCCGTGCCGCTGGTCTGGTGGGTGGCGGCCTGCTTCAGCTTTATCGCCGTCATCTTTCTGCAAGCAGGAACGCGCTCATCGCGCCGCAGAACTTCCATGACGCTCGTCTTTTCCCTGTTGGCCGCCGCCTTCTTTGCATTGGGGGACGTACTGATCCAGAAATGGGCGCCGCATTGGGGCGCCTTCCATTTCCTGCCGGCCATGGCTTGCGCCTCCGCGGTCTATTCGCTGGCGCTTTTGCCCTTGATGAAAAAACCGCGGCTGGCCTTCCAGGCGGGCGCGGGAAGGTGGCTGGTGGCCGGCGCCACGGTGCTGGGGATCCAATCGCTATTGCTGACGGGCGTGATCGGTTTACTGGGCCAGGTGACCTTGGTGAACATCGTGTTCAGCTCGCGCGGCCTCTGGAATTTCCTGCTCATCTGGTTCGCGGGGCATTGGTTCGCCAATCGCGAGCGGGAATCCGGAAGCCGGGTGATGGCGTTCCGGCTGGTGGGGGCGGGGTTCATGTTCGCGGCGATAGTGCTGGTGTCGTGGAGAAAGTGAAAGCAGAGGAAGAGGAAGAAGAGGTTGTAAATTGCAAATTGAAAGATGGGGAACAGGATGCCGCTGGCGCGGCTGAATGGAGATGTGGAGAGGTTTTTTACTGGCCTTGACGCTGGCGCGGCTGCAAACGGCCGACTCTTCACAATTTGCGTTTTTCAATTTTCAATTTGCATTTTTCAATCTGGCTTCCCTCCCTTCCCGATCCCCTCCATGATCTCCTTGAAGAACCTCTCCGCTTGCGCGGAGTTGTCCGGATACTCTTTCAGGGGCAGGCCGCGATCCTTTTCCCAGGCGCCCAGGATTTCGATCTCCAGGTTGGAAATGTTGCGCATCATCAGGTTGGTAGCCGCGATGCGCATGTCCCCGCGGCCGTCCAGGGTGGCAAGTTTTATCCGCTCTATGCCGGCTGGGAATTCCCGCAAGGCCGCGTCCACGCCCACCCAGCATCCGCCTAACCAGGCTTCGCACCAAGCATGGCCGATGAATACGCCTTGGCCCAAACTGGCGAATCCCAAGGCCACGCGCGCGGGAACGCCCCGGGCCCGCATGAGCGCAGCCGTGAGAATGGCGGCCTCGGAGCAATCGCCGGTCAAATCCCGGATGATCTCCGTGCTGGTGCCGAATAAAACCGAACCCATCCGGAAACGGAAATGGCCCGAGACCCAAGCGTAGACGGCTTGCGCGACGCGGACCGGCCCGGTCTCCGCCCCTGCGATGGCGGCGGCCCGACGCGTCAGGAGGCTGTCATCCAGATCCAGGTAGGCATTGGAAGCCAGGTAGATGCGGGCGGAATCGGGCGGCAGCGCGGGTTCGGCCGCCGGTTTCGCTTGCGCGGGACCGGGCGTAAGCGGGTTGGGGATCCGGCGGCTTTCCACTATCCAGCGGGAAGGGGAATCGGCGCGGAGCAGGGTTTGGTTCCCATCCAAAGAGCAATTTCCCGCCAGGGCGCTCCCATCCTTCAATTGGAGCCGATAGCGGATGCGATCCGCCTGGCCCGGGCGCTGCGGGGCGCGGGAGGAAACCGGGAAAAGATCGCTCCCGTGCTTCCCGCCGGGGGAAGGGTCTTCTTTTCCGGATAGCCTTCCATCCACGCCCTCCGGAATGCCGGTGCGCAGTTTGACGGGCGCGTCCTTGCCTTCCAATTCTTCCATTTCCGCGATGAGCCAGCCGCGCGGCGATTTGTACAGATGCGCAGCCTGCACGGAAGCCAGCGAATCCTGTCCCATGAAGGGGCGTTTGAAGACCATGCGGCTGTAGATCTTGGCGTAGGCCCAGTCCCCGGCGGATTTCTCCTCCAGGACGGTATCGCGGGAACGGCCCGTGTCCACATAGTCGGCGATTTTGGATTGGGTGAGCGCCATGAAGTCGAACATGCGCAACATCCGCCCGGCGCAGAGGCATCGGGCTTCCGGGAACCTGCGCGCATCCATCAGAGAGTCGAATTTTTTCAGGACCGCGGAAGGCCCCGCCATGCCTATGGTTGCAGGCGGGGACTTAGAGGAGAGTACCACCTGATGCATGGAGGCGGTCCGGCAATCCGGCAAGGGCCCCGGCAGGGTCGCGCTCGCGGCGGCGTACGAAAACGTCGGTCCGACCGTCGCGGCCAGGGCGCGGAGAAGCAGGAGGGCGGCGGCGGGCCCAGACGCGACGCGGCTCAGGGGAGTTCCCACCTTCCGATTTTTTGACAGGAAAGCGTCTGCATCGTATCGTATGATAAGTTACTTTTATTTCGCACAACCCAAGCAGGAACCTAGATTATACACTTGATGCGCGGACCCTTCCCTCTCCCATTCCTCCTCCTAGCCTTCCTGGCCGCCATGGGGTCGGCCCGTTCCCAAGCTCCTGCGGGAAAAGCCGCTAAGCTCTCCTTTGAAGGCGTCATCGATCTCAACATCGCCATGGAAGCGGGTTCTGGGGACTTGCAGCTTTTCAAGGCCGGCAATCGCGCCAAGCTGGAAATGAAACTGCTGGTCAATCCCATGCCCGCGCCCATCGAACTGGGCGTGCTGCTGGATCCCAAGCAGCCGGATGCGCTCTTCCTGGTGAACGACAACCTGCGCACCTACAGTTCCATAGACGTTACCCCCAAGCCCCCGCTTCGCGATTCCGCCTCCGGCGGCGAATACGCGCTGAAGGTGCTGGGCAAGGCGAAGCTCTTGGGGTACGAATGCACCCACCTGACTTTGACCCGGAGCAAGGAATTGGTGGACGCGTGGATCACGCCGGATTTCCCCGACGTGTACGCGGTCCTGAAGAAGCTACAAGCGGCCAATCCCGAATTCGGGCAGGCGGAGGCTTTCCGCGCCCTGGAGACGGCCGGCTACGCGGGGCTGCCCATGCGCTGCATCGTGGTGCGGGACGGGCAGCGCGTGACCACGGAGGTGCGCAAGATCGAGCGGAAGACCCTGCCGGCTTCGCTCTTTGCCGTGCCCGGCGACTATAAGAGATCGGAACTCGCCGCCGCGGGTTTGCGACCCACGCCCGAGCAGGTGGAAGAGATGAAAAAACTCATTCAAGGCGCCCTGCAGGGCAAATAAGCGGAGGCCCGGGGATTTTGCGTAAGCGCGCCATGCTAGATCCCCTAATATTAGGCTCCCGGCTTCAGAGTTTGCTTTGCAAACTCCACGCAGGTCGCTTCAGTGAACATCGATGAAGCTAGACCTCCATGTTTCCAAGCAGCCCGACGACGAAAGTTGCGGGATAACCTGTCTCCAAGCCATCTACGACTACCACTCCTATCCCACTTCCCTCGACAAGCTCAAGCACGAGATAGAGCACTGGCAAACCGGCGGTACCGTGGCCGTGAACCTGGCCCGCAACGCGCTCTCGCACGGATTCCGCGCCGAGATCTACACCTACAACATCAAGATTTTCGACCCTACCTGGAAAAGCCTGGCGCCCATGGAGTTGTCCGGCAAGCTCAAGCAGCGCGCACGCAAGATCCGCAGCAAGAAGCAGAAGAAGGTGATCGGCTTCTACCTGGATTTCCTGAAGAAAGGCGGCGTCCTCAAGTTCGACGATTTGGACGAGGACCTGCTCAGCCGGCTGTTCAAGAAACATAAGCCGATCATTTGCGGCCTCTCCGCCACGTATCTATATCAGCATATGCGCGAGACCAACGACTGCGAAGAGGACGACATTGTCGGCAATCCGGTGGGGCACTTCGTGGTGGTTTCGGGCTGGGATCCGCATGCGCGCACGGTGACCATCCAGGATCCCCTGCGCAAGAATCCCATTTCCGAATCCGGCACCTATAAGCTTCCCTTCACCAAGTTCGCCAATGCGGTGATGCTGGGAATCCTGACTTACGATGAAAACCTGCTGGTGATCGCGAAGTAGCGGCGACGGCAAGGCGACGGAAAAAAACGGCACGGTAAAAGCAAGCAAAAGCAAAGTGATAGCGAAAAAATGATACGGAACATATGCGTGGTGGAGAATGCCCGCCACTGGAAAAAACGGGTGCCCCAGATAGAGTTCGTCTCCGTGAACGACTATCTCTTCCTCAAGGAATGGCAGGACCTGCG